>CADEEV010000035.1 GCA_902826455.1 uncultured Acidobacteriota bacterium | reverse complement strand
AACGAGCAGGCGCAGGCACGGCTGGCCGGCGCCGAACAGGCTCCCGCGGGCGCACCGGTCCTGGCCGACCTGTCGCAGATTCCGGCAGAGCAGATCGTCGCTCTCTACGAGGGCGCCCTGCGAAGTCAGCCCGACAACCCCGAGATTCGGGCCGCCTTCGAAGCTTTCTGCCGAGCGCGCAACCTGTCGTGTGGGGCAGCGGTCCCCTAGCCAGCCGTCGCACGATGGCACCCGGATCGGCCCGGGTTTATCATTCCCCCCGGCCGCGCATCATTCCCTTCATTGCGGGCGCCGGGCGGCCCCGGCCTCGAGGGTCCTGTCCCATGTGGCTCGTCTTCTTCCGCATCTTCGTGCTGTTCGTCCTCGTGAACGCCGGCTACTTCTACATTCCCAACCCCTGGGGGCCGGTCGTCGGCGCCGGGCTCGGAGCCTTGGCCGGGCTGATCGTCATCGGCCTCGAGATCAAGACCCGCAGCGTGCCGGGCCACCAGCTCGTGGGCGCCCTCGTCGGGGGCGTCACGGGCTTGATCGGCGCCCACCTCACCTGGGGGGCGCTGCGGGGCGTCGAGCTCTTCGGGGAGCACTTCTTCCACGTGCTGCTCGTGGTGATCCTCATCTACATGGGGATCGCGGTCGGCGCCCAGCACGGCGAGTGGTTCGAGCCGGCGCGCATCATCGCCGCCTTCCGCGACTCGGCCAGCCTCCACCAGTACAAGATCCTCGACACGTCGGTCATCATCGACGGCCGCATCGCGGACATCTGCGAGACCGGCTTCCTCGAGGGGACCCTCGTGGCCCCGCAGTTCGTGCTCCGCGAGCTCCAGCAGGTGGCGGACTCCACGGACTCGCTGAAGCGGAACCGCGGGCGGCGCGGCCTCGACATCCTGCAGAAGGTCCAGAAGATGGGGAACGTCCACGTGCAGATCGTGGAGACCGATTTCCCGGAAGTGCGCGAGGTGGACCTGAAGCTCATCGAGCTCGCGCGCAAGATGAGCGGCAAGATCGTCACCACCGACTTCAACCTCAACAAGGTCGCCCAGCTGCGCGGCGTCTCGGTCCTGAACATCAACGAGCTCGCGAACTCCCTCAAGCCCGTGGTGCTGCCGGGGGAGATCATGCGCGTCTTCATCCTGAAGGAAGGCAAGGAGCAGGGCCAGGGCGTCGGCTACCTCGACGACGGCACGATGGTCGTGGTGGACCAGGGCAAGCGCGCGCTGGGCAAGACCATCGAGGTCTCGGTCACGAGCGTCCTGCAGACGACCGCCGGCAAGATGATCTTCTGCCGCTGGCCCGAGGCCGGCACCGCCGAGACGGAGACCGGCCGCTTCCGCATCCCGGAGCGGGCGGAGCGGCTGCGCGACGGGCGCACGCGCACCGAACGCTTCCCGCCGGTGACGGGTCCGGTGGGGACGCCGAGCGCGGCGGCCGAGAGCGTGCGCGAGGGCGTCACCGAAGAGGCCGCGGGCGAGTTGCCCAAGGCGGCCGACTAGCCGTCCCGACGCGATCGTGAGGGCGCTGCTCGCCGTCCCCGTCATCGCCCTCGACACCCTGGTCATGGGGGGGCCGGCGCTGCTCCTGGGGCTCCTCGATCGTAGCGGCCGCGCGGCCCACCGCATCGCCCGGCACTGGGCGCGCGTCATCCTCGTGAGCTGCGGCGTCGAGGTCGTGGTGGAGGGCCTCGAGCACATTCCCCGGGGACCGGCGGTCTACGCCGCGAACCACGGCAGCGCTCTCGACATCCCCATCCTGTTCGGCTACCTTCCGGTGTCGTTCCGGATCATCTACAAGAAGTCGCTCAACCTGATCCCGTTCCTCGGCTGGTATCTGTTCCTGGGAGGGCACGTGTCGATCGACCGGGGCAACGCGTTCCGGGCCCGGCGCAGCCTCGCGCGCGCGGCCGAGCGCATCCAGCGCGGTACGCCCGTCGCGGTGTTCCCCGAGGGCACGCGGAGCGCCACGGCCGAGGTCGGTCACTTCAAGCGCGGAACCCTCAGCCTCGCCGTCGAGGCCGCGGTGCCCGTCGTGCCGGTGTCGATCGTGGGCGTGAAGGGCGTCGTGCCCCGGGGCATCAAGACGCTGCGCCCCGGCACGGTGCGGCTCCGGATCCACCCGCCTCTGTCGAGCGCGGGCCGCGACGCGGACGGCGCGGCCGCCTTCGCCGCCGAGGTCGAGGCGATCGTGCGGCGCGGCTGTGTCGAGGGCCAGGCGTGACGAAGACGAGGCTCATCGTCCTTTCGCTGTTGGTGGCGGCGCCCCTCGCTTCGGGCCGCGAGCTGGCGCCGGCGGCCCTCAAGAAGGCCGTGGACAGGATCCTGGACCGGCCCCAGTTCGAGCCGTTGTTCTGGGCCGCGGAGATCCGCAGCGGGAAGACCGGCCAGGTGCTCTACGAGCGCAACGCCCGCAAGAACATGACGCCGGCGTCCACGATGAAGCTCGTCACGACGGCCGCCGCCCTCGACGTGCTCGGGCCCGAGTACCGCATGCGCACCACCCTCGAGACGAGCGCGCCGATCGACGGCCAGGGACGACTCCTCGGCGATCTCTACCTCGTCGGCCGTGGCGATCCCGTGCTGGCGCGGAAGGACCCCGACGGCCGGACCGGCTTCGACGTGCTGGCGGACGCGCTGATCGCGGCCGGCGTGAGCCGGATCCAGGGCCGCCTCGTGGGCGACGAGAGCCTCCTGCGGGACCGGCGCCCCGAGGACTGGGAGTGGGCCGACCTCGTCTGGTGCTACGGAGCCGAGGTGTCGGCGCTCTCGTGGAACGACGCGTGCGCGACCCTGAGCGTGCTGCCGGGCAGCCGGGTCGGCGATCCCGCCGTCGTGGATCGCGTGCCGGCGTCCGCGTACTACTCCGTCGTCTCCTCGGTCACGACCGCGCTCGCGGGCGTCGAGAGCGATCTGACGCTGGTGCGGCCCCTCGGGAGCAGCCGCATCGAGCTCTCGGGCACCTATCCGCTGGGAGGCGCCCGCGACGACCTCGAGGTCGCCCTCGAGGATCCGGCCCGCTATGCGACCACGGTCTTCGCGGAGCTGCTCCGCACCCGCGGCATCGAGGTCACGGGCGAGATCACGACCACCGCGACTCCCGCGCCACCCGGGGCGCGCGTGCTCGCCTCCCGCGAGAGCCCGCCCCTGCGGGAGCTGGTCAAGGGCGTCAACAAGCCGAGCAACAACCTGCACGCCGAGATCCTGCGCCGGCTGCTCGGGGTCGCGGGCCGCGGCGAAGGCAGCCTCGAGAAGAGCCGGGAGGTCGTGGCCGACTTCGCCCAGCGCCTGGGCGTGCCGGGCCTCGTGGCGGCGCTGGAGGACGGCTCGGGGCTGTCGCGTACCGACATGCTGCGCCCCCACGACCTCGTCGACCTGCTCGTGGCCATGGAGAGCCACCCGCAGGCGGCGGTGTTTCGCGACAGCCTGCCGACGGCCGGCGTCGACGGCACCCTCGAGAGGCGCCTGCGCGGCACTCCGGCCGAGGGCCGGGTCCAGGCGAAGACCGGGACCCTCAAGCAGGCCAACGCCCTCGCGGGCTACGTGACGAGTCGCGCGGGCGACCGGTACGTGTTCTCGATCGTCGCGAACCACAACACGCTGAAGGGACGCGACACCACGGCGGCGATCGACGAGATCGTCACCCTGCTCGCGCGGTGATGCTGCTACCCGCCCTCGTCCTCGCCGGCGCCGCGGCCGCGAGCCCGGGCGCCTACCTCGGGGACCTGACCTGGCCCGAAGCCGAGACCCGGTTGGCCGCGGCGCCCCTCGTGGTGCTGCCCTTCGGGCCCGAAGCGAAGGAACACGGCCCGCACCTCCCGCTCAACGCCGACGCGACGGTCGCGGACTATCTCTCGGCGCGCGCCGTCGAGGCGCTTCCGGTCGTCGTCGCGCCGCGCATCGCCCACGGCTGGCTCCCGGCGTTCCGGGCCTTCCCCGGCACCGAGGTCGAAGATCCGTCCGTCTTCATCAAGTACGTCGACGCCGTGGCGCGCTCGCTGATCCGCTCGGGCGCCCGTCGCATCGTCTTCCTCAACACCAGCATCTCGCGGGCCGGAGGCTTTCCCCTCGCGATCGTCGCCCGCGACATTCGCGAGCAGACCGGCGTCCCGACGCTGGTCGTGTCCTGGGACGACCTCGAGACCGACGCCCTGCGCGCCCTCGCGACCCAGAAGGCCGGGGGCCACGCCGACGAGATCGAGACGTCGATCCACCTCTTCCTCGACCCGCAGCGCGTCCACATGGACAAGGCCGTCACGGACTACGGGAGCGGCCGGGAGAAGGACTACCCCGGCTACGAGCCGGGCCTGTTCTCGCGCGATCCTGCCGATCCCGAGTACACGAAGACCGGGGTCTTCGGCGATCCGACGCGGGCCACGGCGGCCAAGGGCGAGAAGGCTCTCGCGATCCTGACGGAACAATGGCTGCGAGCGCTCCGGGGCTTCTCCCAGGCTCCCGTGCGCACGCGGACGGAGAAACCATGAAGCTGCTCGCGACGTGCCTCGCCGTGCTCGCGCTGTGGGCGCCAGTGGCCGGAGCGGTCGAGCCCGCCGAACTGCGGACCCTCGCCTCGGCCTACTACGTCTGGCGCAACCAGCAGTACCCCGTCTCGAGCAGCGACCAGGGCCTGCACACGGGTGACAGCCGCCTGACGGACTACTCCGTCGGCGCCGTCGCCGCGCGTCGACAGCGGGTCAAGGACCTGATCGTGCAGGTGAAGACCCTCGACACGAGCGCCTGGTCGAAGGACGACCAGGTGGACCAGGCCCTGTTCCTGGCACAGCTCGAGGGCGCCGACTTCTTCTCGCGGACGCTGCAGCGCGAGGAGACGGACCCCCAGGTCTACGTGGGCGAGTGCAGCAACGCCATCTTCTCCCTGCTGAAGAAGGAGTACGCGCCGAAGCGCGAGCGTGCCCTCGCGGCCACGGCCCGGCTGAAGGCGATGCCGGCGATGCTCGCGGACGGCCGCAGGGCCCTGTCGAAACCGTACGGCCTCTACGCGCGCCTCGCGACGGACTCGGCGCGTTCCATGGGCTCCCTGTTCGGCGACAGCCTCGCGACCCTGACGGTCGATCTCTCGCCCACGGAGCGCGCCGCCTTCCAGTCGGCCCGCGACGCGGCCCTGCGTGCGCTCGAGGAGTTCGCGGCCTGGCTGCAGTCGCGGCAGGGCCAGAATCCCGAGTTCGTCGCGATGGGCCCGGAAAAGTACGACTGGATGCTCCGCCACGTGTACCTGCTGCCGTTGAACGGAGCGCAGGTCGCGATGCTGGGCGAAGCCGAGCTCGCGCGCTACCGGGGTCTCGAATCGCTGCTGCCCGATCCGCGGATGGCCAACCCTGACCCGTCGCGAGCAGCAAGCATCCCGAAGGACCAGCAGGCGTTCCTCGCCGCCTACGAGAGCCGGCAGACGGAGATGATCGCGTTCCTGAAGGCGCGCGCTCTCGTGACGCTGCCGCCGACGCTCGGGGCGTTCTCGATCCGTCAGCTCCCCGAGGCCTTCAAGCCCACGGCGCCGGGCGGCTTCATGAATGCGCCGGGCCTGTACGAGCGCGACACGAGCGGCTTCTACTTCATCCCGACCTACGACCCGAAGAGCCCGAACTTCTACATCCGCGCCGCCATCGAGGACCCGCGGCCGATCCTGGGCCACGAGGGCATCCCCGGACACTTCCTGCAGATCTCGATCGCCAACGGCCTCACGAACGAGATCCGCCGCGAGCACGGCGACGGCGTCCTGATCGAAGGCTGGGCTCTCTATACGGAAGAGATGCTGATGCGGACGGGCCTGTATCCGGAAGGCTCGGCTGCCCAGGGCCAGATCCTGCGGCTGTCGCGGTATCGCGCGGCGCGCGTCGGCGTCGACGTGAACCTGCACACGGGCCGCTGGACGTTCGAGCAGGCCGTGACGTACTTCATGGAGGCGGGCGGCCTCGACCGGGAATCCGCCGAGGGCGAGGCGGCGGGAGCGCTCGCGTCGCCGTCGCAGAAGATCACGTACATGGTGGGGAAGTGGCAGGTGATGCGGCTGCTCGGCAAGTACCGCGATCACGCGGGGGCCGCTTTCGAGCTCGGCGCCTTCCACGACGCGCTGCTCGCGAACGGGAGCCTGCCGCTGTCGGTGAGCGAGTGGCTGCTGCTGGACGATCGCTCGAGCCTGGACGCGGCCCGGAACTAGGAGAGGCGCGTCAGCGTCAGCTCGACCTGGCGCGTGCGGCTCTCGGCCGCCTGCCACTGCACCAGGATCGGGCTCTGGTAGGTTCCCCGCACCAGCCGGGCACGGCCTTCGTGGGCCTGGTCCGACGCCAGGAAGCTCACGCGCCGCCGCCGCAGGAAGCGCCGCGCCGGAACGGCCATGGCTTTCGCCACGAGGCGCTCCACCACGGACTCGTCGACCTTGAGGGCCTCGAGCAGCGTGTTGATCACGCGCACCATGTCGTAGGTGGCGTAGTCGTGGGCCTTGCCGGGAAGCGCCAGCGGATCGTCGAGGGCATGGCGCCCCTTGAGCGCGGCGTAACGCAGGGGGTCCTTGAGGACCTCGGTGAGATCGTGCTGCATCAACAGCGTCTCGTACTCGTTGACCGTGAGGCCGACGTTGCGCTCCGTGGCCAGGAGCGCGATGTCGATCCGGCCTTTCTCGATGCCCGAGCGGGCGATCATGTCGTCCGCCGCCTCGAGCAGCCCCAGGCCCGGGTCGGCCAGGTTGACCGAGTCGATGGAGTGGCGCGACACGGGGATGCTGAAGATCCTCCGGTCGACGTTGGTCTCGAGGTCGTAGCCGAGGATGTCGGTGAGGCGCCGCCGCTTCGTCCCCTCGTTCACGCCGTCGAGGTCGATGAAGTACACGGGCGCCGCGTCGTGGCTCGGGTATGTGACGCAGTTGCGCATGCCGGCGCCGATGAACGTCAGGTGCGAGTCGCCGTTCTTCGGCTCCACGAGGCGCTGTTCTTCGCTCAGCTCCGAGCGCTGGTCCATCTCGTCGTGGCGGTAGGGCGCGTTCGCGGGGAACACCGCGCCGAAGGCCGAGAAGAACTGCGACAAACGGTCCCGATGGTGGAGCAGCCGGGTCGCCAGGCCGTGCTCGATGTAGCCGGCCGTGGTGTGGAGCGAGGAGTACAGGAAGCGCGGGTGGCTGCGGAGGACGTCGCCGAAGTCCTCGCGCAGGCGCTGGGTGACGTCGATCGCGTCGAAGCGGCTCCCAGGTGTCAGCGCGAGACGGATCTCCGTCGGTCGAGAAGCCAAGACATATATGCTCGGGGCACCCGGCCTTTCATGTCAAACCGCCGTCACGGGCCTAGAATCCCCGTCATCGGACGGAGGCTCACGTGATGCTCGCTCTCGGGTTGTTCCTCGTCCTCCAGGCGGCCGCTCCGGCCGCCGAGCCGCCCGACGTGGCTGCGGCGCGGGCCCTGTTCCAACTCAACCTCGACGCCATCGCCCACCGCGACCGTGCGGCCTATCTGTCCTGCTACCTGAACGCCCCGACGCTCGCGCGCACCGGCCCTGCCGGCTTCGACCTCGGGTACGCGGGACTCGAGAAGGACGCGGGCGAGGCCTGGCCGGACACGTTCGAGGCCCTCGACCTGCGCCTCGTGCCGGTACGCGACGGCGTCGTCTACGGGACCTATCGATACCGGGTGCGCTATGGGGCCGAGGAGCACTCGGGCCTCTCGGAGCGCACGTTCCTGAAGACGCCGGCCGGCTGGCGGATCGCGGTGAGCACGGCCTTCGACGCTCCCGCGGGGACGCCCCCACCGGCCCGGGCCCTGGTCGGCGCGACCTTGATCGACGGGACCGGCGCGCCGCCGCTGCCAGACGCCGTGGTGCTCGTGGCCGAAGGGAAGATCACCTGCGCCGGCACTCGCGCGGCATGCGCGATCCCGCCCGGCGTCGCCGTCGTGGATCTCGAGGGGCGCTGGCTGATGCCGGGCCTGATCGATGCCCACGTCCATTTCAGCCAGACGGGGTGGGCCGACGGCCGGCCCGACGCATTCGACGTCCGGTCGATCCATCCCTACGAGACCGTGCAGGCGGATCTCGAAGCGCACCCCGAGCGCTTCTTCCGCTCCTACCTCTGCGCTGGCGTCACGAGCGTCTTCGACGTGGGCGGCTACCCGTGGACCGTCGCCATGGCGCGAGCCCACGCCCTCGACCTCACGGCGCCCCGCGTGTCGGCGGCAGGCCCGCTCCTCTCCACGTTCGAGCCCGCGCGCACGACCCTCCCCGCCGCGCGGCAGTTCGCGCTGCTGAAGGATCCGGACAGCGCCCGCGCAGGTGTGCGCTACCTGAAATCCATCGGCGCGGATGCCGTGAAGGTCTGGTACATCGTGACGCCGGAGCTCACCGTCGAGGCGAACGCGCCGGCGGTGCTGGCCGCCGGCGACGAAGCGAAGAAGCTCGGGCTCCCCTTGATCGTCCACGCGACCGGCCTCGCGGAAGCGAAGGTCGCCCTGCGCGCCGGTGCGCACCTGCTGGTGCACAGCGTGGACGACGCGCCGGTCGATCCGGAGTTCCTGGAGCTCGCCCGGCAGGCGGGTACCGTGTACAACCCGACGCTGACCGTTCTCGACGGCTATCGCCGGATGTCCGTGGCCGCCGGAGAGCACACGGCGCCGGTCATCGACGACCCGAACGCCTGCGTCGACGCGACGACCCGGGCCCACGTCGCGAGCTCGGCGGACAACCCCTGGCATGGGGACCTCGAGACCGCGGCGAGGCGGCGAGCCCGTATCGACGCCGCCGACCCGATCATGGCGGCCAACCTGAAGCGCATCGTCGAGGCCGGCATCCCCGTGGCCATGGGGACCGACGCCGGCAATCCGCTGACGCTTCACGGCCCCTCGGTCTACGCGGAGATGGAAGCGATGGTCGCGGCCGGCCTGACGCCGGCGCAGGTGCTCGTGGCGTCGACGCGCGGCGGTAGCCTCGCGATGGGCCGCGACAAGGAGGTCGGCACGGTCGAGAAGGGCAAGGTCGCGGACCTGCTCGTGCTCACGGCCGATCCCGCCGCGGACGTCGCCAACCTGCGCCGCGTCGACCGGGTGATGCGCGGCGGCGTCCTGCGCACGATCGACGAGCTCAAGGCCGTGGTGGCGGCCCAGGAGGCGAAACGATGAAGCGACGATGGGTCGTCCTTGCGCTGCTCCTGGCGAGCCGCGCCGACGCCGCCACCGTGAAGCCGCCGCTCCACGGCCGGCACTGGGTCGCGATCACCGGCAAGCCCCTGGCCGCCACGGCGGGCTCGATGATGTTCCAGAAGGGCGGCAACGCCGTCGATGCCGCGGCCGCGATGCTGGCGGCGACGTGCACGATGTGGGACACCCTGAGCTGGGGCGGCGAGACCCAGGCTCTCGTCTACAACCCGCGCACGAAGCAGGTGATCGCGCTGAACGCCCTGGGCATGGCGCCCACCGGCGCGACTCCGGAGTTCTTCAGGGCGAAGGGCATGAACTACCCGCCCGAGTACGGCCCGCTGGCGGCGGTCACGCCCGGCACGCCCGCAGGGCTGATCGTGATGCTGGCCGAGTGGGGCACCCTGAGCCTGAAGGACGTGCTGGCTCCGGCGATCGAGATGGCCGACGGCTACGCGATCGAAGGCCAGCTCTCGCGGACGATCGAGCGGCAGAAGTCGTGGATCAAGCAGTGGCCGTACTCGAAGGCCGTCTTCCTGCCCCACGCCGGCGAGGCCTTCGAGGCGCCGAAGGCGGGGGAGATCTTCCGGCAGCCCGAGCTCGCGGCGACGCTGCGCAAGCTGGTGGAGGCCGAGCAGCAGGCCTTGAAGGCGAAGAAGAGCCGGCGCGAAGCGTTGTTCGCCGCGTACGACCGATTCTACAAGGGTGACATCGCGCAGGAGCTGGTGCGCGGCACGCAGGAGCAGGGTGGCCTCATCACCCTCGAGGACCTCGCGAGCTGGAAGTGGCGTCTCGAGGAGCCGCGGAAGACGACGTACAAGGGCATCGAGGTCTACAAGCTCGACACGTGGACGCAAGGGCCGGCCCTGCTGCAGGCCCTCAACATCCTCGAGAACGCCGACCTCAAGGCCATGGGCTACAACTCCGCGCGCTACGTCCACACGCTGTACCAGGCCATGAACCTGGCCTTCGCCGATCGCGACTTCTACTACGGCGATCCGGCCTTCCCGCCCGCGGAGCCGATCGAAGGCCTGCTGTCGAAGGCGTACGCGAAGCAGCGCTACGCGCAGATTCGATGGGACCGCAACGATCCCGACGTGCGGCCCGGGGATCCCTACCCGTTCCAGGGAGCGACCAATCCCTTCGCCGACGTGCTCTCGCGCTGGCGCACCGACGGCGGACCGAAAAGCGCCGCCGACGCGACGCGGCCCGACGCCGAGTCGTTCCGTGCCGGCACGACGTCGATCGAAGCGGCCGACGCGGAGGGCTGGGTGGTCTCGGTGACGCCCTCGGGCGGCTGGCAGCCGGCGGTGCTCGCGGGCCGCACGGGGATCGGCCTGTCGCAGCGCCTGCAGAGCGTCGTGCTCGACCCGGCCGAGAACCCGTTCAACGTCCTGACACCCGGCAAGCGCCCGCGCGTGACGCTCACGCCGAGCCTCGCGCTGAAGGACGGCAAGCCGTTCCTGGCCTTCGCCGTGCAAGGCGGCGACACCCAGGACCAGAACCTGCTGCAGTTCTTCCTGAACATCGTGGAGTTCGGGATGACCGTGCAGGAGGCGACCGAGGCCCCGAACGTCACGAGCTACCAGATGCGCGACTCGTTCGGGAACCACGAGTCCAAGCCCGGCCGCCTGACGCTCAACGAGTCGATGCCGCCGTGGACGCGGAACGAGCTGACGGCGATGGGCTACACCCTCGACTACGACCGCCTCACCTCGGGACCCATCAACGCGATCTTCTTCGACACCGAGCACGGCACGCTCTGGGGCGGCTCGAGCAACGACGGCGAGGACTACGGCATCGCCTGGTGAGGGCCGGGCGTGCGCGGCAGCAGGTCGCGCACCCGCCGTCCGAGCCGTTCGGCCGCGGGAGGATCCTGGTTCGCGAGCACGACCACGGTGATGCCGCGGCCGAGGTCGACCTCCAGCAGCGCGTTGACGCCGACGGTGCCGCCCGCCCACCCCGTGGCCATGGCCCGTCTCCGGCCGCGCGGCGCCGCCGCCGCCGGCCGCGGGTCGTGCTCGCCGCGGTCGAGCATCCAGTCGGTGTACGCGGGCGAGAGCAGCCGGTCCGCGGCCAGCGCCTGGACGAAGCGCAGCAGGTCGCCCGCGGTCGAGTAGCCGCCGCCGGCCGAGCTGCCACGGGCCGGCAGCAGCTCACGGTTGGAGCGCTCGCCCGTGTAGCCCGTCGCGCGGTCGGCCACGGCCTCGTCGATCGCGAACGAGCCGGTGTCGCGCATGCCCGCGGGCTCGAAGACGTGGGTGCGCACGTAATCGTAGTAGGTCTGGCCGCTCGCGGCTTCGACGATCAGGCCCAGCACGACGTAGCCGGCGTTGGAGTACTGCTGGCTCGCGCCGGGCTCGAAGCGCAGCGGCTGCGAGACGAACAGCGGCAGGTAGTCGCGCACGCTGCGCAGCCGCGCCTTCGGGAACGCGTCGAACTCCGTGCCGAAGAAGTCGCCGAGGCCCGAGCGCATGGTGACGAGCTGGCGGATCGTGATGCGGTCGCCGGGGTCGGCGGGATAGTCGGGGACGTGCGTGCGGATCGTGTCGTCGAGACGGATCCGGCCGGCCTCGAGCAGCTGGCCGATCGCGACCTGCGTGAACACCTTGTTGATCGAGCCGATGTTGAACTTCGTCTCGGGCCCGTTCGGCGTGCCGGACTCGCGGTCCGCGAGGCCGAAGGCCTCGTGCATCACGACGCGGCCGTCCCGCGCCACGAGCACGGCGCCCGCGAAGAGCTTCCGGGCGGCGAGCCCAGTCACCAGCTCTCTCGCGCGCGCCACGAAGGCGTCGTCGTCAGCCGCGGGCTCCACATCGGCGCCGGCGTCGGCGTCGGCCGGCTCGAGATCGGCGCCGCGGATGCCGAACGGCGGCTGCTCGGCCATCTCGATCCGCAGTTCATGGAGTTGACCAGCGCGCGCCGCGACCAGCAGCTCGGCTCCCTCGGGACTCTCCCGGTAGCGCCGCACCTCCAGGGGCCCGACCTCGCTCGCGAGCCGCGTCCAGCGCTCGGCCCGCGGCGCCGCCGGCTGGCGCTTCAGGTCGTCCGCGTCGAAGTGGGCCGCGATGAAGGATTCGATGACACCCCGCTCGCCCGTCGAGATGGCGGAGACGAAGCCCGCGGCCTGTCGGCCCTTCGGCGTGTCGGGGATCGGCCCGGCGGCCAGCGCGGCCAGCAGGAACGTCAGCAGCATGAGGAGTCCTCCTGCGCGCTTTAGACGCAGGGCGCGTGCCCGCGGCCGGGAGATCTACAGCTCTGTCGGAACGCCAGGGGGAAGCCAGCGCAGGCGCGGCGTGAGTCCAGCGGCCTCGAAGGAGGCGGCGATCTGCGGCCGCGATTCCGTGAAGTGCCCCCAGCCCTCGAAGTGGACCGGAACGATCGTCGCGTCCGGGAAGGCACGCGCGGCCGCGACGCCCTCCTCCGCCGTGAAGGTCAGTGGCGACGGCCCCGCCACGGCCACGCGCGCGGCGCCCATGAACAGCACGGCCACGCGCACGTCGAAGCGCCGGCCGACCTCGAGCAGCTCGTCGTACCAGACGGTGTCGCCCGAGAGATAGACGGCGCCCTCGCCCTCCAGGCTCATCACGAAGCCGACGCACGGCCCGCGGTCGCCGCCGGCGGGGCCGTGGCGCGCGGGCGTCGCGGCGATGCGCAACGGCGCACCGCACGGGCGGGGGATCTCGGCGGCGTCCCACGGCTTCATGCCGAGGGCGGGAGCCCCGAGGCGGCCGGCGCCGGCCTCGGTCGTGAGTACGCGCGGCACGCGACCGAGGAGCTCGCGGCCGCTCGTGTCGAGGTTGTCGAAGTGATGGTCGTGGCTCAGCAGGACGGCGTCGAGCGCGCCGATGGACGCGAGCGGCACGGCCGGTCCCTGTGTCTTGTGCAGCGAGTACGCGGCTGCCTTGTACTCGCCGCCGGCCGGATCGAACGTCGGATCCGTCAGCAGACGCAGGCCGCCGATCTCGACCAGAGCAGTGGGTCCACCGACGTAGGTCATGCGCATCCGGAATCTCCTCGGCTGGGCCTCGAGCCTAGCGCAATTGGCGCTATCCTCCAGCCCCATGAAGGGACTCCTGGCGCTCCTGCTCGGCCTCGCCGCCGTTCCGGCGCTCGCCGCGGAAGGCGGCAAGGCGATCATCGCGTACGTGTTCGCCCGCGACGCGGGCATCGACACGAAGGCCATCGACGCCCGGCGTCTCACCCACATCAACTACGCGTTCGCGAACATCAAGGACGGGCGCGTCGTGGAAGGCTTCGCGAAGGATCCGGAGAACTACGCGGCGCTGCGCGCGCTCCGGGCGGCGAACCCTCACCTCAAACTGCTGGTATCGGTCGGCGGTTGGACCTGGTCGGGCGGATTCTCGGACGCAGCCCTCACGGCCGAGAGCCGGAAGCGCTTCGTGCAGAGCGCCGTCGACTTCGTCCGCGAGCGCGACCTCGACGGGTTCGACGTGGACTGGGAGTACCCCGGGCTGCCAGGGTTCGGCAACGTCCACCGCCCCGAGGACAAGGCGAACTTCACGGCCTTGATGTCCGAGCTGCGCACGGCGCTCGATGCCCTGGGCGCGCCGTCGAAGCGCCGCTACTGGCTCACGTTCGCGGCCGGCGCCGGCTCCGACTTCCTCGAGCACACCGAGATGGGCAAGGTGCAGGCCGTCGTCGACTACGTGAACCTGATGACGTACGACTTCCGGGTCGGCGGGCCCCTCGCCGGCCACCATTCGAACCTGTACGCGAACCCCGCAGACCCGGACCGCCAGTCCGTCGATCGTTCGGTGAACGAGTTCCTCGCCGCGGGCGTGCCCGCGGCCAGGCTCGTGGTCGGCGTGCCGTTCTACGGCCGGGCCTGGGCGAACGTGACGCCTGCGAACGAAGGCCTCTACCAGTCCGGCAGCGAGCCGAAGGAACGCCTGGAGACGAACTACGACCGGCTCGCGGCCGAGCTCGTGAACCGCAACGGCTTCGCGCGGCGCTGGGACGCCGCGGCGCACGCGCCGTACCTCTGGAACGGGGAGAAGCGGCTCTTCATCGCGTACGACGACCCGGAATCGCTGCGCGAGAAGTGCCGCTACATCCGCGAGCGCGGTCTGGCGGGGGCCATGTTCTGGGAGTACTTCTCCGATCGCAGCGGAGCGCTGCTCGGCACGCTGCACGACGGCCTGCGTCCCTAGCGGGTGGTCTTTTCGGCGCCGGCGTTCCTGTTCGCGTTCCTGCCGGCGGTCGTCGTGGGCTACTTCCTCTGCCCGCGCTTCGCGAGGAACGCGTTCCTCCTGCTCTCGAGCCTGGTCTTCCACGTGCTCGGCGCCGGGTTCTACTCGATCGTCCTGGCGGCGACGATCGTCGTGAATCACTGGATCGCGCTGCGCATGCCCGATGCGGAGCCAGGACGACGGCGCGCGCTGCTGATCGTCGCCAGCGTCGCGAACCTGCTGCCGCTGGCACTCTTCAAGTACGCGGCCTTCGCGACCGCGATCGCGAACCAGGCCCTCGGTTGGAGCGGTGCGCCGCTCTTCACTGTCCCGCAGCTGTTCCTGCCCGCCGGGATCTCGTTCTTCGCGCTGCAGGGCACGTCCTACGTCGTCGACGTGTATCGCGGCGAGAGCCCGCCGTGCCGGTCGCTCCGCGACTTCGCGCTCTACAAGTCGTTCTTCCCGCAGCTCATCGCGGGCCCGATCGTGCGCTACCACGAGATCGCGCGACAGCTCTCGGAGCGCACCCACTCGCTCGCGCAGGTCGAGGAAGGCCTCGCGCGCTTCGGCTTCGGCCTCGGGAAGAAGGTGCTGCTGGCAGACACCCTGGGTCGCGTCGCGGACCAGGTCTTCGCGACCGGCGGCGGGTCGCTGGGTGCCGGGACGGCGTGGCTGGGACTGCTCTGCTACACGTTCCAGATCTTCTTCGACTTCTCCGGCTACTCCGACATGGCCATCGGCCTCGGGCGCGTGTTCGGGCTGACGCTGCCCGAGAACTTCCGGCAGCCGTACCGGTCGCACAGCGTGACCGAATTCTGGCGGCGCTGGCACGTGACGCTCTCGACGTGGTTCCGCGACTACGTCTACGTCCCGCTGGGCGGGAACCGTCGTGGAGCCGCGCGCACGGCCGTGAATCTTGGCCTCGTGTTCCTCGCGTGCGGCCTCTGGCACGGTGCGGCGTGGACGTTCGTGGCCTGGGGGCTCTACCACGGGAGCTTGCTGGCGCTCGAGCGCGTGGCCGGCCGCAGGGGCTTCGTGACGCGCGGCCTCGCGGGGCAGGCGCTGACCTTCACGCTGGTGATGCTCGGGTGGGTCTTCTTCCGCTCCCCGTCGCTGGCCGCCGCCGTGTCGTACTTCGGCGCGCTGGCCGGGCTGACGGCGGCTCCCGATCCGCTCTTCACGCCGGCCTACTACCTCACCGCCAACCACGTGACCGCGCTCGCCGCCGCCAGCCTGCTCGCCCTCTGGCCCGACGAGCCACAGGTCCGACCGGCACTCCTGCCGCTGCGATCGCTCGCCGCCCTCACGGTCACGGCCCTGGCGCTGGTCGCGCAGTCGCCCAAGAGCTTCAACCCCTTCATCTATTTCCAGTTTTGACGCGCACCCGGCCGCTGCTCACGATCGCCGGCTTCGCGCTGCTGTTCCTGTTCCCGGCGCTGCAGGGGCTGACGCGCTGGCTGCCCGACGCGCCGCTCTCGGAGAAGCGCGCGCCGACGGCGGCGCCCGCATGGGCGACGCGCACCGACCTGACGGAGTACCTGCTGGGCTGGCAGCACTGGTTCGGCGACCGCTATCCCGGCCGCAATCTGCTGATCCGGCTCGAGACCCAGATCGACTACTCGATCTTCGGCTATTCCGACCGCGTCCATATCGGTCGCGACGGCTGGCTCTTCTACAGGAGCCTGCTCGACGTGGAGGAGCCGCGGGTCGAGGCGATGGACGTCGGCCAGCTCGACGGCATCGTTCGGGATCTCCAGCGGCTGCAACAGCGTCTCGCGAACCGCGGCGTGACGCTCGTCGTCTTCGACAACGAGTTGAAGGACGCGTTTCATCCCGACGCGTTGCCCGCGTCGGCGCCTCGCGGTAGTGCGCGGCCCCGGTACGCCGAGTTCCGGCGGTGTCTGCACGGCGCGCTCGGCCCGGCCTACGTCGACGCGAGCCCGATCCTTCACGACGTCGCACGGCAGCGGCCGGCCTTCTACCGCACCGACTTCCACTGGAACGAGCCCGCGGCGTTCGAGATCGCCCGGGCGCTGGTGGATCGCATGGCGGCGATCGCGGGCGCGCCGCGCGGCTTCCGCTTCCGCCTCGAGACGGAGGAACGGCTGTTCTCGGGAGGTGAAGCGGAGTTCATGCCGCTGTTCACTCCGATCAACGAACGCGCGCTCTTCGTCCGGCGCACCTGGGAGCCTCGGCCTGCCGCGCGAGCGTTCGGTGTCGGACCCTTCGAGTACGTGCATCGCCTCGAGGCGCCGACGCCGGAGGATCTGCCGCCGGTGACGCTGTTCGGCGATTCCTTCCTCGACGTCCTCATGAGCTCCGGGTTCGAGGAGCATTTCGTCTCGGTGCACCGGGCGCGCCTGCACCACGCGCCGCTCGAAGCCGTCCTGGCCGCGCTGCCGTCCGGGACGCGCTACTTCGTGTTCCAGTTCATCGCGACGACGACGCCGACGCTTCCGGAGCTCCTGAGGCGAGGCCTGGCCGCAGGCGATGCAGCAGCAGCAACGCCGCCAGCGCAATCACCGCCTCGGTGACGACGGTCGCGAGCGCCGCACCCCGGGCGCCCCAGGCTGGGATCGCCACGAGCGCCACCGCGAGGTTGGCGCCGAGTCCGACGAGCGCCACCTTGAGGCCCAGGTGCGAGCGGTCGGCAGCGACCAGGGACTGCGTCGCGAACGCCCCGACGAACACCGCAGGCACGCTCGGCGCCAGGGCCGTCACGAGGCCGCCGATCGCGGCGCCATTCGCGCCGTAGGCGAGGGGCGCGATCCAGCGGCCGAGGCTCCAGACCCCGGCCCCGACCACGAGCCCGAGGGCGCCGAAGGCCAGTGCGCCCCGCGGACCTGGCCGGTGTGCCGGCGCGCTCGCGGCCAGGCGCGGAAACGCGACGAGCATGAGGGCATGGGCTGCGACATAGCCGATCTCGGCCCAGCGAACAGCGGTCGCGTACCGGCCCACGTCGGCGGCCTCGCGCAGCGAGCCGAGCAGGAACAGGTCGAGGCGCTGGTAGAGCAGCACGGCCACGGCGGTTCCGGTCAGCAGCGCGGCTTCGCGGCCGAGTCCCGGTGCCGTCGCGCCGACGTTCAGCAGGCCGCCGAGCGCTCGCAACCGGCCGGCGAAGAGCGCGCCCAGCAGCAGCCAGCCCACGAGGGCCGAGAACAGCAGCGCCAGCGCCGGCAGCCACTCGCCGCCGACTCCGGCGGCGTGTAGCGCCGCCGCCAACGGAAGGAGCGCCAGTTTCTGGAGGGTCCCGACGCTCCCCTCCAGCTCGAGTGCACCCTCGCCGCGGCTGAGCGCGAACGTCGCCTGTAGCGGGAGGCTCAGGCCCAGGCCGAGGACCAGCAGTCCTGTGACGCCGGGGTTCGCCCCGAGCGCGACCACGATCACGCCCGCGAGGATGGCGGCGGGCAGGAACGCCCGCGCGGCCTGACGCAGCGCGGCGCCGGCGCGCTCGCGATCGCCGCGGGCGATCGCCTTCACGAGCAGCAGGCCGAGGGCCGAGTCGAAGGCGGGCTGCAGTAGCAGGAGGAGCGCGGTCCAGGTCAGGCTGAAGTGGCCGACGGCCTCGAGCGGAATCAGCCACGGCAGGCTCGCGAAGAACAGGAACGTCGCGGCCCGCCCCGCACCCTGGTGCAGGACCGACCACAGCACGCCCCGGATCACTCCTCCCGACCCGAGGCGAGAGCCGCGATCAGGAGCAGCAGGACCGTGACCGACGTGGGGTCGTACAGGAAGCAGTCGATGCCCTGGCCGACGAACAGCGGCACGAGAGCGGGCCCGGCGGGCCCGGGCCGCGGGTCACGCCCGTGCCACGCGAAGAGGAGAGCGAGCCCCGCCAGCAGCACTCCCGGGACGCCGAGCTCGACGAGCAGGTTGAGGGGCAGGCAGTGGGTGTTGAAGCCCACCTTGCCGAGCACCTGCTGCGACACGACGACCGAGAAGACGCCGGGACCGATGCCGAGGAGGGGCCGCCGCAGCACCTCGGCCTTCGCGGCGTTCCAGAGCTGCTCGCGCATCGAGAGCGACAGTCGCGCCGGCGCGATCGAGAGGGATTCGCGAGCGCCCTCGGGCACCATCGCCTCGATCACCGGCACCTTCTCCTTGAGGCCCGCCTGCCAGGCGGCCACCGGGAACAGCAACAGCGCGCCGCCGAAGACGAGGGCCAGCGCCGCGACCTGCCAGATCTTCAGGACGCGCCAGAGCCCGAGCACGACGAGCGTCACGCCCAGCGTGCCCCAGGCGTTGCGGCTGCCGGACTGGGCCACCTGGGTCAGGAAGAAGACCTGTGCCGCGAGGGCCGCGCCTGCGCCCAGCCAGCCGCGGAACGCGAGGGCCGCGCTGACGGCGACGCCGCCGACCATCATCACGCCGAAGGGATTCGGCCAGGGCATGAACGACGCGATGCGTGGCTGGATCGCGAGGGAATCGCTCGACCGGAACGCGCGCCACAGCGCCGCGTCGGGGAAGAGCGCTTCGAAGACGCCGCCGAGCGCGAGGAGCAGCAGGAAGGCGAACAGCGTGCGCAAGGCGAGCCTCGCCCGCTCCCGCTCGCCGAGGAGTGCCAGGAAGCCGAGGAACAGGGGAGCGAGCGTCGCGGCCTTGAGCGCGGTCCGCAGCGCGAGGCGGGGCTCGGAGCTGGCCGCGGCCGAGACGAACGTCCAGGCGAGCAGCGCCGCGCACGCTCCCAGAAGGCTCCGATGCCGCGACAACAACGCTCGCGTCCCGGAGCGATGGAGCAGCCACAGTCCGAGACCGCACGCCGGGAGCACGACGTTCTGGACGCCGATGCCGAGTCCCGGCAGCTTGAGCTCGCCGCACACGCTCGCGACGAGCGCGATTCCGAGCAGGAGGACGGAAGGACTCATGGTCGGCGCGCATTATTCACCGGGCGGGCTGGACTTTCGCGGCCCCCTGACGGAAGGTGCGCCGGTTGAGGATCCTGCTGCTGTGCCCGAAACCGCCCTGCCCGCCCGTCGACGGCGGCACGCGCGCGGTCTGGGAGCTCGCGGCCGGCCTGGCGGAGGAAGGGCACACCGTCCACGCGCTGAGCGTCGCGACGGCTGCTCATCCCGACCGAAGCGCAGGGCGATCGGCCATCACGGGACTCACGCTGGAATCGGTCGAGGTCGACACCCGGTTGCGCCCGGCCGCCGCGCTCGCGAACGTCGCGGGCACGCTGCCGTACGCCGTCGCGCGCTTCGTGAGCCGCGAGTACGAGCGTCGGCTCCGGGCGCATCTCGAGCAGCCCTGGGACGTGGTGCAGGTCGAGGGCCTGCCGGTCGCGCCGTACCAGCGCCTCGCCCTGCAGGCCGGAGCACGGGTCGTGTTCCGCGCGCACAACGTGGAAGAGGAGCTGTGGCGTCAGCGCGCCGAGGGCGCCCAGGGGCTGGTCTCGGCGTGGCTCGCGGCCCAGGCGCGCCGCGTCGGCCGGCTGGAGCGGGCCTGCTGGCGCAGCGCCCACGCCGTGGCGGCGATCTCTCCCGGTGTCGCCGAGGCCTGCCGTGCCGTCGCGCGCGGACCGGTGCTGGATCTGCCGGTCGGGTTCGAGGTGCCCGAGGCGGCACCTCCGATCCTCGAGCCTGCGCAACTCTTCCACCTGGGGGCAATGGACTGGGGGCCGACCGCCGAGGGCGTGTCGTGGTTCCTGGCCCAAGCGTGGCCCCTGGTGCTGAGACGCCATCCGCAGGTGCGACTGCATCTCGCGGGCCGAGGCGTCGGTGCCTTCGCCGCCGCCCACGTCGCGCCCAACGTGGTCGTCGACGGCGAAGTCGAGGACGCCCGGGCGTACGTGCGGCAGGGTGCCATCCTCGTGGCGCCCGTGCGCTCGGGAAGCGGCCTGCGCGTGAAGGTCGTGGAAGCGCTCGTCGAGGGACGGGCCGTGGTCACGACGCGCTGGGGCGCCGAGGGACTCGGTGCCGAGGACGGCCGCGAGCTGCTCCAGGCCGACGACCCGGCAGAGTTCGCCGAGCGCATCGGCCGCTGCCTCGACGAGCCGGCGTTGGTGCGGCGCCTGGGCACGGCGGCCCACGCCTTCGCCGCGCGCCATTTCGACCGCCGGGTGCTGGCGAGGCGGCTCTCCAGCCTCTATGATTCGCTGCCTCCGCCCGCATGAAGCTCCTGGTCCTGGTCTCGCGCTTCCCGCATCCGCTCGACAAAGGCGACAAGCTCCGCGCGTTCCACCAGATCGCCGAGCTCGCGGCTCGCCACGAGATCACCCTGTGCGCCTTGAGCCACGCCCCGGTCGGTCGCGAGTCCCGGGCCGTCCTCGACAGGCTCTGCGCGCGCGTGGAGGTGATCCAGTTCAGTGCCCTCGAGACGGCCGCCGGGCTCGTGCGGGCCGCCCTGACCGGCTTGCCGCTGCAGGTCGGCTACTTCCTCTCGGCGCGTGCGCAACGCCGCATCGATGCCCTCATCCAGGAGGTGCGGCCCGACCGGGTGTTCTGCCAGCTGGTGCGGACGGCGGAGTACGCGAAGCGGATGCGCGTGCCGGTCGCCTTCGACTACATGGACGCGTTCTCGTGGGGCTTCGAGCAGCGCGCGGCACTGCTGCCGGGCATGCTGGGAGGCTTGCTGCGCCTCGAGGCCGCGCGACTCGCGCGCTACGAGGCCGGCCTGCTCGAGCACTTCCCGAAGTCGGCGATCATCTCGGAACAGGATCGCGACCACATCGGCCACCCGGGCCGGGACGCGATCCGCGTCGTGGGCAACGGCGTCGACCTCGAGACGTTCCGGCCGCGCCCGGCCGCCAAGGAGCACGACCTGCTCTTCGTCGGCAACATGGCCTACCCGCCCAACGTGCTGGCCGCCGAGAAGCTCGTCCGGGAGATCCTGCCCCGGGTGCGGCAGGACCGGTCGTGCCGCGTCTTGATCGCCGGCGCTTCGCCCACGAGGCGCGTGCGGCGTCTCGCGGGCGACGGCGTCACCGTGACCGGCTGGGTCGACGACATCAGCGCCTGCTATGCCGGCGCGCGCGTGTTCGTGGCGCCCATGGCGATGGGCACCGGCCTGCAGAACAAGCTCCTGCAGGCCCTCGCCATGGCCGTGCCCTGCGTGACGACTCCTTCCGCCCGCCGCGCGCTCGGCGCGAGCGACGAGGAGGTCTGGATCGGGCGCGACGCGAGCGAGATCGCCGATCGCACGCTCACGCTCCTGAAGGACCCGGAGCGCGCCGCGGCCCTGGGCGCACGCGGCCGGGCGTTCGCCGTCGCGCGCTTCCGCTGGTCCGACGCCGGCGCCGCCCTCGAGGCGCTCTGGGCCTGATCGTCGGCGTCGACGCGCGGCCACTGCTGGAGCCGCGCGGCGGGCTACGACGCTACGCCGAGGGACTGCTGCCGGAGTTGCTCCGCATCGCCCCGGCCATCGATTTTCGCTTCTACGCTCCGGCGACGCCGTCACAGGCGTGGGCCCGGACGCGCATCGTGCCCGGGCCGCAGACCGCGCTGCTCCGGTGGTGGTGGGAAGACCGAGCGCTGTCGCGGACCCTGGCCCGAGGTCCCGTCGACGTCTTCTTCTCGCCCCTCGGCGCCGTGCCGGGGCTGCGTTGCCCCGTCGTCGCGACGCTCCACGACCTGGCGTTCCTCGACGAGCCCGGCCTGCTGCCGTGGCGCCATGCCGTCTACTGGCGCCGCGTGGCCCGGCGGCTTCCACGCGCCACGTCCGTGATCGCCGTGTCGGAAGCGACCCGGGCCTCGGCCGTGCGTCACCTCGGCCTCGACGCGGCGCGCGTCGTCGCGATCTCTTCCGGCGTCGACCCGCGTTTCCGACCGGCCCCCGCCGAGCGCGTCCGGGCCGTCCGCGAGCGCTACTCCCTTCCCGAGCGGTTCGTCCTCGCCGTGGGCGCGTGGGAGCCGCGCAAGAATTTCGCCACACTCGCCGAGGCCACACGGCGGCTCGGCCGCGACATCCCGCTCGTCGTTGCGGGCCGGTCCAGCCCGACCGCACGCGCCTCCGGCGTGCGGGCGCTGGGCCCCGTGGACGACGACGACCTCGTCGCCTTGTTGTCAGCCGCCGGCGTCCTCGCGATGCCGTCGCTCCACGAGGGCTTCGGGCTGCCGCTCCTCGAGGCCATGGCGTGCGGCACGCCCTGCCTGGCCTCGGAGGTGGACGCTCTCCGGGAAGTCGCGGGCGGGGCCGCGCTGCTCCTGCCGCCGCGCGACGTGGACGCGTGGGCCGCCGCTCTCGCCCGCGTCTTCGACGAGCCGTCGCTCCGCGCCGAGCTCGCGACCCGCGGCCGGTCGCGCGCCGCGGCGTTCTCGTGGGAGCGCACGGCCCGGCTCACCCTCGCGGTCATCGAGGCGGCGGTTCCGCGGCGATAGCGCGTCGCTGCGCGTTGCGCGCCGGCGTCGCGAGGAACTGCGGGTCGCGCCAGTCGAACAGCCGCTCCGGCGCCGCGTCGATCGCCGGCGCATCGTTCCAGTCGTAGGTCGCGGGCTGATGGAGGCCCTGGCCCGTGTGGACGAGGACGCTCACGCCGCCCAGCCCGATCAGCGCGAGCGTCGTCGCGCGCCGCCATCGTGGAGCCGGCGGAAGCGAGGCGAGGGTCAGCACGAGGGCGACTGCCAGCCCCGGCACGGCGTCGACGAGCAGGCGGGGCCCGAAGCACCAGCCGCCCCACCAGTTCCCCTGGCGCGCGACGAGCACCGCGAGCGCGGCCGTGGATCCCAGGCCGAGCCAGAACAGTGGACGGCGCCGCGCGGGTGGCAGCGCGAGCCCGAGGAAAGCCAGGAGCAGGAAAGGGCTGAACACGAAGAGGCCGCGGCCCGGGCTCACGAGGACGCCGGCCAGCCCGGTGAGCAGGCGGCCGCCCGGCCAGTTCATCGGATGGTAGTAGGCGGGCACGACGCGCTCCATCACGACCAGGTTCGTCGTCACGACCGCCGCGAGCCCGATCGCGTAGCCGAGGACGGCCTGCCCGAGCACGCGCCACGGCCGCGTCGCGAGATAGGCGAAGGTGGCGGCGGCGAGGACCAGGGCCGTGGGCCTGAACAGGAGCGCGACGGCCAGGAGCGCTCCGACGCGCCACGGAGCCTCGGGGCGCCCGCCGAGCTCGCTGCGTGCGAGCAGCAGCAGGACCAGGCTCCAGCAGACGACGAAGCCGTCGTGGGTCCAGAACGCCGTCGCCAGCGTGCTCGTCAGCGACGTGCCGAGGACGAGGAGCAGCGCCAGCCACAGCGCGGCCGGCGCCGGCAGGGCGAGCGCCGCGATCGCGTGCAAGACCAGGAACACGGCGACGACGGAGACGGCGGCGAGAGCGATCTGCAGCCGGGCGTCGTGGGCCGCGACGACCATGTCGGCGCCCAGGGCGTTCGCGAGAGCCACGGCCGGCAGGCCCGCGAGCACCGGTCCGACGGGGTAGTAGGGGACGAGGTGGCCGTCTTGCGTGTGGACCATCCAGCCGCCACCGAGCACCGCCTGGCGGCCGCCGCCGCGCGCGAGCTCGTCCTCGAGGTGCAGCGACCCCGTGCGCAGGAGGACCTGGGCCGCGAGCAGGCTGGCGCGGGCGTCCGAGCCGGTGTAGCGCACCTCGGCCGTGGCGACGACGGCGGCCAGGGCGCACGCCGCCATCAGCACGGACCGGCGCGCCGGAGGCAGCGTGAACACTCGCGCGCATTCTAGAGGACGATCGCGCGCGGAGGCCGCGGCGCGGTGTAGGCTGTCTTCGTCATGACTGCGCCCCGCCGCATCCTCCTCATCGCCCCGGGACCGACGCTCCGCGACGAGCTCGCCCGCCACCCCGACCTCGAAGGCGTCGAGATCGAGGTCGCCTCGGGAAGCGTCTCGGCCCTGAGGCAGCTGCGGCGACGCTCCTTCGGCGCGGTCGTCACGAGCCTGGACACGAGCGTCGAGGACGATCTCGACCTGGTGGAGGAGATGCTCCTCGTGCGGCGGCGCCTGAGCGTCGTGATCCTGGCCCCGAAGGCGACCCCCGAGGACGTGATCGCGGCGCTGCGCGCCCACGTCTTCGCGTGCTTCACGGTGCCCTTCGAGGTACCCGAGCTGGCCTCGATGCTGAAGAGCGCCCTCGACACCCCCGACCCCCGCGAGGGCATCGACGTGGTGACGGCCGAGCCGGAGTGGATCTCGCTGCGCGTCAACTGCAGCCCGGCCACGGCCGAGCGCGTCGTCCAGTACTTCGAGGAGCTGCGCTCCGACGTGCCGGGGCCCGAGCGCGAGGAGCTGCTCACGGCGTTCCGGGAGATCCTGCTGAACGCCATGGAGCACGGCGCGCACTTCGATCCCGACAAGGTCGTGGAGGTGACGGCGATCCGCACGGCGCGCGCGATCGTGTTCTACGTGCGCGACCCCGGCCACGGCTTCCGCCGCGACGCGCTGCCTCACGCCGCGGTCTCGAACCCTCCCGAGGATCCCATCGCCCACATGGCGGTGAGGGCGGAGAAGGGCCTGCGGCCCGGAGGCTTCGGCCTGCTGGTCGCGAAGAACGTCGTCAACGAGCTGATCTACAACGAGCAGGGCAACGAAGTGCTCCTGATCAAGCACACGGCCTGAAGGGTCCCATGTCCCTCGAGATCTCGATCGACGCTTCCCTCGCCGGCAAGGCGCGCCTGGGCGTGCTGGTCCTCGACGGCGTCACCGTTCGCGAGGCCGATCCCGCCCTCGCCGCGGAGGTGGACGCCTACTGCGCCGAGCTGCGTGCCCGCTACGGCGGCGGCAAGAGCGCCGAGATCCCCGGAGCCGAGGACGCGCGCATGCTCTACAAGGCGCTCGGCCTCGATCCCACCAAGACCCGGCCTTCCAGCGAGGCGCTCGCACGCCGTGCGCTGAAGGGCGAGGCGCTCTACCGGATCAACACCCTCGTGGACGCCCTCAACCTGTGCTCCCTCCGCGCCCAGCTCCCGTTCGGCCTCTACGACCTCGACCGCGTCGAGGGCGCCGTCGTCCTGCGCAAGGGCACGGCCGGCGAGAGCTACGAGGGGATCCGCAAGGCCGCGGTCAACGTCGAGGACCGGCCGGTGCTCTCCGACGCCCGGGGCGCCTTCGGCAACCCGACCTCCGACTCCGCCCGCACCTGCATCGCCCTGGGCGCGACACGGGCGCTCGTGACCGTCTACGCGCCGGCCACCTATCTCGCGAATCGCCTCAACCCGGTCCTCGACGACACCGAGCGCACCCTGACGCGGCACTGCGGCGGCGCGGTGGTCGAGCGGCGCCTGATCTAGGCGCGGCGGGGATGGCGGGGCGGCGCGTTGCGTCGCCCCGCGAAAGCGACGATCATCGCGAGGCCTCGACGCAGAGAAAGGACGCGCGCATTCCGACCCGCACGGCCATCGAGACGAGGATCGCCCGCTTCGAGAGCCGGCTCTCGCCGAACCGCCGGCGGCTGCTGCAGGCGACCCTGGAGAACCCCGACGAGACGTTCTTCCTCTCGTCGCGCGCCCTCGCCCGCCGCTACCGCGTCGACCCCGCCACGATCGTCCGCACCGTGCAGGCCCTCGGGTACGAGCGCTACACCGACTTCGCGGCCGACCTGCGCGAGCACTTCGTCTCCCGGCTCACGCCCTACCGCATCCTGAAGGCGACGACCGACGCGAAGCGGAGCCTCGCCGACCACGTCCGCCACAGCCTGGAGCGAGACCTCGGCAACCTGAACCGGCTGCAGAGCGGGCTCGACGCCGAGCGCGTCGTGAGCTTCGCGCGGCGCATCCACCAGGCCCGCCGCATCCTGGTCGTCGGCTCCGATCTCGCCACGTCCCTCGCGTCCTTCTTCGCCTACGCGTTGCTGCCCCTGGGCTTCGACGCCGAGGCGCCGGCCGGCACGGGCGGCAACCTGCAGCACAAGGTGCGGCTCCTGTCGCGCAAGGACCTGCTCGTGGCCATCAGCTTCGGCCGCTGCCTGCGAGTGACGGTGGAGGCGGCCAAGCTCGCGCGCAGCCGGCGCGTCGCGACCGTCGCGATCACCGACAGCGACACGACGCCGCTGGCCCGGGAGTGCGACGACTACTTCGTCGCGGCGACGGCGGGCGCCACCTTCAGCGGCTCGTACGTGGCGCCGATGGCGCTCCTGAACGCGATCGTCCTGGCCTGCGCCGAGATCGCGCCGAGCCGGGCCCTGGCGCTCTTGCGCCAGACGGAGAAGGAATACCTCGCGGGCCCGCGCTGGTACGAGGAGGCGCCGGGCCGCGACGAGGCGACGGTTCCTATCCGATCCGGTAGCCGAGCAGGTTCCAGAAGTTCAGGAACCAGAGGAACGCGATAGCCCCCACGACGCCGGCCGTGTGCAGGATGCGCGCGCCGCGCGTCCAGTAGCCCTCTCGCCAGACGCGTCCGACGAGGAACGCCGCCACCAGCGCGAGAACGCCCGCGACGAGCGGGAGGGTCAGCACGGCGTAGAGGCTCTTCGGGATCGCGAAGATCAGCTCGTCGAGCCCGGCGGCGATGATCGACGCGAAGCCCACGACGAAGAGCAGGTTGAGGGCCCCGAGAGCGCCGAGGTTTAGACGGGCCGAGCGCGCGCTTCTCGGCCCCGCCTTGTCGCTCTTCCAGTGCCGCAGGGCCGAGACGACCGCCACCAGGAAGAACAGCACGCAGTAGCCGAGCAGCGCGAAGTGGAAGGGCGGGGCCTCGAACCAGCGCAGCTTGTAGAACGGGATGAAGGCGAACTGGCCGACCATGCCGACGACCTCGCCCTTGCCGTCCTCGACGAAGGCGATGGTGCGATCGCCGTCCGCCTCGCGCACGACGCCGGGCGCCACCTCGACGTACTGCCTCACGTCCCCGAGCAGGCCGGGGATCACGAGCTTGTTGTCCGCCGTGGGCGTCACGCTCGATCCCCCCAGCAGGGCGAAGATCTTCTCGAAGCGCGTGTAGGAATGACGGAGGGCGCGGTAGTGGCCGGCGTAGCGTCCGGCGCGCGAGGCGAAATCCGCGGGCGGCTTCAGCTCGGGCAGCGCCGCGGGGAAGTAGTGATCCATGAAGGCGCGCGCGAAGTGCCTCGGGACCAGGGCCGCCTTGTCGCCGGTGTTGACGCAGAAGAAGAAGCCGACCCCTTCGGCCTCGAGCAGTCCCAGCTCGGTGTGGAAGTAGTTCGTGTCGCCGCCGTGTCCGATCACGCGCCGGCCGTTCATGTACGTCTCGTAGAAGCCGAGCGCCGCGCCGTCCACCGCCGGGCTCGGGCTGAAGACCCGCGCGTGCATCGCCTGCACCGTCTCGGGCTTCAGGATGCGCGCATCGCCGATGGCCCCCTGGGAGAGGTGCGCGATCATGAAGCGCGCCATGTCCGTGGAGGTCGCCGCGAGGGAGCCTGCCGGCCCGAAGTTCGCGACGTACTCGTAGCCCTTCGCCTTGAACGCCCCCGCCTCGAAGGCGTAGCCGTTCGACATGCGCTTCTGGAGCGCCTCGGGGAGCGGCTCCTTGAAGGTGCTGCTCTGCATGTCCAGGGGGCCCAGGACGTTCTGCTGCACGTAGTCCTCGAACGGCACTCCGGAGACGTTCGCGACGACGAGGCCGGCGAGGGACGTCGCCCAGTTCGAGTAGGACGCGCCGAGGCCATCGGTGCTCGTGCCGGCCGGGCGCACGCGGGCCGGCACGTGAGCCGCGAGGGACGTCGCGAGGGGCACGATGTCCTGGGGGCTGCGCGCCATCAGGTAGCCGATGCCGCCGTCCTCCATGCCGACGGTGTGTGTGAGCGCGTGGCGCAGCGTGATCGGGCCGTCGAACGCCGGCGGGACCTTGAACTGGGTGACGTACGTGTTCACGTCGGCGTCGAGATCGAGCTTGCCCTGCTCGACGAGCTGCATCACCGCGGTCCAGGTCAGGAGCTTCGAGACCGAGCCGGGGCGGAACAGCGTCTCCTCCGCGACCACGGGCACGTGGCGATCGACGTCGGCCCAGCCGTAGCCCTTCGCGAAGAAGAGCTGTCCGTCCTTCACGACCGCGACCGTGGCGCCGGCGAGCTCGTAGGCCTTCTGCTCGCCGCCGACGAAGCCGTCGACGAAGGCTTCGAGTTCCTCGCGCGTCCTGAGCCCGCCCCCGGGCAGCGGCTGCGGTGCGGCGGAGGCGATCGGCCGATACGTCACGTCGGCAGAGCCCGAGAAAGGACGGCCCGCGGCGGCCACGCCCCCGAAGGCGGCGGCGAGGGTCGCGACCGTCACGGTCCCGCAGAGAAGCTCGAGGCGGCGTGAGGCGAAGATCATGGCGGTGTCCTGTCTCCTGGGCGCCGAAGGCCGGCTGCAACACTTGATGCTGGGCCGTCTTATCCCACTGGAGCGGGCCACGCGTCAAGGCGGTCCAGCACGGGCTTGACACATGCAACACGTGATGCTTTGATCGCGCCCAAGTCAACAAAGGCGTCGGCAGTCCTGGGAGGTGGTTCATGCGGCTCTATGGAACGAGCGTTCTCGCCCTTGCGGCATCGCTGGCCGTGCCGCCGGCACGGGCCCAGGAAACGGCCCCGGCTCCGGCGCAGGAGAAGGACGCGGCGGCCGACGATGCGGGGAAGCGGCCGAGCTTTCGCGAAGAGGTCGTCGTCACCGCGCAGAAGCGTACCGAGACGGTCCAGGACATCCCGGCCTCGGTGACCGTCGTGGGCGGCCAGCTCCTGGAGCAGCAGGGCGCCGACGACTTCCAGGCTCTCGTTCCCCTGGTACCGGGCCTCAGCACCAACTCGACCCGGCCCGGTGTGACGCGCGTGACGCTGCGCGGCATCAACACCGGGGGCGTCGCGTCCACCATCGGCGTCTACTTCGACGACGTGCCGTTCGGCTCGAGCACCGGGCTCGCGAACGGGGCGATCGTCTCGGGCGACTTCGACACCTTCGACGTGGCCCGGATCGAGGTGCTGCGCGGGCCCCAGGGCACGCTGTACGGCGCCAGCTCCCTGGGCGGCGTCATCAAGTACGTCCCGAACCGCCCGAACACCGAGCGCTTCGAGGCGCGCTTCAAGGGCAGCGCCGAGAGCGTCGACAACGGCGATCCCGGCTACGCCCTGACGGGGCTCGTGAACCTCCCGCTGAACGAGAAGGTGGCGCTGCGCGGCAGCGGCTTCTACCGCTTCGACAGCGGCTTCATCGACTCGATCGGCAGCAACCCCATCCCGAGCCTCACGAACCCGGGGGTGAACGTGCTCCGCGGGACGCTCGTCGACGACGGGCTCAACTCCATCGACCGCTTCGGCGGCCGCTTCGCCGCCCTGTTCAAGCCTTCCGACAAGGTCACGGTCAACCTCGGGCTCCAGCTGCAGAACCTCGACAGCGACGGCGCGAGCGTCGTCGACGCCGATCCCGAGAGCCTGGAGCCCCTCGAGAGCGACCCCGTGCAGTCGCGCTACCAGCGCGAGAAGAACGACACGAAGTACCGGGTCTACAACGCGAGCCTCGACTGGAACCTCGGCGGCGCCAGCCTCGAATCGATCACGAGCTTCGGAAAGTTCGAAGCGGACTTCCGCAGCGACCTCGCGATCGCCACCAACCTCACTGGCGGTCCGCCCCTCGCCTCGCTCGTCACGCTCCTGTTCGGCGACCCCGAAACGCGTCCCCTGAGCGCCGTGCTTCCCCAGACGACCAGCACGGACAAGTTCTCGCAGGAGCTGCGGCTGGTGTCGGCCAGGAACGAGACGCTCGAGTGGCTGGTGGGTGGCTACTACACGAAGGAAGACTCGCTCATCCATCAGGACATCGTCGCGGTCGAAGCCGGCACGGAGAGAACCGCGGCCGGCCTTCCCGCGCTGGCCGCCATCAACCTCGACTCGAGCTACGAGGAGTTCGCCGGTTTCGCGAACGCGACCTGGCACGCGACGCCCCGCTTCGACATCGGCGTGGGCGGACGCCTGAGCCACAACACGCAGCTCGCGTCCCAGGTCTCGGACGGCCCGCTGGTCGGCGGGCTCACGACCTTCGACGACGTGGAGTCGTCCGAGAGCCCGTTCACGTTCTCGGTGGCGCCGCGTTACGAGATCGGAAGCAACGCCTCGATCTATGGCCGAGTCGCCACCGGCTTCCGGCCCGGCGGCCCGAACGTGCTTCCTCCCGGGGCGCCGGCGGGCGTCCCGCGCAGCTACGACTCGGACCGTCTCACGAACTACGAGCTCGGCCTCAAGACCGGCGGCCCCGCCGACAAGTTCTCGCTGGACCTGAGCGCGTTCTACCTCGACTGGGAGGACGTCCAGCTGTTCCTGGTCGTGAACGACTTCGGCGTCAACGGTAACGGCGGCACCGCGGCGAGCAAGGGCCTGGAGCTCGCGGCCAGCGTCTATCCGACGAACGGCCTGGCGCTCTCGGTGAACGGCGCCTACACCAACGCGGAGCTCACCGAGGACACCGATCCGGTGGTCGGCGGGAAGGACGGCGACGCCCTCCCGTACGTCCCCGAGTGGAGCTTCGGGCTCAACGCGGACTACGAGTGGAACCTGAAGGGGAGCACCCGCGCCTACGTCGGCGGCAGCCTCGGCTACACCGGCGAACGCACGGCCGAGTTCGACAGCCGCGTGGCGAACGGCAGCATCCGGAAGCTCGACGGCTACACCACGCTCAACCTGCGCGCGGGAGCCTTCCTGGGTCGCTGGTCCGTGGAGCTCTACGCCAAGAACCTCACCAACGACCAGGGGGTCACCGAGATCAATCCGGCGGGAGGCCTGCCGAACGGCGCCATCGGCCTGGGCATCGTCCGGCCGCGGACCGTCGGGATCTCGCTCTCCACCCGGTTCTGGGGCTCGTAGGCCGTTGCCGAGAGCGGTGATCCTCGCGGCCGCGGCCTGCCTGCTGAGCGGCGCCGTCCAGGCCGAGGTGCCCGCCGGCTTCGACGCCCGCGTCGAGAAGCTCCGCACCGACATCGGCGTGCCGGGAATCTCCGTGGCGGTCGTCGAGCACGGCAGCCTCGCTCTGGCGCGCGGCTACGGCGTGCGCCGCCTCGACGACGCGGCGCCCGTCGACGCGGACACGATCTTCCAGCTGGGCTCCGTGGGCAAGGCGTTCACGACGGCGGCGCTGGCGGTGCTCGTCGACCAGGGTCGGATCGCGTGGGACGACCCCGTCACGAAGCACCTGCCTTGGTTCCAGATGTACGACCCCTGGGTCACGCGCGAGATGACCGTGGTCGACCTGCTCGTGCATCGCAGCGGCCTCGGCCTGGGCGCCGGAGACCTGATGTTCGTGCCGCGCTCGAACCTCTCTCGCGTCGAGACCGTGCGCCGGCTGCGCTTCATCAAGCCGGCGACCAGCTTCCGCAGCGCCTACGCGTACGACAACGTCCTGTACGCGGCCGCGGGGCAGCTCATCGAGGAGGTGACGGGGAAGACCTGGGAACAGTTCGTGCGCGAGGCCGTCCTCGTGCCCGCCGGCTTGCGGACCGCGACCTCCAACCGCGTCGATCGGCGCGCCACGCTCAACCGCGCCTGGCCCCACGCCCGTCTCGACGGCCCGATGCACGGCATGGGGACGCAGAAGGCCCTCGACGACAGCGGCCGGGCCGAGTTCGACCCGGAGCTGGGTCAGAACGCGGCGCCGGCCGGAGCCATCGCCGCCAGCGCTCACGACATGGCCCGCTGGATGCTGATCCAGCTCGGTCGCGGCGCGCTTCCGGGGGGCTCGGGCCGGCTCTTCAGCGAGGCGGCCTCGCGGGAGATGTGGAGGCCGCGGGTGCCGCTGCCCATCTCGCCGCTCCCGAAGCCGGTGGCGGCGGCGACGCCGCAGTTCGACGCCTACGCCCTCGGCTGGTCGGAGCGCGACTACCGTGGGCATCGCCTCCTGACGCACACCGGCGCGGTCTTCGGTGCGCAGGCCATCATCATGCTGGTTCCCGAGCGCGAGGTCGGCCTCTCCGTGGCCATCAACTGCGAGGACGGGGAAGCCGCCCTCGGGATCGCCTACGAGCTTCTCGACCACTACCTGGGCCAGCCGGCCTACGACTGGGGCGCCGCGTGGCAGCAGTTCGTGCGCGAGCGGGACGAGAAGGCGGTCGCGTTCCTGAAGAAGCAGACGAGCGCTCCCGCCGGCGCGGGGCCGTCGCTGCCGCTCGCGCGCTACGCCGGCGACTACGCCGACGCCTGGTACGGGCCGATCGCGATCGCGCTCCACGACGGGAAGCTGGCGATCGACTTCAAGCAGACGCCGGGCATGACTGGAGAGCTCGCGCACTGGCAGTACGACACGTTCCGGACGAGGTGGCGCGACCCGCTCATCGAGCCGGCCTACGTGACGTTCGCCCTCGACGCCGACGGCGCCGTGGCCCGCATCGCCCTGCGCGCGGTCTCACCCCTCGCGGACTTCAGCTTCGACTACCAGGACCTCGACTTCAGGCCCGCCCCGAAGAAGTGAGGCCGCGGATCCGGTAGAGCCCGATCGTCAGGACCGGCACGACGAGCAGCGCGATGAAGGCATAGGTCAGCAGCCCGTAGCCCCGCGCGATGAGCCCGACGAGGCCGACCGCGGAGGCGGCGAAGACGGAGAGCAGCATGACGCCTACCGCGATCGCCGGCCGCAGCGCCTGGGGCATGACCCTGCGGCGCTCCTCGTAGACCTTCGCGACGCGTTCGTTGATGGAGTGCAGGATCGGCACGCCGGTGTCCACCAGCGTCAGCAGGACGCCGAACTGGAACGCCCACGCGAACCACGGCGCTCCCAGCTTGGCGAGCAGGAAGGCCGAGGGCAGCGGCGCGCTGCCGATCTCCTGGGAGTAGCCGACCATCGCGATGTAGAAGGCGAAGCCGGGCAGCATCGCGAGCGGCCCGGCCACGAGGCCCGCGACCACCGCCTCGCGGCGGGTCGTCAGGTGGCGGATGCAGAAGAGCACGGCCGGGATGGTCGCGACGTTGTAGGACGCGTAGGTCACCCCGGCCATGAACCAGCGGCTGCCGAGCGGCGCCGAAGCGAGCGCCGACTCGACGCGGCCCCCGAACGAGACGAGGCTCCAGGTCAGGAACACGAAGTACACGAGGTAGAGATAGCCCACCGAGAGCGACAGGAACTTCTCGATGGCCGCCGAGGGATAGAACAGCACCGTCGCGACGCCGGCGATCATCAGCAGCGTGCCGGCGAGCTTCGGCAGCCCAAGCAGGTCGTGGGCGATCTCGCCGGCGGCCGCGCCCATGACCGCGAAGATCACGACGATGAGCAGGACGTAGGCGATCTCGAACAGGAACCAGGCGGGCCCCAGCAGGAGCTTCGTGAACGAGCGGTAGTCGTAGGAGCGCGAGACGCGGGCCAGCTCGAAGCTGATCGCGAGCACGGCGCTCCAGACGACCATGCTCACGACCATCCCGACGAGGCCGCCCAGCGGCCCCGCCGGCAGGAAGAACTCCACGAGCTCGCGGCCGGTCGCGTAGCCGCCGCCGATCACGGCCGCCTCGAACACGAAGCCGGGCAGCAGGTAACGCCTGAAGAAGTCGTTCATGGCTCGACGCGCTCCACGCGTTCGGTCCGGCTCTCCAGGAAGTCGACGTCCACCTCGAACCCGATGCCGGGTGTGTCGGGAACGGCGACGGTCCCGTCTGACGCCACTTCGACCGGCGGCACGATCACGTCCCTCTCGAAGTAGCGACGGCTCGCCGAGATGTCTCCGGGCAGGGTGAAGCCCGGCAGGCTCGCGAGAGCCACATTGTGGGCGCGTCCGATGCCCGATTCGAGCATTCCCCCGCACCACAGCGGCACGCCCCGGGAGGCGCACAGGTCGTGGATGCGCAGCGCCTCGCCGTAGCCGCCCACGCGCCCGATCTTCATGTTGACGATCCGGCACGCGCCGATCTCGAGGGCCTGCCGGGCCCGGTCGTAGCCGGTCAGGCTCTCGTCGAGACAGAGGGCCGTGGCCAGGCCCTGCTGCAGCCGCGCGTGGTCGAGGAGGTCGTCGTGGGCGAGCGGCTGCTCGATCATGAGCAGCCCGCACGCGTCGAGCTGACGGAGCCGGTCGGCGTCGGCGAGGGTGTAGGCCGCGTTGGCATCCACCGAGAGGCGAATGGACGGGTGCCGCCTCCGGATCTCGGAGACCACGGCCACGTCGGCGCCGGGCTTGATCTTGACCTTGATGCGGCGGTAGCCGAGGGCGAGGAAGCGGTTGACCCGCTCGTCCAGGGCATCGACGCTCGGCTGCAGCCCGAGGCTCACGCCCACCTCGACCGCACGACGCGTCCCTCCGACGAGGCGCGAGACGCTCACGCCGCGCACGCGCGCCACGAGGTCCACGAACGCGAGCTCGAGGCCCGCTTTCGCCATGGGGTGACCCCGGAACGCGGCGAGGCGCGCGCCGAGCTCGGCGAGGCTGCCGACGGGCCGGCCCAGGACCGCCGGTCCCAGGAAGTCGCGCAGCACGTGGAGCGCCGTGCCGACGGTCTCGTAGCTGAACAGGGGCGCCTCGAAGGCGACGCACTCGCCCCATCCGGAGTGCCCTCCCGCCCAGAGCCTCACGAGGAAGACGAGGCGCGTATCGAGGCGCCCGAAGCTCACCTCGAAGGGCTCGAGGAGGGGCAGGCGCACCAGGCGCAACTCCAGCGCGTCGAGCCGCAGGGGAGCGGGCGTTGCCACGTCCGCAACAGTCGATGCTCGGGCCGGAGCCGTCATGGGCCTGGATTATTCCACATACCGGGCAGGCGCGGCCGCGTCGCGTTCCGCAACGCGCAACGAATGTTGAGGTCGACCTAGGGTATCAGCAGGACCTTGCCGGTGGTCTTCCGCCCCTCGAGATCGCGGTGGGCGTCGGCCGCCCGCGCAAGGGGGAAGTCGTGCTCGAGACGGAGCTTCAACGTGCCGTCGGCGACGCCCCGGAGGATCTCGCCCGCCCGCCACTCGAGGCTCTTGCGGTCGGCCGCGTAGTGGACCAGGGTCGGTCGGGTGAGGAACAGCGACCCCTTCTGGGCGAGCAGCGCCGGACTGAAGGGGGGAACGACGCCGCTCGACTGCCCGAACAGCACGAGCATGCCGAGGGGAGCCAGGCAGTTGAGGCTCTTCTCCCAGGTGGTGGCGCCGACGCTGTCGTAGACCACCTGGACGCCGTGCCCGCTCGTGGCTTTCCGGACCTCCGCCTCGAAATCCGCCTTCGTGTACAGGATCACCTGGTCCGCGCCGGCCCCACGGGCGAGCTCCGCCTTCTCCTCCGTCGAGACGGTCCCGAACACGCGGGCGCCGCACGCCTTGGCGATCTGGATGAGCAGCAGGCCGACGCCGCCCGCGGCCGCATGGACGAGGCAGCTGTCGCCGGGCCTCAGGGGGCGGGTGGACTTCGCGAGATAGTGGGCGGTCATGCCCTGCAGCATGGCCGCGGCGGCCTGGCGCAGGTCGACGCCGTCGGGCACCCTGACGGCGCGGTCCTCGGCCACGAGCGCCTCCTCCGCGTAGGCGCCCTGGAGGTTGAAGGAGGCGACGCGATCGCCCACCGCGAGCGTCGTCACGTCCGGCCCGACCGCGACCACCGTGCCTGCGCCCTCGCCCCCGGGGGTCGCCGGCAGCGGCACCGTGTACAGGCCGGTGCGCTGGTAGACCTCGATGAAATTGACGCCGATCGCGGCGAGGCGCACGCGCACGTGGCGGGCCGGCGGCTGGGGCGCCTCGAGGTCCTCGAGCTTCAGGACCTCGGGTCCCCCGGTCGCGTGGAAGCGGATGGCTTTCATGGCTCTCCTAGGGCTGTCTCGGGAAGCGATCCTCGCCGGCGGGATCCGTGGACTTGAGCTCGGTCACCTTGCCCTCCGCCGACACGAACTCGTACGTCACGTCCGGGAAGTCCTTCGAGCGGAAGCGCCGCGGCTTCCAGGGCAGGAGCGCCGAGAACGGCTGTCCCGGAAACACGATGCCGAGCGCGCCGTCCTCCTTGAGGACCACCGTGAAGCGCCCGCCCGTCGGCGTCAGGTACGTGCCCGCGTACGGGCGCAGCGTCTCGAGCGCCTTGAGCTCGGCCGGGACGCGGCGCGTGAAGGTCACGGGCGCCTCGTCGAGGGAGATCACGGTCTGGTCGATCTCGCCCTGCGGGTTCGTGAGGAAGTTGAAGGACCACTTGCCCTCCCGCTCGTCGTCGGGGCTGTCGAAGCGGTCGTAGTGGAAGTGGGACAGGGGCATCGCGATCGTGTGGTAGTCGAACGCAAGGCCGCCCTCCTTGCCCAGGATCTTGAGCACGCCGTAGGCCGGGTGCTCGTACTCGCCCTCGAAGTCGGCGAGGGGGTGCGAGGGCTTCGTGTCGGCGACGCGGCCGCCGCCGGCGCGGGCCCGGGATTCGGTGCCGGCCGCCTTGCCCTTCACGCGGATGTCCAGAACGCGCTTCATCCACGGCGTCTCGGAGAGGCCGAGCATGCGCTCGTAGAGGGTCCAGGTGAGCGGGTTGTAGATCGGAGCCGCGTGATCGCCGATCACCAGCACGATCACGCCGATGCCGTCCTGCGGCATCACCGAGACCTGCGAGTGGAAGCCGGGCAGGTCGCCGCCGTGGTAGGAGACGAGGTGCCCGCGGTAGGACGCGGTCCAGCGCCCGGTGCCGTAGGCCGCGTTCAGCAGCTCGCCCCAGCCGCGCGACTGCAGCTGGCTGTTCACCATGGCGATGCTCGGGGCCATCGTCTCCTTGATGGCGCTGGCGGACAGGGCCTGCTTCCCGTCGAGCTTCCCGTCGTTCAGCTGGGCTCGGACCCAGCGCGAGAGGTCCTCGAGGTTCGAGACCATGGAGCCCGCCGGCCCCAGGCCCTTGTCGTCGTGGTAGTACGGGATCGAGTAGATCTCGTCGGAGTCGCGGCGCTCGGTGAAGGGCACGCCCGGCTCGGGGTGCTTCAGCAGGTCGTCCACCGAGAAGCCGGTCGAGGTCATGCCGAGCGGCGTGAGGATGCGCTCCTGCACCAGCGCCTCCCAGGTCTTCCCGGAAGCGAGCTCCTCAACGTAGCCGGCGCCAGCGTACATCATGTTGTTGTAGAGGAACGTCTGGCGCATGGGCTGCTGGGGCTCGAGATACTTGAGGCGCTCGAACAGCTCCTTGCGCGACAGCGCCGACTTGTACCAGATCGAGTCGTGGCGCGTGATGCCGGTGCGGTGCGACAGCATGTCGCGCAGCGTGATCGTGGCGTCGAGGGCGTCGTTGTAGAAGCGGATCGTGGGGACCTTGTTGCGCACCGGCGTGTCCCACTCGAGCTTGCCGTCCTCCACCAGCAGGCCCGCGGCCGTGGCCGTGAACAGCTTCGTGTTGGACGCGATGGGCACCACGGTCTTCGGCGTGAACGGCAGCTTCTTGCCGTAGTCGCGGTAGCCGTAGCCCTTCGCGAAGACCAGCTTGTCCTTCACGACGATGCCGATACCGATGCCCGGGACGTTGAAATCCTGGACGACCTTGGTCATGAACGCATCCAGGCCCACGAGCTTCCTGGCGACGGCCGGATCCTCGGCGGCGTGCACTGGAAGTACGAAGCAGAGGGCAAGGGTGAGAGCCAGGCGACGGAGCATGCGGGTCTCCTCGTGGAATGGGTCGACGGCACGCTACGCTCCGTCGCCGGGAGCGTCAAGCTCACGGATCGGACCCCTGACGGTGGCGCCGCCGCCTAGAATCGCAAGGTGAGCAGCGTCGCGAACGACCTGGCGCCCACGGCCGAGAGCCGCATCCTCGAGGGCTTGTCCGACGCCCAGCGTGAGGCCGTCCTGCACGGCGACGGCCCGCTCCTCATCATCGCCGGCGCCGGCACCGGAAAGACGACGGTCCTCACGCGCCGCATCGCGCACCTGATCGCCAGCAAGCGGGCCCGCCCCGAGGAGATCCTCGCCCTGACCTTCACCGAGAAGGCGGCGATCGAGATGGCCGAGCGCGTCGACCAGCTCATCCCGTACGGCTACGCCGAGACCTGGATCGGCACCTTCCACGCCTTCGGCGACCACGTGCTGCGCGAGGCGGCGCTCGAGGCGGGGATGAACCCCGAGTTCCGGGTCCTGACCCGGGCCGAGCAGATCATCTTCCTGCGCGAGCGGCTCTTCGCCCTGCCGCTGCGACGCTTCCGTCCCCTCGGCGATCCCACGCGCCACCTCGACGCGCTGCTCACCTTCGTGAGCCGCGCCAAGGACGAGGACGTGTCGCCCGAGGCCTATCGCGTGTGGGCCGAGGCCCAGGCCGCCGCGGCGGCGACGCCCGAGTCGCGCCAGGAGGCCGAGACCCAGCTCGAGCTCGCCGCGTTCTACGAGGCCTGCCAGTCGATGCTTGCGGCGGCAGGGGTCGTGGACTTCGGCGACCAGATCTTCCGGACCCTCACCCTGCTGCGCGCCAATCCGGCCCTCGTCGCCAAGCTGCGGGGGCGCTACCGCTACATCCTGGTCGACGAGTTCCAGGACACGAACCACGCCCAACTCGAGATGGTGCGGCTCGTCGCCGGCGCCGAGTCGCCCAACATCACCGTCGTCGGCGACGACGACCAGGCCATCTACCGCTGGCGCGGCGCCGCGGCCGCGAACCTGCTGGCGTTCCGCGAGGTCTACCCGGGCTGCCGTGAGGTGATCCTCGTCGAGAACCATCGCTCGACGCAGCCCGTTCTCGATGCCGCCGCGCGCCTCATCTCCTACAACAACCCCTACCGCCTCGAGGTCGTCGCGAAGATCGACAAGCGGCTCCGCTCCCAGCGCGTGGGTGGGCGTGCCGTGCGCCACGTGCGCTACGACACGGGCTCGGCCGAAGCCGACGGCGTCGCGGAGCAGATCCAGGATCTCCTGCTCGAGGGCTACCGCCCTCGCGACGTCGCGATCCTCGTGCGGAGCAACGGCGACGCCGACGCGTTCCTGAGGGCGCTCAACGTCAAGGGCATCCCGCATCGTTTCAGCGGCAGCCGGGGTCTCTACGCCCGGGAGGAGGTGCGGCTGCTCGTGTCGTTCCTGCGCGCCCTCGCGAACCCGGACGATTCGGTCCCGGTCTTCTTCCTCGCGGCGTCCGAGCTGTACGGCGTTCCGGAGTCCGAGCTCCTTCGCCTCAATCAGTACGCACGACGCAAGTCGCGCCCGCTGCTCGAGGTGCTGCGCGGCCTGCCGAAGAACGAGGACCTGCTCGGCGTCGGGGGAGCGGCACGGGAGGGAGCGGCCCGCTTCTGCGCCGACCTCGAGCGGGCCGCGGCCGACGTGGGGTCCTTGCGGACCGGCGAGGTGCTCTACAAGTTCCTCCAGGAGTCCGGGCTCCTGTCGCTGCTCGCCCGCGCCGCCACACCGGAGGCGGAGGCGCGCGTCAAGAACATCGCGCGCTTCTTCGACATCGTGAAGGGCTACGGCGACGTGGCCGAGCACGACCGCGTCACGTCCTTCGTCACGCACCTCGATCTGCTGCGCGACGCGGGCGACGATCCGGCCGTGGCCGAAGCGGATGTGGACGAGGACGCCGTCCAGGTGCTCACCGTGCACAAGGCCAAGGGCCTCGAGTTCCCGGCCGTCTTCCTCGTGGGATGCGCGGAGCAGAAGTTCCCGGTCCAGCGACGGCGCGATCCGATTCCGCTGCCCGAGGCGCTGGTCCGCGAGACGCTGGCGCCGGCCGACGCCCACGTCCACGAGGAGCGCCGGTTGTTCTACGTCGCGATGACCCGGGCCAAGGACGAGCTGATCCTGACCTCGGCCGCCGACTACGGCACCGCCCGTCCGCGCAAGCTGTCCCGCTTCGTGGTCGAGGCCCTCGACCTGCCGGCCGTCACGCCCGCGCCACGCAAGAGCCAGGCCCGCGAGGCCCTGCTGCGGCACCAGCCCGCTCCGGAGCCGCCGGCCTTGCCCGAGGCCCCGATCCCCGAGCGCGAGACCTTGCGCCTGTCCGCGACGCAGATCGACGACTACCGCACCTGCCCCCTCAAGTACCGCTACGTGCACATCCTGCGCGTGCCGCTCCTGACCCACCACCGCATCGTCTACGGCAGCGCGATCCACAAGGCCGTCCAGCAGATGTTCGAGGCGCGCCTCGCGGGAGCCGCGTTCACGGAGGAGAACCTGGTCGCGGCCTTCCACGACGCCTGGATCTCGGAGGGCTTCCTGTCGCGCGAGCACGAGGAGCGGCGCCTGGCGGCGGGCGAGGAGACGCTGCGGCGCTTCTACAAGGAAGAGGCGGCGCAGCCGTGGTCGCCGAGCTCCGTCGAGAAGGAGTTCGTGTTCCACGTCGATCACTCGAAGGTTCAAGGGCGCTATGACCTCGTGATCGAGAAGGACGGCCACGTGACGATTCTCGACTTCAAGACGGGCGCCATCGACGACCCGAAGCGCGCGCGTGAGCGCGCCGAGGAGAGCCTGCAGCTCGACGTCTACGCGCTCGCCCACCTCAAGACCGAGGGCCGGTTGCCCGACTGGGTCGAGCTACGCTTCCTCGAGTCCGGCGTCGCCGGCGGCAAGGAGCCGAGCCTCGAGCGGGCGGCCGAGACGGAGACCCTGATCCGCGACGTATCGCGCCACATCCGACGGCGCGAGTTCCCGGCGACGCCGTCGTGGAACGCGTGCGGCTTCTGCGCCTTCCGCGACATCTGTCCGTTCACGGCCCGAGGCCCCGAGGCCGAAGCCTGAGGCGCTCCGGAGGGCGCTATCATCCGCGCGGAGGCTGCTGATGGGACTCGAAGCCGCCTGTGAGGCCTCGTTCGGTACGAAACGGGATGCGGGGAAGGCGCGGCTCGAACCGTCCGTGCTGACCTTCCGCGGCGCGTCGCTGCGCTTCGAGGTTCCCCTGCAGGCCGCGACCGGGGTGACCGCGAAAGCCGGAGTGCTGAGCCTCACGTCGCCTCAGGGCCGGGTGCGCCTCCACCTCGGCGCCCAGGCGGTCGCCGAGAAATGGGCTCTCAAGATCCGCTACCCGCGGGGGCTGATGGACAAGCTCGGCGTGAAACCCGAGTCGCGGGTCTCGGTCCTTGGGGAACTGGGGGCGGCCTTCGACGCCGAGCTCGCCGCACGAGCCGCTGACGTGACGCGAGGCCGTGCCGCGAAGGGCTCCGACGTCGTGATCGTGGCCATGCGCGCGCCCTCCGATCTGCCGAAACTCACGGTCCTGCGCCGCGCCATCCGGGAGAACGGCGCGATCTGGGTTGTCTGGCCCAAGGGACGCAAGGAATTCCGCGAGGACGACGTGCGGAGCTACGGACCGAAGGCCGGCCTCGTGGACGTCAAGGTCGCGAGCGTTTCCGATACGTTGTCGGGCCTGAAGATGGTGATTCCGGTTTCACAGAGGAGAGCATGACGACACGCATCGGCTTTGCCGGACTGGGCCTCATGGGCAGCCGCATGGCCCGCCACTTCCTGGAGAAGGGCTTCCCCCTCACCGTCTGGAACCGCACGCCGGAGAAAGCTCAGGAGCTGGTCCTCGCCGGGGCGGCCAGGGCCGCCAGCCCGAAGGCCTTGGCCCAGGCCTCGGACGTCGTGGTGTCGTGCGTGTCGGATCCCGCCGCCATCGAGCGCCTGGTGTTCGCCGCCGACGGGTTGCTCGCCGGCGCCCGGAGCGGCTTCCGCTACCTCGACACGTCGACGATCTCTCCGGAGATGTCGCAGCGCGTGGCCGAGGCGTTCCGGGCGGTGGGCGCCGATGCCCTCGAGGCGCCGGTCACCGGCTCGAAGCTCGGCGCCGAGAAGGGCACGCTGCTGCTGATGACCGGGGGCCGCCGCGAACTCCACGACGAGCTGCTGCCCGTGATGATGGCCTTCGGCTCGAAGGCCATCTACTGCGGCGAGACCGGCCAGGCCGCGACGATGAAGCTGATCGGGAACACCGTGATCTCCTTCATGCTCGAGGGGATGTGCGAAGGCCTGGTCGTGGGTCAGAAGGCCGGCCTCTCCATCGAGACCATGCTCGAGGTGATCATGGCTTCCGGGTTCGCGTCGCCGTACTACAACTTCAAGGGCGGGGCGATCGCACGACGCGACTTCGAGCAGCACTTCTCGATCGACCTCCTGGTCAAGGACCAGACGCTGATGCTGGCGGAGAGCGCGCGGCTCGGCGCCCCGATGCCGGGCCTGGCCGCGATCCGCGAGGTCCACCAGGCCGCCCGGGCCCAGGGCTTCGGCCAGGAGGACATTGCCGCGGTCGTGAAAGCCGTCGAGCGGGCCGCTGGCGCGTAGTTCGGACCTGAGCGGGCCGGTCCCCGTGCCAGAGTCGGGCAGGCTCGGAAGGGGAGGACCGTGGAACTGGCGTTGGTGTTGCTGGCCCTGGCGATCGTCGTGGCGGCCGTGCTCCTCACGCGGAAGCCTGCCTCCGACCCCGCAGCGCTCCAGGCCCTGGAGGCAGTGTCCCGCAACCTCGGCCAGATCCAGTCGGAGCTCGCTCGCTCGGCGCGATCCCACGACGACCTGAAGCGCGACGTGCAGGCCTCGCGCGAGGCCTCCCTGAAGCAGCTCCACGAAGCCACGATGGGTCTCAAGGGCGAGATCGGAGCGGCCCAGAAGGCGCTGGCCGAGGTCAAAGCCCTCGACCAGGGCCGTGCCAACCAGATGGAGCTCGCGAGCCAGTCGCTGAAGCGGCTCGAGGCCGTCGTGGCCGGCTCGTCGAGCCGTGGTGCCGCCGGCGAGAACATCCTTGCGAAGGCGCTCACCCAGCTGCCTCCGGACCTGCTCGAGATCAACGTGGCGTTCGGCAACAAGGTGGTCGAGTACGCCCTGCGCCTGCCGGGGGGCCGGCTGCTCCCCATCGACAGCAAGTGGCCGGCGGTCCCCGCTCTCGAGCGGTTGGGCGAGGTCATCGACACCGCCGAGCGCCGCCGTCTGCAGGAGCTGGTGGCGCGCGACCTGCGCGCTCGCGCCAAGGAGCTGTCGAAGTACCTCGACGCGGAGCGGACCCTGTCCCTGGCGGTGCTGGCCGTGCCCGATGCGGCCTACACGGCGGCGCCCGAGATCCATGCCGAGGCGTATCGCGGCGGGGTCCTCGTGGTTCCGTACTCGCTGGCGCTGCCGTATGTGCTCGCCCTCTATCGACTCTCGCTGCGCTTCGGCGTGAGCGTCGACTCCGAGCAGATCGCCTCGCGCCTCCATGCCCTCGACGACTCCTTGCGGCAGATGGGGGACGAGGTCGAAGGGCGCCTGTCCCGGGGCCTCGTCCAGATCCAGAACGCCCGCGATGCCGTGCGAGGACACGTGATCGACGCCCAGAACACCGCGGCGCGACTGCTGCGCTCCACGGAATCCGAGGGCGACCTCGACAGGGAGCGGCTGCGGGCCGTCGCGCGCCTGCCCGCGGCGGTCGGCGACCGGGATTGACCTGCTGCGGGCGAGCCTTTAGGCTGTCTCGCTAAGCGCCTCTCTCCGAGGCGCTTCCCTATGAATGGCCTCGCAATACTCGTCGCGGCGGGCCGCGGAGAGCGCATGGGTGCCGCGCGACCCAAGGCGTTCCTGCCGCTAGCCGGCCGGCCGCTGCTCCTGCGCAGCGCGGAGGCCTTCGAGGCCGCGGGCTCGGTCGCGCACATTGTCGCCGTCGTGCCGGTCGAGGAGGTCGAGGCGGCCGGAACGATGCTCCGGGGCTTGCGCAAGCTGAGCGCGGTCGTTCCCGGAGGCCAGCGCCGCCAGGACTCGGTGCTCGAAGGAATGAAGCAGGCCCCGGACGGCTTCCAGGGCGTCGTCCTGGTCCACGACGCTGCGCGGCCTTTCGTCGAGCCGGCCCTGATCGACGCGGTCGTGTCCGCGGCGGCGGCCGCGGGCGCCGCTCTTCCGGTCACGCCGGTCGTGGACACCCTCAAGCGCCTGCGGGATGGCCGGGTCGTCGAGACCGTGGATCGGACGGAGCTCGGAGCGGCCCAGACGCCCCAGGGCTTCCGCTTCGACGTGCTGGCGCGCGCCTACGAGAAGGCGTTTCGCGAGGGTCTCACCGTGACGGACGAAGCCATGGCCGTCGAACGGCTGGGCGAGCCGGTCGTGGTGGTCGCGGGTTCGCAGCGCAATCGCAAGCTGACGACGCCCGAGGACATGGCCTGGGCAGAGAGCCTGTTGCGCGAAGAAGCCCGCGCGTGAGCAGCGGGTTCCGGGTCGGCAGCGGCTTCGACGCCCATCGCCTCGTGCCGGGACGCCCCTTGCGCCTGGGGGGCGTGACCATTCCCTACGAGCGTGGCCTCGAGGGTCACTCCGACGGCGACTGCGCCATCCACGCCATCTGCGACGCCCTTCTGGGCGCCGCCGGCGCCGGCGACATGGGCGCCCACTTTCCGAGCCGCGAAGCGCGCTGGAAGGGCGTCGAGAGCCGCCTGTTCCTCGAAGAGACCGCGCGCGTCGTCGCGGACAACGGTTTCGGGATCGAGAACGTCGACGCCACGATCGTGGCGCAGGCGCCCCCGCTGGGGCCCTACTTCGACGAGATGCGACGGGTCGTGAGCGACGCGCTGCGCGTGGCCCTCGCCGACGTTTCCATCAAGGCCAAGAGCACCGATGGCCTCGGCGCGTTGGGCCGGAGCGAAGGCATCGCCGCCTTCGCGACGGCCCTCGTGTACCGGAAAGGATAGGCAGTCCATGAACCTCATCTGCGGCATCAACCCCGTCCTGGAAGCCCTGGGCGCGGGTGCGCGGCACTTCGACCGCCTCCTCGTCGTGAAGGGGATCCGCAACCGGCGCGTGAACGAAGCCATCGCCAAGGCCAGCCAGCACGGAATTCCCCTGCGCTTCGAGGCGCGCGAGACGCTCGACCGCATGTCGGGCGGCGTGCCCCACCAGGGTGTCGTCGCGGTGGTCTCCGCGAAGCCCGTCATCACCCTCGAGCAGCTCGTCGCCGAGGCCCGGCAACCGGCGCTCGTCGTGGTGCTCGACGGCGTCGAGGACCCGCGCAACCTGGGCGCGGTCCTGCGCACGGTCGAGTGCTCGGGTGCGGACGGCGTGGTGCTTCCGGAGCGCCATAGCGCCGGGCTTTCCGAGGCCGTCGGCCGCTCGTCGGCGGGCGCCCTGGAGCACGTGAAGGTCGCGCGCGTCGGCAACGTGGCCCAGGCCATCGAAGAGTTGAAGGCCAAGGGATTGTGGGTGGTCGGCTTCGACGCCGAAGGCACCGAGCGCTGGGACAAGGTCGACCTCAAGCAGCCCATCGCCCTCGTGCTGGGTGGTGAGGGCCGCGGCATCCGCCGCCTCGTCCGGGAGCGGTGCGACCACCTCGTCTCCCTCCCCCTGTTCGGCCACGTCTCGTCCCTCAACGTATCGGTGGTGGCGGGCATCGCGTTGTACGAGGTCGTCCGGCAGCGCGGAGCCGTACCGAGTCACGTGAAGCCGATCCCCATCAAGCGGACGCAGCCGGCCGAGCCGATCGTCGGGCCCGGGGCGGACGACAACGAGCAGGATCCGGGAGCGCGACCGGGCCATCGACCTGCCCCGTCACACGACGGCGACTTCGACGAAGACGATCACGAAGCGTTGCCTGCGGGCATCGTGGACATCCACGAAGAGGCTGCCTGGGGCGGCGCGACCGTCGTGAAGCACCGGGATCACGACCGCCGGGGCGGTGGCGATCGTCCCGCCCGGCACCAGCGACGCGACCACCGGGGGCCGCGCCGCGACGGTCCCCCTCGGGACGCCCCGCCCCGCGAGAACGCCGCTCCCCCTGCCCCCGTGGGATCGGCCCCGCCGGCGGGAGACGGGGAGCGCCGTGGCAAGAGACACCGCCGGCGCCGTGGCCGGGGGCCAGGGGGTGGGGGACAGCCACGGCCAGGCGGTCCCGCTCCCGAGGGTGGGAGTCCGCGCGCGGAGGGGCAGAGCGCCCCTCGTGAGGGTGGCGGAGCGCCGCCCGAGGGCGGTGGACAGGGCCGGAAGCGACATCGACGCCGACGTCGCTAGAATTTTCTCGGCATTCCCCTTGCAACCCCTTGGACGCTTTGGTACAGTCGGCGTTTGTCGCTGGCGTAGCTCAGCGGTAGAGCAGCTGATTTGTAATCAGCGGGTCGGGGGTTCAATTCCCTCCGCCAGCTCCATCGATGAGGACGCGGCGGTAAAACGGGCGGGGAGGTAGCGAAGCGGTCAAACGCAACAGACTGTAAATCTGTCGCCCCTGGGGCTTCGAAGGTTCGAATCCTTCCCTCCCCACCAACTCGGTCGGGCAGTCAGGATTCGGCAACGTGACCAGGCGGGTGTAGCTCAGCTGGTAGAGCTCCAGCCTTCCAAGCTGGACGTCGCGGGTTCGAATCCCGTCGCCCGCTCCAATCGGGAACGCAAGTCAGGGACGCGGGGAGTGCAGTCGTAAGGGCCCACGTAGCTCAGTCGGCAGAGCGCGTCCTTGGTAAGGACGAGGTCACCAGTTCGAATCTGGTCGTGGGCTCCAGATCGAGTGGTCGGAAGACGCGGACGGTAGCTGAGGAGTTCGAGGAAAGAGCATGGCCAAGGAGAAGTTCGACAGGTCGAAGCCCCACGTGAACATCGG
>CADEEV010000034.1:16322-46591 GCA_902826455.1 uncultured Acidobacteriota bacterium | reverse complement strand
CGACAGGCTGTCGGCCAGGCGGGCGGGACCGGCCTCACCCAGCACCGCGACCCGCGACGTGTGGGAGGCGTTCCAGGCCGACCGCTACAGCAAGCTCAAGCTGGGCATCCGCGTGCTCGGCAACGACCCGGCATTCAAGGCGGCCGTCGCGAACGTCGAGGACATGGAGGTGCGCGAGGCCACCGTGTTCGACATGCTGCGCGAGCGCGGCCAGGACCTGGGCGCCGACTTCTTCATCGCGACCGACGCCGACGGCGTCGTGATCGCGCGCAGCGATCGCTCCGGCGGCCAGGGCGAGAACCTCGCGGCCGATCCCGTGGTCCAGGCGCCCCTCGAGGAGGGCGAGGAGTCCGCCACGGTCTGGCGCCAGGGCGGCAAGCTCTATCACGCGGTCTCGGTGCCGATGGTCACGGGCGGCGAGACCCTGGGCGTCCTGATCGCGGGCTACGGCATCAACGAGGCGGTGGCGGCGCAGATCCACAAGCTCACCCACAGCGACGTCGCCTACCTGACCGACGTGAAGGGCGCGCCCGCCCAGCTCACGGTCTCGTCCCTCGGGCCGCGGGAGAGCGCGTTCAAGGCCCTTCTCGGCGGCCCGCAGTTCGCGCCGGGCGCCGCCGCGAGCGGGCCGTTCACGATGGACCTCGGCGAACCCTACGTCGCGGTCATGGTGCCGCTCGCGACCGCCAGCGGCGAGACCGCGGGCCGCATGGTGGCCCTGCGCAGCCTGTCGGTGGCGATGGCGTCCTTCACGCGCTTCCGCAACAGCCTCGTGGTGGTCTCGCTGATCGTCATGGCGATCGCCCTGGTCCTCGCGTGGCTCGCGGCACGCAGCATCACAGGGCCGGTGCGCGCCCTCGCCGCCGTCGTCGAGAAGGCCCGGGACGGCTCGTACTCGGGCCCCGTGGCCGTGCGTTCCCAGGACGAGATCGGCGTGCTGGCCCGCACCTTCAACAGCCTGCTCGCGGACCTGCGCGAGAAGGAGCAGATGATCGCGTTCCTCCACGAGGGGCGCGACAAGATCAAGCGCTCCGAGGAGACGGCGCGCGACCTCTCGAGCCAGGAGACGATCGCCACCGCCGGCAGCAACACGCCGACCCGGGCGATGGTGCAGCCCGGCGCCCTGTTCGCGGCCCGCTACGAGATCCTCTCCATCCTGGGCAAGGGCGGCATGGGCGTCGTGTACCGCGCCACGGACAAGCAGCTCGACGAGGTGGTCGCCCTCAAGGTGCTGCGTCACGACGTGATGCAGAACGACAAGACCCTGCTCGAGCGCTTCAAGCAGGAGCTGAAGCTCGCGCGCCGCATCACCCATCGCTGCGTGCTGCGCACCCACGACTTCGGCGAGGCCGACAGCACGCCCTACATCTCCATGGAGTTCCTCGAGGGCGTGACGCTCAAGGACCTCATCGTGAGCAAGGGCGCCCTGCCCCTCGGGGTCGGCCTGCGCATCGCGAAGCAGATGTGCCAGGGCCTCGAGGCGGCCCATCGCCAGGGCGTCATCCACCGCGACATCAAGCCTCAGAACATGCTGATCCTCCCGGAATCGGGAGAGCTCAAGGTCATGGACTTCGGCATCGCCCAGCCCGTCTCGGTGAAGGCCGGCGACTCGGGCCTCACGAGCGAGGGCATGGTGATGGGGACGCCGGACTACATCCCGCCCGAGCAGGCCCAGGGCCTGCCGGCCGACTTCCGCTCGGACATCTACGCCCTCGGCGTCGTGCTGTTCGAGGTCTTCACCGGCAAGCTGCCGTTCCACGGCGACAACGTGATGAAGGTCGTGCTCTCCCACATCCAGGACCAGCCGCCGCGGCCGTCCGCCGTGAACCGCAAGGTTCCGGCCGACCTCGAGGCCGTGATCCTCAAGTGCCTCGCGAAGGATCCCGCCCAGCGCTACACGAGCATGGCCGAGATGCTGAAGGCGCTGACGGCCGTATCGACGAAGGCGACGCCGGCCGCCGCGGCGGGCAGCGCCGCCTAGGCCCGGTCGCCCCGCTTGTAGGCGCGCGGCGAGACGCCCGCGTGGCGCTTGAACGCCGTTGAGAGCGCCGCTTCCGACGCGTACCCCACGGCGCCGGCGATGCGGGCGAGCGTGACGCCCTCCTGCTGGAGCAGCCGCATGGCGAGCCCCATGCGGCAGCGGAGCAGGTAGCGCATCGGCGTCTCGCCGACGCTCTGCGCGAAGCGGGCGGCGAAGGCGGCGCGGGACAACCCGGCGACGCGCGCCAGGGACACGAGGCTCCAGCGACGCTCGAGCCCGTCGTGCAGCGCGCCGAGAGCGCGCGCGACATGGCGATCCTGCAGCCCCCGGAGCCAACCGGGATCCACGGCGTCCCGTGCGTGGAAACGCAGCGCCTTCGCGACGAGCGCACTGGAGAGCCGCGCCAGGACGACGTCGCTGCCCGGCCCCGGATCGGTCGCCTCGGACTGCAGCGCCTCGACGTAGGCCGCGAGCCAACGAGGCGTGCGCCCCGGCCCGGCCGGCACATGGATCAGTCGCGGCAGCGCCTGCAGCGCCGGGTGATCGGCCTCGTGGAACACGAAGGCGCCACAGACGATCGCGGCCGGCTCGCCCGTGCCGCCCGCGCGGATCTTCCCCCGCCGGCCGTGTCGCGCGAGCTCGCCCGCCGGAACCGGCCGGACCCGCGGCAGGCCCGGGGAGCGCAGCACGTGGGGGTCGGCTCGCGGCGTCACGACGAGATCCCCCGTCGCGAGCGCGTGCACCGATCCGTCTTCGAGCAGGAGCTCGCAGCGTCCCCGCACCACGATGTGGATGCCGCGCAGGCCGGCCTGCTCGAACGCGATGCCCCAGGGGGCCCGGAGCTCCAGCCTCCGGTAACCCGCGCTCTCGAAGCGCATCTCCCGAAGCACGGAGCTCAACACATCCACGTCGGTTCCTCGAGTGCCGCGCCGGGACGGCGCCGCAAGAATTATGGACCGCCGCGCAAGAACGAACGGCCGCGCGACTCGTATTGAGAGCCATGGACGGAAAGCGACGCCGCTGGCCTCGGATCCTCGGGCTCTTCTCGGCCGGACTCGTGGCGATCGCTGCGATCGGTGTGGCGGCCCTCTACCTCTCGACCAACGCGCGGCTCGAGCGTGTCTACCCGGTCGAGGTGCGAGCGCTCGCCATCCCGCGCTCGGCCGAGGCCGTCGAGCGCGGGCGCCACCTCGCGCGCATCTACCTCTGCCAGGACTGTCACGGCGAGGATCTCGGCGGGCGCGTGGTCGCGGACATCCCGCTCACGGCCTACCTGCCCGCCGGCAACCTGACCCGGGGCCGGGGCGGGGTCGCGGCGCGCTACGCCTCGGGCGACTGGGTGCGTGCCGTGCTCCACGGCCTGCGGCCAGACGGACGGCCCCTGGTGTTCATGCCGTCCCATCAGATGCAGCGGATGTCCGACGACGACCTCGCGGCGATGGTGGCCTTCATCGACCAGGTTGCGCCCGTCGACCGGAGCTGGCCGCCGGCCGTCGTGAAGTTCGGCGGACGCCTCGCGATGGTGGCCACGACCCAGACCGTCCTCCCTGCCGAGCGGATCGACCATGCGGCTTCGCGCCGCCCGCCGCCGGCCGCGTCGGCGAGCGTCGCCTACGGCGAACACCTGGCGACCGCCACGGGTTGCCGCTCCTGTCACAGGCTGGATCTGAGCGGCGGCGCCGGGCCGCCTCCGGGCGGTTCGAACCTCACGCCGGGGGGCGCGATGAAGGGCTGGTCCGAGGCCGATTTCGTCCGCGTCATGCGCACCGGCCGGCGCCCCGACGGCTCGACGCTCGCGGCGAGCATGCCGCGCGACTTCGGGAGCCTCACGGATCTCGAGCTCAGCGCGCTATGGCTGTACTTCGAGAGCGTGCCTCCCAAGGCGTCGCACTGACGCCTTCCGCCGCCTTGTGACGGTCGGCAAACCGCAACACGGTCACGGAACCGTCCTCCCTGCGGGCGCACCCTTCGCCAGGAGGTTCCCATGCCACGAAGAGCCGCACTGTCGTCCCTGGTCCTCGTCCTGCTTTCCCTTTCCGAGCCTGCTGCTGCAGAGACGGTCACGCCTGCCGGGCCCCGCGTGCGGGTCACTGCCCCCAGCCACCTCGCGTCCCGCCTTGTCGGCACGCTGATCGCCGAAGACACGGACTCGCTTCGCATCGCCGTCGGCACTCGCGTCGTCACCGTGCCGCGGAACGCCGTCGCGCGGCTCGAGTTCAGCCAGGCCCCGAGCGGCCGGGGACGCGGGGCCGCGCGCGGCTTCGCGTTGGGCGCGGCGGCCGGGGCCGCACTGGGCTTTGCCGTGGGCGACGATGACGACGGCGGCGGGGAGTTCTGCAGCTTCGACGGATGCGCGACGTTCGGTCCCATCCTTCCCAAGCCGATGGGCGCCCTGATCGGTGGCGCCTTCTTCGGCGCGCTGGGCGCCGGCGTCGGCGCTCTCGTCGCCCACGGGGAACGGTGGGAGTCACAGCCGGAACAGCGCGTGCGGTTCAGCGTGGGGCCGGCGCCGGGACGCGGCGTGGCGGCACGGCTGGCGATCCGGTTCGGCGGTCGCCGCTAGACCGACGCCGTCACGCCCAGTCGCTGGGCGAGGCCGTCCAGGGAGCGCGTCATCGCCTCCGGGAGCCGCGCGCCGAAGCGCTCGAAGAACGCCCGGATCTCCGGGACCTCGTCGGCCCACTCCTCCCGGTTCACGCTGAGCAGCGTCTCGAGCGTGGCCTTGGGAAGGTCGAGACCCTCGAGGTTGAGGGCGTCCGGCGTGGGCACGAGGCCGATCGGGGTTTCCACTGCCTTGCCCTTGCCCGAGATGCGCTCCACCATCCACAGCAGCACGCGGAGGTTCTGACCGAAGCCCGGCCACAGGAAGTGGCCGGCGGCGTCCTGCCGGAACCAGTTCACGTGGAAGATGGCGGGCGGCTTGGAGACGGCCGTGCCCATGCGCAGCCAGTGGCCGAAGTAGTCGCCCATGTTGTAGCCGCAGAACGGCAGCATCGCCATGGGATCGCGGCGCACGACGCCGACCTTGCCGGTCGCGGCCGCCGTGGTCTCGGAGCCCATCGTGGCCGCGACGAACACGCCGTGGTCCCAGTCGAAGGCCTGGAAGACGAGCGGTGCCACACGGCCGCGGCGGCCGCCGAAGATGATCGCGGAGAGCGGCACGCCCTGGGGATCCTCCCAGCGCGACGACATGCTCGGGCACTGCTTCGCCGACACGGTGAAGCGCGAGTTCGGGTGGGCGGCCTTGCCGGTGCGGTCCCAGGGCTTGCCCTGCCAGTCGAGGAGGTCCGCGGGCGGGTGCTTGTCCTTGCCCTCCCACCACGGCACGCCGCCGGGGGTCACGGCCACGTTCGTGAAGATCGTGTCGTGGGAGATCGTCTCGATCGCGTTCGGGTTCGTCTCGGGGCCGGTGCCGGGCACGACGCCGAAGAAGCCGGCCTCGGGGTTCACGGCCCAGAGGCGGCCGTCGGGGCCGGGCCGGAGCCAGGCGATGTCGTCGCCTACGGTGCGGACCTTGTAGCCCTGCATCTCGAGGGGCGCCACGAGCATCGCGAGGTTCGTCTTGCCGCAGGCCGAGGGGAATGCCGCGGCGACGTAGTGCACCTCGCCCGACGGCAGCGTCAGCTCGAGGATCAGCATGTGCTCGGCCATCCAGCCCTGGTCGCGGGCCATGGTCGAGGCGATGCGGAGCGCGAAGCACTTCTTGCCCAGGAGCGCGTTGCCGCCGTAGCCGGAGCCGACGCTCCAGATCAGGCGCTCCTCGGGGAAGTGCAGGATGTAGCGGCGCTCGGGGGAGAGGTCGCCGATCGAGTGCAGGCCGGGCACGAAGTCGCTGCCGCCCGCGAGCTGGTCGAGGGCCTTCTGGCCCATGCGGGTCATGATGCGCATGTTGGCCACCACGTACGGGCTGTCGGTGACCTCGATGCCCACCTTGCTGAAGGGCGAGCCGAGCGGGCCCATCACGTACGGGATGACGTACATGGTCCGGCCGCGCATCGCCCCGTCGAAGAGCGGCGCGACCTTGGCCTTGCCCTCGGCCGGCGCCATCCAGTTGTTCGTGGGCCCGGCGTCCTCGCGCTCGCGGCTGCAGATGAACGTGAGGTGCTCGGTGCGCGCCACGTCCGAGGGATGGCTGCGGTGCAGGTAGCTGCCCGGGGCCGCCTGCGGGTCGAGCTTCTGGAGCGTGCCGTCGGCCAGCATCTCGCCGACCAGGCGCTCGTTCTCGGCCAGGGAACCGTCGCACCAGACGACACGCGCGGGCCTGGTCGTCCGTGCGACCTCATCCACCCAACGCTCGGCAGGCGTCATAGGCGGCCATTCTAGGCAGCGGCGTTCCGGCCGGTCAACCTTGGCGATATAGTCCGCGCATGCTGATTCCGGCCCTCGCGATCGGCCTCCTCGCGGCTCCCGCCAGCGTCGTCGTCAAGGCCGGCGTGCTGCTCGACGGCAGCGGCGGGGCGCCGCGCCGGGACCAGGTGATCGTCATCGAGGGCGAGCGGATCCGGGCCGTCGGCAGCGCCCTGCCGGTGCCCGAGGGCGCCACCGTCATCGACCTCTCCCGAGCCACGGTGCTGCCGGGGCTGATCGACGCGCACACCCACCTCTTCCTGCAGGGCGAGGACCCGGCCGAGGGCGGCTACGACGGCAACATCCTCCAGCAGGGCCTCGCCTACCGCGCCGCGCGCGCCACGGTCGCGGCCCGGCGCGCCCTGGACCAGGGCTTCACGACGATCCGCGACCTCGGCACCGAGGGCGCCGGGTATGGCGACGTCGGGATCCGCGAGGCGATCGAGCGCGGCCACATCCCGGGGCCACGGCTGTTCGTCGCCACCCTCGGGATCTCGACGACCGGCGGCTATCCCCTCGAGGGCTACGCGCCCGAGATCGCGCTGCCCAAGGGCGTCGCGATCGTGGACGGGCCGGTCGAGGCCCGCAAGGCCGCCCGCGAGCAGATCGAGAAGGGCGCCGACTGGATCAAGGTGTACATGACCCACCGTTCGTGGGTCGACAAGGAGGGGCGCCTCGTCTCCCAGCCGACGCTCACCGTGGAGGAGCTGGCGGCGATCGTCGACGAGGCCCACGGCAACGGCAAGCGCGTCGCCTGCCACGCCTACGGCGGCATCGGCCTGCACCGCGCTCTCGACGGCCGCTGCGACTCGATCGAGCACGGCCTCGACCTCGACGACGCGGCGATCGCGCAGATGGTGAGGCAGGGCACCTGGTACTGCCCGACGATCGGCATCTACTACACCGACTGGGCCCCCGAGACGACCGGCGCCGGCCGCCGCGACCGGGCCCGGGCCGCGCTCCACGAGCCCTCCTTCCGCAAGGCGCTGAAGGCGGGAGTGAAGATCGCCTTCGGCACCGACACCGGCGGCGCGCCCTGGACGTCGTCGATCGCGGCGGAGTTCGCGCCCATGGTGCGGCTCGGCATGAGCCCGGCCGAGGCGATCCGTGCCGCGACCTCGGCCGCGGCCGACATGCTCGGGGCCCGGGGCGAGCTCGGCGTCGTGGCGCCCGGGGCCTTCGCCGATCTCGTGGCGGTCTCGGGGGACCCCCTCGCGGACGTGGGGATCCTGGAGCACGTCGGCTTCGTGATGAAGGGCGGCCGCGTCGTGCGCGACTCGAGTTCTTCCCGTTGACAGCCCGTCGCGAGGCTCTTAGGCTTCGCGGCTAAGAAGTACACGCTCAGGAGGCACCATGTCTGCTCGTTCGAGTCGTCTGATGGCGTTCCTGGTCCTCGCCGCGGCACTGCCCGCGCTGGCCCAGGGACGGGAGGAACGGATCGCGACCGCGGGCGGCCAGGATCTCGTCAACTGGACCGCGCGGTTGCAGCAGTTGTCCGACGCCGGCCAGATCCGGCTGACGCGCAGCCAGGACGACGCCCTCGTCTCGGGGCGCCGCCACCAGCGCTTCGCCCAGCTCCACCAGGGAGTGCCGGTGTTCGGCGGCGAGCTCGTCGTGCAGAACTCCGCCGCCGGCGTCGTGTCCGTGTTCGGCACGCTGTACGAGGGCATCGACATCGACGCCCGCGCGACCCTGACGGCCGACGACGCCCTCGCCGCCGTGGCGAAGCTGGGCTCGAAGCCCTTCGGCCGCGGCGGCCGTCCCGAGCTCGTGGTGCTGCCTCTGGACGGCGGCGCCTATGCCCTCACCTACAAGGTCCGGGCCCGCAAGGCGAACAGCCTCGCGATCTCGCTGCTCTTCTTCGACGCGCGCACGGGCGCCCTCGTGAAGGACCTGAACGACCTCAAGAGCCAGTCGGCCGTGGGCTCCGGCACGGGCGTCCTCGGGGACCGCAAGAAGGTCAGCGCCCGCTCGTCGAGCAGCCAGTTCGTCGCCGACGACGAGCTGCGGCCACCGCGCATCGCGACCTTCGACTTCCACGGCGATCTCAACCGCTTCTTCACGGTCGCCGACCTGTTCGACCAGGACCTGGCCCGCGACGCCGACAACGCCTGGACCGACGGCGCCAACGTGGACGCCCACACCTACGCGGGCTTCACCTACGACTACTACTTCAAGCGCTTCGGCCGCCGCGGCCTCAACAACAACGACATCCCGATCCGCAGCGTCACCCACCCGGTGAACCGCGACGACATCTTCAACTACTCGAACGACATCGTGGCCCAGTTCTACCTGAACGCGTTCTACCTGGGCGACGGCATCATGATCTACGGCGAGGGCCTTCCCGAGGGCTACGTGGACCTGGCCGACCGCAGCTGGAACTACGTGGCGGGCGCCCTCGACGTCGTGACCCACGAGCTCACCCACGGGGTCACCGACTTCACCTCGCAGCTCATCTACCAGGGCGAGTCGGGCGCGCTCAACGAGTCGTTCTCCGACATGATGGCCACCTCGTCCGAGTTCTACTTCCAGCCGGCCGGCAACGGCTCGCTCCGGGCGGACTACCTGATCGGCGAGGACGTGATCACGCCGGGCGGGCTGCGCTCCATGGCGAGGCCCCACGACTACGGCGACCCCGACCACTACAGCGTCCGCTTCACGGGCTCGGGGGACAACGGCGGCGTCCACATCAACTCGGGCATCCCGAACCAGGCGTTCTTCCTCGCGATCGAGGGCGGCACGAACCGGGTCTCGGGGATCCACGTGACCGGGGTCGGGGCCGCGAACCGCGAGCAGATCGAGAAGGTCTTCTATCGGGCCTTCACCGACCTGCTCCCGGCGAGCGCCAACTTCAAGACGGCGCGCGCGGCCACGGTCCAGGCGGCCCGCGATCTCTACGGCGCCGGGGGCGCCGCCGAGTCCGCCGTCGCACAGGCCTGGACCGCGGTGGGGGTGAACTGATGCGCACCACGACGCTGGCCCTGTTCCTCACGACGCTCGCCGTGCCCGCCCTCGCGGCGGACGACCCCTACAAGGTCAAGCTGCTCCTGGGCGGCGGTTATCAGCTCGGGGGCTCGGACTTCGACCAGACGTTCTCGTTCCCGCAGTACCAGGAGAACGCCACGGTCAACGCGGCCTACGACGCCGACAAGGCGCCCGGGCTCGACGTCGGGATCCAGTGGAACGCCTTCCGCAGCATCGGCTTCTCCCTCGGCGGCACCCTGTACGACCGGGACCTCACGGGGACCTTCGACGCCTCGTTCCCGCATCCGTTCTTCTTCAACCAGCCCCGCACCGCCACCGGCGACGTGACGGGCAAGATGAAGGAGACGGCCGGCCACCTCAACCTGGTGTTCTTCGGCAAGAGCGGCAACCTGGACCTCTCGGCCTGGGGCGGCGTCAGCATCTTCAAGGTGCAGGCCGACATCCTGAGCACCGTCGCCTACTCGCAGACCTACCCTTACGACACGGTCACGGTCACGAGCGCGCCGACCGGCAAGGGCGAGGACACTCCGCTCGGCTTCAACGTCGGGGCGAGCGTCGACTACCGCTTCTCGAAGTCGATCGGCTTCGGCATCCAGGGCCGGTTCGCCCGCGCCAAGGCCAAGCTCGCCCTGGGCGAGAACCCCGAGGTCGAGGTGGACGCCGGCGGCCTGCAGGTCGGCGGCGGACTCCGCATCTACTTCTAGTCCGGACGGGCCGGCATCCGCGGAGCGCTAGCGCTTCCGGATGTCGGCCACCCGCATCCCCAGGTCGTGGCGCGGCCGCCAGGCGTAGCCGCGATCGACGGCGTAGTGCTCGCGGTCGTTGTAGAGCGGCAGCCAGTAGCGCGTGCCCACCACGCGCGCCATCAGCTTCTGCAGTCCGGCCTGGCGCTCGACGTTGCCTTCGACCTCGAAGGTGGCCTCGATCTCCCGGTCGAGGGCCCGGTCGACGTGGCCCGTGTCGTTGAACAGCCCCAGGCCGCGCGCCTCGTCGCGGCTGTGGAACGCGTTCTCGAACAGCTCGCCGACGTCGGCGCTCGCGCACCCCCAGCGATCGAGCCACAGCGTGTAGTCCGGCCGGGGGAACCGGCTCATGAACTCGGCCTCGGGCACCACGACCACCGTGACCGCGATGCCGATCGTGGCGAGCTGGGCCCGCACCCGCTCGGCGGCCTCGGCGAACAGCGGGCGCGTGTGCAGCGAGACCGGGAACCCGGCGCCGAGGCCCGCCGCCGCCAGCAGCCGGCGCGACTCGGCGCGGTCCGGCCGCGTCACCGGCAGGGCCGGGTCGAAGCCGAAGACGTAGCGGGGCACGAGCTGGGCCGCGGGAGCCGCCTCGGGCGACACGGCCCGGGCGAGCTCGGCGCGGTCGAGGGCGCGATCCACCGCCTCGCGGACACGAGCGTCGAGGAACGGGTTCGGCCGCACGGGGCAGTAGCGCGCCTCGCGGCGGCCGAGGTCCCAGGCCAGGAACTTCGTGTAGTTGCTCTCGGGCTCGAAGCTCTCGAGGCGCGGGTCGCTCGCGATGTCGGCCGGCAGGGTTCGGCCCGCGAGGGCCGCGAGGCTCCAGGCGCCGTCGCGCAGGCCGCGGGCGAGCTCGGACGGGGCACGCCCGAGGGCGATGATCGCCTCGGGCAGGTCGGGCCGAGGCCCCCAGTAGGCGTCGTTGCGCACGAGACGGGCCTCGATGCCCGGGCGCCAATCGGCGAGGCGATAGGGGCCCGTACCGACCGCGGCCCCCCGGAGCGTCGCGCAGGTCGTGCCCTCGGGGACGATCCTTATCCCCGAGAGGCGGTTGAGCAGCGGCGGCACCGGGCGCGACAGGTGGAGGCGCACCGTGAGCGGGCCGGTGGCCTCGACGCTCGACACACCCAGCAGGTAGTAGCGCACGCCCGCCTGCTCCCGCAGAGCCTCGCGGATCGAGTGGACGACGTCGGCCGATCGCAAGGGGCGGCCGTCGTGGAAGCGCACGTTGGGCCGGACCTCGAAGGACCAGGTGAGGCGGTCCGGGCTCGACCAGCTCGTGGCCAGGGCCGGCTGCACGCGCATGTTGGCGTCGAGGCGGATCAAGGGATCGTAGAGGTTCTCCATCACGATCGAGCTCGCGACGCTGTCCTCGTAGGGATCGAGCGAGGTGAGCACCGAGGGCACGGCGATCGTGAACGGCGCGGGCGCTCCCGAGAGCCGCGTGCAGGCGAGGCCCAGCAGCCCCAGCGCGAGCTGCAGCGAGAGTCGAGGACGTCGAGGCACGGGACGTCTCCCAGCGGAGGGCGAAGGACGAGGGCAGCCTAGCACAGCTCGACGGGCGCCCTCAGGCCGAGGCGCAGGCCTGGAGGTACTTGCTCGGCAACGCGCGCCCGAGGGCCCGCCCGACGGCGCCGGACGCGGCCGCGACCGCCTCGAGGTCGACGCCGGTCGCCACGCCCATGCCGTGGAGCATGTAGAGAAGGTCCTCGGTCGCGAGGTTGCCGCTCGCGCCGGGCGCGTAGGGACAGCCGCCGAGTCCGCCCGCCGAGCTGTCGACGATCGCGATGCCCTCCTGCAGCGCCGCGAGGACGTTGGCGAGGGCGGTGCCGCGGGTGTCGTGGAAGTGGACGGCGAGGCGCGCGGGACCCAGGGCGTCGCGCAGGCGACCCATCACGTCGGACACCTGGGTCGGCACGGCGACACCGATCGTGTCGCCGATCGACACCTCGTCGCAGCCCGCGTCCACGAGCCGCCGCGCCACGTCGAGCACCGCCTCGGGCGCGACCTTGCCCTCGTAGGGGCAGCCGAAGCAGGTCGACACGTAGCCGCGCACCCAGATCCCGTCGCGGCGCGCCTCGGGGACGAACTCGGCGAAGCGCGCGAAGGACTCGGCGATCGAGGCGTTGACGTTCTTGCGGTTGAAGGTCTCGCTGGCCGCGGTGAACACGGCGATGGCGCGGGCCCCGGCCGCGCGCGCGTTGTCGTAGCCGGTGCGGTTCGGCACCAGCACCGGCAGCCGCACGCCCTCGCGCGGCGCGACGCGCCGCAGCACCGCGTCGGAGCCGGCCATCTGCGGCACCCATTTCGGCGACACGAAGGCGCCCACCTCGACGACCGGCAGGCCCGCGGCCACCAGCCGATCGCAGAACGCCACGCGCTCGTCGACCGAGAGCGCCGTGGCCTCGTTCTGGAGCCCGTCGCGCGGCCCGACGTCGACCACGACGACGCGCTCCGGCAGGCTCACTTCGCGATCTCCCACGTGCCGGCCAGCTCGCCCGTGGTGCCCGGCAGACCCGTGCAGCGCGCCGTGCCGCCGCCGCCGCTGGGCGGCGTCCCCGACAGCGTGCCCTCGTACGTGCAGACGCCGAGGCTGAAGCGGATCCGCGTGCCGTCGACGGCGCCGCCGAGCAGGTCGCCCGAGCGCAGGAAGTCGACCGCGATGCTGGGGGTCTCGCACGCGCCGCGGGCGCTGAACGTGCCCGTGATCGCGGTCTCGGTGAGGCTGGGCTGGACCACGGTCAGGGTGCCGCCCTCGCCGCAGGTCGTGCCGCCGGCCTGGACGAGCTGGCTCAGGGACCAGGTGCCCGACACGGGGAGCTGCGACGGGGCCTCGGGATCGGAGCCGCACGCGGCGCAGCCGAGCGCCAGGATCAGCGCCAGGCGCTTCATTCGATCTCCACCAGCACGGTTCCGGGCGCCACCATGTCCCCCACCTTCGCCGCGATCGTCTTGATGCGCCCGTCCTTCGGCGCGCGGATCGCGTTCTCCATCTTCATCGCTTCGACGATCAGGATCTCTTCTCCCTTGGCGACCGCGTCCCCCGCCGCCTTCTTCACCGCTATGACCTTGCCCGGCATCGGGGCTTCGAGACCGCCGCCGCCCTGGCGCTGGCTCGCGCGCGGGCCCTGGGCCGCATCCTCGAGGCGGTACGCCACACCCCGCCACCAGAGGTGCACCACGGTACCAACGCGAACGCAGTGAAAAAGTTCCTCGCTGTCGCCGTTTCGGAGCACGAAAGAGCCGGGGCCCAGCTCGGCGACGTCGAGGGCGAGGGCGGCCCGGTCGTCGACCTCGAGCTCCACGTCGCCTGAGACGAAGCGCGTCATGGCAGGCGCCAGCCGCCGAGGCTGCTCCAGGGGTCCGGGCGGGCCTGGGCGGCGGGACCCGCCGCCGGACGCGCGCGGCGCAGGGCGGCCACAGCGGCCTGGAGGGCCGCGGCCGGGGGCGGCTCGGCTCGTCCGCCGTCCTTCAGGTGCTCGTCGAGGAAGCCCGTGTGGAGGGCGCCGCTCAGGAAGGCGGGATGGGCGAGGATCGCCTGGAGGCGGGCGAGGTTCGTGGTGACGCCCAGGACGGCGGTGCGGGCCAGCGCGGCGCGCATGCGCGCGATGGACTCGGCACGGTCCGCCCCGAACGTGACGACCTTCGCGAGCATCGGGTCGTAGTGGACCGTGACCTCGGAGCCGGCGGCGATCCCGGCGTCGAAGCGCACGCCGGGGCCGTCGGGCGCCGCGAGGACCACGACGCGGCCCGGCGACGGCCGGTCGTCGTGGTCGGGGTCCTCGGCGTACAGGCGGCACTCGAGGGCATGCCCTCGCGCGCTCACGTCCTGCTGCCCCAGACGCAGCGGCTGGCCGGCGGCGATCTCGATCTGCATCCGCACGAGGTCGAGACCGGTGACGGCCTCGGTCACCGGGTGCTCCACCTGAAGGCGCGTGTTCATCTCGAGGAAGTAGAAGCGGCCCTCCGGGTCGAGGAGGAACTCGACGGTGCCGGCGTTCACGTAGCCGGCGGCCCGGGCCGCCGCGACGCCGGCCGCGCACAGCTCCGCGCGCCGCGCGGCATCGAGGGCCGGGCTCGGCGTCTCCTCGAGGACCTTCTGGTGGCGGCGCTGGATCGAGCACTCGCGCTCCAGCAGGTGGAGCGTCGTGCCGTGGGCGTCGGCCATCACCTGGACCTCGATGTGGCGCGGCCGCGACACGAAGCGCTCGAGGACCATCACGTCGTCGCCGAAGGCGGCCCGCGCCTCGCGCCGCGAGGACGCGAGGGCCGCCGCGAAGTCCGCGGCCTGCGTCACGACCCGCATGCCCTTGCCGCCCCCGCCGCGCGACGGCTTGATCATCACCGGCCAGCCGATGCGCGCGGCCTCGGCGGCGAGCGTCGCGTCCTGCTGGTCGTCGCCGTCGTAGCCGGGGACCACGGGGACGTCGGCGGCAGCCATGAGGCGCCGCGCGCCCTTCTTGTCGCCCATGAGCCGGTGCACGGGGCCCGGCGGGCCGATGAACGTCACGCCCGCGGCGGCGACGGCGTCGGCGAAGTCGCCGTTCTGACTCAGGAAGCCGTAGCCGGGATGGATCGCGTCGGCTCCCGCGCGCCGGGCCGCGTCCACGATGCGGGCGCCGTCGAGGTACGACTCACGCGCCTCGGCCGGGCCGATCGCGAGCGCCTCGTCGGCCTCGCGCACGTGGAGCGCGCCGCGGTCCGCCTCCGAGTAGACCGCGACCGTGGGGATGCCGAGGGCGCGGCAGGTGCGCGCCACGCGCACGGCGATCTCGCCGCGATTCGCGATCAGGATCTTCTTGAAGAGTCCCACGACAGGAGTCTAGAGCGCCCAGCCGGGCTTGCGCTTCTCGAGGAAGGCGCGCATGCCCTCCTGGCCCTCGGGCGAGACGCGGATCTCGGCGATGGCCTCGACCGTGTAGCGTTGCAGGTCCTCGACGCGCTGGAACGCGACCTCCCGGATCAGCGCCTTCGCTTCCGCCATCGCCTTCGGGCCCGACTTCAGGAGCTCCTGCACGCGGCCGTAGACGGCGCCGTCCAGGTCCTCGATCGGCACGGCCGCCCGCACCAGGCCGATCTCCTGGGCCTTCACGGCCTCGAAGCGCTCGCCGGTCAGGAACAGCTCGCGCGCGGCCGACTCGCCGATCTTGCGCAGGACGTAGGGGGAGATCACGGCCGGCAGGATCCCGAGGCGTACCTCGGTGAAGCCGAACTGCGTCCCGAACGACGCGACGGGGATGTCCGACGCCGCCACGAGGCCGGCGCCGCCGCCCAGGGCCGCGCCGTGGACGCGGCACACGATGGGCTTGGGCGATTCGTACACGGTGAAGAACAGGTCGGCCAGGGCCTGGGCCTCGCGCAGGTTCTCGTCGTGACCCGCGCTGGCCATGGCCTTCATCCACTGCAGATCGGCCCCGGCGCAGAAGGCGACGCCGCGTCCCCCGAGGACGATGACGCGCACCTCGTCGTCGTCCTTGAGCTCGAAGAGGCACTTGCGGAGCTCGGTGACCATGAGGCCGTCGAAGGCGTTGCGCACCTCGGGCCGGTTGAGCCAGACCCGGGCCACGGGACCGTCGCGCTCGAGCTCGATGCGCTCGTAGTTCACGGGCCCGAGTATGACATGCGGCCCGGGCCCTCGTAGTCGCGCACGAGGGGCGCGCGCCACGCGACGAGCGCGGCGGCGACAACGGTCAGCAGGCCGCCCGAGACGACCGACGCCGTGACCCCCACGGCCGCGGAGGCGAACAACGAGGCCACGAGCCCCGCCTCCATCTCGCCGAGCTGGGGACCGCCCATGAAGAAGACCATGTTGATCGACGTCATGCGCCCGCGCATCGCATCGGGTGTGAGCACCTGCCGGAGCGTCTGGCGGATCACCGTCGACACGAGGTCCGCGAGGCCGGTGAGGGCGAGCGCGGCCAGCGTGAGCGGGAAGCTCCGCGAGAGGCCGTAGGTGATCGTCGCGAGCCCGTAGACCCCGACCGCCCACAGCAGCGCGCGGCCCTGGCGCCGGGGCAGGGGCCGGAACGTCGTGTAGAGCGACCCGAGGACCGCGCCCGCGGCGGGCGCGGCCACGAGCCACCCGTAGCCCTGGGGGCCGACGTGGAGGATCTGGTCGGCGACGATCGGCAAGAGCGACATGGCCCCCGAGAAGAACGTGGCGAAGAAGTCGAGGGCCATGGTCCACACCATGATCGGCGTGGTGAACACGAAGCGCAGCCCGGCCCGCAGCGAATCGACGACGCCCTCGTGGCCGCCCGGGGCCACCTCGGGCGCGCCCGACGTGTGGAGCGTCGCGACGCTCGCGATGACCCCGAGGAACGACGCCGCGTTGAGGCCGTAGAGCAGGCCCAGGCGGGCGCCGTCCGACCAGCCGGGCAGGCCGGCGCCGCCGATCAACAGGCCGCCCAGGGCCGGGCCGCCGATCATCGCGGCGTGGAACATCGTGAGGTTCAGCGCGAGGGCGCCCGGCAGGTCCTCGCCGGGCACGAGGCGCGGGATCAGGGCCTGGCGCGCGGGGTTGTCGAAGGCCGAGGCCGCCGCCTGCACGGCGTTCAGCGCATAGAGCAGCCAGACCGTCTCGTGGCGCCCGATGGCCACGATCGCGAGGGCGATCGACACGAGGGTCATGGCGCCCTGGGTCAGCAACATCACCTGGCGCCTGTCGCGGCGGTCGGCCACGACGCCGCCGGCGAGGGAGAACAGCACGACCGGGATGACGCGGGTCAGGCCGACGAAGCCCAGGGCCAGGGGGGAATGGGTGAGCAGGTAGACGTGCCAGTTGATGGCGAGGACCTGCATCTGGGAGCCCACCTGCGAGACGAGCTGGGAGATCCAAAGGCGACGGAAATCCCGGTGGCGCAGCGCGAGATAGGGACGGCGCGGCGTCAGGAGCGGGCCGCCCTCACATGCGGAAGACGCCGAAGCGGGCGTCGGGGATCGGGGCGTTCATCGCCGCGGAGAGGCCGAGGGCCAGCACGGCCCGCGTCCGGGCCGGCGGAATGACGCCGTCGTCCCAGAGCCGGGCGGTCGAGTAGTAGGGGCTCCCCTCCTCTTCGTACTTCGCGAGGGTGGGCGCCTTGAACGCCGCGATCTCCTCCGGCGTCAGGGTCTTGCCCTGGCGCTCGAGCTGCTCGACCTTCACCTGCGCCAGCACCGACGCCGCCTGCTCGCCGCCCATCACCGAGATGCGCGCGTTCGGCCACATCCAGAGCTGGCGCGGCTGGTAGGCGCGGCCGCACATGCCGTAGTTGCCGGCGCCGAAGCTGCCGCCGATCACGACGGTGAACTTCGGGACCGGCGCGTTCGCGACCGCGTGCACCATCTTCGCGCCGTCCTTCGCGATGCCCTTCTGCTCGTACTCCTTCCCCACGATGAAGCCCGTGATGTTCTGGAGGAAGACGAGGGGGATCTTGCGCAGCGAGCACATCTCGATGAAGTGCGTGGCCTTGAGCGCGCTCTCCGAGAACAGCACGCCGTTGTTCGCGAGGATGCCGACCGGGAGCCCCTCGATGTGGGCGAAGCCGGTCACGAGGGTGGCGCCGTAGAGCGCCTTGAACTCGTGGAAGCGGCTGCCATCCACGAGCCGCGCGATCACCTCGCGCACGTCGTAGGCCTTGCGCAGGCTCTTCGGGACGACGCCGCCCAGCTCCTCGGGGGCATAGAGGGGAGCCGCGGGGGCCTGGGGCTCCCAGGGCAGGTCCTTGCGCGCCGTGAGGTGCGCGACGATGTCGCGGGCCGTGGCGAGGGCGTGCTCCTCGTCGAGGGCGTAGTGGTCGGCGACGCCCGAGCTCCGGGCGTGGACGTCGGCGCCGCCCAGCTCCTCGGCCGTCACGATCTCGCCCGTCGCGGCCTTCACGAGCGGCGGTCCGCCGAGGAAGATCGTGCCCTTGCCCTTCACGATCACGGTCTCGTCGCTCATCGCGGGCACGTACGCGCCGCCGGCGGTGCACGAGCCGAGCACGACGCTGATCTGGGGAATGCCCGCCGCCGACAGGCGCGCCTCGTTGTAGAAGATGCGGCCGAAGTGGTCCCGGTCCGGGAAGACGTCGGCCTGCAGCGGCAGGAACGCGCCGCCGGAATCCACGAGGTACAGGCACGGCAGGCGGTTCTCCGCCGCCACCTCCTGCGCGCGCAGGTGCTTCTTCACCGTGAGCGGGAAGTAGGTGCCGCCCTTCACGGTCGCGTCGTTCGCGACGATCATCACCTCGCGCCCGCTGACGCGGCCGATGCCCGTCACGATGCCGGCGGACGGCGCCGCGCCTTCGTAGAGCCCGTGGGCGGCGAGGGCCCCCAGCTCCAGGAACGGCGTCGCGGGGTCGAGAAGCCGCTCGATGCGCTCGCGCACCGGGAGCTTGCCCTGCTCGCGGTGCCGCTTCTGCGCCTCGTCGCCCCCGCCCTTGCGGGTGACGGCGAGCTTGTCCTGGAGCTCCGACTCGAGGGCGTCCATCGCGGCCTTGTTCTCGCGGAACTCGGCGCCCTGCGTGTCGATCTGGCTCTCGATCACCGCCATGGCGGCGAGTATATGACAGCGCTACGGATCAGCTCTCGAGACGCTGCTCCATCCATTCGAGGATCTCGGTCCAGCCGCCGTGATGCTCGTCGCGGTTCTTCTCGTCGGGCAGACCGCTGTGGACGATCGTGACCTTCGTGCGCTCGCCCTGCGGCTCGAACGTCACGCGCACGACGGACTCCTTGCCCAGGGTCCCCTGGGACATCCACGTGAACTCGAGAAGCCGGTCCTTCTCGACCTGCAGGTAGCGGCCGTAGTGCGGGTAGGTGTGCTCGTTGTAGACCATGTTCAGGAAGAACAGGCCGCCGACGTGGGGCTGCAGGATGAGGTCGCCGCCGTTCGTGAGCCAGGGCCGTGCCTTCTCGGGATCCGTCCAGGCTCGAAACAGGCGCTCGGGGCGGGCGTTGATCACGCGGGGCACCGCGCACTCGAAGGGCCCGCGCACGTTGGGATTGGGCGTCACTGCGGTCGTCATCGGTCTTCGTTCTCCTTGTCGATCTGGGCCTCGAGGGCGTCCAGCTTCGCGGACCAGAACCTCTCGAAGCGGCTCGTCCAGGCGTGGATGCGGCGCAGGCCCTGGGGACGCAGGCGCAGGTAGTGCTCGCGCCCCTGGAGATCGCGCGCGAGCAGGCCCGCGGACTCCAGGACCTTCAGGTGCTTCGAGACGCCGTTCAGCGACATTTCGAAGGGCGCGGCGAGATCGGTGACGCGGGCAGGGCCGCGCATCAGGCGCTCGACGATGCGCCGGCGCGTCGGGTCGGCCACGGCGTAGAGCGCGTCGTCCAGGGAGGCTGCAGGCGTCATGGAGTCATTCAACCTTAAGGTTGAATGAATGTCAAGGCGGCGCGACGCCTCCGGCGGGCCAGCACGCGCTCACGAGGCCCGCGCAGAGACGGGGCCGTGCCGGGTCTTCGAGAACGTCGACGTAGAGCGGCGGCGGGATCGCCCGCCAGGGCTCCCGCGCGCCCCGGCTCGCCGATACGAGCCCGATCAGCGCCAGGAGGCCCACGGCCGCGTAGCCGAGGGCGGTCCGGGGCGAGGGCACGAGCGCGAGGAAGAAGAAGAGCAGCGGCAGGATGGCGAGGAAGTGCCGGTTGCCGAAGGACTGGCCGCCGTGGGCGCGGGTCATCAGGAAGACGCACGCGGCGAATGCCAGGGCGCCGACGGCGGCCGCGCGCGCGTGGTGCCGGTAGGGATGGGCGCGTGCGCGCAGCACCTGGACGAGCGCGACGACGGCCAGCAGGAGCGCCGGGCTGTGGGCCACGACGCCCTGCGAGCCGAGCGTCCCCTCGACGAGGTTCAGCCACGGGTCGCCCGAGTCCTTGAGGCCGGCGACGTGATCGCCGTAGGGCGAGCCGGCGTAGCGGTAGCCGTGGGTGGCGAAGTAGGGCGGCAGGACGTGGCCCCAGGTCGCGAGATCGGCCGCCACGGACACGGCCGTCACGAGCACGCCTCCGGCGGCGAACGCCAGCACGCCGCGACGAGAGCGCCAGGCCACGAGCCCGGCCAGCGCGAGGATCGGCAGGGCCGCGAGCAGCTCGAACCCGAAGGCGGCTCCGGCGAGGGCGCCGGCGGCGAAGAGCCGCGGGCCGTCGGCCCCCGAGGGCTGGGCAGGCACGAGGGCATAGGCCGCGACGAGGGCCACGGCGGTGGGCATGTGGTTGTTGAAGACGAGGCTGTACGGAAGCGCCAGGGTGCAGGCGCCGAGGATCAGCGTGAGGCCGATCGCCCAGGGCACGGAGCCTGTCCGGTCGCGGGCGAAGGCGCTGAAGAGCGCCAGCATCACGGCCGCGGGCAGGCCCACCACGAGGAAGGTCAACGGCCGGTAGGCGCACCCGGTGCCGGGGCAGGCGTCGGGCGCGAGGCGCAGGCCGGCGGCGTGGAGCGCCGCGTAGGGCGCCGCCGCCGCCAGCTGCAGCAGGGGCGGCTTGTCGGCGTAGAAGCTGCCGTCGATGAGGACCTTGTCGCGCGTCCTCTGGCCGAGCGCCGAACGGCCGATCTTGAAGGTGCCGCGCTCGACCAGGGACTCGACGCTGGCGAGACGCGAGTACTCGTTCCAGGACACGGCGCTCCGCTTCGTCGCGACGAAGAAGGCGAGCGCCGCGACCACGAACACCCCCGCGGGCAGCGCCCGGCGCATCAGAGGATCGTGCGCCTCGCGAAGGAGCGCGTGCCCAGCACGACGAACAGCACCGTGAAGCCGACGAGCCCGCCCACGAGGAGCGGCGTCGGCATGTGGGGCACGTCGGGCGTCACCGCCATGCGCATCGCCTCGCTCATGAACACGAGCGGGTTCAGGAGGAACACGTACTTGACGGGTCCGAGCACCGCGAGGCCCATCCACGGGTAGTAGGCGCAGCCGAAGAGCATGAGCGGCCCCAGCACGACCGCGAACAGCAGCCCCGCGAAACGCGGCTGTACCTGGGTGCCGAGGGTCAGGCCGAAGGACGCCGAGAGCAGGCCCGAGAGCACGACCCCGGGCAGCAGCAGCGCCCAGCGCGGGTGGACCTCGACGCCCGTGACCTTGTGCATGAGCAGCATCATCGCCGGCAGGGCGATCAGGCCGGCCGTGCCCGCGTGGATCGCGCCGGCCACGACCTTCTGGATCGACACGCCCAGCACCGAGATCGGCGCCAGCAGGCGCTCGTCGACCTCGCGGCTGCCGCCGAGGTCCGTGGACAGCGGCATCAGCACGCCCTGCACGCCGGCCATGAGCATCGTGATCGACATGAGACCGGGCACCATCACGGCCCGGAACTCGTCGGACACGAGGTGCAGCCGCGGCAGGATGTTGCCGAACACCAGCACCACGAGGACCGGCTGCGTGAGGGACGCGGTCAGGAGCATCAACGCGTTGCGCGACGCGACGACGATGTCGCGGCGCAACAGCGCCAGGAAGGCCGTCATTCGCGCAGATCCTTTCCCGTCAGGTGGATGTACACGTCCTCGAGGCTCGGCGCCATGAGGCTCACGTGGTCGAGGTCGGCGCCGGCGCTCTTGACGACGCTCAGCACGCGGTCGAGCAGCCCGTCGCCGGCATCCACGAACAGCCGCAGCCGCTCCTTCGTCGCGTCGCCGCTCGCGTCCTCGAGTCTCTCGGAGCGCACGACGCCGGCGAGCGCCGCGAGCGTCGGCAGCAACGGCTGCGGCGTCCGCGCCACGAGGTCCAGGATCGCGCCACCCGGGAGCGACTTCTTCAGGTTGTCGGGCGTGTCGAGGGTGAGGATGCGGCCGTGGTCCACGATCGCCAGGCGCTGGCAGAGGCGGTCCGCTTCTTCCATGTAGTGCGTCGTGAGGATGATCGTGACCCCGCGCTTGTGGAGACCCTGCAGCAGCTCCCAGAGCTGGCGCCGCGCCTGGGGGTCGAGGCCGGTCGTGGGCTCGTCGAGGAGCAGCACGCGCGGGTCGTGCATGAGGGCCCGGGCGATCATCACGCGCTGCTGCATGCCTCCCGAGAGTGTCAGCGGCTTCGACGTGGCCTTCTCGGTGATCTGCAGCTCGGTCATGAGGCGGTCGGCGCGCGCCTCGCGCTCGGCGGCCGGCAGCCCGAAGTAGCGGCCGTGATAGGTCAGCACCTCCCGCACCGTCAGGTCCCGGTCGAGGTTGCGTGTCTGGGGCACGACGGCGAGGCGGCGCCGCGCCTCGATGGGCTGGGCCACGACGTCGACGCCGGCCACGAGGATCCGGCCGCCCGTGGGACGCACGAGGGTCGTGATGCAGCCGAGGGTCGTGCTCTTGCCGGCTCCGTTGGGTCCGAGCAGGCCGAAGAACTCCCCGGCCTCGACGCTGAAGGACAGCCCGCGCACGGCCTCGACGGCCGGGGCCTTGCCCTTCGCGGGATAGGTCTTGGTCAGGTTCTCGACGACGAGGGCCGGGCTCGTGCTCACTCGACCCTCTGTCCCGACTCCACCACGACACGGCCCGAGGCCACGACCGTGCGGATCGCGCCGACGCCGACGCGCACGAGGTCGAGCAGCCGCGCCGAGCGCAGCACGACGAAGTCCGCCCGCTTGCCCGCTTCGAGACTGCCCGCGTCGCGATGCACGTCGAGAGAATATGCCGCGTTGAGTGTCGCGGCCACCAGCGCCTCCTCCAGGGAGAGGCCCATCGCGAAGCAGCCGATCGTCATGGCGAACGGGAGCGAGGGGGAGAGGCCGCCGCCGGGGTTCGCGTCGGTGGCGAGCGCCACGGCGACGCCCGCGTCGATCATGGCCCGGGCCGGCGCGAAGCGGCCGAGCCGGAGGTAGAACGCGGCCGACGGCAGCAGCGTCGCGACGCAACCGGCCCGCGCCATCGCCGCGATGCCCGCCTCCGACGCGAACAGCAGGTGGTCGGCCGAGCGCGCGCCCAGGGCCGCGGCCAGCTCGGCGCCGCCCGTCCAGCCGAGCTCGTCCGCGTGGACCCGCAGCGCGAACCCGTGGGCGCGGGCCGTCTCGAGTATGCGGCGGCTCTCGTCGACGCTGAAGACGCCGTCCTCGCAGAAGACGTCGCAGAAGCGCGCGAGGCCGCGGCGCGCCACCTCCGGGATCATCTCCTCCACGAGCAGGTCGACGTAGGCGCCCCGGTTCCCGCGATGCTCGACCGGCACCTCGTGGGCGCCGAGGAACGTGGGCACCACCTGCACGGGGTGTCGCGCGGATGCCCCACGGATCGCCTCGAGGGACCGGATCTCGGCCGCGGTCTCGAGGCCGTAGCCGCTCTTGACCTCCACCGTCGTGGTCCCCTGCAGCAGCATCTCGTCGAGCCGCGCCCGGATCCCCCGCTCGAGGGCCTCGACCGGCGCGGCCCGCGTGGCCGTCACGGACCGCACGATGCCGCCGCCGTCGGCGGCGATCTGCTTGTAGCTCGCGCCCGCCAGGCGCCGCACGATCTCCTCGTCGCGATCGCCGGCGAAGGCGATGTGGGTGTGGGCGTCGACGAAGCCGGGCACGACCATGGCGCCGCCGGCGTCGAGCTCGCGCTTCGCCTCGAGGGGTGGGCAGTCGCCCGCCGGCCCCGCGTACACGATCCGGCTGCCCTTGGACGCGAGCACCGCGTCGTCGACAAAGGCCAGGTCGCGCATCGCCGGGCCCAGGCGGGGCGCCGGCCCGGCCAGGCTCGCGAGGCGACCGATGTTGCGGACGACGAGATCGGCCGTCCGCGGCGGCTGGCCGCGGATCACGCCTCTTCGCGGCGCTTCAGGAACCGCAGGTTGTCCTCGACCTCGGCCTCTTCCTGCAGGTCGAGGATCGTCGTGAGGCGCGTGAGGAGCGCGCGGATGTCGGTGCGGATTGAGGTGCGCTGCGCCCGCAGGTCGAGGATGCCGCGTTCCACCTCGTGGGCTCGGGCCTGGGCCAGCTCGAGGAGGCGGTCCGACTGCATCTCCGCCTGCTGGATCACCGCCTCGCCCTGCTTGCGCGCGACCTCCTTCAGCTCTTCGGAGATGCGCTGGGCCGTGAGCAGGGTGTTCTTGAGGATCGTCTCGCGCTGGCGGTGCTCGTCGAGGTGGGCCTTGAGGCTGCCGATCTCGTGCTCGAAGGCGTCACGCTCGCGTTGCAGCGCCGCCACTTCCTCGGCCACCAGGTTGAGGTAGGTCTTCACCTCTTCCCGGTCGAAGCCGCGCATCTGCTGCCCGAAGGTCTGCTTCTGGATGTCCATCGGCGAGATCTTCATGGGCCTCTAGGGTCGCACCTTAGCCCGTACTTCTCAAGCTATAGTGGCGCCATGCGACGCGTGCCGTTCCTGCAGCGCCACGTCACCGTCCTGGGCGCGCGTTTCCCGATGGCGCCGATGCTGCTCGCCGGCACGACGCTCGTGGCGACCGTGCTGGGCGTCGCCGGCGCGCGCAACGGCATCGGGTCCCTGCTCGCCCTGGGCCTGCTGCAGCCGGGCGCCGTCCTGTCCGGGCAGGTCTGGCGCCTCGTCACCTGGACGTTCTTCGAGCCCTCGCCCCTCGGCCTCATCTTCGCGGTCCTGTCGCTGCTGTTCTTCGGCCGCGACCTCGCGAGCTCCTGGGGCCCCGAGCGTTTCCTGCTGCGCTGCCTGGGCCTCGTGGTCTCGACCGGGCTCGTGACCTGCCTGATCGCACAGTTCCTGTGGACGAGCCTGGGCGCGGGCAGCTGGTTCTCCGCGTGGCCGCTCGTCGAAGGCCTGATCCTGGCCTGGGCGACGCAGTTCCCGGGCTCCCAGGTCCTCGTCTACTTCGTGCTGCCCGTCGCGGGCCGGCGCCTGGTGATCCTGACGATCGCGGGCACGCTGCTGTTCGCGGCGCTCGGCGGTATCGGCGTCTTCCTCCCGAACCTCGTCGCGATCGCCTTGACGATGGCGTGGCTCCACGGCGTGACGCCGCGCGGCCTGTGGCTACGGCTTCGGGCTCGCAGCGTGCGGTTCACGCCCCGGCGGCCGACCCACCTGCGTCCGGTCGAGCGGCCTGAAGAGCCGCCGCGCTGGCTGCACTAGGAATCCCCTAGACGGCCGCGGGCGTCCGGGTCCCGAAGAGCGCCGTGCCCACGCGAACCATCGTGGCGCCTTCCTCGATCGCGACCTCGAGGTCGTGGCTCATGCCCATCGAGAGCTCCCCGCCGGCGAGCAGGCCTTCGCGCGCGGCACGGTCGCGGTAGTCGCGCAGCCGGGCGAAGAACGGCCGCGCGCCTTCGGGATCCTCGGTGGCCGGCGGCAGCGTCATGAGGCCGTCGACGCGCAGGGCCCTGAGTGCGCGCAACGCCTCGAGAGCCGCCAGGAGCCCGGCGTCGTCGAGGCCCGTCTTCGTGGCCTCCTTCCCCAGGTCCACCTGGACGAGGACGGCCAAGGTACGGCCGGCCTCGGCGGCAAGGCGGTCGAGGCGCCCGGCGAGATCGATCGAGTCGACCGAATGGATGCGGTCGAAGATCGGGACGGCCTTCTTCGCCTTGTTGCCCTGGAGGTGGCCCACCAGGTGGAAGCGCGCGCCGGCGGCCACGAGATCCGGCAACTCGCGGACCTTCGACTCGGCTTCCTGGACCTTGTTCTCGCCGAAGTCCCGCAGGCCCAGGGCGAAGGCCTCGCGCACGGCCGACGCCGGAAAGGTCTTGCTGATGGCGATGAGGGTGACGTCTTCGGCCCTGCGTCCCGCGCGCGCCGCCGCCCGAGCGATCCTGTCGCGGACGGCGGCGAGCCGGTCCCGCATCACTTCTTGGGCTTGAGGTAACCCAGCAGCCCCTCGGCCGCCTGACGGTTCTGGCCCGCGGGCGGGTTCGAGGCCAGGTACTTCTCCAGGAACGCCACGGCGTCGGCGGTCTTGTTCTGGCCGACGGCGATCGTCCCGAGGTAGTAGTTGGCCTCGGCCAGCGTCGAGTCGAGGGCCAGCGCCTTGGTGAACGCGGTCGCGGCCTCTTCGGGCTTGTTGGCGTTGAAGAGCACGGCGCCGAGCTGGAGCTGCAGCTTCGCGTCGTTGGGGTCCGCGGTGGCCGCCGCCTGGATCACCTCGAGGGCCTTGTCGTTCTGGCGCGTGGCGAGCAGCAGGTTCGCGAGGCCCACGTAGCCCTCGGAGTACTTCGGATCCACCTCGATCGCCTTGCGGTAGGCGGCCTCGGCGGCGGCGTTGTCGCCCTTGCGCGTGTAGACCTGCGCCAGGTTGTACGGGATCTGGGGAACCGTGGGGTTCGTGGCTTCGATGGCCTTGAAGGCCGCCTCGGCCTCGTCGAGCTTGTTGGCCTGGAGCAGGTCCACCGCGGCCTTGAACGGCACCGCGAGTCCGCCGCCGGCGCCCGCGCCGCCCGCGGCTGCGGCCTCGGCCCGCGCGGCCTCCATCGTGCGCAGCTTGAGGTCGGGGATCGACGTGATGTCCCCGAGGTTCACGCGCGTCTCGATGTAGCCGCCCTGGTAGCCTTCCTTCGAGGCCGTGAACTTGTACATCCCGGGCTGCATGCCGACCTGGGTGTACTCGCCCTTCTTGTTCGTCTTGGCCTCGAGCCTGCGGGTGACGCCGCCCTGGTACTCGATCAGGACCTTGGCCTCGATCAGCGGCTGGTCCTTGTCGTCCACGACCCGTCCCCGGGCGGTGCCGGTTTGAGCCTGGGCGGATGAGCCCGCGAGACAGAACACCAACGCCGCGCCGGTCACGAACAGGAAACGCTTCATCGCGATGACCCCCTGAGAAACTCCAGTATAACCTCGGCGCCTATTTCTCGGCCGCCCACACGACCGGCGCCTTGCCGCCCACGGGCTCGCCGCGGGCGTCGTCTCCCCGCACGCCCTTGCGGTCGGCGAAGAAGGAGCGCGTGCCGGTCCGCGCGTACTCGAGAGGCGTCGCCGTGGCCTCGAAGGTGCGCTGGTTCTCGCCGAGCGTCAGCTTGAAGCGGTAGCCGGAGGCGATCCCGTCGCGCAGGTCGGCCGGCAGCTGCCGGGCAAGGATCAGGTCGAGGAACGAGGCGCGCTTGCCGCCGTTGTCGCGGCCCCAGGCCGCCTCGGCCTGGACGAGCTGCTGCAGGAGCCCGATGACGGCGGTCTCGTTGGCGGCCGGCTCGACGGGCGGCACGGGCGCGGGCGATGGAGCCTCCTGCAGCCTGGCGACGAGTGCGAGAACGCAGAGCAGGCGGGTCATCGCTGGGGAAGCGGATCCACGGCGCCCGCCTCCGCGAAGCCGCGCGCGCGCAGGACGCAGCTCTCGCACGCGCCGCACGCCACGTCCTCGGCCTGGTAGCACGACCAGGTGCTCCCGAACGGGACGCCGAGGGCGAGGCCGCGGGCCACGATCTGCGCCTTGGTCAGGGAGATCACCGGCGTCTCGATCGCGATCCGGGTCTCGTCGCGCGTGCCGAGGTCGATCGCCTTCTCGAACGCGGCGTAGAACTCCGGACGGCAGTCGGGATAGCCCGAGGAGTCCTCCCACACCGCCCCCACGAAGACGGCCGTGGCGCCCAGCACCTCGGCCCACGACGCCGCGGCCGACAGGAGATGGGCGTTGCGGAAGGGCACGTACGACGTCGGCACGACGCCCGCCACGGGCTCGCCCTCGCGCACGGGGATGGCGCGGTCGGTCAGGCTGCTGCCGCCGATCGCGTGCAGCGCGGAGAAGTCCACGACGAGCCGCGGCTCGGCGCCGAAGTGGTCGGCGAGGGCGTGGAAGCAGGCGAGCTCCCTCGCCTCGGTCCGCTGCCCGTAGTTGCCGTGGAGGAACGCCAGGCGGAAGCGCTCGCGGGCGAGCGCCGCGGTCACGCACGAGTCCATCCCTCCGCTCACGCACACGACCGCGAGCGGCTTCATACGCCGCGCTCGACGCCGGGCCACAGGTACTTGTGGAGCTGGACCTGCAGCCGCGCGGGCACGCCCTCGTCCAGGATCCAGCGCGCGAGCCGGCCGGGCTCGAGCACGCCGTGGACCGGCGAGAACAGCACCGTGCAGCGCCCGGCGAGGGCGCGCTCGTCGACGACGACGCGGGCGAACTCGAAGTCGGCGCGGTCGGCGATCACGAACTTGACCTCGTCCGTGGATCTCAGCAGCTCCAGGTTGCGCCACTCCATGCGGTGCGCCTCGCCCGAGCCGGGAGCCTTCACGTCGAGCACGACGACGGCGCGCGGGTCGAGGCCCTCGGTCAGGATGTGGCCGGAGGTCTCCACGAGCACCCGGAAGCCGGCGTCGAGGAGGCGCGTCACGAACGGAAAGGCCGCGGCCTGGGCCAGGGGCTCGCCGCCGGTCAGCTGCACCAGCCGCGACGGGTGGGCCTCGATCTCCCGGATCACGTCGTCTTCGCCGCGCCGCGTGCCCTCGTGGAACGCGTAGGCCGTGTCGCACCAGGCGCAGCGCAGCGGGCAGCCCGTGAGACGCACGAAGATGCACGGCTCCCCCGCTCGCGTCCCTTCTCCCTGGATCGAGAAGAAGATCTCGTTGACGGTCAGCACGACATCACGCCGGCAGCCCGTCGAGCTCGGCCTTGAGCGCGAGATCGGCGTCGCGGAAGGCGTTGCCGACCGCGGCCACGAGGGCCCCGGTCGCGTCGAGGGTGTCGCCCTCGGCCTGGTCCTCGAGGCGCGCGCACAGCTCCATCATGCGGTGGGCGCCGATCAGGCCGCAGCTGCCCCGCAGGCTGTGGGCCTTCTGTTTCAGGAGCCGGCCGTCTCCGCGCTCGTGGGCGTCGCGCATGGCCTGCAGCTTGGCCGGTGTCGTGGCCAGGAACAACTCGACCGACTCCCGCAGGAAGTCGGGCCCGAGCGCTCGCAAATCGGCCACGACGTGGGGGTTGAGCGGCGCGTCCTCGGCGTCGGCGGCCCGCGGCGCGGGCGCGTCCTCGACCCCGGTCCAGCGCCGCAGCATGGCCGACAGCTCCTCGGGGCTGAAGGGCTTCGGCAGGTGATCGTCCATGCCGGCGGCGAGGCAGCGCTCGCGATCTCCCGGCAGGGCGCTCGCGGTCATCGCGATCACCGGCAGGCGCCGGCGCCCGGTTTCACGGGCCCGGATCAGCCGCGTCGCCTCGTAGCCGTCCATGCCGGGCATCTGGCAGTCCATGAGCACCAGGGCGTAGGGCCGCTGGGCCGCGGCCTCCACGGCCGCGCTGCCGCTGCCCACCACGTCGGCATGGCAGCCGAGACGCTCGAGCATGCCGGTGACGACCTTCTGGTTGAGCCGGCTGTCGTCGGCCACCAGCACGAAGAGCGACGCGGCCAGGGGCCGCACGGGCTCGACGTGGGCGGAGGGAATCGGGCCCGCGGCCGGGGCGAGCCGGGCGGTGAAGAAGAAGACGCTGCCCTGGCCGGGCTCGCTCCGGAAGCCGACGCTGCCGTTCATGAGCTCGGCGAGGCGCTTCGCGATCACGAGGCCCAGGCCCGTGCCGGCGAAGCGCCGGGTGGTGGAGCCGTCGCCCTGGGAGAACGCCTGGAACAGCCGGGCCCCGGCCTCGGCCGAGACGCCGATGCCGGTGTCGGCGACCTCGAAGCGCACGACCAGGTCGTCGCCGGGAACGCGATCGATCGTGACGCGCACGGAGCCGGCCTCGGTGAACTTGAGGGCGTTGCCCACCAGGTTCGTCAGGGCCTGCCCGATCCGGCCGGGGTCGCCGCGCACCGCGTCGGGCACGGCGGGGTCGATCGTCGAGGAGAACTGCAGGCCGCGATCGCGGGCCACGTTCGCGAGGGGCGCGAGGACGGCGCCGAGCTCGGCCCGGAAGCCGAAGTCCACGGGCTGCAGCTCCATCTTGCCGGCGTCGATCTTCGAGAAGTCGAGCACGTCGTTGACGACCGACAGCAGGCCCCGGCCCGAGTGCACGATGAGCTCGGCATACTCGCGCTGTTGGGCGTCGAGACGCGTCTCGAGGAGCAGCCGCGCCATGCCCAGCACGCCGTTCATCGGCGTGCGCACCTCGTGGCTCATGTTGGCGAGGAAGTCGCTCTTGGCGCGGTTCGCGTCGGCGAGCTCGCGGGTCCGCTCGGCGACGCGCACCTCGAGATCCGCCTGCAGCCGCTCCATCTCGCGGTAGACGCGGGTGAAGCGGTTGGCGAGGGACATGGCCATCGACACGAGGAACGCGGTGAAGCCGTAGGGAATCAGCCGGGGGGCCACGATCACGCCGCGGTCGAGGAGCACGTCGCTCACGCAGGCCGCGACCAGGGTGAGCAGGCCGAAGCTCAAGGTGAGGCCCTCGGGGTTCCCGAGGCGCACCTCGCGCACGAGCACGAACAGGACGTAGGGCGCCACGACGAAGAACGAGAGCTCCAGCAGGCGCAGCCCGTGGCCGTTCCAGGTCAGGCCC
>CADEEV010000034.1:0-16312 GCA_902826455.1 uncultured Acidobacteriota bacterium | reverse complement strand
GGATGCCCAGCACGACGAGACCCCGGCGGTAGTACGCGATCGCCCGGGGCTCGGCCACGTCGATGAGCCGGTAGAACATCCCCAGGAACACCGCCAGGATCGCGTAGAGCAGCAGCAGCTCGACCTTCTTGAGGGGCAGGAACTCGCCGTAGACGACGTACTTCCACTGGGTGCGCAGCAGGGTGTAGAGCGCCGTGGCGGCGCACAGGCTGCCGAACAGCAGGTACTCCTTGAGCTCGCGGCGGCGGCGGTAGAGCTGGAGGTGCAGCAGCGCGCCCAGGGAGAAGATCGTCGCGAGGAGCAGCTCGGGTATCTCGCGGGTCGCCTCCTCGCGGGTCAGGTCCTCGATCGGGCCCAGGAGGAACGGGCCGTCCACGGGGCCGCCCACCGCCGTCTGGACCTGGGGCGAGCGATACACGCGCAGGGCCAGGCTCAGGCGGCCGTCGGGACCGACGACGTCGAGGGGGATCGGGTAGATGCGGTGACGGTCGTAGTCGATGCGCGGCTCCGGCGGCAGGGACCCGACGCCTCCCAGGAGCCGGCCGCCCGCGAAGAGCTCGTAGCTGCTGTTGACGCGGCCCACCGACACGGCCGGGCGCGCGTCGGCCGGCGTCTGCCCGGGCGCGAGCGGGATGCGGGCGCTGACCCGGTACCAGGCGAAGTCGCTCGGAGGTCCCTGGGGGTTCCAGCCGGCCGGCACCGGCCGCGTCTCCCAGCGGCCGTCGTCGAAGTCGGGCCGCGACCAGGCCGGATCGTCTCCCGCGTGGAACTGCCAGGCGCCGAGGCTCGTCACGCGGGCCGAGGAGCCGCGCGAGGGCTCCCGGGCGAGCACGGCGAGCAGCGTCACGAGGAGCGCGAGCGCGGCGAGGGCCGCGGCGACGAGGCGCAGCGCGCGGTTCAAGAGGCGCAGTCCTCGTGCACGGCTGCCGGCATGGGTCCTTCATAATCTCACAGGATGAAGCGCCAGGAGAGCCTGCGACGCGGGGCCGCGTTCATGCTGTCGTCGGCCTTTTTCTTCTCGATCATGGGGCTGTGCGTGAAGCTCGCCGCCCACTCGCTGTCGAACGCGGCCGTGGTCTTCGCGCGCAACCTCTTCGGGCTGCTGGCGCTGCTCCCGTGGCTGCGGGCCCTCGGGCCCCGCGGCCTGTCGACGTCGAAGACCGGCGAGCACCTGGTGCGCTCCCTGGCCGGGCTCGCGTCGATGTACTGCTTCTTCTACGCGATCGGCCACATGCGCCTGGCCGACGCCGTGCTGCTCAACTACTCGCTGCCGCTGTTCATGCCGTTCATCGCCTGGCTGTGGCTGCGCGAGCCGATCCCGACGGGCCTCTGGCAGGGCGTCGTGGTGGGCTTCCTCGGCATCGCCCTCATCCTCAAGCCCGGCTCAGGGCTGTTCCAGCCCATCGCACTCATGGGCGTCGCCTCGGCGGTGCTCGCAGCGCTCGCCCAGGTCGGCGTGCGTCGGCTCACCGAGACGGAGCCGGTGATCCGCATCGTCTTCTACTTCGCCACGATCTCGACGGTGCTCTCGGGGCTGCCGCTCATCGGCCAACGCGACCTGCCGGAGCCGCGCCTGCTGGCGCTCCTCGTGCTCATGGGGGTCGTCGCCACCGTGGCGCAGCTGCTCTTGACACGCGCCTACGCCGAGGCTCCGGCGGCCCAGGTCGGGCCGTTCATCTACGCCTGCGTGCCGTTCGCCGCGCTGCTCGAGGGGCTGATCCTGGAGCAGTGGCCGGACGCCCTCTCGCTCCTGGGCTCGGTGTTCGTGGCGGGCGCCGGCATCCTCGTCCTGCGCCGGGGACGCGTGACGGCGCCCGCCCTCGCCGAGTGACCTACTTCAGCAGCTCCGTCGCGCGGTCCACCTGCGCCGCGAAGCCCTCGAGGGTCTTGCCGACGACCACGGCCTGAGCCTCGGCCTCGCTCCAGCGCCGGAGCTCGAGAGCCTCGCGCACGGCCGGCAGCGTCTTCACGCCGTAGCCCGTGTACTGACCCGGCGCGTAGATCTGGTGGCGGTACCACGGGCGGCCCGGCAGTCCCTCGTCGCGGGTGAGCGCACGCTCGCACGCGAGCAGCACCTGGTCGAGGGCCCGCGCGTTCTCGGCGCCGAGCGGCTTGCCCTCGCGGGCGCCGCGCGCCTTGTCGAAGGCCGCCACGGCCACGCGGACCTTCTCGAGGCCGTTGTCGAGCGGCGCGAGGTTGAGGTGCGGCACGCTCGTCCGCTTCTCGGGCGCGACGCGGGTCTCGTAGGGCGTGAAGTAGGCGTTGTACACGCCGTCCTCGAGGTCCTCGTTGCGCTCCTCGGTCTCGTCGCGCATGCGGTCGGCCAGCGCCCGCACCTCGCCCACGTAGTCGCCGAGCGCCGCGACAAGAGGACCGAAGTCGAGGGGCACGTTCTCGGCCTGGGACAGCCGCAGCACGATGCGGCCTCCGGTCTGCGCGAGCGCGACGCCGTAGGAGAAATCGGGGTCCATGAAGCGCGTGTAGTGGTCGACGGAGTCGTAGATCGAGTGGTACTGGCCGTAGTCGCCCTCGCCGCCGAAGCCGATGTCGAGGGACGCGACGCCGGCGTGCTGCAGGAACGGCGTGAAGTCGGAGCCGGAGCCGAGGGCCGCGAGGCCGACGCCCTTCTTCTTGCGCGCCTTCTTGGCGGCGTCGCCGGAACCGCCGAGGATGTCGGCGGCGCGCGCACGGCTCAGGACCGGCACCTTCTTCGCGGGATCCTGGACGTCGCCCAGGGCCTGGTTCACGAACGTCTCGAGGCTGTGGGAGCCGCCGAGGCCGAGGGTGCCGCGGGAGTTGCCGTCGGAGTTGACGTACGCGATCGCCTTGGCCCGCAGCTCGTCCTGGTGCGCCTCCACCCACTCGGTGGAGCCGAGGAGGCCCTCCTCCTCCCCGTCCCACGCGGCGTAGACGAGGGTCCGCCGGGGCCTGAAGCCGCTCTTCACGAGGGTCGAGACCGCGCGGGCCTCCTCCATCAGCGCGACGAGACCGCTGATGGGATCGGAGGCGCCGTTCACCCAGCCGTCGTGGTGGTTGCCGCGCACGATCCACTCGTCGGGCAGCTCGGAGCCGCGCAGCGTCGCGATCACGTCGTAGGCCGTGGCCATGTCCCAGTTGAAGAGCGCCTTCAGGTGGACCTTCGCGGGGCCGCCGCCCAGGCGGTACGGGATCGGCAGGCCGCCGCGCCACGACTCGGGCGCCATGGGGCCGCCCAGGGCCGCGAGCAGCGGCTGCGCGTCGGCGGCGGAGATCGGCAGCACCGGGATCTTCGTGAGCGTCGTCGCTTCCTTGAGCGTGAGGCGCTTCGCGTCCTTGGTGGCCGCGTAACCCGGCGTCAGCGGGTCGCCGCTGTAGATCGGCATGTCCTTCACGGAGCCGCGCTGCACGCCGTCGTTCGGACGCCAGCCGCCCTTCGGGTACATGTCGCCCTGGGTGTAGCCGTCGCCCGACGGATCGGAGTAGATGAGGCAGCCGATGGCGCCGTGCTCGGCCGCCACCTTGGGCTTGATGCCGCGCCAGGAGCCGCCGTAGCGCGCGATCGCGATCTTGCCCTTCACGTCGATGCCGCGCAGCGCCAGCTCCTCGTAGTCGGCCGGCACGCCGTAGTTCACGTACACGAGCTCCCCCGTGACGTCGCCGTCGGCCGAGTAGGCGTTGTAGGTCGGGAGCTGCTCCTTCTTCTGTCCGGACGTCTTGTCGGCGGCGAGCGTCGCCTCCTCGAGGCGCGCCACGAACTTCGTCGGCGCCACCATCTCGAGGACGCGCTGCTTCGGGGTCGGCATCAGCACCGAGAACTCCTCGATGCGCGTGTCGTAGCCCCAGGACTTGAAGAGGCCCGCGATGAACTCCGCGTTCTCCTTGCCGTAGGGCGAGCCGAGGTGGTGCGGCCGCGCGGCCAGGCGCTCCATCCACGCCCGCAGGTTCTTCGCGTCGAGCGCCGCGTCGAAGCGCGTCTCGAGCTCCTTCTGGGAGGCGAGGCCCGCCGCGCTGAAGCCGAGCGCCGTCTTGTCGTCGGCCTGAAGCTGCGGCGTGAGCACGGCGAACGACAACAGCAGCGCGACCCCTTCGTGACGTCTCATGGCACCTCCGGTGGGCTTCGGCCCGCACTATAGCCGCAGAGCCGCGTCGGCACCGAAAACCCGCGTTCAAGCGGGCGGACGCGTCAGTCCGCGACGGTGTCGGGGTGGCCGAAGAAGCGCAGCACGTCCGCGGGATCGTGGACGAGGCGCGCGGGCGGCAGGCTCGCGAGGAAGCGGCGCCCGTACGACTTCTCGACGAGCCGGCTGTCGAGGACCGCGAGCACGCCGCGGTCGCTGGCCGAGCGGATGAGGCGGCCCAGGCCCTGCTTCAGCATCAGGACCGCGACCGGCACCTGGTAGTCGGCGAAGGCGTTCTCGCCCTGGCTCTTCATGTGGTCGATGCGCGCCGCCACCACGGGATCCGAGGGCGACGCGAAGGGCAGCTTGTCGATGATCACGCAGGAGAGCTGCTCCCCCACCACGTCGACGCCCTGCCAGAAGGACGCGGTCGCGAGCAGCACCGCGTTCTTCGTGCGCCGGAAGGTCTCGAGCAGCGCGGCCTTCGGGGCCTCGCCCTGGATGAGGATCGGCCACGGCACCCGCCCCGCGAGGCGATCCGCCACGGCGTTCATGTTCGCGTAGGACGTGAACAGCACGAAGGCACGGCCCTGGCTCGCCTCGAGCAGCCCCTCGATCTCGTCGGTGGCGCGGTCGACGAACAGCTCGGAGCGCGGATCGGGCATGCCCCGCGGGACGTAGAGGACGGCCTGCTCGTCGTAGTCGAAGGGCGACGGCAGCAGCAGCTCGTCGGTCGCGGCGACGCCCGTGCGCGCCTTCAGGTACTCGAAGCTGCCGTCGACCGCGAGGGTCGCGGACGTGAGCACCACCGCGCGCGTCTGCTCGAACAGCAGCTCGCGCAGGCGCGCCGACACGTCGATCGGCGTCGCCTTCAGGTGCACGGTGCGGCCCCGCACCTCGACGAAGTAGACGTGGCTGTCGTCGTCCGCCTCGAGGACGAGGCCCAGGTCGTCCTTCAGGCCCTGGGCGCGGCCTGCGAGGGCCCCCAGCGGATCGGGGCGCTCGGGGATCGCGAGGATCGCGGTGCGCACGCCCTCGAGGCGCGCGAGGAGCGCACGCGCCTCCTCCGAGAGCGCGTCGCCCATCCAGCCCGGGGCGAGGCGCCGGCCCGCGCCGCGGGCGAGGCTCTTGAACACGCGCTCCGCGCGGTGCCGGAGCGAGTCGACCTCGGAGAGCAACTCGCGGGCGTCGAGGCGCGCCGCCTTCAGCTCGCGCTCCACGTCGCGCGAGAGCTCCTCGACGCGGTGCGACGAGACGCTGACGCCGAAGTACTGCGTCGCGATGTCCTCGAGGAGGTGGGCCTCGTCGAGGATCAGCGTGTCGTAGGGCGGGATGACCTCGCCGTAGCTGCCCTCCTTCACGGCGAGGTCGGCGCAGAGCAGGTGGTGGTTCACGACGACGATGTCGGCCTCGAGGGCCCGCTCGCGCATCTTCGTGACCCAGCACGGCCCGTAGTCGGGACAGGTCTGGCCGATGCAGTTCTCGCTCGTGGCCGAGATCTCCCGCCAGAACTCCGTGGAGTCGGGCATGTCCTCGATCTCGCCGCGATCGCCGGTGGCGGTGCGCGGCGCCCAGTCCTCGACCGCGCGGAAGATCGGCAGCTCGTCGAGGCTGCGGAACTTGCCGGCCTCGACGAAGGAGCGGAAGCGCATGGTGCAGAGGTAGTTGCCGCGGCCCTTCATGAGCGCGACGTCGAGGTCGCGGCCGAGCGCGCGCGCCAGCAGCGGGATGTCCTTCGTGACCAGCTGCTCCTGCAGGTTCTTGGTGCCGGTCGAGACCACGACGCGCCGGCCGAGCTCGGCGGCCGGAAGCAGGTAGGCGAGCGTCTTGCCGGTGCCCGTGCCGGCTTCGGCGAGAAGCGCCCCGCCTCCCCGCAGCGTCCGCGCCACGGCTTCGGAGAGCTCGCCCTGGGAGGGCCGCTCCTCGTAGCCGGGAAGCGCGCGAGCGAGGAGCCCGCCGGGGCCGAAGAAGGAGCGCACGCAGGATGGTACCGCGTGGAGAGCTGGCCACAGGTCCGGCCGCGTCCCTGTTGTCGGCCGGGCGGCGGCTGGGATATACGGAGCCATGCTGCTTCCCGCGCTGATCCTCGCCGCCGCGGCCTCCGTGCCCGCGCCGCTCAACCACTTCTACGTGGTGCCCGACGCCGCGACGTTCGCGGCGATCCAGGCGACGCCCTTCCTCCGCGAGCAGCTCGGCGTCTTCGAGGAGCGCACGACCGTGCGCAACGACACCTCGTACACGGGCGCGTACTTCTACGGCACGAACACCTACTTCGAGTTCCTGCCGCCGGATGCCACGCGACACACCGGCGAGGCCGGCGTCGCGTTCGGCATCGAGAGCGAAGGCGGCAGCGCTGCCCTCGAGCCGGCCTTGTCGAAGGCGCTCGGCCGTCCCGTGCGCAACTTCGTGGTGACGCGGCGGCTGGGCGACGCCGACGTGCCGTGGTTCCGCATGGTCGGGCTCGAGAGCGCTCCCGGCGCGCCGTTCTCCACGTGGTCGATGGAGTACGAGCCGGCCTTCCTGGCCCGCTGGCACGGCGAGCTGCCGCCGGCGTCGCGGGCGATCACGCGGTCGAACGTCCTCGCGCGCTACGCGGAGAGCCTGAACCAGGCGAAGGGTCGCGACGCGCGCTGGCTGCGCGACGTGACGGGCCTCGTGCTCGGCCTCGACGAGGCCGAGCGCACGGCCTTCGCGGCACAACTCGGAGCCTACGGCTATCGGCTCGAGACGAAGGGTGGCGAGACGATCGCGAGGGGCGGCGCCGTGACCTTCACGCTCCGGCCCGCGGCGCCGGGAGCCCGCGGCGTGCTGGAGGCCGTCTTCGCCGTGAAGCCGGGCCTGCCGTCGCCGGCGGAGATGAAGATCGGCACGTCGGTCCTCAGCTTCGACGGGAAAGGCGCGGCGCGCTGGCGGTTCGCGGCGCCCCCGGTGTCGCTGCAGGCGACGTTCATCGGCAACATGTCCTTCCACATCACCGACGGCGAGACGTCGCTGCTCACGGACTTTCCCTACCAGTCCGGTTACTCCGGCTACCAGCGCTGGGACGCGAGCCTCGTGCCGCCGACCCGCAACGCGCTCTGCCTGATCACCCACAACCATCGCGACCACTTCGCGCGCGAGCTCTTCCAGCCCATGGACGCACGGGTGCTGGGGCCCGCCGACGTCAGCCGTGGCTTCGAGGCGCGCGCCCTCGCGATGGCGCCGAAGGTCGCATACCGCGACCTCGCGGTGGAGCCGATCCGGACGCCTCACGCGAACCTGGAGCACTACTCCTACGTCGTGTCGTGGAAGGGTCGGCGACTCTTCTTCAGCGGAGACACCGAGGATCCCACGGCGCTCCTCGCCGCCCGCGACCTCGACGTCGCGTTCGTGAGCCCCTGGTTGCTGGCCCGTGCCCGGAACGCCGGCGGCCGGATCGACGCGCGCCGCGTGGTCGTCTACCACCAGCAGGACGGAGAGGACGTTCCCGAGGGCTTCGGCCGCGTGCTCTTGAAGCAGGGGGAGACGCTGAGCCTGCCCTGAGTCGAGATCTACGGCGCCGCGCCGAGGGAGCGGTAGAGCTCCCAGGAACTGCGCTCGACCCAGCACTCCGCGAGACGGCCGTCGCGCACGCTCCAGATCGCGATGCCCGTGAAGGAGACCGGGCGGCCGTCGGCGGGCAGCCCGAGCAGGCCGTTGTTGCGGCCCGTGCAGATCCAGCGCGAGACCACGCGCGTGCCGTCGGCGCTCGCGAACGCCTCGACGCTCGTGGTGCGGGCGTCGAGGAGCTTCTCCTGGAACTCGCGGACCCAGGCCTTGAACGCCTCGCGGCCGCGCACCGGCACTCCGCCCGAGGTGATGACGTAGTCCTCGGTCATCATCTCGTCGATCGCCGAGAGATCGTGGACGTCGCCGCCCCAGACCCGGCCGAAGAAGCGGGCCGGCAGCTCCTCGGGGCGCACCTAGACCCGGGCGGCGAGCGCCCGGTCGTAGGCCTCGAGGCGGGACGCGTAGAGCGGGAAGCGCTCGCAGAGCGTGCCGACGTCGGCCTTCACGGCCGCCAGGTTCGACGCGTCGTCCACCTTCGCGAGGGCCCGGGCGATGAGCCGCGCGATCGTCGCCATGTCGGCCTCCTTCAGGCCGCGGGTCGTGAGGGCCGGCGTGCCGACGCGCACGCCGGACGCCACCATGGGCGAGTTCGTGTCGTAGGGGATCGTGTTCTTGTTCACCGTGATGCCGGCGTGATCGAGGGCGGCCTCGGCGACCTTGCCGGTGATGCCCTTCGCGAAGACGTCGATCAGGATCAGGTGGTTGTCCGTGCCGCCCGAGACGAGCCGGAAGCCTTCCCCGATCAGGGCCGCGGCGAGGGCCTGGGCGTTCGCGAGCACCTGCTTCTGGTAGGCCTTGAACTCGGGCTCCAGGGCTTCCTTGAAGGACACGGCCTTCGCGGCCACGACGTGCATGAGCGGCCCGCCCTGGATGCCGGGGAACACGAGCTTGTCCACTTCCTTCGCCCACTTCGCCTGGCAGAGGATGAGGCCGCCGCGGGGCCCGCGCAGGGTCTTGTGGGTCGTGGTGGTCACGAACTCGGCATGGGGCACCGGGCTCGGCAGCAGCCCCGCCGCGACCAGCCCGGCGATGTGGGCCATGTCGGCCATCACCACGGCGCCGCAGGCGTCCGCGGCCTTGCGCACGGCCGCGTAGTCGATGATCCGCGGGTACGCGGAGGCGCCCACCACGATCATCTTCGGGGCGTGCTCGGCCGCGAGGCGCGCCATCTCGTCGTAGTCGATGCGCTCGTCGTCCTTGCGCACGCCGTAGGCCACGACGTTGAAGTAGCGCCCCGAGAAGTTCAGGGGATGCCCGTGGGTGAGGTGGCCGCCGTGGGAGAGGTTCATGCCGAGGATCGTGTCGCCCGGCTTGATGGCGGCCATGTAGGCGGCCATGTTCGCCTGGGCACCCGAGTGGGGCTGCACGTTCGCGTGGTCGGCGACGAAGAGCTGCTTTGCCCGGGCGATCGCGAGGTTCTCGGCGACGTCGACGAACTCGCAGCCGCCGTAGTAGCGCTTGCCCGGGTAGCCTTCCGCGTACTTGTTCGTGAGGACGGAACCGAGCGCCTCGAGGACCGCCTCGGAGACGAAGTTCTCGGACGCGATCATCTCCAGCTGCGACCCCTCGCGGCGGGTCTCGTTGCGGATCGCCTCGGCGATCTCGGGGTCGACGTGGGCCAGATTCTGCATGGGCGGATCTTACCTTGACCCGTTCGAAGCGGCCGCCCTATCCTGTCTCGGTGGGCCCTTCCCCCTGCGTCGACGTCGTGCTCGCCACGTACCGTCGGCCCCACACCCTCGCCTACGCGATCCGATCGGTCCTCGAGCAGGGCCACGCCGCGCTGCGCCTCCACGTCGTGGGCGACGGCTGCGACGAGGCGAGCGAGCGGATCGTGCGGGCGATCGACGACCCGCGCGTCGCCTTCCGGCGCTTCCCCAAGGGCCGCGGCTTCGGCTACGCCCATCGCAACGTGGTGCTGCGCGAGACGCGCGCGCCCTTCGTCGCCTACATGACCGACGACGACCTCTGGTTCCCCGACCACCTGGAGCGCGCCCTGCGCGAGCTCGAGGAGGGCGCCCTCGACCTCGTGGCCCTGCGCTCGGTCGCCGTGCAGTATCCCGACACCCTCGATCCCCACTTCTTCGCCTTCGACTGGGCCGGCCCGTTCGCAACGCGCTTCCTGCGCACCTGGTTCATGGGAGCCGTGAACTGCGTGCATCGCCGCGCCGTCTTCGAGCGCGTGGGCTACTGGAACGATCGGCTCTTCCGCTTCGGCGACCGGGAGTTCTACAACCGGGTGCGCCTCTCGGGCCCCGCGACGCGCTACGTGGACCACGTGAGCCTCGTCCGCTTCTACGCGCGCCACTGGGATGCGCGCTACCGGCCGGACGTGGCCCCTCCCCAGGAGCGCTACCTCGACAAGGTGCGGGATCCGGCCTGGCGCGATGCCGTCCGCGCGCTCGCGGTGCGCCCGGGACGCGAGCCACGGGTGCGCCTGCGCCAGTGGCGCGACTTCGCCGGCTTCGCCGCGCACTCGGGCCCGAAGTTCGTGCGCTTCCTCTGGGAGCGCGCGCGGAACGGGGCGCCGGAGGCCCGCCTGTGCTGAAGGGGGCGCAGCGCGATCCGCAGCTCATCACGAGCAGTTGGCACAAGCTCCAGGAGCCCATCGACGGCGTCGTGGTCCGGGAGGTGCTCCACGTGCCCGGGGATCGCGGCACGCTCACGGAGATCTTCCGCGCCGACTGGGGCCCGTCCGGTCCGGTGAGCCAGGTGTTCCACATCGAGCTGCGCGGCAAGGCGATCTCGGCGTGGCACTGCCACCGCGACGCCGTGGACCGGCTGTTCGGCCTGACCGGCTGCCTGAAGATCGTGCTCTTCGACGGGCGCGACGCGAGCCCCACCCGGGGACGCGTCAACGAGTTCACCGTGGGCCGCGACCGTCCGACGCTGATCGTCGTTCCTCCCGAGGTCTGGCACGGCGTGCAGAACCTCGACGCGACACCGGCGTCCCTCGTCAACATGCCGAGCCATGCCTACGACTACGCGGCCCCGGACCACTATCGCCTGCCCCAGGACACCGCCGAGATCCCGTACCGCTGGCTGTGAGCCCGAGGCACTGGCGGATCGCCGCCTGGGCGGCGCTGGCTGTGGCATGCCTCGGCCGCGGCCTGTTCCTCGAGGACAAGCCCTTCTGGCGCGACGAGGCCTGGGTCGCCGTCGTGGCGGGCGAGCCGCTGCAGTCGTCGGTCGCGGGTCCCCGCCGCTCGGCGCCGGTCGGCTTCGTCGCCGTGACCCGGCTCTTCGCCCACCTTCCGCTGCCTCCCGAGGTGGGGCTGCGGCTCGTGCCGCTCGCCGCGGGCCTCGGCGCGCTCCTCGCGATGGCGGCGCTTGCCCGGCGCCTCGGCGGCGGCCGGCAAGGGGCGGTCCTCGCCTTGTGGCTGGGGGCCGGCCTGCAGGGCCTCATCTACTACTCGCGGGAGCTCAAGCCGTACTCCCTGGACCTGCTCTTCGCCGCGCTCTTCCCGCTCCTCGCGATGAACACGCTGCACGGCCGCTCCGGCCCGCGCCGACGGAAAGGCGCGTGGCTCGCTCTCTTCCTGGTGGCGGTGTTCGCTCCGTGGACGTCGTTCGGCTCGGTGTTCTGCGCCGCGGCGACGTTCGTCGTCGCGACGCTCCTGTGGTGGCGCCGCGCGGGTCCCGACGCGCGCCGGCTGTGGGCGCTGGCGGGGTTCTGCTGGCTGGTCTCCTTCATCGGCCTGTTCGCGTTCGCCCTCGACTCCCACTCGAGCACCCCGCGCATGGCGATCGACTGGGGGCCGGACATGGCCTTCGTGTACGAAGCGCCGCTCTGGCGGCAGCCCGTGAACGCGTCCTGGCTCTACCTGGAGACGTCCCTCCGGTACCTTTTCCAGGACTTCTGGCCCGTTGCCGTCGCCTTGATCCTGCTCGGCCTGGTCGCGGGCCCGCGGCCGGCGCGACGCCTGCTCGGCGCCGTGTTCCTGCTCGTGTCGGCGGAGGTCGTGGCGACGGCGTTGCTGCACCGCTACGTCCTCAGCAGCGGCCGCCTGCTGCTCTTCACGGCCGCCGCGTACGTGCTCCTCGCCGCCCTGGGCCTGCGCCGCGCCGCCGCGTGGCTCGGGCCGGCCGGACCTCGCCTCGCGCTGTGTCTCGTCGCGGCCGGCGCGATCGCCGCGACGGCCGACTCGGTCCGCCACCGTCTCCCGCCCTACGTGGACGACCCCCGCCAGTACTTCCGCTACGACGTGCTCCACGACCTGGAGCCGACGATCGCCGCGGCCAGCCTGCTCGTCCGTCCCGGCGAGCCCGTGTTCGTCTCGCGCTACGCCGGGGAGGCGTTCCGGTACTACGGCCGCGGCCGCCTCGCGGACGCGACCGTCTGCACGCGCCTCAACTGCCGCAACGAAGGCCCGGCCGTCCAGGCCTGGATGCGTGGCGTCGAGCGCCGCGGCTACATGCTGCTGCTCGACTCGGACGACGGGCCGGGGCGGCGGCTGATCGCGGCGCAGGAAGGCTGCGACGTCGCCGTCGTGGCCCAGGCCCGGGGCACGCGCCTGTGGCGGGTGACGCGCCGGCAGCCGCGCGGAGGAACGGCCGGCTAGGAGTCGATCTTGTGGATCCGGCGCTCGTGGCGGCCGCCGCTGAACGGCGTCTCCAGGAACAGGCCCAGGATCCGCTCGGCGAGGGCGGGATCGAGCACGCGGCCGCCCAGCGCGAGGATGTTCGCGTCGTTGTGCTCGCGCACGAGCCGCGCGGTCGCCTCGTCGAAGGGCGTCGCCGCACGCACCCCGCGATAGCGGTTGGCCGTCATGGCCATGCCCTGGCCGGTGCCGCACACGAGCAGCCCGCGCTCGCTCTCGCCGCGCCCGACGGCCTCGGCCACCGCGCGGGCCAGGTCGGGGTAGTCGACCGAGTCCTCGGAGTGGGTGCCGAGGTCCTCGTAGCGCACGTTCCGCGCGTCGAGGTACTTCTTCAGCCGTTCTTTGAGCTCGAAGCCGCCGTGATCGGCGGCGATGAGGAGCGGGCGCGCCATGGGCGGGGAGTATATCCCTCGCGCGAGGGATAGAATCCCCGCTCCATGCAAGGGGTCGAAGGCGCCGTCGTCGTGAACAAGAAGGGCGAGGCCCGGGCCTTGCGCGGGCATCCCTGGATCTTCCGGTCGGACGTCGAGCGGGCGAAGGACCTGCCGGCCGGCGCCGTCGTGCGCGTGGTGGGACTCTCGGGGAAGCCCCTGGGCTTCGCGTTCTGGTCGTCGCGCTCGGAGATCCGGCTGCGCCTCTTCGACCGCGGCACCGAGCTCTCGCCCACGTTCCTCGAAGAGCGCCTCGCGGCGGCGATCGCGTTCCGGGAGCAGGTCGCCGCGGGCGCCGAGGCGTATCGTCTCGTCCATGGCGAGGGCGATCGCCTGCCCTCCCTCGTGGTCGACCGCTACGGGGACTTCGTCGTGGTGCAGACCCTGTCCCAGGGCAGCGAGCGCCTGAAGGACCGCATCGTCTCCGTGCTCGTGGAGCAGCTGAAGCCGGCCGGCATCCTCGAGCGCAACGACCCGCGGGTGCGCGCCCTCGAGGGACTCGAGACGAAGGTCGGCCTGCTCCACGGCAGCGTGCCGGAGCGGGTCCCGGTCCGCGAGGGCGACGTGACGTTCGAAGCCGACCTGTGGCGCGGACAGAAGACCGGCCTGTTCCTCGACCAGCGCGAGAACCACCTCATGGCGAAGGGCTACGCGCGCGGCCGCGTCCTCGACGCGTTCACCTACAACGGCGGCTTCGGCCTGCAGGTGGCGCGTCAGGCGGAGTCGGTGGTGAGCGTCGACCTCTCGGCCGAGGCCCTCGCGACCGTGAAGGCGAACGCCGAGCGCAACGGGCTCGCCAACGTGACGACCCGGGACGCCAACGTCTTCGACGCCCTGCGCGCCTGGGACGACGCGGGCGAGCGCTTCGACACCGTGATCCTCGACCCGCCCGCCTTCGCGAAGAGCAAGGACGCAGCCGACAAGGCGCGGCGCGGGTACAAGGAGATCAACCTCCGGGCCCTCAAGATCCTCAAGCCGGGCGGCCACCTGGTCACGTGCTCGTGCTCGTACCACGTCCACGAGGCCGAGCTCGAGGAGGTGCTGGCCGCGGCGGCCGTCGACGCGAACGCCACGGTGACGGTGGTCGAGAAGCGCCGGCAGGCGCGCGACCATCCGGTCGTGCTCGGCGTGCCCGAGACCTACTACCTCAAGTGTTTCGTGCTCCGGAAGCTGGCCTGACGAAGCGCGTCCAGGTGCGCAGGCGCGGCGCCCTCGTGGAGCTGCACATCGACGGCACGCTGTCGTCGGCCCATCGCCTCGGGGGCGGCCCGGCCGGCCCGGTCTGGGAGACGCTGGGCGGGCTCGTGCTGGCCCTGCCCCCCGAGCGGCGCCGGCGCGTGCTGCTGCTGGGACTCGGCGGCGGCAGCGCAGCCCGTGTGGTGCGGCGTCTCGCCCCGGAGGCGCGGCTCGTGGGGGTGGAGAAGGATCCCGACGTGGCGCGCGCCGCCACGCGCCATCTCGGCCTGGGCGAGCTGGGCGTCGAGATCGTGGTGGGCGACGCCCTCGCGTTCCTCGAGCACGACCGCGCGGCCTACGATCTCGTGCTCGAGGACATCTTCATCGGCCCCAGCCGCACGGTCCGGAAGCCGGAATGGCTCCCCGAGCCCGGGCTGTCACTGGCCCTCGACCGTCTCGAGGAGGGCGGCCTGCTGGCCTCCAACACCATCCACGAGGAGCACGCGAGCGTGCGCGCCCTGGCGAAGCGGCGCGCCGGCGTCGTGTCCATCGCCGTCGAGGGCTACTACAACCACGTGGTCGTGACGGGCCCGCCGGCGCTGGGCGCGGCGGGCCTGCGGCGCGTCTTCTCGGGAGACCCGCGCCTCGCGCGGGTGCTCCCGAAGCTCACGTTCAGGACGGCAGCTCGTCCGACGCCTCGGTGATGCCCTCGAAGAGGATCGTCGACAGGTAGCGCTCGCCGGTGTCGGGAAGCATCGCGAGGATGACGCTGCCGGCCTCGGCCTTCTCCGCCACCTTCTTCGCGGCCGCGAACGTGGCTCCCGACGAGATCCCGCAGAAGATGCCTTCCTTCGTGGCGAGCTCGCGCGCGGTGTCGCGCGCCTCGACGTCGGTCACCAGCACGACCTCGTCGTAGACCTTCCTGTTGAAGACCGCGGGCACGAAGTCCGGGTTCCAGCCCTGGATCTTGTGGGGGTTCCACTCGCCCTTGGAGACGATCGGCGCGGCGGCCGGCTCGGTGTAGACGATCTTCACCGAGGGCCGCGCGACCTTGAGGACCTCGCCGACGCCCGTGATGGTCCCGCCCGTGCCGACGCCGCTCACGAAGTAGTCGAGGCGCTTGCCGGCGAAGTCGCGCAGGATCTCGGGAGCGGTGGTCTGGCGGTGATACTCGGGGTTCGCCGGGTTCTCGAACTGCTGCGGCAGGAACCAGCCGTGCTTGTCCGCGAGCTCCTTCGCTCTCTTCACCATGCCCGAGCCGCGCTCGGCGGCCGGGTGCAGGATGACCTTGGCGCCGAGCCCCTTCATCAGCTTGCGGCGCTCGACGCTGAAGCTGTCGGACATGATCGCGACGAAGGGATAGCCCTTCGCGGCGCACACCATGGCGAGCGCGATGCCGGTGTTGCCGGACGTGGGCTCGATGACGGTCTGGCCGGGCTTCAGCGTGCCGCGGCGCTCGGCGTCTTCGATCATCGCGATCGCGAGCCGGTCCTTGACCGAACTCATGGGGTTGAACGCCTCGACCTTGACGTACATCGTCACGCCCTTGGGCGCGAGGCGGTTGATGCGGACGACCGGCGTGTTGCCGATCGTTCCCAGGATGCTCTCGTGGATCACGGCGTCCTCCTTGGACTCTCTGTCCCCGACCGGAAAGTACGGATGCTAGCACGCGTCGGTTGCGTCTAACACCCTCCAGAGACTGGAGATTGTCATTGCGAATGTAACACTCATGATTCTTGACAGATATAGACTCACTACCTATATTGTTCGAGGAGGTTTTCCGCATGCGACTCGACCAGTTCACCGTAAAGGCTCAGGAGGCCTTGACTTCGGCCCAGACCGACGCCGAGCGCGGTGACCATCCGGAGGTCACGACCGAGCACCTGCTGCGCTCCCTGCTCGTCCAGGAGGGCGGCGTCGTGCCCTCGGCCCTCGGAAAACTGGGCGCGAACGTGGCCGGTCTGGCCTCCGACCTCGACCGCGCCCTGAAGGCCCTGCCCCAGGCGAAGGGGGCGGCCACCCAGATCTCTCCCCGCCTCGACGCCGTCCTCAAGCAGGGGCTGCGCGAGGCCGAGGCGCTCAAGGACCAGTACGTCTCGACCGAGCACCTGCTCCTGGCCCTCCTCGAGTCCAAGACGCCCTCGGGCGAGGCCCTGAAGCGCGCGCGCGTCGACCGCGACGGCCTGCTCAAGGTGTTGCGCGAGATCCGCGGCAACCAGCGCGTCGACGATCCCAACGCGGAGGACCGCTACCAGGCACTCGAGCGCTACGCGCGCGACCTCACGGACCTGGCGCGCAAGGGCAAGCTCGACCCCGTGATCGGCCGCGACGACGAGGTGCGCCGCGTGGTGCAGGTGCTCTCGCGCCGCACCAAGAACAACCCGGTGCTGATCGGCGAGCCCGGCGTCGGCAAGACCGC
>CADEEV010000033.1 GCA_902826455.1 uncultured Acidobacteriota bacterium | reverse complement strand
GTCGATGCCCCGATTGACGACGCGCTGGTTCACTACGGTGTAGTTCGTGATGTTGGTCGTGTTGTTGATGATCGTGACGTTCTGGGTCGGCGGCACGACGCGCTGGTAGACGCCGCGTTCGACCAGGTAGCGATCGGGCACGAAGGAATAGTCGTCGCGCCCGATGTAGGCGTCGATGTCCAGGCCGCCGATGTTCAGGCCGATGTGCGCCTGGAATTGCGCGCGCGGCGGCAGGGGCGCCCAGCCGGTGTAGCCGTCGCCGTGACGCCAGGACACCCAGGCCGGAGCCCACTCCGTGCCCGGCACCCAGATCCAGCCGTAGCGCCGGTCGTTCACCCAGCGGCCGTAGTGGTACGTGGCCCAGCCGAATCGCTCGTCCGAGTCCCAGTACCAGCCGTCGTCGGTGTTGATCCATTGGCCGCGGGTGTAGGGACGCCAGCCGTAGTCGACGCGGGGCGCGAAGGCCCAGCCGTACTCCGGCATCTCGACCCAGTCGCCGTACGGCGAGAGGTTCTGGTAGAAGAAGCTCTCGTCGATCTGACGGTCGTAGCGGTTGTCGTAGCGATCGTCGTAGCGGTTGTCGTAAGGGGACTGCGGGTAGGACTGCGCCTCGGCGCGCGCGCCGAGGAGCGACCAACCGGCGACGCCTGCGAGCGTCAGGATCTGAAGTGTCCGGCGCATCTGCGACCTCTCTTTCCAAAGCCCTCATCGGGCCGGTGATCGCGATCGAGACCCGAGCCCCGATCGCTTCTCACGTGCAGCGACACCGTTGACCAAAGCAACGAACGTGCCATCACAATCTGAAACACTTGCAGGCTTTTCGAGGTGTCGAATCTACAAACGGCTCCGCGTACGATCGTTCCGTGGAGCTCCTGGACATCGCGATCGAACGATCGCCGCGCGTCGCTTCGAACGTGCGTCTCACGGGCCGCGTGCGCTTCGCGCGAGGCCATGGCGCGCAGCCTCTCGAGGAACGCTTCTGGTTCGAATATCCGGGGACGTGCGAGCCGGAGGTGTCGCGCTCCGGCAATCCCTGGCTCGCGTGCCTGCTGCCGCGCGCCCTGCGCCTGGGCGAGCCGCTGGTGTTGCGCCTGCCGGTGGATGCACGCCTTCTCGACAACGCGCGCGAGCGTCTGGCCATCTGGCACGCGTGGGATCGATCGCGACCGCTCGTGCCCATCGAGGCCGACGTCCTCGGACCTGCCGCGCCGGAGCGACCGGGCCGTACCGTCAGCTTCTTTTCCGGCGGCGTCGACTCGTGGTTCAGCGCCCTCGTTCCGCGCGCGGCGCCCATCCACGACCTGCTGCTCGTTCACGGAGCCCTCGACCTGCCGCTCGAGCCGCCCGCCGCCTTCGAACGGGCGCATCGCCGGCTGTCCGCTGCAGCGGACAGTCTGGGCAAGCCGCTGCTGGTGGGCGCCACCAACGTCGTCGAGTCGAGCCTCCGGCGGAGCGACCTGGCTCACATTTCTCTCGGCTCGCTGCTCGGTGCGGTCGCGTTGGGCCTCGAAGGGCGCTTCGACCGCATCCTGATGCCCGCCAGCCTCTGGATGGGCTGGCTCCCGGCCTGGGGCAGCCATCCGATGACGGACGTGCTGCTGTCGACCGCTCGCACCGCGGTCGTGTGCGACGGCGTCGCTCACTCGCGCATGGACAAGGTGGTCGCGATCGCGCGCTCCGAGCTGGCGCTGGGCTGCCTGCGCGTGTGCCTTCGGACCGGCGACGAGACCAATTGCAATCGCTGCGAGAAGTGCCTCCGCACCGCGATCGCTCTCGACGCGCTCGGGGTCATCGAACGTTGCCCCGGCCTCGGCGGCCGGCCGCTGTCGCGAGACGTGGTCGAGCGCCTTCCGCTCCACGACCGGACGGATCGCTACTACGCCTGGCAGGTCGAGGCCTGGGCCCGGGAGCACGGCCGAGCCGACCTTGCGCGCTCGATACGCCGGGCCCGCCGCCGGTCGAGGCTACGCGAGCTGCGGCGCCGCGTCCGAAGCTGGCTCCCGCAGCTTCGGGGCGCCTAGCTGTCCAACACGACTCCCAGCTGGCGCGTCAGGTCGTCGGGTGTGAACGGCTTCTGGAGCAGCACGATGCCCGGCTCCAGCACGCCGTGGCGCGAGAGGCGGTCGTCGGTGTATCCGGACATGAAGACGACCTTGATCTGCGGCTGGAGCGCGCGCACGCGGTCCGCGAGGTGCGGTCCGCTCAAGTGCGGCAGCACCACGTCGGTCAGGAGGAGGTGGATCGGGACGCTGGTCCGGGCCGCGACCTCGAGGGCCTCCTCCCCGCTGGCCGCCGGCAGGACCGTGTAGCCCTCGCCGCGCAGGATCTCCGCGATCAGCTCGAGGCCGGCAGGCTCGTCCTCGACCACGAGGATCGTCTCCGAGGCACGGCGTTGGGCTCCCTCGCGCGAGCGCTCGGCCACGCTCAACGCCTCTTCTTCCACGCGCGGCAGGTAGACACGGAAAACCGTTCCCTGGCCCACGACGCTCTGGTGCCAGATGTGGCCGCCGCTCTGCTTGACGATGCCGTAGACGGTGGCGAGGCCGAGCCCCGTTCCGCGACCCTCGCTCTTGGTGGTGAAGAACGGCTCGAAGATCCGCGCCTGGGTGGCCTCGTCCATGCCCTGTCCCGTGTCGGCCACGCTGATCATCACGTAGCGCCCTGCCTGGACCGTGTCGGGTCCCGGCGCCATGGCCGCGTCGAGGTCCACGTCCGCCGTGGCGATCTTGAGGGCTCCGCCGGTGGGCATGGCGTCCCGGGCGTTCACGACCAGGTTCATGACGACCTGTTCGAGCTGGCCGGGATCCGCCTTGACCCGGCCCCGTGCCCGGGCGTCGAGTGCGAACGCGATGTCCTCGCCGATCAGCCGCGTCAACATGGCCTGCATGTCCGCCACCACGGTGCTGGGCTCGAGCACCCGCAGCGCCATGACCTGCTTGCGGCTGAAGGCCAGCAGCTGCCGTGTGAGGGCGGCGGCGCGGTCGGCCGCGCGCAGGATCTGCTCGACGCGCCGGTGGTCCGGATGGGCGTCCGGCACGTTGCGAGCGAGCATCTGTCCATAGCCGATGATCACGGCCAGCAGGTTGTTGAAGTCGTGGGCGATGCCGCCGGCGAGCCGGCCCACGGCGTCCATCTTCTGGGCCTGCCGCAGCTGCTCCTCGACGTCCTTCCGGTCGGTGATGTCCTCGCCGATGTGGGCGGCTCCCGTGACGGCGCCGGCGGCCGAGCGCAGGACCGAGTTGTTCCACCGGATGGTCCGGCGGGTGCCGGCCTTCGTCAGGATCTCCGTCTCGTAGTGCCAGGCCTCGGGGTCGTCGCGCAGCAGCTTCTCGAAGAGGATGCGCGGGTCCTCCGCGGCGGTCGGCGAGAAGGCGTCGAACCAGTTCTGGCCGATCAGGTAGGCACGGCTCCAGCCCGTGATCTCCAGGAGATGGTCGTTGCAGTAGGTGATCCGACCCTCGGCGTCGAGCATGAGCGCGGCGAGATGCAGGTTCGCGAGCATGTCGCTGAGACGGCGCTCGCTCTCGCTCAGCAGGCGTTCCGCCTCCTTGCGCTCGGTGATGTCGGCGATGAACGCCGTGAAGGCCGGGCCCTGGTCGTCCTCGACGGCGACCAGGCTCAGCTCGATCGGGAACTCCGAGCCGTTCCGCCGGATGGCCGTCAGGGCGATGCGCCGGCCGATGAGCGCCGATTCGCCGGTCTGGACCAGCCGGGAGATGCCGCGCCGGTGGGCGTCGCGCTGTCCCTCAGGGACGATGAGCTCCGCCACCGTGCGGCCCAGCGCCTCTTCCGCCTTCCAGCCGAAGATCGCGTGGGCTCGCGGGTTCCACGAGGTGACGCGGCCCAGGGCGTCCATGCTGATCACCGCGTCGAGGGCGCCGTCGAGGATCGCCTCGAGCCGCGCGGCGCCGCGCCGCAGCGTCTTCTCCCCGCGCCAGCGCTCGATGGCGATCGCCGCCAGCGACGTGCCCACGTCGACCAGCCGGCGCTCGGTGTCCTGGGGGCCGCGGGGCTCGCGGAAGTACACGGCGAAGGACCCGAGCACGCGAGCGTCGTGGGAGAAGACGGGCGTCGACCAGCAGGCGCGCACCGGGGCGAGGCTGGCGAGGCCGCGGTACTGCGCCCAGAGGGGATCCACGAGGATGTCGGTGACGACCACGGGCTCGCGCCGGAACATCGCCGTGCCGCAGGAGCCCGCGGCGGGGCCGATCATCTGCCCGTCCACCGCCGCGACGAAGGCCGCCGGAAAGCTGGGCGCCGCGCCGTGGCGGACGTGGCGGCCGTCCTCGTCGAGCAGCAGGATCGTGCAGAGCGTGCCCGGACACGAGGATTCGACCAGCCGGGCCAGGGTCGTGAGCGTGTCCTCGAGGGCCGCGTTCGTGGCAATGCCCTCGAGGATGCGGTTCTGGCGGCCGCTCAGGTCGGCGGCCTCGCGCAGCTCGGAGAGCACGCGGGCGATCTCGATGGCGGTGGCGGCCATGGGCGCCAGGGCCTGCGCGATCCGCACGTGCACGTCGTCGAAGAAGCCGGGCTCCGCCTTGTCGAGCGAGTACAGCCCGATGGCGCGGCCGCGCACGAGGAGCGGCACGCCGATCCAGCTCCGGACGTGCTCGGCCCCGGCCACGCGCTGCCAGCCCGGTGCAGTGAGCGTATCGTCGATACGCACGGGCTCCTGCCCCTGCAGCACGGTCATCAAGTGCACGTTCACCCGCGGGTCGAACACCGCGGACTGGGCGGCGCTGCTCGAGCCCCAGCGCTCGAAGCCGCGCACGGCACGCACCACGAGCCGCGACTCGCCGTCGAGGAGAAGCACGCTGGCGCTGTCGTAGGGCACGAGGGGCCGGAGGTGATCGAGGAGCGTGGCGAGGATCGAGTCGAGGTCGCGGCTCTGCGCGAGTGCCAGGCTCGCGGCCACGAGTGTCTCGGCGGTGGCCACCGCCGTCGACCTCGGGTCCGGCCCGCTCTGGGCCATTTGCGAACGCCTCCGGGGAGAGTGGACCAATGGTACTCCTGTTGGGCGAAGCGGGTGCTAGACTCGCCCCATGGCCCACCGATCGACGCTCCGGACTCGCATTTCAGCCGCTCTGCTGGCCCTCGCCCTCGCTTCGACGGCGTGGGCTGCCGGGCTCCCCGCTCCGGCCGAGATGGCCCGCCTGCGGGAATACATCAAGACGAGCTGGACGACTCTCACGCGCTCCGTGAAGGATCTCCCGGCCGCGGCGCCCGACCCCAAGCTGCATCTCGCCAAGGGCGAGCGCTGGCCCGTCTACCTGCCGGCCCGTGAGGATCGCGCGCGGGTGCAGGCCGAGCTCGCGGCGGGCCTGACGCCCGGGCAGCTGGCGAGCCTCGAGCTGCTGCCGCTGCCGGCCGATGCCCGCTCGATCACCCGGCACGGCCTCCTGTACCTCCCCCATCCGTACGTGGTCCCGGGCGGGCGCTTCAACGAGATGTACGGCTGGGACAGCTACTTCATCCAGGTGGGGCTCCTCGCGGACGGAGAGACCCAGCGCGCGAAGGACATGGCGGACAACTTCGTCTACCAGATCGAGAACTACGGCACGCTGCTGAACGCCAACCGGACCTACTACCTCTCGCGCTCCCAGCCTCCGTTCCTGACCCAGATGCTGCTGGGCGTCTACGCGAAGACGAAGGATCGCGCCTGGCTCCAGGCCTCGATGCCCGCGGTCGAGAAGTACTACCGCTTCTGGACCACGGAGCCACACCTGATCCCCGAGCTCGGGCTCTCGCGGTACTACGACCTCGGCGACGGTCCGGCGCCCGAGGTCCTGAGCGACGAGAAGGACGACCACGGGTTTACCCACTACGACCGGGTGCGCGACTACTACAAGACCCACGAGATCGCCGACTACGACGTGGCCCTCTACTACGACAAGAAGGCCGATCGCCTCACGGACCTCTTCTACAAGGGCGACCGCAGCATGCGCGAGTCGGGCTTCGACCCCTCGAACCGCTTCGGTCCCTTCAACATCGACATCATCCACTACGCGCCGGTGTGCCTGAATTCCCTGCTCTACCAGATGGAGCGCGACGGGTCGGAGCTCGCCCGCATCCTCGGCGACGCGCCGGGCGCGGCCGCCTGGGACAAGCGCGCCGAGGCTCGCCGCGCGGCGATCGACCGCTACCTCTGGGATGCCGACAGCGGGCTGTACCTCGACTACAGCTTCAAGACCCGCAAGCGGCGCCGCTACCCCTTCGCCACCACGTTCTACCCGCTCTGGGTGGGCGCCGCGTCGAAGCCGCAGGCGGCGGCGGTCCTGAAGAACCTCCCGCTCTTCGAAGCCCCCGGCGGGCTGCGCACGAGCACCACGGTCACCGGCAGCCAGTGGGACGCGCCCTTCGGCTGGGCGCCCCTGCAGCAGATCCCCGTGCTGGGCATGCGCCGCTACGGCTACGCGGCCGACGCCGACCGGATCGCCGCCAAGTGGGTGTCGCTCGTGGCGAAGGAGTTCGCCGAGCACGGCACGATCGTCGAGAAGTACGACGTCGAGCGCCGCGAGTCCGACGTGGCCTCGGGGATCCGCTTCGGCTACAGCGCCAACCAGGTCGGTTTTGGCTGGACGAACGGCTCGATCCTCGTGCTGACCGCCGACTCGAAGTAGCGCCGCCCCCAACGAAAAAGGAGGAGGGGCCCTTGCGGGACCCTCCTCCCGGGAACGGACGCGGCGTGCGTCAGGCCGCTAGAACTGGAACCTGAGGCCGAACTGCACGTTGCGCATCGGATCCGAGCCGTTGAAGGCGTTGGAGGTGATGCGGCCCGCGTTCGGGTTCGGGTTGCCGGGGATGCCGACCTCGCCGTCGGGCTGGCCCAGGTTGACGTGGTTGAAGAGGTTGTTCACCTCGATACGGAACTCGAGGTTCGTGCGGTCCGTGAACTTGAAGCGCTTGAAGAGCGACGCGTCCACGTTCCAGTAACCGGGGCCGGTGAGGGTGTTGCGGCCGAGGTTGCCGAAGGTGCCCGCGGCGGGACGGCCGAACGCGCTGCCCGACTCGCCGATCGCGGTGCCGTTGAACCACTCCTCCTGGGTCTTCGGGCCGTCGGCATCGCCGATCAGGTCGGGATAGTTGGGGCCGGTGTCGCGGTCGGCGCCCGAGCCGCGATAGGTGACGTTGAACGGGATGCCGCTCTGGACCACCACGTTCGCGTTCACCTGCCAGCCGCCGAGGACGGCCCCGGCGAGGCCCTTGGCGTCCCGCGCGAACGGCAGCTCCGCCATGCCGGCGATCACGAAGACGTGGGTGCGGCTGAAGTCCGCGGGACCGTAGGCGATGTCCTGGTTCACGAAGTAGTCGCCGTTGTGGTTCTTCGCCTTCTGGTAGGTGTAGTGGGTCAGCAGCGAGTAGCCGCCGGAGAAGCGCTTGGTGAGCTTCGCCTGCAGCGAGTTGTAGCTGCTGGTCGCGCAGTTGCAGAAGAAGTCGATGCCCTGGGTCCAGCCGAAGGAATTGAAGAACGGCCGGCGCTCGTTGGTGCTGAGGGTGCCGAAGCCGTCGAGGACCGGGGCGTTGTAGTTCGCCGCCGGGTTGTCGCCGAAGAAGCCTTCGCCGTGGTTGCCGACGTAGCCGAGCTCGCCGGAGAGCGTCTGGGTGAGCTCGCGCTGCAGCGTGACGTTCCAGGCGTCGACGCGCGGGACGTGCTGCGTGTCGGGCAGCAGGCGCGCGAAGATGCCGTTGGGCAGCGGCAGGCGGCCGTTCGAGTCGGGGGTCGGGAAGACCGGCGCCTGGGGACCCTGGGCCAGGTTGAAGATCGTGTCGAAGTTGTTGGCCGGGTTCAGCTCCTGGACCGCCAGGACCGGGAGGTTCTGGGTCACGGCGTGACCGAAGATCGAGCCGAAGACGCCCGTGTCGTAGCTGCGGCCATAGCCCGCGCGGATCACGGTCTTGGAGTTGATCTGGTAGGCGGCGCCGAGGCGCGGGGCCCAGTTGACCTTGCTCTTGACGTTCCCCGCGAGGTCGACGTTGCCGACGCCGCCGACGCGGATCTCACCGGTGTTGATGTCGAGCCAGCCGCCGTTGCCGGCGTCGTTGACCGTCTGGGGCCGGTAGATGTCGGCGCGCAGGCCGTAATTGACCGTCAGCTTGTCGTTCACGCGCCAGGTGTCCTGGGCGTAGAAGAACTGCCGCCACTGACGCTCGCGGGCGTCGGTGCTCGAGCTCACGTAGCGCCGGAACTGCTGGTTGACGTTGCCCAGCATGAAGGTCGCGAGGCCGATGCCGCCGCCGTTGGCGCCGCGGGTGCCGTTGTCGTTGAAGTAGAGCTGGCCGGAGCGGTGGGCGTCGGACGGCACGCGCAGGTTGTAGGCGCGGCGGATGTCGAAGCCGAACTTCGCGGTGTGGTTGCCGAGGACCTTGGTCAGGTTGCTCGCCACCTGCCACTGTTTCTCGTTCTGGGCGAGCGGGCAGTTGCAGCGGCCGGCGTCGAGGCCGGAGCCGAAGCGCATCTGGGCCGTGCCGCCGTTGATCTCGAAGAACGGCAGGCCCGACGTGAACGGATCGCCGGAGATGTTGAGGCCGGGAATGCCGGCGTCGGTCGCGGGGTTGCTGCCGAAGTCGTTCGGCAGCACGTCCACCTTGTACTGGTAGAACCCGAAGCGCAGGTCCATGACCGTCGTGGAGTTGAACGTGTAGTCGAAGCCGGTCGCGACGCTGTGCATCTTGACCTTGGAGTTGCCGCCGAGCGAGACGAGCTCGGAGCCGCCGCCCGCGCCGAAGGCCTGCGGGCCGTCGAGGTTGTACTTCGCGAGGCTGTAGCGGCCGAACAGGTTCAGGTTCTCGGTGAGCCGGCCGTCGAGGCGGGTGTTGAACTGTTCCCCGTTGAACTTCTCGGAGCCCTGGGCGATGTAGTTGTCGCGGATGCCGGGGGCGTTCGGCAGCGGGATCAGGTTGAGGATCGCGAGGGCCTGGGGCGAGAGCCGGTCGGTCGGGATGATGTTGCCCGGGAACTGGGAGCGCTGGCTGGGATCGCCCGTGGCGGGGTCGAAGATGCTGATGCCGTACTCGCTGAAGTTGCCCTGGCGCGCGAGGGCCGTCGGCACGGTGAGCAGCTTGGAGCCGCCGACCGTGTTGCGCGTGCCCTGGTAGTCGCCGAAGAAGAACCACTGGTTCTTGACGATCGGCCCGCCGATCGAAGCGCCGAACTGCTGCTTCTTGGTCTCGGGCAGGACGCGACCGGTGATGGGATCCTCGCGGTCGGGCTGCGAGAACGGGTTGCGAGCCTGCAGGCCGTCGGTCTGGCGGAAGCCGAAGGCGCTGCCGTGGATCTCGTTCGTGCCGGACTTGGTCTGCACCGAGACGATGCCCGCCGTGGCCTGGCCGAACTCGGCGTCGTAGTTCTGGGAGGTGATCTTGCTCTCGCCGATCGACTCCAGGGTGGGGTTCACGACCACGATGCCGAGGATGACGTCGCGGTTGTCGGTGCCGTCGAGCTGCCAGCCGGTGCCGCTGAAGGTCTGGCCGTTCACGGTGGTCTGGGTGGAGCCCTGGGGGTTCTCGCTGGCCGCGTGCTGCCAGGCCTGCTTCTGGGTGCCCGGCGTGAGCAGCACGAACTTCGTGAAGTTGCGGTCGAGCACCGGCAGCTCCGTGAGCTGCTTCGACTCGAAGGTGGTCGCCACGTCGGCGCGGTCGGTCTTTAGCAACTGACCTTCGGCCGCGGTCACGGTCACTTCTTCCGCGAGGTCGCCGACCTCGAGGCCGAAGCGCACCGTGGTCTGGGTGTCGACGTTGACGACGACTCGCGAGACCAGCTTCGCCTTGAAGCCCGAGAGCGAGGCCTTGACCGAGTACACGCCGGGGAGCAGGCGGTCCTTGGCATAGTTGCCGGACTCGTTGGTCGTGACCGTGTCCTCGGTCTTGCGCTCGAGGTTCGTGATCGTGACCGAGGCTCCGGGAACGGGCGCGCCGGAGGTATCTTCGACGACGCCGGCGATGCTGCCGTACACGGCCTGGGCGTGGGCCGGTGACGAGAGGAGGCCGAATGCGAGAGCGACGAGTACGGCGAGTGGAAACCGTTGCAACGACACCTTCATGAAACACCTCCGCGCTGACGACCCGAAGCCCCGCAGCAACGACGTGTGCCGGGACCTGTCCCGTCCAGGCACTTGGAAAGTTGTGAAACTTTACGACATCTCCCTCCCCCCACGTCAAGCTTTTTCTGCAACCGGTTTCTATCTTGTGAATCTGTTACTTGTGGGCATAATGTCGGTCACGTCCAAGGAAGGAACGGCTTGACACTGTCACGCGGCCGTCGCTGGATCTTTATCTTTATGTGTGCGCTCCTGGGCGGGGGCCTCTCGGCCCAGGAGACCTCCAGCGGACCCCACCTCGAACAACCGTCTCGCGCCGGCCGTTTCTTCGCCGTGGCCGGGCGGCGCGCCGCTGTCTTCGGGACGGAAGGCCGCGCCCTCGAGGCCTGGGCCTATCCCCTGAAGCTCGTCGACGACTTCCGGTTGTCCTTCCGCCTCGACGGCTACCCCCTGGACATCGACGGCGCCGAGACCCTCGCCTCCGTGAGCGTGCGGCCCGAGTCCACCACCTTCGTCTACACCCACGCGGCGTTCACGGTCCGGCAGACGCTCCTGGCGCCGATCGACGAGCCCGGCATCGTGATGCTGCTCGACGTCGACGCCGCGCTGCCCATGACCGTGACGGCGTCCTTCCGGCCGAAGCTGCGGCTGATGTGGCCCGCCGGCCTGATGACGCCCAACGTGGAGTGGAACGAGAAGGGCCACGTCTACGTGCTGAGCGAGGAGTCGAAGCGCTTCGCCGGCATCGTGGGCTCGCCCGACGGCGTCGACCTGTCGCTGATGCCGTACCAGGAGGAGCCGAAGGACGTCCCGTTGAAGATGTCCATCCGGGTCCCGCTCGAGGCGATGCGCACACGGCCGGTGCCGATCGTGATGGCCGGCAGCGTCGACGGCCGGGATGCCGCGCGCGCCACCTACGACCGGCTCCTGGCCCGGGCTCCGGAGCTGCTCGCCGCGAACGCCGCGTACTACCGTGACCTGCTCGACCACACGCTGTCGGTCGAGACGCCCGACCCGCGCCTGGACGCGGCGTTCACGTGGGCCAGGATCGGCATCGACAGGGGCCTCGTGACCAATCCCCTCCTCGGGACCGGCCTGCTCGCGGGCTTCCGGACCTCGGGCGACAGCGAGCGCCCCGGCTTCGCCTGGCTGTTCGGCCGCGACGCCCTGTGGACGATCCTTGCCACCACGTCCTACGGCGACCGGGCCGTGAGCCGGCTCGCCCTCGACTTCCTGCGCGTGCACCAGCGCGAGGACGGGAAGATCCCCCACGAGATCTCCCAGAGCGCGTCGCTCATCCCCTGGTTCGAGGGCTACGAGTACCCCTGGAACAGCGCCGACGCGACGCCCTTGTTCGTGATCGCCCAGGGCGACCTCTATCGCGCGAGCGGAGACCGCGCCTTCCTCGAGGCATCCTGGGCCGCGATCCTGAAGGCGTACCGCTTCACGGCCGGGACCGACACCGACGGCAACGGCCTGATCGAGAACACGAAGTTCGGCCACGGCTGGGTCGAAGGCGGCGCCCTCTATCCCGCCCACGAGGAGATCTACATGCAGGGCCTCTGGATCGAGGCCTCGCGGGTCATGGGCGAGATGGCCGACGCCATGCACGACGTGGCCACCGCGAGCCTCGCGCGGAGCTGGGCCGAGAAGACGCGCGCGGCGATGGAGAAGACCTATTGGCTGGACGGCCCCGGCCACTACGCCTTCGCCACCGCCAAGGCGCGCAAGACCCCGCCCGAAGCCGAGCCCGGACCGGCCCGCGCGCGGCGCCAGAAGCGCATGGAGGCCCTGGCCGGCGGCGGTCTCGTGAACGAAGACACCGTGCTGCCGGCCGTGCCGCTGTGGTGGCGCACCGCAGAAGACGCCCGGGCGCAGTCCGAGCTCGATCATCTCGGCGGCGCGGCGCTCGCCACCGACTGGGGCACGCGGCTGCTCTCCGACCGCAGCGAGCTCTACGATCCGCTGTCCTACCACTACGGCTCCGTGTGGCCGTTGTTCACGGGTTGGACCGCGATGGGCGCCTACCGCTATGGTCGCCCCACGATCGGCTACCAGGCCCTGATGGCGAACGCGCTGCTGACCTTTCCGGGCGCCCTCGGCTCCGTCACCGAGCTGCTCTCGGGCGACCGCAACACGGCGTTCGGACGCTCTTCCCACCACCAGATCTGGTCCCAGGCCATGGTGGTCTCGCCGCTGCTCCGCGGCCTGTTCGGCGTCGAGGTCTCGGAGGGCGGCCACACCCTGACGATCGCCCCACAGCTCCCTCCGGACTGGGACCGCGCGACGCTGCGCCACGTGGCCGTCGGCAGCTCCCTGTGCGACATCGTCCTCGCGCGCGGCGCGGGCCGGCTCTCGATCGCGATCACTCGCACGGCGGGCCAGGGCAGCGCGCGGGTGGTGCTGGCCCCGTCCTTCCCGCTCGACGCCCGCGTGCACGGAGTGAGTCATAACGGCAACCCGGCGCGCTTCGAATCGGCTATCGTCGGCGACGTGCAACGGGTGACGACCTCGGTCGAGGGCGACGGCGACGGCCTGACGACCGTCTTCGAGCTCGACGAAGGCACCGAAGCCTTCGTCCCTGCGGAGGCTCCGGCGTCCGGCGCCCGCTCCGAGGCCCTGCGGGTGCTCCGATCCCGAGCCACCGCCGACAGCCTGCGGCTCACGCTCCAGGGCCTGGCCGGCCGGAGCTACGGCGTGAAGGTACGTTCCCCGCGCACGCCGCAGGCGCAGCCGGGCGTGAGCGTGAGCGAAGCCGGTCCGGGCTTCTGGACGATCGGCGTCGCCTTCGAGGGCGCCGCCGGGACCTACGTCGCCCGCGATCTCACGCTCGCGATGCGCACGCCGTGACTCGCAAGCCCGTCACGATCCACGACGTGGCCCGCCGAGCCGGCGTGTCGGCGGGCACCGTGTCCCGGGCCATGGCAGGACGGCCGGGCGTGCACGAGGCGACCCGTCACCGCGTCCTCGAGGCCGTCGAGGCGTTGCGGTACACGCCGAACCTGGCGGCGCAGCGCCTCTCGACCGGCAAGCACCTCAGCATCGCGGTGATCGTGCCCTTCTTCACGAGCGCTCCCGTGTCGGCACGTCTCAACGGCGCGGTCAGCGTGCTCGCGAACAGCCCCTACGACCTCATCATCCACAGCATCCAGACGCCCGAGCAGCGCGACTCGTGCTTCCAGCTCATCCCCCACCGGCGTCAGGCCGACGGCGTCCTCATCATCTCGCTGTCTCCCCGCGACGATCACGAGGTCGCCTCGCTGCGTCGCGCCGCGGTTCCCGTGGTGCTCATCGACTCCGACCATCCGAGCGTGACCTCGTTGCCGCGCGTCGTGATGGACGACGTGGCCGGCGGACGCAAGGCGACCGAGTACCTGCTGACGCTCGGCCACCGCCGCATCGGCTTCGTCGGCGATCGGACCGACAATCCCTTCCACTTCATCTGGAGCCGGGACCGCCAGCTCGGCTACCGGCAGGCCCTCGAGGCCGCCGGCCTGCCGCCCTACAGCGGCCTGTGCGGCGAAGGCGAGCCCTCACGGGCGGGGGCGCGCTCCGCGGCCCGCGCGATCCTGTCCACGCCCGATCGACCCACGGCCGTCGTGGCGGCCAACGACACGCGCGCCATCGGCGTGCTCGAGGCGGCCCGGGAGCTCGGCCTCCGCGTGCCGGAGGACCTGTCGGTGATCGGCTACGACGACATCGAGATCGCGGAACTCATCGGCCTCACCACCATCCGGCAGCCCCTCGGGGCCTCGGGACAGCGCGGCATGCAGCTCCTGCTCGACCGGCTCGTGGGTGGCGCGGTCGAGCCCGTCCGCGAGGTGCTTCCGGTCGAGCTCGTCGCCCGCGGCACGACAGCGCCCCCCGCGCGCTAGAGAACCTTTCCCCAGGTACGTTTTGTGATCTATCCTGATCCGCACCGATGGCCCATGCGATCATGGCCGCCGTGGACGAAAGGAAGGCTCGGACCACGGCCGCCGGGGGCCTACGTGCCCGACACCATCCACGGCCTCGTGTGGAGCGATCCCAGCGGCCGCAGCCTGCCGTCCCCTCGCGGGGGTCCGGTGGGCCGGTTCCCGATGCTGAGCCGCCTGGCCGATCCCTACCAGAACGCGACCATCCACCCGGGCGAGGTCGCCGTGTTCCGTCACGAAGTCACCTGCGTGCTCGAGGCGCTCGGACCGTCGAGCGCCGCCTATACGCACCTGGAGCGGGTTCTCGCCGTCTGCCAGACCGCGGAGCGCCACGGCTGGTTCCTGTTCTGCCATGGAGACTAGAGCGCGGGATCTCCTCGTCTACGCTGTCGGCCGGCCTCTCCTGCTGGTCTTCTGGTGCCTGGTCTTCTGGGGAACCGCCTACGGCCTCGTCCTCCTCTACGGGGCCGCGACGGAAGGCTTGACCGTGACCGCGCAACGGGCGCTCTCGGGACGCGACCCGATCGCCGGCATCGCCAACCTGGCGCTCGCGGGCCTCGCCGCCGCCGTGTGGATGCTGGTCGGCGCCGCGCTGCTGACGCAGCGCCGTCCGCGCTAGCCGGCCCGAACCGCCACGGCCGTTTCGAGAATCGCCGCTGCTCCACGCGCGTCGCGCCTGCCGTTCATCGCGCGTTTTCAGCACCTTCCGGGCCGCGAGCTGGGGCACGCTCCTTGCTGTCATCCGCCATGGAGGGCAAGCCATGACCCATGAAGAAGACGCGGCCGCGGACGCGAACCGGGATCCGATCACGGGCGCTCCGGGGGCCCTTCCCGTGGGCGTCGGCCTCGGCAGCGCGGGCGGGGCAGCCCTCGGCGCTGCCCTGGGCTCGACCGCAGGCCCGGCTGGAACGGCCGTCGGCGCCGCCATCGGCGGCGTGGTGGGCGGCCTCACCGGCAAGGGCATCGCGGAGAGCGTGAACCCCACCGTCGAGGACGCCTTCTGGCGCGACCACTACGTCTCCCAGCCGTACGTCGACACGGGCGCGCACTACAAGGTCTACCAGCCGGCGTATCGCCACGGCTGGGAGGGGCGCTCGCGCTACGAGAACCTCACCTGGGACGAGGCGGAGCCGAAGCTGCGAGAGGAGTGGCGCCTCAAGGACGACCGCGTGCTCGACTGGTCGAAGGCGAGCCCGGCCGTGAAGGACGCCTGGTACCGGATCGAGCGGGAGATGGGCCGCAAGCCCTGAGCGCATCCGGCTGACGTTGCGGGCCCCGGACGCGTGATATCTTTTTCGCATGAAGACCATCGTGGGGCTGGTGCAGATGCGCTGCACCGACGACCCGAAGAAGAACCAGGCGGCGGCGGAGAAGGCGATCCGCGAGGCAGCGAAGAAGGGCGCCAAGATCGTGTGCCTGCCCGAGCTGTACCTCGGGCACTACTTCTGCCAGACCGAGGACCACGCGCAGTTCAAGCGCGCCGAGGCGATCCCGGGGCCGTCGACGAAGGCGCTCGGAGCCCTGGCCAGGTCCCTCAAGATCTCGATCATCGGCTCGCTCTTCGAGCGCCGCGCCGCGGGTCTGTACCACAACACCGCGGTCGTGATGGACGCCGACGGATCCCTCGCGGGCGTGTACCGCAAGATGCACATTCCCGACGACCCGCTCTACTACGAGAAGTTCTACTTCACGCCGGGCGACCTCGGCTTCAAGGCCACCGACACGCGGTACGGCCGCGTCGGCACCCTCGTGTGCTGGGACCAGTGGTATCCCGAGGCGGCGCGTCTCACCGCGCTCCAGGGAGCCAACGTCCTCTTCTACCCCACCGCGATCGGCTGGCACCCGAGCGAGAAGAAGGAATGGGGCGAGACCCAGGTGTCGTCGTGGCAGACGATGCAGCGCGCCCACGCGATCTCGAACGGCGTCTACGTCGTGGCCGTGAACCGCACGGGCCACGAGGGCGACAAGAAGGCCGGCATCGAGTTCTTCGGCTCGTCGTTCATCGCCGATCCGTACGGGCGCATGCTGGTCGAAGCCTCGCGCGACAAGGCCGAGGTGCTGGTGGCCGAGGTGGACTCGAACGTGGTCGAAACCGCGCGGCAGCACTGGCCCTTCCTGCGCGACCGCCGCATCGACGCGTACGGCGGCATCACCCAGCGGCACCTGGAGAAGGCGTGAGCACGGCCCCGGCCCGCCGGGGTTACGCGATGCCGGCCGAGTGGGACCGGCACGTGGCCACCTGGATCGGGTGGCCGCACCAGCTCAGGGACTGGCCGGGGCGCTTCGCGCCGATCCCGTGGGCGTATGCCGAGCTCGCGCGGCTGCTGTCGCATCACGAGCGCGTGCGCATCCTGGCCGGAGACCCGGCCCGCGAGAAGCGGGCTCGCGGCATGCTCAAGCGCTTCGGCGTCGACCTCGGGAAGGTGGACTTCTACCGGATCCCCACCGATCGCGTGTGGACCCGCGACTCCGGCGCGATCTTCGTGAAGAACGCCAAGGGCGACCGGATCGCGACCGACTGGAAGTTCAACGGCTGGGCCAAGTACGCGAACCACAAGAAGGACGATGCGGTGGCCGGCAAGATCGCGAAGGCGGTCGGCGTCGAGCGCTGGCGCGCGACATCGGGCCCGCGCGAGATCGTGCTCGAGGGCGGCGCCGTCGAAGTGGACGGCGCGGGCCTGATCATGGTCACCGAGGAGTGCCTGCTCTCCGACGTCCAGTCCCGCAACCCGGGCCTCGGCCGCGCCGGCACCGAGAAGGCACTGTGCGACGGGCTCGGCGGGAAGCGCGTCGTCTGGCTCGGCAAGGGCATCGTCGGCGACGACACCCACGGCCACATCGACGACCTGGCGCGCTTCGTCGGCCCCGGCCGCGTGCTGCTGTGCCAGGAGAAGAACGAGCGCGACGCGAACTATGGACTCCTGCGCGACAACCTCGAGCGCCTGAAGTCGGAGAAGCTCGAGGTCGTTCCGCTGCCCATGCCCTCGCCCGTCGTCTACAAGGGTCAACGCGTGCCGGCGAGCTACGCGAATTTCTCGATCACCAACGGCAGCGTGATCGTGCCGACCTTCAACGACCCGCAGGACCGCCACGCCCTCGGAATCCTCGCGGAGTGCTTCCCCGATCGCGAGGTCGTCGGCTTCCACGCCGTGGACTTCGTGTGGGGCCTCGGCACCGTCCATTGCGCGACGCAGCAGGAGCCGGCCGGGAACTGACGGCGAGGCGAGAGGACCTGCGCTGTCCAAGGCCAGGCTTAGCCTTGGCCCTGCTCCATGGGCGGCCCAACATTCGAGTGGTACCCCGCGAAGGCTCGCTTGAACTCGACCAAGCATGGCGTGACGTTCGAAGAGGCCGTTTCCGCGTTTGGAGACGGGCTCGCGCAAATTCACTCCGATCCGGTTCACTCCGAGAAGGAAGAGCGGGAGATTCTCGTCGGACACTCGATCCGCGGCCGTCTGCTCGTGGTCGCCTTCACGAGACGCGGAGTTACAATCCGAATCATCAGCGCCCGATTGACGACCCGGCGCGAACGTCGAGCCTATGAAGAAAGATAGACGCCTCGAGGACGAGCTCAGGCCCGAGTACGACTTCGACTACGCAAAGGCGAAGCCGAATCCGTACGCGGCCCATCTCAAGGGGCGTACCGTGGTGGTCGTCCTCGACCCCGACGTGGCCTTGGCGTTCCCGACCTCGGAAGCGGTCAACAAGCAGCTCAGGTCCGCCGCGAAGGTCGTACAGCGGCGCTCAGGCACCCGCACGGCCGCTCGAAAGGCCCGCCGACCGAAACGGTGACCTACCTGGCGGGAGAGCTGGGGTTCTGCGTCAGGCCGCTGCTGCTCAGCCCGTTCGAGGTGTCCTCGCTGGCGAGCGACACCCTGGCGGACCCGGGGCGCTCGCGGGCCGGAGCACGGCACCTCATGGCCAACCCCGCAGCGGCAGCCGTCGCCCACAACTCGCGCCTGCTGGCGCTCGCTCGAGAATGGCTGGGCCCCACGGCGGTTCCGTATCGGGCCACCCTGTTCGACAAGTCGCCGACCGCCAACTGGCTCGTCGCCTGGCACCAGGACACTGCGCTTCCCTTGAAAGCGCGGGCCGACGTACCTGGCTGGGGACCTTGGTCGAACAAGGCCGGCGTTCTCTACGCCCACGCCCCCGCTCCCGCGCTGGAGAACGTCGTGGCCCTGCGCATCCATCTGGACGACTCGACGCATGCCAACGGGCCGCTGCGCGTACACTCCCCGGCACGCACACGCGCGGCGTGCTCACCGACGCCGGGATCCAGGAGCTGGCCCGATCCATCACTCCGGTCGAGTGCACCGTGGCGGCCGGCGGAGTGGTCGTGATGCGGCCGCTGCTCGTGCACGCGTCCTCGAAGTCCACGAGCGACGCACGCCGGCGCGTGCTGCACATCGAGTACTCGACGTCGTTTGTGCTGGGTTCCGGCCTTGCACTTGCTGTAGCCTGAGCCCGTGCTCTCCCTGATCGCAGCCCTCTGGCTCGCTGGAGCTCCCACCGCCACCGAGACACAGGCCGCCGTCGACGGATTGCTGCAGGCCCACGCGTTCGAAGGCGCCTCGATCGGCATCGGTGGCCGGCTCTCGAACGGCGTGCGCGATTTCCGCGTCGTGGCACGCGACAAGGATGCCGCCGCGCTGTTCGCGAAGGTCACGGCCGAGGGCACGCCCGCAGGCCGACTCTACGGGCTCGCAGGCCTCTACTTCGTCGATCCCGCCGCGTTCGAGCGGGTCAAGGCGACGGCCGTCGCGCCCGACACCCAGGTGCAGACGATGTTCGGCTGCATCCTCGGCCAGGAAAAGGCGGCCATGCTCCTCATCCGCATCGGCCACGGCGACTACAGCTCCGAGTTCCTCGGGGCGGAGCGCGGCAGCCCGTGGGTCGACAAGTGGGCCGGCAGCCCCGGTGTCGAGCGCAACACGTCCGCCGGCGCGCTCGCCGGGAAACCGGGCTTCGACACGCGCTTCACCGTCAGCGTGCCGTACGCCAACGCCGACGCGAACGGGATGCCCGCGACCACCGAACTCATGGCTCTTCAGCGCATCGAGGATCTGCTCACCATCCGGCTGCAGTCGCGGCGCACGGCCGTCGTCGCCCTCAAGCAGACCGGCGACAAGCTGGCCCGATTCGTCTTCTACACCCACGACACGAGCTGGCCGGAGGCGGTCGTGACGCAGATCCACTCGGAGCTCCCTGCGCGCACGTTCACCACGGCGAGCGAGGCCGACCCGGGCTGGAGCCTCTACAAGTCGGCGCGATGAAGGAGACCGCAGCTCCTCCCAACTCCGTCCAACCGAAGACCCGCGCGGAGTGGCGGCGGTGGCTCTCGAAGAACCACCGGCGCGAGGAAGGCGTCTGGTTCGTGTCGTTCCGGAAGGACTGCGGGCCGCGGCTCGGCTACGAGGACGTGGTGTGCGAGGCGCTGTGCTTCGGCTGGATCGACGGCGGCGGCCGCCTGCTGGACGCGACGCGCGGGATGCTGTGGATCGCGCCGCGGCGCGTGGGCTCCGCGTGGTCGGCGAAGAACAAGACGCGGCTCACGGCCCTGATCGCCGAGGGCCGGATGGCGCCGGCGGGCCTCGCGAAGATCGCGGCGGCGAAGAAGGACGGTTCCTGGTCCGCGTTCGACCACGTGGAGAAGGGGGTCGTCCCCGCCGACCTGAAGAAGGCCCTGGCCGGAGTCAAGGAGGCGCGCCGGCATTTCGACGCGTTCCCGCCTTTCACGCGCCGCGTGATTCTCGAGTGGGTGGCGACCGCGAAGAAGCCCGAGACCCGGGCGAAGCGCATCGCCGAGGTTGCGCGGCTCGCAGGCCGCAACGAGAGGGCACGATGAAGGCGATCCTCGCCGTCCTGTTTCTCGCGGCCGCGGCCTCCACTTGGCCCTTCGGAGCCTGGCAGCGCGTGTCGCCGGAGCCCATCCTCGGCCCCCAGGGCGACGGCTGGGAATCGGCCGGCGTCTTCAACCCCACCGTGGTGCGTCACGACGGCAAGATCGTGATGCTGTACCGGGCCCAGGACAAGGCCGGCACGTCGCGCCTCGGCTACGCGACGAGCACGGACGGCGTCCATTTCACGCGCCGCGCCGAGCCGGTGCTGTCGCCCGAAGCCGAGTACGAGAAGGATGGCGGCGTCGAGGACCCGCGCCTCGTCAAGATCGCCGACACCTTCTACCTGACCTACACCGGCTACAACAAGAAGGACGCGCAGCTCTGCCTCGCCACGTCCAAGGATCTCGTGCGTTGGGACCGCAAGGGCGTGATCCTGCCGGCGTACAAGGGCCTCTGGAACGCGGGCTGGACCAAGGCCGGCGCGATCGTGCCTGAGAAGATCAACGGCAAGTGGTGGATGTATTACCTCGGCACGGCGCCCGACAAGACCGACCAGATGGGTCTCGCGTCGTCACCGGACCTGCTCCACTGGAGCGACGAGCTCGACGCGCCCGTGCTGCCGAAGCGCCCCGGCCGCTTCGACTCGCGCGTCGTGGAACCGGGCCCGGCGCCGCTCGTGATCGACGACGGGATCGTCATGGTCTACAACGGCGCCGACGACGCCCTCGTCTACCGCGCCGGCCTCGTGCGCTTCGATCGCAAGGACCCGCGGCGCGTGCTCACGCGGACCGACGAGCCGGTGTTCGTCCCCGAGACCGCGTGGGAGAAGGTCGGGCAGGTGCCCAACGTCGTGTTCGTCGAGGGCATGCTGCGCGACGGCGCGCGCTGGCTGTTCTACTACGGCGGCGCCGACAAGACCGTGGGCGTCGCGACGGCGCCCGTCCTCCGCTAGCGCGCCTCGGCTTCGCGCACCGTCAGCGCCTTGCGGGCCGGCACGTCCCGCAAGGTCTGCAGCGTGCCGCTCGGCCAGCGGATGGCGACGCTGTCGGCCTTCGTGGCGCTCCCGAGCCCGAAGTGCAGGCGCAGGTCGTCGTGGGAGTAGTAGCTCGACTGGCTCGTGACGGTCTGCGCCTGGGTCCGGCCGCCCGCCGTCACCACCACCGAGGCGCCGATCGCCGAGCGATTGGAGCGCGTGCCCTCGAGGGCGAGCTCCAGCCAGCCGTTCCTGCCCGCGTAGTCGTTGCGGAGCAGCGACGGCGGCTCGTTCATGTTCATCACCAGGACGTCCACGTCGCCGTCGTTGTCGAAGTCCGAGAACGCCGCGCCGCGGCTCGAGTGTCCCGTCGTGGCACCGGGGCCGCTCCGCGCGCTCACGTCCTCGAAGCGCTGGCCGCCGCGGTTGCGGAAGACCACCTTCGGCCCGCGGTGCGGGTACTGCGGCAGGTGGGCCTCGATCTCGGGATAGACGTTGCCCGTGACGTAGAAGAGGTCGGGCCAGCCGTCGTTGTCGAGATCGGGCGTTCCCGTGCCCCACTCCACGTAGCGGTTCTGCACGCCCAGGCCCACCGCCGTGGCCACGTCCTCGAACAGGCCGCGGCCGAGGCCGTGATACAGCGCCGGGATGTCGTCGGCGAAGTGCGTCTTCACGATGTCGAGGCGGCCGTCGTTGTCGTAGTCGCCCACGCCCAGGCCCATGCCCGCCTGCTCGTTGCCGAACTCCGAGAGCGCGGCACCACTCGCGAGCGCCACGTCGGTGAAGGTGCCGTCGCGGTTGTTGCGGTACAGGATCGCGGCGGTCGAATCGCAGGCCACGTACAGGTCGGTCCAGCCGTCGGCGTCGAGGTCGGCGGCGAGTGCCGTCATCGCGTAGCGGTTCGTGACCTTCGCGACGCCCGAGGCCTCGGAGACGTCCCTGAACACGCCGTCGCCTTCGTTGTGGAAGAGCGCGTTGACGTCGGTCGGCAGGCCTTTCGGCCCGCAGTTCACGGGGATGCCCTTCCACAGGCAGCTCTGGCCCTGGCCGGGCTCGTTCACGGTCGCGAGGTCGAGCTTCAGGTAGCGCGTCACGAACAAGTCGAGCTTCCCGTCGCGATCGTAGTCGACGAACGTGCAGCCCGAGCCCCAGCGCGTGGCCGTGGACGCGAGGCCGGCCTTGGCCGTCACGTCGACGAAGCGGCCGCCGGCGTTGCGATAGAGCACGTCCTGGCCGTAGGACGTGACGAACAGGTCCGTGTGGCCGTCGTTGTCGTAGTCGCCGGCGCAGACCGAGGACGCCCAGCCGGTGCGCCGCAGCCCCGCCGTGTCCGTGACGTCGGCGAACGTGCCGTCGCGGTTGTTGCGATAGAGACGGTTGGTCGGGGCCGCCCCCTTCGGCCACGTCCTCTCCTTGCGCGTGCCCTCCTCGAGGCGCGTGCCCGAGAGCACGAAGGCATCGGACCAGCCATCGTCGTCGTAGTCCACGAAGGCGACGCCGGCGCCGTTCGTCTCGATGATGAAGCGCTTCTTCTCGAGGCCGCCGTAGACCGACACGCCCCTGAGACCGGCCCGGGCGGCCACGTCCACGAAGGAGACGCCCCACTCCCCCGTCGGCTCGGCGGCGGCCAGGGCCAGGAACGGTGCGGCGACGAGGGCGGCGACGGCGAGCTTCAACGCTCGACCTGGTCCTGCAGCGTCGCCGCCGTGTCCATCTCGCGGCGCGCCTCGTCCTCGCGGCCGAGCCGCTGCAGCACCTGGCCCAGCAGGTAGTGGGCCGACTTGTTGTTGGGATCGTAGGAGAGGGCGCGGCGCAGCATGCCCTCGGCGGTCGAGGGCTGGTTCTTCTTCATGTACGCGCGTCCCAGCAGGATGTAGGGCGCGCTGTAGTAGGGGTTGATCCAGATGGACTTCTGCAGGGCCGCCGTGGCCTCGTCCCAGCGCTGCTGCCGCGAGTACGCGTCGCCGAGCTGCGCCCACGCCATGGCGTTGCCGGGGTTCACGTCGAGCTCCTGGCGCGTGAGCGTGAGCGCCTCCTCGAGACGGCCGCGGAACAGGGCCTGCTGCCCGAGCAGCAGGTGGACCTGCGGCAGCTTCGGGTCCTTGGCGAGCGCCTGCTTGAGCTCGGCCTCCGCCATCGCCTCCTGCTCGACGCGGATCATCATCTGGGCCGCGAGCAGGTGGGCCGCGGCGGAATCGGCGGCGACGCCGTAGGCGCGCGCGAAGCACTCGCGGGCGCCGTCAGGCTTCTGGGTCTCGATGTAGACGTTGCCGAGGATCTGGTTGAACTCCAGGGTGTCCTTCGCCCACTCGCGGGTCTCCTCGAGGAGCGGGCGGGCGGCGATCAGGTGTCCCGCCAGGTAGTTCGAGAGGCCCAGCACCTGGACGGCCTCGCGGCGCTCCGGCGTGCCCTTCGCGAGGGTCGCCACGAGCGGGGTCAGGGTCGCGACCGCGGCCGTGGCGTCTCCCGCGTGGTAGTGCGCGACGCCCGCGACCAGGCGGACGCGCGGGTCGGTCGCGTCGAGGTCCCTGACGCGCGCCAGGGCCGCTTGCGGGTTGTCCCGGGCCAGCAGCTCCCGCGCTTCGGCCAGCGCTGGAGCCGTCGCGTCCTCGGCGAACGCCGGCGACGCCGTCGCGAGAAGCAGGGTCACGAGGGCGCGCTTCATTTCTGTCCCGTCCCTTCCGTCAGCGTCACGATGCGGTCGGCCGCGACGCCCGGGAAGCGCTCCTCGAGGCCGTTCGGCCAGCGCACGGAGAGATCGGCCGTCGTGGCGCTGCCCAGGCCGAAGTGCACGCGCAGGTCGTTCTGGGAGGCATAACTGCCGCCGCCCCGCACCTCCTCGACCTGCTTCCCGTTCGCCGACACGGACTGCACCCGCGCGCCGATCGCGCTGCGGTTCGACGCGGTGCCGACGAGCTTGAGCAGCAGCCAGTGGTTGGCGGTCTTGTTCTGCAGGCGGAACAGGTCCGGCCGGTCGTTGACGTTGTTGATCAGCACGTCCACGGTGCCGTCGTTGTCGAAGTCGCCGAAGGCCGTGCCGCGTCCCGCCTTCGGCGTCGTGACGGGCGCCCCCAGCGCCTCGCTGATGTCGTCGAAGCGGCCGTCCTTCAGGTTGCGATAGACGACCTTGCGCTGCTTGTAGGCCGCCTCGGTCGGCAGCCTCCACACCTCGGGATAGACGTGGCCGTTCGTCAGGAACACGTCGAGCCAGCCGTCGTTCGCGAGATCGATGAAGCCCGCGCCCCAGCCCAGCCAGCGCGTGTTGGTGCCGATGCCGCCGGCGAACGTGTGGTCCTCGCAGTAGCCGTCGCCCGTGTTGCGGTAGAGCGTCGAGGTGTCCCCCGCGAAGTTGGTCTTGAAGATGTCCATGGTGCCGTTGCGATCGTAGTCGCCCACCGCGACGCCCATGCCCGCCTGGTTCTTGCCGTCCATGCTGAAGGCGCAGCCCGCCCCGACCGCGATGTCCGTGAAGGTGCCGTCGCGGTTGTTGCGATAGAGCGTGCTTGGGCTCGAGTCGTTGGCGACGTACAGGTCCACCCAGCCGTCGCCGTCGAAGTCGAGGGTGCTGACGCCCAGGCCATACGTGCCCTTCGCCTTCGTGATGCCGGTCTTCGCCGAGACGTCCTCGAAGCGGCCGGCCCCCGCGTTGCGGAAGAGCGCGTTCGTCCCGCCCTTCAGGCCGGGGGGCCCGCACGCCACGGGGATCCCTTTGTACTTGCACAGGCCCGAGTCGGGCACCGGCGCGGTCTTGAGGTCGAGGTCGATGTAGTCGGCCACGAACAGGTCGAGCTTGCCGTCGCGGTCGTAGTCGAGGAACGCGCAGCCGACGCCCCAGCGCGTGCGGGCGGCGCTCAGCCCCGCCTTCGCGGTGACGTCGCTGAAGCGCGCGCCGCCGTCGTTGTGGTAGAGCCGGTTCTGGCCGAAGTACGTGACGAAGAGGTCCTCGCGGCCGTCGTTGTCGTAGTCCCCCGCGCACACGCCCTGCCCCCAACCGCTCGCCGCGAGGCCCGAGCGCGCGGTCGCGTCCTCGAACGTGCCGTCGTGGCGGTTGAGGTACAGGTGGTTCGTCGGCGCCGTGCCGGCCGGAAAGCCCGCGAGCGTCGTGCCGTTCACCAGGAAGGCATCGAGCCAGCCGTCTCCGTCCGCGTCGAAGAACGCGGCGCCCGTGCCGGTCGTCTCGAGCAGGTAGCGATTGGTCTCCTTCCCGCCGAACACGGTCACGGCATCGAGGCCGGCCTTGCGTCCCACGTCCACGAAGCCGTACGGCAGGCTCGCGTCCGACGCGAGGGCTGCGACCAGCAGCAGCGTCTTCATCGGGACCCGGGAGGCATGAGCCACGGCGCGAGACGCTTCGCCTCGGCGAAGTGGCGGCGCGCCTCGGGCGTCGTGCCCTTGCGGCTCAGGGCCAGGGCCAGCTGGTAGTGCGCGTCGGCCAGGTCGGGTGCCAGCCCCAGCGCCTCGCGGAAGCTGGCGATCGCGCCGGCCACGTCGCCGGCCACCCGCTTGCGCTTGCCCAGGTCCACCGCGAACGCCGCAGCCTGCCGATCGACTTTCTTCCGGCTGAGACGGTCGGCCTCCGCCAGCTCCGCCGCCGCGGCCGGGTCGCCCGCGCGCTGCAAGAGCTGGCCGAGGCTCAGGTGCGCCTCGGGAAACTCCGGCCGCAGCGCGATCGCCGCGCGGAACTCCGCCGCGGCCCCGGCGCTGTCGCCCTGGGTCTTGAGGATCGTGCCGAGCAGGTAACGCGCCTCGGGAAAGTCGGGGTTCGTCTCGAGCGCCGCCCGCAGCGCTCCCGCGGCCTCGTCGAGGCGGTTCGCCTGCCAGAGGATCACCGCCAGCGTGTACGGCGGATCGGGCAGCGACCGGTCGAGGGCCATCGAGCGCCGCAGCGCTTCCTCGGCCGGACCGAAGTCGTCCTTCTGCTTCAGCGCGAGCCCGAGGTTGTAGAACGCCTCGGCACGGTCGGCGTGCTGCGCGACGAGCTCGCGATACACGGCGATGGCCCCGTCGGGATCGCCCTTCTGGAGCAGCGCGCTGCCGAGGTTGAGACGGGCCTCGACGTTGTCGGGGTGGCTCGCGACCACGGCCTGGAACGTCGCGACGGCCTCGTCGCCGTCGCCCTTCATCATCAGGGCGAGGCCGAGGCCGTTCGCGGCGTCGGCGTCGGCGGGCGCCATGGCCACGGCCTTGCGCAAAGCCATCACGGCGCCGGCGGGATCGCCCATCTCGCGCAGGGCGACGCCGAGCGTCGTCTGGGCCGCCACGATCCGGGGGTTGAGCCGCACGGCCTCGCGCAGCATCGCGACGGCGCCCTCGAGGTCGCCGGTCTGGCGCAGGACCGCCCCCAGGTAGTAGCGGGCCTCGGCGTGAGCGGGCTGGAGAGCGACGGCCTTGCGCAGCGCGACCGCGGCGCCGGCCGGATGCTTCGTCCACCACAGCGTCGCGCCGAGGTGGTACTGGGCGTCGAACAGCCTGGGGTTGGCCTCGGCCGCGCGCCGGAACTCGTCCAGCGCCTCGGCGGTCCGGCCGAGCTGCCCGAGCACGAAGCCGAGCCGGTCGTGGGCCTCGGCCATCCCCGGCGACAGCCGCAGCGCCTCGGCGTAGGCGGCCGCGGCGCCGTTCCAGTCCTTCGCCTGCTCGCGAGCCAGGCCCGACTGATACTGGGCGCGCGCCGGGACGGTCTCGGCCAGGGCGGGCAGGCTCAGCAGCAGCGCCAGCGGGGCGCACTGGCGGAGGCAGCGCATCGTCTGCATCTTAGCCCAGGCCATGAAGCATCATGGGCTGAGGGACTTGGGGACTTTCTGCGGCTTTCGGCGCCCGCATGTCGATCCGGGCCGTGCTCGAGCGTCGTGCTGATGAGGGGGAGGGAGACAGCGATGCGATTCTTGATCCTGGTGAAGGCCTGCGAGGCCACCGAGGCGGGTGTCCCGCCGAGCCAGAAGGACCTCGAGGGCATGGCAGCCTTCAACGAGGAGCTGGTGAAGGCCGGCGTGATGAAGGCGGCCGACGGCCTGCAGCCGACCTCGAAGGCCGCGCGGGTGCGGGTCACGAAGTCCGGCACCAGTGTTGTGGACGGGCCGTTCGCCGAGACCAAGGAGCTCGTGGCCGGCTTCTGGATCTGGGAGCTCCCGTCCCTGGCCGAGGCGGTGGCGTGGGCCCGGCGCTGCCCCGTGTGCCACGACCTCGACGACGAGATGAACCTCGAGATCCGCCCAATCTTCGGACCCGAGGACCCGGTCCATCCCAAGAACACGAGCCCGAAGAGGTAACCGATGCGCTTCCTGATGATGTACAAGCCCGCCGACGTGAAGGCCGCCGAGTCGGGCGTGCCTCCGACCCAGGCCGAGATGGAGGCGATGGGCGCCTTCATGGAGGAGTTCGTGAAGTCCGGGCAGCTGCTGGCGGCCGAGGGCTGCCTGCCCTCGGCGTCCGGAGCGCGTGTGCGCCTCGCGAACGGGAAGGTGACCGTGACGGACGGGCCGTTCGCCGAATCCAAGGAGCTGGTCGCCGGCTTCGCGCTCGTCGAGACGAAGTCGAAGGCCGAGGCCATCGCGATCGCCGAGCGCTTCCTGAAGGTCGCGGGCGACGGCGAGAGCGAGATCCGCCAGGTCCACGAGCAGCCGGCCGTCTAACCATCGACAGAGGAGACAAGACCATGTTCGGCAAGCCGGTTTCCGAGTACCTTCGCTTCCAGGCCCCCGTCCTGTTCCTGCTGGGGCTCGTCGGCGTCCTGCGCCTCGGCGTGTCCCTGGCGGGCGCGTCCGACAAGACCGCGGCCTTCCTGTCGATGAACGTCATCGGCTGGCTCGCGGTCGTCTACTACGGCGTCGCGGCCCACGGCCGCGGCTACGGCTACAAGCAGCTCCTGCCCCTCGGCTTCTTCCAGATCGTCCTGCAGCAGGCGATCTGCGTCGTGGGCATCCTGCTCTCGATCGCCGGCTACCCCAACGTCTTCGCGGCGCCCGAGTTCAGCTTCGGCGTCCAGAACCAGTGGCTCCATCTCGCCTCGCACCTCACGGTCGGCATCGTCGTCCCGACGCTGCTCTTCTGGGGTGTCGCCTCGCTCGTGCTGCGGATCACGAAGGGCTTCTCCAGCCGTCCCGTGGCCGCCTGACGGTCTCTCGAAAGGAACGAACCATGCGCTTCATGATGCTGATGATCCCCGGCGGCTACGAGAGCGCGGCTCCGGGCACGATGCCGCCGGCCGACCGCGTGGCCGCGATGATGAAGTACAACGAGTCGCTGCAGCAGGCCGGGGTGCTGCTGGCCCTCGACGGCCTGCACCCGCCCTCGATGGGCGCTCGCGTCCGCTTCAAGGGCGGCAAGCCCAGCGTGAGCGACGGGCCCTTCGCCGAGGCGAAGGAGGTCCTGGGGGGCTACTGGATGATCGACGTGCGCTCCCGCGACGAGGCGATCGCCTGGGCCTCGCGCTGCCCCGCCTCGAACGACGAGACGATCGAGGTGCGGCAGGTCCAGGAGATGGGCGACTTCCCCGCGGAGATGCAGAAGGACATGGCCGGCTTCGAGGAGATGCAGCGCAAGGCGGGCCACAAGTAAGATCGCCGCATGAACGACACCGGCCTCGCGGGACGCTGGGCAGGATGGGCGCCGCAGATGCTGAGCGTGCTCCGCATCGCGGCCGCCCTGATGTTCCTGCTCTACGGCACGATGAAGATCCTCGCGTTCCCCGCGGGCATTCCTCCGGACGGCCTCACGGCGCCGCTCTTCACCCAGGTGTGGGTGGGCGGGATGCTCGAGCTGGTGGGCGGCGTGCTGCTGCTGCTCGGGCTGTTCACGCGGCCGACCGCGTTCATCCTCTCGGGCGAGATGGCCGTCGCGTACTTCCAGTTCCACTTCCCGACGCAGTTCTGGCCCGTGCTGAACGGCGGCGCGACGGCGGCACTCTACTGTTGGGTGTGGCTGTACTTCTCCTCGGCCGGCGCCGGCCCGTGGAGCCTCGACGCCCTGCGCCGGAAGTAGGCTCTAGGCCGGTCCGAAGGCGGCGGTGCCGAGCTCCGAGCGCGTGGGCTCGGCTGCGGCGGACGCCGCGCGCCTCGAGGACGTCGTCGAGGGCCAGGAACGGGCCGGGTAGTTGCGGTCGGCGGCGCTCATCGCTCGGCCTCCGGCTCCGCCACGAGGCCCCCGCCGCGCACGGTCGCCCCGATCACGATGGCCGCGGTGACCAGCACGAGGTTCTTGACGATGTACTGGCCTTCGAGGGTCGGGGCATAGGGCACCTGCACGAAGCTCTCGTGGGGGAAGAAGAACAGCGGCATCACGGTCCCCGCCATCTGGGCGAAGAGCAGCAACAGCGTCGCGCGCAGCCACACGCCGGTGATCAGCCCGATGCCGATCAGGCACTCCCACGCGGCGAGCACCGGCAGCGCCACGAAGGCCGGCACGAGGCCGAACGTGAGCACGTCGATCGTGCGCACGGCCAGGTCCTGGGCCGGGCTCAGGCCCGGGAAGAACTTGAGCACGCCGAACCAGAAGAACACCACGCCGAGGCTGAGCCGCAGGAGCGTCACGCCGCTGCGCGCCATGCGCCGCGTGATCGCCACGTCGGCGCCCCTCACCCACTCAATCGCGACCGACATGCTTCCACTCCACCCACTTGAGGTCCAGGACGAAGATCGCGTACAGCACCGGCACCAGCAACAGCGTGACGAAGGTGGCGACCGTCAGGCCGCCGATCTGCGCGTAGCACAGTGGCTCCCACAGCGGTCCTCCGTGTGAGGCGAGGGGGAACAGCGCGATGACCGTGGCTCCCACGGTGATCAGCACGGGCCGCAGCCGCATGATACCGGCGTCGAGGAGCGCCTGCTCCAGCGGCTCGCCTTCGGCGTGTTTCTCCTCGATGAAGTCGAACAGCACGATCACGTGGCTCACGATGACGCCGATCAAGCTGGCGACGCCGAGGAAGCCCGTGAAGCCGAAGGGCGAGCCCATCACCCACAGGCCGAAGAGCGCGCCCACGATGCCGAACGGGATCGCCGCGAACACCAGGATCGGCTTGACCGCGTGCTTGAACTGCATCACCAGGGCCAGGAAGATCATCAGCGTCGAGATCAGCATGACCAGGGCGAGCTCCACGAAGCCCTCGACCTGCTTCTCGAACTCGCCACCCACCTCGAGCTCGTACCCGGGAGGGAGGCTCCGGCCGTAGTCCTCGATGCGCTCCATGAGCGGCATCAGCACCTCCGAGGAGAGATGGCCGTCGGCCGGGAACGCCGACACCGTGATGGTGCGGAACTGGTTGCGGCGCTGCAGCTTCTCGGTGGAGAGCGCGTAGTCCACCGTCGAGACCGCCTGCAGCGGCACCTTCTGCGAGCTCTGGGACGAGAACACGTACAGGTTCTGGACGTCGGAGAGCTGCGCGCGCTCCTCCATCTTCATGCGCGCCACCACGGGGATCTGCTCGTCGCCCTCGCGCAGCGTCGAGACCCGGTAGCCGTTCATGGCCGTGAGCGAGGTCGCGGCCACGTCGAGGTTGGTGAGGCCCGCCAGGTTGGCCTTGTCGGAGTCGATCTCGAGCTTCACGGCGAAGCTCTCGACGCCCCAGTCGTCGCGGATGCGGCGCGACAACGGGTGCGAGCGCAGGATGTCCTTCATGCCGTCCGAGAGCCGCCGTAGCGTCGCCATGTCCTCGCCCGAGATGCGGATGGAGATCGGGATGCCGACGCCGCCGCCGGCCTCGAGCTCGCGCACGTCGATGGTGGCGCCGGCCACCCGGCTGCTGAGGGCCTTCTGCAGGGGACCGATCAGCGGCACCGTGTCGTGCTTGTCGCGCACCTGCACGACCACCTGGGCGTAGTTCGCCTGCTGCTGCTCGGGCGACACGGTGGCCCAGAAGCGCGGCGCGCCGCCGCCGACGAACGTGGTCACCTACTGGAGCTTGTCCCCCGCCACCTCGTGGAGCACGGCCTCGGTCTCGGCCACGGCCTTCTGGGTCGCGAGCAGCGACGCGTCCTCGGGCAGCCACACGTCGACGTAGAAGAGGTACGAGAAGTCCTTCGGGAAGAACTGCTGCTTGAGCTGCTTGCCGATCACCCCGCCCAGGGCGAGGAACACGAGGGCCCCGGCGGCGACGCGCCAGCGGTGCTCGATCGCCCAGGTGCCGACGCGGTAGTAGAACGAGGCGAAGCCGCTCTTGCGGCGCTCCTCGATGGGCGGCTCGGCCTTGGGCCGGAGCAGGTAGTACCCGAGGAGCGGGATGAACGTCATCGAGACGAGGCGCGACGCCACCAGGGAGCAGCCGATCACGATGGGCAGGCTGTACATGAAGCGGCCGGTATCGCCGGTCAGCAGCAGGAACGGGAGGTACGCCACGATGTTCGTGATCGTCGCGTAGAGGATCGCCGTCGCGAGCTTGGTCGGCCCGAGCCAGGCCGCCACGATCGGAGGGTTGCCATCCGCGAGCGAGCGCTTGATCGCGTCTCCGGCCACCACCGGGTCGTCCACGAGCAGGCCGAGGGCGATGATGAGCGAGGCGATCGACACCTGCTGCAGGTCGATGCCGAGCATGTACATCATGCCGAACGTCATGGCCAGGGTGATCGGGATCGAGAGCGCCATGAGCAGCGCCGAGCGCCACTCCCAGAAGCCGATGAGCGAGACCAGCACCACGAGGCCCACGGCCTCGTAGAGGCTCGCCATGAACAGGTGGATGTTCTCCTCGACCTGCAGCGGCTGGTCCGAGGTGCGGGCCAGGACCAGGTCCTCGGGCAGCCGCGTCTTGAGCTCGTCCAGGGTCGTGTCGACCTCTTCCGCGAACTGGTGGATCTGCATGCCCGCCCGCATCTGCACCGAGAGGGTGATGGCGCGGGTGCGCGACCAGTGCCCGTCCTCACCGCGGCGCGAGAAGAAGTTCAGGTAGCGGGCCGGGCTCTCGTAGGCGCGCACCACGTCGGCGATGTCGCGCAGGTAGAGGGCGCCATGGCCGTCCGCCACCGGCACCAGCACGTCCCCGATCTCCTTCTCGCTGCGGAACTCGCCCGTGGGCTCGATGCGCATGTTCTTGTCGCCCACCTCGACGACGCCGCCGGGCACGTTGATGTTGCGGCTCTGGAGCAGGTCCGAGAGACCGGCGGTGCGCACGCCGTAGGACGCGAGGCGCTCCTGGGAGTAGTCGAGGTAGACGCGCTCGGGCAGCACGCCCGAGACGTCCACCTTCGCGACGAAGGGCACGGCGAGCAGGGTGCGCTTGATGAGATCCGTGTGGTCCTTGAGCTCCCGGTAGCTGTACTTGTCGCCGGCCGCCGCGGCCAGCTGCGCCTCGATCGTGCCGGTGCCGTGGATCGTGAAGGGCCGCCACAGGTCGGGATGCATCTCCGAGGCCCGCAGCCTCTCGCTCACGAAGGTCTGGACGAGGCCCACGAGGCGGGCGTCGTCCCAGCTCGACGAGGCGTCGAGGCCGACGAAGCCCGGGCCCTCGACATAGCCGACGTCCGTTAGGGCGCCGGCGCGCTCGGCGTAGGCCTCGAACATCTGGAACGCGGGGCGGATCACCTGGGGCGGCACCGACTTGGGGAAGCCGGTCACCAGGGACACCCGGTTGCCGCTGCGGCCGACCCGGACCTTGTCGATCGCCTCGCGCACGGCCCGGGCGCGCAGGGCGATCTCCACCTCCGAGATGCGCGGGCTCGCGACCGTCAGCAAGAGCGTCGCCGTGTCGCCGAAGTCCTTGATGAAGCTGATCGAGGCGCCCTCGGGAAGGTCCTTCAGGCTGTCGAGCTTCAGCTTGATGTCGTCGAACTGCTTGCCGGGGTCGTCGATGTCCTTCTGGAGCTCGATGATCACGAAGGAGCTGCCGGTGCGGGTGTTCGACGTGATCTTGTCGATCTTCGAGTTCTCGGCGATCTTCTCCTCGACGCGCCGCGTGAGCAGGTCCTCGATCTTCTCGGCGCCGGTGCCGGGCCACGAGATCATGGCGGCCGCCGCGCGGATCGGGATGTCCGGGTCCTTGCGCTGCGGCATCGAGAAGTAGCCGAAGCAGCCCCAGATCAGGGTGAACACCAGCATCACCCAGGAGACGTGGCGGGTCTCGGTGAAGAAGCGCGCCGTGTTGTGCGTGGTGCGGACGATCTCCGCGTCGCTGCGGCCGTGGGCCATGACTACTTCCCCTCGCTTCCCGGGATCACCCGCACCGCCTCGCCGTCCCTCAGCAGGCTCGCGCCGCTCACGACCACCCTCTCGCCGGCCGCGACGCCGCTCTCGACCGCGACGCGGTTGCCCGACACGCGGCCCAGCCGGACGTCGCGCAGCTTCACGGTCGCGTCGTCTCCCGAGCCCGACGCGACGAACACCGCGAAGCCGCCCGCCTGCCGGCCCTTCACGACCGCGGCGACCGACACGGTCGGCGCTCCCTCGGGCAGCTCCTGGGCCTCGGGCGAGCCCACCTCGACGCCGGCCACCATGCCCGCCTTGAGGGCGCGGTCGGCGTTCGGGATCGTGACCTCGATGTTGAAGACGCGGCTCTCGGAGTCCGCGGAGGGCGAGACCGCCGTGACGCGGCCCGGGAAGCGTCGTCCGCCGAACGCGTCGCTCGTGATGTCGAGCTTCGTGCCGAGCGGCACGCGGGGCACGAGGCTGTCGGGCACGCCGAAGACCGCCTTGACCCGCGACAGGTCGGCGAGGGTGAACGCGACGGTGCCGACGCCGGCGAGCAGCCCGGGCTCGATGCTGCGCGACAGGATGACGCCGTCGCGGGGCGCCACGAGGGACGCGTCGCCCAACGACAGGGACGCCGTCTCGAGGGCCGCGTGGGCCGCGTCGGAGCGGGCCCGCGAGGCCGCGAGGCTGGCCACCGCGGAGTCGTAGTCGGGCCGCGTCATGGCCTTCGCGCCGTAGAGCGCCTCGGCCCGCGCCGCGTCGGCCTTGGCCTTCGTGAGGCTCGCGTCGGCCTCGGCGAGCTGCGCCTTCGCCTGGTTGACCTTCTCCTGGTAGTCGGCAGGATCGACGCGGGCCAGCACCATGCCCTTCGTGACCAGGTCGCCCTGCTGCACGTGACGCGTGGCGCCGTCGCCCGTCGCGACCTGGCGCAGCTCGCGCACGTAGCCGCCGACCTTGAACGCCAGGCCGACCTGCTCGTAGGGCTGGATGGTCGCCGAGTAGCGCAACGCCGTCGCGGACCTCTCGTTCGAGACGGCCTCGAGGCGCACAGGCCGTGCCGGCGCCTTCTCGGCCGCTCCGTGCCCGCAGGCGGCCCCCGCCACAGCCAGGGCCAGGATCGTCGCCGTCGTCTTCGTCGTCATCTCACTGCTCCTCGCCAATGGCTTTCTGGAAGTCCGCCTTCGCCGTCCAGTACGTCATGAGGGCCTGGTCGTACTCGGCCTGGGCGACGCTCGCCTGGGCCTGGGCCGACAGCAGGTCCTTGAAGAGCGCCGCCTCGCGCTCGTGGCGCTCGCGGACGACGCGCAGCTTCTCGCGGGCCGCGTCGCGCGAGAGCTCCTCGGCGCTCACCAGCAGCCGCGCCTCGTGGAGGTCGCGGAAGCGCTGGCCCACGTCGATCCGGGCCAGGTCGCGCGCGCGGCGCTCCGTGGCCTTCGCCTGCTCCAGCTGCAGCTCCTTCTCCGCGCGCTCCTTGCCGCGGCGGCCCCAGTCGAAGGGCTCCCACTTCACCTGCAGGCCGGCCTGCGCGATCGTGCGCGGCAGCAGGTCCACGTTGAAGAACGAGTAGTACGAGAGCGCGAGGCTCACGTCGGGGATCGACTCGGCCTTCTTCAGACGGCGATCGGTGTCGGCCTGCTCGATGCCGAGGCGGGCCTGGGCGAGGTCCGGGCGGCGCTCGGCGGCCGAGCGCTGGGCCGCCGTGAGATCCACCTCCTCGAGGCTCGGGCCCGGGGTTCCGACGACGCTGAGCGGCGCGTCGAGATCGCGACCCATGAGCTCGTTGAGGCGCTCGCGGGCCGTCGCGAGGTCGCCCTCGACGCGGGCGAGCTCGTACTCCGCCTCGGCCAGCTCCGCCTTCACGTCGAGGCCGTCGCCGACGAGGGCCACCTCGCGGCGCACCTGCTCGCCCACCACGCGCTCGAGCTCGCGGCAGGTCTCCGCCTGCTCGCGGCGCGCCGCGCGCGCGCTCGTGAGCTGCAGGAGCGCGTAGTACGCGCGCCGCACGTCGGCCGCCACGGCCGCGCGCTCCTCGCGCAGCTTCTGCCGCTCCACGTCCCGGGAGAGCTCGGAGAGCTTCGTGTTGAGGCCGATCTTGTGGAGCTGGCTGATCGGCTGCGCGACGGTGGCCGTGACCGTCCCCGTCAGCGTGCGCGGCGCCTTGACGATCGTGTCCTCGGCCGGGATCGGCCCCGTGCCGGGATAGTCGCCGAAGGCGCCCGTCGGGAACGACACCTCGATCGTGTTGAGCGTCGTGCCGGCGAGCCCCTCGACCTGCAGGCTCGGCAGGCGCTTGGTGCGCGCCGCGTCCACCTTGCGCCCGGCCCGCTCGACGCCCAGGGCCGCCACCGCGAGGCCGCGGTTGCGCTCGAGGGCGAGGCGCACGGCGTCGTCGAGGGTGAGCGCGTCCTGGGCGGGCTCCTGGCCCCCGGCCGCGACCGCGACCGCGGTCAGGAGCATGAACGCCGTCCGCTTCAACAAGCCTCGCATCCGGGGGTTCCTTTCAGCGACGTGGTGCCGCCGCGCGCCGTCATTCCACGGCGCGTGCCAACGGCAGCAGAGGGACAAGGGGCAGGGGCCAAGTCCGCCTCGGGATTGGGGTTGTCGCGAGCCAAAGCTACCAGATCCGCGGCCGCCTGGAATCCCTCGAAATGGCTATGGATCGCCACTCCTGGCGAAATTCAGGCCGCTGGCGAGGGCGCGCCCAGGCGCTACAATCCCGCTCGTGACACCCCCGCAAGACTCCCCGCCGGAGGACCTGCAGGCCGCCCTCACCGCGGTGGCGCGCGCGATCGCGGAGTCCCTGGACGTGAGGGAGGTGTGGGACCGGATCGCCGCCGCCTGCCGGACCGTCGCGCCGTTCGACGCCGTGGGCATCTCCGAGCTGCTGCCGGGCGAGCGCGTGAAGGTCATCGTGGCGGCGGGCGACGACGCGGCGCGCGACTTCCTGGTCTCGAAGGGCCCTTGGATGCCCGAGGGCCAGGACGAGCGGATCTTCTCGCGCGACGACTTCTCGCCGCGGCTCTGGCCGCGCGCGGACGACTTCCTCGTCCTGGTGGACGAGACCGCTCGCGAGCTCGATCCGACGTTCCTCGTCGACCGCGAGATGATCGAGGCCGGCTACCACTCGTTCCTCCGGCTGCCTCTCGGTCATGGCGGCCACGCTTTCGGCGCGATGATCCTGGTATCCCGGGAACCCGCGCGGTTCACGAAGGAACACGGCCGGGCTCTGAGGGTCGTGGCCGAGATGGTCATGCTCGCGATCTCCCACGAGCGGCAGTCGGCGGCCTGGCGCGAGCGGCACAAGCGCCGCGCCGCCCTCGAGAAGCTGATCCCGGCGCTCACGGGCACCCTCGACGTGCGCGACGTCTTCGAGCGCATCTCGCAGATCGCCCGGGAGATCATTCCCCACGACTACTTCGCCCTCGGCTTCATGAACGAGGACCGCACGCGGATCCGGATCCATGCCAAGCACGGCACCGACGCGCCCGACGGCCGCGAGTTCCCCATGGCGCCCGAGGAGCGCGTGCTGCCCGAGTGGGACTACTTCCTGGTGCGCGACCACGAGATCGTCGGCCCCAACCGCGTGCGCATGCACCTCGTCCACGACCACCCGGGCTTCCCGAAGGTCATGGAGCGGGATTTCGACGAGCAGTGGATGGGCGTGTTCCGGGGCCTGGGCATCCGCTCGACGCTGCGGGCGCCCGTGCGCCTCAAGGGCACGGTCGTGGGCGGCATCGACTTCAGCTCGCGCCAGCCCGATCTCTACGGCGAGGAGGAGGCCGAGTTCGCGGTGCGCGTGGCCGAGCACGTGACCCTGGCGCTCACCCACCAGGAGCTGGCCCGCGAGGCGAAGCGCAGCGTCGACGCGCAGGACCGGGCGGCGCAGCTCGAGGAGCGCGTCCAGGTGCTGGCCCAAGAGCTCGAGGCACTGACGCCGCATCGGGCCCTGGGACGCTCGCGGTCGTGGCGCGGGGCGCTGGCCCAGGCCGCGAAGGTGGCGCCCACCGACACGACGGTCCTGATCACCGGGGAATCCGGCACCGGGAAGGAGGTCGTCGCCCGCTTCGTCCACCGCGCCTCGGCGCGCAAGGACGGCCCGTTCGTGGCCCTCAACTGCGCGGCCCTGCCCGAGCAGCTCCTCGAGTCGGAGCTCTTCGGCCATGAGAAGGGCGCCTTCACCGGCGCCCTCGCGGCCCGGCCCGGCAAGATCGAGCAGGCGGCGGGCGGCGTGCTGTTCCTCGACGAGGTCGGCGAGATGAGCCCGGCGGTCCAGGCCAAGTTCCTGCGCGTGCTGCAGGAGCGCGAGTACCAGCGCCTCGGCGGGAGCCGCACGCTGAAGGCCGACGTGCGCGTGCTCGCCGCGACCAATCGGAACCTGAAGGCCGCCATCGGCCAGGGCGGCTTCCGCGAGGACCTCTACTACCGCCTCGCGGTGTTCGACGTGCCGCTGCCGGCTCTACGCGAGCGGCCCGAGGACATCGAGCTGCTCGCCGAGTCGTTCCTCGAGGAGATCGGCCGGTCCGTGGGACGGCCCGCGGCCGGTCTCTCCGAGGAGGTCCGCGACAAGCTCGTCGCCTATCCGTGGCCCGGCAACGTCCGCGAACTGCGCAACGCCATCGAGCGCGCCGTGATCCTGTGCGAGGGGGGGCTCGTGACGAGCGAGCACCTGCCGATCGGGATCGCCGCGACGCCACGGACGGTGCCTTCGAAACCGGCGCCGCCGGCCTCCCCCGTTCCGAGCACGCTGGACGCGGCCGAGCGCGAGATGATCGTGCAGGCCCTCACTCGCGCCGGCAACAACAAGTCCAAGGCCGCCCGGCTCCTCGGCCTCACCCGCGCCCAGCTCCGCTCGCGCATCGAGAAGCACGGGCTCGTCGTGGCGGACCAGTGATGGAGACGGCGGACCTGCAGCCCGAGGACCTCCAGCCGGCACTCTCGGCCACGGCGCGCGCGATCGCCGAGTCCCTCGACATCCGGGACGTGTGGCAGCGCGTCGCGGAAGCCTGCCGCGCCGTCGTGCCGTCCGACGCCATGGGCGTGTCGCAGCTCCTTCGCGACGACCAGGTCCGAATCCTGGTCGCCGCCGGCCATCCCGCGGCCGAAGGGCTGCTGGAGCGCGTGCTGCCGCGCGAGGCCTTCTCGCCGCGCCTGTGGCCCCGGGGCGAGCGGTTCCTGGTCGTGATCTCCGACGCCACGAAGGAGCTGGACCCGGCGTTCGCCATGGATCGGGAGCTGATCGAGCTGGGCTTCCGCTCGATCCTGCGTTTGCCCCTCGGCCACGGCGATCCTCTCCTCGGCTCGCTGATCCTGGTGGCGCGGACGCCGGGACGCTTCGAGCCCTCCCATGGCCAGCGACTCACGGTCGTCGCGGAGCTCGTCGCCGTGGCGCTCTCCCACCAGCAGCTCGCGAACACCCGCCGCGAGCAGCGCCAGCGCCGCGACGCCCTCGAGCGCCTGGTGCCGGCGCTCACGGACAGCCTCGACGTGCGCGACGTGTTCGAGAAGGTCGCGAGCGTCGCCCAGGAGGTCGTTCCCCACGACTACCTGAGCCTCTCCCTCGTGAGCCCCGACCGCAAGCGCGTGCGGATCCATGCCCGCCACGGCGTCGAGAGCGACGTGCGCGACGTACCCGAGGGGCCGGTGCCCGACGAGATCCAGGCGTTGTTCGACCTCGATTGCATCGTCACGGTCGACACGACGCTCCTCGGCGGGCGCCGGCTGCGGCTCCACTTCGCCGACGAAGGCACGGCGGCCGGGGGCTCGCTCGACATCTCCGTGGACGATTTCTTCCTGAGGCTCTACGCGGAGTACGGCATGCGCTGCGCGCTGCGGGCCGCGGTGCGGCTCAACGGGGTCGCGGTGGGCGGCCTCGAGTTCAACTCGCGGCAGCCGGGGCGCTATGGCCCGGAGGACGCCGCGTTCGCGGTGCGGATCGCCGAGCACATCGCCCTGGCACTCGCCCACCAGCAGCTCGCCGAGGAGGGGCGGCGCGTGACGGCGGCCCAGGACCGCGCGGACCAGCTCCAGGAGCGGGTCTACGTGCTGGCGCAGGAACTCGAGGCCCGCACGCCGCACCGCGCCCTCGGCCGCTCGCGCCAGTGGCGGGACGTGCTGGCCCAGGCGGGCAAGGTGGCGCCCACCGACACGACGGTCCTGATCACCGGGGAATCCGGCACCGGGAAGGAGGTCGTCGCCCGCTTCGTCCACCGCGCCTCGGCGCGCAAGGACGGCCCGTTCGTGGCCCTCAACTGCGCGGCCCTGCCCGAGCAGCTCCTCGAGTCGGAGCTCTTCGGCCATGAGAAGGGCGCCTTCACCGGCGCCCTCGCGGCCCGGCCCGGCAAGATCGAGCAGGCGGCGGGCGGCGTGCTGTTCCTCGACGAGGTCGGCGAGATGAGCCCGGCGGTCCAGGCCAAGTTCCTGCGCGTGCTGCAGGAGCGCGAGTACCAGCGCCTCGGCGGGAGCCGCACGCTGAAGGCCGACGTGCGCGTGCTCGCCGCGACCAATCGGAACCTGAAGGCCGCCATCGGCCAGGGCGGCTTCCGCGAGGACCTCTACTACCGCCTCGCGGTGTTCGACGTGCCGCTGCCGGCTCTACGCGAGCGGCCCGAGGACATCGAGCTGCTCGCCGAGTCGTTCCTCGAGGAGATCGGCCGGTCCGTGGGACGGCCCGCGGCCGGTCTCTCCGAGGAGGTCCGCGACAAGCTCGTCGCCTATCCGTGGCCCGGCAACGTCCGCGAACTGCGCAACGCCATCGAGCGCGCCGTGATCCTGTGCGAGGGGGGGCTCGTGACGAGCGAGCACCTGCCGATCGGGATCGCCGCGACGCCACGGACGGTGCCTTCGAAACCGGCGCCGCCGGCCTCCCCCGTTCCGAGCACGCTGGACGCGGCCGAGCGCGAGATGATCGTGCAGGCCCTCACGCGCGCCGGCAACAACAAGTCCAAGGCCGCCCGCATCCTCGGACTGACCCGGGCCCAGCTCCGCTCGCGCATCGAGAAGCACGGGCTCGCCACGGAAGACTAGAGGGGGGCGGGCGCCTCGGGTCGTCTCCTACTTCGCCTGCGGCGGGTAGTTCTTGAAGAGCTTCGCCGCGACGCGCTGGATCTCCTTGTCGCGCTTCTCCGGCCTGGCCCGGGGGTCGATCTCCTTGGTCGCGACGCCGCGCCACACGATCGACTTCGTCTTCGGCTCCACGACGTCGACCACGAGGGTGCCGATCAGGATCGTCTCGGCGCGGGCGGAGCCCGTGCGCGTGCCGCCGAACCCGAAGCCGCCCCAGCCCGAGGCGAAGCCCGTCACCTGGACGTCCTGGTCGAACATCGCGTGGTAGGCGACTACAACGTCCGGGGCCTGGCCTTCGGCGGCCTTCACGAGGCCTTTCGCCGCGAGCTGCGCGTCGAGGGCGCTCACGATGCGCTGGTGGTTGAACGTGTCGGCCACGGGCGTGCCCCTGGCCCACGCGTAGCTCTTGAACGTCCCGAACGAAGCGCTCTTGTCGAAGTCGTACGTCACGCTCTGGGCGCCCGCCTGCGCCGCCACGAAGAGACCGAACGCCGCCGTCAGCATCGCCGTCATCCGCATGTCGAAACTCCCTGCCTTCCTCTCGCGACCCAAGCGTCGCGGCCGGCCCCGACTCCAAGGTTCGTGCCAGGGCGCGCTCCCGACACCGCTTGGACGCGCTTCAAGTGACGAGAGACGCGGGCGCATCGAGGAATTTGGCGCGGGCGCATCGCGCGCTCTCGGAGCCCCGCGCCGATCATGCCCACGCGCGGCCTCGGACGCCACAACTGGCGCTGTGCAGCCACCAGGCCAGGACCGCGCTCGGCGCCACGGCTCGCTCCGCTGCGGCCCTCGTCCCTGCAAGTCTCCCGTGGGCAACGAGCTGGGACGACACGGCGGCCCGAACCTCCGCCTGGCACGCGCCGTGGAATGTGGAGCACGCGGAGGTCTCGAGATGTCGCATCGAGGTGTGGAGGTGGTCCTGGGCCGTCTGGCCACGGACGAAGGCATGCGGCGGCGCTTCTGGCAGGCGCCGGGCCAGGCTCTCGCGGAACTGATCGAGAGCGGGCTCGAGCTGTCGCAGGTGGAGCGCCTGGCGCTCGAGGCGCTCGATCCCGCGGCGTTGCACCGCTTCGCCCTCGCCCTCGACCCGCGCCTGCAGAAGGCGCAGCTCGCGGCGCAGGGGAGGGACTAGCGGGAGACGGCTCCGGGGCGTCCCTTCCGGGCGCCCGAGCGCTTGAGGCCGCGCAGGCCCGCGAGGGAGAAGTCCGCGATGTGGGCGGCCAGGGACTCGGCGCTGGCCGGCGTCGCCACGAAGCCGAGCCGCGCGGCCACGGGGTTCGGGAAGACCGAGACCGACTGGGCCTGGATGCTGAAGACGCTGCGCAGGACGCGCTCGTCGCGGCGCGGCAGGCCCGTGATCTCGGCCACGAGGCCGCTCAGGTAGTCGATGCGCGGCCGCACCCCTTCGTCGACGAGGCGGTCGAGGGCCGGGGTCGGGTCGTGGACCTCGCGGTGGATCAGCTTGTGGATCTGGGGGCCTCCGGCGAGCAGGCGCCCGACGAACAGCGTCAGGTAGCGCCGCAGCTGCTCCTCCGCGGGCAGGCCCGCCCCGGCGCGGCGCGCGGCCTCGGTGGTCTCGCGCATCGCGTCGATCGCGCCTTGCAGCACCTCCTGGTAGAGACCCAGCTTGTCGCCGAAGTGGTAGTTGATCGCGGCCACGTTCACCTTCGCCGCCCGGCAGATATCGCGGACGGTGACGCGCTTCAGGCCCTGCTCGGAGAACAGGCGGGCCGCGGCGGCCAGGATGCGCTCGCGCGAGGCGGCGGCGTCCCTCACAGCGTCCTCCGGAAGAGCCGCGTCGCGATGCCCATGGTCACGACCGAGAACGCGAGGAGGAAGGACAGGTCGAAGGCGATCGCGCCGAACCCGGTGTTCTTGAGCAGCAGGCACTTCAGGGCGTGGACGGCGTAGGTGAAGGGATCGACGGCCGCGAGCACCTGCATCCAGGCCGGGAAGCCCTGCTGCGGGTACACGGCCCCGCTCGGGAAGTAGAGCATCGTGTTCAGCACTCCGAAGAGCGCACGCGGCAGGAGCGGGTCCGAGACCCGCACCATCATCAGGAACATCATGCTGATGAGGGCGAAGGAGGTCACGAGCACCACGACGAAGAGCCGCACCAGGCGCAGGGGGTCGAGGGGATTCGGGATGCCGGCGATCAGCGATCCCACGACGACCAGGAACATGCCGGCCACGACGGCCTTGAGGGTGCCGGACAGGTTGAAGCCCCCGATCAGCTCGAGCCGCGAGATGGGCGTCACGAGGTAGCCCTCGTGGAGCCCGCGCGCCTTGTCGTCGATGTAGATGATGCCTCCGCCGATCATCACCATCATGAAGATCGACATCACCACCGAGCCCGGGAGCAGGTACTGGATGTACGGCACGTAGGGGTAGACCTCGACCACGTCGAGGCTCGCCTGGTCCGTGAGCCGCGCGGACGTGGCGGGCTTCTGGTTGTAGACGCCCAGCATGCCGCCCATGGTCGCAGCCAGCGCCGCCGAGATGAAGTTGTCCGTGTTGTCCTCGATGAGCGCGAGGCGCGGGGCGCGTCCCTCGAGCACCCGCCGCGAGAAGTCGGGCGGGATGGTGAGGACCCCGTTCACGTGGCCGTCGCGCAGGTCGCGCAAGGCGAGGCCTTCGTCGGAGTACGGAATCGTGTCGATCGTCTTCGCCCCGGAGGCGATGGCCTGGGCCATCTCGCGCACCCGCACGGCCGGCACGCCGTGGTCCTGGTCCACGATCGCGACCCGCAGGTGCTTCACGTTGCCGCCGAAGGCGTAGCCGAGGACGATGAGCTGGAGGATCGGCGAGACCATCGCCATCGCGATCAGGGTCGGGCTGCGGCGGAAGCGCCGCAGCTCCCGCTCGACGATCGCCCACATCCGCTGCATGGCTAGCCCCTCCGCATCATGAAGCCGCGATCCAGCGGGCTCGCGTCCTGGAGCGCGTCGCGCAGGTTGCGGCCCGCGTAGTGGACGAAGACGTCGTCGAGGGTGGTGCTCTGCACCGAGAGGGACAGCACCGTGACGCCGGCGCTCGCGGCCGCCTGCATCAGCGCGAGGGTCGTGGCGGGACCGCTCCGTGTCGCGATCCGGTACAGCTCGCCCTCGCCGCTCACCTCTTCGACCTCCGGCAGGCCCGCGACCCGCTCGCGCCAGCCCGCGGGGGCGTCGGCGAAGCTCGCCTCGAGCACGTTCCTGCCGGGGATCGACGCCTTCAGCTTGTGGGGCGTGTCGAGGGCCTTGAGCTCGCCGTGGTCCACGATCGCGATGCGGTCGCAGAGCTTGTCGGCCTCGTCCATGTAGTGGGTCGTGAGCAGGACGGTGAGGCCGCGCTCGGCCTTCACCCTCTTCAGCATCCCCCACACCGCCACCCGCGAGACGGGATCGAGGCCGGTCGTGGGCTCGTCGAGGAAGAAGATCTGGGGCTCGTGGACGAGGCCCCGCGCGATCTCGACCCGGCGCCGCATGCCGCCCGACAGGTTCTTGACGGGCGCGTCGCGCCACTGGGTGAGCTCGACCGCCGCGAGGAGCTCGCCGATCAGGCGCTCGCGCTTCGCGCGGGGCACGCCGTAGAGCTTGCCGAAGATCGAGAGGTTCTCCTCCACGGACAGCTCGAGGTCGCTGGTCATCGCCTGGGGGATGACGCCGATCGCCCGCCGCACGTCGTCGGGCCGTTCAACGATGTCGAAGCCGTTGACGAGGGCCGTGCCCGCCGTGGGAACCAGCAGTGTCGTGAGCATGCGGATCAGCGTCGACTTTCCCGCGCCGTTGGGACCGAGCAGGCCGAAGATCTCGCCGGGCTCGACGCCGAACGAGACGCCGCCAACGGCGGTGAAGTCGCCGAACTTCTTGACGATCTGCCGGACGTCGATGGCGCTCATCGCACCGTGAGCAGCGCGTACGCGGTCATGCCGAGGGCGAGGCGGCGGTCGGCGTTGTCGAGCTTGAGGCGGACCTCGAAGGTGCGGATGTCGCGCTTGGTGCGGCTCACGTCGCGCTGGGTCGCGTAGGCGGCGTCGACGCCGCGGTAGACGACCTTGCCGTCCCGCGTGTCACCCGAGGGCAGCCGCACGGGGACCGTGTCGCCCACCCGGACGCGGTCGATGTAGCTCTCCTCCACGTCGATGCGCACCCACAGGTCGTCGGGGTCGACGAGGCTGAGCACGGCCTGGCCCGGGTTGAGATACTCGCCGGCGCGGGCCGCCCGCACGTCCACGACACCGTCGATCGGGGCGCGCAGCTCGGTGTAGGCGAGGCGCACGTCGGCGCGGGTCGCCTGGGCCTGGGCCGCCTCCTGCTCGGCCTGGCTCGTGGCGAGCTGGCTGCGCTTCATCGACACCTGCTCGGCCGTGGCGTGGGCCAGGGCCAGGGAGGCGCGCTGGGCGTCGACCTGCTTGTCGAGGGCCGCCTTGCGGGCCCGGGCCGCGTCGGTCGCGGTGCGCGAGGCATCGAGGTCCTGGGCCGAGACGACGCCCTGCTTCCCGAGGTCGCGGTCGCGCTCCCAGGTCAGACGGGCCCGCTCGAGGTCGGCCCCGGCGGCCTTCGCCTCCTCCTCGCTCGCCGCCAGCGCCGACTCGGCCTCGCGGATCTGCTCGACGCTCTGGCGCTCCTGGTAGCGCAGCTCGGCCTCCGACTGGCGCACCTGGGAGGTGACGCCCGCGGCGCTCCTCGCGTAGTAGGCGCTCTCGGCCCGCAGCTCGTCGGGCACGATGACGGCGAGGCGCTGGCCCTTCTTGACGGCGTCGCCTTCCGCGACCAGCAGCTCGCCGAGCTGCCCCGCGACCTGGGGGCTGACGATCACGTCGTTCGTGGTGACGATGCCAGTGAGCACGAGGTGCTTCGGGCGGAGGTGAGCGAGGGCGAGATAGCCGACGACGGCCAGGGCGACGAGGGCGACGAGGAGGAGGCGTCTGTTCTTGTCCATGTGAAACATCTGTATAAAACATGTGTTTGGTTCGAGTCAAGGGACAGCCACGATATGCTCGGCGCCATGCACCTCCCCGCCCTCGTCTGCGCCTCGCTCCTGGCCGGCCCGGCGCCCGCAAAGCCCGTCAGCGTGCCGGGCGGGCTGGGCGAGTGGAGCCGCGCCCTCGAAGACCTCTCCGACCGCGTGGCGCCCTCGGTGGTCCAGATCCAGACGGCGACCTTCACGACGCCGACGGCCCCGTCGATCGGCCTCATCGCGAAGCAGCGCGCCACGGGCTCGGGCTTCATCGTGGACCCCGACGGCTACATCGTGACGAACGCCCACGTCGTCCAGGGCGCCCGTCGCATCCAGGTCGTGCTGCGCGAGCCGAAGCCCGCGGGAGCCTCGGTGCTGAAGCCCCGCAGCGAGTCGGTGGGAGCCACCCTCGTCGGCATCGACCCCGAGACGGACCTCGCGGTGCTCAAGGTCCAGCGCTCCGGCCTCCCCGCTCTCGGCTTCGGCGACTCCGAGGCGCTGCGCCAGGGCCAGCTCGTGATGGCCTTCGGCAGCCCGCTCGGCCTCGAGAACTCGGCGAGCCTCGGCGTCGTGAGCGCGGTCGCGCGGCAGCTCGAGCCGGAGAGCCCGATGATCTACGTGCAGACCGACGCGCCCATCAACCCGGGCAACAGCGGCGGGCCCCTCGTGGACGTCGACGGGCGCGTGATCGGGGTCAACACCCTGATCCTGTCCCAGAGCGGCGGGAACGAGGGCATCGGCTTCGCCGCCCCGAGCAACATCGTCAGGAACGTCCTCGACCAGATCCGGCGCACGGGCCGCGTGCGCCGCGGCGAGATCGGCGTCGCGACCCAGACCCTCACCCCGACCCTCGCGGCGGGCCTCGGCATCAGCCGCAGCCAGGGCGTGCTCGTCTCGGACGTGACGGCCGGCACGGGCGCGGCGCAGGCGGGCCTCCAGCCCGGCGACGTGATCCTGAGCGTCGACGACAAGCCCATGGAGAACGCGCGCCAGTTCGCGGTGAACGTCTACCGGCGCGTGCCCGGGACGGCCGTGCCCCTCGTCGTCCTGCGCGGCAGCGAGCGCCGCGAGGCGCTCGTGACCGTGTCCGAGCGCGCCCGCGACCCCGAGGGGCTGCGCGGCCTGGTGAGCCCCGAGCGCAACCTGATCCCGCGCCTCGGCCTGCTCGCCCTCGACCTCGACGACACCGTGGCCCGGCTGCTGCCGGCCACGCGAGCGAAGGAAGGTGTCGTGGTGGCCGCGGCGACCCCCGACGGACCGGCCTGGGCCGATCCGCCCCAGGCCGGCGACGTCGTCTACTACGCGAACAAGGAGAGCATCGCGAACGTGGAGGAGCTGCGGGCCCTCGTCTCGACCCTCAAGGTCGGCGACCCGCTCGTGCTGCTCGTCGAGCGCAGCGGCGGCCTCGTGTACCTCGCGGCCGAGCTCGACTAGCTAGTCGAGAAACCGGACGAGGGCGCTCATCGTCGGCTCGGGAGCCTCTTCCATGAGCCAGTGGCCCGAGCCCTTCACGACGACGCCCTCGACGCTCGTGGCGACGAGCTTCGTCTGGACGATGAGGCCCTCCCCCGACGCCTTCTCGCCGGTGATCACCAGCACGGGCATCGTGAGCGGCGTCTTCGCGAAGCCCGCGAAGTCGGCCGCGTCGCGCTCGAAGTTGCGGAACCATTCGAAGCCCGAGCGCATCCCGCCGTCGCGGGCGTACTCGGCCGCGTAGAACTGGCGGTCGGCCTCGGGGATCGAGTGGCTGCGGTCGGCGGCGAAGTCGTTCCAGAAGTGCTCGAAGTAGGTGCGCTCGCGGCCCTTCACCAGGGCGAGGGGCGTCTCGCCGTAGAAGTGGAAGTGCCAGAGGTCGCGCATCAGCCACACGCTCTTCCAGTCCCCGACGCCCGGCAGGAACGCGTCCATCAGCGCGAGCTTCGTGGTCTCCTTCGGGAACTGCGCCGCGTACGCGTAGGCGACCATGAGCCCGATGTCGTGGCCCACGACGCTCGCCGCGCCGAAGCCCAGGCTCTTCACGAGCTCGTGGACGTCCACGGCCATGTTCTTCTTGTCGTAGCCGCCCTCGGGATGGGACGACTGCCCGCCCCCGCGCAGGTCGGGCACGATCACGGTGTGGCGGCCCGCGAGCTTGGGAATCAGCGGCAGCCACATGTGGCCGGTCTCCGCGTAACCGTGGAGCAGCTGGACCGGGCTGCCCTGGCCGCCGATCCTGTAGTGGATCTGCGTGCCGTTGACGTCGGCGGTCTTCTCGGAGAAGCCCGGAGGGAGGCCGGCGGCGGCGGCCGGGAGCGCGGCGCAGGCGAGGACGGCCACGACGAGACGACGAGAGATCACGAGGATTCCTTTCATTCGGCGGCCGCCTCGAGCGCCTCGAGCAGCGGCTCGAGCTCCCAGGAGCCGTCGTAGCGCGTACCGTTGATGAAGAACGTCGGTGTGCCGTTGACGCCGCTGCGGACGCCGGACCGGAAGTCGCCCCGGACCTTCTTCGCGTGGACCCCCGTCTCGAGCTCCTGCTCGAAGCGGGTCACGTCCAGCCCCAGCTTCCGGGCGCGGGCCACGAGGTCCCGGTCCTCGAGATGGCCCTGGTCCCGGAAGATCGCCTCGTGCATCTCCCAGAAGCGGCCCTGGGCGCCCGCGGCCTGGGCGGCTTCCGCCGCATGCTCGGCGTGCTCGTGGGCCTCCTTCAGGGGGAAGTTGCGGAAGACGAAGCGCAGGCGCGCGCCGAGGCGCTTGCGCACCTCGTGGACGATCGGGAACGCGCGGCCGCAGTGCGGGCACTCGTAGTCGCCGTACTCCAGGAGGGTGACGGGAGCGTCCAGCGGCCCGCTGCTGTCGTCGGCCTCGCTCACGGGCGGCTTCAGGGCGCTCATCGCGCCTTCTTCCCGTCGAGGGCCTCGAGGGCTTCCAGGATGCCGTCGGCGCCGGGGTTCACGCCGATCGGCGAGACGTAGGACCAGCGGATCACGCCGTCGCCGTCGATCACGAAGAGGGCGCGCTCCGACGTGCCGTCGGCCTCGCGGT
>CADEEV010000032.1 GCA_902826455.1 uncultured Acidobacteriota bacterium | reverse complement strand
GCGGACCTCGCGCTGTGCGAGCTCGCCTGCGCCGAGCGCGCCACCCTGGACGAGCCCGGGCTGCAGCCCGCTCCCGGCTGCCGCGCCCCGCCCTGGCTCGCGCTGGCCGCGACCCACGAGGGCGCACGCATTTCAGGGCGACGACACTCGAAGCCACAGCATACAAGGCCGAGGGGGAGACTCAAGTTGAGTCGCCATACTCGCCCGGATCGACGCGTCCCGACCAGCAAACCGCCGACCACGCACGCCTCAGAAAGTCACTGCCCAAGCGACCCTCCGAGGCAACGCAACGGGAAGTTGCGTCGGACGACCGCGCCGTGGGCGCATCCGCGGGGGCGTGAGCAACCTCAAAAGGGGCCGCCGCCCATCGGACTCGAACCCCCTTTGGACTCGAACCCCCTTTGAGTTGACAGGACGAGTGCTTCCCCTAAGATCCGGTGCCTCGCGGGAGCGCTGCACCCGAGGGGCCTCCCCCCGATCACGTCCGGCTGGTCCGTGCGGCTGGCCTGTCCGTCGAGCCCGTTCGGCTGGCCCGTCCGTCGAGCCCGTAACGGCTGGCCCGTCCGTCGAGCTCGGTTCAGCGGGCGTCGCCTCGCGCGGCCGAGCGGCACGCACGGCCAAGCGATCGGCCACACCCACACGCGGCTGGCCGAAGCCGACGTGCGCGGCGCGGTTTCGTCGCCAGGCCTGGGCGTTCGCGCTCGTCGGTGGCGTGCCGGATCGTTTTGGCCGATGCCTCTCGAGGCTCGCCCGCGGGTAGTCACCAACACCAGTGAGCGAGAAGCGCATGGATGGCGTCACCGCCCGAGAACTCTTCAAGGCTCGCCAAAGCCTGACCTACGACGACCTGATCCTGTTGCCCGGCCACATCTCGTTCAGCCCGCAGGACGTGTCGCTGCAGACCAAGCTCACCCGTGGCCTGACGATCAACACCCCGCTCACTTCGTCGCCGATGGACACGGTCACCGAGTCGGAGCTCGCGATCCAACTGGCGCTCCTCGGGGGCGTGGGTTTCGTTCACTACAACAACTCGATCGAGGAGCAGGCCGCCGAGGTCCGTCGGATCAAGCGCTTCGAGAACGGCTTCATCACCGAACCGATCGTGCTCGGGGTGCGCGACACGATCCAGCAAGTCGATGAGATCCGCCGCCGCCACGGCTTCTCCGGGATTCCCATCACCGATACGGGTGACTTGGGCGGAAAGTTGATCGGCATCGTCACCAACCGCGACATCGACTTCGAGCGCAACCGCGACCGCCCGCTGGCCGAGGTGATGACGACCGAGCTCGTCACCGCGCCGCAGGGGGTGACCCTGGCGGAGGCGAACGGAATCCTCAAGCGATCGAAGAAGGGCAAGCTGCCGATCGTCGACGCCGAGGGTCGCCTGGTATCCCTGGTCTCACGCACCGACCTCAAGAAGAACCGCGACTACCCCGAAGCGTCGAAGAACCGCAACCGCCAGCTGATGGCGGGGGCCGCACTGTCGACCAAACCCGAGGATCGCGGCCGGCGTCAGCCAGTACGGCATGCAGACCTTCGACCAGTCGATCTTCCAGCTCTACAAGAAAGAGCTCATCACCTACGACGAGGCGCTGCGCCGCGCCAGCAACCCCGACGAGTTCAAGCTGAAGATCCAGGGCATCCAGTCCACCTCCGACATGGCCGCCGAGGAGATGGAGAAGACCATGCAGTCGTTCGACATGGAGTAGGCGAGAGATCCCCCGCAAGCCCGCACCCGAGCGCAGCCCGTGGAACCGGGCGCTGGCCCGCCTCGCCCGCCGCGATCACTCCGAGCAGGAGATCCGGCGGGCGCTTTCACGTGACGGCTTCGACAAGGACCAGGTCGAGGAGACGGTCGCCCGGCTCAAGGAGCGCCGCTTCCTGGACGACGCGGGCTTCGCCGAGCGCTACGCGCGGAGCCGGATCCAGCACCAGGGCCACGGCCGCAACCGGCTCCGGGCGGCCCTCCGGGCCAAGGGCGTCGGAAAGGCCACGGTCGAGGCCGGCCTCAAGGAGGCCCTGGAGCAGGTCTCCGAGGCCGACGCCCTGGATCGCGTGGCCCGCCAGTACTGGAAGAACAAGACCCGGGACGACCCCCAGCGCAAGTTGCGGAACCTGTGGGGGTTCTTGCTGCGGAGGGGTTTCCCGGCTACCCTCGTAGTGACACGCCTACGGAGTCTCTGGCCACGCTGGCAGGACGCCCTCGACGGGCTCGATCCCGCCGAGGCGGAAGCCGTGGACGACGTCGAGGACTAAGGAGCTTTTGAACCCCGTGAAGACTGCCGACCAGATCCGGAGCGCGTTCCTCGAGTACTTCGAGGCGCGGGGCCACCGGATCGTGAAGAGCTCGTCCCTGGTGCCCGAGAGCGATCCCACCCTGCTCTTCGCGAACGCCGGGATGAACCAGTTCAAGGACACCTTCCTGGGCAAGGAGACCCGCGACTACAAGCGCGCGGTCTCCTCGCAGAAGTGCGTGCGGGCCGGCGGCAAGCACAACGACCTCGAGAACGTCGGCGAGACGGCGCGCCACCACACGTTCTTCGAGATGCTGGGCAACTTCTCCTTCGGCGACTACTTCAAGAAGGACGCGATCGCGTTCGGCTGGGAGTTCCTGACGAAGGATCTCGGCCTCGACGCGAGCCGCCTGAAGGTCACGATCTTCAAGGGCGAGAACGGCGTGCCGCGCGACACGGACGCCTACGAGCTGTGGAAGGCCCACGTCCCGGCCGACCGCATCCTGGAGCTCGGCGCCAAGGACAACTTCTGGGCCATGGGCGACACCGGCCCGTGCGGCCCGTGCTCCGAGATCCACTACTTCCAGGGCGACTCGCTCCCCTGCCCCATCGAGGCGGCGGGCGGGCGCTGCCCCGGGGTGGAGTGCGAGTGCGACCGCTGGCTCGAGATCTGGAACCTCGTGTTCATGCAGTTCAACCGCGACGCGTCCGGGAAGCTCGACCCGCTGCCGGCGCCGTGCGTGGACACCGGCATGGGCCTCGAGCGCGTGAGCTCGGTCGTCCAGGGCCGGCTCTCGAACTACGACACCGACCTGTTCCAGCCCCTGATCCAGGCGACGGCCGCCCGGGCGAAGACGCGCTACGGCGCGTCCCCCGCAAGCGACATGTCGCTCCGGGTCATCGCGGACCACCTGCGCGCCATGACGTTCCTGATCGGCGACGGAGTGATGCCCGGCAACGAAGGCCGCGGCTACGTCCTGCGCAAGATCATGCGGCGCGCGATGCGCCACGGCCGCAAGCTCGGCCTCGAGGGCACGTTCCTGAGCGAGCTCGTCCCGGCGGTGGTCGAGCGCATGGCCGGCGCCTATCCAGAGCTGCTCAACCAGGCGGAGAGCACGCGGCGCGTGGTGCGCGTCGAGGAAGAGCGCTTCGGCACCACCCTGAAGGCCGCGATGGCCGAGTTCGACAAGGTCGCGGCGAAGCTGACGCCAGGCGCCGTGGTCGGCGGCGCCGACGCGTTCCGCCTCTACGACACCTACGGCCTCGCACTCGACTTCACCGAGGAGCTCGCGAAGGACCGCGGCCTCACGGTGGACAACGACGGCTTCGAGCGCGAGTTCGCGGGGCAGCAGGAGCGCGCCCGCAGCGCGTCCAAGATGGGCACCGTCACCGGCGATCCGGTGTGGATGCAGCTGCTCGCCCAGGGCAAGACGCAGTTCCAGGGCTACGACTCCCTCGCACTCGACGAAGCGGTCGTGCTCGCGGTCCTCAAGGACGGCGCGCTCGTGAAGCGCCTCGACAAGGGCGAGTCCGGCGAGATCGTGCTCGACCGGACCCCGTTCTACGGCGAAGGCGGCGGCCAGGTCGGCGACCACGGCGTGCTCTCGGCCGACGGCGCGGCGGCCACCGTCGTCGACACGCGCATCCCGGTCCCTGGCCTCTATTCCCACAAGGTCACCGTGGGCGCGGGGCACTTCGAGCCGGGCATGACGGTGCGCGCCGAGGTCGACGCCGGCCGCCGCGGCGGCGCGATGCGTCACCACACCGGCACGCACCTCCTGAACGCGGCGCTGCGCGAGACCCTCGGACCTCACGTGAAGCAGGCGGGCAGCCTGGTGGAGCCCGACCGGCTGCGCTTCGACTTCAGCCACTTCACCGGCGTGTCGCCCCGCGAGCTGCGCCACATCGAGAACCGCATCAACGGCGAGATCCTCAAGGACACGGCGCTCACGCAGCAGGTGATGGGCCGCGAGGAGGCGCTGTCCTCGGGCGCCCTGGCCTTCTTCGGGGACAAGTACGGCGAGCGCGTCCGCGTCGTCGAGGTGCCCGGCTTCTCCAAGGAGTTCTGCGGCGGCACCCACGTGCCGCGCACCGGCGAGATCGGCTTGTTCCTGTTCACGAACGAGCAGGGCGTCGCCGCCGGCACCCGTCGCGTCGAGGCCCTCGCGGGGGAAGCGGCGATGAACCGCGCCCAGGCCGACCAGACCATCCTCGAGGAGCTCGAGGAGACCTCCAAGGTCGACCGCAAGGCGCTCGTGGACGAGTACGCGAAGCTGCGCGAGCAGCTGAAGGCGCGGGATCGCGAGATCCAGGCGCTCAAGACCAAGCTCGCGACGGGCGGCGGTGGTTCGGGCGCGTCCCGGGACCTCGTGGACGTCGGCGGAATCCAGGTCTGGACGCCCCGCCACGAAGGTGTGGACAAGAAGACCCATGCCGCGGTCGTGGACGACTTCCGCAACCGCAACAAGGCGAAGTCCTTCGTGCTGGTCTCGTCCGCGATCGACGGCGAGGGCGTCCACGTCATCAGCGCGGTCTCCGACTCCCTCAAGGATCGCGTGAAGGCTCCGGACATCCTGAAGCGGCTCGACGTGCGTGGCGGCGGCAAGCCCGATTTCGCCCAGGGCGGCGGTGTTACGCCAGGCGACCTCGATTCCTTCCGGACGAAGGCGGGCGAGGTGATGCGCGAGATGCTGGAGGGCGTGAATGCGTAGGCTTCTCGCCGCGACGCTGCTCCTCGCGGTCTGCGGGAGCGCCGAGGCCCAGATCTACACGCGGCGCAGCCAGAACGGCGTCGTCGAGGCCACGAACGTTCCCGACGCCCCCGGCTTCCGGCTCACCTACGTGGGCAAGGGCACGTTGATCCACTCCCGCGGCTTCCGGCGCTCCTACCGCGGCGAGTTCGACAATCACATCCAGGCGGCCGCGGCCGTCCACGGCGTCGCGGTCGACCTGATCAAGGCCGTGATCCAGGTCGAGTCCGAGTTCGACCCGTTCGCGGTCTCCTCGAAGGGCGCCCAGGGCCTGATGCAGCTCATGCCCTTCACGGCGCGCCGCTTCGGCGTCTTCGACCCGTTCGACGCCCGCCAGAACATCTTCGGCGGCACGCAGTACCTGCGGCTGCTCCTCGACATGTTCCAGGGCAACGTCGCGCTCGCCGTGGCCGGCTACAACGCCGGCGAGAACGCCGTCACCCGCTACAAGGGCGTCCCGCCGTACAAGGAGACCCGCGGCTACGTGCAGAAGATCCAGGGCCTGCTCGGCGACCTGCCCAACTCGCTGCAGGCGATGTACTACACGCCGCCGGTGAACCGCGCGTCGCTGCTCGCGGGGCCCTCGAGCGCCGCGCCCACGCCCCGCGGCAAGCTGACGCCCGCCCGCCCGCGCGTGTACTACAAGTGGCTCGATGGCGGCGGCGTGCTCCACGTGGCCCACGAGCCACCGGCCGAGGGCGTGCCCTACTCGACCATCCGGGCCCTCGACTAGCGCGGCATGGGCTCTCCCCGCGCGCCCTTCGACCAGGGACTGTTCCTGGCCCATTTCAACAAGGGCAAGGACCACTACGACGCGAAGCGCTTCGTCGAGGCGGAGCTCGAGCTCGAGGAAGCCTACCTGCTGCGGCCGCGCGACCCGAAGGTCCTGAACCTCCTGGGCCTCGTCTACTTCAAGCAGGAGAAGCTCGAGAAGGCGGAAGAGGTCTACCGGAAGCTCGCCTCGGAGAGCCCCGAGGCCCACACGCTCTTCTACAATCTCGGCCTCATCTACTTCAAGCTGCAGCGCCTCGAAGAGGCGGAGTCGGCCTTCAACAAGGCCCTCGACCTGCTGGGCGACAGCCCCAAGATCAACTTCTACCTGGGCTCGATCTACGAGCGGATGAAGCGCTACCAGGACGCGATCTACCAGTACCGGCAGGCCGGGGCGAACCTCCTGGTGCGGCGCGTCGAGGACAAGATCCTGGCCGGCAAGCGCGCCCGCGCGGTCGCGGCCCACGCGCCCGTGGCCTCCGCCGGCGCGACGCCGGTGTCGACGCCGGAGCCAGGCAAGCCCAAGGGCGACGACACGGCGAAGTTCCGGGTCCGCGACATCCAGGAGCAGATGGCGGCCTTCGGCCCGCCCAAGCCCGTCACGGCCGTGAGCGCCTCGCTGATGGCTCCGGCCGCTCCGGACCCGGACACGGCCAAGTTCCGCATCGCGGACCTCGGCCCGCTGCCTGCGGCGCCCAAGGCGCCCGACGTCATCTCCTTTCCGATGCACGCGGAGGCGCGTCCGACCGACCGTACGCTCCCGCCGCCGCCGCGTCCCGATCTCGCTCCCCGCGCCGAGGTCTTCCGCTTCCTCGAGAACAACCTCATGGAGATCGACTTCTCCGGCAAGGTGTTCATCAAGCAGGGCACGATCTACTCCTACGGCGGCAACCTGACGTTCTGGGTGAAGGAGAAGCGCGCCGGCGGACAGCCGCCCCTGGTGATGGTCACGGGGACCGGCCGGCTGATCCTCACGGACATGAAGCGCGAGATCACGTTCATGCACGTCGAGGGCGAGACGCTGTTCGTGGAGCCCGCCCACCTGCTCGCCTGCGAGGCGACCCTCACGCCGCGCTACGTAGCCGTCGAGGGCTCGGCGACGGCCCTGGAGTTCCTGGCCCTCGAGGGACGCGGCATGGTCGCGCTGTCCGTCGCCAGCAAGCCCCTGGCGCTCGCCGTGAGCGCCGAGCTGCCCGTCTCCGTACCCGCCTCGTCGGTGATCAGCTGGAGCGGCTCGCTGACGCCGCGGGCCGTCGAAGACCAGCACGTTTACCAGGTGATGATGAGCGCGGGGCGCGCGTCCGGCACCCTGATCCGCCTCGAGGGCACCGGGCGGCTGCTCGTGGAGCAGACGCTCTAGGCTTCGAACGGCGCGGCTCCCGACGCCGAGAGCCGCGCCACGACTCCGGCCGCTAGCGCGACCAGTTCTGGGCCATCGGCCCGATCACCGGCAACTGGTACTCCTCGTTCCCGAAGGCCTTGATCATCATCATGATCGTGACGGCCAGCATGCCGAGGCCGACGAGGATCATGAGCAGGCTCACGAGCAGGCTGACGATGCCCAGGTGCAGCATCGCGAGCACGACGTTCAGGATCTGGATCGCGATGCTGAGCACGATCAGGGCGCCGTTCAGCAGCAGGCTCTGGAAGGCGTGGAAGCGCAGGAACTTGCTCTGCTTCTCGGCCACGGCCACCACGATCGAGAACACGAGACCGATGCAGCAGGGAACGTAGCACAGCAGGCCGCCGACGTTGGGCGCGACGCCGAGGTTGGTTGCGGGGGGAGTCGGGGACGCCATGGTTCCTCCTGGAACTATCCGTGTGATGCGACCTTGGAGAGGGCGAAATTCGCGGCGATTATCCGGGCCGCGTCCGGTGAAGTCAAGGTTGTGGAGGCGCGAGGGCCGCGAGGGCCGCGTCGAGAAGGGCCGGATCGTCGGAAGCGACCAGGAGCGTCGCGCCCGGAGGGTCGGCCGTCGCGAACTGCCAGGACCCGGAGCGCACGATATGGGTCGCGCCGCGCGGGAAACCCGTCCCGTGGCGCGCCCGGAAGCGCTGCAGCAGCGCGGCGCTGAACTCGGCCCGATCGGCTTCCGAGTCCCACACCGCCCGCCACGCGAGCACGGTCCTGCCGCCCACGTCCCAGACGCGGAAGAGGTCGCCGCCCCAGCCGGCCGTGGCGGCGCTCCCGGGCTCCTGGCCGACGAGGGTGCTCGAGAAGATCTCCCCCAGCACGCCCTCGTTGACGAGCCGCGAGCCGGGCGGCGTCCAGTCGATCGAGACCGACCGGGGCAGCTCTCCCGCGGCGAACTTCTCGGGATGCAGCACCTGTTCCGTGGAAACCGGCGGCTGTCCCCACGCACGCCGCAGAGCCTCCCAACCCCCTGCCGCCTGCACCCCACGGGCGAACTCGAGGCCGGCGGCGTACGGCCGCACGAGCTGGTCCCGCAGGATCTCGGGGGCGCCCTCGACGGGCGGCGCGGGCAACGCCAGCTCCCCGGCCCCCAGGCCCTCCCCTCCCCCAGGAACGCGGCTCAGCAGGAACTTCTGCATCACGAGCGTGGCGTCGCCCTCGAGCAGGCACAGGAACGCCAGGCGGCGGTCGTCGAAGTCGCCCACCGACTCGGGGTAGAGGTCGTGGAGGTCGGAGTACTGGTCCTGGAGGGCGTGACGCAGCTCGTGGGCCATCACGATCTGGTTGGCGGGGGTCAGGGTCTGGTGGGTGGAGATCGCGTAGAGACGTCGCTTGCCCGGCCGCTCGTCGTAGAAGCCCGCGACGTTCTCGAGGAGCAAGCGCCGCCGCAAGGCGCGCAGATCCGTGCCGGGCGCGAGCAGGTCGAAGGCGGTCAGGGTACGCGCGTCGGCCGTGGCCCGCGCCGCCGGGTACTCGTCGTCGATGAGCTCCTCGAGATAGCGCGAGAGCGCCGGCCTGTCGAGGTACGCGAGGGGCACGTCGGAGCGGAACGGGATGCCGCCGAGCGTCGCGACCTCCTGCTGGAGCTCCGGAGCGCTCATCTCCTTGAAGCCGAGGAAGCCCGACAGCAGCACGTTCACGAGGTCGCTGGGATCGAGATCCTCCTCCGGGTCCTCCTGGACCCCCGCGAGGGGCGTCGCGAGGGCGAGCACCGCGACGAGGGTCGCGAGACGCCTCACTTCACCTCGACCACGTCTTTGGGCAGCGCCAGGTCGAACGTCCTGGCCGGCAGCGCGCCGTTCACCACGACGCCCTCGAAGCGGACCGTCGTGTGGTCTCCGGTCGGCTCCGTGAGCCGCGTCTGGACGGGAATGAAGCGGGCCTTGTCCACCCACAGCCGGATCGCCGAGAAGAGCCCGGCCTGGCCCTTGCGCGTCTTCAGCTCCAGGACGTAGGCGGGCGTGTCCCCCACCTTCTCCTCGCCGACCAACGTCACGTCGTATTTCCCCCCGAGCCCAGCGGCCCCCGGGCCGAACCCCACGAGCAACTCGGCCTCGCCCTTGGCCGGCCCCCGGAACACCTGCCGGCTCTGGGGCACGTAGCGGGCGAACTGGCCGTCCTTCACGAGCATGACGCCGGGCGCCGGCGACTTGTAGTCCCAGCGGAAGCGGCCGGGAACCGACAGCGCCACCTCGCCCTTCGACTCGGTCGTCTCCTCGAGCAGCACGGAGACCTTCGTCTCCACGAACGCGGCCTTCATGGTCTTGAGGGCCCGACCCGCGTCCTCGAGCGACTTCAGGACCTGCGCCGTGTCGGCCGCGTAGGCCGGTCCGACTGCGACCGCGAGCAGCGATGCCGCGAGACGCACCCTCAAAACAGCACCATGGGATCCCCCAGCCAGCGCGCCGGAACCAGGAACAGGAAGAGCAGGATCAGCACGCACACGACGTCGTAGCCCAGGGAGCCGCGCTCGCGGTCCCACAGCAGCAGGCGGGCCAGCGGCGACAGTCCCTGGCTCACGTCCCGGCCCCCACCACCACCTGGGGCAGGACGCCCTGGCTCACGACCCGGCCATCCTTCATCTCGATCGTGCGATGGCCGACGGCGGCGGCCTCGGGGTTGTGGGTGATCATCACGATCGTCTGGTTGAGGCGCCGGTTGAGGTCCTTGAACAGCTCGAGGATCAGGTTGCTGTTGACCGAGTCCAGGTTCCCGGTAGGCTCGTCGGCGAGCACGATCGCCGGCTTGTTGATCAGGGCCCGGGCGATCGCGATGCGCTGCTGCTCCCCCGCCGACAGGTCGAGGGGCTTCATGTCCATCTTGTGGGGCAGACCGACCATCTCGAGCGTCTGCACCAGCTCGTCGCGGGTCGGCACGCCGTCGCCGCGGATCTGCCGCGCGATCTCGAGGTTGCCCCGCACCGTGAGCGTCGGGAGCAGGTTGAAGCGCTGGAACACGAAGCCGATCTTCTGGCGCCGGGCCTCGGTGCGGCGCGCGTCGCCGCTCGCCGAGACCTCCAGGCCGTCCACCACGATCGTGCCGCTGGTGGGGGTCGCGAGGCCGCCCAGGAGGTGCAGGAGCGTCGACTTGCCACAGCCGGACGGACCCACGATCGACACGAACTCGCCGCGCTGCACCGCGATGGACACGCCGCGCAGGGCGTCGACCTCCACCTTCCCGACGTGGTAGACCATGCGCAGGTCGATCGTCTGGAGGATCGGGTCGCTCACTTCCCCACCTCGACGACCGCGTAGCCTTCCGGGGTGCGCGGCACGAACGCGCGCTCGGGCACGGGCTGGTTGCGGACGACCTTCTCGAAGGAGAACGACGCCAGGTAACCCTCCCGCGGCCGCGCGATCGCGACCCGGTGCGCCGCGCCGTCGCGGACGTCGCCCAGGGTCACGTCCGCGGCGAGCTCGCCGTTCTCCTCGTAGAGCCGCAGGCTCCGCGGCTCCAGGGTCTCGCGGTCGACGCAGGCGCGGCGCCTGACCGTCATGCGGCCCGCGCTGTCCGTGGGCGCCGAGAGCGTGACGCAGAAGCGCTCCCGCTCGCTCTCGAAGGCGAGGCTCTCGCCGGCCCGGGGAGCGAGCGGCTCGGGGAGCAGGGCCGCGTTGAGGTCGCGCGGACGCAGCGCGTAGTAGGGCTCCTTCTCGGCGCCCTCGGCCGTCGGCCGCGCGTCGGCCAGGCCCGTCCAGACCGTCTTCTTCGAGGGCACCTGGAACCAGAACCTCTGGCCGTCCGACACCACCTCGAGGCCGGTCACGAGGAGCACCGAGCCCTTGACGTACAGGCGTCCGCCGCGGCCCGCCAGCAGCCGCACGCCCAGCTTGCGCTCCTTGCCGGCCGTGAAGTCCTTCACGTCGAGGTCGCCCGTGGCGTTCACGGTCTCGAGGCCGCGGCAGTACGCGTCATAGGCCGAGAGTACCTCGTCCATCGTGGCGATGCGCGCCGGCGTGCGGGGCGCCGCGACGCGCTCGATGCTCCGGGTCGCGCAGGCGGCGAGGACGAGGCCGCAGGCGATCGGGAGGACCCGCCGCGTCACGCCCGGCCGACCTCGATCCCGCCCGGCCCGCCGAGCCGGCCCCAGGTCCGGGCCTCGATCCCGAAGAGGCGCACCACCTCGGCCACGGTCTCCAGGTGCTTCGTGACCTCGCAGGTCGAGACCTCCCCTCCGCCGCCGCACACGGCGAACGGCAGGGCGAGCTGATCGGCCAGGGGGCCGTCCACGGCGCCCTCCTCCTCGAGGAACCGCAGCAGGCGGCGCGCCGCCCGGTCGCCGAGGCGCTCCGCGCGCACGCCGCGCTCCCCCAGGAAGCCGAAGGCGCCGCGGCCCTTCTCGTAGACGGCCTCGAGGTACAGGAACGACCCGGGGGAGGCCGAGGGCACCGTCTCGACCACCCACTCGGCCTCGATGCGGCGTTCTTCCCAGAGCCGAGCCTGGGCGGCGCGGCTCTGGCGCTCGGCGATCTCGATCTTGCCCCGGCCCTCGCCCGAGACGCCCCGCACCGCGAGCAGGGCGCCGCGATCCTTGAGCACCAGGCGGGCCGGCCGTTTCCAGGGCTCGACCCGGGCGCGCAGCTCCCCGCCGCCGGGCGGATGGAAGCCGGCCTTCACGAGGGAGATCTGGGCGTGGAGACCGAGGAGTCCGACCGCCGCGGCCCAATGGCGCGACAGGTACTCGAAGGACGGGCTGCCGGGAACGTGGGTGCCGCCGGTGATCGAGAGCGAACTGGCGGCGCCGGCCGTCGCGAGCGGCGTCAGCAGGGTCTGAGTGACCAGCGCGGCGGCCCCGGAGCTCGCGACCTCCAGCCGGAACTCGCCATGGCTGATCGGCCCCGGCTCGAAGCGCAGGTCCGGCGATCCGTCGAACGCCCCGTTCACCTTCGCGTTGCAGGCCATCGCCACGGCGCGGATGGCGTCGAGGTGCTGGGGGCGCAGTCCAGGCCGCGTGCGGCCCGCCCGGATCCGCGTCATCTCGAAGCCCTGGCCGGTGACGGCGCTGAGCGCCAGCGCGGTGCGGAGCACCTGCCCGCCCCCTTCGCCGCGGCCGCCGTCGATGGGAAGGAATCGGACGCTCATGCGCGGCGCCCGGAACGTCGGGGAGCTAGTGGGAGACGGGAGCTGCCGGGCGCCGCCGCGCCGGCTCGGGCACGAAGTAGCCGGGCGTCGCCACCAGCGAGTAGCGCTCCTCGAGGTCCGCGATGTGGGCGAGCAGCCGCTCCTGGGCCACCGGATAGGTCTCGGCCGGGAAGAAGCGCTCGATCGGCACCGGGACACCGTGAGGGCCCGGCTTCTCCATCCGCACCCGCAGCACCGGCTCGAGCTCGTCCGGCGTGAAGCCCGAGTTCCAGACCGACGGCTCCTCGGGCAGCCACACGGAGACCGCCTCGATCGTGACCTGCCGCGAGTGCTTCGTCTCCATGAAGTGGCGCCACAGCTCGAACTCGGCGAGCGGCACGTAGCGCAGCGTCGTGGACGTGCCCGCAGCGCCGTCGAGACGGCAGCGCACGAGGGGGACCGGTTCGAGCGAGCGCATACGCCGCGCTGCTACAGCAACAGTTGTGCCGCGAGCCGGATACCGGAGCTAAGTCGCACAGCGTGAGAGAACTCGGCCAATCGTGGGCCGCGCGGGAGGCGTGTCTCACGGGCCCCGTTCGTTACCCTTCGGAACGCGGAGGAGGCTGGAAGCAGCGCCGGCAGCGCGCCTCGTACTCGTGGGATCCGCCGACGACGACGCGGTCGGTGGCGGACACGAGGCGCTGGCTCCGGTTGGCCGGGGCCCCGCACTGCATGCAGATGGCCAGGGCCTTGTCGACGTACTCGGCCGTCGCCAGGAGCTGCGGCATGGGATCGAAGGGACGGCCCGCGAAGTCCTGGTCGAGGCCGGCGACGACCACCCGGATGCCGCGGTCGGCCAGGGTGTTGGCCACCTGCACCAGGGAGGCGTCGAAGAACTGCCCCTCGTCGATGCCCACCACCTCGGTGCGGTTGTCGAGGCGCTCCAGGATCTGGGCCGGCGACGCCACGGCCTCCGAAGGCAGCTTCATGTCCGAGTGGCTGACGATCTCGGCCTCGGCGTAGCGGTTGTCGACGCGGGGCTTGAAGATCTGCACGCGCTGCCGGGCGATCTGCGCGCGGCGCAGGCGGCGGATGAGCTCTTCGCTCTTGCCGCTGAACATGCTGCCCGTGATGACCTCGATCCAGCCGAGGCCCGGGCGGGTCATGGGCGGCGCCAAGGTCCCCGGTCCTACTTCACGCGCTCGATGTACGAGCCCGTCGCGGTGTCGATGCGGATCTTCTCGCCCTCGCCGATGAACGCCGGCACCTGGACGATCAGGCCCGTCTCCATCTTGGCCGGCTTGCCCACGTTCGACACCGAGGCGCCCTTGATGGACGGTTCCGTCTCCATCACGGTCATCTCGACGGTCAGCGGCAGCGCGATGCCCACCGGCCGGTCCTCGAACATCTCGACCTTCAGCTTGATGTTCGCCATCAGGTACGGGACGGCGTCGCCCAGCACTTCCTCGGAGAGGCCGATCTGCTCGAAGGTCTCGTTGTTCATGAAGTGGAACATGTCGCCGTCCTGGTACAGGAACTCCATCTCCGTGTCGTCCATGATGGCGCGCTCGACCATGTCGACCGATCGGAAGCGGTGGTCGCTGATCGAGCCCGACTTGATGTTGCGGATCTTGGCCTGGACCATGCCGCGGAGGTTCCCGGGGGTCTTGTGCTGCGCCTCGACCACCCGCCACAGGCCACCATCGTGCTTGATGACCATCCCGCGCTTCAGTTGCGTCGCCTGGATCATGCTGAGCCTCTCCCGTCCCTTCGAAAACGGCGATTATAAGGGAACTAGGAGCTCTCCACCACTCGCAGGCCCTCGCGGTCGACGCGGAAGGGCAGGCTCTCGAAGCCCGCCGCCGCGAGCCGCTGCCGGGTCTCGTCGAGCCTTCCGGCCCGAGTCCAGACGGCCACCGTGCCTCCCCCGCCGGCTCCGCAGACCTTCCCGGCCGCGCCCGCTTCGGCCGCGACTGCGATCAGCCGGTCCACGTCCGGGGTCGTGATGGCGGGCGCCAGCTCCTTGCGAGCCTGCCACTCCTCCGCCATCAACCTTCCGACAGGGTCGCCGTCGCCGGCCAGCAGCGCCGCTCGCACCTTGACTGCGACCGCCGCGATCCGCCCGAGCGCTCCGCGCACGCGGGGATCCCCGTCGATCTGGGCCTTGAACACCTCCCAGTTGTTGAGCCCCGAGAAGCGCGTGACGCCGGCGTCCACCAGCAGCAGCCGTGCCTCGATCGCGCCGAGGTCGACGGCGAGGCGCTCGGTGCGGATGGCGCCCGGCTCGAGGTGCATGGCGAGAGCCCCGCCATGGATCGCCGGCATGTAGTCCTGGATCCCAGCCGGCACGGCGATGCAGCGCGCCTCGGCGTCGCGGGTCAGCGGCCAGATCTCCTCGGGATCGAGGGTACGGCCCAGGGCGCGGGCAGCAGCTCCGGCCACGGCCACCGCGAGCGTCGAGGAGCCGCCGAGGCCGCTTCCAGCGGGCACGGCCGAGCGTGTCGTCACGGCGACGCCGGTCTCGAGGCCGAGGGCCTGGAGCACGAAGGCGGCCAGGGGCGGGTTGCGGATGCCCACGAGATCGCTCGCCCGTTCGGCCTCGTGGAGGGCGCCCGTGTCGAGGGACTCGAAGCGCACGCCACGGACGCCGGTTTGGATGCGGCACACGGCGCGGCGGTCGATCGCGACGTTGACGGTGACGGCTCCCGGATGGAAGAGGTAGACGGGCCAGATGTCGAGGGTGCCGCCCGCGAGATCGATCCGCGGCGGCGCGCTCGCTTCGATGAGAGCCATGGTGCGCGGATTCTAGCCCGGCGCTAGACTCTCGCCGTGGACTGTCCACGCTGCGACCAGAAGGACGTGCCTGGCGAGTCCTGCCCGCGCTGTGGGGTCGTCTTCAAGAAGATCCCGACGGCCTCTCGACCGCGCCCCGCCGTCGCGGCTCCGGCACCCACTCGCGACACCACGCCGGGGCGCTCCACGTCGGCGGTCGTTTCTCTGGTCGCCTTCGCCGGACTCGCCGTCGCGGGGTACTTCGCCGTGCGCCTGGCCCTGCGCGCTCCCGCCGGGGCGCCCGCGCCGGCGGCGGTAGAAGCACCCCGCCAGGGTGCGGCCCCGCTCGAGAGTCCGCCTCCACCGCCGCCCCGAGCCTCCGTCACCCCCGCCCTTCCCCTTGCGGCCCCGACGACCACCGGGATCCCAGCCAAGGACGTCGACGCGGCCTCCGACCTCACGCTGAAGCTCAACGCCCGTCAGCCTCTCGGTCTCCAGGACCTGCGCACCGCGGAGGACCTGTACGGCCGCTACGCCTCCGAGTCCAGCCTCAAGACGCTGCTCTCGGCGTCGCTCCTGAGGCTCGCCGATCAGGAGCGGAGCCAGCGTCGCCTGAGCGAGGCCCTCGCCTACGCGCGACGCGCGGTGTCCCTGGGCGACGACGATGGGCGTGGGCGCGTGACCCTCATGACCCTCCACCTCGAGGCCGGCGCCTGGACCGAGGCCGAGGCCGCCGCGCGTGACGCCTTGCGCGTGCTGCCCCGGGACCCCATCGTCATCGAGGGCCTCGCGTACGCCCTGTTCCGCCAGGACCGCAACCGGGAAGCGGCCGAGTACTTCCGAACCGTCGTCGAGATCGGCGGCAGCCCGACGGCCCAGGGCTACCTGGAGCGGATCCAGAAGAACCTCGCCGACGAGCGCGGCATGACCGAGCAGCGGCTCTCCCACTTCCACGTGCGCTACGACGGTGGCGAGCACGAGGAGGTCGGACGCGAGATCCTGCGGGCCCTCGAGCGCTACTACGCGTGGCTGACGTCCACCTTCGACCACCAGATCGCGGAGCCGGTCCCGGTCATCCTGTTCACGCAGCAGGGCTACTACGACGCTTCCGGGGCTCCGGCCTGGTCGGGCGGCGTCTTCGACCATACCGATGGCCGCATCCGCGTGCCGATCGGCGGCCTCACGAGCGCGCTCACGCCGGACATGGAGGGCACGCTCATGCACGAGCTGACCCACGCGTTCATCAACGATCGCAGCCACGTGCTCGCGCCGCGCGAGGTCCACGAGGGCATGGCGCAGTACATGGAGGGCAAGCGGCTCGCGTCGCAGTTGAACGAGCGCCAGCTGAAGGCGCTGGCCGACGGCCGCATCGGCGGCGTCGGCGGCTTCTACCTGAGCGCCCTGTCTTTTGCCGAATACCTCATGGCCCTGCGCGGCCAGGGCGGCGTCAACGACGTGCTGAAGGCCATGGCCGACAGCGGCAGCGTCGACGACGCGTTCCGGCAGGTGTACGGACAGGACTACGCCGCGACGCGTCAGCTCTGGTGGAATCGCTTCCACCAGCAGTACGGCAGCTAGCGGAAGCGCAGGTCGAAGGGCAGGCGCGCGATGGGTCCGTCGCCCGCGAGGGCGCGGGTCCAGTGCATGAACGCGCTCACCTCGCGCGGCAGGACGCTCTCGAGCTCGTCTTCCTGCTGGCGCTCCCAGAGCGTCTCGAAGAAGCTCTTCTTCGGCGGCATCACGACGATGTTGACGTCGCCGGCCGTGATCTTCGCGCGCTCGCGCGCGACCTCGAGGGCGATGTCGAGCCCGCCGAGGCGGTCCACGAGGCCGAGCTTCAGGGCCTCGGCGCCCGTCCACACGCGGCCCTGGGCCACGGCGTCGACCTCCTCGTAGGTCTTCTTGCGGCCGTCGGCCACCTTGCGCACGAAGTCCTCGTAGAAGGCGACGTTCTGCTCCCGGATCTTCGCGCGCTCCTCGTCGCTCCAGGGCTGGTACTCGCTGAAGAGCGCGGCGTTGCGGCCGCGCGTCAGGATCTCCTTCGTGACGCCGATCTTGTCGTACAGGCCGCGCAGGCTGAACTTGCCCGAGAAGACCCCGATCGAGCCGGTGATCGTGCCGGGCTGGGCGACGATCGTGTCGCTGCCGATCGTCACGTAGTAGCCGCCCGAGGCAGCGTAGTCCCCCATCGAGACCACGACGGGCTTCACCTTCTGGGCGAGCTGGACCTCCCGCCGGATGGCGTCCGCGGCCGGGCCGAAGCCGCCGGGGCTGTCCACGCGCAGGATGATGGCCTTGACCTCGTCGTCCTCGCGGGCCTCGCGCAGGGCGCCGGCGATCGTGTCCGAGCCCGCGATCGTGCCACCGAAGCCGCTCTGGCTCTCGCCCGTCATGATGTCGCCGACCGCGTACACGAGGGCGATCTTCGGCCGCGAGTCGAAGCCGAAGCCGCGCGAGGCCTTCACGTAGCGGGCGGGCCCGATGCGGGTGGCGCCCTGGAGACGCTGGTCCACCTGGTCCCGATACAGCAGGTCGTCCAGGAGGCCGGCCTTGCGCGCCCCGTTCGCGTCGTAGGGGCCGTCGTCCACGACCTGCGTCACCTGGGCTTCCGAGAGCCCGCGCGACGTCTCGAGCCCCTGCACGAACTGGGCGTTCAAGCTGTCGAGGAGCGCTTCCATCTGCTCCCGGTGGGGCTCGGTGAAGCTGCTCTCGGTGAAGGTGTTGGGCGCGTTCTTGTACTTGCCGACGCCCTCGAACTGCGCCTGGACGCCGAGCTTGTCCAGGGTCTTGCGGAAGAACATCACCTCGGCCTCGATGCCGGTCACGTGGACGATCGCGGTGGGCAGCGCAAAGATCTTCGTGCAGGCCGTGGCGACGTAGTACTCCTTGTTGCCGACGTACTCGAGGTGGGCGAAGGCGGGCTTTCCCGACTTCCGGAAGCGCAGCAGCGCCTCGCGCAGCTCCTGGGTCTTGGCCCAGCCCGCGCCCGACATGTTGCTCACGCGGACGAGCAGCGAGGTGACCTTGGGGTCCTTCGCGGCGAGGTCGATCGACTCGACCAGCGTGCGCAGCGAGGTCGGCCGCCGCTCGAACAGCGACATCTCGGACGGCGGCTCGTCGGGGATCTCGCCGCCCAGGTCCACGGCGAGATAGCTGTTGCTGCTGAACGAGGCCGAGCCGCCGCCCTGGCTGCGCAGCAGCAGGGCCACGGCGCCGACGGCCGCCGCTCCGAGCGCGATGGCCGCGACGCCCGCGACCAGGATCCAGGCGGTGCGCTTCTTCACTCGGCTTCAGCTCTCCTGTTCGCCGCCAAGATAGGCGGCGCGGCGACGCGCTTCGGCGGCGTAGACGCTGCTCGGGAACTGCTCGACGAGCTGCTTGTAGGACGCCGAGGCCTCCTGCGGCCGCTTCGCGTCCTCGAGGGTCGTCGCCAGGTTCATGAGCGCCAGCTCGCGCGGCAGCGGGCTCGCCGGGTCCCCGGCCAGGGTCTTGTAGGCCTCCACGGCCTTGTCGTAGGCCCCCGTGCGGCGATCGATGTCGGCGAGGGCCATGCGCGCGAGCACGGCCTCGAGGGAGCCGGCGGGCCCGCGGTCGGCCATGGTCTTGAGCGTCTTGCGGGCCGTGTCGTAGTCGCGCAGCTCGATACGGCAGAGCGCCCCGTAGTAGCGGGCGCGGATGCCGGCCGGCAGCGTCGGGTACTTGCGCTCGACGCCGTCGAAGGCCGCGGCCGCCTTCGTGTACTTGTCGCTCGCGCTCGCGAAGCTGGGCTCGTTGGGCGCGCCGCCCTGGGCGGCCTCGGAAGCCAGGGGCCGGGTGTAGAGGGCGAGGGCCTCGTCGAGGCTCGCGGCGGCGGCGGCGGTGCGCTGCCCCTGGAAGTAGTTGAACCCGCCGACGGCCACCGCGACCGCCAGGACGCTGAGACCCACGGTGCGCGCCGTGGCCTGGTTGTCGACCAGCCACTTCCAGGCGTGCTCGACGCCGGTCACGATCTCGTCCTGCTTGATCTGCTGCTTCAGTTCCTTGTTCAACGAACGAGGCCTCCTCGAAAAAGTGGTGCGCCCGGAGGGACTTGAACCCCCAACCTTGAGCTTAGGATGCTCCTGCTCTATCCAGTTGAGCTACGGGCGCGCGCTCGGAATCGACGTCAGCCCTGGAGCGTAGCATGGCTCTCGCTCGGCTGTCAGTAACGCAGCAGGCTCAGGACTTCGTGGCCTTCGAGGCGCGCCCGGCCGTTCAGGAAACCGAGCTCGATCAGGAAGGCGAAGGCCGCCACGCGGCCGCCGAGGCCGGTCACGAGCTCCGCGGCGGCGGCGGCGGTGCCCCCGGTCGCGATGACGTCGTCGACGATGAGGGCGCGCTCCCCCGGCAGGATCGCGTCCTCGTGGATCTCGAGGGAGTCCTCGCCGTACTCCAAGGCGTAGGACGCCCGGCGGCACTTGGCCGGCAGCTTGCCGGGCTTGCGCACCGGCACGAAGCCGAGGCCCAGGCGGTCGGCGACGAGGCTCCCGAAGATGAAGCCGCGGCTCTCGATGGCCACGACCTTCGTGGCCCCGGCGCCGGCGCAGAGGCTCGCCAGCAGCTCGGCCGACGTGCGCAGCGCGGACGGGTCCTTGAGCAGCGTCGTGACGTCCTTGAAGACGATGCCCGGCTTCGGAAAGTCGGGCACGTCCCGTATCGCCTTCTTCAGCTCCTCGATCGCTGCCTGCATGGGCTCCCTATCGGATGTGGAATCCCTGATCGCCGCGGGGCTCGACGCCGAGCGCCGCCACGTCGGCCACCCGCGCGAACGACGGGCCCACGCGGAGACGCGCCTCGAGCTCGGCGAGCGCGCTCTCGCCGCCCTCGGCCACCACCTCGACGGCGCCGTCGGGCAGGTTCCGGGCGAAGCCCGCGAGGCCGAGGCGCTGCGCCTCCTGCAGCACGAAGTAGCGGTAGCCGACGCCCTGCACGCGTCCGGTCACGACGAAGCGCTGCGCCTTCATGGATCGCGCGGAGCTTAGCGCAGCTCGCCGCGGGCCGCATCCCGCGGACGGCGGCTCTCCGCCCGGAACCCCGAGGGCGAGCGCCCGGTCGCCGCCCTGAAGAAGCGGGCGAAATAGCTCGGATCCTGGAACCCGAGGGCATAGCCGATCCGGGCCGCGGAGTCGTCCGAGTACAGGAGAAGGCGCCGGGCGCGGCTCAGCAGCTGGTCCTGGATGACCTTCTTCGCGCTGCGGCCCAGATGGCGCCGACAGAGCGCGTTGAGATGCGAGGCGCTCACGCCTAGTTCGCGGGCATAGTCGGCCACCCGATGGCAGCGGGATGCGTCACGCTCGACGGCCCGATCGTAGCGCAGCGCCAGGGGGTGCGGGTCGCGCTCCGCGTCGGCGCCGTGAGCGAGGGCGTACTGACGCCCCAGGGTGATGAGGGTCTCGTACAGGCGCGCCCTCAGGAGGTGGACGCTGTCCGGCCGCAGGGCGCGCAGCTCGCGCCGCATGGCCGTGAGGCCGCGGCGCATGCGCAGCGCGCTCGCGCCGGAGAGCTCGAGGGGCGGCGCGCTCCCCGGGACGTGGAAGAACGGGAGGCGCCGCAGGAACATCGGGTCGTGGAAGAACTCCTCGAGGAACAGGGCCGGGAAGAACAGGCACAGGCCCTCGAGGCCCCGCGCCGCCCAGCGCCGCACCTCGCCCGGGCTCGTGAAGATCACCTGGCCCGGCCGCACCCGGACGTGGCGCGCGTCGAGCCAGAACGAGCCGCTGCCCCGCGTCACGAGCAGCACGTCGTAGAACTCCACGACGTGAGGGCGCCCCTCGCGCAGGAAGGTGGGCATCTTCCCCACCCAGTCCACGTCGACCAGCACCTCGGGGCCGTACTTCGTGCGCAGGAAGGCGACCTTCAGCATCGCCTGCGAAAAGTACCAGCCTTCCCTCGTTTTGGACACACCTCCGGGGCGAAGGGCCGCTTAGGCTTCGTCAACGGGAGCCCGCCGGTGAGACTTCACGGGATTGGAGATGACATGCGCCTTTCGACACGCCTGCTCGCCCTCGCCGTCACTGCCTGCGCGTATCCGGCCCTCGCGGAGCCCCGGGACGCCACGGCCCGCGTCGAGGCCCTGGGCGACGGCGTGTACGCCATTCTCCACGACGACGCCACCGACGAGTGGCCCCACGGCAACACCGGGGTCGTCGTCACCGACGAGGGCGTGGTCGTGATCGACTCGTGCTACCTGCCGTCGCGCGCGAAGGCCGACATCGCGCTCATCCGGCAGATCACCGACAAGCCGGTGCGCTACCTCCTCAACACGCACTGGCACTTCGACCACAACAACGGCGCCGTCGCCTATCGCGACGCGTTCCCGGGCCTCGCCTACGTCGCCGAGCGCGAGTCCGCCGGCTGGATCGAGCTCAACCAGGTCTACTGGTCGAAGATGACGACCGCTCCCGACTCCGCCAAGCGCAAGGGCCTCGCGGACATGGAGAAGGAGGTCGCCGCCGGCAAGGACGCCGAGGGGAAGGTGATCTCCCCGGAGGAGCTGACCCGGAAGAAGTCCTACGTCGAGCGGCGCAGGAGCGAGCTCGTGGAGCTCGCGGCGCTCACGGTCGTCGAGCCCAACGTGACGTTCGACCAGCAGCTCGTTCTCGTGGTGGGCGGCCGCCGCATCGAGCTGCGCGACGCCGGCCGGGCCAACAGCCCCCACGACGTCACGATCTACCTGCCGAAGGAGAAGATCCTGTTCACCGGCGACATCCTCGTGCAGTCGCCCCTGCCCTTCACCGGCGCCTCCTGGCCGGTGCAGTGGGTGTCGGTGCTGAAGGAGATCGAGGCGACGCCCATCACGTGGATGGTGCCGGGCCATGGGCCGGTGATGCGCGACCACGCCTACACGCGCCAGGTGCGCGCGCTGATGGAAGCGGTGACCGCCCAGGTCGAGGCCCAGGCGCGCGCCGGGAAGACCCTCGAGCAGGCGCAGGCCGCCGTGACCCTCGAGGACGTACGCCGGAGCGTCCCGGCCTGGAGCCCGGACGATCAGAAGGAGGACTGGGGCGTCATCGTCAAGGTGCTCGTCGAGCGGGCCTGGCGCGGGATCCGCGGCCAGGGCTAGGCGGCGGGAGCCGCGCGCTGGCGATCCCGCACGGCCTTCGCGACGCGATACGCGAGCAGCGCGGCGAAGACGATCGCGTACGCGAGCGGACCGGTCACGTCGCGCTTCACCGACATCCAGTAGTGCACGACGCCGAGTATCGCGATCGCGTACACGAGGCGGTGGAGGCCTCTCCAGCGCGCCCCGCCCAGGCGGCGGATGGCCGCCGCCGAGGACGTGAGGGCGAGGGGGATCATCAACGCGAGCGCCAGCATCCCGACCATGATGTAGGGCCGCTTCGCGAGGTCGCCCCTGAGCTCCGTCCAGTCGAGTTGCACGTCGAGGAGCGCGTAGGTCAGCCAGTGCAGCATCAGGTAGGCGAACGCGAACAGCCCCAGGCGACGGCGATGCCGACCGAGCCATTGCCAGCCCGTGACGCCGCGCAGGGGCGTGATCGCGAGGGTCGCCACCAGCAGCCGCAGCGTCCACTGGCCGAAGTAGTGCTCGCCCGCCTTGATCGGGTTCGAGCCGAAGTAGCGGGTACCGTGCAGGACGTCCGAGGCCATGCCCGCGATTCCGAGGAGCGCCGGCAGCCACGCGAGCGCGACGAGGGCCGCGCCGAACCCGCGCGGCTCGGCCCGGGGCGCCATCAATAGTTCTTGGCGAGGTCCATGCCCTGGTACAGCGACGCCACCTGGTCGGCGTAGCCGTTGAACATCAGGGTCTTGCGCTTCAGGAACTCGCCGATGCGGCGCTCCGAAGCCTGGCTCCAGCGCGGGTGGTCGACGCCCGGGTTCACGTTCGCGTAGAAGCCGTACTCGTTGGACGCGATCTGGTTCCAGGCCGTCTTCGGCTGCGTCTCGGTGAGCCGGATGCGCACGATGGACTTGCAGCCCTTGAAGCCGTACTTCCACGGCACCACGAGGCGCAGCGGCGCGCCGTTCTGGTTCGGCAGCGTGCGCCCGTACACGCCGGTGGCGAGGAACGCGAGGGGGTGCATCGCCTCGTCGAGCCTCAGGCCTTCGGTGTACGGCCAGTCGATCGTCCGGCTGCGCTGTCCCGGCATCTGCTTCGGATCCAGCAGCGTCGTGAACTCGACGTACTTCGCCTTCGGCGAGGGTTGCGCGCGCTTCAGCACGTCGGCGAGCGGGATGCCGCGCCACGGCACCACCATCGACCAGGCCTCGACGCAGCGGTGGCGATAGATGCGGTCCTCGACCGCGGAGGGCTTGAGGAAGTCCTCGAGGGCGTAGTCGGCGGGCTTCGCCACCAGGCCGTCGACCTTCACGGTCCAGGGCCGCGTCCTGAAAGCCTGCGCGTTCGCCTTGGGGTCGGCCTTGTCGGTCCCGAACTCGTAGAAGTTGTTGTAGCCCGTGACGTCGTCCCAGGGCGTGGGCTTGTCGTCGGGCTGCAGGCCGTACGGCTTGCCGGGCGCCGGCAGGGTGTCGGCCGTCGCGCCGCGCACGGCGAGCAGGGCCGCCCCGAAGCCGCCCGCAGCCGCCAGGAAGCGGCGCCGGTCGAGATAGTGCGCTTCCGGCGTGATCTCCGAGGACCGGACGTCGTCTTTCGGTCGGCTCGACATGCGCTCACTCCCCTCGTGATGATCGTCGCACGCCGCGCGTCTATTCCCGAATCGCGACGACGCCCGGCGTGATAGGCTTCGGCCATCGCATGACCCTGCTGCGAGCCGAGGCGCCTCGCCCGAAAGAAGTGGACCTCACCCGGCGCTACGACGCGATCGTCGTGGGCTCGGGAGCCGCGGGCGGCATGGCGGCCCACGTCCTCACCAGCCGCGGCCTCGACGTGCTGCTGCTCGAGGCCGGCAAGAAGCTCGACATCGAGGCCGAGCTGCGCTCGATGGAATGGCCCTACGACCACCCGCGCCGCGGCGAGATGCCGTACACGTCCCACGCGATCAACCAGAACGAGTACCAGATCCGCAAGCCGCCCTACGCCAAGGGCACGGCGTGGAAGAGCGTCTACTCCTACGTGCAGGAGTGGAGCGGCTCGGACTACAGCAAGAACATCCTGGTCGACGAGAAGGACCACCCCTACACCGGCACGCCGTACGCGTGGGTGCGGGCCCGGGCCCTCGGCGGCAAGACGAACATCTGGGGACGCCTCGCGCTCCGCCTCTCGGACTACGACTTCAAGGCGAAGAGCCACGACGGGTACGGCGACGACTGGCCGATCTCGTATGCGGACCTGGCGCCCTACTACGACAAGGTCGACCTGTATCTCGGCATCGGCGGACACGCCGAGGGGCTCGACTACATGCCCGACGGACGCTTCCAGCGCTCGACGCGTCTCAACGCGAGCGAGGTGCGGCTGCGCCAGTCCCTGGCGCGCCGGGGTCGCATGCTCACGCCCTACCGCGCCGGCGTCACCACGGACGGCCTCAAGCACAACAAGTACCGGAGCAAATGCTACGGTCGCGGCGCGTGCGGACGTCGCGCGGGCGGCTGCGACATCCACGCCGCCTTCGACTCGCCCACGGGCCTCATCTACCCGGCGATGGACACGGGGCACCTGACCCTGCGCACGGGCTCGATCTGCCGCGAGGTCACCGTCGATCCCGTGACCGGCAAGGCCGACGGCGTCGCGTTCGTCGACATGGCGACCGGCCGCAGCCTCGAGGCGAAGGCCAAGGTCGTGGTGCTGGCGGCCTCGACCCTCGAGTCGACGCGCCTGCTGCTGCTCTCGAAGTCGAGCCGCTACCCGAACGGCATCGGCAACTCGAGCGGCCACGTCGGCCACAATTTCTGCGAGCACGTGATGGGCCCGAGCGTCGGCGGCATCTACAAGGACCTGATCGGCAAGCCCCGCACCCTCGACGACGGCCGGCCCGGCGCGTTCTACATCCCGCGCTTCAGCAACCTGAAGGACAAGGACCCGAACTTCATCCGGGCGTACGGGTTCGAGGGCGGCAGCGGCACCGGCATGTTCCCCCACACGACGAGCGCGCCCGGCTTCGGCAAGAACTACAAGCAGTCGATCCGCGCGATCGAAGGGGCCACGATCGGCATGGGCGGCTTCGGCGAGGTGCTGGCCCGCTACGAGAACGCGGTCAGCATCGATCCCGAGGTCGTCGACAAGCACGGCGTGCCGGTGCTGCGCTTCTCGTTCAAGTTCGGCGACAACGAGAAGAAGATGTGCGCCGACATGGCGGCCCAGGCGAAGCAGATGTTCGAGGACGCCGGCATCGAGGTGCTGCAGTCCGACGGCGAGATCCTCACCGAGGGCTGGTCGATCCACGAACTCGGCACCGCGCGCATGGGCAACGACCCGAAGACGTCGGTCCTGAACCAGTTCCAGCAGTCCCACGACGTGAAGAACCTGTTCGTGGTGGACGGCTCGAGCCACGTGAGCGCGTCCTGCCAGAACCCCACGTGGACGATCATGGCGCTCGCCTGGCGCTCCTGCGAGCACCTGGCCGACGAGCTCGGCAAGGGCCACCTGTGAAGCGCCGCGACGCGCTGAAGCTGGGCGCCGCTGCTGCCGCGGTGCCGCTGCTCCCCCAGGGTCTGGCGTTCGCGGCCGAGGCCGCGCCGGTGGCCGGGAAGTTCCTGTCGGCTCCCGAGATGGCGCTGCTCGACGCGCTCACCGAGATGATCATCCCGGCCGACGAGCACTCGGGCGGCGCGCGGGCCGCGAGGGTCGCGGCCTACATCGACGGTCGGCTCGCCGAGTACGACCCGACGATCCCCGACCTGCGCGCGGAGCGCGAGCAGTGGAAGGCGGGCCTGGCCGCCGTCGACGCCGCGAGCCGCACAGCCGGCGGCAAGACGTTCCTCGAGTCGACGCCCGAGCAGCAGCTCGCCGTGCTGACCGCGATGGCCGCCGGCGAGAAGGACGCGAAGACCGACGCCCAGAAGTTCTTCCGCCCGCTCAAGGACTGGACGGCTCGCGGCTACTACACCTCGTCCATCGGCATCCACGACGAGATGGAGTACAAGGGCAACGTCATGCAGGACGAGTACGCCGGCATCGACGTCGCGACGCTCCCGAAGGTCGAGCCGCAGTGACGACCCGCCGCGCCTTCACCGCGACCCTCGCCGGGGCTGCTGCGGCGGCGGCCTTCCGCGTACGCGCGGAGGACAAGGTCAAGCCTTCGATCGTCGGCGGCATCCAGCTCGGCGTCGGGAGCTACAGCTACCGCAAGTTCGACATCGACCGGATGATCGCGTCGATGAAGCAGATCGGCCTGTCGAGCGTCGAGCTCTGGAACGGTCACCTCGAGCCCGCGAAGACCAGCGACGACGAGTACCGCTCGGTCAAGCGCCGCTTCGACGCCGCCGGCATCCAGGTCAGCGCCTACTGCGTGAACTTCCGCACCGACTGGAGCGACGAGCTCGTCGACAAGGGCTTCCGCGGCGCGACGCTGCTCGGCACAAGCCTGATGACCGCTTCCGTTGAGAAGCCGATCCTCGATCGCCTCGACGCCCAGTGCAAGAAGCACAAGGTCACCGTCGGACTCCACAACCACTACCTCGGCGATCCGTGGTTCACGGGCGACAAGAAGATCAACTTCGAGGGCCCGGCCGACTGGGCGGAGGCGTTCAAGGGCCGCTCCGACTACCTCGCGATCAACCTCGACATCGGCCACTTCTTCGCGGCCGGCCACGACCCCGTCGCGTACTTCAAGGAGCACCAGGCGCGCATCGTGAGCCTGCACATCAAGGACCGGGACGGCGACGCCGCCAAGACCAACCGCGGCCCCGGCGAGGGCAAGACGCCGATCGTCGAGGTGCTGAAGCTCGCGAAGCAGCTGAAGTTCAAGTACGCCGCGAACCTCGAGTGGGAGCTGGACGACGCCGATCCCTCGGACGGCGTGCGCCGCTACTTCGAGTACATGAAGAAGGCGCTCGCCTAGAGGCTGTCGAGGCCGCGCGCGACGTCGATCCGGGCCGCTCCACGCGACGCGAGATAGCTGACCGCGCCACCCAACAGCAGGATCCCAGCCGGTACCAGTACAAAGAGCACCACGCGGCTCCCCTGCACCCCATAGAGGAAGCTCGTCGCCACTCGCTCTCCCAGCATCGAGAGACCCCCGCCGATCAACGCGCCGACGGCCACGCTGAAGATGCCGTCGCGCGCCATGAGCCGCACGACCGCGCTCGGTGTGGCGCCCAGCGCCTGCCGGATCGCAAGCTCCTTGCGGCGGCGCCCGAGTGCGTGCGCCAACATCGCCCAGAGCCCGGCTGCGCACAGCGCGCACCCCATCCCGGCCAGCGCGGTGATGGCCATCGCCGTGAATCTCCAGGGCGAGGCCGCTGCCGCGATCGCCGTATCGAGCGGCATCACTTCGTCCACAGGCACTTCGGGAGCCGCGCTCGCCAGCACGGAGCGTACGGACGCGATCGTGCCAGCCCTGTCTCCATCGAATCTCAGCACGAGCGTCCCAGTGAACGCTCCGTCCGACTGCGCGGCCGGCACGAAGATGTCGAGGGCGCTCGAGTCGATCTGGCGGTAGCGGCCGTCGCTCACGACTCCGACGACCGTCTGATAGATCGGCTCGTGCGTCGCCGCGTCTCGGAGCCCTCCCGCGGTGAAGATCCTCTGGCCGAGCGCGCTCGTTCCGGGCCACAGCCGTCTCGCGAGCCCTTCACCGACCATCACGACACGCTCGCTCCGCTCGTTGTCCGTGTCACCGAAGAGCCGCCCGGCGACGAGCCGAACACCCAGAGCCTCCAACGCACCTGAAGTGACCGGCTGCCACTGCAGCGACGGGTTGCGCGCGGCTCGCTCCGGATCCTGCCCGGGCAAGCGGTATGGCACATCCCATCCCACGGCTCCGAAGCGGAGTGGCCGTGCGCCGATGGCTCCGGCCGCAGTGATGCCCGGAAGCATCCGGAGGCGGCGCAAGACTTCAGCGACCAGCACTTCGCGTTCGGCTGGCCCGGCATAGTGGCTCGCCGGCGGCCGCAGCGAGATCGTCAACACACCGCTTCGCGCGTAGCCGAGATCGGCGCGCGAAAGGTTGAGGTCGCTCAGGACGAGTAGCGAACTTGCTACGGCGAGGAGCGTCGCGATTGCCGCCTGCAGTTCCACGAAGCGCCGCAGAGCCGTCCAGGCCGGGGCGGCTGTCCGATCCGCCGCGGCAGGCCGGCGGCCTGCGACCTTGGCGGTCCACGCGACCGGCACCAGTGAGATGACAACGGCTGCAGCCCCGGCGGCGAGGACCGCGAACGACATGGCCGAGGTACCGAGCGTCACCTGTCTGAGACCCGGGACACCGAGGGGCCCGAGCAGGGCCAGAGAGTGAACGAGGCCCACCGCGACGGCCAGGCCGATTGCGAACCCCATGCCTCCGAGAAGCAGCGTTTCGGAGACGACGTCACCCATGAGCCGAGCGCGACCGGCGCCCAGGGTCCAGCGCGCCCAGAGCGCGTTCCGTTCTCCGTTGAGCCTCGCCACCAGGAGACCGCTCACGTTCACGACGGCGATCAGCCAGAGAAGGGCCATTCCCCATCCCAGCAACCGAAGCGCCGGTCTGGTTCTCCCACCCAGGTGGAAATCCTGAATTGGCGTGAAAACCGGCCGCACCTGCGGATCATGCGTCTCGTGTTGCGCCGCGAGGCTCCGCGCGACGGTCGTGAGGGCGGCTGCCGCCGCAGGCTCGGCGACGCCCGGCCGGAGGGTGCCCACCGCGTAGAGCACCGACAGCCAACGCTGCTGCTCGGCGTCCATCGCACGAGTCGCCGTCGCCAGGCGGCGCCCGAGAGGTGTCCAGATCTCAGTGCCCGCCGGGAAGTCGAAGGAAGCCGGCATCACCCCCACGACCGTGAATGGCTCGACGCCCCTTGTGTCGCCCTCGAGCCGGAGTGTGCGGCCGAGGACGGAAGGGTCGCCGCCGCATCGCCCCTGCCAGAGCGCGAAGCTGAGAATCGCGACCTGCGGCGCGCTCGGGGCGTCGTCGGCCTCGACGAAGGTACGCCCGAGAAACGGCGCGGCTCCGACGGTCTCGAAGAACCCGGGAGACACCGGGCGCGATGACAGCACCCGGGGGCCGTCGACGTCGCTCAGCGTATGCCCCCAATCGACCGAGCCGAATGCCGCGAGGCGCATCATCGACCCGGTCCTGGCTCTCCAGTCCTTGACATCCGGATAGGAGACCTCGACGTGTCCACCTTCGCTCTGGGGATCGTCGAGCCAGAGAACGAACGTGCGGTCCGGATCGGAGGCACCGCCCGCGGCTCGAAGGGCGTTCGAGACCGCGAACACCGTGACGCCGGCGCCGATCGCGGCACCGAGGATGAGGACGGAGCTGATCGTCAGGCTCCGATGCCGCCACAGCCGTCGTGCGGCCTGACGAAGATCCAGCATCGCCCGGCGCTCCGTGCTCCTAAACCGCCTTCAGCGTCTCCGGGTTCCAGTCGATCGGCCGGCGCTCTGCGGCGCTCTTGTTGCACAGCAGCGCGGGGCCTGCGGCTCGGAACCCGAACAGCGCGTCCTCGACCACGGGCTTCCGCGTCCGGACCGCGTCGATGAAGTTGGCCAGGTGCTCGTCGTGGTCGCTGTACCCGTCGGGCTTCTCGAAGCGTTCCTCGGTCACCGCCCGCAGCTCGCTCTTCGCGTCGGGGTACTTCGCCTTGTAGTCCTTGAGGAACGCCTCCTGGGCGCTCTTCGGGAACGTGTCGATCGTGTAGCCGGGCGCCGCGTCCTTCGCCTGCTTCTGGAGCGTGACGCCGTCCCAGCCAATGCTGAGCACGCCGTCGGGGCCCACGAACCGGAAGCCCTCGCTCTCCCCCGCCCCGTCGGCGAAGTCGACCTTGAGCGAGAGCGTGAACTCGGGATGGGCCGCGGTCTTCGGGTACTCGAAGAGCCCGAGCAGGACGTCGTTGGCGTCGCGGCCGTCCTTCCAGTGGCGCAGGCCGCCGGTGGCCATCACGCGGGTGGGTCCGACGGCGCCGGTCACGAAGTGCAAGCCCGAGAACAGGTGCACGAACAGGTCGCCGGCGACGCCCGTGCCGTAGTCCGAGTAGTTGCGCCAGCGGAAGAGCCGCGTCGCGTCGAAGGCACGCTGCGGCGCGCTGCCCAGGAAGCGGCTCCAGTCGACGGTCGCGGGCGACGCGTCGGCGGGGATCGTGTACTGCCACGCGCCGATCGCCGAGTTGCGCACCCACCAGGCCTCGACGAGGTTCAGCGGGCCGATGGCGCCGGCCGCGAGCAGCTGCTTGGCCTTGCGGTAGACGAGCGAGCTCACGCGCTGGCTGCCGACCTGACAGATCCGGCCGGTGCGCTTCTGGGCGTCGACGAGCTTCTGGCCCTCCTCGATCGCGTGGACCATGGGCTTCTCGACGTAGACGTCCTTGCCCGCCTCCATCGCCTCGATCGCGACCTGGGCGTGCCAGTGGTCGGGGGTCGCGACGATCACCGCGTCGACGTCCTTGCGCGCCAGCAGCTCGCGGTAGTCGCGGGTCGTGACCAGGCCCGGGCAGAACACCTCGCGGGCCCGCACCAGCCGGCCGTCGTAGACGTCGGCCACTCCCACGAGCTCGACGCCGGGGACCTTGAGGGCCGCCTCGGTGTCGCCGGTGCCCTGGCCGCCGATGCCCACGGTGGCGAGGCCGACGCGCTTCGCCCCGTCGCCGGGAGTGAGACAGGACGGTCCGTCCGCGGCCAGGACCGTGCGCGTGGCAGCGGCCGTCAGCGCCGCCCCCGTGACCTGCCGCAGGAACGTGCGCCGGGAGCCGCTCATGTCGCTACCCCTTCCAGGTCCCCCGGGCCACGGCCGGGATGAAGTTCTCGAGGCCCTCGGGCTTCCATGCGAGCGCCTTCTCCTGCTCGGCGCTCATGTATGCCGTCATCAGCAGCTCGACGACCTCCAGGCCGGCCCGCCAGCTCTCGACCGGCTGGACGCCGTCCAGGAAGGCACGGGCGAAGTGCCGGTTCTCGGCCTCGTAGCCGTACTCCACGGTCTCGCTCCCGACCAGAGGCATCAGGCCCTGCTCGGCGTTCTGCTTCTCGACGAGGTCCTCGCCCGCCGAGCCCTGCACCTTGCGGCTGAAGAACAGCTTGGTGCCGCTCTCCAGCGTGTTCACCGACATCGAGTACTCGGGCCCGAGCAGCTCCATGCTGAGCCGCAAGCCGGCGCCCACGAAGCTCCACGACGTCGTGGCCTCGGCGATCAGCGGCCGGCCGGTCTCGTCCTCGTAGCGCACGGTGGCGCGGGCGAAGTCCTCGGCGGGATGGCGCCCGTAGTCGACCTCGGGGCCCATGGTGTCCTTGAGCTGCTGGATGTAATCGGGGTGCGACCACTTGAGCGAGGCGATCTGGGCCGAGACCTGGACGGGCTTGATCGAGGTGCGGGGAGCGCCCGGCTTCGTGAGCATGTAGCGGCTCACCTCGAGGCTGTGGCACATCATGTCGTTCAGCACGCCGCCGCCCTGCAGGTCCCCGCGCCAGAACCACGGCATGTGCGGACCGCTGTGCTCCTCGGCCGCGCGCGCCAGGAACGGCCTCCCCGACACCGCGGCGCCGCGGGCCCAGGTGATCTCGCGGGCCCGCACGAGCCCCGGGCAGAAGAGCTGGTTCTCGAGGTAGCCCGTGAGCAGGCCCGCCTTCTCGACGAGCTCGACGATCTTCTTGCCCTCGGCCACGTTGCGCGCGAGCGGCTTCTCGGTCGCGATGCCGACTAGCTTGGCCCCCTTGCCGAGGGCCTCCACGATGCGCTCGACGTTCTCGACACGGGCGTGGTTCGGGCCGCACAGCCAGATGCAGTCGATCTCGGGGGACTGCACCATCTCCTCGATGGAGCCGTAGGCCTTCGTGTCCCCGATCCGCAGGCCGCGGGCGAAGGCCGCGGTCTCCTCGGCGTGCTTGCGGTTCGGGCTGTAGACGCCGCGCACGTCGGCGTCGCGCACGGCGACCCACGACTGCATGTGGAAGCGCGTGATGAAGCCGCTCCCGATGAACCCGACGCCCAGCTTCTCCTTCTTCACGCCCGCACCTCCGCGGTGGCTTTCTTCGACGGGTGGAAACCGATGAACAGCAGCACGGCGGCCGCGAGACCCAGGCCGCTCGCCACCAGGAACACCTTCTGGAAGTCGACGAGCTCCCCGACCTTGTAGGTGTCGCCCAGCCAACCCCAGAGCATGTTCCCGACGAAGGGGCCGACGCCCACGATGAGCAGGTTGAACAGGCTCTGGGCGCTCGCCCGCGCGTCCTTCGGGAAGTACTCGTCCACGAAGATGTAGACCGAGGCGAAGAAGAACGCGTAGCAGAAGCCGTGGACGATGTTGCTGCCGATGATCAGCCAGACGGGGTCGCCGATCGAGTAGATGAAGAAGCGCAGCACGTGGCCCAGGATTCCGATGATCATCGTCGTCCGCCAGCCGAGGCGCTTCAGGAAGTAGCCGAGCGCCGCCATGGTGGAGATCTCGGCGATCTGGCCGATGCTCATGGCGGGCATGATCCACTTGTCGGGCAGCCCGATGTGCGAGAGGAACGGCCCCGTCCAGAAGAAGTAGCACTGGTGGACGATGGTGTCGATGAACGTGACCACGAAAAGGACCGCGACCGCGGGTGTCGCGAGGAGCCTCAGGCCCTCGAACGGCGCGTTCTTCGTGGCACCGCCGGCGGGCGGCGTCTTGGGGAGCAGCAGCGAGAAGCCCGCGAGCGCTAGCGACGCGACGCCGGCCACCGTGAAGATGGCGGCCCGCGCCGTCTGCAGCTCGACCCCCGTCTTGCCCGCCAGGATGAACACGAAGGGCCAGCTCGCCGCGATCCAGCCGATCGTCCCGAACATGCGTACCTGGCCGAACTCCTCCTGGGCGTCCTTCAGATGGTGGAAGGAGATCGAGTTGGTCAGGGACAGCGTGGGGATATAGACGAGCATGTAGACCAGCATGCCGACGAAGAACGGCCAGAACTGCGTCTGCACGGAGAGCGCGAACATCGCGATGCCGCCGATCAGGTGGCTCCCGGCCAGGAAGCGCTCGGTGGCGAAGTAGCGGTCCGCGAGCTGCCCGCCGACGAACATGCCGACGATCGCCGCGATCGCCTGGGTCCCGAAGACCCACCCGATCTGCACGCCCGTGAAGTGCAGGGTCTCGGAGAGGTAGAGCGACATCAGCGGCAGCCAGGAGCCCCAGATGACGTACTCCAGGAACATCATGATGCTCAGGCGGGTCTTCACACCCATTGGCTCTCGCCTCCCACGGAAAAAAGTGCGCCCATCATACTTGACAGCGGTCGAAGGGGGCCGCCATCATCGCGTCGATGAAGCTCATGGCCGCCGTCCTGCTCGTGACCACCGCCGCCCTGCCCGCTCTCGCCCAGGAACCGACCGCCGCGGACCTGTATCGCGTGAAGTGCCAGGCCTGCCACATGGCCGACGGCAACGCCCCGATCGCGACCATGAACTTCGCCGACGGCAAGTGGATCCACGGCAGCAAGCCCGCGGAGATCGAGAAGGTCATCACGGACGGTGCGCCGGGCACGGCCATGCTCTCCTTCAAGGCCCAGTTCACCCCCGAGCAGATCGCGGCCCTCGCGACCTTCGTGCGTTCCTTCGACAAGAGCCTCAAGCCCGTCAAGAAGAAGTAGCTCCTAGACGGCGCCGGTCCGGAGCTGCTCCACCAGGTAGTCGCAGGCCCGCGACGCCAGGGCCATGATCGTGAGCGTCGGGTTCTGGCAGGCGGAGCTCGGGTAGACCGAGCCGTCCATCAGGAACAAGTTGCGCACGTCGTGGCTCTGCTGCCAGCGGTTCACGGCCGAGTTCTTCGGATCGTCGCCCATGCGCGCGGTGCCCACCTCGTGGATCGCGAGGCCCGGCGGCGCCATGTCCTCCTCGCGCTCGATGTCCTGGACCCCCGCCGCCTTCAGCATCTCCTCGGCGTTGTCGGCCATGTCCTTGATCATCTTCTTCTCGTTGTCGCCGAAGGCCATGTCGAAGCGCAGCACCGGGATGCCCCAGGCGTCGCGGCCGTCCTTGTCGATCTCGCAGCGGTTCTCGACCCGCGCCAGGCTCTCCCCGAAGCCGCTCAGGTGGATCGTCCAGGGGCGCTGGCGCACCGCGTTCTTGAACGACGCGCCGAAGCCCGGCATCGCGAAGGCGTGCGCCCACTTCGAGACCTCGGCCGAGCCCTGGTAGCCGTAGCCGCGCAGGAAGGCGGGGTGCGGGTCGGTGACGTTGCGGAAGCGCGGGACGTAGACGCCGTTGGGCCGGTGGGCGCGCGGATCGGGGATGCCCTTCAGCACCGGCAGCGTCCCCTTGGCCCCGGAGCCCATGATGTGGTCCATCAGGTACTTCCCCACCACCCCGCTGGAGTTCGACAGGCCGTTGGGCGCCCGCGACGAGCTCGAGTTGAGCAGGATCCGGGTCGTCTCGAGGGTCGACGCGCACAGCACGACGACCTTGCCGAAGGCCTCGCGCGGCGCGCGCGTCATGCGATCGACGTAGGCGACGCTGCGGCAGCGGCCGGCGTCGTCGAGGACGACGTGGCTCACGACGGCGTTCGTGATCAGCGAGAGCTTGCCGGTCGCGTCGGCCGCGGGCAGGGTGCTCGCCGGGCTCGAGTAGTAGGAGCCCGCCGAGCAACCGCGGCCGCAGGGCCCGCAGTAGTGGCAGGCAGGCCGGCCGTTGAGCGCCTTCGTGAGCACGGCCGTGCGGCCGATCGTGAGCAGCCGTCCGGGGAAGCGCTCCTTGATCGTGCGTTGCAGCATCCGCTCGCCGCAGGTCAGCTCCATCGGCGGCAGGAAGCGGCTGTCGGGGAGCTGCGGCAGGTTCTCGGCCTGTCCCGAGATGCCGACGAAGTTCTCGACGCGGTCGTAGTACGGCGCGAGTTCCGCGTACGTGATCGGCCAGTCGACGCCCCAGCCGTCGCGCGACGCCGCCTTCAGGTCGAGGTCGCTCAGCCGATAGCTCTGGCGCGCCCACATGATCGACTTGCCGCCGACGTGGCGCCCGCGGATCCACTGGAAGGGCTTGCCGGCGGCCGTGGTGTAGGGGTGCTCGGTGTCCTTGACGAACAGCTCGTGGGCGTACTCGTCGCACTGGTAGCACAGCTTCTGGATCGGTTGCTCGTCGCGCCACGCCTTCGGAGGGTGCTCGCTCCCCCGCAGCGGCATGTCGTGGGCCAGCTTGTGCTCGGTGAAGTCGGTGCTGGGGTCGAGGCGACGGCCCGCCTCGAGCACCGCGACCTTGAGCCCCGACTCGGTGAGCTGCTTCGCGGCCCAGCCGCCGGAGGCGCCCGAGCCCACGATCACGACGTCGAAGACCTCGTTGGCCATGGGCCTCAGCTCTTCCTTTTCTTGGTGGCCGGAAGCACGGCCGGTGCGTTGCCGCCGTGCTCGGGGTGGGTGCAGCCCTCGAGGGACGCGAAGAAGATCTGCCCGTCGTCGTGGAGCTCCTCGCGCATGCCCACCTCGGAGGTGTAGTAGCCGATGATCGTCAGCGCCTTGATCGCTCCGAAGAACTCGACGCCGTCGCGATCGGCGAGAGTCCGGTTCGCGGGCGAGCTCACGATCGTGAGCAGGGCCGTCTGCTGCTCCGGCGTCGCCCTGACGAAGGCGACACCGAACAGCTCGCTGCTGCGGGCGTCGATCCACGCCAGCCCGCGCCGGAACGCCCGGGCGTCCGCCTCGTCCGCGTCGTCGAGCACGGCGTCGACGAAGCGGTTCACGAGGACGGCCTTCGCCCCAGGCGTGTCGGTCTGCGGGATGATGAGCTCGCTGAGCGCGATCACGGTCTCGTTCTGGTGCGCGTCGAGGGCCTTCGGCACCCAGTTCGCCGCCGGCACCGAGGGCACCGCGGCCGGGTGCACGTGGGCCTGCTGCTCGGCGAGGGCCGTGAGGCTCGCGACCCACACGGGCGTCGCGGCGACTCCGATGCCGAGGCGCCGCAGCAGCTCGCGGCGCGAGACCACGGGACGGCCCGGGGTCGCCATCAGGCCTTGAGCCCGAGCTTCGCGAGCTGCTCGGGCGGGCAGCCCTTCCACTCGGCCACGAACGTGTTGCCCTGGTATTGCAGGTCGTCGATGCCGATCCGGCTGCTCCAGAAGCCCGAGGCCGTGAGGTCGCGGAAGCTGCTGAAGAAGTTGGCGCCCACCTTCATCTCCGGCCGCGCCTTCTCGGGCCAGGCGATGTCGTCGAGCACGGCGCCGCGCTCGGCTTCGGTCGAGGCCACGAAGGTCTTGCCGAAGCGGTCGGCGCACTGGTGGTCGAGCCAGGCGAGTCCGCCGCGCATCTGGATCTGGCGGCGCTCCACCTCGCCGGGCGACTCCAACGGGTCGCGCATCATGAAGTCGATGAACTCCGGGGCACCCGCGTCGCTGGCGCTGCCGGAGCGCTCGTCCCGGGGAATGATCGTGTCCGCGAGGAGTGTCACGGTCTCGTACTCGTGGGCGGTGAAGAAGCCCGGCGTGAACGGCTTGCCCTTCGCGGCCTTCACGGCCTTGGCCGCCTTCTCGACGGCCTCGGCGGAGGGTGCGGCCGTGACCAGGCCGGCCAGGGGCACCGACCCGATCACCTTCAGGAGGCCGCGGCGTCCGATCTCGCTCATAGGTTCCCCTTCCTCAATTCTTCGACGACGTACTCGCTCGTACGCCAGGCGAGAGCGAGGATCGTCCACGTCGGGTTCTTGTCGGCGTTGGTCACGAACGGACCGCCGTCGGCGACGAACAGGTTCTTCACCTCGTGGGCCTGGCAGTACTTGTTAAGCACCGACGTCTTCGCCTGGTCCCCCATGCGGGTGGTGCCGACCTCGTGGATCATCTCGCCGCCCTTCGCGATGCCGTAACCGCGTTCCTTGCCGGGCATCGTGTCGAAGGCGACGCCGCCCATCTGGTCGATGAGCGCGCGGCAGGTCTCCTGGACGTGCTTGATCTGCCGGGTCTCGTAGTCGGACCACTGGTAGTGGAAGCGCAGCACCGGGATGCCCCATCTGTCCACGACCGCGGGGTCGATCTCGCAGTACGTGTCCTTGTTCGGGATCATCTCGCCCAGGCCCTGGAAGCGGAGCTGCGAGCCGTAGTACGCGCGGTAGTCGGCCTTGAGCTTCGGGCCGTAGCCGCCGCCGTTCCAGCGCTGGATGCCGCCCATGACGCCATTCATGGGCATCCCGCGGCCGCCGTAGAACTGGATGTGGTAGCCGCGCGGGAAGTCGAGGGCGCGGTTGTCGAGCCACCACGGCATGTACATGTGGATGCCGTTGGCGCCGTCCTCGTTGTGCGGGATCCCGCCCATCAGGCTCGGGAAGTAGGCGGTGATGAACGTGCCCGTCGAGTCGGTGAGGTTGCGGCCCACCTGGTCGCTGCCGTTCGCGAGACCGTTCGGATGCCGCAGCGAGCGCGAGTTGAGCAGGAGGCGCGCGGTCTCGCAGCTCGACGCCGCCAGCACCACCACCTTCGCCCGCACGCGCTGCTCGGTGCCGTCGGAGGTGCGCACGTACGAGACGCCCGTCGCGCGGCCCTCGTTGTCGGTCAGGACCTCGCGCGCCATGGCTCCGGTCAGGATCTTGAGCCGGCCGGTGGCGAGGGCCGGCTTCAGCAGCACCGGCGGCGACGAGAAGTTCGAGTCGGTGGCGCAGCCGCGGCCGCACTGCCCGCAGTAGTGGCACGCGGGCCGGCCGTTCAAGGGCTTCGTGAGGATCGACATGCGCGACGGGATGCACGGGATGCCGAGCTGGTCGCAGCCCTTCTTGACGAAGAGGTCGACGCAGCGCGGCGCGGGTGCCGGCAGGAACCTGCCGTCGGGGTCGTTGGGGAGCCCTTCGTTCGATCCGAAGATGCCGATGAGGTCGTCGATCTTGTCGTAGTACGGGGCGATGTCGTCGTAGGAGATCGGCCAGTTGTCGCCGAGGCCGTCGCGATCGCGCGCCTTGAAGTCGTACGGGCCGAAGCGCAGTGAGACGCGGCCGAAGTGGTTGGTGCGCCCGCCCAGCATGCGGCTGCGCCACCAGAGGAAGTCGCCGCCCGAGCCCTGGGTGTAGGGCTCGCCCTCGACCTCCCAGCCGCCGATCGACGCGAGCTGGTCGCCGAAGGGACGCTGCCGGCCCGCGGAGCCGCCGCGCCGCGGCGAGTCCCACGGCCACTGGAACATCGTGGAGTCCTTCGACGCGTCCCAGCTCGGGCCGCCCTCGAGCATCACGATGTCGGCCCCGGCGTCTGCGAGCACCTTCGCGGCCATGCCGCCGCCGGCGCCCGAGCCGACGATGCAGACGTCGTAGACCTTCGTACCCGCCAGGATCTCCATGAGCGCTTCGCTCCGGCTACAGGTTGCCTTTGCGCCGCTCCTCGGCGATGTACTCGCAGGTACGCCACGCCAGCGCGAGGATCGTCCAGGTCGGGTTCTTGTTCGCGTTGCTCACGAACGGACCGGCGTCCGCCACGAACAGGTTGGGGACGTCGTGGGCCTGGCAGTTCGCGTTGAGGACCGAGGTCTTCGGGCTCGCGCCCATGCGCGTCGTGCCGACCTCGTGGATGATCTCGCCGCCCTTCGAGATGCCGTAGTTCTCGTCCTTGCCGGGCATCGTGCTGAGCGGCGTGCCGCCGAGCGTCGTGATCAGCTCGCGGAACGTCTCCTGCATGTGCTTGACTTGCTTGATCTCGTAGTCGGACCACTTGAAGTGGAAGCGCAGCACCGGGATGCCCCACTTGTCCACGGTGGTCGGGTCGATCTCGCAGTAGCAGTCCTCGTTCGGGATCATCTCGCCGCGGCCGCCGAAGCCGATCGTGGCCCCATACAGCTTCCGGTAGTCGGCCTTCAGGCCCTTGCCGTAGCCGCCGCCGTTCCACTTGTGCACGCCGCCCATGATCCAGGCCTCGGGCTGGCCGCGGCCGCCGTAGAACTCGATGTGGTAGCCGCGCGGGAAGTCGAGCTTCTTGTGGTCGAGCCACCAGGGCATGTAGAGGTGCAGGCCGCCCGTGCCGTCCTCGTTGTGCGGGATGCCGTCCATGAGCGCCGGGAAGTAGCCGGAGACACCGGTGCCGGTCGTGTCCGTGAGGTAGCGGCCCACGACGCCGCTGCTGTTGGCCAGCCCGTTCGGGAAACGCACCGAGCGCGAGTTCAGCAGCAGCCGCGCGCTCTCGCAGGCGCTCGCCGCCAGCACCACGATGCGCGCCTTCACCCGTTGCTCCGTGCCGTCGGAGGTGCGCACGTACGAGACGCCCGTCGCCTTTCCCTCGGTGTCGGTCAGCACCTCGCGCGCCATGGCGCCGGTGATCAGCGTGAGCCGGCCCGTGGCCAGCGCCGGCGGCAGCAGCACCGAGGGCGACGAGAAGTTCGAGTGCGTGGCGCAGCCGCGGCCGCACTGGCCGCAGTAGTGGCACGCGGGCCGGCCGCCGTGGGGTTTCGTGAGGATCGACATGCGCGACGGGATGCAGGTGATCCCGAGGCGATCGGCGCCCTTCTTCACGAAGTGCTCGTAGCAGCGCGGCTCCGGCGCCGGCAGGAAGCGCCCGTCGGGCTCGTTTGGCAGGCCCTCGGCGGTTCCGTAGAGGCCGATCAGGTCGTCGACCTTGTCGTAGTAGGGCGCCAGGTCGTCGTAGGAGATCGGCCAGTCGTCGCCGAGGCCGTCGCGGCTGCGCGAGCGGAAGTCGTAGGGCCCGAAGCGCAGCGAGATGCGGCCCCAGTGGTTCGTGCGGCCGCCGAGCATCCGGCTGCGCCACCACATGAACTCGGTGCCGGGCGCCGTGGTGAACGGCTCGCCCTCCACGTCCCAACCCCCGATCGACGCGTCGAAGTCGCCGAAGGGCCGGGTCTTGGTGCCCGAGCCGCGGCGCGGCGAGTCGTAGGCCCACTTGAACATCGCCGAGTCCTTGGCGGCGTCCCACTTCGGGCCCGCCTCGAGGAGCACGACCTCGGCTCCCGCCTCCGTCAGCACCTTCGCGGCCATGCCGCCCCCGGCGCCCGACCCGACGATACACACGTCGTAGACCTTCGACGCGCCGAGAATTTCCACGCGGGGCCTCTTGATGTTGGGGTGTCTTACGGAAAGCCGGGGGTAAGCTAACGTCTCGCGCACCTCAACGCAACCGGTTGCGGCGCATTTTTTCGGAGGCCCCATGAGCGGGATCGCACGACGCGGGTTCCTGGCCGCCACGGCCGCAGCACTGGCCGCGACTCCCCTGCTCGCCGCCACGCCGAAGGCGGTCACACGCGGCCGCCTCAGGCAGTCCGTCTCGCGCTGGTGCTACGACGCGATCCCGGCCCGCGACTTCTACCGCGCCGTGGCAGACATGGGGCTCCCGGCCGTCGACCTCCTGGAGGAGCCGGAGTGGTCCGTGGTCCGCGAGTACGGCCTCGTCTGCTCGATGGGCTACGGGGGCGGCGGCACGATCGCGGACGGCCTGAACGATCCCGCCCATCACGAGGCGATCGTCTCGGGGCTCACGGCCTCCATCCCGCGCGCGGCGAAGGCCGGCGTGCCGAACCTGATCACGTTCTTCGGGAACCGCCGCGGCCGGCCGGAGGCCGAGGCCATCGACAACTGCGTGACGGCCCTGAACCGCCTGAAGCACCCAGCCGAAGACCACGGCGTCACGATCTGCGTCGAGCTGCTGAACAGCAAGGTCGACCACAAGGACTACCAGGGCGATCACACCGCGTTCGGCGTCGCGGTCGTGAAGGCGGTCGGCTCACCGCGCGTGAAGCTGCTCTCGGACCTCTACCACATGCAGATCATGGAGGGCGACGTGATCCGCACGCTCCGCGAGAACAAGGAGTGGATCGGTCACTACCACACGGGCGGCGTGCCCGGCCGTCACGAGCTCGACGAAACCCAGGAGTTGAACTGGCGCACCGTGTGCCGCGCCATCGCCGACACCGGCTTCACGGGGTATGTCGCCCACGAGTTCGTGCCGACCCGGGACCCGCTGACCTCGCTGCGCGAGGCCGTCGCGCTCTGCGACGTCTAGCTGCGGCGCCCGCCGCCGTGATGTACTCTTCGCTGAAAGCGTCTCATTGTACCAGCCAATGGTACGCTTTTGGCAAGAGGTGCTTGGCGGCTCCGTGCACTCCCCCGGAACTACTCGGCCAGGTCCCGCACCCAGATGTTACGGAAGTGCACGGGGTGTCCATGGTCCTGCAGGCCGATGGGCAAGCGCGGCGCGTGCGCCTTGTAAGGCGGTCGCGCCTTCCAGGCCGTCGGCCCCGTGAGCTCCTGGGCGTTCTGCACGACGACACCGTTCCAGAGAACGGTCATGCGCGCGGGTGACGTGACGGCGCCGGTCGCGTCGAAGCGGGGCGCCCGAAAGACGATGTCGTAGACCTGCCACTGTCCCATCGGCCGGGCCGCGTTCACGAGCGGAGGGTACTGTCCGTAGAGCCCGCCGGCGGCGCCGTCCGCGTAGGTCTTGCCCGTGTGCGACTCGAGCACCTGCACCTCGTAGAGGCCCATGAGGAAGACGCCGCTGTTGCCGCGGTCCTGACTCTCCCCCGTGGTCGTGGCCGGCTCCATCCACTCGACGTGGAGCTGGCAGTCGCCGAAGGCGCCCACCGTCTGGATGCCGCCGCTACCCAGGGCCACGCGCATTTCCCCGTTCTCGACGATCCAGGGCGCGGCTGTGGGGGTCTTCTGGCTGCGCCACTGCGCGAGGTCCTTGCCGTCGAACAGGACGATCGCGTCGCTCGGCGGCTGCCCGGCTTCGGCTCCCGGCGTGACCACCGCCGGCACCGGCCGCTTCTCGTCGTGGATCGCCCAGCTTCCCGACTGCTGCGCCGACGCGATGCCGGCCCACGCGCTCAGCGCGAGAGCAATGCCACAATGCGCCCTGTTTGGTTCCATGGTGGCGGGATTGTAGCGCCGCCTCGAGCCTGGGAGACTCCATGATTCTCGCGACCCTCGGACTGACGCTGGCCCTGGCGACCCCGGCGACGGCTCTCGAGGGACCGCATCCGCGCGTGCTGCTCGACCGGGCTCGCGTCGAGGCGCTGCGGCCGAAGCTCGCGACCACCCACCGCTTCCTGTGGGATCGCTATCTCCAGGACCTGCCGCGGATGATGGCGGCGGCCGCGCGGACCTCGCCCATCGACGACGAGCGCTACGAAGGCGACCTGATCGCGGATCTCTCGTTCGCCTTCCTCATGACCGGCCGCGAGGACGTGCGCGACCTTGCGAAGGCGCAGCTCCTGCGGCTCGTGAACGACGAGACGTGGGCCACGGACGAAGGCCTCATCTACCTGGTGCCCGCGCACTACATCGTAGGCATCGCCCAGGGCTACGACTGGCTCTACGACGCGTTGACGCCGGACGAGCGGGCTCGCGTCGCCGCCCGGCTGGGTCGGGAGGCGGAAGCGCAGCTCACGCGCGCTACGGTCGAGCGCGCCTGGTGGCGCAACCAGTACGCCCAGAACCACTCCCATTCGAACACGGCGGCGCTCGCGTTCGCGGCGGCGGCGCTCTGGGGCGAGGACCCGCGCGCGTCGCGGTGGATGAAGACCGCCGAGGCGTTCTTCGACACGACCTTCTCGGTGCTGCCGCGCGACGGCTCGTCCTTCGAGGGCTACGCTTACGCCGGCTACGGCGGCGAGTACATCGTGAACTACGCGCTGCTCCAGCGCGATCTCTTCGGCAAGGACGATACGAAGCAGCCCTGGATCGTGCACTTCCCCGAGTACCTGCTCCAGGGCCTGCTCCCCTTCCGCACGGCCGACGACTGGGCGATGACCTTCGGCGACGCCCCGCGGCGCGGCTGGACCTCGACCGCACAACACCTGTTCAACATGGTCGCCTGGCATCGCGACGGCGCCGCGCAGTGGATGGCCCTGCAGACGGTGGCGCTGAAACCGGCCGGCCTCGGCAGCCACGGCTGGATGATGCTGCTCGCCTACGACCCGAGCATCGTGCCCGCCGACCCCGCGACGTTCCCGACGTTCGCGCGCTTCCCCGAGATCGACGAGGTGCGCATGCGCTCGTCGTGGACGGACCCGAACGCGACCATGGTCGGCTTCAAGTGCGGCCCGTTCCTCGGTCATAGCCTCGCCGGCAAGGCGCCCTTCGACTACGGCACCGGCCACCAGGACGCCGACTCCGGCTCGTTCCAGCTCTTCTCCCACGGCCAGTTCTTGACCATCGACCCGGGCTACACGGGCCAGGAGCGCACCGAGGACCACAGCACGCTGCTGTTCAGGGGCCACGGGCAGCTCGGCGAACAGGCCGCGTTCGGCTCGGCCGAAGCAATGCGCTTCGGCCATCACCCCGAGATCGTGCATTCCGAGAGCCACGCCGACTACGACTACGTCGTGGGCGACGTCACGCGCGCGTACCATCCGGCGCTGGGCGTCGAGCGTTCCGTCCGGCACCTGCTGTTCCTCAAGCCCGACGTGCTGCTCGTGGCCGACGAGATCGCGCTGAAGCCGACCGGCGTCGTCGTGGACTTCCAGCCGCAGGACCTGCAGACGGCCGGCGGCCTGAAGCACGCCTCGAACGGCTACGTGATCGGCCCCGAGGGCGAGGCGTTCTTCGTGTTCGACGGCGGGCCGGGGACCTACAGGATCGCCGCGGTCTATCTCGACAACGTCCCGGGCGTCGGCCGCTATGCGCTCGAGGTGGACGGCAGGACCGTGCACACGTTCCGGAGCCACAACGAGGAGCGCGACGACAACCTGATCGAGGTCTCCGGCGACGTGACGCTGAAGCGCGGCAGCCGCGTGTCCTTCCGGGCGGCGCCGATGTCCGAGGGCACGCGGCTCACGAAGCTGTCGATGTTCTCGGAGACCGCCGCGTCGGCGATGAGCGCGGACTGGCTGCTCCACCTCGACCCGAAGGCCGCGGTCGTCGCCACGGCCGACGGCCTGGAGGCGACCTTGGGAGGCGCCGCTCTCGAGCTGCACCGGCTGCTGCCGGACGGCAGCCGGCTCGAGTGGGCGTCGCACAAGGTCGCGAAGCCCGAGGTCGAGCCGTTCACGTTCCGCACCACGACGCGCGTCCACGTGCAGCCGCGGCTCACCGACGGCCGCGGCCAGGTCCTGACCCTGCTGCGCGGCCGCGCCGCCAGGGCCGCGCCCCTCGCCGACGTCACGGCCCGAAACGACGACGGCGGCCTGCGGGTGGGCTTCACCCGCGACGGCCGCCGTGTCGACGTCGTGTGGAACCTCGAGAAGCGGACGGTCAGGCTCGCTGGATCTCCCCCAGCCGCCCCGAGCGGAAGTCGCTGATCGCCTGCATGATCTCCGTCTCGGTGTTCATCACGAACGGGCCGTAGCGGGCCACGGGCTCGTTGATCGGCTTCCCGGCCAGCAACAAGAGACGGGCGCCGTCCTTCGCGTCCCTGGGCACCGCGAGCGACACGCTGTCGCCCGAGCCCAGGCGCGCGAGCTGGCCGTCGTCGATGCGGCGCTGCTCCTTGCCCACGAGCACGCTGCCGCCGAACACGTACACGAGCGCCTGCTGCTCGCGGCCGACCGGCTGCTCCACCGAGGCGCCCGGCTTCAGCGTCCAGTCCTGGTAGACGATCGGGATGCGGGTGTCGATCACCGCCTTGACCCCGAGCGCTTCCCCGGCGATCACGCGGACCTTCGCGAGGCCGCCGGGCGTCGTCGCCTCGGGGATGCCGGACGACGGCACCTCCTGGTAGCGCGGCGGCATCATCTTGTCGCGGGCCGGCAGGTTCACCCAGATCTGGAAGCCGTGGACGCGGCCGCCGTCCTTCTGGATCGCCTTCGTCGGCATCTCCGAGTGCACGACACCCCGCCCCGCCGTCATCCACTGCACGTCGCCCGCGGCGATCGTGCCCTTGTTGCCGGCGGAGTCCTCGTGCTCGAAGGCGCCCTCGAGCATGTACGTCACGGTCTCGAACCCGCGGTGCGGATGGTCCGGGGCGCCCACGGCCTCGCCGGGCGCGTAGTCCGCCGGCCCCATCTCGTCGAGCAGCAGGAACGGATCCAGGAGCTCCAGGCGTCCCGTCGGGAACGGCCGGCGCACCACGAAACCGCCGCCCTCGAGCTGCCGATGCGCCGTGATCACCTCTTCGACTCTGCGGGTCATGTCTTGCCCCTCTTCCTTTCCCTGTATATCTGAAGATCGGCCGCCCAGGCCGCCGTGCTACCCCAGGGCCAGTCGCTTCCTTTCAGAAAGTAATCTAGGCCTCAGGCTATCCGATGTCAAGTCGCTTCCCTTTCGATACCATGAACGGCTAGAATCAGCCCATGGCGAAGCGGATCGACCCCACCTGCCGGTCGTTCCAGAACGCGATCGAGCTGCTGGCCCGGCCCTGGACCGGCCTGATCCTGGGGCTGCTGCAGGGAGGCCCGCTGCGCTTCAGCGAGCTCGAGGAGCGCTCCCGTGGCGTCGGCGCCAAGACCCTGTCGGCCCGTCTCAAGGAGCTCGAGGCGAAACGGGTCGTGGAACGCCAGGTCGATGCCGGGCCGCCCGTCCGCGTGACCTACCGCCTGACGGCGCGGGGCGAAGCCTTCGAGGGCGTGGCGAACGCCATCGAGCGCTGGGGCCGGAGCCTCGTCGACTAGGCCTCGGGCTTGGCTCCCGAGGTCCCGGCGTAGATCATCCGCGAGATCGGCGGGGGCATCTCCCCCTTCTGGAACGCATAGGCTCTCGAGCGCAGCTCCAGGTCGTGCATGGTCATGCGCTCGCGCTGCCGCAGGTACTCGGCCCAGGACTCGACGAGGAAGGTCTCGACGTAGTGGGCCGGGCTCACCGGGTCGCGGAACAGCCCCCAGCGCATGGCGCCGTCGCGCAGGCGGATGTGCTTGAGCTCGTGCATCGCCGCCGCGTAGGGCTCGGCCTGGGCCGGGTCGATCGTGTACGCGATCGAGATCAGCACGGGGCCCTCGTCGGGCTTGGGCTCGATCACCATGAGCGGCGCCGCCCGCGCCAGGCCCGAGGCGTGGACGGGCGAGAGGTCGAGACGCTGCCCGCTGGCGATCGGGAAGCGTCGCGCCAGCGGCAGCCCCGCGAGGAGGCCCAGCGACGCGAGCGCCAGCGCGACGCGGGTGCTCGAATGCTCGGCGAGGACGCCCCAGGCGGCGCTGCCGATGGCGAGGCCGCCCTGGAACACCATCTGGTAGGTGCCGAGGGCGCGAGCCTGCACCCACGCCGGCACGGCTTCCTGCACGGCGACGTTGAAGGTGGAGGTCGTGCTGATCCAGGCCCCCCCCGCGAGGAGCAGCGCGACCGCCACCAGCGGCGTCGAATGGACGAAGGCGAGCACGAGCAGGGCCGCGACGAACAAGAGCGTCGCCCTCGAGACGAGGGCGTCCGCCGAGAGCCGCGCCCGGAAGCGCGGCAGGACCAGCGCTCCGGCGACGGCCCCGAGCCCCAGGCACCCGTTCAGCAGCCCGTAACCCAGGGCGCCGTGGCGCAGCTCGACGCCGGCCACCACGGCGAGCAGCGCCCACATCGCGCTGACGCAGCTCGTGACCAGGCCCGCGCGCATCAGGATGCCCAGGATGGGACGCGCGTGGCCCACGTAGCGCACGCCTGCGCGGATCGAGCCGACGAAGCGCTCGGTCGGCAGCTCGCTCGTCTGCAGCGGCTTGCGCTTCCAGCGATAGAGGATCGCGATCACGAACAGGAACGTGGCGCCGTTCACGAGGAAGACGGCCGCGGCACCCTGCATCGGGTTCACGAAGGCCGCCATCATGAGGCCGCCCAGGGCGGGCCCCACCGCGCGCGCGAGGTTGAAAGCGACGCTGTTGAGCGAGATCGCCTGGGCCAGCTCGTCGCGCGGCACCAGCTCCGGGACGATCGCCTGCCAGGCGGGGTTGTTCATGGCGGCGCCGACGTTCAGCGCCAGCGTCAGGCCCACGAGGCTCCAGGGCCCGATGCCGCCGCCGAGGGTCATGACGCTCAGCAGCACCGCGGCGACGAGCATCCACGACTGCCAGAAGATGAGCAGCCGGCGGCGGTCGAGGATGTCCGCCAGCGCTCCCGCGGGCAGACCGAGGAGCAGCACCGGCAGGCTGGCCGCCGTCAGCATGAGGGCGATGAGCAGGGGCGACGAGGTGAGCGACGTCATGAGCCACGTCGCGGCGGTGTCCTGCATCCAGGTGCCGGTGTTGGAGACGACCGACGCCACCCAGCGGTCGCGGAACAGCGGCCGCTTCAGCGGCGTCCAGGGCGAGGAGCTCAAGCCGGGACGGCGGCGGCGTCCGCCAGCAGCAGCGCGCGCTCGGCATTGACGCGGCCGGCGGGAATGGACCGGTCCCCCAGGCGCAGGCGCGCGAGGGCGCCGGCCTTCTCGTGGCCCGTCACGACCCACAGCACGCGGCGGGCGCGGTTGAGGATCGGGTAGGTCAGGCTCAGGCGGCGCCGGCCCTGGTAGACGCCCGACACCCCGACGTCGGCGTCCATGACGCCGAGCAGACTGTCTTCGGGCACGAGCGAGGCCGTGTGGCCGTCGGCGCCCAGGCCGAGATGGACCAGGTCGAGCACCGACGGCGTTCCGGTCAGGCTCTCGATCGCCCGGGCGTACGCCGTGGCCGCCGCCTCGAGGTCCTCCGACTCGACGGGCATGGCGTGGATCTGCTCGGGCCGCAGCGGGGCGTCGGCGAGGCTCTCGCGGAGATGCTCGACGTTGCGATCGGGATCGCCCGCCGGCGCGACACGCTCGTCGACCTGCAGCACGTGCACGCCGACCCACGGCACGTCCTCCGCGGCCAGGTCGCGCAGCATCTGCCACGGGGTCTTTCCGCCGCTCACGGCCACCACGAAGCGCCCGCGCTGCGTGACCGCGGCCCGCGCCTCGGTGGCGATCCAGGCGGCCGCCCGCCGCGCCACGGCCGCCGCGTCGGGCAGCACGTCGAGCGTCACCGCGCGCCGTTCTCCTTGTCCCACCAGCGGGAGAGGTTCTTCTCGGCGGAGCGCGGCCGGTCCGAGTAGTGGGAGATGTCGTTGAAGAGCATCAGCCGGGGCCGGATCACGTCCTTGAAGTCCACGACGTTGAGGCAGGCCGGCGACTGGTCGAGGCGATCGCGATAGCCGCGGGCGTCGAAGCCCAGCAGGCTGCTCAGGATCAGGCGCAGGGTCGCCTTGTGGGACACGACCAGCACGGTCTGCCCCGGGTGGTCGATCACGATCTGCCGGACGACCGGCAACGCCCGGGCGAGCACGGCGAGCCCCGATTCCCCGCCCTCGGGAGCGAACGTGAACGGGTCCGCGTCCCAGGCCATGTACTCGTCGCAGAAGCGGTCCTCGACCTCGCGCCGCGTGAGCCCCTCCCAGCGGCCATGGCTGATCTCGCGCAGGCCGTCGCGGTGGACCAGCGGCAGCTTGTGGGGCAACGCCAGGATCGTGGCCGTCTCGACCGTGCGCGAGAGCGGAGAGCAGTAGACGGCGCTGATCCCGTCGTCGGCCAGGCGCTCGGCCAGTCGCTTCGCCTGGAAGCGGCCCTCGTCCGACAGGTCGACGCCGACGGCGCCCGAGAAGCGGTCCTCTGCCGAGAGCTGGGTCGCGCCGTGCCGGACGAAGTAGAGCCGCGTCGCCATCCGCTAGGCGTCGGCCGCCACGTGGGCGTGGGTCTTCCCGGCATGACGATGGCCGCGCCCCTCGTCCCAGAGGCGCCGCCCGCCGACGAACGCGTTCGCGTTGTCCCCGACGCGCACTCCGGCGGGCACGCCCTTGAGTCTCTTCGTCTGGCCGCCGCCCAGGACCACGTAGTCCACCTGCAGCCCGTGCTTGAAGAGCGCCACGACCTTCTCGACATGGGCCTGCCACTTCTTCCGGCCCATCCGCTCGTAGCCGCGCAGGCCGAGATAATCCTCGTACGTCCGGTTCTTGCGGTACGGCAGGTGGGCGAGCTCGAGAGGCTCGAGCACGCCGTCGGCGACCAGCGCCGAGCCGAGGCCCGTGCCGAGGCCCAGGAACAGCATGCGTCCGCCCTGGTAGCTGCCGAGGGCCTGCATCGCGGCGTCGTTCACGATGCGCACGGGCCGGCCGAAGGCCTTGCGGTAGTCGAAGCGCATCCAGCCGCCGCCCAGGTTGGCCGGCTCGCGGGCCGGTCGCCCGTTGACGACCGGTCCCGGGAAGCCGATCGACACGCGATCGTAGGCGACTCCGGCGAGCGCCTTCTTGACGCCCGCGGCCATCCGCGCCGCCGTCATCGTGCGTCCCGACGGAACCTTGATCGGCTCCTTCCGTCCGGGCACGCCGAGCTTCACGTTGGTCCCGCCGACGTCGATGACCAGTACCTTCATTCGGGCGTGTTCCAACCTCCCACCTCGGCGACCAGGGCGTCGGCCTCGCCGGGCCCCCACGTCCCCGGCGCGTACTTGTACATCGGGCTCGGCCCGTGGATCACCGGGTCCACGATGGCCCAGGCGGCCTCGACCACGTCCTGGCGCGCGAACAGCGTCGCGTCCCCCGCCATCGCGTCGCCCAGCAGCCGCTCGTAGGCTTCCATGCGCCCGTGCTCTCCCTGGGCGTCGGCCTGGTCCACGACCGAGAGCTCGACGTCCTCGCCGGTCATGCCTTCCCCCGGCTTCTTCGCGCGCGCCCCGAGGGCGATCACGACCTGCGGGCTCAGGCGGAAGCGCACGTGGTTGCCCTCGGAAGGCTCCGCCTCCTTGAAGACGACCGGCGGCGGGTTGCGCAGCTCCACCACCACCTCGGTGACCGTGGACTTCAGCGACTTCCCGGCGCGGACGTAGAACGGCACGCCTTCCCAGCGCCACGAATCGACGTACAGGCGCAGCGCCGCGTAGGTCGCGACGTAGGAGTCCTTCGGCACGTCGGGCTCGTCGGTGTAGCCCACGAACTGGCCGCGCACCATGTTCTCGACGGACAGCGGACGCACCGTGCGCAGCACCTTCGCCTGCTCGTCGCGGATCGCCTCGTGGTAGGTGCTCGAGGGCGCCTCCATGGCGAGGTAGCTCACGATCTGCAGCAGGTGGTTCTGGATCACGTCGCGGATGACGCCCGTCTCCTCGTAGAACTTGCCGCGGCCCTTCACCCCGAAGCTCTCGGCCATGGTGATCTGCACGCTCTCGACGTAGTGGCGGTTCCAGATCGGCTCGAGGAACGCGTTGGCGAAGCGGAAGTAGAGGATGTTCTGGACCGCCTCCTTGCCGAGGTAGTGGTCGATGCGGAAGATCGAGTCCTCGGGAAAGACCTTGTGGAGCGTCTCGCTCAGCTCCTGCGCCGACGCGAGGTCGCGGCCGAAGGGCTTCTCCACGATCACGCGGGCCTGGCCGGTGCAGCCGGCCTTCGCCAGGTTCTCGACCACCACGGGGAACATGCTGGGCGGGATCGCGAGGTAGTGGATCGGCCGGGTCGCGGCGCCCAGGGCCTTCTTCAGCTTCTCGAAGGTGGCCGGCGCGTTGTAGTCCCCGTCCACGAAGCGGATCAGGCCCGAGAGCTTCTCGAAGGCGTCCTTGTCGAGGCCGCCGTACTCCGTGACGCTGGCGCGCGCCCGCTCCACGAGCTGTTCCCGGGTGCCGGAACGGCCGACGCCCACGACCGGCACGTTGAGCCGGCCGCGCTTCACGAGGGACTGGAGCGCCGGGAAGATCTTCTTGTAGGCCAGGTCGCCGGTGGCCCCGAAGAACACGAACGCGTCGGACTGGGGCTGGCCGCTCCCGCTCACTTCTTCTCCACGTGGCCGCCGAACCCGAAGCGCATCGCGGACAGCACGCGGTTCTGGAAGTCGTCCTCGCCGCGCGACGCGAAGCGCTCGAAGAGCGCCGCCGTCAGGACGTGGGCGGGCACCGCCTCGTCGTTGGCCGCGGCGATCGTCCAGCGGCCCTCGCCCGAGTCCGAGACGCGGCCCGCGAAGTTGTCGAGGCCCTGGTTCTTCGCGAAGGCCTCGGCGGTCAGGTCGAGCAGCCACGACGCCACGACGCTGCCGCGCCGCCACAGCTCCGTGATGTCGGCGATGTTGAAGTCGTACT
>CADEEV010000031.1 GCA_902826455.1 uncultured Acidobacteriota bacterium | reverse complement strand
GGCTACAGGAACGTCCCGGTGCACAGCGGCGTGGACGGGAGCGGGAACGACTTGCGATCGCACGTGGACCGCGCGGTCAACCCTGACGAGGCCGCCGTTGTGCTCCGGATCTTCGAACTCTTTGACGCGGGCCTCGGGCTGAAGCGCATCGCGAGGCTGCTGACGTCGGAGGGCACCAGGTCGCCGAGGGCACCCGTGTTCAAGGACGGCCGGCCCCCGTCGCCCCCGTTGTGGAACCCGGGCACCGTGCGGGAGATCCTGCGTCGCGAGATCTACCGCGGCTCGCCCGACTGGAACAGGTCGCGGAAGCGCAACTCGTGGGGCAAGGTGCGGGCCGCGGCGCGCCCGGAGGCCGACCGCATCGTCGCCCAGCGGGGGGACCTGCGCATCGTCCCCGAGGACCTGTGGTCGCGGGTCCAGGCGAGGAGGAAGGAGACCGAAGGCCGCGCGGTGCGCTTCGCGAGCGGCCGGCTGTCGGGCCGTCCGCCGAAGCACGCGACCCAGAACCTGCTCGCGGGCCTTGCCACCTGCGGCGCGTGCGGCGGCGGGCTCGTCGCCGAGAAGAGCGGCGGGCCCGCGGGCTCCGAGGGCGGCGCCTACGCCAGGTATGCGTGCCACAGGCGCCGGCACACGGGCGCGTGCTCCAACGCGCTGAGGGTGCCCGTGGACGAGGCGAATGAGGCGGTGCTCCTCGCGATCGAGCAGCACGCTCTCACGCCCGAAGCGGTCGAGCGCGTCATCAGGCTGACCGAGCGCGACGACCTGGGCGAGCAGAGGGCCGCGCTGGAGCGCGAGGCGAAGGACACCGCCAAGCGGATCGCGCACCTTGTGGCCGCGGTCGAGGGCGGCGGGGACGCGGGCTCGCTCGTGGCCCGCATCCGGCAGCTCGAGGCCCGGGCCACGGAGGTCGCTTCCGAGATCGCCGGGCTCCGGCCGGTGCCGCGGCTCGCGCCGGACGCCGTCGAGTCTCGCCTGGCGGAGTGGCGCAGGCTGCTGAGGCAGTCGGTCACCCAGGGCAGGGCGGTGCTCCAGCGGGTGCTAGACGGGCGCATCACGTTCACGCCGCTGGCTGACGGGTCGGGCTACGAGTTCTCGGCGCCGACTCGGTTCGACCGGCTGTTCTCAGGAGTCGTGGCTCCGAGACCTCACCACGTGCCGACCGGACGAACCGGTGTGCCCGACTTCGCGCCCGAGGACACCGCCGACGGCGACTACGGAAGGCTGCTGGAGCGGGCTTGCGCCCGGACTGAAACACTGCGGCGTGGAAAAGGGATGGCGACCCTAGAGGGAGCCCAGCCCTTTTCATCTGATGGAAAAGGGATGGCGACCCTGGAGGGATTCGAACCCTCGATCTTCACCTTGAAAGGGTGACGTGCTGGGCCTCTGCACCACAGGGTCGGCGGAGACGCGCTAGTCTAGCACGCGTGTCCCAGACCCTGACCGTCAAGATTCACGACCGGGAGCCGCCGAAGCTCGTGTTCCCGAACCGGTGCCTGGGGTGCGGGAACCCGAAGGCGGCCGAGTCGAACCTGCTCATCAAGAAGCTCGTGACGGACGAGCGGACCAACGAGCAAGACGTGGTGACGCTGAAGTACGCCGTGCCGCATTGCGAGCGCTGCGCCCGAAGCACCAAGGCGGTGTTCCTGGCCGGGCTGATTCCGTGGGCGCTGGGGTTCCTGGCCGTGGGGGGCGCGGCGTTCGCCTTCGTGGCCTGGGGCGCGTTCCGGCGAGGATTCGACACCGTTGGCCAACTGCATAACAACAACTCGCTGGTACTCGGCGCGGCCGCCGGACTGTTCGCGGGACTGGTCGGCGGGCTGGTCGCGGAAGTTGTGGGCCGAGTGCTGCTTGTCCCGTTCCTGGGCTCGGCCCTGCTCCGGGCGCCGCTCCTGTCCCTGTCGTTGCTGGCGGACGGGGACTGGGTAGCAGGCCTCAGGGCTCGGCCGAACCGGGACATGACGGCGCTGGCGCTGACCTTTGCGAGCGACGACGCGGCCCGGGAGTTCCTGGCCGCGAACGCCGGTCTGCTGCGGGAAAGCTAGGCGGCCTTCCTCAGGGTCTGGGGCCGGCGGCGCTCGCGAATCGCCGGGCGCGGGGCCGGCACGACGCGGGGACGCGGGCCGTCGAGCTCGACGATCTCCCTGAAGATCAAGACGCTTCCGAGCACCAGCAGTGCGGCGATGGCAGCCTGAATCAGTATCGTCACGGGTTCTTCATCCTCCGCACGTGACGGTATACGGACCTCGGGCCGGGATAGGTCCGCGATTTCGCTTATTTTTCGCCTAGGCTGCCGGGCGACCGCCGCGGCGGGCCCCGCCACCCCCGCCACCACCACCGGTGGGACGGGGTCTGGCCTCACTCACCACGATGTTGCGGCCGGCGATCGAAAGGTTGTGCAGCTCCTGGATCGCCTTCTGGGCGTCTTCAGGGGTCGCCATCTCGACGAAGGCGTAACCCTTGGAGCGTCCGGTGTCGAAGTCGGTGATGACCCGGGCGCTCGTGACCTTGGCGCCCGAACGGCCGAACAGCTCTTGAAGCTCCTGTTCGGTCGTTGCGTAGGGAATGTTCCCCACGAACAGCTTCGTGCTGGGCATACGGAAGAACCCCCCGTTTTCCCTGGCCTGCGGTAGTACTTCAGGTAAGGATTTGAGCCGGAGGCTACTCCCCGGAAACGGGGCTGTCAACGAAAAATGTGGCCCGCCAGGCGCGGGATACGGTCAGCGCGGCTTCTTCGGAATCAGCAGCGAAACGACACCGCCGCAGTACAGGATGATGGAGACCGAGAACTCGAGCCAGAGGGCCAGCACGATCACGCCCTCGAGGGTCCCGTAGACGCCCGCGTAGTGCGCGAGGTTGCGCACGTACCACGCGAAGGCCTGCTTGCCGATCTCCCAGAGCATCGTGGCGAGCAGCGCGCCGACCAGGGCGTGGCGCGAGCGCAGGCCCTTCACCGGCACGAGCCGGTACACGATGAAGAAGAAGCTCAGCGTGACGAGCACGGGAACGACCTGCGTGAGCGCGAGCAGGCGGAAGGTGTGGAACACGTTGCCCATCACGCCAAAGCGCTGCGCCGCGCCTTCGACCGTGGCCATGAGCAGGGTCAAGGCCAGCGTCGCGAGCAGGCCGACGCCCGTGATCAGCACCATGGCGAAGGGCACCAGGTTGCCGCGGGCGAGGCCGCGCAGGAAGCCCTGGCCTTCGACGCCGAAGACGCGGTCGAGGGCCGAGAAGAGCGCCGCGAAGGTGCGCTTCGAGGTCCAGGCGAGCAGCAGCATGCTGGGCCAGGTGAGATCGGAGGCGCGCTCGACGAAGTCCCGCAGCGAGACCAGGGTCGCCTGGTCCATCTGCACGATCACGCCGCGCATCAGGTACAGCGTCCCCTCGTAGGCGCGGTCGAAGGAGCCGAGCAGCTTGATGCCGACGCTGATGATGAAGATCAGCAGCGGCAGCAGCGACATGAGGGTGTAGTACGCGACCGCCGCGGCCCGGTCGGGGCCGTTCTGGTCGAAGAAGCAGACGAGCGCCTTCCAGGCGATCCGGAGGGCGGCCCGGATCACCGCTTCTGGGGCTGGGCGGGACGCATCTCGACGCGGGAGAGATGGGCGCCGTCACGTGTGCGGGCCAGGTCGAGGACGGCGTTCGCGACGTCGTCGGCGGAGAGCATCCACGAGGTGTTCCCGGCCCTCGGCAATGCGCCGAAGCTCGTGTCGACGGAGCCCGGGCAGATCGTCGTCACCTTGACGCCCTTCTGCCGCACCTCGAGCATCAGCACCCGCGACATGTGGTCGAGGGCGGCCTTGCTCGCGCAGTAGGCGGACATGCCGTCGATCGCATTGGCGCCCGCGAGCGACGAGATCATGAAGATGTGGCCGCCGCCGTTCGTGAGGTGGGGCAGCGCCGCGCGGGTCAGGCGGAACACCGCCCGGACGTTCGTGTCGAGGATGCGGTCCCAGTCTTCATCGCTGGTCTCGGCCAGCGGCTTGTGGAGGCCGACGCCCGCGTTGTTCACGAGGATCTGCACGCGGCCGTGAGCCGCGACGGCGGCCTTCACGATCGCTTCGGGGGCGTCCTGGTCCCGCACGTCGGCCGCGTGGGCGACCGCCGTGCCGCCGGTCTTCTTGATCTCGGCCACGAGGGTGTCGAGCTCACCGCGGTTGCGCGCCACGAGCGTCACCTTCACGCCTTCACGCGCCAGGAGGAGCGCCGTGGAGCGGCCGATGCCGCGTCCCGCGCCGGTCACGATCGCCGATGCGCCGCGTAGGTCCATACCGAGCCGAGTATAGCGAGATTCGACGGCGTCTCGCCGACGGCTCTCAGGGCTGCGCGATGCGCCGCCCGATCAGGCCGGGGATCGCCTTCACGGCGACGAGCGCGCCGCCGGCCGCCTTGGTGATCTCTTCGAGAGCCTGCCGCTCGCGGGAGACCTGGGCTTCGGTCTGCGGGATCTCGTCGGCCGGAGCGCCGTTCGGCCAATCGGAGAACACGTGCGCGCCCTCGAACACCGAGAACAGGGTCACGCCGTTGTCGCGCACCATCTGCGCCAGGAACGCGCCCGAGCCACGAGCGTCCATCTCGGCGAAGTACACGAGGGACTTCGAGCCCGGCTGGTGCGCCAGCTGCCGGACGGCATCCCAGGTGGTCCTGAGCCAATAGCCGTCCGGGGGCAGCGGCTTGCCGGGCCGGTCCAAAGAGACCGGCCGTTGTGCGGCGATGGAGGCCGTGACCCAGGGCGAGGCGTTTTCGTTCTGGAACGGCCCCACCGGCTGGCGCGCCAGGTCGCGGTCGACGGCGACCTCCGCCTCGGCGAGGTCCCGCGTCGCAGGCTGGACCACCTGATCGCGATCGAGGATCTGCACCTCGACGTTCGGCAACTTGCGGAGGCTCCGCAGGAGGCGCTTCGTGTCGGCGACGGCGCGGGCCCGCGCTTCGCGGCTGAGAGGGCCGACGAGGACGACGACGTGGGCCGGCGCGCTTTCCAGCGCGACCGCGACGGCGAGGGCAGGCAGAAGGGCCAGCATGGGTCACCCCTTACCTCGGATGTATCACAAGGGCACGGTTCGGGAGAAGGATGAAGTGACGAGGGGACGCCACCCGCGCGCGCTTGACGCGGAGGGCGGCGCGAGTCATCTTCGGCGGCGGGAGAACTTCCATCGACTACAAGGACTACTACAAGATCCTCGGTCTCAAGAAGGGCGCCACCGACAAGGAGATCAAGGCGGCGTACCGGAAGCTCGCGCGCAAGCACCATCCCGACCTGAACGCCGGGAACAAGTCGGCCGAGGGCCGCTTCAAGGAGATCAACGAGGCCAACGAGGTGCTCTCCGATCCCGAGAAGCGCAAGCGCTACGACCAGCTCGGCGCCGACTGGGACAAGGTCGGCGCCCAGCCGGGCGGGGCCTCGGGTTTTCCCGGGGGCTTCAACGTCCGGACCGAGGGCTTCGGCGGGGGAGGCGGCGACTTCTCCGACTTCTTCCGGACCTTCTTCGGCGGCGGGGGAGGCGGCTTCGGCGACGCCTTCTCCCAGGCGCGCGCGCGCCGGCCGCCGCCCTCGGACATCGAGCAGGACGTCGAGCTCTCCCTCGAGCAGCTCTTCCAGGGCACGACGCTCCAGTTCGAGGTGCGCGACGGCGAGAGCACGCAGCATCTCGAGGTGAAGATCCCGGCCGGCCTGCGCGAGGGCTCACGCGTGCGCATGGCGGGGAAGGGCGGCAACGGCGGCGACATCTACCTCCGAGTGCATCTGGCGCCCCATCCCGTGTTCGAGCGGCGCGGCGACGACCTGGCGGCGCGGGTGAAGGCGCCCCTCACCACCGTCGTCCTCGGAGGCGAGGTCGAGGTTCCCACCCTCGAGGGGAACGTCAGCATCAAGGTCCCGGCGGGCACCCCCGCGGACCGCTCTTTCCGCTTGCGCGGCAAGGGGTTGCCCCGGCAGGAGAAGGGCGAGCGGGGGGACCTGCTGATCTCGGTCGACCCCCTGATCCCGAGTGATCTGGAACACCGGGAGAAGGAACTGTTCGAAGAGTTGAAGCGTATGGGCCGATGAACATTGACCCTTGTCGGACCGAACAGCTATAGTCGGGCATCTCTCTCAGGAGGAGAAGCGCAATGCGATCCAGTTGGGGGCTGGCCATTCTGGCCGCGTCGTTCGCGAGCATCGCGGTGGCTTCGCCGGCCGCAGCGGCAGGAGCGGATCGGCCCGCGGTGGCGATCATGGACTTCGAGTACGGTTCGATCGACAACTGGTGGGGCCAGTACGACATCGGCAAGGGCATGGCCGACCAGGTCGTCGACGCGCTGGTGAACGACGGGACGTTCCGGGTGATCGAGCGCAAGAAGCTCGACACGGTTCTCGCGGAGCAGGACTTCGCGCAGTCCAACCGGGCGGATCCCAGCGCCGCGAGCCTCGCGAAGATCGGCAAGATCAAGGGCGTCAAGTACGTGATCGCCGGCTCCATCACGAAGTTCGCCACCGAGTCGCGCGGCGGCGCCGTGCGCATCAAGGGCATCGGCCTGGGCGGCAAGAAGGCCAAGAGCGAGGTGAACCTCACCGCGCGCCTGATCGACGTGACGACGGGCGAGATCATGCTGTCGGTCAAGGGCCACGGCGAGTCCAGCAAGGGCGGCGGCGCGTCGTTCTCGTCGGGCGGCTTCGGCGCCGGCACCGACTCCGACGAGTGGCGGCAGAGCGGCCTGGGCGACGCCCAGGAGAAGGCCTGCAACGACTTCGTCGCGCAGCTCATCCTCAAGAAGGACCGCCTGAACTAAGCCGTCTTTCTTCCGGAAGGTGTGAAGGGGCCGCCGCTCATCAGCGGCGGCCCTTTTCTCTATGCCAGAGCCCCTCCTCACCGTCGCCAACCAGCTCACCATCCTGCGGATGGCGCTGTCGCCGTTCCTGGTGGTGATGGTGCTGGCGGGGGACTTCACCTGGGCCCTCGTGATCTTCGTGGTGGCCGCCACGACCGACGTGCTCGACGGCTTCATCGCGCGCCGCGGCCACCAGGAGACGACCCTTGGCGCGACCATGGACCCGATCGCCGACAAGATGCTCATGGCGTCGTCCTTCGTGGCGCTCACCTGGGGCACCGGCATCGTGGTCCGCATCCCGGTCTGGCTCACCGTGATCGCGCTCTCGCGCGACGCGATCATCATCCTGACGGTCGCGGTGGTGAACCTGACTCTGGGGCGCCGGGTGTTCTATCCTTCGCTCCTGGGCAAGCTCTCGACCATGCTGCAGCTCGTGACCGCCGGCGTCGTGCTCCTGCTCAACGCCGTGGGCAACCCGTTTCCCCAGGTCCGCTACCTGTTCATCGCGACCCTCGTCGCGACCGTGGCGTCGGCCCTCTACTACGTGTACCTCGCGTCGGTGACGCGTCCCTCGGGTCCCACGTCGTGAGGCCGCTCTGGCAGAACGCCTGGCTGCGGCTCCTCGCGGGCCTGATCCTGCTCGCGGGCCTCATCTACCTGCTGAAGGCCCTCGGCGGCGCGCTCACGCCCTTCGGCATCGCCTTCGCCCTGGCGTACTTCCTGAACCCGCCGGTCAACGCCATGGAGCGCTTCTTCCGGCGCCGCGGCTTCGCGAAGCAGCCGCGGGCCCTGGCCGTCGGCATCCTCACTGCCGTGGTGCTGGCCGTGACGATCGCCGCGGTCGTGGTCGTCGTGCCGGTCATCACCGGCCAGATCAGCGAGACCGTCCGGAAGCTGCCCCAGTACTTCGAGACGCTGCGGGCCAAGATCGAGCCGATCTACCAGCGCCTGAACGTGCAGTATCCCGAGCAGACGGCGGAGGCGCGGGACCGCCTGATGGAGACGCTCAAGGGCCACGTTCCCGAGATCCTGGCGCCGGTCGCCACGGTGCTCACCCTCGCGTTCTCGAGCGTGCTCGGCTTCGTGCTCACGGTGCTCAACTTCGTGGTCGTGCCGGTGTTCGCGGTCTACCTGCTGTTCGACATGAACCACATCGTCGCGGGCATCAAGGACCTCGTGCCGCACCGCCTGCGCCCCTACCTCTACTCGCGCTTCGCCGAGGTCGACACCCTGCTCTCGGCCTTCGTGCGGGGCCAGATCACGGTCGCGCTGATCCTGGGCGCCTTCTACTCCGTCACCCTGACGCTCTGCGGCGTCCCGATGGGCCTGATCGTCGGTTTCTTCATCGGCCTGCTCAACCTGATCCCGTTCATGTCCTACGTCATCGGCCTGCCGATCGCCCTGGTCCTCTCGTGGATCGACGACGGCGACCTGACGAAGCTGCTGATCGTCGCGGCGGTGTTCACGTTCGGGCAGTTCGTCGAGGGCAACTTCATCTCGCCGCGGATCGTGGGCGAGAGCCTGGGCCTGCACGCGGTCGTGATCATGCTGGCGGTCCTGGCTGGCGGCACGCTGCTCGGCTTCCTGGGCATGCTGATCGCGGTGCCCACCACGGCGGTCCTGTCGGTCTTCTGGAAGGACCTCCGCGACCTCTACCTGCGCAGCGAGTTCTTCCGCAAGGGAGAGCCACCCCCCGACGACCCCGAAATCGGGCACGCGTAGTGCTCGAAGAAGTGCTCGTGGACTGCGCCGCCTGCGGGGAGCCCATGGCCCTCGACGTGGACACGACCGGGGGCGAGGAGCAGAGCTACTTCGAGGACTGCCCGGTCTGTTGCCGGCCGATGGAGATCTTCGTGCGCTGCGAGCCGGGCCGCGTGCTCTCGATCAGCGTCAGCGCCGAGTGAGCCGTGCCTTGACGGCGTCGTAGTCCGCCGCGACGTCGAGGTCCTGGAGCGCGTCGGCCGGCCACGCGACGGCGGCGGCCTCGGCCGCATGCTCCGCGACCACGGGCTTGGCGCCGGTCGCCTCGTCCACGTCCATCAGCTCCTCGAAGAGGTCTCGCGCGAACAGCGTCGGCGGCGCCTGCGCGTCGCCGTAGCGGGACAGGACGAGGGGCGCCCCGGTCTCGCGCCAGCGGGCCACGAGGCGCGTCAGCATGTCGGTCGTGACGAGCGGCATGTCCGCGAGCAGCAGGACGAGGGCCTCGGCCGCGGTATGGCTCGCGCGCGCGACGCCCGCCGCCACGGAGGTCCCGGGGCCGTCCTCGTAGTCGCCGTTCAGGACGCGCGTCACGTCGAGGCCTTCCAGCTCGCGGTCCACGAGCTCCGCTTCGTGGCCGAGCACGACGATCACGGGTGAGAGGCCGGCGGCGAGCGCCGTGCGTGTCGCGCGGCGCACGAGGCTCTCGCCGTCGATCGGCAGCAGCAGCTTGTTGCGGCCCATGCGGCTCGACAGGCCGGCGGCGAGCACCACGCCGGCGACGGCCACGGGCTAGATCCCGAGCCTCTGGCGGAAGTAGGCGAGCGTCACGGCCAGGCCCTGATCGAGGGAGACCTGGGGCTCCCAGCCGAGCAGGGTCCGGGCGCGCGTGATGTCGGGCTGACGGACCTTCGGATCGTCGACCGGCAGCGGCCGCGACACGATCCGGCTCGAGGAGCCCGTGAGCTTGATGATCGCCTCGGCGAGCTGACGGATCGTCATCTCGGTCGGGTTGCCGATGTTCACGGGATCGACGACCTCCGACATCATCAGCCGGAAGATGCCTTCGATCAGGTCCGAAACGTAGCAAAGGCTGCGCGTTTGCGAGCCGTCGCCGAAGACCGTGACGTCCTCGTTGCGCAGCGCCTGGGACAGGAAGGCCGGGATCGCGCGGCCGTCTTCGACGCGCATGCGCGGGCCGTAGGTGTTGAAGATGCGGATGATGCGCGTCTGCACGCCGTGGACCCGGTGATAGGCCATCGTGATCGCTTCGGAGAAGCGCTTGGCCTCGTCGTAGACGCCGCGGGGCCCGACCGGGTTGACGTTGCCCCAGTAGTCCTCGCGCTGAGGGTGCACGAGGGGATCGCCGTAGACCTCGGACGTGGACGCGATCAGGAAACGCGCGTTCTTCGCCTTCGCGAGGCCCAGGGCGTTGTGGGTGCCGAGGGATCCGACCTTCAAGGTCTGGATCGGCACGCGCAGGTAGTCGATGGGCGAAGCCGGGCTCGCGAAGTGGAAGATGCAGTCGAGCGGACCCTCGACGCTGATGTAGTTCGTGACGTCGTGCTTCACGAACACGAAGTCGCGGCCCGTGAGGTGCTCGATGTTCTTGACGTCGCCGGTGAGCAGGTTGTCCATGCCCACGACGGAGAAGCCCTTGCCGAGCAGGTACTCGGAGAGGTGCGATCCCAGGAAGCCGGCGGCGCCGGTGACGAGAGCTCGAGGCATCAGTAGGCGTGTTTCTGGCCGAAGCCGCGGAAGAGGGTCAATACGAGGATCTTGACGTCGAGGAGCAGGGACCAGTTCTCGATGTAGTAGAGGTCGTATTCGATGCGCTTCTCGATCGAGCTGTTGCCGCGCCAGCCGTTCACCTGGGCCCAGCCGGTGATCCCGCTCTTCACGCGGTGGCGCAGCATGTACTGCGGGATGCGCTCCTTGAACTCGCGCACGAAGGGCGGGCGCTCGGGGCGCGGGCCGACGAGGCTCATGTCGCCCTTCACGACGTTGATGAACTGCGGCAGCTCGTCGAGGTTGTGGCGGCGCAGGAAGGCGCCGATCGGCGTGCGGCGCGGGTCCTGCTCCGTCGCGAACACGGGGCCGCTGTCCTTCTCGGCGTCTTCGACCATCGAGCGGAACTTGAAGATGTCGAAGGTCTTGCCATCGAGGGTCATGCGCTCCTGGCGCAGGAACACCGGGCCGCGCCCGCCGCGCAGCTTGATCAGCACGGCGATCACCAGGATCGGGAGCGCGAACACGAGGAGCAGCAGCACGCCCACGACCAGGTCCATGGCGCGCTTCACCATGCTGCTCCAGCCCCGCAGCGGCACCTCGTTGAGGCTGATGATCGGGATCCCGTCGAGGTCCTCGAGGGACGCGCGGATCGTCGCGTACTGCACCAGGTCCGGGACGACCTTGAGGTCGACGCACTCGTTGCCGACGCTCTTGATGAGCGACAGCAGCTTGCCGTGGTCCTCGAGGGGCAGGGCGATCACGAGCTGATCGACGTGGTGGCGGTGGGCGACCGCCGCGGCGTCGGCCAGCGTCCCGAGCACGACGACTCCCTCGGTCTGCGAGGGCTCGCCGTCGTCGAGGAAGCCGAGCACGCGATAGCCCAGCTCCCGGTGGGAGTTGATGGTCCGGGCCACCGTCCGGCCCAGTTCGCCGGCGCCCGCGATCACGATGTTCTTGACGTTGAGGCCGGCCGCCCACATCCGCTCGAGCCAGGCGCGCAGGAGCCAGCGGCCCACGTTCAGGGCCGCGACGTTCAGGGCCACGAAGATCACGAACACGGCCTGGCTGTACTCCCACTGCGGCGCGACGTCGGGCTGGTAGCGGTGGTAGACGCGGACGTAGAGGGTGAAGCCGAGGGTGAAGGCCGAGGCGATCAGCACGCTGACGAGGATCGCGAAGAACTCGTCGATGCGGCTGCGGCCGCGCTTGATCTGGTAGAGGCCGTGGAAGTACAGCACCACCGGCCAGACGACGACGATGAGCGGCAGCAGGAGCAGGTAGCGGCTGAAGTCGGGCACGCCCTTGAGAGCTTCGAGCAGGCCCGAGTGGAAGCGCAGCCAATAGGCGAGCACCCACGCGAGCGCCGTCGCGACGACGTCGGCGATCACGAAGGCGAACAGGATGCGTCGGCCCTGGAAACTCATCATGAGGAAGAGCGAGGTTGGGCCAAGGCCTTGTCCAGGAACAGCTTGAGGCGCTCCTCGAAGACCTTCCGGCTGAAGGCATTGGCCCGTTCGCGCAGCGCGAGGGTATCAAAACGGGCGCTCCCAAGCGAGTCGACGGCCGCCCGCAGCGAGGCCGCGGTGGGCTCCCGGAAGACGATACCGGTGACCCCGTCCACCACGGTCTCGAGACCGCCGCCCTCGCCGTGCACGATGGCCGGCCGCCCGCAGGCCATGGCCTCGAGGGGCACGATGCCGAAGTCCTCGACGCCCGGCATGATCACGGCCCGGCAGCCCCGGTACAGCTCGCGCAGGCCCGCGTCGTCCACGTAGCCGAGCAGCTCGACCTCGGCAGGCGCCTGGGACCGCAGCCGCCCGGCCTCGGGGCCGGTGCCGACGATCTTCACGCTCCGGCCGGTCCCGCGGTAGGCCTCGAGGACGAGATCGACCCGCTTGTACGGCGCCAGGGCCGAGACCACGAGATCGTAGACGCCCGGTGGCTGGGATCCGGGCGTGTAGAAGTCGGTGTCGACCGGGGCGTGGATCACGTCGGCCTCGCGGCCGTAGTAGCGGCGGATGCGGTCGGCCACGTAGGCGCTGTCGGCCACGAAGCGGTGCACGCGGCTCGCGGTGCGCGCGTCCCACGCGCGGAGCCGGGCGGCCATGGGCTTGATCGCCCAGCGCAACGGCGCCGCCATGTGCGCGGGCCCGAAGTAGTCGTCGTAGCGGTCCCAGACGTAGCGCATCGGGGTGAAGCAGTAGCTGACGTGCAGCGTCTTCGGTCCCGGGATGGCGCCCTTCGCGACGCAGTGGGAGCTCGACAGGACGAGGTCGTAGCCCGAGAAGTCGAAGCTCTCGATCGCGCGCGGGAACAGCGGCAGGTACCAGCGGTAGCGCGTGGCGACGGCCGGCAGGCCCTGGGCGAAGCTGGTCCGGATGTCGCGGGCCTCGAGCTCCGGCGCGAGGGAGCCGCGAACGTGGAGCAGCGTGTAGATCGGCGCGTCCGGGAACAGGCGGGCGAGCGACAGCAGCACCTTCTCGCCGCCGCGCATGCCGGTGAGCCAATCGTGGACGAGAGCGACCCTCACAATCCCCTCAGGATAAGGGCAGCGCCCGCGCGGCCGTGAATCAGGGCAGGCGCGGAGCGGCCACGGCCGCCACCGGCACGCCGAGGACCTTGAGGTACGTGTCGTGGATCTGCTTGACCGAGCGCTCCCAGCTGAAGGCGTGGGCGCGCCGGTGGCCGCGCTCGATCAGCTCCATGCGCAGCGTGTCGTCCTCGAGCACGCGCACGATGCCGTCGGCGATCGCCTCGGTGTCGTAGGGGTCGACCAGCACGGCCGCGTCTCCCACGACCTCGGGCAGCGAGGAGATCCTGGAGGTGACGACGGGAGCGCCGCAGGCCATGGCCTCGAGGGGCGGCAGGCCGAAGCCCTCGTAGAGCGAGGGGAACGCGAACACGGACGCGAGCCGGTAGAGCGCCGCCAGGGTCTGGTCGGGCACGAATCCGAAGAAGCGCACGTCCTGGCGCACGCCGGCGGCGTCAACGGCGCGCCGCAGGGACGCGTACTTGTGGCTGTCGTCGCCGATGATCAGCAGCTTCACGTCCTCCATGCCGGCGCGCTGCTTGAGCAGGCCGAACGCCGCGATCAGCCGCTCGAGGTTCTTGTGGGGCTTGATGTTCCCGGCGTACAGCACGAAGCGTCCCCGGATCAGGTAGCGCTCGCGGATGCGCTCGATCTCCTCTTCGCCCGGGTTCGCGAGCAGCACGGGGTCGATCGCGTTCGGCACCACCTGCACGCGCTCCTCGCGGGCCTCGGGGTAGAAGCGCAGGATATCCTGGCGCGAGGCCTCGGACACCGTGAAGACCACGGCGCTCTTGCGGATCGCGTGGCCCATCATGAAGCGCGCGTAGCTCAGGGCCGCGGCGTTGGGCAGGTACTGCGGGAACAACAGGTGGATGCAGTCGTGGATCGTCACGACGGAGCGGCCGCTCGTGAGCAGCGGCAGGACGTAGTGCGGCTCGTGGAGGAGCTCGACGCCCAGCTTGCGCAGCTTCCACGGGATCGAGACGTGCTCGCTCAGGCGATAGCCCGCCGATTCGTCGACGACGGGCACGAAGTTGCCGGCGAGATCCTGGAGGGTGGGAACGTCGGCGCTGCCGCAGACCAGGAAGTACGTGGTCTCGGTGTCGATGCGGGCCAGGTGCCGGACCAGGTTCCGGACGTACGTCCCGATCCCGTAGTCCCGCCATTTCCGCGCGTCGATGGCGATGCGGGCCATGGCGGAAGGTAGCACAAGCCACCCGGATTGCAGACGTCGGGCTAGCGGATTCCTCGCAGGCGCTGGGCGACCCAGAGGACGCCGGTCGACAGGCCTCCGTTGTGCTTCCGGTAGAAGCGCAAATGGCTGCGGTGGTACTCGACGAGAGCCCGGCCGTCCGAGCGCCCCTTGCTCACGCCCTGGTGGTGGACGACCTCCGCGGACGGCGTGAAGACGAGGCGCCAGCCCGCGGCCCGCAGGCGCAGGCACAGGTCGACGTCCTCCCAATAGAGGAAGAAGCCTTCGTCGAACTGTCCGACGGCCAGCAGCGCTTCGCGGCGCGCCAGCCAGGCCGAGCCCGAGAGCCAGTCGGGCTCGTGCTCGCGGCTCGCGATCGCTTCCGCGTGCTGCCGCGCGCCGGGCTCGCGGGCCTCGAGGCCCTTCACCAGCCGGCGCTGGCTCCACTCGGCGACGAGGCCCGGCCGGGATCCCCAGGAGACCTGGATCGTGCCGTCGGCGAAGCGGGTGCGCGGGCCCACGACCGCGACCTCGGGCCGCGCTTCGAGGACGCGGGCCAGGGCGGAGAGTGCGCCGGGCCGCAGCTCCGCGTCGCTGTTCAGGAGGAGCACGTAGGGCGCCGTGGTGGCCTGGAGCGCCTGGTTGACGGCACGGCCGAAGCCCACGTTCTCGGCGTTCCGGATCAACGTCACGGCCGGCGAGACCGCCTGCACGGCATCCGCGGAGCCGTCGCTGCTCGCGTTGTCGACCACGACGATCTCGAGGCCGTCGTCCTCGCGTCGAAGGGACGCGATCGCCTCCAGGAGCTCGTCGCGCGTGTTCCACGAGACCAGGATCGCGGCGGCGCGCGGGCTCATCGTCCCGCCGCCTCGTCGAGGACGGCGCGCGTGGCACGGGCCGCCTCGCTCCAGGAATGCCGTGCCGCCAGGGCCCGGCCGCGAGCCACGAGATCCTCGCGGAGCAGCCGGTTCGTGAGGACGCGCTCGATCGCGGCGGCCACGGCCGAGGAATCGCTCGGGTCCACGAGGATCGCGGCGCCCGCGAAGATCTCGCCGGTGGCGGGCCGCACGCTGGTGACGACAGGGACGCCGCGCGCCATGGCCTCGAGGACCGGCAGGCCGAAGCCCTCGTACTCCGAGAGGTAGACGAACACGTCGGCGGCCGCGTAGCGGTCCGCGAGGCCGGCCTCGTCCACGAAGCCAGGGAACCGGAAGCGTCCGGCGATGCCGAGGCGGGCCGCGAGGTCCGAGAGATCGAGCCGGGGCAGCGTGCGGTTGTCGCCGACGCACTCGAGCACGGCGGACGGATGGACCACGCGTCGCAGCGCCTCGAGAAGGACCGGCGCCCGGCGCCGGTTGAAGAGAGAGCCGACGCTCAGGACCAGCGGACCGTCGAGGCCCAGCCGCGCGCGCGCCGCGTCCCGGGGCGGGGCGGCCGGCAGGTCGTCGTCGGTGCCGTGGGCGATCACGCGGACGCGGCCCGCGAGGCGCGGGAACTGCGCCTCCAGCTCCCGGCGCGTGAACTCGGAGACCGCCACGGCGCGCTCCGAGACGCCGACGCTCGCGGCGACGGCCCAGCGCCGGAGCGCCGCCTCGCGGCGGGAGAAGTCCGCGGGCCACGAGAAGAAGGACAGGTCGTGGACCGTGGTTACGCGCGGCACCGCGAGCCGCACGGGACAGCTGTAGGCGGGAGCGAAGAACACGTCCAGGGCGTCGTGGCGCGCCGCTTCCGGAAGATGCCATTGCTGCCAGACGAGGCCGCGGCCGCTGCCGACGCCGACCGGCCGCAGCGTGAGCGACGGGTGCTGGAGCAGGGCATCGGCCGGCGCCGGGCCCTGGAAGTACAGGACGACGGCGTCGGCCGGGGCCGCCTCGCGCCAGTGGCGCAGCAGGCTGCGCAGGTAGCGGCCGGTCCCCGTCGGACGCCCCGAGAGCTCGCGGGCGTCGATACCGATACGCAGCTAGGACCCCAGGACCTTGCGGTAGAACGCGAGGGTCGCGGCGGCCGCCTTGTCCCAGTCGAACACCCGGCTGCGCTCGAGCCCGAGCCGGCGCTGCTCGTCGGCGCGCTTGGGGTCGTCGATCACGTGCTCGAGGCCCCGGGCGATCGAGCCCGTGTCGATGGGGTTCACGAGGGTCGCGGCGCCGCCGGCGACTTCTTCGAGGGCCGAGCCGCGGGAGCAGACGACCGGCAGGCCCGCGGCCATCGCCTCGACCACCGGAAGACCGAAGCCCTCCTCGAGGGACGGCAGGACCAGGGCCACCGACGCGGCCATCACCGCGCGGATCTCGCGGGTCTCGAGATAGCCCGTGGCGTGGATCTGGGTTCCCCCGGCGATCGAACCGCCCTGGCCCCAGTGGGAGCCCGGGCCCACGAGGATGAGCGGGGGGATGCGCCGCCGCTTGCGCGCGAGGCCCATGTAGGCCATTGCGAGGTTCACGAGGTTCTTGCGCTTCTCCTCGCTGCCCACGTACAGGATCGCGCCGCGCGGCAGCCGGCGCCGCGCCAGGACCGCCTCCACCTCCTCGGGCGTCGGGGTCTCGCGATAGGCGGGATCGATGCCGTTCGGGATCACCGCGATCTTCTCGGGCGGCACGTTCAGCAGCAGGCGCGCCTCGTTCGCGGTGTGCTCGGAGACGCAGATGACGCCGTCGGCTCGCCGCACGTGCTCGTGGACGAGCGGCACGTAGTCGCGGCGGATCTCCGCGTCCGTCATATCCGGGTGCTTCAGGAAGAACAGGTCGTGGATCGTCACCACGTGGCGCGCGCGCTTGCCCGGGACGATCAGCGGCGAGGGGGAGTGGACGAGGTCGAGGGAGGCGCCCACCAGGCGGTCGAGCGGAGGCCAGCCCACGCGGTTCCACGCGTAGTTGAGGGTCCGGACGGGGATCGGCCGGTCCACGAGCTTCACGTTCGGCGGCCACTCGGAGGGCGGATAGCGATCCTTGAGGGACGCGGAGAAATAGTAGAAGAGGTCGTCCCTGGCCTCGAGGGGCAGTCGCCTGGCGAGGGCCAGCACGTAGGCCCCGACGCCTGTGGGCCTGGCCAGCGCCGGTCTCAGGTCCAGTCCGAAATGGCGAGGGGTCACTTCGCGGGAAATGATAGCAGATGTGCTAAATTCGGCGTTCGCTTTGCCTACCGAGGAACAACCAGGATGAGAATCGGCGTGGTCGGGACGGGCTACGTAGGGCTCGTCGTCGGGGCGTGTCTGGCCGAGAACGGGAACACCGTCACGTGCGTCGACAACGACGCGCGCAAGGTGGCGGCCCTGAAGGCGGGGGAGATCCCGATCTACGAGCCCGGCCTCGAGGAGATGCTGCCGCGCAACATCTCCGAGGACCGCCTGCGCTTCACGACCGACCTGCCCGCCGCCGTCCGCGACAGCGAGATCCTGTTCGTCGCGGTGGGCACGCCCCAGGACGAGGACGGCTCGGCCGACCTCAGCCACGTCCTGGCCGTGGCGCGGGCGATCGCCGACGCCATGAACGACTTCAAGATCGTCGTCCTCAAGTCGACCGTGCCGGTCGGCACCGCCGCGCGGGTGCGCGCCGCGATCGCCGAGCGCACGAAGCGGCCCTTCGCGGTCGTCTCGAACCCGGAGTTCCTGAAGGAGGGCGCCGCCGTCGACGACTTCATGCGGCCCGATCGCGTCGTGATCGGCACCGAGGACCCGAAGGTCGAGGCCGTGATGCGCGAGCTCTACGAGCCGTTCGTGCGCCAGGGCCATCCGATCCTGGTCATGGACCACGCGTCGGCCGAGCTCACGAAGTACGCGGCCAACGCCATGCTCGCGACACGCATCTCATTCATGAACGAGATCGCGAACCTGTGCGATCGCGTCGGCGCCGACGTGCGCCACGTGCGCCTGGGCATCGGCTCGGACGCCCGGATCGGGGCCTCGTTCCTGTACTCGGGCATCGGCTACGGCGGCTCGTGCTTTCCGAAGGACGTGAAGGCGCTGCTGCGCACCGCTCACGACGCCGGCTCGGACATGCAGGTGGTGGACGCCGTCGAGCGGGCGAACGAGCAGCAGAAGGCCGTGCTGGTGCCGCGCATCGAGAAGTACCTGGGCGGCCTCGAGGGCAAGACCATCGCGATCTGGGGCCTGGCCTTCAAGCCGCGCACCGACGACATGCGCGAGGCCCCGGCCCTGGTGGTGATCGAGCAGCTCCTGTCGCGCGGCGCGACCGTCCGCGTCTACGACCCGAAGGCGATGGGCCCGGCCCGCGCCTTCCTCGGCGACCGCGTGACGTGGTGCCAGCGCAGCTACGAGGCCGTCGAGGGCGCCCACGCCGTCGCGATCGTCACGGAGTGGAGCGAGTTCCGCGAGCCCGACTTCGGCCGCATGCGCTCGCTCATGAAGCAGCCGGCGATCTTCGACGGCCGCAACATCTACAAGCCGGAGCTGCTGCGCGAGCTGGGCTTCCACTACGAGGGGATCGGGCGCCGGTGAAACGAGCGACGCCGCTCCGGGACCCGCTCCTGAGCGTCGTGATGCCGGTCTACAACGAGAAGGCCACGGTCGAGGAGATCATCGCCCGGGTCCTCGCGGTGCCCGTGCGCATCCAGCTCATCGCGGTCGACGACTGCTCGAAGGACGGCAGCCGCGAGATCCTCGAGACGCTCTCGAAGCAGAAGGGCTTCACCCTCGTGAAGCAGGAGCGCAACCAGGGCAAGGGCGCCGCGGTGCGCCGCGGCATCGAGGTCGCGACCGGCGACGTGATCATCGTCCAGGACGCCGACCTCGAGTACAGCCCCGAGGAGTACCCGGAGCTTCTCGACCTGATCGTGAAGGGCAAGGCCGACGCGGTGTTCGGCAGCCGCTTCATCGGCCGCCACCGCTGCTTCCTCTTCACCCACTACCTCGCGAACCTGTTCCTGAACCTCGTCACCAACGTGCTCTACAACACGACCATGACGGACATGGAGACGTGCTTCAAGGCGATCCGCGCCGACGTGTTGAAGGCGATGCCGCTCAAGAGCGACCGCTTCGGGATCGAGCCCGAGATCACCGCCAAGCTGTTCAAGCGCGGCGCCCGCGTCTACGAGGTGCCGATCACGTACGAGGGCCGCGACTACTCCGAGGGCAAGAAGATCACCTGGCGCGACGGGTTCCCGGCGCTGTGGACCCTGATCAAGTACCGCTTCACCGACTAGCGGCTGGACGGACGGCCCCTCGGGGCACACAATCCGGTCGTTGTCCCTTACAGTCCAGGACGGAATCCGGCGCGGTGGCTTGGGCGTCCTCGTCGCGGCGCTGCTGGTGATCGCTCCCGTCCTCGCGATCGGCTGGGCCCCCTACTTCCGGGGCGACCGGCGGGCGCCGATCGGCGACCACGCCGGCATCGAGCTCTACACGCGCGAGGCCCTCAGCCAGCGCCAGCGCGTCGGGCCCTACTCGCGCTTCGCGTTCCATCATCCCGGGCCGGCCTTCTTCTATCTCGCCGCTCCCCTGTACCGCGCGAGCGGCGAGCGCTACGCCGGCATCGAAGCCACGGCCGCGTCGCTCGCCGCGGCCGGCATCGGGCTCATGGTGGCGTGCGCGTGGCTGGCCGGAGGCGCCCCCGCGGGCTGGACCACGGCTCTCGTGCTCGCCCTGGGTGTCGCGCTGCGGGGCGCCGGCGCCTGGGCGTCGCCCTGGAATCCGAACGTGGCGGCCGTGGCCTTCGGGGCGTTCCTGTTCGTCCTGCCGTTGCTCGCCACCGGCCGCTGGCCCGTCCTGCCCTGGGCGCTCGCCGCGGCGTCTTTGGCCGTGCAGTGCCACATCGGCTGCGCTCCCGTGGTGGCGGGCCTCGGGGCCCTGGCCCTCGCTTTCGCCTGGCGCGCTTCGCGGCCCGGGAGGGGAGTGCTCATCCGCGCCGGGATCGTCGCGGGAGCGTTCTGGGCCCTTCCGGCCCTGGACGCGGCCCGCCCGGGCCGCGGCAACCTCGGGGACCTGTGGGCGTTCCTGCTCGAACCCCACGCCCGCAACGGTCTCGTGGACGTCACGATTGCCGTCGCGAGCGCTTTCGCCGCGCCCGCGCGCGGCGGGGCGGCGTTCGTGGGCGTGGCGCTGCTCGTCGGCGCCGCGCTGTGGGCGCGGAGCGCCGCCCGCCGCCGCGCGGCGCCGGCGACCGAATGGCTCGCGTCGTTCTCGCTGCTGGGACTCCTGCTCGCCGAGCTCGCGACGCTCGGCGCCGTCGGCCCTCTCTACGGCTACCTCCTGCGCTGGGTGGGCCTGCTCGGCCTCGCCGCCCTCGCGGCGGCCGCCCACATGCTCCTTCTCGAGCTCGCGGAACGCCGTCCGGTGGACGAGATCGGAAGGCTCCGGTTGCAGGTCGCCACCGCCGCGCTGGTCGTGGCCCTCGGGGCCACGGGTGGCTGGGCGGCCTGGCTCGGCGAGGGCGCGAGCGCCGAGGACTCGCGGCGCGTGGTGCAGCTCGCGGAGAGCCTGGCCGCGCGCCTCGACGAGCGCGGGGTCCGGCGCCCCATCTTCGTGGTGGCGGACGCGCAGGCCCGGCCGCTGGTGCTGGGCCTGTTCCTGGAACTGGACAAGCAGGGCTTGCTCTTCGCCGTCAAGTCCTTCAACGTCATTCGTTTCCCGCCCGGCTGGCAGCCGGGCCGCGAGGACGCCACGGTGCGCGTGGAGTCGACCCGCGGCGCCGGCCGGGCGGCAGGGGAGACCCTGGCCCGCGACGGGGCGTTCCGCTTCGTGCTGCTGCGGGACGGCGGCGTCACGGGGCCGTAGACGCCGCGCGCTTCCGGAGCTTATAATCACGGGTCCGTCCGAGCCACGCTAAGGCGTGACTGTGCAAGGAGATGACGCCATAGCGCTGCCGGCGATCCCGCCGCTGGAACCGACCCCTTTGCCGAAACTGCGGCGCCCGTCGCCGTGGCGTCGCGGGATCGCCGCCTCGATCGAGGACGCGCGGCGCTGGGCTCGGGAGATCCGTCGCCTCTTCGCGTACACGCGGCCGTACCGCGGCCGCCTTCTGGTCTCGTGGATCGCGACCGGCGGCTACGCGGCCGCGGGCGCCCTGCTCGCGTACATGGTCAAGCCCATCTTCGACGACGTGCTGATCCAGTCGGTGCACGTGGGGCGCGTCGCCGCGATCATCATGGGCCTCTACGTCCTGAAGGGCGTCTGCTCGTACCTCTCCACGACCCTCGTCGCCTCCGTCGGACAACGCGCGGTCACCGACCTGCGCAACGCGCTCTACGAGCACGTCCTCGGCCAGTCCTTCCGCTTCCTCTCGAACCACACCACCGGCTCGCTGATGAGCCACATCACGACCGACGTGGAGAAGATCCAGAGCGCCGTGGCCGAGATGGCGGGCGACCTGTTGAAGGAAGGTCTCACGGTCGTCGGGCTGCTCACGATCCTGTTCGTCCAGGACTGGCGTCTCGCGTGCTTCGCGCTGTTCGTGATGCCGTGGACGATGATCCCGCTGATCCGCCTCACGCGGCGCCTGCGCTCCTCGAGCGAGACCTCGCTGCGGCGCTGGCGCGACATCACGGAGATCCTCCAGGAGACGATCTCGGGCTTCCGGATCGTCAAGGCCTTCGGCATGGAGTCCTTCGAGACCGGCCGCTTCCGCCGCGCCGCGTCGCGCCTGCTCCACGTCAACCTGCGCATCACGCGCACGACCGCGTTCCTGCCGCCGCTCATGGAAGCCGTCGGCGGCCTCGCCCTGGTCTGCGCGCTCTTCTACGGCAGCTACGAGATCCGCAACGGCCTCCTGACGCCGGGCCGCTTCGTGTCGTTCCTCACCGCGCTGTTCCTGATGTACACGCCGATCAAGCGCCTGTCGCAGGTGAACGCGACGCTGCAGGGCGCCCTGGCCGCCGGCTCGCGGATCTTCTCGGTGCTCGACACCCACCAGGAGATCCAGGACGTTCCCGGAGCCGTGACCTTGCCCCGCATGCAGCGCGAGGTGGAGTACCGCGACGTGGGCTTCCACTACGCCGACGGCGACGGGGTCGCGGTGCTGCGCCGCGTGTCGTTCCGGGCCTGCGCGGGCGAGGTGCTCGCGATCGTCGGCACCAGCGGCGCCGGCAAGACGACCCTCGTGAACCTGCTGCCGCGCTTCTACGACGTCACCGACGGCACGATCCGCATCGACGGCGTCGACGTGCGCGAGGCGACCCTCAAGAGCGTGCGCGAGCAGATCGGCCTCGTCACCCAGGACACGGTGCTATTCAACGACACGGTGCGCGCGAACATCGCCTATGGCCTCGACGACGTGGACGAGGCGCGCATCGAGAGCGCGGCCCGGGCCGCCTTCGCCCACGACTTCATCCTGGACCTGCCCCGGCGCTACGACACCATGATCGGCGAGCGGGGCAGCCGGCTCTCCGGCGGCCAGCGCCAGCGCATCGCGATCGCCCGCGCGATCCTCAAGGACCCGCCGATCCTGATCCTCGACGAGGCCACCTCGGCGCTCGACGCGGAGTCCGAGCGCCTCGTGCAGCAGGCGCTCTCGAACCTCATCAAGGGCCGCACCACCCTGGTGATCGCCCACCGCCTCGCGACGATCCGCCGGGCGGACCGCATCATCGTCCTCGACGGCGGCGAGGTGGCGGAGACCGGCAGCCACGACGAGCTCATGAAGAAGGGCGGCCTGTACAGCCGGCTCTTCGAGCTGCAGTTCCCCGAGGACCCGGCCCCGTGAGCCCGCTGCGGTCGATGACGGGCTACGGCGCGGCCGGCGCCGAGAGCGAGGCGATGCGTGCGGCGGTGACGATCCGCAGCCTCAACCATCGCTTCCTCGAGATCGGGGTCAACGTGTCCCGGCGCGCGGCGGCCCTCGAGCCCGACATCAAGGCCCTCGTCCAGGGCCGGGTGAGCCGCGGCAAGGTCGACGTGGCGGTGAAGGCGAGCTTTCCCAGCTCGGGCGACGCGAGCGTCGCGCCGGTCGAGGCGGTCATCGCCGGCGCGGTGGCGGCCCTCCGCGACGTGCGGGCTCGCCACGGACTCACGGGCGAGGTGAGCGTCTCCGACATCGCGCGCTTCCCCGGAGCCTTCGAGTCGGTCGAAGCCACGGACGGCCTCGACGACGAGCGCAAGGGCGTCGTGCTCGCCCTGATCGAGGAGGCCCTGGCCGGCCTCGACGGCATGCGCCGGGCCGAGGGCGCACGCCTCGGGACCGAGCTGCTCGAGCGCCTCGCCGCCATCGAGGCGGCCGCGGCGCGCGTCGAGGCCCTCTCGGCCGAGGGCAAGTCCAGCCGGCGCGACGCGCTGCTCGCGAAGATCCGGGAGCTCGCGGCCGAGGTAGGCGCCGACGACCCTCGGGTGCTCGCCGAGGTCGTCAAGACGGCCGATCGCCTGGACGTGAGCGAGGAGGTGCAGCGCCTGCGCAGCCACGTCGCCCTGGCGCGGGAGCTGATCGGCGGCGAGACGCCGGCCGGCAAGCGCCTCGACTTCGTGAGCCAGGAGCTGGCGCGCGAGGCCAACACCATCGGCAGCAAGGCGGCCTACGCGCCGCTCGTCCAGGAAGTCGTCGCGCTCAAGGGCGAGATCGAGAAGCTGCGCGAGCAGGTGCAGAACGTTGAGTAGGTACAGGCCCAACGTGATCGTGGTGTCGGCGCCCTCGGGCGCCGGCAAGTCCACGGTGCTCGGGCGGGTGCTCCGCGAGATCCCCGGGCTGCGCTTCTCGGTGTCCCACACCACCCGGCAGCCGCGGCCGGGCGAGCAGAACGGCGTCGAGTACCACTTCACGACCCGCGAGGCGTTCCTGCGCCTGCGCGAGGCCGGCCGCATGCTGGAGTGGGCCGAGGTCCACGGCAACCTGTACGGCACCGGGATCGTGGAGTACGAGCGCGCGGAGGACGAGGGCCTCGACCTGCTCCTCGACATCGACGTGGTGGGCGCCGCCCAGGTGCGCCTCAAGATGGACGACGCCGTGACCATCTTCATCCTGCCGCCCTCGTTCCACGACCTCGCGGCGCGCCTGCGCAAGCGCGGCCTCGACGGCGCCGAGACGATCGAGCGCCGCCTCACGAACGCCCGCGACGAAGCGAGCCTCTACACCGAGTACGACTACACCGTGATCAACGACGATCTCGACCACTGCGTCGAGTCGATCGAGTGCGTGATCCGGGCCGCGCGCTGCCGCACCGGGCGCATGGGCCCGCAGGCCCAGAAGATCCTCAAGACTTTCGAGAAATAAGGAGACCGGAGATGGCGAACAATTTGATCCTGCCGAAGGACGTGGACAGCAAGTTCCGACTGATCACCGTGGCGGCGCAGCGCTCGAAGCAGATCCAGAACGGCGCCAAGGCCCGCGTCGAGACGCGCAGCCGCAAGTCGACCCGCGTCGCGATCCAGGAAGTCCTGGCCGGCGCCGTGTCCTGGGAAGTGACCGAGCCGAAGGCGAAGGTCCAGGCCGCCCCCGAGGAAGCGTAGGGGGCGTCTTCGTGCCCCTCGTCGTCCTCGGCGTCACGGGCTGCATCGGCGCCTACAAGGCCGCGGAGGTCCTGCGCGAGCTCCAGAAGCGCGGGGCCGACGTGCGGGTCGTGATGACGCCGAACGCGGCCCGTTTCGTGTCGCCCATGACGTTCGAGGCGCTGTCGCGGCATCCCGTGTTCCTCGACCAGTTCGCGCTGGGCGAGGAGGGCGAGATCCAGCACGTCAGCCTGGCCGACGCGGCGGAGCTGCTCCTGGTGGCGCCGGCCACGGCCAACACGATCGGCAAGTTCGCGAACGGCATCGCCGACGACGCGCTCTCGACGCTCTTCACGGCCACGAAAGCGCCCGTGCTCGTGGCGCCGGCGATGAACGTGAACATGTTCGAGCACCCGGCGATCGTCGCCAACCTGGAGACGCTGCGGCGTCGCGGCGTCGCGTTCGTGGAGCCGGGCTCGGGCTACCTCGCGTGCGGCTGGCTCGGCAAGGGGCGCCTCGCCGAGGTGGGTGACATCGTGAACGCGGCCATGGCGCGACTGGCCCGCCGCAGCGACCTGGCCGGCGAGAGCGTCCTCGTGACCGCCGGTCCCACCGTCGAGGACCTCGACCCGGTGCGCTTCGTGTCGAACCGCTCCAGCGGAAAGATGGGCTACCGGCTCGCCGAGGCCGCCCGCGACCGGGGCGCTCGCGTCGTGCTCGTCTCGGGGCCGACGGCGCTCCCGGCGCCGTCGGGTCTCGAGGTCGTGGCGGTGCGCTCCGCGGCCGAGATGCACGCGGCCGTCATGGCGCGCTTCGAGGCGGCGAGCGTCCTCGCCATGGCCGCCGCCGTGTCGGACTACCGGCCGGCCCAGGCGTTCGCCCAGAAGCTGAAGAAGGCCGAGGGCGGCCTGAACGTCGAGATGGTCCGGACCCCCGACATCCTGCGCGAGGTCGCCGCGCGCAAGGGCGCGCGCTTCGTGATCGGCTTCGCGGCCGAGACCGAGAAGCTCGTGGAGAGCGCGCGCCGCAAGCGCGTCGAGAAGAAGGCGGACCTGATCGTGGCGAACGACGTGTCCGAGGACGGCGCCGTCTTCGGCAACGACGAGAACGCCGCGGTCCTGATCGACGCCGCCGGCGAGACGCGCGTGGCTCGGACCAGCAAGCGCGCCCTTGCCGATCGCATCTGGGACCGCGTGGTGGACCTGAGGAAGAAGGCGTGAGCGAGCGCGACGAGCTGGCCGCCGACGTCGCCGAGTACGGCCGCTACCTGGGCCGCCTGACTCAGCTCGGCGCGCCTGCGATCCCGAGCCTCGCTCCCAAGAGCGTGTCCGTGGCGGCGGCGGCGCCGCAAGCGGCGCCGGCCGGGTCGGAGGACCTCGAGGGCATTCGCGCCTTCATCGGCGACTGCCAGCGCTGCAAGCTCGCGAAGACCCGCAAGAACATCGTCTTCGGCCAGGGCAACCCCCACGCCGCGCTGATGTTCGTGGGCGAGGCGCCGGGCGCCGACGAGGACGAGCAGGGGCTCGCCTTCGTGGGGCGCGCGGGCCAGCTGCTGACCGACATCATCGAGAAGGGCCTGAAGCTGAAGCGGGCCGACGTGTTCATCGCGAACGTCCTCAAGTGCCGGCCTCCCGGCAACCGCAACCCCGAGCCCGACGAGATCGAGTCGTGTCAGCCGTTCCTCGAGCGCCAGATCGCCGCGATCCGGCCGAAGGTTCTGGTGGGTCTCGGCAAGTTCGCGGGGCAATGGCTGTGCAAGACGGCCGAGCCCATCTCCAGGATCCGCGGCAAGCTCGCGGACTACGACGGCATCAAGGTCATGCCCACCTACCACCCGGCCTACCTGCTGCGGAACCCCGCGGCGAAGAAGGAGGTCTGGGAGGACATGAAGATCGTGATGGAGATCCTCCGGGCCTGAGCGGGCGGCGGGACCGGCTAGAGTAGCGGCCCGATGGAGTCTCGCGTCGTCGCGGTGGCGCTGCCGCTTCCCGTCCAACAGGCGTTCTCCTACCGCATTCCCGAGGGCACGAGCGTGCCCGAGCGCGGCGCGCGCGTCGTGGTGCCGTTCGCCGGGCGCAAGGCGATCGGCGTCGTCACGGGTCCGGGCGAGAGCGTCGAGAAGATGAAGGACGCCCTCGACGTGCTCGACGAGGTGCCGCTCGTGGCCCCGCCGCTCCTCGATCTCGCGGCCTGGATGGCCGAGCACTACCTGGCGCCGCCGGGCGAGTGCTACCGGCTGATCCTGCCGCCGGCCGGCGTCAGGGCGAGCCGGGCCATGGTGCGGCTCGCGGCCGCACCCCAGCCCAGCAACGACCCGATGCTCGCGGCCCTCGGCAACGGCCCCGTGCGCGTGTCGACCCTCGCGCGCCGTCTCGGCCGCGATCCCTCGGCGCACCTGGCTCGGCTGCGGGCGGCCGGCGCCGTGGTGCTGGAGCAGGAGATCGAGCGGCCGGGGTTCCGGCAGCTGCAGGTGGCGGTGCTGCGGGATCCCGAGGCCGCGCCGAAGGGCACGGCCCAGGCCGAGGTCGTGCGGCGGTTGAAGGCGGCCGGCGGGCGGCAGCGCGTCGCCGGGCTCGTGAGCGACAAGCCGTCGCTGCGCGGCGCGGTGGTGCGCCTCGCGAGCCTGGGGGTGATCGCCCTCGAGGACGAGCGGGACGTGCGCGCGCCCGACGTGATGGGCGGCGGCACGCCTCGCAGCTTCGAGCCGTCGGCCGACCAGGAGCGGGTGTTGGGGATCGTCGGGCCGGCCCTCGACGCGCAGGCGTTCCGGCCCTTCCTGCTCCACGGCATCACCGGCAGCGGCAAGACCGAGGTCTACTTCCGCGCGGCGGAGCGCGCCCTCGAGCGCGGCCGCGGCTCGCTGTTCCTGGTGCCGGAGATCGCCCTCACGCCGATGCTCGTGCGCGCGGCCGCGGCGCGCTTCGGGGCCACGGTCTCGGTGCTGCACAGCGAGATGGCGATGGGCGAGCGTCACGACCAGTGGTGGCGGATCCGCGAAGGCGAGTCGCGCGTGGTGGTCGGGGCGCGCTCGGCGTTGTTCGCGCCGATGCCCGACCTCGGCCTGATCGTCGTGGACGAGGAGCACGAGTCGGCCTACAAGCAGGACGAGGCGCCGCGCTACCACGGACGCGACGCGGCCGTGATGCGCGCGAAGCTCGAAGGCGCGGTCGTGATCCTGGGCTCGGCGACGCCGTCCCTCGAGTCCCACGCGAACGCCCTGGCCGGCAAGTACGAGCGGCTGGTGCTGCCGACGCGCGTCGGTCCCATGGGCCTGCCGAAGGTCGAGATCGTCGACCGCCGCCAGGTGATGAAGGCCGGCGGCGACCCGATCCTCACGCCGTCGCTCGTCGAGGCGTTGCGCGAGCGCCTCCTGCGCCACGAGCAGTCGCTGCTGCTGCTCAACCGCCGCGGGTACGCCACGAGCCTCCTGTGCCGCGAGTGCGGCCAGCAGGCGGCCTGCCCGAACTGCTCTGTGCCGCTCACGATCCACCGGGGCGGCGCGTCCGCCGAGTGCCACTACTGCGGTTACATGGCGCGCACGGCCACCGCGTGCAGCGCCTGCCGCGGCGAGTACCTGCGGCTCAGCGGCTTCGGCACCGAGAAGGTCGTGGAGGCCGTGCAGGCGGCGCTCCCGAAGGCGCGCGTGACGCGCCTCGACCGCGATCTCGCGCGCAAGCGCGGCGCCGTCGCCGAGGCCCTGCGTGCGTTCGAGGACGGCCAGATCGACATCCTGGTCGGCACCCAGATGATCGCCAAGGGCCACGACTTCCCGAACGTCACGCTCGTGGGCGTGGTCGACGCGGACGTCGGCCTCGGCATGCCCGACTTCCGCAGCGCGGAGCGGACCTTTCAGCTGCTCACCCAGGTGGCCGGGCGCGCCGGCCGCGGCGACCAGCCGGGCGAGGTGATCCTGCAGAGCCACCTGCCCGACCACTACGCGCTGCTGCTCGCCTGCGAGCAGAGGTACGAGGACTTCTTCGAGCGCGAGATCGAGTTCCGCCGCACCATGGGCTACCCGCCCACGACGGCGCTCGTCAACATCGTCGTGCGCTCGGAGGACGCGTCGCGTGCCTCGAACGAGGCCGAGGCCCTCGGTCGCGCCTTGCGCGGTGGGGCCGGCTACCGCGTGCTGGGGCCCGCCCGCGCGCCGCTCGCCCGGCTGCGCCAGGAGCACCGGTGGCAGCTGCTGCTGAAAGGGCGCCGGGGGGCGATGCGCGACGCCGTCCGCAAGGCGCTCGTCGAGCGCTACGGGGCGGTGCGCTGGCCGGGGGTCGCCGTCGACGTCGATCCGCTCACGGTGATGTGACCGCCTAGTAGCCGAAGGCCTCGAGGAAGTCGTGCCACGACACCATGAACGGGCTCGGCGTGAAGGAGACGGCCAGCACGACGAAACCGAGCAGCCCGATCCAGACACGGGCGCGCCCGACGGGCTCGTCGTCGTAGGCCGTGGGCGGGTGGCCGTTGCGGCCCAGCACGAGCAGGAGGATCGCCCACAGCAGCCAGCTCGGGCGGAAGTAGAGCAGGCCGAGGCAGGCGGCGATCCCGACGCGCGAGATCGTCACGGCCCAGCGCGGCCAGAGCGCATAGATGACGTGGCCGCCGTCGAGCTGGCCCACCGGCATCAGGTTGAGGGACGTCACGAAGAGCCCGAACCAGGCCGCCATGCCCAGCGGGCCGATCGCGAGCGTCATGCCCGGGGGCGTCGGACCTCGGAGCAGGTCGACGATCCAGCCGAACAGCAGCGGCTCGCCGAGGTAGTTCGGGCCCTGGCCGCCGTTCACCAGCGGCACCCAGGTACCCTCGAGAGCCCCGAGGACCATCACCGGCAGGCAGACCACGAAGCCCGCCAGCGGGCCGGCGATGCCGATGTCGAACAGCGCCTTGCGCGTGGGGATGAGCGCGCGGATACGGATGAAGGCGCCGAGGGTGCCGGCGAGTCCGAGGGGAAAGGGGATGAAGTAGGGCAGCGACGCGTCGACCCGGTAGTAGCGGCAGGCCAGGTAGTGGCCCATCTCGTGGCTCAGGAGGATGGCCAGGAGCGCCGTGACCAGCTTCAGGCCGGAGCCGACGTCGAGGACCAGGGATCCCGAGCCGTCGGCGAGCACCTGGAGCCCGCCGGTGGCGAAGACGCTCGCCGCGGTGAGCACGAAGAAGAGCGCGCTGCGCAGCAGCTCGGCCCGCGGGACGGGCGGCAGCCGAGGCCGCTCGCGCCACGCGGGGACACTGCCGTCGGGAAAGGGAAACGGCTGAGGCAGGCTCAAGGGAAGGGTGCGGCTACTGGCTCAGGTTCTGGAGGTCCTTGCCCGGCTTGAAGCGGATCGTGCGGCCGGGGGGGATGCGAACCTCTCGGCCCGTCCGTGGGTTACGGCCGATGCCGCGCTTGCGGGGCTTCACCTGGAAGACGCCGAAGCCGCGCAGCTCGATTCGCTCGCCCTTCATCATCGAGGACTTCATGGCGTCGAGAACCGCCTCGACAGCCACCTCGGCCTTCACCTTGGTGATGTCGGCCGCCTTGGAAACCTCGTTGATGATGTCCACCTTGATCATGGGGATGGACCTCCTCCTTAGGAGACAATAGTATAGCCCATGATTCCCATCCCGAAGGTGGCCCTCGTCGGACGCCCCAACGTCGGCAAGTCCACGCTGTTCAACCGGATCTGTGGACGCCGCAAGGCCATCACCGACTCCCGCCCGGGCTCGACCCGCGACCGCAACTACGCCCAGACCTCCTGGCAGGGCGCTGCCTTCGAGCTGATCGACACGGGCGGCCTCCTGCTGGGCACGGCCGATCCCCTCCTGGGTCCAGCGGCGGACCAGGCGGCCCTGGCGATCGCCGAGTCGGACCGGGTGATCCTGGTCGTGGACGGCCGGGCGGGCCTGCTGCCCGACGACAAGGCGATCGCCGCCCAGCTGCGCAAGGCCGGCAAGCCCGTGCTGGTGGCTGTGAACAAGCTGGAAGCGGGGGAGGAGGCCCTCAACGAGTTCTCGCGCCTCGGCTTCGACCACGTGGTTCCGATCTCCGCCGAGCACGGACTCGGGGTGGGGGACCTGCTCGACCAGGCCCTCGACGGGCTGCCGCGGGCCGAGGTCGTCGAGGAGCTCCCGGCGATGCGGATCGCCCTCGTCGGCCGCCCGAACGTCGGGAAGTCCTCCATGCTCAACCGGCTGCTGGGCAGGAACCGCGCGGTCGTCTCGGCCATCCCGGGCACGACGCGGGACTCCGTGGACAGCGTGGTGGAGCGTGGCGAGGACCGTTTCGTCTTCGTCGACACCGCCGGGATCCGGCGCGTGCGGCTCCTCAAGGAGAACGTCGACCACGTGAGCGTGGTGCAGGCGAAGCACGCAATCGACCGCTCGGACGTCGCGATCCTGGTGCTCGACGCCGAGGACGGCCTGCGCGACATGGACGCGACGATCGCCGGTCACATCCAGGAGGCGCGCCGCGGCGTCGTGATCGCGGTGAACAAGTGGGACGTCGCCCACGACAAGGAGCTGAAGCAGAAGGTCTTCGAGCAGGCCGTCCGGGACCACCTGAAGTTCCTCGCCTTCGCGCCGATCGTGTTCGTCTCGGCCCAGACCGGGAAGGGGATCGGCCCGCTGCTGGCCGCGGCCAAACGCGTGGCGGCCGCGTGCAAGACGCGGATCACGACGGGCCAGCTCAACCGGCTGCTGGCGAAGGCCTCGAAGGGCTACGCTCCCAAGGCGGCCAAGGGCGGCCACTCGGTGGCGATCCTGTTCGGCACCCAGGTGGGCGCGGCGCCCCCGACCTTCGTGATCTCCCTCAGCCATCCCGTCGACCTCCACTTCTCCTACAAGCGCTATCTGGAGAACCAGATCCGGGAGGAATTCGGCTTCGAGGGAGCGCCGCTCGCCCTGAAGGTGACGACCCGCAAGCACTAAGTGTGCATTCCTTAAGGTTTTTCTTGACATCGGAACTTCGCCTCATATAATGGTCGAAGTCTTTCGGCTAAGTACTAGTAATCACTGGATTTTGTACGGCTCGGGGCTGCTTCCCATGACCAAGGCCGACATCGCCCGAATCGTGTACGAGCGACATGGGGGGATCTCGAACCGCGAGGCGGCCCGGCTCGTGGAAGTGATCTTCGACTCGATCAAGAGCAAGCTGGGTCACGGCGAGAAGGTTCAGATCACCGGGTTCGGAACGTTTTTGATCCGCCAGAAACGGGAACGGCGCGGACGCAATCCCCAAACTGGAGAGGAGATGCTGATCAAGCCCCGCACGTCGGTCGTGTTCCGCCCCTCCAAGCTCTTCGGCGCTCCCGGCGAGTAGCTGAAGCCCGCCCCCGCGCATGGAACGCAAGGTCCCCAACAAGCTCTTCTTCAAGATCGGCGAGGTCTGCGAGATCACCGACACGCAGCCCTACGTGCTGCGCTACTGGGAATCGGAGTTCCCGGCCCTCGCCCCCGCCAAGAACAGCTCCGGCCAGCGCATCTACCGCCGCCGCGACATCGAGACCGTGCTGCGCATCAAGGAGCTCCTCTACCAGGAGGGCTTCACGATCGCCGGCGCCAAGAAGCGGCTCGAGACCGAGATGGCGGGGCGCCCCGAGACGCCGCAGTCCCAGGCGGCCGCCAATCTCGACGGCGATCCGACGCGGCTCGCGCTCGACCAAGTGCGCGTCCAGCTTCGGGAAATTTTGACTCTCTTCGACAGGAATGATAAAACCCGGTCCTGACTGATCGGGATGTAGCGCAGCCTGGTAGCGCACCTGCTTGGGGTGCAGGTGGTCGCGAGTTCAAATCTCGCCATCCCGACCAACCCCTCCTCCTCGTTCCCCCGTGCTGATCCTCATCACCAACGACGACGGCGTCCACGCGCCCGGGATCCGTGCCCTCGCGTCGGCCCTGACGCCCCTCGGCGACGTCCAGGTCGTGGCGCCCGACCGCGAGGTGAGCGCGTGCTCGCAGTCGCTCACGCTGACGCGCCCGGTGCGCCTGTCGACCCTGGAGCCGGGCATCCACGCCGTGGACGGGACGCCGGCCGACTGCGTGAACCTCGCGTGCGTGAAGCTCTTCAAGCAGCATCCCGACATCGTCGTCTCCGGCATCAACCGCGGCGGCAACCTGGGAGACGACGTCTTCTACTCGGGAACGGTGGGCGGCGCGCGCGAGGGCGTCTTCTTCGGGATCCCCTCGATCGCCGTGTCCCTCGCCGCCAAGGCCGAGCACGACTACAGCCACGCCGCGGCCTTCGCGCGCGTGCTGGTCGCCGAGGTCCTGCAGAAGGGGCTGCCGCGGCACACGCTGCTGAACGTGAACGTGCCGGTGGGGACGCCGCGCGGGGCGGTGCTCACGGTGCAGGGCCGGCGCGAGCACGCCGGCGAGGTGATCGAGGGCCTCGACCCGCGGAGCCGGACCTACTACTGGATCGAGGAGGGCCGCGACAAGTGGCTCTCGGACGACCTCTCCGACGTCCACGCGGTGCGCGAGGGCTTCATCTCCGTGACGCCGCTGCAGACCGACACGACGCACCACGGCGCGCTGGCCGGCCTGCGGCCGTTCGTCGCGGGCTTGTCGAAGCCGCGCCCCTGAAGTCCTGGGGCCGCCACGGCCTCAGTCCCGCGAGTGCCAGGTCAGGCTGCCGGGCTCGACGGTTCCGACGATCTCGCGTGGGTTGGACGTGCCGCAGCGCGGGCACGGAAAGCGGAAGCAGGAGCGGCGCTCGGTGTCGCCCTCGAGGATGCGCACGCCCACGAAGAAGACGTGGCGCAGGCAGCGCTGGCAGCGCACCGAGATGCCGAAGGTGCTCACGAGCGGCGTTCGCAGAGCACCGAGACGAGGTCCACGTCCTCCCCGTACCAGGTGAGCGCGAAGCCCCCGTTGCACTCGGGACACAGCACGCGCAGCCGCGAGAAGCTGCGCGTCGACGGGGCCGAGCGCATGCCCCTCACCAGCACGGGCGCGTCGCACCCCGGACACGCCTGCTCGAACGAGAACGGCTCCATCATGACTGCCCCCGGAAGGCCCCCCGACACCCGAAAACCGCCTTCATACCGGTTTAATCGGGAACGCCGCGGGCAAGACGACAGGTTTTCTGGGAGGAAGGGCCGGCGGCGTGGGGAGGGGACGAGGGCGGCCCGGGCTCGGAAAGAGCCCCTTTTTACTGTCTCCCGACGAGTTTCACCGTACGTTTGTTCCGCTGCCGGGAATGCTAGAGTCGTGGGCATGGATGGCAGCGCCTCCGGCCCCCGCGGCTCGTTGCCGCGTGTCGACAGCCCGGCGTCGCGCGCGCTCTTCGCGCGCCTCTACGACGAGCTGCACCGGCTGGCGCGGCGCCAGCTCGCGCGGAACCGCGGCGTCACCCTGGGCACGACGACGCTGCTCCACGAGGCCTACCTCAACATCTCGCGGCGCGACGGCAGCATCTTCCCCGACGAGGGCCGCTTCATGGCCTACGCGTCGCGCGTGATGCGCGGGATCGTGATCGACTACGCCCGCAGCCGCCACGCCCAGAAGCGGGGCGGCGACTACAAGCTGACGCCGTTCATCGAGGAGCTCGCGGGGCCCGACGCCGACGACAAGCAGCTCACGCGCATCAGCGACGCCCTCGACGAGCTCGCCACCCTGGAGCCGGTGCTCGCCCAGGTCGTGGACCTGAAGTTCTTCTGCGGCTTCTCCTTCGGCGAGATCGCGGCGATGCGCCAGGTCTCCGAGCGCACGGTGCAGCGCCACTGGGAAAAGGCGCGCATCCTGCTGCACCGCGCGCTGCGCGACACTCCCTAGAAGGGCTCGGCCAGTCGCGCCTGGGCCTCCCGCACGCTCGGATGGGCCGCGCCGAGAGTCGGCGTCATCTGCGATTCGGCGTCCTGATACAGGCGGCGCGCCTCGGCGCCGTCGCCGTGGCTCCGGGCGATCTCCGCCAGCAGCATCTCGCTGAGCCCGACCCAGCACGAGTGGGAGCCGGTGCCGAGCAGGCCCTGGGCGAGGCCGAGGGCCTGGCGGGCGTGGCGACGCGCCCGATCGTCGTCGAGACGGCCGTGCTCCCAGCGCGCGACCTCGAGCAGCGTCTCGACGTGCGACACGTGGGTCTCGGGCACGGCTGCGTGGATCGCCAGGGACTCGTCGAAGCGCCGCCGCGCGGTGGCGGCGTCGCCCTCGGCCGCAGCCAGCAGCCCCTGCTCGCGGGCGAGATCGCCGAGCACGCGATGCGCGGCCGGCAGGGAGGCCTTCAGGGCCGGCTCGGCCTCGGTCAACGCGGCGCGCGCGCACGGGAGGTCGTTGAGCTCGCGGCAGGCCCGCGCCAGCTGGTAGCCGGCGCGCCCCACGTTCTGGGGACTGCCCTGCTTGCGGGCGATGTCCTGGGCCGCCTCGAGCTCGGCGCGGCCCTCCGCGTAGCGGCCGAGGCGCAGCAGCAGCACCCCCGCGTTGAGGCGCGTGCGCGCCGGCACGCTCTCGGGAGCCGTGCCTTCGAACGTGGCGATCACCTCGCGGTACATCGAGTACGCCTCGAGGGAGTTCGTGTTCGCGAGGTTGATGGCCCAGTTGTGGCGCAGGATGGCCGCGTCGGTCGTGTCGTCGCGGCCGATGCGCTTGAGCGCGTCGAAGGCGCCGGCGAAGGCGACGTCGGCGGCGCGGGTCTCGCCCTTCATCAGGCGCGCCACGGCGAGGGCTTCGAGGATGCTCGCGCGCAGCTCCATGAAGGCGCGGGGCCGCGAGCTGAGCCGGGCGAGGGCGCGCTCGCCGGCATCGGCCGCCTCGTCGGCGTTGCCCTCGTCGGCCGCCGTGGCCGACAGGCCCATGAGGCACTCGGCCGCGACCCCGTCGAAGTGCGCGTCGTCGGTGGTGAGGGCGAGGCCTTCGCGGATCAGGCGCTTGGCGCCGGCGAGGTTGTTCTCCTGGGCGGCGATCGCCCACGCGCACGACGCGCGGGCGCGGATCGCCGGGTCGTCGAGGGCGCGCGAGGCCTGGTAGGCGCGCTCCAGGGTGCGCCGCGCGTTCTCCGTCTCGTTGCGCTGGGCGTAGATCGCGCCGACCGTCACCAGCAGGTCGACGGCGAGGGTCGGATCGTGGCCGAAGCGCTCGGCGATCATGTGCTCGGCCCGCTCCAGCGTCTGATGGACGGTGAGCGGCTTGCCGCTCGGCTGGCCCAGCAGGAACGACGTGAACTCGTTGATGCTCTCCGCGCGATCGAGCTGGCCCAGGGCCAGGTCGCGCTGGCGGGCCGCGACGCGGGCCTGCCAGATCGTCCCCGTGAGGCCGCCCAGCAGCGCGAGCACGAAGAAGACGCCGAGGCTCACCGGCAGGCGGTTGCGCCTCACGAACTTCGACGCGCGGTAGGTGAGCCGGTCGGGCTGGGCGCTGATCGCCTCGTGGCGCAGGTAGCGCCGGATGTCGTCGGCGAGGGCCAGCACCGAGACGTAGCGCTCTTCCGGGTTCTTCTTGAGCGCCTTCGCGACCATCGTGTCGAGGTCGCCGCGGAGCTGCCGCTCGAGCCGGTCGGGCGTCGTGGCGCGGCGCGCCGCGTTCTCGTTGCGCGTGTCGGGCCACAGGGCTCCGCCGCGGGACACGACGTCGGAGATCGGGGGCGGCTCCGTGTCCACGATCGCCTTCACGAGGTCGGCCGTGGAGCGCCGTCCCGGGCCCACGGGATGGGAGCCCGTCAGCAGCACGTAGAGCATGACGCCGAGCGCGTACACGTCGGTCGCGGTGGTGATGGGCCCGGCCGTGACCTGCTCGGGCGCGGCATAGTCCGGCGTCAAGGCCTGTCCGCTCTCGAGCGTGAGCGAGGCGTCGGTGCCGGTCTCGATCAGCTTCGCGATCCCGAAGTCGAGGAGCTTGACCCGCCCGTCGCTCGTGATGAGCACGTTCGAGGGCTTGATGTCGCGATGCACGATCAGGTTCTTGTGGGCGTGGGACACGGCGCCCAGCACGTCGAGGAAGAGTCGCAGCCGCGCCTCGACACTCAGCACGCGCTTGTCGCAGTAGTGGTCGATGCGCTCGCCGTCCACATATTCGAGCACGAGGTACGGCTGGCCTTCCGGCGCGATGCCCGCGTCGATGAGGTGGGCGATGTGCGGGTGCGTCAGGCGGGCGAGGAAGCCCGCCTCGCGCCGGAAGCGCTCCTCGCCGACGCCGGAGTGGAGGATCTTGACCGCCGCCTGGCCGTCGTAGTGGCCGTCGTTCCGGCTCGCCAGCCAGACGTGGCCCATGCCGCCGCGGCCGATGGGGGAGACCAGGGTGTAGACGCCGAATCCTTGACCCGGCGCGGCGCTCGTCGCGGGCCGCAAGGGCGCCTCGCGCTCGAGGAACTCGTTCTTCGCGACCAGGTCGCGCTCGCGCAGCAGCCCCAGCACGTCGGCGGCCAGGGCCGGGTCCTGCTCCTCGATGGTGGCGATCCAGGCCCGGGCCTCGGTCGGCTCCATGTCGAGGGCCTGATCCAGATGGGAGCTGACGGCGTCCCAGCGGTCCTTGCTGAACTCAGACATCGCCATTCGTCCGTACATCGACAACCGTGCGCAAAATCCGACACCTCTCCCGAACGTCCCCTGCGGGAGAGATACGAAAAGTAGCGCCGCGAGTTCCCGGCGAGCCGAGGCTTGTCCGGCGGCCGGGGCGCGTGGTAAAGTCCCCGACGTCTCATTCGTCGTCTCTCGGGGCGTGGCTCAGCCTGGCTAGAGCGCTTGGTTCGGGACCAAGAAGTCGGAGGTTCAAATCCTCTCGCCCCGACCAATCTAATCAATAACTTACGAGGGCCTCGCAAGGGGCCCTTTTCAATTTGGGTGCCCTGGGGGTGCCACTACTTGAGGAGGGCTTTGAAGCCTGCCTGCTCGAAATGAATGTCGTGTGCCAAGGCCTCGCGGATTCCGCGCTCCTCCATCACCACGAAGGAAGCGCAGTCAGTGAGGCTCCACGCCTTGTCGGGCCTGGACGCATAGAGGCCGCTCGCTTCCCGGAACAACTTGCTCGTCTGAGGAAGGAGAACCACGTTGGCGTCAGCGCGCAGCGTCTTCTCCGCCTGTACGGCAACGCCTCGTGGTCCAGGCCCAAACCCCGCGAAGTAGGTGAACACCTCTGCGAGGACCATCTCCGTGGTCACTAGGCGATGGGCGCCGAGCTCCGAGACGACAGCCTTCGCCTTTTCGTGAAGGTGGTCTTCGGGGTGCAGCACGGCTATAAAGTGCCCGGCGTCCGCGAAAATCTCCCTCAACGCTCTTCTCGGTTGCCTCGAGTCCCACCGTGGAGGTGGGCGTGGAAGGTCGCGGAACCATCTCGCGGGACGGCGGCCCACTCCTCGGCGCTCAGGGCGGAACCCAGGCTGAGCAAGGCATTCCAGTTCGGCGCACCGCCGCCTTCTGGCCTGGTTGCCTCGCCCAAGTCGTGCGCTTCAATCCGGTCGACGCGCACGATGCGTCGGAGATCGCCATCCTGCGCTCCGAACTCGCCGAGGCCGGACACCGTCACCCGCCGCGTCAGGTGGTTGTCGAGGGCGTCTGTTACTAGGTTCTCTGAACCGTCGCGAATGCGGGCTGGGACTTTAATCCCGCGGTCCGTTCGCACCACGAAGTTGTGGCCGTCCAAATCCGCTGCCCGAACCTCACCTGACACAACCACGGAGTCCTGATACTTGGGGTCGTGCCAGGCGGAAAGACGATCCCTTACCGTCGGGGTATATATCGCGGGCGCACCCTTGCGCTTCGACGCCTGCATCGAGATGCTCTCGCCCTGAAGAAGGCTGCGACCGAACTCCTCGAACAAGGGGAGAACGACCTTCGGCAAGCCTGCAGGGAGGGCGCCGTCAGAAATTGCCGCCGCAACGCTCTCCTCCAAGACGCTTGCGGCCTCATCGACCTCGTCATGAAGATTGATCGCGAGCATCGGGTCGAAGCTGCTGGGCAATTCTCGGACGATCGGAATCACCGCCGAGCCAGTCCGGACCTCGAAGAACTTCAGCCGAACAGACACCTCGTATCCCTTCGGGAGTCGTTCGCGCTCGGGCCGGCTGCGACGCCAAATCTCCTTGGCTGTCTCAACGAGCAAGCGCTTGTAGGCAATGAGATCAGGAAGGACGTCTAGATCGAGGCCGCCATCCCGGAAGCGCTCACCTTGAAAAGTAAGTGTCGTCAGGTTCGTTCTGTTCGCCATGGGACACCACCTGTTCGTCTAGCGAGTGCGGACTGGGCTAGTGTAGCGCGCATCGTAAGCGGGATCCCGTGTGCGGCTTCGGCCGTGCTCAGGGCGGCCCTAGGCGCCCGGCGCTGGACGCGGCGCCGACACTCGTCGAGAGTCCCGGCAGCGCCTCCCATCGTCATGGCAGAACACCAGCTCGTGAGATTGGATCTCGCCGGGCGTCGGCCAGGCCGCGAGGCGATCGAAGAGACGGCCGCAGAGTGGGCACGAGTAGGAGCTCACCATGTTGCCGGAAGGCTACGGCGTCGCGCCGCCGGCTGGGGTCCGAACAGTCGAGTCGGACGGGAGACCCGCTGCTAGGAAGGCGGCGTCGAATGCATCCTCGATGGGCGAGAGCGCGATCTCGAGGTGCTCCGAGAAGTCGATCGAGGCCAGGTCTCTTCGGTCGCGGTGAAACATTGAGTCTCGGATGCTCCTGAGCTTCTCGAGGTCGCCCCTGGCCTTCGCCTCCGCCAGCAAGCGCTCAATGTCGGCAAGCCTGGCAGAGGCCACTTGCGCGTCCGGAGCGGAGGCTTTGATATATGCGCGGGCGAGCTTGCCCGTGCGCTGATGCCACGCCTCGATGACGACGTAGAGGAAGGCGGCTCGGGCCCGCTCGAATCGTAGGTAGCTCATCGGAAGCGCCAACGGGCTGTCCGTCAGCGAGAGACGAAAGCAGATCCTCATCAGCTCGGGCATCCGCAGCGCGTCGACGAGAGCGAGGTACGCCTGGGTCTTTCCGTCTGTGCTCCTTGGCGTGGGCATGGCCCGAGTCTAGCAACGCGGACCGATGGCATACTCCGCGCCATGATGCCGCGCATCGTCGTCGATTCCGAGATCGGGGATGAGCGCTGGCGCGCTGCGGTCGAGGCCGCCTTCGCCGGCTGCAGTGTGCCTCGCGAGTGCCTCTACACCACGAAGGTCGAGCTCAACCCGTTTCTCGACGGCGTGACGGCCACCCTCTACACGGCCGGGGGAATCGACGGCGCGGAGATCCTGGTCCGCGGTGAGACGCCTTTCGGCGAGACCCCCGAGGAGCTGTTCCGCTCTCTGCGCGACCGTTTCGCCCTGGGTGAGATCGAAGACGAATGACACGGCGCGGCCCCGGAACGATCCACGTCACCCGGCGCCAGCGGCTGCCGGGCAAGCCGCCACGGCCGGCTGAGGAGCCCGACGACTTCTGGACCGACGTCCTCGAGCTGCACGACCTCGACGACGTGCTCCGGCTCGCCCGGAGCGACGGATGGCCGACGGCGCAGCGAAAGCGCTTGGTCGACTTCCTCCTCGGGAACGGGCTGCCGGATGACATCAAAGGCCCCGAGATAACGCGCTGGTTGACGATCGTCGACCGATGCCGGTCCTCGATGACCCGCGAGACGCGGATGGCCTACAGGGCCTACCTGCACGCCCGGCTCAACAGCCTCCCGGACTAGACGATGGACGCGCGCTCCGGCCTCAGCGCTGCTCGCCCTTCTTGAACTTTGTCCCGGCCAACTCCCACCCAGGCGTCCACGTCGCGGGCTCGCACGGCCCTGGGCACTTCGGTTCCGTGGGCACGCCGATCGGCCGGGCGTATTCGCAGAACTCGAGGTGCCGGCCTTGTGGAACCTGGTAGCAGAAGGAGCGCCGGTACGGGAGCTCGCTGTTGGCGACGAGGACGTAGGCCTCGGAAGCGTTGCGAATCTCGGTTCCGTTCCAACTGACCGTCTTCGCCGGGCCCATGACCTGGGCGAAGGTGTAGCCGTCCGCGCCGGAAAGGTCGCCGTCGGCTCTCGACAGCGCTGAGGCTCCGGGCTCGGATCCCGGGACGCAGCGCGACACCTCGATGAGGCACTCCACGGGCACGGCCGCCCCCCCGAAGGCATCCTCGGCCTTGATGATCTGAAACAGGTGATTCACCGCGCGATGCTCGTGAGGGTAGAGCGCCTCCCCTGGGTCGGCAATGCGGACGGTGTGATGGCATCCGACGCCGCCAGCAAGGAAAGCGAACACGAGGGCCGCCGCGCGTTTCTTCGCCATCGCAGGAGTCTAGGAGATCAGGGCGAAACGGGCGAGACCTTCGACCGGGCCTCGTTCCGGTATCAGACCGTCCCTCCGAGACGACGCCGAAGGCCCCTAGAAACTACGGTGGCGCGAGATCGTCGCCGGATGCGGGCCCGCGGCCGACCCGGGCGCTCCGCAGCCTCTTACGGGGCGTCCTAGTGGCCCGCCTCGCCCCCCTGTCCACCTAGAAGGCAATCGGGCCGGTGCGCCTCGAAGTTTTCCAGGGCGCCACACGGACACCGGCCCTTCCATTTCGCCGCTGAGCGCTCGAGAGCAGCGTAGAGCCGGGCCATTTGTTTCGCCGTGTAGTCGCGCGGCCGGCTCGGCACGGGAGCCTTCCGAGGGACATCGCACATGCTCGGAAGGTCGGCCGTGGTCGGCGCTCCGTCAAGCCTTTCCCTTCGGCTCTGCCTCCTGGCGAATGGCGCGATCGATCAACTCCACGACGATCGGGGCTTTCGCGGCCTTGCTCGAGCCCGAGCGGTACTTCCGCTTCACGGCCTGAATGTCCAGCCACTCGACGCAGCGCCGCGGGAGCCTGAGTGTGACCGACACCGTGTCGTCGTCGCCGGCTGCGCCCTCGGGCGGGCCCACGAGCCTGTGGAGGTGCTGCCTCGATATGCCTAGGAGGCCGGCGGCGTCCGAGTGAATCCCGCCAGTGATGGCGAGGGCCTCCGTCACTGCGGCCTCGCGCTCTTTGGCGGTCCGACAGTCGCGTAGCAGCATCACGAAGCCTCCCTCATTCTCTCGAGCGCCTCTGCGATCACATCCGAGGCCGTCAGGTTCCGCTCGACGGCGACGATTCGGGCCCACTTCCAGAGGTCGTCGGACAGGTTGACCGACCTGGTCTTTCTCGCGGCCTCGCGGCCGTCCTCGATCACGACGACGTCGGCTCCCGGATCGAAACGTCCCGGCTCGAGCGAGGACCGCTGGATCGGCTCGGGCTCCCCGGCCGCCTCGGGCCGCACCTTCCTGCAGGCGTCCACCGCCTGGGCGAGGTCGTAGAGCTCGTGCCGGAACTGCTGGATCCAGAAACGAGGCTGGGTCGCGAACACGCCCACGAGCTCGGCGCCGGCCCGCAGCGGGACCGCGAGCCAGTGACCGGCGCCCGTGTCGGCCCACACCGGCTCTCCCCGCTCGAGCTCGCCGCGGCGGTACTCCCAGAACGTGCCGGCCGTGACGCCGAACTCCGAGATGCCGGGAGCCAGGCGCACGACGCGCTCCCCAAGGCGCTCAGAGACCTCCCAGGCCTTGACCTGGGTCTTCGCGGCCAGGGCCTTGCCCAGGCTCACGACGCGGTCGACTGCGGACGCTCCCTCGCCCGTGAGGGCGCCGGGTGACGCCGAGCCCGCCGGCAGCCGCGGGAGCCGCCGGAAGGCCTTGGGCTCAAGGTTCTCGCGCATGATCCAGGTGTAGAGGGTCTGCCGTGTGACCTCGAGATCCGCCGCGACGTCGGTCATGCTGCCGCGGTGCTTCGCGAGGGCGGCCTCGAGCTGCTCGCGGCTTGGCCGGCGCCTCACGATCGCGCCTCTGTGACAGTCAGTCGCGCGGCGAGCCAGCCCTCGAACGCATCCGCCATGAACTCGTCGAAGACCTTCTCGGGCCCGTACTCGCGGCGCGTGAGGTAGGAGAGATCGAAGGAGGCTTGGCGGAGCAGCTCGAACTGACGGGAGCGCACTCGAAGGTTCCGCGCCGAATCCCCGCGGGCGACCGCCTCATCCCGGAATGCTCGGAGATCAACTCCGGCGTTCTCGATGCGGGTCCGCAGGTTGTTGGTGGCCATCCCGAGCTGTTCGGCCGCCGCCGTCACGTTGCCGCCGTGCTCTCTCAACGCCGCCTTGATCTGCTCGACGCTCGTCCGCGCGATAGCCGGCATCTTGACACCTCCGGCCGTCTATTTGCCATCCCACGTGGCAAATGTCAAGACGAAGTGCCGTACTACTTCTTTGTGGCGCGGCGCTTGTACGGGCGGGCGGGGGTGCTGAAGTCGTGCGTGTGGCAGCTCGGGCAGCGCGTCGGGGCCTTCTCCGCGAAGCTATCCCAGGCGTGGAGGCACCTCACGCATCGCGCGCTCCACACCCAGAACGCCTTCCGGCGCCGCTTCACGCTCACGGCCGAGAGTCTACCGGAAGGTGCCGACATCGGAAGTGTCGAGCTACTTGCCGACGAGGCCGCCCAGGCCGATGCCGTTCAGGATCTCGTTGTGCTCCTGCTCGTAGCTCTTGGCCGGCGTCGGCGCGGGTGCGGGGGACTGGAAGGCGGCGAGCGGCTCGCTCATCACCCCCAGGGGCCGCGTGATGTCCTCCTGGTTCACGCCCAAGGGGCGGCCCGCGTCGAGGTAGTCGCTCGTCTTTCTGTCGATGCTCATGGTCCATCTCCTCTAGTTGCCCATCGAGGGCGTGTCATTGGCGAGGGCCACTTCGGCGGCCACGCGCTGCTCTAGTTCGAGCCGCCGTGTCACCGCGACTCGACCTGGTGCGCGATGTCCACCAGCATGGCCTCGTCACGCGTCAACGGCGCCGGATGTTCGCCGCGGCGGACGGCCAGGTAGCGGCGCTCGACGAGATCCCGGCCCTTGCGCGCGAGCGCTCGCTTGCCGGCCTCCAGGACTTCCGGGGCCCGGCGAATCCCGGCCGTCGACTCGATGCCGCGCCTGTCGATGTACTGGGCCATCTGTGCCTGGGTCGCGTATTTGGAACGGCTGATGGGCATGACGCCTCCGTTGTGGTTGTGTGACCTGACCACTGTGGGCTGGGCCATGTAGCCCAAACTGCGAACCGACGCGACGGACGTGGCCAAGTAGGCAGGTCGGTCCACGACACTTACGTCCAGGAGCACGAGGTCGCGAACCTCGCGGACGATCGTCTCGCCCTTGACCGTCCAGTCGTCGTCGAGGGTGATGAACGCGAAGCTCATCTTCTCGGACTGCCCCGACTCGACCCTCGCCTGGACCTCTGTGGCGAGTCGTGAGCCATCGAGATAGATGTCGCTCCTCAAGCCCTGCGCGTCGACCGTGAGGGCCAGGGTGCGATCCGAGACCCGGCCGAGCTTCTGGTCCCACTCGTGCTGGTGGAGCGCGAAGGCGTCGTGCCGCTCGCGCAGCGCGCGATCGAACGCCTGGGGCGCGATGATTTCCCGGAAGCCGCCCAAGTCTTCGCTCATCGAGTTGAACACGGCGGCTACGCCGACCAGTTTCGCCACGAGCGTCTCCTACGCCGACTTCAGTGCGCGCGCCGCGAACTCGCGGACCGGACCCCACGGGATTTCCTTGGGCTCGACGACGCCGGCTTCGACGAGGTCTCGCAGGCGGAAGGCGAGGGCGCTGTCGGCGGCCACGTCGTCGAAGGGCGAGATTTTGTCGGCCGGGCTCATGCTGCCGATCTCGATGCCGTTGCGGACGAGATTCGCCTTGAACTCCTGCGCGGCCTGGAGCGCCTGCGCGAGCGCGATCAGCGCCTCCGCGACAGGCCTGGCCACGGCGCGCCACTCGGGCAGGATCGACGTGCAGTGCTCGCGCGAAGCCACGGCGACGACGTGGGAGTACTCCTGCTCTGCGCGTTGCACGGCCTGCTTCAGCAACTCGACGCGGTGGCGGGTGTTCTGGATGCTCTCGCCCAGGTCCGGTGCCGCGGCGACGACGGCAGTCTCCTCGCCCCGAAGGAGGGCCTCGACTGCAGCGTTTGCCACCGGGTCCGTCGCGGTCGCCCCCTGCCCCTGCCGCACCCAGAGGTCGGCCAGCACCTTCTCGGTTGCGTCCAGGTCGCCCTTGAGCCGCTCGAGGTTCGCGAACTTCGCCTGGACCCTGGGGTCGTCGTTGATGTGGGTCAACTTCGTCTTCGCCATGTCTGCTGCTCCTGAGTGAGGGCGCCGCCTTCGGCGCGAGAAAGAGCGGGTGCGTCCTCGGGATCGTCCGAGAGATCCGGTCCGCCGATGCCGTCCTCGTCGACTACCATCGCGACCGGCCGGAAGTCCTTCGGACCAAGGCGCCGTTCCTCGGCGGCCGTCAGAATCCGATGGCGCTTCAGGTAGCTCGCATCGCTCTCCACCGTGGGCGGGTCGGCTGGCGAGCAGTCCAGGTAGAGCGAAAAGCCGAACGAGGTGGAGCCGTACTCTTGACCCGAACCGCCGATCCGGCGGCGTGCGTCGGCCCAGATGCTTCCCGCCTTCTTTGGCTGCTCGTGCTCCCACCAGCCCCAAGGTCGCGTGCCGGGTGCGCGTGCAATCCATTCCGCGAGGAGCTCCTCGCGCACGAGCTCCCAGTCCTCGCGGACCTGCCCGTGAAGAAAGAAGCGCAGTTTGTCGGGGCTCGACGGCGGGATCTCGCCCGTCTGCAGAAACTCGATCACGTGGTCGGGCAACGTGGTCTCGTGGTGGGTCACGCGCACACGTCGAGCTCTCGGCATGCCTATGCCTCCTCGGGCCCGCCGATTGCCAGCACCTTGAACGCCTGGAGCATCCCGCTCCGCGCATCTCGCGCGATCGCGGCGGCCGGGTGCGCCTTCTTCACGCCGCGGTCGCCCTCGAGCACGAGGCCCTCGCTCCGGAGCTGCTCCTCGGCCAGGAGCACCACGCCGTAAGCCCGGCACGCCATCTCGAGCAGCGCGAGCCCGGCCTCGTCGTGGATGGCGTAGGCGGCCTGCAGCCGTTTCCAGAGCTGCAGCCCCGGCTTGTCCAGGTTCGACGGGGGCGTCACGGTCCTCTTGGCCGGCTTCATCTGGCCTCCGCCTGCCCTGGTCCTGCGATTGAAGGAACGGTACCGGCCACGCGCCGGTGGCCAAGCGCGCGGTCCTGCTGGCTGAGGGCGCGACGTATACGGGTCAACAACTTACAGCCATCGCCCTCTTTCGGGGTCGCGTCTGCGCGATGCCGAGCCTCGAGCGAGTCACCCTCGATGCTGCGAGTCGCACGGGGGGCGAGAGCCTGGGAGGCGAGGCCCCCGCCCCACACAGCCGATAGGAGGCGCGTCATTCGCGAACGTCCCGACGGACACTGGCCTGAGCCACGAGCTCGCGGACGACGGTGCCGATCGTGACCGGCTTGTTCTCGACGATGCTCCGGATCTGGGCCAGCTCTACCAGCGTGCGCCGGGAGTCGGCGTCGATCCGGATCGTCGAGGGCCTCGTCGTCTCGCTCATCGTGGATCCAGTGTCGGGCGTCCCTGGGATGGGCCGCGAGAAAAAGGACCAGGCCCTGAAGCAACGTGCCAGCGTCGTGCTCTGCTCCGTCCGTCCGACTCCCACCACGCGAGCCTCAGCGCAGCCAACTCGTTCAGCGCGTCCTTGATGGCCTCGGTGCCGCCCGTGACGTTGTCCACGATGTCGTTGCCTACTGCGCCGGGGTGCTCCTCGATGTAGTCGAGGATCTCCTGGTGGAGGCGGCGAGCGGCCTGACGCCTCCGGGCCACGCTGATGGGCTTGCCGCACGCCTTGACGACGAGCCCTTCGAGATCCTCGTCACCGGCTGCGATCTCGAGAGCCTGGGCGGCATACTTCTGGATGCCCTTGAGCGCACGCGATAGATCCGCTGCGGCGTGCGCCTGTGAGCTCACCGCCGGCCGCGCATCCTCGCCCGGGCCACTCTGGCGGCGTTGCCTTCACGCGCGGATTTCGTTCCGCTGCAGCTAGCGCACAGACCCTGGAGGTTTTCGCGGACGTCGAGGCCGTGCTGGCCCAGCGGGATGATGTGGTCGGCGATCTTGCTCGGCGCGCCGCAGAGTCTGCACGTCGGCTCCTCTCGCATTACCTGGGCCCGGAGCGCCTGGTTGCGAACGGTGTGGCCCTTGCCGGCTCCTGCCCACGCTGGCCTGCCGGGCCTCGCGTGCTGCTCGCAGCGCCCTTGGCGCACGAGTCGCGCGCAGCCTGGCGTCGGACAGGGACGGAGCGCGGACATCGGCAACCTAGTGGCCTTCCGTTGCCGCCGCCCAGGCGTCGAGGATCTTGGCTTCGGCGCCGCAGTCGCTCGAGATCAACTGCCCCCGGCAGGCCGGGCACCGTTCCTGGTCGCAATACGGGACGTGAAGCTGGCCGGGCTCGGCGGCGCAGTCTCCGCACCGGACCTTCCCGTCCCACTTCACGCGCAGGTTTGCCTGGAACGTCTGCGCTCGGCGCAGGCTCGCGCCCCAACCCGCGACGACTCGGTGCCCGTTCAACATCTCCCACTCAGTCATGCCGAACCTCCGCGTTGACGCGCCGCCGGATCTTTCGCGAGCGTCGATCACGAGCCTGCCGTCGAGCAGCTCCGCGCCTCATTCCCGAGCCGCGATCCAGGTGCCGTGCTCGTCGACTCGGATGCCGGGGTGCCGCGCGGCGTGCGTCAGGGCTGCGGCCTTCGCCTCGCGCGAGGAGTCGCGTGTGCAATGCCACCCACAGAAGCCGCACTCGACGAAGACCGCCTCGATCCAGCGCGGCGAGTCCATTCCGCCGGGCTTCATCGGAACAACTTCTCGGCCTCTTCGGCCGTGAGCTCCTGCGGTCCCTCGGGCGTCCACGAGTACTTCTCCTTGAAGCAGTAGAAGCCGGGGCCCTTCTTGCTCTTGATCACGTCGGAGTTGGTGCCGCACTTCGGGCACAGAGGCTTCCCCGTATCGCGCGACGTGCTCGAGGGCCTCGTTGCCGAAGAAGCTTCACGATCGACGGCCGATCGACGTCCCGAATCGGCACCATGGTCGGTCGCGGTTTCGGCGTCGTCGTCTTCACCCTGGACGCCCAGCCCCACGATCGCGCTGAGCGCAAATCTGCGGCAGTAGGTCAAGACGCTGCCAAGGGCTTGCGGGCCCGGCTTCTCGGGCCGCACGGCCATCTCGCCCACGATCGAACCGCCGGAGGAGTGGCGCAGCTCGGTCACGAGCACGAGCTCGCCGGCCTCGATGCGCGTCCGCTGGCTGATGCACAACCCGTTCTTCGCGAGCGCCGGCTTGATGGCGTCGAGCACGGCCGAGAGCGGCGCGTACTTGGAGCCAAAGTGCGGGTTGGCGCCCTCCCGCTTCGCGTGCGGGAAGTCGGCCCACGCTTTCGCGAGCGCCGTGTTGATCTGCGCCTCGAGGCTTTTCGTTTCCGTTTCCACTACGTCCTCCCGTTCTTTCGATGCGTCTCTCCGGCCTGGCTCGCCGCCTGACGGTCGACCGACCTGTAGCTCCACGCGCATGTCTTGCAGACCGCCACGAAGGGCTCGGGCCAACCCCGACGCTCGCGCACTGCCACGGCGTGGCCGGGCGTCGGTCGGGTCACGAGCAGGCCTCCCAGCGACGCAAGCGACAGACGACCTGTATTGACCGTTCACACGCGCGCGTGTGTACGCCGTTAAAGGGAGCTGCGTCGCTTGCGTCGCTCAAGGCTTCAGCCCCAGGCCCCGAAACCCTCGGCCGCGGAGTCCCACGGTGTCCTTCACGGCCTCGAAACCGGCCGACTGCAGGCGCTCCGAGAGGTGCCGGGCTGTGCCGGCCCACTCACCCCGGGCATCCGCCCAGGACTTCCAGGACGTGTAGAGCGCGCTCGTGGCCGCCACGAGCCCAGGGCCCGCGAGGGTGGCCTCGTCGAGCCAGGCCTGGAAGGCGTTCTGGTCCTCGAAGTAGGCGGCCGAGGCATCGAGCACCCGCGAGGGTGGCCGGAGACCTTCCGCCTGCCACGCCAAGCACCCGCGGATCATCCAGGCGAGGATGCCGGGCCACTCGGCCTTGAGGCGCTCAGGTAGACGTGGGTCGCGCTTCTCGGGCGGGATGGTGACGGTGAACGGGATCAGGAGCAGACGACGCCGAATCGCCTCGTCCACCGATCGGAGCCCGGGCTTGTGGTTCGCCGCGACGACCACCTTGAAAGTCGGCGTGAACGTGAAGAAGTCGCCGCGCATGAAGCGCGCCGTGACGGGATCGCCGCCGGTCAGGGACTTGAGGCGTGCTTCGTCCCAGCGGCGCCCCTGCTCGACTTCCTGGGCCACCACGAGCCGACGCCCGCGAAGCATCGCCAGGTCGGCCGGGTGCCGGTCTCCCTGGGCGGCCGTGAACGTGTCCGTAGAAGCGCCGCCCGCGTAGTCGCCCATCACGGCCATCACGGTGTTGAGCTCCACGCCCTTCCCGTTGCCACCGCCGCCGAGAAAGAACGGCAAGACGTGTTCGCGCGTGGAGCCCGTGAGGCAGTAGCCGAAGAGGCGCTGCTTGAACGCCTTCAGCTCGCCATCGCCGTCAGTCCAAACGTCGAGGCAGGAGTCCCAGAGCGGAGCCTCACCCCCCGGGGCGACCGCCGTCTGTTTTGTGTGGCCGTCACCGGCCTTGGCCGGGCGAGGCGCGCCTGTCCGCAGGTCGTAGACGATGCCGCCGGGCGTGTTCAGCTCGAACAGGCCGCCGTCGAAGTCCTCCGGCACCCTCGCGTGCTTTGGATCGGCGCTCGCGAGCCTCACGATGGCCGCGACTGTCCGCGCGCTTGCGACCCTCGACCGGATCCACTCCTTCTCGGCTGCGGCGGCCTTCTCGCGAGCGATGTTCCGCGCCAGGTCGAAGACCCGCATCCGTGAGTCGTCGCGCCACACACCGCCCTCGTAGGAGAGCCACTTGTTCCACGACGCTACGTAGCGCAACTCGTGGCCGTGCCGGGCCGTGAACTCGAGGGCCAGCGCGTCCTCCGACAGGCCCAGGGCCGCAACCGCATCCTCGGCCGCCGCGTCGAGCGCGGCCTCGGCGCCCTCGGGCGGGGCTTGCCCCGTGACGCGCTTGAGCGCCAGGATCTGCGCGGCCTCGTCTTCGGGGACGCCGAGTCGCTCGACGATCTTGGCGAGCTCAGGGTCCGCAGGCGGCGCGGCGCTGGCCATCAGACGTCCGCCCGACTGGCAGGGCTGGCGGCCAGAGCCTTCCGGACCTTGGACGCCTTGAGGTAGACATCCCTGCTATACGAGCCTCGGATCACTGCGTTGATCAATGCATTCACGGTCGTGACCACGTCGTTGCTGACGATGTGATCCTCGGGCCGTCGCTCGCATGCTGAGATGAATCGCGTGATCTCGGTCCTGGACTTGCTGAGGCTCGCGACCCATTCGGATGCCTGCACCGATGCACGTACGTCGGCCGGGACTTCGGCCAGTAGGTCGGCGTTCACCTGGATCGTGTCGGCGATCCGTGACGCCATCCCGGCCCAGTCCTCGGCGGTCTTCTCCCGCTTGAGGTGCTTGAAGAGGTGCGGATTCGTGGGGGCGCTCTTGGCGATCTTCGACTCGTCAGCCGAGGAGCTCGGGGTCGGGGCCGGCGTAGGGCGCTTCGGCGCTGGGGCCGGGATCCGCCCCCTGACGATGTCGATCTCGGCGCGCTGGATCTCGGGCCGGATGAGGCCCTTGTCGATCGCCTTCTCAAGGTCGGACGCCGGGATCCGGGAGAGCGCGTAGAGCGTCCCCTGGGCGGCCGGCAAAAGCGAAGTGTGCTTCGGGTTTGCCAGGACAGGATGGCCGGCGATCGCCATCAGATACTGCGCCTGCCGGGGACCGAAGGGCAGGTCGTTCTCCACCATGTCGGTGAAGGTGCCGTGCTCGAGCTTCGCCTTGGCCTCGAGCAGAACGGTTCCGATCCCGATCAGGGCCTCGACCCCCTTCCTATGCTGGTCGAGGATGACCTTGATGTAGACCGCCTTCGACGTGGACTCGGGCGGGTCCAACTTCTGGTGCGTTACGGCCGCCTTCGCGACGGCCTGCGCTTCGGCCGGCACCTACAACGCCCGGTTGCGACGGTGCGCCGTGATCCACTCCGCGACCTTCGCGAGCACCTCGCTCTCGACGAAGGCGATGCGGACGGGTCGGCCGTGGCGGTTGCGCGCCAGGGTGATGGGCTCCGGGAAGCGTCCCTCCGCGATGAGGCGGCGAATCGTGGACTCGCTCAGGCCCCCGACGATCGACTTGAGATCGCGCGGCGATACGAGGCGCTCGCCACGGGCTACCGGCGCTTCTGTGTTCGGCGTGTCCATCTCGTCCCTCCTCATGTGCTGCCGAATGCTGGCGCATGGCGGGAGAGAGGGTCGAGACCGAAAACCCTGGAGGTTTGCGGCTAGTCGATCTCCGTGGGTCCGAGCGGGATCTTCACGAAGTACGCCTCGTAGGTGGCGCTGGCGCCCCTGCGCCTCTTAACTTTCTGCCAGGAGTGACGGATGGCGTCGGTGGATCCGGCGGCGAACGTTCCCTCCAGCTCGAGCGTCACCGTCTCGAACGCCTCTTCCAGGGTGAGCCTGTCTTCAGTGACCAAGGGCTCCACCTCCGAGTGCCGCCGCTCGTCGATGCGGTCCTGCTTGTAGCGCTCGATCCACCGGGCCGTGCGGCCACCGCGTTTCGGGCCGCCATCCCACGAGATGGTGCGGAGCTCGGCCCGTACGCGAGTGAGCACCTCGTCTAGTACCCAGCGGGGAAGTGGCAGGCTGTCGCGTGTAGAGCGCTCGCCGCCGTGGAACGGCCGGTCAGCCCGGATGGCAGAAAGCATCAGCGCGTCGTAGAACGCTCCGGGGTCACGCCGCGTCGACCAGATCTCCTCAAGCGAATCGATCTCGCGGGCAAGATCCGCCGCGCTCCGATTGCGAAGGTAACCCGGGTGCTTGCCCCCGCGGATGCGCTTGCCTCGGCGCGGACCAACGCGGGCATGGGCACGCTCCTTCGCCGCCTCGATCCTGTCCTTCTTGGGGGCCTTCACGCCGTCGCCTTCGCCGCGAGGACGCGGTCGAGCTCGTCGCTCCACCAGTCGAGGGCCTCGCGCATCGCTTCGAGCGGGACGTGGAGCTGATAGGTCGTGATCAACTTCGGCAGGGCGTGACCGAGGATGTACTCGATGACCTCGACGCGCGTCCCGTGCTGGCTCAGGCGGGTGGCGACGGTCCTGCGGATGTTGTGAAGGCCCAGCTTCTCGACGCCCGTGCTGGCCGAGAGGCGATCCATCGTGCGGTTCGGCTTGCCCATGTAGTTGCTGAGGCGCACCTCGCGCCGGGCGTCTTCGCCTCGGATCGGCTTGTCGTCCTCGCCCCGGGCCCCGCCCTTCCTGTCCGCAGTGGCGGGGAAGAGGTACTCGCTCGCGGACACCTTGGCCTTGACGTTGGCTTCGCGCACGGCCTCGAGGACGCGCAGTGCGCCGGCGCTCAACGGCACGTCGTGGGCGTCACCCGTGAGGCTCCCGGTTTTCGACTTCTCGGGCGGGATGCGCCAGACCTTCCGCTCAAGGTCGAAGTCGGCCCACCGGGCCGAGCGCGTCTCGTCTGAGCGGGTGGCGCAGTAGGCGATGAGCGGCACGAGGTGCTCGACCTGGGAGCCCGGGATCGCCGTGAAGATCGCCCGGAGCTCGTCGTTGGTGTAGGTCTTGTTCCCCTTCTTCGACTTCGCGGGGGTCTCGATGCCGGCGCAGGGCGAGGCCGACACCGTGCCGCGGGCGATGGCCCAGCGGAACATCCGGCGCAT
>CADEEV010000030.1 GCA_902826455.1 uncultured Acidobacteriota bacterium | reverse complement strand
GGCCCTGGTCGTGGCCGCCCTCGTTCTCCTGCTCTCGCGCGCGCTCGCCGGCTTCTGGCCCGGCGCCGAGGCGCGGCCGGCGCGAGCCGTGGCGCTCGTGGCCGCGGTCCTGGCCGTGCTCGCGCTGCAGCACCCGTTCTTCTACTACCCGGACGTCGAGACCCATGCGCGCTTCGTCGCCGCCCTGCGCGCGGATCCGTATCTCGCGATCGACGCGACGGAGTACCAGCTCCGCACGGGGACGTGGGCCACGCGGCTCATCGGGGGTACGCGCGTGCTCTTCCCCTACTCGCCCGCGTTCCACGTCCTGGTCGTGCCGGTGGCCGCGTTCCTCGGCGACGTCCCGACGGCGGTGAAGACCGTCGGTATTGCCGCCTTCGGCCTGTTCCTGCTCCTCGTGCACGCGGCGGCGCGCGCGGCGGGCCTCGGGCCGCGCGCCGCAAGCGTCGCGCAGATCGTCGCGGCGCTGCTGCCGGTCGAGGCCTCACGCCTGAGCCTGGCGCTCTACCCCGGCCTCCTGGGCCAGGCCTGCGACCTCCTGCTCGTGACGTTCCTGCTGCGCCGCGCTCCCACCCTCGAAGACCGGGGCCGCCTGCTCCAGGCCTTCGGTTTCCTGCTCGTGGCCCAGCTCGCCTACACGGGCTCGATCTTCAACGTGGCGGGCCTCGTCGGGTTCTTCGCGATCCTGCAGTGGATGGGCGGGGACCGCCGCGCCTCCTGGCGGGCCCTCGCCGCGTATGCCGCGGCCGCGGCGCTCGTCGTGCTGTTCCAGTACGCCCGCTTCATCCCCGTCCTGTGGCGCGACGTGCTTCCCCACGCCCAGGCGGCGTCCGGCCCCGCCGCCTCGAACCCGTTCGCCGCGGCCGCCGCCCGCCTCCTCCAGTTCTATGGCGGCGCGCTGCTCCTGCTGGCTCTCGCGGGCGCCGCGAGGCTGCGTGAGGCCGAGCCCCACGTGAAGCGCGTGCTCGGCGCGAGCCTCGCCACCGGAGCGCTCCTGCTCGTGCTGCGCTACGCCGCGCCGTCCGTGTTCAAGGACGCGAAGGAGCTCGAGCTGCTGGCGGGCCCCCTCGCGATCCTGGGAGCGGCCGGCCTGGCCCGTGGGTGGGAGAGTCGCGGCGCCGGCCGGATCGTGACGGCCCTCGTGGCCGGCTGGTTCCTCGCCTTCGCCACGTCGGCCGTCGCGGCCGCGTACGCGGTCCGCTTCGTCGCGATCGGCCGCTAGGGGGCGGGCCGCCGCCGGAAGAGGCGCTCGCGCTCGCCCGGCGTCAAGAAGCCCGAGGCGATGAGCAGCGCCGGGAACGCGAGCAGCGCGACGGTCTTCGTCGCGAGGGCCGGCAGCAGCGCGGGCGGAGCGAGCCGCGACAGCACGAACGAGACGAACGCGGCGAACGCCACGCGACCGAGGCGCGACCACTCGAAGGGGATCGGGTAGAGCCGCTGGGAGAACATCAGGCCCAGGCCGGCCATGAGGGCGTACGAGGCCACGGTGGCCCAGGCCGCTCCGAGCATGCCGAAGCGCGGGATCAGCGCGAAGTTGAGGGCGATGTTGGCGGTCGCCGTGAGGGTCGTGATGATCGGGTAGCAGCGCGCTTCCTTGCGCACGCCGATGCCGATCGACGTGAGCAGGAAGGCCCCGTGGAGGAGATACGCGAGGGCGACCGGCGGGATCAGCGGCGCCGCGGCCTGGAACGCGGGGTTGCGGGGGGTCATCAGCACGAGCAGCTCCCGGCCGTACACCGCGACGCCCAGGGCCAGGGTCGCGAAGCCGGCCCACGCATAGGTGACGACCCGCGCGATCGTCCGCGGCGCGTCCGGATTCCTGAGCTGCGAGTACACGAAGGGCTGCCACGCGGGCTCGAAGGCGGAGAGCGCGAACTTGACGCCCTGGCCGAAGGTGTAGCCCATCTGGTAGACGCCCACCTCGGCGCGCGACACGAACAGGTCGAGGATCTTGCGGTCCGCCAGGTTCTGCGCCTGCACCATGAGGCCGTGAGGCACCTTGGGCGTCCCGAAGCGCAGGCACTCCCGGAGCAGCGGCCACGAGAAGCGCCGCGACGCGTGGCGGAACAGGGTCGGCGACAGCAGCAGGGCGAACAGCCCGGTGGCGATCAGGTCGCTCCACAGCACGCCCGCGACACCCCAGCCCTTCGTGACCAGCACGACCTTGAGGATCGTGTTCGTGAGGTGGCGCGCCACGGCGAAGCTCGAGAACAGGCCCGGCCGCTCCTGGATGCGCAGCAGGTTGAGGGGGACGTAGGCGAAGGAGCCGAGCCACACGTCCGCCGCGGCGAGGACGACGAGGCTCGCGACGGGCTGGTCGTGGCCGAACAGGAGCGCCGTGAGCGGCCGCTGTGCGAGAACCACCGCGAGGAACAGGACCGTTCCGAGACCGGCGGAGAACTGCGCCACCGTGCCGGCCAGCAGGCGCCTCGCGTCGTCGTCGTCGAGATCGTAGTGGACGCGGAAGAACGCGCCGTCGAGGCCGAGGCGGAAGACGATCTTCGCGAGGGTCGAGAACAGCAGCAGCAGCGCGAGGACGCCGTAGTCCGCCGGCGACAGGTAGGCGGTGTAGAGCGGGACGAGGAGGAAGTTGATGAGGTTCGTGAAGACGTCGGCGGCGCCGTACAGCGCCGAGTGCGACGCGAGCTTCCTGAGGTGCCCGCCGAGTGTCAGACGCGGCCTTTGTCCGACGTGAAGTAGGCGCTCACGTTGTCGAGGATCTCGTCGAGGTGGACCTTGGGCTCGTAGCCGATGAGCTTCTTCAGCTTCGAGGTGTCGGGCACGCGCCGCGGCATGTCCTCGAAGCCCGCCTCGTAGGCCTCGTCGTAGGGGATCAGCACGATCTCGCTCTTGGAGCGCGTGCGCTCCTTCACCCGCTTCGCGAGGTCGAGGATCGAGATCTCCTCGCCGTCGTTGCCGATGTTGTAGACCTCGCCCACGGCGTCGTCGTTCTGTGCGAGCTTCACGAGCGCGCCCACCACGTCGCTCACGTACGTGAAGCAGCGGCTCTGGGTGCCGTCGCCGAACACGGTGATCTTCTGGCCGAGCAGCGCCTGCTTGACGAAGTTCGGCACCACCATGCCGTAGCGGCCGGTCTGGCGCGGACCCACGGTGTTGAAGAGCCGCACGATCACCACGGGCAGGCGCTTCTCCTTGAAGTAGGCGAGGGCCAGGAACTCGTCGATCGCCTTGCTGCAGGCGTAGCTCCAGCGGCCCTTGCTGGTCGGCCCCATGACGAGGTCGGAGTCCTCGTGGAACGGCACCTCGGTGCTCTTGCCGTAGACCTCCGAGGTCGAGGCGATGATGACCTTCTTCTTCTTCTTGTTGGCGAGCTTCAGCACCATCTCGGTGCCGTGGACGTTGGTCTCGATGGTGTTGACCGGGCTCTCGACGATGAGCTTGACGCCCACGGCGGCCGCCAGGTGGTAGACCACGTCGACGCGGTCGATGAGCTCGGCGCAGACCGGCTCGTTGAGGACGCTGTCGATCGTGTAGTGGAAGCGCTCGCTCTTCTTCAGGCGCTCGATGTTCTCGATCGAGCCCGTCGAGAGGTTGTCGAGGACGAACACCTCGTCGCCGCGCTCGATGAGCGCCTCGGCCAGGTGGCTTCCCACGAACCCGGCGCCGCCGGTGATCAAGGCCTTCATCGTCTCGCTCCCTCGGTCTCTTTCTTCTGGGCGCTGCCCAGCACCAGCTCGGCGGCTCGGGCCGCTCCCATTCCGTCGACCAGCGTCCGACCCTTCTCGCTCATGGCGCGTCGCCGCGGCAGGTCCTGCAGCAGCTCCGAGACGGCCGTCGCGATCGTCGCCTCGTCCACGTCGCTGCCGAGGCCCAGGTAGTCCACGGTGCCGTGGCGGGCGAAGGCGCGCATGCGGTTCTCCTCGCGCAGGTTCTGCGCGAGCACCAGCCCCGGGGTGCCGAGGGCCGCGATCTCGTAGACGCTCATGCCCCCCGAGCACACCACGACGTCGGCCTCGAGCATCAGGTCCACGATGTGCCCCTCGGCCTGCTGGATGAGCGGGATGCGGCGGGGCAGCGCGCTCGCCATCGCCTCGAATTCGCGCCGGAACGAGAACGCAGGGCCCGCGACGGCCACCACGTCGATCGAGGGCGGCAGCGCCTGGAGGGCCCGCGCCGCCTTCAGCGTGAGGCCCTGGGGATCGCTCCCGCCGAAGGACAACAGCACCATGCGCGGCGTCTCGCGCAGGTCCTTCTTGTCTTCCTTGTCCCGGAAATGGCGCCGCAGGATCGCGTAGGACGGGCCGCCGTAGAAGCCCTCGGGCGTCTCGCGCTCGTCGCTCATGACCGAGACGATCACCTGGGCATAGGCTTCGGTGCGCTCGAGATCGTCGAGGTTGTCGACCAGGTTGACCGTGGTCGTCCCCAGGTGCGCGAGGGCCCGCAGGTAGGCGTCTTCGAGGGCCGGCAGGTCGTTGATCAGGATCTCGGGAGCGTAGTCCCGGACGTGATCCAGGTAGATCTCGAGCTTGCCCTCGCCCGCGAGTCGGACCGGATAGCCATAGCTCGAGACCTTCGCGAGGCCTTCCGCGTGGCTCGCGGTCATGAGGAACGCGATCTCCGCGCGCGACGTGTCTCTCAGCTCGTTCGCGATCGCGAGGGCGCGATACACGTGGCCCATGCCGAGGGCGGCGCTGCCGTCGACCCGGAACAGGATGCGCGGCGTGCGCAGCAGGCGCTCGGCCATCCAGAACTCCTCGAGGTCGTGGACCGTGAACGCCGAGCGCTTGTCGAGGGCGAGGAAGCCGATGCGCTCTCCGAAGCGCGAGACCGCGTCGATCACGGGGCGCCGCATCGCGACCACGGCGCCGTTCTCGCGGAACACGGGAGGCTGCTCGTCGCGGCGTCCTGCCCGCTCGAAGAGCGGCTTCAGGGTCCCTTCCTCGGCGCGCCAGGCGAGCGTGCGATCCTCCGTCACCGAGACGACCGAGTCGAAGCCCCCGGCGACGAGGCGTGCGACCGCCTCGTCGATCGCGGCGCTCTCGCGATACGGCGTCGTCACCTGGAGCACCACGACCACGTCGAACGCGGCGCCGCCGGCCTCGCACTCCTCGACGGCGTGGACGATGACGGGCTTCAGGCTCGAGATGTCCCCCGCGAGAGACGCGGGCCGCAGGAACGGAACCTCGGCGCCGTGGCTGCGGGCGATCTCCGCCACGCGCTCGTCGTCGGTCGACACCACGACGCGGTCGACGACGGCGCTCGCCTTGGCGGCGTCGATCGTGTGGGCGAGGAGCGGCCGGTCCCCGAGCCGCTTGATGTTGAGGTACGGCACGCGGTCGGTGCCGCCGCGGGCCGGGATGACGGCGAGGACCCGGAGGCCGTCCTTCAAAGCATGTCCCACGTCATCGTGGTGTCTTCCGGGATGTCGACGCGCGCCGTGCGGCCCACGACCATGGGGAAGTGGCGCGGGCTGATGCCGGTGCCGGGCCGCTTGTAGGTCAGCATGGCGCGGGTGAGGGTCGTGCCCTTCGGGATCGCGACCGCCGACGTGACGCTGCGCCGCGCGAAGTGGAAGGCGTCGATCTCGAGGGGCTCGACGCCCTTCTGCGCCGTGCCCAGGGACTTTTCGACCGTGCGGATGCCCTCGACCATGGCGCGCATGTCGACGGGATCGACGGAGAGCCAGTGGTCCGGGGCGCCCGGCAGTGTCTTGTCGACCGTGTAGTGCTTTTCGACCAGGCACGCGCCCAGGGCCGCCGCCGCCTGGGGCACGCTGATGCCCATGGAATGGTCCGAGAGCCCGACGGGCACGCCCGGGAACGCCTGCATCAGGTGCTGCATCATGCGCAGGTTGATGCCCTCGGGCGGGCACGGGTACTTGAGCGTGCAGTGGAGCAGCACGACCTGCTCGTTGCCCGCCTTGCGGCACACGTCGAGGGCCTCTTCGACCTCGGCCAGGGTCGCCGTGCCGGTCGACAGGATCATCGGCTTGCCGACGGCGGCGGCGCGCTCGAGGAGCGGGTGGCAGGTGAGGTCGGCCGAGGCGATCTTGAAGGCGGGCACGTCGAGCGACGCGAGGAAGTCCACGGCCTCGTCGTCGAAGGGCGTCGAGAACGCCGTGATCCCGACCTGCTGCGCGTGGGCGAGGAGCGCCTTGAACTCCTCGTCGGGCAGCTTGTCGAGCTTGTCGAAGGTGTCCCACTGGGTGCCGTTCGGGTCCTTGGGCTCGAACCAGTAGCGCGGAGCGACGCGCGTCGAGATCTTGGACGCGATGTAGTTCTGGAATTTGATCGCGTCGGCGCCGGCCGCCGCCGCCGTGTCCACGAGACGCTTGCCGAGGGCGAGATCGCAGTTGTGGTTGACGCCCGCCTCGGCGATCACGTAGCACGGCTGGCCGGCGCCGATGAGGCGCCCGGCGATCGTGACGGTGCTCTTCATTTCTTCCCCGCGATGGCCGCGTCGAGCTTGACGGAGCGCACGTTGTGGGCCTTGTGGTTGAGGTGGACGTTGCGCTTGGCCAGGGCCTTGTTCTTGTCGAGGTAGGCGATCGCCTCGCGGGTCGTGACCCGCTTGCCGGAGACGGCGAGCTCCCGGAACAGCTCCTGCATCAGCGCCACGTCTTCCTTCTCGTCCACGGTGAGGCGGTACTGGGGCCGATAGAGATCCGCGTCGAGCTCGAGGGTCTTGATGCGGAACTGCTCGGGATGCTCCTTGATGTAGAGCGTCACGAGCTCCGAGCGATGGCGCGCTTCGCCGCGCTCCCAGGACTGTTCGAGGGCGGTGCGCGTGATGACCTCGGACAGGATACCCATGAGCAGCGCGTCGCCGGGGACGTAGGTGTAGTCGGCCCCCGACTGCAGGTGCGCCTCGACCAGCCGCTCCATCGTCTCGATATCGGTGAGGGGGTTGTCGCCGGTGACCCGCACAACGTGCTGGGCGCCCATGGAGCGCGCGCAGTCCACGTAGCGACGCAGGACGTCGTCCTCGTCGCCCTGGAAGGCCGGCACGCCCAGGCGGCGGGCGAGCTCCACGAGGGGCAGGTTGTCGTCGCCGCCCGCGGTCGCGAGGCACACGCTGTCGAGGGCCGGCGAGGACGCGACGCGCTCGAGGAGCACCTCGAGGAGCGGCCTGCCGGCGAGCGGGACGAGGGCCTTTCCGGGGTAGCGGGTCGAGGCCATGCGCGCGGAGACGATCGCGACGACGCGGGGCTCGCTCCCGAACGGGTTCACTCGAGCATCTCCTCGCGGATCGTCTCGTCGGCCTGGATCGGGCGGGCGGCGCGCCGGCCGATGACGCGGTGCGACTCACGGGGCGCGTAGCCCGGCTCGAAACGGATGTCGGTGCGCTTGAAGGCGAGCATGGGCGCCGTCAGGACCTCGCCCCGCGGGATGAGCTTCGCCGCCACCACCGACCGCGACATCAGGCGGTGGTAGCGCTTGGCGCCGTCGCTCAGCACGGCCGTGCCGTCGCCGCGGGCGGCCTCGGCCTGCCGCAGGAGCTCCACCATCCGGTAGAAGTCCTCGGGGTTGAGCGACGACTGGTAGTCGAAGCCCTTCTCGCTGCGGTCGAGGGTGAAGTGCTTCTCCACGAGGTCGGCGCCGTGGGCGACGGCCAGGGCCGGAGCCACGAGGGCGAAGGAGCTTCCGCCGTCGGTGTGATCGAGGAAGCCGATGGGCACCCGGAAGCGCTCCTTCCAGCGCGCGAGGTCGCCGAAGCGGATCTCCTCGATCGGCGTCGGGAAGGTCTGGAAGCCGTGGAGCAAGCCCACGGGCGCCGCACCCACCAGGTCGAGCGCCTCGTGGATCGCCTCGTCGGGCACGCCGCCGGTGGCGAAGAAGACGGGCTTGCCGACGGCGCCGACCAGCCGGATGAAGTCCGGGTTCTCCATGTCCGTCGTGTGGACCTTGTAGCCGTCGGCGCCGGCCTCGGCCGCCATGTCCAGGGACGGCGCGTCGAAGGCCTCGACCAGCACGGCCAGGCCGGAGGCCTTCGCGGCCTTCAGGATCTTCTTCCACTCCTTGCCCGTGAGCTCGATCTGGTCGAAGTCCTTGCGTCCGGGATGGCGGTGGATCACCAGAAGGTCGGAGCGGAAGAGCTGGAACTTGATGCCGTCGGCGCCCATCTTGAAGGCCGCCTCCAGCATCTTGAGGGCCACGTCCGCCGAGCCGCCGTGGGCGGAGGCCACCTCGGCCAGCACGAAGCAAGGCGCACCCTCTCCCACCTGACGGCTACCGAGTGCGATCGCTTGAGGCCTCATGTACCCGAAAATTCTATACGATAGCCCCCGAATGCTCGGCACCGCGCGGGCGGCCGCCCTCTACCTGGCCCTCGCCGTGGCGGTGCTCGCCCCCTTCAGCCTCAACCCCGCGACGCGCGCTCCGGACGACGGCGACGCTCTGTACTGCGTCTACATCGTGGCCTGGGGCGCCCATCACCTGGGGTTCGGCTACCCCGGCGTGCTCGAGGCCAACGCGTTCTTTCCGCACCCCTCGGGGCTCGCCTACTCCGAGCCGCTGCTCGGCCAGGCGCTCCTGGGATGGCCGCTCTTCCAGCTCTTTCCGGACGCCCTGCTCGCCACGAACCTGCTGCTGGTCTTGACCTTCGCCCTCTCGGCCCTCGCCACGCACCTGCTGATGCGCGAGCTCACCGGAAGCGATGCGGGGGCGGTGTGCGGCGCGGTGCTGTTCGTGTTCAACGCCTACACCCTGTCCCACCTGCCGCGGATCCAGCTCGTGACCCTGCAGTGGATCCCCCTGGCCCTGCTGTTCCTGCTGCGCTTCCTCGAGCGCGGGCGGGCGCGCGATGCCGTGGCGTTCGGCGCGTTCGGCGTGCTGCAGGGGCTCTCGTGCTTCTACTACCTGCTGTTCCTGCTGACGGGCCTGGCCGTGATCCTGCCCGTCGGCCTGTGGCAGTCCGAGGCGTTCCGCAGGCCGCGCGTGCTCGCGATCCTGGCCGGGGTCGGCCTCGCCTGCGGCGTCGTGCTCGGCTTCGTCACCTATCCCCTCATGGCCCTGTTCCGTCGCTACGAGTTCCACGGCGAGCCGGGGGTTTTCGACCTGTCCGGCCTGCTGCAGCCGCCCACCACCAGCCTGCTGTACGGCCCATGGGTGACGCCCCACGCCTTGCCCGATCACTTCCTCGGAGTCCTGGCCCCGGCCCTGGGCGGCCTGGGCCTTCTCGCCCTGGTCCGGAACTGGCGCGCCACGGGCCGGGCGCCGGCCCTGGGCGTCGTGCTCGCGGGACTCCTCGCTCTCGTGCTGGCCGCGGGCCCGGTGGTGCTCGTCTACGGGCATCGACTCTGGCGCGGGCCGCTGCAGCGGCTCTACGGCTGGCCGCCGTTCGACCAGCTGCGGGATCCGGATCGCTTCGTGATCCTCGTGTACCTCGCCCTCGCGATCCTGGTGGCTTGCGGCGCCGCGCGTCTCGTGCAGGGGCGCAACCCCGCCTGGAGCGCCCTCGTCGTGGCGCTGCTGCTGGCCGAGCACACGCGCCCGGGCCAGATCACCGGCCAGGCCGTACCGACGGTCGCCCACGCCCCGAGCGCGTATGCGTGGCTCGCGGCGCAGCGCGACGCCGGCGCCGTGGCCGACCTGCCGGTGCGCCCGTTCCGCCAGATGCGCTGGGCGAGCCTCGACGCCTATCTCTCGAGCGCCCACTGGAAGCCGATCCTCATGTCGAAGCCGAGCCTGTACCCGCCGGCCCTCGAGTGGATCCAGTGGGGCCTGCGCGACTTTCCCGACGAGCGCTCGCTGACCCTGCTGCGCGGCCTCGGCTTCCGCTACGCGCTGGTCCATCCCAAGCGCTGGCCCGAGGAGCAGCGCGCCTGGCGGGCCGGGCTGCTGGCCGACCACGCGGCCGAGGCGCGGCTGCTCTACCGGAGCCCGGGGGAAGCCACGAGTCCCGTGGCGCTGAAATTCCAGATGGGGGACGAGGCCGTCTATGGCCTGCCGTCCCTCGATCCCGCACCGGCGCCGCGCGCCTGCGCCTGCCGGGAGATCGAGCGTCGGGACCTCGAGGTCCGCGCCGAAGGCCCCTTTCCGGCCACGCGCGCGATCGACGGGCGGCGGGACACGAAGTGGACGACCCACGACGGCCAGCAGAGCGGCCAGTACTTCGAGCTGCTCTTCAAGACGCCGCGGCGGCCGGTGCGCGTCGAGATCGAGATGGCGTTCCCGTGGGGTGAGTTCCCGCGCAACCTCGAGGTGAACGGCTACCTCGGCCGACACGGCTTCCGGGTGGAGCAGCGGCCCGACACGGCCTACGAGCTGGCGCTCGCGCGACAGCTCGTGGCCGATCCCGCGAAGGCCCGGCTGCGCTACGACCTCGAGCCCGCAGAGGTGGATCGCTTGCGGCTCTTCATCCACCGCACCGAGGAGGCGACCCTCGCCTGGAGCATAGCGGAGATCCACGTCTACGAGGCGGACGGGGCGTCCGCGGTCGCGGACTAGAATCGTCACGATGCGGGTGCGGGTCGGGACGAGCGGCTTCAGCTACAAGGAGTGGAAGGGCAGCTTCTACCCCGAGGACATCCCGGCCGCCGCCATGCTGCGCTTCTACGCCGAGCGCTTCGCGACCGTCGAGATCAACAACACCTTCTACAAGATGCCGAGCCGCGAGCTGCTCGAGCGCTGGGCCGCGGAAGTGCCCGAGAGCTTCGCGTTCGTGCTCAAGTCGCCGCAGCGCATCACCCACCAGAAGCGGCTGCTCGCGACGGCCGCGCCCGACGTCGCCCACCTGCTCGAGACGGCGGCGGTGCTCGGACCCAGACTCGGCCCGATCCTGTTCCAGACCCCGCCTTTCCTGAAGAAGGACCTGCCGCGTCTCGCGGCCTTCCTCGACCTGCTGCCGCCGGGCTGCCGCGCCGCCTTCGAGTTCCGGAACGACTCCTGGTTCGACGACGAGGTGCGCGGCCTGCTCCGTGAGCGCGGAGCCGCCTTGTGCGCCGCCGACACCGACGACGGCGAGCCCGACGCGAACTTCGCCGCGACGGCGGCCTGGGGCTATCTTCGGCTGCGCCGCACGGACTACGACGACGCGGCTCTCGACGCCTGGGCCGAGCGGGTGCGCGGCCAGGCCTGGAGCGAGGCCTGGGTGTTCTTCAAGCACGAGGACGAAGGCAACGCGGCCGTCCTGGCGACGCGCTTCCTCGAGCGCTTCCGCTGACGATGGCGACGCCTCTCGAGCTCACGATCGTGATGCCGTGCCTCGACGAGGCGGAGACCCTGGCCACGTGCGTCCGGAAGGCCCGCGCGTTCCTCGAGCGCGCGGGCATCGCGGGGGAAGTGGTGGTCGCGGACAACGGCAGCCGCGACGGCTCCCAGGCGATCGCCCGCGCCGAAGGCGCGCGCGTCGTGGACGTGGTCGAGAAGGGCTACGGCAGCGCGCTGCGCGGCGGCATCGAGGCTGCCCAGGGCCGCTTCGTGATCATGGGCGACGCCGACGACAGCTACGACTTCGCGAGCCTCGACGGTTTCGTCGCGCGGCTGCGGGCCGGCGACGACCTCGTCATGGGGAACCGCTTCAAGGGCGGCATCCGGCCCGGCGCCATGCCGCCCTTGCACCGCTACCTCGGCAACCCCGTGCTGACGGCGATCGGGCGCCTCTTCTTCCGCTCGCCCGCGGGGGATTTCCATTGCGGGCTGCGCGGCTTCAGCCGCGACGCCTTCGCGCGCATGCAGCTCCAGACCACGGGCATGGAGTTCGCGAGCGAGATGGTCGTGGCCGCGACCCTCAAGGGCATGAGGGTTTCGGAGGTGCCGATCGTCCTGCACAAGGATGGCCGTTCCCGGCCGCCGCACCTGCGCAGCTGGCGCGACGGCTGGCGGCACCTGCGCTTCATGCTGCTCTACAGCCCCGACTGGCTGTTCCTCTACCCCGGGCTCGCGCTCTTCCTCGCCGGTCTCGCCCTGGGCGTGCGGCTCGCCGCGGGGCCCTGGCCGGTGGGCGGCGCGGTGCTCGACATCCACACGCTGCTCGTCTCCGGCTTCTTCGTGATCCTCGGCTACGAGATCGTGCTGTTCTCGATCTTCACGAAGCTGTTCGCGGTGCGCGAAGGCTTTCTCCCCGACGACCGTCTGGCTCGGGCCGCGGGCGCCGTGGGCCTCGAGCGCGGCGTGCTGCTCGGCCTCGCGGCGACCCTCGCCGGCGGCGCCTTGCTCGTGGACGCGGTGCTCGGCTGGCAGAGCGTGCGCTTCGGCGGTCTCGATCCGCGCGTGACCATGCGCCAGGTGATCCCGGCGATCGTGGTGATGGTGCTCGGCCTGCAGACGGTCTTCTCGAGCTTCCTGTTCAGCCTCTTCACCCTGCGCAAGCGGGTGGCCTAGGGCGCCGTCTCCACGTCGAACTCGGCGATCGACCACGGCATCCGGAACAGGTCGGGCCGCAGCTGCTCGAGGACGAGACCCCGCAGCTCCGACGGCGGGATCTCGATGATCATCGCCGGCGCCAGCGGGGCGTCCATGAGCGAGTCCAGGAGCCGGCCGTAGATGGCGGCCTTGTCGAGGGGCATGTCGATCTCCGTGCCGCCCGCGAGACCGAGCACGTCGAAGCGCGTGGGGAACGTCCAGCTGCCCGGCCGCAGGCCGATGCGGATGCGCCGCACGCGGAGCGTCTCGCCGAAGTCGACGCGATAGGACGCGAGGGCGATCGAGCGCAGGCTGTTGCCGACCCAGGCCGTGGCGAGCGAGCCGTCGAGGGTGCGCTCGGCTCCCGGGGCCGAGCCCGAGACGCGCCAGTGGTCCCGCGGGCTGGGGCGGAAGGCCGGGGGCCCCGTCGTCGGCAGGCGCGCCACCCGATCGAGACGCAGAACCACCTCGCCTCCCGGGAACGGCCCCAGCTGCGTCCACGGCCCGGCCTCGAGGCTTCGGCCGCGCAAAGTTCCCGGCTCGAGCACGAGGGTGTCGATGCCCGCCTTCGCGAGCAGCGTCGCGTCGCCCGTCGCGGGGAAGTTGTAGAGATGCCACTTCAGGAACTGGTAGTTCGGCGGGAAGTAGCCGGTGTAGCCCTGGACCGTGCGCTTCCAGTGGAACGTCGAGAGGTACATCGGGATGCCGTCGGCCCGCTCGCCGAAGTAGCGCGAGGCCGGAACGTGGGCGACGACCTTCACGTCCTCCTGGCCGGCCAGCCAGCGGTACACCTCGGGCACGTGCTCGCGGCTCGGCAGGTACGCGAGGCTCATCGGCGGCGCCAGGTGCTCGAGGAACACCAGCGCCGCGAGGAGCCCCGAGGCCGCGCGCGACGACGCGAGCCCGGCGAGGCCCGCCGCCACGAAGGGCGCGAGGCCGAGGAGGGCCAGGATCGAGAAGCGCTCGGGATAGCGCGAGCTCTCGAACCCGGGCACGTACGCACGCAGGAACGCGTACGGACCGGGAATCGACACGCTCCCGAACGTCATGTCCGGCCCGAGGCTCGTGGCGAGGCCGAAGACCACCAGGAAGAGCAGGGCCGGCGCGACACGCCGCAGGCTCTCGGGTCCACGCCGCATCCGCCACAGCCCGGCCGCCGCGAGGGCGAGGGACAGGAAGCCGATGAAGTGGGGCGCGTGCTCGTTGGGCATCGTGGTCGGGAGCAGCCACGAGTACATCCAGTTGTTCGGGAGCACGTAGCCGTAGCGATCGGGGGGCATTGAGCTCACCGACGAGCGCTCGAACCCGAAGTCGTGCTCGTTCTGGAGATAGGGCCATGCGAAGAGGCCCGAGAGCCCGAGGGCTACGCCCAGGGCGAGGCCCACGGGAAGCAGAGCGCGCCACGCGGTCCGGTGGCGCCACCACAACACGGCCACGAGCGGCGCCGCCACGAAGGGCGCGTAGAGGAGCCAGTACATGCAGCTCAGGCTCTGCAGCGCGTAGGCCGCGCCGACCGCCGCGGCGCGCCGGCCGGAGGGCGCCTTGAAGAACCGCACGAGCGCCAGGACGAGGAAGGGGAACCACTGGTTCGAGAGGATCTGCAGCCGGATCAGCTCGTTCACGTTGAAGCTGTGGAACGCGTAGAGCGCTCCGGCCGCGAAGGCGCCGACGCCGTCGCCCACGAGCTCGCGGGCGAGCAGGTACATGCCGAGGCCGGCGAGGGCGAGGGTCAGGAGCGAAGTCATGTTGTACGCGAAGACGAGATTGCCGGTGAGGGCGAGGAACGGCGCCGCGAGGAGCGCCGGCACGAACAGGTGCTCGGAGAACGCCAGGGTCCTGGGGTAGGGAGGGAACGCATTGGCGTCGAACAGGTGGAGCGGATCGCGGGGCAGCTGGTGGAGCACGAAACCCAGGGCCCACACGTTCAGGTTGGGCGTGCCAACGCACATGCCCTGCAGGGCCTCGTCGCCCACGACGTGCTCGGCGCTCCTCGCCGCGAGGGGCCAGGTCGCGAGGATCGCGAGCAGCAGGTAGGCCGCGAAGGCGGCGACGAGGTGCCGGCGGCCGCTCATGGGCCGAGCACTCCCGGGGCCAGCAACTGCGGAGCCAGCGTGTCGGCCATGAGCGCCGCTCCCGCCGGGCTGAAGTGCAGGGAGTCGATGAAGTACTCGGTCGTCGAGGCGCGCGGGGTGTCGATGCCGAGGTCCCCAACGCTCAAGAGCGGCACCTTCAGGGTCCGTGCTGTCTCCGCCAGCACCGTCGCGTAGGGCGTGTCTCGCGAGCGCCGCTCGTCGGGCCCCTGACGCCGTGGCAGCGCGACGAAGACGGGCCGCACGCCCACCCGACGCGCCTCGATCGCGATCGCGGTCAGGTTCTCGCGGTACTGATCGAGGCTCACGCGCGCGATGGGTCGCTCCTGGCGCGGCGTGCGCAGGCCGGCCCGCAGGTAGGCGTTCTTGAGGGCGCGATACAGGTAGAGCCCGTCCAGGACGCCCTCGACGTCGCGTGCGACGGCCAGCCGCCGCGCGTACTCGCGGTCGTCCGCCGTGCGTCCGTTGCCGTCGTTCCAGCCGATGCACACGCTGATCGCGTCGGGCCGCAGCAAGGGGAGGTAGCGCCGCACGTAGCCCAGCACCTGGTGACTCGTGTAGCCCGTGACCCCGGCGTTGACGACCTCGACATGGTGCGACGCGAGACGCAGCCCGAGCTGATACGGGTAGGTATCCTCGTCGTCGGCGCCGTACCCGAACGTGATCGAGTCCCCGAAGGCCAGGAGACGGCGTCTGCCCCCCGGGACGCGCCGGAGGTCGACCTCGGCTCCCCGCAGGCCGGCCGAGTCGATCGTCACGCCATGGTTCATGAAGACGCCCCGGTAGCCGGGCTGCGGCGACCAGAACACCTCCTTGTCGGCACGCATGAACGGCAAGCGGATGTCGGAGTCCATCTGCCGCAGCAGCAGGATCGGCCGCAGCGTCGGCGCGACTCCCTTCACCCGCAGGGCGCCTTCGAGGATCCCGAAGAACCCGCACACGATGACGCTCGCGAAGAGGAGCGACCGGCCTCGGGAGAACTGCGGGGGCGCCGGCGCGGACATGCGCCGGGATACTAACCCGACTGCCCGAGGCCCTCGGAGAGACGGGCCAGGGCTCGCGCCAGGTCCGGCGTCGCCCCGAGGACCGGCCGCATCGGCTCCTGCCCCGCCTTCGCGAGCAGTCCCGGAACGGTCTCGATCGTGAAGCGCGTCGGATCGAGGCCTGCCGTCACCTCCTCCCAGCGCAGCGGCATCGAGACCCGGGCGCCCGGCACGGGCCGGACGGAGAACGGAGACACGAGGAGCCGGCCGTGGCCGTTCTGCAGGAAGTCGACGTAGACCTTGCCGCCGCGCTTGGACGGCGTGCGCACGACCGTGGCGATCCCGGGATGGCGCTCCACGAGGACGCGCGCCATCAGCTCGCCGAAGGAGCGCGACTGATCGTAGGTGAGCTGGCCGCCGAGAGGGACGAGCACGTGGAGCCCCGTGGAGCCGCTCGTCTTGGGGAAGCCCGGGACGCCCATCGCGTCGCAGAGCTCGCCGGCCGAACGAGCGAGCGTCACGACGTCGGCGAACGGCGCGCCCTTGGGATCGAGGTCGAGGATGCACCAGTCGGGGTAGGCCAGGGTCGCGACGCGACTCGACCAGATGTGGAGCGGGATGGTGCCGAGGTTCGCGAGGTAGGCGAGGGCCTCCGCATCGTCGACCACGAAGTAGTCGATCTCGCGCTGGGCATGCTCGCTCCACATGCGCTCGGTGCGGAGCCAGGGTGGAGTGGATCCGGGAGCGTCCTTCTGGAAGAAGTTCTTCCCGAGGATGCCGTCCGGGTAGCGCGTGAGGACGACGGGACGATCGTCGAGATAGGGCAGCAGCCAGGGCGCCACGGCGCGGTAGTACTCGATCAGGTCGCCCTTGGTGTAGCCCTCCTCGGGCCAGAACACCTTGTCGAGGTTGCTGAAAGCCGGGCTCGCCGCAGGATCCGTGGTCTCGCGAACGCACTCTTCCGGGCCCTTGTCGTCGCGGAAGCGCAGGAAGACCGGGTGCCGCAGCAGGTGCTCGGCCGTCCATTCCTTGTAGCGGACCTCGCAGACCTCGCGCGGCTCGACCCAGAGCTGGCCCGCGCCCTTGGGTACCGGGCCCGAGCAAGACGGGCCCTGGCGGCGGAACGGCGCGAGCCGCGCGGCGATCGCGGCGAGGTCCGCGTCGCCGAGGCCGCTGCCCACGCGCCCCGCGTAGGTCAGCCTTCCGTCGGCGAACACGGCGAGATGGAGCGCGCCGTAACCGCCGCCCTGGCCCTCGCCGGGGCTCAGGCCGGCGACCACGAAGTCGCCGCTCGCGTCGAGCCGGACCTTCACCCAGTCCGGCGACCGGCCGGCCCTGTAGGTGCTGCGGGCCCGCTTCGCCATCATGCCCTCGAGGCCCAGGCGCTCCACCTCGGCATAGAAAGCCGTGCCCTCGGCCTCGACATGATCCGAGTACCGTAGCGCTCCGGCGGGCGGCAGGATCCGCGCAAGCAGCGTCTTACGCTCGACGAGGGCGAGCCCACGCAGGTCGTGGCCCTCGAGGGCCAGCAGGTCGAAGACGAACAGCGTCGCCGGCAGGAGCGCGGCCGAGCGCGCGACGTCGGCGCCGCGCTTCAGGAGGCCCCGCTTCTGCAGGCGCTGGAAGCTGGGCCGCCCCGCCTCGTCCAGGACCACGACCTCGCCGTCGAGCACGACGTCGAAGGGCAGGGCCGCGACCGCGCGCGCGATCTCGGGAAACGTGGCGGTCGCGTCCGAGCTGCGACGGAACAACAGCTTCGCAGCGCCGTCCACGCGACTCGCGAGCAGCCGATAGCCGTCGTGCTTGAGCTCGAACACCCAGTCCGGGCCGCTCCACGGCGCGGCTCGGGTCTCGGCGAGCATGAGCCCGACCGTGGCCACCTCGACGCGCCGGCGCGGCGCTCCCAGGCGCGCGAGCTCGCCGCTCAGCTCCTCGACCGTCGGCGGTCGCTTCGGCCCGGCCACGAGCTACCGGCGGCTCGCGACCGTCTTGACGATGGCTTCGCCGTGGAAGCGCCCGGTCTCGATGAAGATCCGGCTCGTCTCGCTGCCGGCCGCCACGGACCCGGCCACGAACAGTCCCGGCACGTTGGTCTCGAGGGTCTCGGGGTCGTGGCGGGGCTTGAGCGTCTGCGGGTCGATCGCAACCCCCGCGCCGGACAGGAGCGACGCGTCCGGGTGATAGCCGGTGAGCAGGAAGACCGCGCTCGCCGGATGCTCGGCCCGGCCACCCGGTCCGTCGACGACCACGGACCGAGGGCCGATCTCGACGAGCTGCGACTCGAACAGGCCCCGCACCGCGCCGTCCTTCAGGCGGTTCTCGATGTCGGGACGGATCCAGTACTTGATCGAATCGCCGAGCGCCGCACGCCGATGCACGAGCGTCACGCGGGCGCCCGCCCGGCACAGCTCGAGGGCCGCGATCGCCGCCGAGTTCTTGCCACCGACCACCACGACGTCCTGCCGGTAGTACGCGTGGGGCTCGTCGTAGTAGTGGAAGACGTGGGGGCGGTCCTCGCCGGGAATGCCCAGGCGGTTGGGATGGTCGTAGTAGCCGGTGCAGATCGCGACGTTGCGGGAGCGCAGGACGTCTCGCTGGCCGCCCGCCTCGACGCCCACCGCGAAGGCGTCGTCCGCGCGCTCGAGAGCGCGCACGGCGCAGCCCAGGCGGATCTTCAGCCGGAACGTGTCGGCCACGCGCCGGTAGTAGCGCAGCGCCTCCCACTGGGTCGGCTTCTCGTAGGGCGTCACGAAGGGCAGGCCGCCGATCTCCAGGAGCTCGGGCGTGGTGAAGAAGGTCATCGCCCGCGGGAAGTGGAAGATCGAGTTGACGAGGACGCCCTTCTCGAGGACCTCGTAGTCGAGGTCCGCCTGTTCCGCCGCGATCGCGGCGGCGAGGCCCGAGGGGCCGGCGCCGACGATCAGCAGGTCCTTCACAGATCCTCGCGTGAGACGCCGGGGATCTCGAGGACGAAATCGGGACCGTAGGCCTTCGCCGGAGTCTGGAAGCCGATCGGCGCCTGGCCCGCAAGGACCTTCTCGGCCGCGGCCACCGCGGTGAGCGCCGTCAAGGCGTAGCCCTCGGGCGTTCGCTGCCGGGAGACGACGGACCGCGCGCCATCGCGGGCCTCGCCCCAGAAGAAGCACTGTCCGCGCGCGCGCTGCTCCGCGCTCGGGCCCACCGGACGGGCGGCGATGCGCCCCTTGAGGAAGGACTGGAGCGGCGCCGTGCCGAGCAGCGGCGCCACGAACCGCGACAGCCGCATCGCGGCGACCTGAACGGCGCCGGCGCTCGTGTAGACCTCGATGTCGGGGATCCCCGTCGAGTGGAAGGCCGTGGAGACGTCGCCCCACGGGATCGTCACGGCAGGGCGCGCTCCGCGACCGAAGTCGATGCGACGCGTCTTCCAGCCGGACGGCACGCACGTGAGGGCGCCGCCGCGTCTCACCAGGCCGCCGCTCTGCAGGTTCTCGACCATCGTGGTGGCGGTGCCGCGCGAGAGCACGGCGCCCGCGGCGTGGAACGCGAGGGAGAGGGAGGTCGCGGTCGGGAGGCGCCGCTTGAGATGGGCGGCGAGGCAATCGGAGGGCACGACGTCGAAACCGGCGCCCGGCAGCAGCATCACGCCCTGGGCCCGCGCCTCGCGGTCGCGCGCCGCGAGGCTCTCGAAGACGACGGCCTCGCCGGTGATATCGAGATAGTGCACGCGCGCCGCGAGGCAGGCGTCGGCCATGGCTCTCGAGGTGTGGGAGAACGGGCCCGCGCAGTGGACCACGGCCCGTAGGCCCTCGAGGCCCTTCAGGACCGCCGCGGGATCCGTGAGGGCGAACACCCGGGCTTCGAAACCGAGCTCGTGGGCGAGCGCCGTCACCGGAGCGCTGCTGCGGCCCGCCAGCACGGGTCGCAGCTTCCGGGCGTGGGCGTGGCGGGCGACGAGCTCGCCCGTGTATCCGCTCGCCCCGTAGATGAGCACGCCGTCGTTCGCCACGCGAGGTGCAGACTACTTCATCCCTGCGGGCCTCGAAAGCACCAGATGTGGGTGCGAGCGTCCCGTGCGGCGCGAGATATTGTGTTCATAACTCCTTCTATCGAAACCACTTGCGACCGCGTGCTATGATCCGGAGCATGGCGCGACCGCTGACTTCCGGCACCCTGAGCTTCGGGATGGTCTCGATCCCGATCCAGATGTACTCCGCGGCCGAGTCGCAGGCGGCCATCTCCTTCAACATGCTCCACGCGAAGTGTGGCTCCCGCCTTCAGCAGCAGTACGTCTGCAAGAAGGACGGCGAGATCGTGACGCGCGACGAGATGGTGAAGGGCTACGAGTTCGCGAAGGACCAGTACGTGACCTTCACGAAGGAGGAGCTGAAGGCCCTCGAGCAGGAGAAGGAGCGCGCCATCGAGATCACGGAGTTCGTGCCGGCGAAGGAGGTCGACCCGATCTACTTCGACGGCGCCTACTACCTCGGGCCCGACGAGGGGGGCGACAAGGCCTACCACCTGCTGGCGGAGGCCATGCGCCAGACGGGCCGCGCCGCCATCGCCAAGTGGGCGGCCCGCGGCAAGCAGTACATCGTGATGATCCGGCCCATGGGCAAGGGTCTCGTGATGCAGCAGCTGCATTACGCCGACGAGGTGCGCGCGATCGACGAGGTGCCGCTCGGCGACGCCGACGTGAAGGACAGCGAGCTCAAGCTGGCGGTCCAGCTCGTGCACCAGATCGCCTCCGAGGAGTTCCGGCCCCAGGAATACGAGGACGAGGTCCGCAAGCGCCAGAAGGCCGCGATCGACGGTAAGGTCCAGGGCCAGGAGATCACCGCCGCGCCGGAACAGCCCAAGGCGCAGATCATCGACCTCATGGAGGCCCTGAAGGCGAGCATCGCCAAGAAGGGCGACGCGGCGAAGGCCGCGAAAGCCGCCGCCGCCGACGCCGAGGAGCGCCGGCCCGCGCGCCGCAAGGCGCGCGCCGGCTAGCCCGGGCTCCTAGTCTCCCGGAGCAGCCGCGCGGCGGCTTCGTACACGGCGTCCACCGTCACGAGCTTGAGGCACTCCGGCGTGCCCGCGGCGCATTCGGCCGGGGGCTTGCGGATCAGATTGCACGGCGCGCACCACAGCTCGGCGCGCACCACCACGTGCCGGCTTCCGGGAGCGCCGCTGCCCCCCGAGAAGTAGCGCGCGGGATCCGAGGGGCCGAAGACCGTCACGGACGGCGTGTCGACGGCGCACGCCATGTGCATCGGGCCCGTGTCCGGCGAGAGGAACAGGTCGAGGCGCGCGAGCAGCGCCATCGTCTCGCGCACGCCCAGGCGCCCCGTGAGATCGAGGGGCTTCCGCGGCAGGCGCGTCGCGACGAGCGCCGCGAGCTCGCGATCGGCCGCGGACCCCGTGATCAGGAGCGTCGCGCCGAAGTCGCGCTGCAGGCGCGCCGCCACCTCGGCCCAGCGTGCCGGGGGCCACTGCTTCACGAGCCGGCCACCGCTGGGGTGCAGTCCCACGAGAGGCCGTTTGTCGTCGAGGTGGAGGTTCCGGAGCAGATCGTTCGCGAAGGTCCGGTCCGCGGCGGTCAGCGGGTCGAAGGCGGTGCGCGGCACCTCGCCCAGTGCCACCGCCAGCGCCCGGCGATTCTGCTCCACCCACGAGACGGTCTCGTCGAGAGGCACCACGTGGGTGAGCAGATAGGCCCCGCCCGTGTTCGCGTAGCCGACACGCGCGCGCGCGCCGGCGAATCGCATCAGCAACGACGCGCGCACGTCGCCCTGGAGGTCGATCGCGAGATCGAGGCGCTCCCGTCGGAGGGTGCGAGCCTTCCGGGCGAGCTCGCCGAGCGTCGCGGCGCCCTCGCTGGGCCGCCCGACCCACGGGGCGCTCCAGACGAGCACCTCGTCCACCGGCGCGCCCTTCGCGATGTCGAGGCTCCAGGCGCCCACGGCGAGCCGGACGCGCGCGTTCGGCAGCGCCGCCCGCAGATCGGCCAAGGCCGGCAGCGACATGATGACGTCGCCGATGCGGTCGAGGCGGAGCACCAGGACTTCTCGGATCGACGCGCGGTCGACCGGCTGGGCCGCGTGCGGGAGCCAGCCGAGGAGCAGCCGCCCCGGGAGGTCGGCAGCCCCCAGCGCGAGGCGCTCGAGCGGGTCGTAGACCCGGCTCGCGGTGCCCTTAACGGGCGTCCAGCGCTGTCGCGTGGGCATAGGTCTCCTCGAACGAGCGCGCGGCCGCGTCCCACGAGAGGCGCGTCACGGCGGTGTCTCTCGCGGCGGCCGCAAGGCGCGCTCGCGTCTGGGGCTCGCGCACGAGGCGCCGGAGCGCCTCGGCCAGGGCCCCGGCGTCCTTCTCGGGGACGAGCAGACCGTTCCGCTCGTGCTCGATCACGTCGGGGATTCCGGCCACACGCGAGGCGACGATGGGACGGCCGGCCGCGAGCGCCTCGAGCAGCGCGTTGGGCAGGCCGTCGACGTTTCCGGCGCGATCGACCACCGAGGGCACGACCACGACGTCGGCGCTCGCCAGGGCCGCGGCCATCGCCTCGCGCTCGAGAGCCCCGCTGAAGGACACCGGCGCCTCGAAGGAGCGGGCGAGGAGCGGGAGCTCGTCGCGCAGGTCGCCGTCGCCGGCGATCACGACATGGGCGCCCGGCGCCTGGGCCGCGGCCTCGATCAGGTACCGGAAGCCCTTCTTCTCCACGAGCCGGCCGAAGGCGAGGACCAGGAACGCGTCGGGTGCCACGCCGAGCCGCGCGCGAATCGCTCCCGGCTGCCCGGCGTCGGGCCGGAACGCCGCCACGTCCACGCCGTAGGGCACCGTGCGCGTGCGGACGGCCGGCGCGCCCAGGGCCAGCGCCCGCCGATGGAGATCGTCACTGCAGGCGGTGATACCGCCGGCCGCGGCGAACGCCCGGCGCGCCAGCGCCCGGGCCGGTCCGAGACGCTCGGCCACGAACACGTCGCTGCCGTGGAGGCTGATCACGAACGGCATGCGGTGCGCGCGGACGATGTCCGTCACCAGCACCGCGTTCGGCACCACCCAGTGGGCGTGGACCACGTCGTAGCTCTCGGCGAGCAGCCGTTCCCCGAGCGTCGCGCGCAGCGACAGGGCGACGGACGGGAGCAGCGCGTACATGCCCCGCCGCACGCGGACGTCCGACTGCAGGCTCTGGGCATAGCCCCACAGGCTCCAGGCGTCGGACGGCGCGTAGCGATAGGGGAAGAGGCGGACCGGGCCGCGCTCGCTCGCGCGCAGCTCCGGGTGGTGCGGAAGCACGACGTCCACGCTGTGGCCCCGCGCGACGAGAGACAATGCGATCGACTCGATGAAGGGCGCCGTCACGTCGCCCGGGAACTTCGGATACGACGACGTGATCATGAGCGACCTCATCGCGCGGCCGCCTTCATCCGGATGCGATCGACCATGAGGCCGAGATCGCGCGTGTCCGACGAGTCCGCCAGGACGTTGCCGGGGCGCCAGGCCGGCACGTCGAAGCGCAGCACGGGCGGCCCGGGAGGCAGGGGATCGGGCATGCGCAGCGCGTACTCGTGCGGGAACTCCGTCGCGGTGAAGCCGCCCACCGGAACGCCGGAGAGGGACGCCGTGACCGTCGCCGGCTTGTCCGCGGGGCGCGGTCCGCCCGCCGCGGTGACGATCAGCGTGTCTCCGGCGCGCAGGCCGGGCAGGTAGACGGAGCCGCAGCTCCCGGTCCAGCGGAAGGTGGCGTCGCCGCCGCCCTCCTTGTCGAAGAAGCCCGAGACCTGGAAGTCGTCGGAGCCGCCGAGGTCCACCTCGCGCAGCGGCGGCACGCTGAGCTCCTCCGGCGGCACCACCCGCGAGAGCGTGAAGCGCAGCGCGCGGAACTCGGGCTTCACGGGCGGCCGCCCGTAGGCGCGCTCCCATTCCTGGGTGCCGAAGGAGTAATCCTCCACGCGGCTCAGGAACAGGCCGCACAGGTCGGTGCGGTAGGTGTTCACGAAGTAGATGTTGCGGTAGAGCGTGCGCCAGTGCGCGACCAGGTCCCGCAGCTTCTCCGGGTCCGGGTTGAAGCGCGCGAGCTCGACGGCGTTGACGCCGTGGACCGCCCACAGCGGGAGTGAAAGCAGGTGGACGCTCTGGGCCTGCTCGAAGATCACGACGTCGTCGGGTCCGAAGCGCCGCGAGACGTCTTCGACGAACCGCACCGCGGTCTTCCAGTCCGTGAACGCCGCGATCCGCGCCGTGTCGCGCGCGAAGGCGCCGAAGAGCACGAGGGCGAGCACGCCCGCGGCCCAGCGTCGAGCTCCACCGCGTGCGGCGAGGCGCACCAGGGCGAAGGCCGCGAAGGCGAGCAGGCACGGCAGGACTACCGGCACGAAGCGGCGCAGCGCGAAGTAGTAGTCGTTGTAGATGCGGATCTTGTAGAAGTAGAAGCCCGAGAAGGACAGGGCGGTGAGCACGAAGAAGAGCGTGCGCGCCCGGAACGCCTGCAGACCGGACAGCAGGCCGAGGACGCCGAGCAGCAGTCCGAGCGGGGTCACGAACCAGCCGAGGCGCACGAACGCCTGGGCGTCGTGGGCCGCGAGGCGCGGGAAGCCGAGGCGGGCCAGGACGCCGGGATCGGCCCACGCGAGAGCCGCGTCGTTCCCGTCGCCCCCGGCCCAGGCCGACAGGAGCGGCCGCAGGAAGTACGCGTACGACGCGAGCAGCACGACGGCGCCCACGCTCGCGCCGCGCAGGGCCTCGCCGTGCGTCTCCAGGGCCTGCACGAGCCGCGGGCCCGTGCGGAGCCCGATCACGAGCAGGGCCAGCGCCAGGACCGACGCCGCGATCCAGACGCCGAGTGGCTGCTGCCAGTACGGCCGCGACGCGATGCTGACGATGTACTTCCGCGAGAAGAACGCCGCGTGGAAGCCGGCGTGGAGCAGCAGCAGGCCGATCGGTATCAACGCCGCGGCCGCTCTCGGCCCGGTGAGATCGCGATGGGCGAGGCGCACCAGCAGGTAGATCGCGAGGGGCGCCAGGAGCAGCACGCTGTCGATGCGCACGAGGAACGACAGCCCGAGCGCGGCGCCGAAGAGGGCGCCGAAGAACGGCGAGCCGCGCTCCTCCCAATGGGCGAGGGCCAGGAAGGCCACGAACACCAGGAACTGCGAGAACGTCTCGGACACCGGATAGCGCGCAAACCAGACCTGCACGACGTTCGTCGCGAGCAGCAGCGACCCGAGCAGCGCCGTGGCCTCGCCGAACAGGCGGCGCAACGCGAAGAACACGCCGAGGGTGCCGAGGATTCCGAAGACGGGCGGCGTCGCGAGAGCGCCCTTGACGCCCATGGCCTGGAAGAGATAGGCGCCGAAGCTCGGGAACAGGTGGAAGAACTCGGGGAAGACACGGCCCGAGCGGGGGTTTTCCAGGGGGAAGCCCATGAAGCGGCCCCAGTTGAAGTCGGGGCTCTGGGCGTTGCGATAGAAGAGCTCCACGTCCTGGGGCGGGATCGAGAGCACGACCGGATCGGTGTAGGCGATGCCGCCCGTCCGTGCGATGACGCCCATCGCCCCGATGTACGTGCCGGGATCGCGGCCGCCCACGAGGTACTCGCTCGGGTGCGCCTGCAGCGCGAAGGCCACGGCGAGTACCGCCAGCGCCGGGGCGAGGTCCCCGAGCCCGCGCCAGGGCGGCAGGGGATTGCCGAGGCGCCGCCTCCCAGCCACGAGCGCGACGACGCTCGCCGCCGTCAGTATCGCGGCCGCCGCGACCAGCGAGAAACGCCCGGCTTCGGCTAGCACCAGGGCCACCCACGACGCGGCCATCACGCTGACCGCCACCGCGAGGTAGAGGCCTTCGTCGAGGCGCAGGGCCTTGCGCTCGCCCGCGCCGACGAGCGCGAGGAACGCGAGCCCGGGAACCAGGAACAGGACGATTCCGGCCACGGCGGCGGTGGCGGGATCGACCAGGTTCACGCCGGGAGGGAGCGCAGCGCCTCCCGCAGGGCCGTGGTCACGGCGCGGACCTGGGCATCGGACATCTCGGGGTAGATCGGGAGCGAGAAGATCTCCGCCGCCGCCGCCTCGGCCACGGGCAGGTCGCCCGTGCGGCCGCCCAGCCGGGCGAAGACGGGCTGCAGGTGCAGGGGGATCGGGTAGTGGATGAGCGTGCCGATGCCGCGGACCTTGAGGTCGGCCATCAGCGCGTCTCGCCGGGGATGCCTCACTACATATAGATGATAGACGGCCCGGGCGTAAGGCTGCTCCTCGGGCAGGCCCAGGCCGAGGCCGGCCAGCTCGGCGCCGTAGGTCGCGGCGATCTGCCGGCGGCGCTCGGTGGCCGCGGAGAGGTGGCGCAGCTTCACTCGCAGGATCGCCGCCTGGATCTCGTCGAGGCGGCTGTTGATCCCCGGGATCTCGTGGCGGTAGCGGTCGCTCTGGCCGCCGTTGCGGAGCCGTCGGAGCTGCGGCAGAAGGGCCGGGTCGTTGACGAGGACGGCGCCGCCGTCGCCGAACGCCCCGAGGTTCTTCGTGGGGTAGTAGGAATGGGTGCCGAGCGGCGTGAGCGTCCCGACCGTGCGTCCCTTGTACCGAGCGCCGTGGGCCTGGCAGGCGTCCTCGACGACCGCGAGCCCGCGCTCGGCCGCGGTCGCGAGGATCGGGTCCATGTCCGCGGGATGACCGTAGAGGTGGACGGGTACGATGGCGCGCGTGCGCGGCGTGACCGCGCGCGCGACGGCCTGCGGGTCCACGTTGAGCGTCTTCGGATCGAGGTCGGCGAACACGGGGGTGCCGCCGGCGCGCTCGATCGCCAGGGCCGTGAAGGCGGCCGAGAGCGGCGACGTGATCACCTCGTCGCCCGCGCGCAGGCCGGCGGCCTCGAGGGCCAGCTGGATCGCCTCGGTGCCGTTCGCCACGGCCACGACGTCGCGGCAGCCCATCTCCGCCGCGAGCTCGCGCTCGAAGGCCTCGCACTCGGGGCCCAGGATGAACCAGCCCGACTCGAGCACGCGGGCGATCGCCGCGTCGATCTCGGCGCGCAGCGGCTCGAGGTGGGCGCGGAAGTCGCCGAAGGGGACGGCGGTCACAGGTAGTGCTCCTTGTGGGCGCGATAGAAGTCGAGGGTCTTCGTCATGCCGACGTCGAGGGACGTGGTCGAACGCCAGCCGAGGGCGTCCTTGATGCGCGTCGCGTCGGCGTAGAAGTCGCCGATGTCGATGCGCTTGCGCTCCTCGGGGAACGGCGCGACGCGCAGGGATCCCTGGCCGGCGATCTCGATCATGCGCTTCGCGAGCACCGCGAGGGACACCGGCGCTTCGCCGCCCAGGTTGAAGACCTGGCCGTCGGCCTGAGCCATGGCGCCGGCCCGCAGGAACGCGTCCACCACGTCGTCGACGTAGTCGAAGTCGCGGCGCTGGCTGCCGTCGCCGAAGAGCTGGATCTCCTCACCCAGCGTCACCTGCCTCACGAACCAGCCGATGAAGCCCTGGCGGTTGTGGCGGATCAGCTGGCGCGGGCCGTAGGTGTTCGTGAGGCGCAGGGAGCAGGTGCGGATCCCGTACACCGAGTGGTAGACGAGGTGGTACATCTCGCCCGAGATCTTGTTGATGCCGTTCACGTCGGTGGGCTGGAGCGGGTGGCTCTCGTCCACCGGCAGCCGTTGCGGCTTGCCGTAGATCTGGCGCGTGCCGGCGTAGACGATCTTGAGGCTCGGGTTGCCCTTGCGCACGGCCTCCAGGATCGAGAGCTGGCTGCGGCAGTTGATCTCGAGATCCGTGAACGGGTCGGTCATCGAGTCGATGTGGCTGACCTGGCCCGCGAGGTTGAACAGGACCTCCTGGCCGCGCACCAGATACTCCATGCCGTGGCCGCGCACGTCGGCGACGTTGATGCGGAGCTTGTCCTCGTAACCCGCGAGGTTGAACAGGTTGCCGCCGTAGTCGGGCAGCAGGCTGTCGACCGCGGTGACGTCGGCGCCCAGGTCCGCCAGGGTGCGGCACAGGTTCGAGCCGATGAAGCCGAGCCCGCCCGTCACCAGGACCTTGCGGCCTCGGTAGTAGTCCCGGTGGTCCGTGCTCAACGGCGTTCCGGCGCCGTGGCCGCGGCGGGCGCCTTCAGGTGCTCCTTGCGCACGACGAGCTCGAGCCACAGGCGCATCAGGTCCAGGAGCGTGCGCCCCACGCGCGGCACGTTGAAGAACTGGCTCTTGCCGTAGGAGCGGTGGAAGTGATGCACCGGGACCTGGGCGATGCGGAAGCCGTGATCCTGCACCTTCTTCATGAGCTCGACGCAGATGACGCCCGAGCTGCGCGTGAGATGCACCTTGCGGAAGATCTCCCGGCGCATCAGCCGGAAGTCGCAGTCGACGTCGCGCAGGCGCAGGCCGAACACCGTGCGGACGAACCAGTGGTAGACGCGTCCGATCACGATGCGGTGGAACGGGTCGGACCGGCCGATCTTGTAGCCGTTCACGAAGTCGACGTCCGGTCCGAGGGCCTCGAACAGCTTCGTGAGCTCGCGGGGATCGTACTGGGCGTCCCCGTCGGTGTAGAAGACGAGGTCTTTCGAGGCCGTGTCGAAGCCGCTGCGCAGGGCCCCGCCGTAGCCGCGGTTCTTCACGTGGTGGACCACCTTGAGCCACGGGAAGTGGAGGGCCATCTCGTCCAGCAGCACCCCGGTGTGATCGGGTCCGCCGTCGTCGATCACGATCACCTCGTAGTCGTCGGTGAGCGTGCGCGCGGTCATGTGCGCGACGATGGCGAGGCTCGCGATCGTGCCGGCGTCGTTGTAGGCGGGAAAGAAGATGGAGAGGGAAGGCTTCACGCAGACCCGTGTTAGAGAAAAAAAGACGCTAGCACGCGGCCTCTTTGGCGGTCAAACACGCCGCAGCAGCGCGAGTCCCAGGCCGCCCGCGGCGAGCGCCGCGATCGCGAGGCCGAGGCCGAAGCCTCGCGGACGATGCTCGAACAGCACGCGGTGGGCGCCGGGTCCGAGGACGATGCCGAGGGACGCCTGGTTGACCCGCAGCACCCGCGCCGGAGCTCCGTCCAGCTCGGCCCGCCAGCCGGGATCGTAGCTCTCGCTCACGACCAGCACCCCCGGCCCTTCGCCACGGACCTCCATGCGCGATCCGACGGCGCTGACGACGGCCGCGCGCGATGCCCGGCCGCCTTTGGGCGATTCGACCCCGCGTGCGTCGGCCGCCTCGACCAGGGCTACCCGCCGTAGATCGACGCGCGCCGCATCGGGGAGGCGTAGCGTCGCCAGGGCGGCGGCCGCGTTCTCGACCACGCGCAGCGACTCCACGACGAAGGCCCGCCCGGGACTCGACACGACCTCGTACAGGCGAACGGACGGCGTCGCGGAGAGCTCGCGGAAGCGGCCCTCGTCGCTCACGAACCCGCTCGCGAGGGAAACCGGCGTCGACACGCCCGTGTCGGCGTCGACGAGGGCGAGCCGGCCCAGGGTCAGGAGGCCGCGTCCTGGTCCGCGGACGACGCGGACACGGTCGACGTAGAAGCGGCCCGGAAGGCGCAGCAACGCCCGGTAGTGGTGGGCGACGAAGCCGAGCTCGGGCTCGCTGAAGCTCTCGAGGATCGGCGCGCGCTCGTGACGCACCTGGCGCCGCACGTCGTCGCGCTCGATCGCCCATTCGGCCGTCTCGAGGCCGGCCCGCAGCGGCATCGTGAGCTCGCGGCCCGTGGCGAGGCGCACTCTCACTTCGGCGACCGTCTCGCCCTGGGTCACGTCGACCGCCTCGGAGAGCCAGGATGCGATCCGCACCTCGGTGGTGGCGCCGAGCGGCACGGGCAGCGTGCGGGCTTCTCCGGGCGCGAGCACCAGGTCGAGCGTGTCCCCGAGTCCCCACGCCTCGGCCTTGGCCCGCAGCGCCGAGGCCGGCACCTGCACGAAACCCACGCCGAGGGCGAGAAGCCGGGAGTTCTCGGAGCGGAAGAAGGTGCCCGGCAGCGATCCACCGACCCCCATGCCGTCCCAGGCCGCCCGCGTGCGCAAGGGCACCATCGGGTCGTAGCCGTTGGCGCTCCTCCGTCCCCGCAGCCCCCCGAGCCCGCCGAAGGCGAGATCCCGCGCCTCGTCGGGCCGCGGCCAGCCCCGCGTGAGCGTCAGCACGCGTTCGGCGCGGCGCGTGCCCATGGCGCGCTCGAGGGCCGCGCTCGTCGGCGTGCCGACTTCGAGGACGTTGCGTGTCGGCGAATCCGTCCACGTCCCGCGGCTGTGGGGCTGAAGCAGGAACGACACCGTGAAGGGAAGCAGCCACACGCCGGCGATCAGCGTGTCGGGCGACGCGGCCAGGGCGAAGTACAGGATCATCGAGAGCGCCAGCACGCCGGTGGCTCCGGCCAGGGTGTCCGGCAGCGGACCGAGGATCGCGGCCGAGACGGCGAGGGCGGCGCACGAGCCGAGGGCGGCGAAGAGCGTGTACGCGCGCAGGCGGCGGCCCTGGGCCTCGCGCCTCTCGGCCCACTGCGTCGACAGCGACAGGCCCGCGAGAACGGCGAGGGAGAGGTCGAACACCATCGCGAGGGCGCCCGGGGCCGAGAGCGGCCCCTGGCCCCACTGCAGGGCCAGGCACAGCGCGAGCGCGACGCCGAACACGCGCACCGGCGTCTGGGTCAACAGCAGCGGCAGCGCCGCGAGGGCGAGGGCCGGAGCCGGGGTGTGGGAGACGTAGCGCAGCACGAGACCGGTGAGGCCCGGGACCAGCACCGCATCCGACGCGAGGCCCGTCAGGGCGCGGCCGGCGTCACGCGTCGCGAACAGGGACGGCACGAGCTGCGGCGCCGCGAGGGCGAAGCCCGCCGCGACGGCGAGCACCGAGCGCCAGGCGGTCGGTCGCGTGCCGCTGCCGCGGAACAGGTGGCCGACGGCCAGGCGTCCGGCGACGAGGGCGAGCCCGGCCCGCGAGGCCTCCGGCGATCCCGCGAGGAACAGCGCCGCGAGCGCGGCCGCGAGCGCCAGGATCCGGCGCGGGGAAGCGGCCCGCATGTGATCCTCGGCCGCGAGCAGCACGAGAGGCAGCAGCGGTGCCGCCACGATCGTGGCCGTGTCGTCGAGATGGCCGACGAGGTAGGGACCGAGCGCGAACGCGACGGCCCCGGCATAGGCGCCGACGAGGCCGGCGCCCAGGCGCCGCAGATAGAGGAAGGTGACGAGGCCGGCCGCGGCGAGGGAGGCGGTCACGAGCACCTGGAAGGCGGCGAACGGCGGTAGCAGCGCGAGGACCGCCATGGGCGGATAGAGAGCGCCCGGCCGATAGGCCGCGAGGAGCGGGGTGCCGGAGAAGATCGTCGGGTTCCAGCTCGGCAGCTCCCCGTGGCGATACGCCGACCACACCGCCGCGCGCAGCGGGTAATGGAGGAAGGCGCCGTCGCCGGGGCTCACGAGGACTTCGTCGAGCAGAGCCGGCGAGAGGGCGAGGACCGGGAGCAGGGCCAGGAGGGCGAGGACGAGCCTCCCCTTCACTTCCGATCCTGTCCCGCCGCGATCTGTTCCGAGATCAGCCCGAAGAGGAAGACCACCACCGCGAGCTGGATGAGCAACGCCGAGCCCATGGGGATCTTGCCGTGAGCCGCCACGTTCCAGGCGCCGTAGGCGGCGCCCAGCACGAAGGCCGTGGCGCTCACGGGGAAGAAAACGCGCAGAGGGCTGTAGAGCGTGACGATCTTGAGGATGATGAGCAGGAAGCGCGTGCCGTCGCGCATCACCTTGATCTTGCTCGAGCCGATGCGCTTGCGCGCATGGATGCCCACGAAGGAGACCGAGAGCCCGGCCTTCAGGAAGGCCAGGCACGAGGTCGTCGGGTACGAGAAACCGTTGGGAAGCAGGTGCAGGATGTCGAGGAGCCGGTCGCGGCGCGCGGCCCGATAGCCCGACGTGAGGTCGGGGATCGGCCGGCCCGTGAGCCACGAGGCGAGCGCCTTGAAGACCGCGTTGCCGAGAGCGCGGGTGAACGTCTGGTCCGCGGACGCGCGCGCCCCGATCACCATGTCGTAGGGTCCGATCGGGCCGTAGAGGGACGCGGCCTCATCCGGGTCGTGCTGGCCGTCGGCGTCCATCAGCAGGACGACCTCCGCTTTGGCCTCGCGGATACCCGTCTTCACGGCCGCTCCGTTGCCCTTGTTGTAGGGATGCCGCACGACGCGGGCGCCGGCGGCCTCGGCGCGGGCCGCCGTCTGGTCGCTCGAGCCGTCGTCCACGACCAGGATCTCGTGGAAGCCGCGGCCCTTGAGGCGCTCGACCACCGCGGCGATGCCGCCTTCCTCGTCGAAGGCGGGAATGACGACCGAGACGTCCCGCGCTTCAGCCACGGCGGTCCGGCGGGTCGAGCTCGGCGCGCCGCACGCGGTAGAGCACGTCCTCGAGCAGCTTGCGGTTGCTCGCGATGAGGTCGGCCATGATGCCCCACTGCAGCGTCTGGAAGCCGAGGATCAGCAGCAGCACCGACAGGATGGCCGACTGGATGTGGCCGCGGATGTCGCCCATCCACCAGAAGTACGCGTAACGCAGGCCCAGGGCCACGCCGGAGAAGAACAAGGCCGAGCCCAGCAGGATAAAAACCTTGAACGGCTCGTACATCGCGTAGATGCGCAGGATCGTGGCGCCGCTGCGCTTCACGTAGTCCCAGGTCGAGCTGAACAGGCGCGAGGGCCGCGTCTCCTGGGCCTCGATCGGCACGTGGGCGATGGCCATTTTCTTCTTGCCGGCCTGGATGATCGTCTCGAGTGTGTAGGTGAACTCGCTCACGATGTTGAGACGCAGCGCGGCGTCCCGGGTCAGGGCACGGAAGCCGCTCGTGGTGTCGGGCACGTCGGTGCCCGAGACCTTGCGCACCACCCAGGAGCCGAGCTCCTGCAGGCGGCGCTTCGTCCAGGAGAAATGCGCGACCTCGCTCACGCGCCGGTCGCCGATCACCATGTCGGCCTCGCCGGCGAGGATCGGAGCGATCAGCTTGGGGATGTCGGAGCCGGGGTACTGGTTGTCGGCGTCCGTGTTCACGATGACGTCGGCGCCCAGCCGCACGCAGGCGTCGAGCCCGGCCATGAAGCCGTAGGCCAGGCCCTTGCGGCGCGGGAAGCGCACCACGTGGTCGGCCCCGTGCTCGCGGGCCACGGCACTCGTGCGATCCGTCGAGCCGTCGTCCACGACCAGCACTTCCACCGTGTCGACGCCGGGGATCTGGCGGGGAATCGAGCGCAGCGCCTCGGGCAGCGTCGTCTCTTCGTTGAGGCACGGGATCTGGACGATCAGCTTCATGGAGCGCGTCGAAACGGTAGCACAGGGGTCTTTTCGGCCGTTAGCCCCGGGCGTGCGCCGCGAAAGCGCTCCTCCAGCCGGAATAGACGCGGAACTGGAGGAGGTTGTCGAGCACGACCACGGCCTCCTCGCGCGTGCCCGCCGCCCTGGGCCGCAGCGGCTCCGCGGCCCTCACGACCCCCTGCCCGGCGGCCGCTTCCGGCGCGAGGGCCGGGGTGAGCCAACGGAAGCCGTCGTCCTCGGGGACGCCCAGCTCCTTGAGCCACCCGGAGACGGTGAGCAGGGTCGATCCCCAGGCGCCGGCTCCGAGCTCGCACGAGCCGGTGTCGATCTCGACCGGCCGCGGCTCCGTCGTGAAGTGGAGCTGGAAACGGTAGCCGGACTCCAGGGTGGCCGTGCGGATCTGATGCCGTGCGCTTCCGCGGCTTTGATACTCGCGGGCGATCGGACCGCGGACCACGAGGCGCAGCTCCGGCGTCGAGACGGTGAGGGAGCCGGTCTCGAGACGCAGGACGAGCGCGCCCTCGGGTCGGGCCGCGGCGCTCGCGACGCGCGGCGTCCGCGCGGCGAGCGTGTCGCTCTCGGGGATCGCCGCGGCCTGCACTCCCAGGCCGACGAGGCGTGCCGCCTCGGCCGCGGCCTGCTCCACCGGAAGGATCCGGTGCAACTGCGGTCCCCCGCGGCGACGGCGCAGGTCGGCCTCGAAGCGCGCCAGCCCCAGGGCCCGGGCAAGGCCCGCCGGGTCGGCGCCGGCGGGATCGAAGACGACGAAGGCGCGGGGACTGCCCGTGGCGGCCACCGGGCTCGCGAGGACGGCCTGGGCCGCGGCACGCGCTTTCGCCTGGGTCGTCTCGGACAGCGGCGCGCCGCAGTACAGGCAGCGCGGCTGGGTCATCGCCACCGGCCGGCCACACGCGGTGCACGACGGCGTCATCGTGTCACGAACCCCCGAAGGCCCGGCTAGACGTTGAACCGGAAGTTGATGACGTCGCCATCGCGGACGACGTACTCCTTGCCCTCGAGGCGGAGGCTGCCCTTCTCGCGGCAGGCCGCGAGGGAGCCGAGGCTCACGAGCTCGTCGAAGGCGACCACCTCGGCGCGGATGAAGCCGCGCTCGATGTCCGAGTGGATCTCGCCGGCGGCCTGCTGGGCCGAGGTCCCGCGGCGAATCGTCCAGGCGCGGCACTCGTCCTCGCCGGCCGTGAGGAACGAGATCAGGCCGAGCAGGGCGTACGAGGTGCGGATCACGCGATGCAGCCCCGGCTCGGCGAGGCCGAGGTCCTCGAGGAACGCCGTGGCGTCCTCGGCCGACAGCTCGGACATCTCCGCCTCGATCGTCGCCGACACCGGGCACAGGGCGAGGTGAGGCCGACTGGCGACGAACCCCTCGAGACCCGAGCTCTTCAAGATGCCCGCCGCGTCGCGGATCTGGCCCTCGCCCATGTTGATCGCGAGCAGCACGGGCTTCTCGGAGAGGAACTGGTAGTTCCTGAGCTTGCGCCGCTCCTCGTCGCTGAACGCCACGTCGCGCAGGGGCTTCTCGGCCTCGAGCGCCTCCTTCATCTTCTGGAAGAGCTCGCGCTCGGCCACGTCCTCGGCCTTCTTGGCCTTCTTGATGTTGGCGTCGAGGCGCTCGATGCGCTTCTCCACCGCTCCCAGGTCGGCCAGGATCAGCTCGAGGTCGAGCATGGCCGCGTCGCGCAACGGATCGACCGAGCCCTCCGGGTGCGGCACGACCTCGGATTCGAAGGCGCGCACCACGTGGACGAGGGCGTCGATGTTGCGCAGCGCCGGCAGGTCCACGAGGGCCGAGCCTTCGCCCTTGCTCACGCCCGGGACGTCGACGTACTCGATCGTCGCGAGGGTCTTCTTCTTGGGGCTGTACAGCTTGGCGAGCGCTTCGATCCGGGTGTCCGGGACCCGGGCGATGCCCAACCGGGGCTCGGGGCGACCCGAGGGCGGCGCCGGAGGCGCGCCGGTGACCAGCTGGAACAGGGTGCTCTTGCCGACGGAGGAGAGGCCGATGATGCCGACTTTCATGAACCACCGATTATAGCTGCGGGATCCCCTCCGGGCCGGTGTAGTACCATCGACGCGCTCTGACGATGCTCACGATGTCCCTTCTGACCGCGCTGCTGACGGCCGCGACCGCATCGCCGTCGCCCGCCCCCGCGGCCTCGCCGGCGCCCGCGGCCGGCGAGGGGCCCGTCATCCTCTTCCTGATGGACAACTCGGCCTCCCTGCCGCCCCTCGATCCCGAGGAGAAGCGGGTGCAGGCCCTCGAGAAGATGTTCACGTTCCTGCAGGGCCAGCCCTACCGCCTCGTGCTCTTCGGGGGCCGTCAGGAGATCTACGTCGACGACGTCTCGCGCTACCGGAACAACGGTCAGTGGACCGACTTCTACTTCGCCTTCGACAAGGCCCGCGAGGTGATGCAGGGCTACCCGAAGGGCACGGAGTTCCGGATCGTCCTGCTCACCGACGCGATCGTGGACCCCGACCCGAAGGACTGGGAGGACATGGGCGTTCCCACGCGCTACGACCTGCGCCTCTACTCGGTGGAAAAGACCCTCGCGCTGCTCCGGGAGCAAGGCGTTCCGCTCTACGTGATCCTCGTCGGGGACATCCCGAAGGAGGGGGTCGCCGCCGGGGACCGGGAGCAGTCTCCCGGCGTGATCCTCGACATGGTGCGTGCGGCGAACGGCACGCAGGCCTCGCCGCTCGCCCAGACCCTGTCCTCCTTCTTCAAGGACGACGGGATGCTGCTGAAGAAGTTCGTGTTCCGCGTGGCGCCCCACGAGGGACTGAAGCGGATCGAGCCCGTGGTGCGGCGCATCGTGGCGCCGGCCCGGCCCGGCGTCGAGCTGCGCTTCTTCTCGGCCCTGGTGCTGCCCCTGGCGCTCTTCGTCTTGCTGTTGTTCGGGATCCTCGTGCGCTCCTTCCCCGGCCCCGGCGACGTCGAGGTTCTGGAGATGGTCACGGGCCAGCCTCTCCACGTGGCCGCGGACAAGCTCCACCGCCTCGACGACGGCGGCTGGGGGACCACCGGGCTGTCGCTGCTCGCCGACGCCCGGGGCGCCGTCGGAACCTTCACCTATCAGGTGCCCCCCCTCGACCTCTCCGGCATCGGCCTCGATCTCGACAGCCTCGACGACACCACGAAGAAGCTGGTGCCGCTGGGCATCGACGACCTCAAGAAGACCCTCGAGGAGGCCGCGGAGACCGGCACGAAGGACGAGAAGATCTACGCCCTCAATCTCGACTACGTGGCGAAGAACCTCGACCCCGCCGAGGCCGAGAAGCTGCTGAGCGTGCCGGCCGCGGAACGGCGGAAGGTGCCGGCCCTGGATTTCGTGAGGGCCAAGGCCCACCTCGCCTCGAACGCGGACCTGCGCCGCAGGCTCACCGATCCGCGCGTGCAGTTCGTTGGGTACGGCAAGGACTCGGAGCGCAAGGAGATCCACGCCGGGAGCCTGGTGCGCCTCGGCCCCTATGGCTTCGTCGTGAAGGACGTGGCGAAGGGCGGCCGCAAGGACGTCCGCGTGGTCCTGTACTACGACCGCATCCCCTCGCTCCTCGGCCTCAAGAACTGGCTTCCCGACGCCCTGCAACGGGTCGTGCGCTTCCGTCGCAGCAGCCAGCGCGTGGTGACCTAGCCGGAGAGCCGATGCTTCCGCCCATTCTCGTCGCGGGTCTCGACGGCCGCAGCCTCATCCTCGAGGCGCCGCTGCTGCGCCGCGAGGGCCACCCGGTCGAGGAGCTGCAGGCCGCCCGCGACCTGTTCGACGCGCTGGCCGCCGACATCACGTGCCGTCTCGTGGTCCTCGGACCACGGCTGAGCGACCTGTCCCTCGTCGAAGCGATCCGCCGCATCCGCTCGTCCGCCCTGACCCGGCACGTCTCGATCCTGGCCTTGCTCCCGGCAGGGGAGGATCCGGCGACCGACGGCGCCGTCGTGGAAGCCGGCGCGAACGCCGTGATGCGCCGGCCGCTCGAGCAGGCGCGCCTCGAGGCCTGGATGGCGAAGCTGCTGGCAGTGCCGCGCCGGGTCGAGGCCCGCGTGCCGGTCCAGGGCCACGTCGTGGGCACACCGAAAGCCGACGCCACGGGTCACTTCTACGGCCTCACGCGCAACCTCAGCGTGAACGGCATGCTCCTCGCGAGTCCCGTGCGGCTCGTGCATCCCGACGTCGAGCTCGAGGTCGGCATGCCCGAGGGCCGGCCGTCCCTGCGCGCCCTGGGCCGCATCGTGCGCGAGGCCCGCGACATCGGCTGGCCGTATCTGGGCTACGGCGTCGAGTTCCTGTTCATCGCCGAGGAGAGCGTCGCCACCATCGCGTCGTTCATCGAGAAGGCGGTCCTCGACTCGCTGCAGCGCTCGACGACCGCGCCGATCCACTCCACGTTGCGCCGCGACTTCTGGGTCTACGAGATCCTGAAGCCGATCCAGAGCCCCGACGGGTGGCAGGCCGAGATACGCCGCGGGCCGCGCGACGCCTGGAGACCGGGGGAGTCGGGACCGTTCTACGTGGTCCTCGGCCGCACCCCGGAGGACGCCCTGTCCGAGGCGCGCGGCTTCATCCAGCGCCACGGCTAGCGTGGCGCGGGTCAGCGTCCTGCTTCCGGTGCGGGACGCGATCGGCACCCTGGACGCGTGCCTCGACTCGCTGCGCGCCCAGACCCTGCGCGACCACGAGGTGGTCGTGATCGACGACGGCTCGCGGGACGGCAGCGGCGAGCGGCTGCGCGCCGCTGCCGCCGGCGATCCCCGCATCCGTCTCCTCGCTGCGACCGGGCGCGGGCTCGTGGCCGCCCTCAACCAGGCGGCCGCGGCCGCCGCGGCGCCCCTCGTGGCTCGCATGGACGCGGACGACGTGGCGCACCCGGAACGGCTCGCGATACAGGTGCAGCGGCACGGCGCCGGGCCGGGCGTCGACGTCCTCGGCTGTCGCGTCCGGTGCCTCGCGGCGAGCGGGGAGGGCATGCGCACCTACGTCGACTGGCTGAACGGGCTCCTCAACCACGCCGCGATCGCCCGGGACCTGTTCGTGGAGTCGCCGCTGGCGCACCCGTCGGTCCTGCTGCGTCGCGCGACGCTCCTCGACCTCGGCGGCTACCGCGAGTTCGACGGGCCCGAGGACTACGACCTCTGGCTGCGCGCCCACGACGCCGGCCTGCGCTTCGCCAAATGCCCGGAGACGCTCCTCGACTGGCGCGACGGCCCACGGCGGCTGACGCGCACGGATCCGCGCTATGCCCCCGAGCGCTTTCGGGCCCTGAAGGTCCAGGCTCTCGTTCGCGGTTCGCTCGCTCGCGGTCGCAGGACGGTCGTGTGGGGCGCCGGTCCGGTGGGCAAGGCCTTCGCGAAGGCGCTGCTGGCGGCGGCTCATCCGGTCGCCGGGTTCGTCGAGGTCGATCCCGCGAAGATCGGGCAACGCCTGTACGGAGCGCCGGTGGTCGGCCTCGCGGAGGCGCTCTCGCGGTTTCCGGAGGCCGTGCACCTGGGCGCCGTCGGTCAACCGGGCGCCCGGCAACGGCTGCGGGACGAGGCCCGCCGGCTGGGTCTCGTCGACGGAGAGAACTTCATCGCCGTGGCGTAGCGGCCCCGGGCCGCCTTGTATAATCACGGGTCGTGGCGCACTTCCAGGGAGGAACCGCATGATCGCGACCACGCTGTGCGTGTTCCTTCTGGCCGCGAGCCCCCAGGCGCCACCCCAGACGCGGCTCGACAAGCTCGCCCGGCTGGCCGCCCTCGAGGATCGTCGCAGCGCCGGGGGCGGCGATCTCGACCGTTTTCTCCACGACCCCGACAAGGGCGTGCGGCGCCGGGCCGCCCTCGCCGCCGGCCGCATCGCCGATCCCAGCGCCCTGCCGGCCCTCGTGGACCTGATGAACGACTCCGACCCCGAGCTGCGCCAGATGGCCGCGTTCGGGCTGGGTCTGCTCGGCGACAAGCAGGCGGCGCCGCGGCTCGTCGCGTCGCTCAAGGACGGCGACGCGGTGGTGCGCGCCCGCTCGGCCGAGGCGCTGGGCCGGCTGGGGGACGCGCGCTTCGCCGGAGACGTCGCGCGGATGGTCCTCGAGACGATGCCCAAGGGCGCCTCGGTGGTCACCGTTCGGGGCGACGACGCCGGGAACCCGAACGATCCGTGGCTCGAGATGCGTCTCGGCTTGTTCGCCCTGGCGCGGCTCAAGGACGCGCGCGCCGCCGAGAGCGTGCTGCTCGCCGCGGGACGCCCCCGCTTCGACTGGTGGGCCGCGACCTGGGTGGCCATGCGCCTCGAGAGCCCGCTGCTCCGTCCTGTCCTCGACGCGGCGACGCAGTCCGACGACAAGGTGTCGCGCGCCTACGCGGCGCGCGGCCTCGGAGCCCTCAAGGATCCGGCGTCGCTCGATACCCTCACGGCGCTCACCCACGATCCCGATCCGACGGTCGTGGTCAACGCGCTCCGCGCCGTCGCGACGATCGGCGACCCGCGCGGCGCGGCGATCGTGGCTGCGACGCTGGCCTCGACCGATCTCACGATCAAGCGCGAAGCCCTCACTGCGATCGCGGCGCTCCCCGCGGATCGCACGCTGCGCTCGAAGGTCGTGCCGTATGTCGGTCACGACCAGGCCTTCATCCGGGCTGCGGCTCTCGCCGCTCTCGCGAAGATCGACCGTGACGAGTTCGCCCTGGTGCTCTCCGGCCTCGATCCCGACCCGGAGTGGTTCGTGCGCGCCGCGCTCGCCACGTCTCTCGGGGAGCGCGGCGACGAGCAGAGCGTCGGCATCCTCTTCGGGCTCCTGAAGGATCCCGACGCGCGCGTCCTGCCGTCCGTTCTCGAGGCCATGCGCAAGGCGCGCGGCAACGACGCGGCGGAAACGCTCCGAGGCTACCTCGACCACCCCGACCTGGCGGTGCGCGCCAGCGCCATCGACAATCTCGGGCAGCTGAAGTTGCCCGGCCAGACCGCGACCCTGGCGGGTGCTTGGAGGAAGGGCCTCGGTGATCGCGACATCGACGCGCGGGCGGCGGCCGTCGCGGGCCTAGCCGAGATCAAGGACGAGGCGTCGCGGGCGGCGCTCGCAGAGGCTGCCAGCAGCGATCCGTCGCGGGTGGTGCGGGTCCAGGCCATCGCGGCGCTGACGGGGCAGGGCAGCGTCGCGCCGGCGCCGGGCCCGGAAGCCGTCGATCGTCCCAGCCTCGACTATCGCGAGGCGATGGCGCCGTACGATCCGCCTCCGGGCGCCACGATCTACACGCCGCGTGCGATCCTCTACACCCGCAGGGGCAAGATCGAGATCCACCTCAACATCCTCGAAGCGCCGCGCACCGTGCAGAGCTTCATCGACCTCGCGCGCCGCGGGTTCTACGACGGCCTCACGTTCCATCGCGTCGTGCCCGGCTTCGTGATCCAGGGCGGGGACCCGCGGGGCGACGGCACCGGCGGCCCGGGATACATGCTGCGTTGCGAGATCGGCGAGCGTCCCTACGGGCGCGGCTCGGTCGGCATGGCGCTGTCGGGCAAGGACACGGGCGGCAGCCAGTTCTTCATCACCCATGCCCCGACGCCGCATCTCGACGGCGGCTACACGCTCTTCGGCTGGGTCGCGAGCGGCATGGAGGTCGTGGACCAGGTTCAGCCCGGCGACGTGATCGACAAGGTGGAGATCTGGGACGGGAAGTAGGCCGTTTCCAGCTGCTCGCCCTCGACATCGACGGGACGCTGCTGGGCCGCGACAAGATGGTCTCCCCGCGCACCCAGGCGGCGCTCACGGCCGCGCTCGCCCAGGGCGTGCGCGTGCTGCTCGTCACGGGGCGTCGGCCGCCCGCCGCCCGCATGGTGGCGGACCAGATCGCCCCGGACCTTCCCATGGTCCTCAACAACGGCGGGCTGCTCATCGAGAACGGCGCCATCATCCGGCGCCGTCCCTTGTCGCGCGTGCTCGCCTGCGAGGCGATTCGCGTCGGCAAGGACTGCGCCGCGGATCCGGTCGTGCACTCCGGCGCCAACGGGGAAGGACGGCTCCTCGTCGAGTCGGGCGCGCCGGGGCACACCTTGCGCGCCTACTACATCGACAGCTCGAACCCCGCCATCAGCGCCTTCGACGGGCTCGAGGCGGCGATCGTCGAGGATCCGGTGCAGGTGATGTTCGGGGGGCCCATCGAGGCGATGGACGAGCTGCTGCCGCGCCTCGTCGCCGCCCTCGGGGAGGCCGTGAACATCGAGCGCACGATCTACCCGAAGCTCGGCATGAGCCTGATCGACGTGATGGCCGCCGGCGTCGCGAAGGGCGAGTCGGTGCGGTTCTTCGAGGAGCGCTGGGGGCTCGGGCCACAGGGCACCCTGGCGATCGGCGACAACTGGAACGATCGCAGCATGCTCGAAGCCGCCGGCCTCGGCTTCGTCATGGGCAACGCCGACCCGGCGATGCATCGCCTGGGGCTTCCCGTGCTTCCCACGAACGAGGACGACGGGGCCGCCGTGGCGATCGAGAAGTACGTCCTCCAAAAATGAATGAGGGGGTGATCTCTCACCCCCCTTGCGTGGCCGACTGCGTCTGAACTTATCTTCCGGTCGGCCACGGAAGAGAGGTAAGGGAGGGTGATCGGTCCACCCTCCCCGTCCCCGGGGCGGAACTACTTCTTCTTCTTCGCCGCCTTCTTAGCCTTCTTCTTCGCCGCCATGGTTTGTAATCCCCCCTTTCGGTCCAGAAGTGGACTCAGATACGACCCCTTGATCAACATGTCGGGTGACAAGGGGCTTTGCATACTAGGGGTAGGGTAGGGACGGCCTGGAGCCTTGTCAAGAACTTTTTTGGGCATGCAGCCCGGCATACCGCAGAAGAAGCGAGGCTTAGCTTGTGGACGGAGATCGCGATTCGCATTCTAGCCGCTCTGGGAGCAGTTGAAATGCACGTCGTCATCGGGAAACCCATGACCCTGAAGTGCTTCAGACGCTTTCCGGCTCAAGGCGGGTGTCCGTTGACCCGTGGCCGTTCTTGAATACTATCTAGAATGCCAGTGCGAGCGCCCGTGCCGCTTCGCTCCGCAGTTCCTCGACGCCGCCGGGTCTTCGCTCCACCCTCGCGTAGAGCTGCCGGGCCTCGTCCTGCCGCTGCGACGCCATGAGCGTTCGCGCGAGCAAAGCCTGGGTCCACGGTCGCACCCACGGCGGTGAGACGTCGTCCTCGCGTGCCAGCTCGCGCAGCGCTCGCTCCGCCTTCGCGATGCGCCCCTCGGAGAAATCTACTTCGGCGACGCGCAGCCGCGCCTCCTGGTTGCGCGGAGCGAGCCGGAGCACCTCGGCATAGGCCGCACCGGCCTCGCCCAAGCGCCCGCCCTCGCGCAGGCGCCGGGCTTCCGACAGCGTGAGCTGGACGGCGTCGCTCTCCCCGAAGCGACAGCGCTCGACCACGCTTCGAATGCGCGGGGCGACCACGAGGGCGTCGCCCGCCCCGAGTCCGGCGATCGTGCGACGAGCCTCCTCGAAGCGCAGGTCGAGGGCGAGGGCCTCGGCCTCCGCGATGCGCGCGAGCGTCCCCACCGCCGGCGAATGGTTCGGCTCGCCGCGATCGGCTGCCGCGCGCAGCTCGTGCGCCACCGTGGCGCTCCACGCGTAGAGCCCGAGGCGCTCACGCAGGTGTTCCGCGAGCCTGAGGCCCCAGAGCGGCGCGCCCGGATGCTTCGCCCGCAACCCGAGGGCGATCTCCAGGGCGCGGTCGGGCTCGTGCTCGTAGAAGGCGTAGACGTCGTAGAGCTGCGCCTCGACCTCGGTCCGATGGAAGCGCGAGCCCTGTCGCGCCTCCTCGATTCGCGCGAGGCCGCGGTCGCGGTCGCCGCCGGGATAGCCGGCGAGGAAGCGCAGGATCCGCGCGAGACGCGGCAGCACGTCGGCGTAGTAGTCGTACAGGCCGAGGCCGAACAGCGCGTCCCTGTCTCCGGGATCGAGGACGTGGGCACGCGTCAGGTCCTGGCGCATCGCGACCGCCGTGCGCACGGCGTCGCCGCGCTCTCGGCGGAAGAGATGGAGCCGGCTGCGCACGCCCCACGCAGCGCCGCGCGCGAGCCAGCTCCGGCTGTCCCGCGGGTCCTTCGCGAGCCGTGCGTCGGCGACGGAGATCGCGGCGTTCGCCCGGGCGTGCACCGCAGGGTCGAGAGACGCCGTCTCGGGCCGCTGCTCGGCCTTCCAGCACAGCGCGAGAGCCTCGAGGTAGGGCGGCATCGGATCGGTCGGGTCGGCCGCCCCGTACTCGACGAGCCGAGCCAGGGCCGTGTCGGTGGACCCGTCGTAGACCAGGGCGAGCGCGTCGGCGAGTCGGGCGTCCGTTGTCGCGTCTCCACTCGCCAAGGCTGCGAGGAGGAGCGCCGCGAGCATCAGCGGTAGTCGGTGCGGAGACCCGCGCGAGACGCGTGACGCTCGAGACCGAGACGCAGGAGCTCCGCCACGAGACCGGCGAAGGGAAGTCCAGTCGCCTCCCAGAGCTTCGGAAACATGCTGATCGAGGTGAATCCGGGAATCGTGTTGATCTCGTTCACGAGCAGCCGCCCGCTCGCCTTCTCCAGGAAGAAGTCGACGCGCGCGTAGCCGCTCGCGTCGACGGCCCGGAAGGCCCGCACTCCCAGTTCCTGGGCTTCGCGCAGGGTGGCGTCGGAAAGCCGCGCCGGAATCACGAGCTGTGTGCGGCTGTCCGCGGAATACTTCGAGTCGTAGTCGTAGAACTCGCGGTCCGGAAGGATCTCGCCGGGAAAGGAGGCCCGTGGGGCCTCGTTCCCGAGGATCGAGATCTCGAGCTCGCGGCAGTCGACACCCGCCTCGACGAGGACCTTCTGGTCGTACTGGAGCGCGAGATCGAGAGCGGGTCCCAAGGCTTCCACGCCCTTCACCTTCGTCACCGCGACGCTCGAGCCCAGATTGGCCGGCTTCACGAACAACGGCAGCCCGAGCTCGGCCACCAGGCGCGCTTCCATTGCCGAGTCCCGCGCCCGCAGGACGCGATACGGTCCTTGTGGGATCCCTGCATGGGCAAAGAGGGCTTTCATCATCTCCTTGTCCATGCCCGCCGCCGACGCCGCGACGCCGGCGCCGACGTACGCCACGGCCGCGAGCTCGAACAAGCCCTGGATCGTGCCGTCTTCCCCGAAGGTTCCGTGGAGGACCGGGAAGTAGACGTCCGGCGACGCCGCGACGCTCGCATCCGCGAGGCGACGCAGGCGGCCCGCGTCGCCCGGATGGCCGGCCAGGAAGACCGCCGTTCCGCCGTCGGGCCGGGGCACGGCGCCGTCCTGCAGAAGCCAGCGGCCCTGCTTGTCGATCAGGAGCGGGAGGACGTCGTGGCTCAGGGACAGCGTCGCCGCCACGGAAACCGCGGAGCGCACGCTGACCTCGTGCTCGCCCGAGCGGCCCCCGAAGACCAGCGCGACGGAAAGACGTTTGGCGCTCATCGGCGACGAGCATAAGCGAGGTGTCACGGAGCCGGTTAGCTATACTCCGCGCGTGTTCTCCTTCGATCTCGCAGCGCGTTCGGGCCAGGCCCGCGCGGGCGTCCTGACGACGCCGCACGGCGTCATCGAGACGCCCATCTTCATGCCCGTCGGCACCGCCGGGGCGGTGAAGGCGATCCTGCAGCGCGACCTGGTCGAGCTCGGAGCGCAGATCGTGCTCGCCAACACCTATCACCTGATGCTACGGCCGGGCGACGCGCTCGTGAGGGAGCGCGGCGGCCTCCACGGCTTCACGGGGTGGAACCGGCCGTTCCTCACCGACAGCGGCGGCTATCAGGTCTTCAGTCTCGAAGGGCTGCGGCAGATCAGCGAGGACGGCGTGCGCTTTCAGAGCCACCTCGACGGCTCCGCCCACATGATCTCGCCGGAGCGCTCCATCGAGATCCAGATGAACCTCGGCGCCGACATCATCATGGCGTTCGACGAGTGCCCGCCCTCGACGGCGCCGAGGGAGGCGATCGCCGCGGCGACGGCGCGGACGACGCGTTGGGCGCGGCGCAGCCAGGCGGCTCATACGCGAAGCGACCAGTGGCTGTTCGGCATCGTGCAGGGCGGTCTCGATCCCGGACTCAGGGAGCAGAGTGCTCGCGACCTCATCGAGCTCGAACTGCCGGGATACGCGGTCGGGGGTCTCGCGGTGGGGGAGTCGAAGCCCGACAGGGAGCGCGTCCTCGACGACGTCTGTCCGCACCTGCCCGAGGCGAAGCCCCGCTACCTGATGGGCGTCGGTACCCCCGAGGACATCTTCGAGGCCGTGGCGCGCGGCATCGACATGTTCGATTGCGTGCTGCCGACCCGCAACGCGAGGAACGGCCAGCTGTTCACGAGCGAGGGCCGGATCTCGATCCGCAACGCGCGCTTCCGGAACGACCCCCGTCCCGCGGATCCGCGCTGCGCGTGCTACACCTGCCGCACGACCTCGCGCGCGTACCTGAGGCACCTGCACATGGCGGGAGAGATCGTGGCGGCCTCGCTGCTCACGATCCACAACCTGGCGTACTACCTTGACACCCTCAGGGCTATCAGGCAGAGTATCCTTTTGGGTCGTTTTGAGGAGTACCGTCTAGAGACGCTCCGTACCCTCGCGGCGCCTTCGGCCGAGGGGGCCGGCACGGCGTAGACCGGCTCCCGTTCGCGGCCCCTTGGACCCCAAGCAGAATTCCATGTTCGACGCGCGCCTCATCCTCGCCCTCGGCGGTCCTCAACCCTCGGGGGAGGCCAATCCGCTGTCGAGCCTCATCCTGATGGGGCTGATCTTCGGCATCTTCTATCTGGTGCTGATCCTCCCGATGAGGAACAAGCAGCGGAAGCTCGAAGACGTGATCCGGACGCTGAAGGTGGGCGACAAGGTGATCCTGAGCCCGGGCATCTTCGCCGTGATCGTCGGCGTCGAGGACGACGCGTTCCAGGTGCGCATCGACGACAAGACGCGAATCAAGGTTCTGAGGAGCGCCATCGCCGGCCTCCAGGGGCCGCCAGAATCGGAGAAGAAGTAGGATGCCGGAAGCACTTCAGAACCCATTCGTCCTCTGGTTCGTCCTGACCGTGGCCCTCGGGGGGCTCGCCTACGCGTTCCTCCGGCGCGAGCTGCTCGTGAAGGCGATCCTATACGGCTCGTTCCTCATCGCCTGTCTGGTGGTCGTCTGGCCGCCCTACGACACGGCCGAGCGGCCCGGCAAGATCCACCTCGGCCTCGACCTGCGCGGCGGCATCCACCTCGTGCTCCAGGTCGTGACGGACGACGCCCTGAACGCGACGATCGACGACGCGGTGCAGACGACGCGCGCCCAGGCGACCAGCAAGGGCCTCAGCTTCGCCTCGTGCCAGCGCGTCGACACGACCTCCTTCGCGCTGAACGGCGTCGAGGCCGCGCGCGTCAAGGACGCCCGCGACATCCTCAAGGACTACTTCCGCACCGAGTGGGACATCCGCGAGCCCAGCGAAGGCAACTTCACCGTCCGGATGACCGACCCCTACGTGCGCCTGGTCAAGGACCGCACCGTCGACGAGGCGATGAAGACCCTCGAGCGCCGCGTCAACCAGCTCGGCGTGGCCGAGCCGGTGATCGCGAAGCACGGCCGCTCCGGCGACCAGATCCTGATCCAGCTGCCGGGCGTCACGGACGTCGAGGCGGCGAAGCGCGTCATCAAGACGACGGCGCAGCTCTCGCTGCAGATCGTCGAGGACGTGGCTCCCACGACCGAGTCGCTCCTGCAGAGCACCCAGGGCAAGGTGCCCGACAACATGGAGGTCGTGCAGGGCCAGGGCGACACGCCTGGGCAGCCGGTCTTCTACCTGGTTCGCAAGGAAGCCGTGATCACGGGACGCGATCTGAAGAACGCCCGCGCCGGCGTCGACCAGAACAATCAGCCTGACGTCCAGTTCACGCTCACGCCCACGGGCGCCGAGAAGTTCAAGCGTGAGACGGGTCGCAACGTCGGTCGCCGGCTCGCGATCGTGCTCGACCACAGCGTCGCCTCGGCCCCTACGATCCAGAGCCAGATCTCCCACGAGGGGGTCATCACGGGCCGCTTCACGGCCCAGGAGGCCGACGAGCTCTCGAAGGTGCTCCGGGCCGGCGCCCTGCCGGCGAGCCTCAAGTATCTCCAGCAGCTCACGGTCGGCGCGTCCCTCGGCAAGGACTCGATCCGCTCCGGGGTCCTCGCCTCTGCAGCGGCCATGGCGTTCATCACGATCTTCATGCTGGTCTACTACCGGCTCTCGGGCGTGAACGCGATCGTGGCCCTCGCCGCCAACCTGCTCATCCTGCTCGGGGCCATGGCGTACTCGGGCGCGACGCTGACGCTCCCCGGTATCGCCGGCGTCATCCTGACGATCGGCGTCGGCGTCGACACGAACGTCCTCGTATTCGAGCGTATCCGCGAGGAGCTTCGCAACGGCAAGACCGTGCGCGCCGCCATCACCAACGGGTTCGAGCGCGTCTGGATAACGATCCTCGACACCCACGCGACGGCGCTGATCGCGGCGGCGTTCCTGTTCCAGTTCGGCACCGGGCCCATCAAGGGCTTCGCGGTCACGCTGGTGTGGGGTCTGATCGCGAACGTCTTCGCCTCGTACTTCGTCAGCAAGTTCCTCTTCGAGTGGGTGCTCGGGAAGCGCCACGTCGAGAGCCTGAGCATCTAGGGACCTGACATGGAAATCCTCAAGAATCCCAATTTCGACTTCTTCAGCAAGACGCGCTACTTCGTCGCCGTCAGCCTGGCGTTCATCGTCGCCGGCCTGTTCTACGTCGCGAAGCCCGGCGGCATCCGCTACGGCGTCGAGTTCTCGGGCGGCACGCAGCTCCTGGTCAAGTTCCAGAACGCGCCGGCCGTCGACAAGATCCGCAGCGCTGTCGAGAAGGAGTCGCCCGGAGCCTCCATCCAGACCTACGACGACCCCGCGAAGAACAGCGTGCTCATCCGCCTCGCCGACACCGCCGACGCGAGCGCGGCCGACAGCGAGATCTCCCATGCGGCCGACCGCGTCCTCAAGACCCTCGGCACGGCCTACGCCGAGAACCCGATCGCCGAATCCTCGACGGAGATCGTCGGCCCGGTCGTCGGCGCCGAGCTGCGCCAGAAGGCGGTCCAGCTCACGATCTTCGGCCTGATCTTCCAGCTCATCTACATCGCGGTCCGCTTTCGCGGCGCCGTCTGGGGGGCCGCGGCCACCGTGGCCGTGCTCCACGACGTGATGGTCACGATCGCGTTCCTCGCTTTCCTCCGTTTCGAGTTCACCCTCAACGTGATCGCGGCCCTCCTGACCCTCGTCGGTTACAGCGTCAACGACACGATCGTCATCTTCGACCGGGCCCGCGAGAACCTGAAGCAGAAGCGCAAGGACCCCCTCAAGAAGATCCTCAACGACTCACTGAACCAGACCCTGACCCGGACGCTGATCTCGAACGGCACCACGTTCCTCTCGGTGCTGGGCCTCTACCTCTTCGGCGGCGAGGTGCTGCGCAGCTTCGGCTTCACCATGGTCATCGGCATCCTGGTCGGCACCTACTCCACCATCTACATCGCGAGCCCGATCGTGATCTGGTGGGAGGAGTTCTCGAGGAAGAAGGCGGCCGCAGCCGGTCCGGGAAGCGCCAAGGCCGCCCTGTAGGTCGCCGGTCGTGGTGGCCCCGCTCTTGCTTCGACGAGCGGGACGGGGCCACAAGTGATGCAGAACGGAACCTGCAGAGGACACCTGACGTCTCAAAGTCAGGCGGGGGCGAGGGTGAGCTAATATGGCGACCATGAGCGGCACGGCGCCGCGGCCCCTCGAGGACCGGCTCTTCCAGGACCTGGTCGTCTCGAACCCGCCTCCTAAGAAGACCTGGTTCGGGGTTCGTGAATCCCTCGCGGCTCACGCCATCATCATTACCTTGATGGTGCTCGTTCCGGTCTTCTGGCCACGGGCCGACCCGGAACATCCAGACTACATCGCCAAGCTGTTCTGGGATCCGCCCCCGCCTCCGCCTCCTCCGCTCCCCAAGGGCAGCCCCAACGTCCAGCAGACCAAGCCTGCCGAGGCTACGACGCGCGAGGTGAAGCCGGAGAAGCCCGAGTTCACGGCACCCATCGAGCAGCCCAAGGAGCAGGAGATCAAGCCCGAGGCCAAGGTTCCCGAGGCCGAGCAGGCCGGCATCGCCAACGGCAGCGACTTCGGCGTCAACGACGGGATGGAGGACGGCGTCGAAGGAGGCGTCGTCGGCGGCGTGCCGGGAGGGGTCCTCGGCGGCGTGGTCGGAGGCACGGGCGATGGCCCGGTCATGGACTACGACCAGCCTCCGAAGCCGATCAAGATCACCCGGCCCCAGTATCCCCAGGAAGCCTTCGTGAAGAAGATCGAGGGCGAGGTGATCGTCGAGATCCTCATCGACTCCACGGGCGCCGTGGTGCGCGCTCGCGTGATCCAGTCGATCCCGGCCCTGGACGCCGCGGCGATCCAGACCGTCAAGGAGTGGCGCTTCTCCCCGGCGATCAAGAACGGCCGGCCCGTATCGACGATCGCGAACGCGCCCGTACGCTTCCGCATTTTCTAGGGGACACCCGCCGCCGTAGTCGTGTAACCTGCGGTAGTTGCTGGCTCCGGACCCGCCAGCAGCCTGACGGTGTCCAACCTCCGTAGTCGCATGCGTGAACGGCGTTCGTCTCCCTTGACACTCTCGCAAACCGGGGATTAGAATCCCCGCCTTCACCAGAGAGATCAAGAAGGAGACGGGGAAAGCGAGGCGTCAGGATGGAACGGAGGCTTTTCGAAGACCTCGTCGATTCGGACAAGGTCGCGCACCGCACGAAGCAGTCGCTCACGGTGCCGATCTCGCTGACCTTGCACGCCATCGCGCTCATCTTCATCGTGGTCGTGCCGATCCTGACCTCTGAGGAATTGCCGGAGCCCACCGCGGCCGTCAACGCCTTCTTCGTCGAACCGCCTCCTCCCGCCCCGCCCCCGCCCCCGCCGCCCCCGCCCGCGCCCAAAGCCCAGATCACTCCCAAGGTCCAGCCCAAGATCATCGAAGAAGCGCCGAAGTTCACGGCGCCGATCGAGGTGCCGGACGAGATCAAGCCTGAAGAAGGTCTCGACCTCGGTGTGGAAGGCGGCGTCGCAGGCGGTGTCGAAGGCGGCGTGCCCGGTGGCGTCGTCGGTGGCGTCGTCGGTGGCCTGCCGGATGCGCCTCCGCCCGTTCAGGCGGTGCGCGTCGGCGGTCAGATCAAGGAACCCAAGAAGCTCAAGAACGTACCGCCGACCTACCCCGATATCGCCAAGCAGGCTCGTGTGCAGGGCGTCGTCATCCTCGAGTGCACGATCAGCCCACAGGGGAAGGTCACCAACGTCACAGTCCTGCGCGGGATCCCGCTGCTGAACGACGCTGCCATGGAGGCGGTCAAGCAGTGGGTGTACACGCCGACCCTGTTGAACGGCGTGCCCGTGCCCGTCATCATGACCGTTACGGTGAACTTCCGGCTCAACTAAGAGCAGAGACGAAACCAGAGTCCAGGAGGACGCGCAATGCAGTTTGACCTGATGCACATGCTTAGGAACATGGGCGGCGTCGCGTGGGGCGTCGTGATCGTCCTCGCGATCATGTCCATCTACTCGATCGGCGTCATGATCGAGCGGTACTGGACATACGACAAGGCGACCAAGCAGTCGCGCAAGTACGCCCCCGAGGTCGCGCGTTTCCTCAAGCAGGGCAAGATCAAGGAAGCGATCGACGCTTCCCACGGCGCCGGCTCCAAGTACTCGCACCTGGCCAAGGTCCTGGTCGTGGGCCTGCAGGAGTGGCAGTACCAGCAGGAGATGGGCGAAGCCGAGCGCGACAAGGAAGCCGCCGTCGACGCCGCCAAGCGTGCGATCCAGCGCGCCACGGCCGTCAACCTCGCCGACCTGAAGCGCGGCCTGTCGGGACTCGCCACGATCGGCTCGACGGCGCCCTTCGTCGGCCTGTTCGGCACGACCTTCGGCATCATCAACGCCTTCTCGGGCATGGCGCTCACGGGCTCCGGCGGCATCGCCGCGATCTCGGCTGGCATCGCCGAGGCTCTCATCACGACCGCCTTCGGCCTGTTCGTGGCCGTGCCGGCCGTGTGGGCCTACAACTACCTGGGCGGCAAGGTCGAGGGCTTCAACATCGAGATGGACAACTCGAGCTCCGAGCTGCTCGACTACTTCATCAAGAAGGGCGCCTAACAGCGCCTCGGGTCCGTCAAGGAACCGGGAGGACTATCCGATGTCCATGGCCGTTGGCGACAAGAAGGGCGGGGCGATCGCAGACATCAACGTCACGCCCATGGCCGACATCATGATCGTGCTTCTGATCATCTTCATGGTGATCACCCCCATGCTGCAGAAGGGCGTCGACGTGAAGCTGCCCACGGCGTCCTATACCAAGGAACGCAAGGACGAGCCGAAGACCGTGACGGTCGCCCTCAAGAAGGACACGAAGACCTTCCTGAACGGCATCGCGGTGGAGCAGAGCGATCTGATCGCGCAGCTCAAGGAGCGTCTCGAAGAGATGCCCGACGGCGGCAAGGTCGTCTACCTCAAGGCCGACGAAGGTCTCAACTACGGCGAGGTCATGAAGGTCATGGACCTGTGCCGTGAGGCCGGAACCGAGGAAGTCGCGCTGATCGCCGAGAAAAAGGTGCAGAGCTGATGGCCCAGGCGAAGGCGAAGCACAAGAAGCACGTTCTCCACTCTCACGACGCCACGAAGCCGGCCAGCACGGAAGCCAAGTCGGACATCAACATCACGCCGCTCATCGACGTGATGCTGGTCCTGCTCATCATCTTCATGGTCGTCACCCCGCTCGCCCAGAAGGGTCTCGACATCGCGCTACCCCAGCCGCCTCCGCCGGGTTCGCCGCCGCCAGATCCCTCGAAGTCCAACCAGGTCGTCCTGGGGATCGAGGATTCGCCGTCCGGGCCGATCATCAGCGTGAACAAGAGCCCGGTCGCGACGATGGACGAGCTCGAGAACCGTCTCAAGGACATCTTCCAGGCGCGCTCGGACAAGACGATCTTCGTGCGCGCTTCCGGCGCCGTTCTCTACGGCAAGGTGGTCGAGGCGATGGACGCTGCCAAGGGCGCCGGTGTCGAGCGCATCGGGATCATCTCCGAGAAGATGGTCGAAGAGGCCGGTGGCGGAGGCGGAGCGCAACCCTAGGATCACCGTCGATCCCCCCGTTCAAGAGATAGAGGCCTCGCGGCAACGCGAGGCCTTCGTGCTTTCAGGAGACGAACGGCAGGTGGCCTGGTCTGACCCCGGTTCCCCGCCCCGGAGGGTTGACCGGGAACACGCCACGGCCAGCACCTTCGCCAGCGATACGACCGCGGGCGAAGGTGGACGGCTTCCGGCGGGAGAAGAGAGACCTAGCTGGCGGGTGACGGCGCCGGGGCAGGCGCCGACTGCTCGGCCTGCTGCAGGCGCAGCTCCTTGGCCTGCTTGGCCAGGGTTTGGGCCTGATCGAGGTACTGCTGGCGGAGCCGCTCGTTCTTGGCCACCTGGGCCTTAACGCGCAGCAGGAGGCCCTTGTAGACGAGCCCGTCGACGTAGTCGGGCTTGATCGCCAGCGCCTTGTCGACCGCCTCGAGGCCCTTGTCGGCGTACTCGTCCTTCTGCTGGTCGTTGATGAGGGGATCGCGATACGCCTTGTCCCAGAAGAACACCGAGACCTTGTAGAAGCCCGAAGGATCCTGCGGATCGATCGTGGCGCAGCGCTGCAGCGTCTCGATCGCCTGATCGAACTTCGACTTGCCCTCCCAGAGGGGCTTGTTGAAGAAGCCGGCGAGCGCGCCGCAGGCCTTCGCATCGCTCGGGTTCACCTCGACGACCTTCTTGTAGGTCTCTTCGGCCTTGTCCACCTTCTCGAACTTCTCGAAGAGGTTGGCCATGGCGAAGAGGTTCTTGGGGTCGTTGGGGTTCTCGGCGACGAGCTGCTCGGCGTACTTGAGCGCCTCGTCGTAGTTCTTGTTGGGATCTTCGGAGTAGATGCCGGTGAGGGCGGCCAGGGAGTTGGCCTTGACGCTCTTGAGGTTCGGCGTGTCAGCCTTGTTCGCGTCCAGCGACGCCTTGTAGGCCGTCAGCGCCGCGTCCAGGTTGGCCTTGTTCTCGGGCGTCTCCTTGCCCGGGCGGTAGAGCGCCTGGTAAGAGCTGCCCAGGTAGAAGCGCGCCTCGGCCATGTTCGGGTCGTAACTGAGGGCCTTCTCGTACGCGATGATCGCCTTCTTGAAGTTCTCCTCCTTGTAGGCCTTGTTTCCGTCCTGGAAGGACGAACGGGCCGCGACCCGCGAGCAACCCGTGAGGGCAATCGGGGCGAGGAGTGCGAAAGCGACGTAGCGGAGTTTCATCGGGTCGTCTCCCGGAAGATGGTCTGCCGAAGGTCGGGAGTATAGTGCGTCGCTTCGCGCCAAGTCAAGGAAACGGGGGCGACCTTGACGCTCCCGGGTGTCACTCCTAAACTGAAGAATTGCAGGGATTAAGGGCCACTCGATGATCCGTTTCGAGGACATCTACGATACCGTCAAGGCCCATCATCCCGAGGCCGACCTCGAGGGCTTGCGGAAGGCCTACATCTTCTCCGCGGTCGAGCACAAGGGTCAGACCCGGGCCTCCGGGGAGCCCTACCTCGTCCATCCCCTCGAAGTGGCCGCGATCCTCGCGGAAATGAGGATGGATCCCGCCTGCGTGATCGTCGGGCTGCTCCACGACGTCCTCGAGGACACCCTCACCGAGCCGGAGCGCATCCAGGAGCACTTCGGCGCCGACGTCCTCCACATCGTCGAGGGCGTCACGAAGATCAGCAAGATCCCCTTCTCGTCTTCGGAAGAGCGGCAGGCCGAGAACTTCCGGAAGCTCCTGCTCGCGATGGTCGACGACATCCGCGTCATCCTCGTCAAGCTAGCGGACCGCCTCCACAACATGCGCACGCTGCAGTACCTGGCCCAGGACCGGCGTCAGAAGATCGCCCGCGAGACCATGGACATCTACGCTCCGCTGGCGGGCCGTCTGGGGATGAGCAAGATCAAGAACGAGCTCGAGGACCTCTCGTTCCAGTACCTCGAACCCGAGATCTACAAGGAGCTCGGCGGCCGGGTCGAGGAGCGCCGCAAGACCGCGTTCGAGTTCATCGAGAAGCTCAAGGAGATCGTCGCCGAGAAGATGAAGGCCGCCAGCGTCGACGCGATCCTGGAAGGCCGCATCAAGCGCCTCCACTCGATCCACCAGAAGCTGCGCCGCCAGCGCATCCAGCTCGACCAGGTCTACGACTTCGTGGCGCTGCGCATCCTCGTGAACTCGGTGCCCGATTGCTACGCGGCCCTGGGCGTCATCCACAACCTCTGGCGCCCGGTCCCGGGCCGCATCAAGGACTTCATCGCGATGCCGCGGCCCAACGGCTACCAGTCCCTCCACACCTCGGTGATCGGCGACAGCGGGCACCCCTTCGAGATCCAGATCCGCACCCACGAGATGCACCGCATCGCCGAGGAAGGCATCGCGGCTCACTGGAAGTACAAGGAGGGCCGCACCGGCTTCGACAAGGACGATCGCGCTTTCACGTGGCTGCGGCAGCTGCTCGAGTGGCAGCACGAGGTCAAGGACCCCCACGAGTTCCTGAACTCCCTGAAGCTCGACCTCTATCCTGAAGAGGTCTACTGCTTCACCCCGAAGGGTGAAGTGAAGACGCTGCCGCGCGGAGCATCGCCAGTCGACTTCGCGTACGCGATCCACACGGAGATCGGGCACCAGTGCGTCGGCGCCCGGGTCAACGGCAAGATGGTGCCGCTCCGCTACAAGCTGAAGAACGGCGACATCGTCGAGATCCTCACGTCGGCGGGTCACCATCCGAGCCCGGCCTGGTTGGCGCTCACGGTCACGAACAAAGCCCGCGCGAAGATCCGCCACTACCTGCCCACCGCAGAGAACCTGCACACACTCGAGACCGGCACGCAGCAAGTCACCCGCCTGCACAAGCTCTCAGACACACACCCGACTACGAGCCCGCGGAACCC
>CADEEV010000029.1 GCA_902826455.1 uncultured Acidobacteriota bacterium | reverse complement strand
CGCTTGCAGAGGCTCTCAAAGGTCGACACGTCCGCCTTCTTGAGCAGCGCGGTGCTGATGAAGGGATCGCGGTCGTTCCGTGCTTCGGAGATGATCCGCTCAGCCTCGGTCCGTGCGGCCGTGAAGGTGACTTCTGCGCCGACCACGCCCCGACGGTGCCGGTAGACGCCGATGTCCTTCCGGCGTTGCTTGTTGTGCAAGCGATAGCGGACGGTGAAGACCTTCAGGCCGGAGGCGTACACGCGGACGCCGAAACCGCGGAGGCCACGATCCCAGAACTCGGTCCGGCCCTCGCCTGGAAGCACCTTGAGAGCGTCCAGCTTGGCGGCGTTCAGGACGATCAGATTCGCGCCGTATTCACGTCGGTCGTTCTGCGTTGCGACTGCGGGTTCGCGCATCGCCGTTCTCCCAGAACGACAATACCACGGCCCGTGTCTTGTTTGTGTCTTGTTGGGTCTGAACCTCGTCGAATTCTGGGGTACGCCGGCGGACATCTTGTAACTAGCTGATATAGCTCATAATACTCTGATGGAATTGGACTTCCGAACGTCAGCGAACGTCCTCGAACGTCCCTGAACAAGCACTGGGAAAATGAATGGCATTCACGAGGTCAGGGGTTCGATCCCCCTCAGCTCCACCAACTCCGAACAACAATCTAGCGGGACGGCCTCAGCGCCGAGGGCGTTTCGTGTCTTGCTTGTGTCTTGTCTGGCGGGTCCGAGATTGCTTCCTCCGGGAAGAGTCGACGGCCGCGCGCTGACTCGGACCAACAGTCCATGGGTTGGTCCGAGAGCACGACAACTTTCACGGTTCCGCGATCACGGGCTGCTGCCCCGCGAGGTCGCCGACCTGTTCCATGGCGTGCGCAAGGCAGGCAACGCTGCCGCCCACCCACGTCGGCGGCAGCGACCCGGGCGGCGCAATCCCCGGCGCGGATCAGACAGATGCCGGCTGGTACTCCGCGTAGGCGCCCTTGAAGTCCGTGATCTGGTGGTCGCCTTCGAAGTGCCAGATGCGGGTGGCCACCTCGTCGATCAGGTCCTCGTCGTGGGTAACCACGAGTAGGGTTCCCGGGTAGCGCTGCAGCGCGATGTTGAGCGCGTTGACCGACTCGAGATCCAGGTGGTTGGTCGGCTCGTCGAGGACGAGCACGTTCGGCTTCTGCAGCATCAGCTTGCAGAAGAGCAGCCGCGCGGCCTCTCCCCCGGACAGCACTTCGGTGCGCTTCTCGGCGTCCTCGCGCGGGAACATCATCTGTCCCAGCAGGCCGCGTAGCTCCAGGTTGGAGGCGGTGGAGTCCCACTGCGCGAGCCACTCCAGCAGGGCCATCCCGGGCTCGATCGAGGTCCTGTGGTCCTGGGGGAAGTAACCCACCGCGGTCTCGTGTCCCCAAACCACCTTCCCTGCGGTCGAGAACGGCCCGCCGTATCCGCTGATCGCCTGCAGGTCCACGGTGGACATCCCCGGAGATGAAGCGAGCAGCGCATTCAGCAGTGTCGTCTTGCCCGCGCCGTTGCGGCCCATGAGGGCGATCTTCTCTCCGCGCGAGACGCTGGCCGAGAAGTCCCGGATCGCGAGCACTTCACCATACGACTGGCCGACGCCCTCGATCTCCAGGACGTGCTTGCCAGAAGGTCGCTTCGGCTCGAACTTGAGATACGGGCGCTGGATGTTCGACTTCGCCAGCTCCGTGACCTGCAGGCGCTCCACTTCCTTGCGCCGCGACTGCACCTGGCTGGAGCGCGTCCCCGCCGAGAAGCGTGCGATGAAGTCGTTGAGCTGGGCGATCTTCTTCTCGCGCTGCGAGTTCTGCGCCTCGAGCTGGCCGCGCACCTGGGTCTTCATCTCCACCATGTCGTCGTAGGTTCCGACGTAGGTGATGATCGTCTCGTAGTCGATGTCGGCGATGTGGGTGCACACACGGTTCAGGAAGTGCCGATCGTGCGAGATCACGATCACCACACCGTCATACGCGTTCAGGAAAGCCTGCAACCAGTGGATCGAGTCCAGGTCCAGATGGTTCGTCGGCTCGTCCAGGAGCAGGGCCTGGGGATGCCCGAACAGGGCTTGCGCCAGCAGCACGCGCACCTTCTGTCCGCCCTGCAGCTCGGCCATCGTGCGCTCGTGCGCGGCGTCCGGGATGTCCAGCCCTTCGAGCAGGATGGCCGCGTCGCTCTCGGCGCTGTAGCCATCCTCCTCGCCGATGATCCCCTCGAGTTCGGCGAGGCGCATCCCGTCGGCGTCGGTCAGCTCGGCCTGGGCGTGGATCCGGTCGCGCTCCTCCATCGCCGACCACAGGCGCTGGTTGCCCATGATCACCGTGTCGAGGACGCGCAAGCGATCGAATGCGAATTGATCCTGGCGCAGCACACCGAGCTTCCGGGGCCGGGTGACCGTACCCTTCTGGGGCTCGAGGGCACCGGTCAGGAGGTTCATGAAGGTCGACTTGCCCGCGCCGTTGGGCCCGGTGAGGCCGTAGCGCTTGCCTGGCGTGAGGCTGGTGGTCACCTCGTCGAACAGCACCTTCGAGCCATAGCGGACGGAAACGTTGCTGACTGAGATCATGTTGCTGGAGTTGAGCTGCGGGATGCTGCCGGGAGGCGGGGACGCAGATCGGATCTTGATTCTACAACGGCGCTTTAGGCAGGGTCCATTCCCCTGCGCGAACCGCCGAAGCGCCGGGAGTCATCGGGAGGCCTCCGTAGTGGCATTCACGAGGTCAGGGGTTCGATCCCTCAGCTCCACCAACCTTTTCAACTCACCCCGAGACGGGATTCCCTCCGAGCCTCGGCTGCTGACCGCTAGGGCGCCCGCTCCCGCCATGCCGTCCACGCGAGGGACCGCACGAATGGTTGGAGGTCAAATCAATTACTGCTAGGATGAGCCCGCGGTTTTGGAGGCAGCGGTAGAGCGTCGAAGCGACATGCGGGGACGGAAGTGGCGGCGTGGCCAGATTCAGGCGCGCCGGCTCCTCAATCGGCTGCCGGTCCGTGAGAGCCAGAAGCTCCATCTCCTCACGTTCCTGATCGGCGGTCTGTGCGGCTTGGCCGCGGTGGCCTTTCACTGGCTGCTCGAATCCCTCCAGAGCGGAATCATCTACCGGGCGGCGGCTACGCCAGGCCCCTGGCGCGCGCCCCTTCTGATCCTCGTCCCGGTGATGGGCGGCCTACTGGCCGGCGCTGCCCTGTACTTCTTCGCGCCCGAGGCTCGTGGGAGCGGCATTCCTCAGGTGAAAGCTGCCTTCGTGCTCGAGGGCGGTCGTATTCCGGCTCGCGTGATCCCCGCCAAGATGCTCCTGCCGGCAATCAACATCGGGACGGGCGCGAGCCTCGGACGCGAAGGGCCAACAGTGCAGATCTGCGCCGCAATCGCCTCGCTGCTGGGCCGGGTGTTCGACCTGTCGCGAGAGGGTCAGCGCAGCCTCGTGCCGGTCGGCGCCGCGGCGGGACTTGCCGCGGCGTTCAATACCCCGATCGCAGCCGTGACGTTCACGCTGGAGGAGATCCTCGGGGACACGGCCGCGAAGCCCCTCGGATCGATCGTGATCGCGTCGGTCATCGCCTCCGTCGTGGAACGCTGGCTGCTCGGGGAACACGCCCTCTTCAGCGTGCCCGCGTACAGGCTGAACAGCGTCAGCGAGCTGCCGTTCTACGCCCTCCTCGGACTCGCCGCTGGGGTAGCCGCTGTGGCGTTCAACGTCTCACTGCTCCGGCTTCGCGCCTGGTTTCGAGAGCAGCGCCATGTGCCCGCGTGGGCGACTCCCGGCGTGGGCGGCTTCGTGCTGGGGTTGCTCGGGCTCTCGGCCCTTCTGCTCACGGGCTCGGCGAGCGTCTTCGGGGTCGGCTACCAGCAGTTGGCGGACGGTCTGCAAGGCGGGATGCCGCTGAAGCTCCTGCTCATCCTGGGCGCGTTCAAGCTGGCCGCAACCGTGGTCTCTTACTCCTCGGGGTCTTCGGGCGGGATCTTCGGGCCCTCGCTGTACATTGGCGGCATGCTCGGAGGCGTCGTTGGAATACTTGCGAGCCTGTTGCTCGGAGACCCCGCGACACAACCAGGGGCCTTCGTGCTGGTGGGCATGGGAGCCGTCTTCGCCGGCATCGTGCGGGCGCCCATCACCTCGATCGTGATCATCTTCGAGATGACCAACAACTACTCGGTGATCTTGCCTCTCATGGTGGCGAATATCACGAGCTATGCCATCGCCCGGAGGCTGTCCCCGATGCCCATCTATGACGCGCTCCTGCTGCAGGACGGCATTCACATGCCACACGCCAGCGGCCATCGGCTCCGGCAGGTGCGGGCCGGAGCGGCGATGAAGCGCGAGCCGGTGACGCTTCAGCGGGACTGGACGCTGGAGGAGGCGAACGCACGGCTCTTGAACTCCGCAGGCCAGCAACAAGGCTATCCGCTCGTGGACGAGGAGGGCCGGCTGGTCGGGATGCTGGATGCCGGAGAGATCTCGCGGGCTACCGGCGTGGAAGAGCGGGCGCGAAGACTCGACGAGCTCGTTCGGCGGCCTTCAGTGCACGCCCACCCGGACCACACGCTGGATACGGTGCTCGTCAAGCTCGGACGCTTGGGGGTGGCCGAGCTGCCCGTCGTCAACCGCAAGGACACCCGCAAGCTCGAAGGTTTGATCAGCCTGACGGACGTGGCCGCGGCGTTGGCGCGCGCCACGGACGACGACGACGCGTGAGCGTCGGTCCGGAGCCTCCGCTAGACCTGCTCGGTGCTCGAACGCAGGAGGTATCCCAGCTTTCGAGCTGCCGTAACGCACTGTTCGCAGTGAGTGTCTCGGACGATGGCGGTCCGCTGCGGTTCGCCCTCGGGTTGTTCCCACGTGAAAGTGCAATGGTCACGCAACCGAACGAGGCCAGTGAGGACGTGCTGTTTCTCGGCCGGCACCGCTACTGCTCCTTCGAGAGATCGAAGGCCAGGTCCGACAGCACGGCACGCGCCGCCTCCAGCTTCGACTTCGACGTCCGCGCCAGCAACCGAGCGACGGTGGCTTCGACCGTTCCTACCGCCGCCATGTCGACGCGCTTGCCCTTCTCCGTGATCCCGAGGAAGGCGCGTCGGCCGTCCTTGGGATCGGGCCGCCGATGAATCAAGCCCTGCTTCTCCAAGCGCTTCAAGACTCCCGTCAACGTGCTCGGGTGCACGTGCAGGAGCTGCGCGATCTGGCCTGCAGGTATGCCCGGGAACCGGGTCACGATGCGGATGACGAGGCGCTGCGGTCCCGTCACGCCGATGGCGCCCTTCATGCGCTTCGATTTGCTCTGGAGCCCATGGTGGAGCGCCCAGATCAGTCGCATGAAGTCGAGCACCTCGCCCAGCGACGGTTGAGCGGGAGCAAGCGCGAGCTTGGGGCTCATGACTGGGCCGCGAGGGCCAGTTCCGGCTCCTGCCGGAAGATGACGAGAGTCTCGAGGAACTCGTCCACGGCGGCCTGGTTCTTGAGGAAGTACGAGGCCTGCGAGAGCCGCTTCGGACCCACGCGAACCGTCAGAAGCCGGCCCGGCTGATCGAGAGCGAAGACATCCTCATCTGTTTCGTCGTCGCCCACGTAGATGGCCGTGTCGTGGCGTAGCCGCTCCCGCTCTCTTTCCAGCGCGATGCCCTTGTGTGGAGCATCCTTGGGCAGAATGTTGACTACCTGCTTTCCGCCGATCAGCCGGACAGCGCCAAGGCTGGCGGCGGCATCCAGGATCGCTGCGCGTGCCCTCTTCTTCTCCCTTGACCTCCGGTAGTGCACGGCGACGGAGAAGGTCTTGTTTTCGATGCGCACTCCCTTGAGCGGTGCCAGCCGCCGACCGAGCAGCGGTGCCCAGCGCTCGACCTCGTTCATCAACGGCCGAGTGGCCTGCCACGGCTCGATCCCGTGGTTGCCGACGACCTGCTCCAGAGGAATTCCTCGAAGCCAGTGTTGGGCGTCCGATTGGGCACGGCCTGAAACGACGATGCACGGATAGCGGCGCGCGACAGCAGCGAGCAGCCGGCGCGTGTTCGCGCGCATCGCGGCCTTGTTGGGGTCGCGCACGATGGGCGCGAGGGTTCCGTCGTAGTCGAAGGCCAGGAGCACGTTCGACCAGGTGAATTGTCGAAGGACCTCGCGGCCGGTGCGGGAGAGGATGTCCCTCATCGCGCGGCGGCCGCCAAGTGGTCCGTGAGGCGTCCCGTGAGCCGATCGCGGCTGCGCAGGCGCGCCGCGTCCGCGAGCATGCGTCCGGCCCAGCGGTAGACGTTGAACTCGGCCAGGAACGCGCGCATCGAGCGCATGCGATCGCGTTGCTCCTCGGTCGACAGGGTGAGGGCCGTGGCGAGCGCCGCGCTGGCCTCTCCCAGGTCGTACGGGTTCACGATCAGGGCCTCGGTCAGCTCGCGCGCGGCCCCGGTGAACTGGCTGAGCACCAGGACGCCACGCTCGTCCTCGCGGGCCGCGATGAACTCCTTGGCCACCAGGTTCATTCCGTCGTGGAGGCTGCTCACGTAGCACACGTCGGCGGCTCGGTAGTACCGGAAGACCACAGGCGGCTCATGGTGCCGTCTCAGCAGGACGATGGGGCGATAGCTACCCTCGCCGAAGCGCTCGTTGATACGGGCCGCGAGCTTCTCCACGCTGTCGTTGTACTGCTGGTAGCGCTCGATCACCGTCCGGCTGGGCGCCGCGAGCTGGATGAACGTGAACCGGCCGCGGTATTCGGGGTAACGGTCGAGCAGGCACTCCACCGCCAGGAGCCGTTCCTCGACGCCCTTCGTGTAGTCCAGCCGGTCCACCCCGACTCCGATCAGGGCATTCGGAGGCAGCTCCAACTCTTCACACAGCGCGCGTCGGCACTCGGCCGCCGGCGGCGTCGTGCTGGACCAGCGAACAGGCCATTCCAGGGAGATCGGGTAGGGCCGCACCAGGGTCGTGCGACCGTGCTGCACGACTCCTTGTTGTTCCCGGTCGATGCGCGCCTCGAGAAAGCGATCGACGGACTCCACGAAGTTGTTGCAGTCGAACTGCGTGTGGAAGCCCAGGATGCTGGCGCCCAGCATTCCCTCGAGCAGCGCGTTGCGCCATGGGCAGATGCCGAGGCGCGCCGAGTTGGGCCAGGGGATGTGCCAGAACATGATCACCGTGGCCCGCGGCAGCCGTTCCCGGATCAGGCGCGGCGCCAGGGCGAAGTGGTAGTCCTGCACCAGCACGATCGGATCCTCGGAATCGACCTCCTCGCAGACCGCGTCGGCGAACCTCTGGTTCACGGCCTGGTAGTGCTTCCAGTCCTCGCTGCGGAAGATCGGGCGGGCGTGGGCGATGTGGCAGAGCGGCCAGAGCCCTTCGTTGGAGAAGCCGTAGTAGTAGCCCTTCTCCTCCTCGGGCGAGAGCCAGACCCTCCGGATCAGGTAGGACTCCTCCCCCGGAGGAACGGCCACGCGTGACTGCTTGTCGACCGTTTGCTTGTCCGCCGATCCGCTTCCATGGGCGACCCAGACTCCCGAGCAAGCCCGCATGACGGGCTCCAGGGCCGTCACGAGGCCACTCGCCGGGTGCAGCACCTCGATGGTGCCGCTCTTCGTGTGCTCGTGGACGTAAGGCTCGCGGTTGGCCAGGATGACGACCTTCTCCCCGTGCAGGTAGCGGTTGAGCGTGTGCTTGAGGCGTTGAGGCGTCCAGGCTCCGCCGTCGCGATCGGACTGCTTCTCGGCGACGATTCGATCGACGAGGTCGCGGACGTCGCGCAGGATGGGTTGGAACTCCGGACGCTTCGTCCCGCTGCGGAGAATGCCGCGCAGTTCGTCGCTCCATCCGCGCCAGGCGAGCCGAGCCGTGACGATCGTGACGATAGCGGCCGTGGCCGCCAACAGGCCGAAGGCGAGCAACATGAACCGCTGTGTCGTTGCCTCGCGGCGCTGGACGAAGCTCAGGTCGTGGACGAGCACGACGAAGCCCAGCGGGTGCTCGGCGTCGAGCACCGGAATGGCGCTGACGTGAACGTCGCCGCCGGGAAGCGTCGCCACCGTCCCCCACGCCTTCCATTCCTCCGCCGGTGAGTCGGCGCTCGGTCGCACGTGCGGTCCGAGATCGGCGCAGCCGAACTGGTCGGGATAATCCTTGGTCCGCGTGAGAGTGGTGAAGTCGGCGGCGCAAGCGGCCGCGGCCATGATGCGCTCGTCGTGGGCTATCTCGGCCAGCAGCCCCTGAAGCTCCGAGCGCTGCTCCTTGCGCCAGTGCGTGGCCAGTGCCTGGCGCGCACCGCTCACGACCAGCTGGGCACGCAAGCTGACGTCCTTCTCGAACCAGGCGCGGGTGGTCCGATGCACGATGGCGGATCCCACCCACGCCACGAGGGCCAGAGCGACCACGAGCGCCATCAGGAACCGGACCGCGCGACGCATAGCCCGGTCATTGGAGCACATACTAGTTTGAGTCGCAACTAAAAGAGGTATATTGCTGCCGTGCGCCTGGAAGACCTCGGCCTGATCGGCAACTGCCAGTTCTCGGCCCTGATCGGTCGCAGCGGTGACGTGGTCTGGTGCTGCCTGCCGCGCTTCGACTCCGAGCCGGTGTTCTCGACGCTCCTCGACCACGAGTCGGGCGGCCGCTTCGTCGTGGGCGCGGCGGACGGCGGGATGGGATCGCAGCGCTACCTCGAGAACTCGAACGTGCTGGAGACGACCTTCGAGACCACGAGCGGCAAGTTCCGCGTGCTGGACTTCGCTCCTCGCTTCACGCAGCACGATCGGATCTTCCGACCCACGCAGCTCTTCCGGGTCGTGGAGCCGATCGAGGGGACGCCGCTTGTTCGAGTCGAGTGCGAGCCGCGGCTCGGATGGTCCAAGGCTGTGCCCGCCGTCCTCCAAGGCTCCAACCATCTGCGCTTCGAGGGCTTCGCGAGCTCCCTGCGCCTCACGACCGACATCCCGCTGTCCTTTGTCGCCGGTCATCCGTTCGCGCTTACCGGGCGGCGCTACCTCGCCCTGACCTGGGGAGCGCCCATCGAGGAGCCACTGGCTCCGGTGTGCGACCGCTTCCTGGCCGAGACGCTGCGCTACTGGCAACGCTGGGTGAAGCACTGCGACATCCCGTCGCAGTATCAGCGCGAGGTGATTCGCTCGGCGCTGGCGCTCAAGCTCCACTGCTTCGAGGACACAGGCGCGATCGTCGCGGCAATGACGACGTCGATTCCCGAGTCACCGGGAAGCGGCCGGACCTGGGACTACCGCTACTGCTGGCTTCGTGACGCGTACTACGTGCTGGGCGCGTTCAGGCTCCTGGGCCATTTCGAAGAGCGCGAGCACTTCATCGAGTACCTGCTCAACGTCGCCGCCTCCGCTCCCGACTTGAAGCTTGCGCCCCTCTATCGAGTCGACGGGGGCACGGACCTGGAAGAGCGCGTGCTGGACTCTTGGCCGGGATTCGGCGGCGAAGGACCTGTACGCGTGGGAAACGGGGCGGCCCGGCATTCGCAGAACGACATCTTCGGCGAAATGGTGCTGGCGTTGACGCCGGTCTTTCTCGACGAGCGCTTCAGCGCGGAGCGGTCCAAGGCGACGCTCGACCTGATCCAGCGGCTCGCCCGGAAGGCGATCGCGCTCGCCGGGACTCCGGACGCTGGCATCTGGGAATACCGGACCGAGTGGAAGCCGCAGACCTTCTCGAGTCTCATGTCCTGGGCCGCCGCCGACAGGATGGGCCGGGTGGCTGCCTTGCATACGCCCGCGACCCTTCACGAGTTCGAGCAGGCCGCGACGCGGATCCGGGAAGAGATCCTTGCGAAGGCCTGGAATCCGGCCTTGGGCGCCTTCGCCGGCACCTACGGCGGCGGCGACCTGGATGCCGCCCTCCTGCAGATGGCGACCCTGCGCCTCCTGCCGGTCGATGATCGGCGGCTGACCGGCACGATCGACGGCATACGCGCCCGCCTCTCGAATGAAGGCTGGCTGTTTCGCTACCGCCTCGACGACGGTTTCGGCCAGCCGACAGTCGCATTCACGATCTGCACTTTCTGGCTTGTGGAGGCGCTCGCGCTCGTCGGGCGCCACGCGGACGCAAAGACCGTGATGGATCGCGTGCATGCCGTACTGTCGCCGCTGGGTCTCATTTCCGAGGACCTCGAGACTTCGACCATGCGGATGTGGGGCAACTTCCCCCAGGCCTACTCCCACGTGGGGCTGATCCACGCTGCATTCGCGGCGTCGCCGAAGTGGTCGGAGGTGCTGTGACTGAGCGCCCCGGGCGATAGTCGGGACATGCTTTCGCGCCAGCGAATACCCTCCGCCCGCGCTGGTGCCCTGGTCTCCCGCCGCGACCCCGAGCTCGCAACACGACCCGCCGCCGCCGAGGGTCGGGATCACCGCGCGCGTGCTCGAGGGCGCACGCCCTGCGGGCGCCCCTCGCGCGCCAACTCCGACAACTCCGCGGTGATCCCGTCATCCACCGGGGCCGCGTAAACCGTTCACTCCTCTGAACTATCAAGTTCTTGCTCGACGCGCGAGGCCGACGGTCCGGGGATGTACCATGCGCTTCGCGGACTTCGCTCCGACCGCATGGAGGATGTCATGACGCTCAGCCGCCGTGAGTTCATCGAGGGCGCCGCCGCGATGGGCGCGACACTGGCCTTCGCCGGAACCGCTCGCGCATCGAAAGCCACGTGGCGCGAACAGCGCGCGCTCTTCCTCGAGGGCGTCGCGTCCGGCGATCCGGATCACCAGAGTGTCATCCTCTGGACGCGCCGGCCGTTCGAGAAAGGCGAGCGTGAGGTCCTCACCGTCGAGGTGGCCGAGGACGAAGCGTTCCGTCATGTCGTCGCCACGGCGCCCGCACCCGTGTCGCGCGCGGCCGACTGGACGAGTCGCGTTCTGGTCGCGGGACTGAAGCCGGCCACGACGTACTGGTACCGCTTCACCGACGCGGACGGGAACGGCAGCCGCGTCGGCCGGACGATCACGGCTCCCGATCCCGCGGACGGCCGCGCAGTGAACTTCGCGTTCGTGAGCTGCCAGGACATCAACGACGGCACGCTGAACGCGTACCGCCGGATGATCTTCGAGGACGGGAAGGCGGCGGCGGCCGACCAGCTCGACTTCGTGCTCCACCTCGGCGACTTCATCTACGAGATCATCTGGTACCCCGAGGACCTGCAGACCCGCTACGACCGGACGGTCTACGAGGTCTGCCGCATCCCGGGCGCCGAGAAGATCGGCAAGCTCCACGTTCCCATGACGCTCGACGGCTATCGCGCCGTCTACCAGGGATACCTCCGCAATCCCGACCTCCAGGACGCGCGCGCCCGCTGGCCGTTCGTCTGCATATGGGACAACCACGAGTTCTCGTGGATGGGCTGGCAGAGCATCCTCAAGGGGGGCGGCTACGAGCGGCCGGGTCAGACCATCAAGGTCGCCGCCAACCAGGCGTGGTTCGAGTACATCCCGGCGCGGGTGACCCGCCCGAACAGCACGTCTCTCGAGACGTTCGATGCGCCCGCCGTCAAGGACGTGAAGATCGAGCGCTTCGACGCCACCGGCCTCGGAGACGAGCCGAACAACCACATCGCGATCGACAGCCTCAGGGCCTACCGGGCCCTGCGCTACGGCAAGCACCTCGACCTGATGCTCACCGACCAGCACAGCTACCGCGGCCCCGACCCGGTCGAATCGCCCGAGCTCGAGAAGCTGGGCGGCGAGGAGTTCCCGTCCATGTTCCCCGAGGAGCTGCGGCGGATCCTCGACGGCGGCCGCGCGTACGACGGGGGCAAGCCGCCTGCGGAGCTGAGCTTCGGGAAGAACACGTGCCCGAACCCCGCCAAGGATGCGGCGCCGATGACGATCCTGGGCGCGACGCAGAAGGCGTGGTTCAAGGAGCGCCTGCGCAGCTCGTCGGCCACGTGGAAGATCTGGGGCAGCTCCCAGGGCGCCGTCGACGAGCGCTGCGATCCGCAGAACCTCCCCGAGGGCCTGACGGCGCCCTGGCCCGCGGGGGCCGGGTACGCGAACATGGGCAACAGCGACTGGGGCAACGCCTACTCCGAGCGCGGCGAGATCTACGACCTCGTGCGCGAGAACCGCATCACGGGCTTCGCGATCGTGTCCGGCGACAAGCACAGCTTCTGGGCCGGCTACGCCACCAACGGGCTTCCGCCGCGGGCCTTCGAGCCGGTCGGGCTCAGCTTCGTCGGCGCGTCGCTCTCGAGCCCCGGGACGATGGAGGCGATGGAGCACAACTTCCCCAAGAAGCATCCCCTGCGTGCGCTGTTCCTCGCGGACCGGCCCGGCGCGAAGCCCGAGTGGACCTTCAACATGCTCTTGAGGCACGGCGTGCGGTCCTGCCTGGAATACGCGAAGAGCGGCGATCTTGCCAAGGCGCGCGCTCTCTCGAACCCGGAGCTCGCGCCGCACCTCGCGTTCCTCGACCTGGGCGGACACGGCTACGCGAAGGTGCGGCTGTCCGCGGAAGAGATGCGCACGGAGTTCGTGTGCATCCCGCGCCCGGTGACGCGCAGCGAGCGCCCCGACGGCGGGCCGCTGCGCTATCGCCTGGTCCACGTGGCGCCGCTGTGGCGTGCCGGCGAGCGGCCCAAGCTGCGGCAGGAGGTCCTCGAGGGAGATCCCGGCCTGTCGATTTGATCGCGGTCGATCGCCTTCCCGGATCGAAGATACAATTTCTCGTGACGCGCAGGCTCGCCCTCGTCGCCCTCTTCCTGGCCGCGCTGGGCTTCGCGAGTTGCCAAGGCAAGGACAAGGACGCCGAGGCGCCTCCAAAGTTCGAGCCGGTGGCGGAGGTCGCGGAGGCGACGGTGCCAACCGCGCCGCCTCCTTCCGGACTCTCGATCGAGGCGTTCCGGGCCTACCAGGCCGCGATACTGGCCGTCCGGGGCGAGAACCTGGACGAGGCCCGTGACCTCCTGAAGCAGGCCGTCGAGCTTCAGCCCGATTTCACCGAAGGCTGGTACAACCTCGGCGCGACCACGTCGCGCCTCGCGATGGCCGCGGCGGTAGACGCACGCGATCAGGAGGCCTTGGACCTCTTTCGCGAGGCCGTCGAGGAGAAGCGCCGCGCCCAGGCTCTCATCGACGAAGGGAAGTGGTTCGTCTACACGACGCGCGAAGAGCAGGATCAGGTGATTTTCGACCTTCGCCACGCCCTCGAGGACGCGGACGCGGTGATGGCCGACGAAGCGTCGCTCCTCGCGGCCATGCGGCTCTGGGCGGGCTCCGGACGACTTCGTTAGCTCCCACTACCGCGCCGTCGAGGTCGTTCGAACTGGAGGGAGATCCCGGCCTGTCGATCTAGCGCTTCCGGGCCAGGAACGTCTCGATCTCGGGAAAGACCACGTCCGGTCGCTCGGCGTATGGAATGTGCCCCGCGTTCGACACCTTGATCAGCCGGGCGTGGGGCAGCGCGGACGCCCATTCCGCCACCATCGCCATCGGGATCGCGTCCTCCTCGCCGTGGACGATCAGCGTGGGCGCGCTCACCTTCCTGAGGTCCGCGGTCCAGTCCCAGTCCCCGAGCGACTCGAACGTCGTCGCGCTGGTCTTGGTCGCGCCGTAGCGGATCGCCTCCGGCGGGGCGGTGCAGAAGTCCGATTTCACCACCGAAGGCTTCACCGACTTCGCGAGCCGGGGCACGATGTTGATGACCCAGAACTCGCGGCAGGCCGCTACCACGTCCGCGGACTCGTACTGCTTTTCCAGCTCGGCCGAGCGCTTCCGCTGCGCGTCCGTGAGGCGCGCGTCGATCGTCGCTCCGTACTCTTCGACGAACTTTCCCTTGCGCGGCGGGATCGGACCGATGAGCACCATGCGATCGACGTGGCTTGGGTACTTGATCGCGTAGCGCGCGATGATCGCGGGGCCGAACGAATGCCCCAGCAGCACGACCTTGTCGGCGCCGAGGTGCCGGCGCAGCGCCTCCAGGTCGTCGACGTGGCGATCGATGGTGAGGAGCTTCGTGTCCGCGGGCAGCGACGAGCGGCCGCCACCCCGCTGGTCGTAGTACAAGAGCCGGTGCTTCGCCTCGAGCGGCACGAGGTCCCCGCTGAGCGACCCCGAGTCCATGCCCGGCCCACCGTGGACGACGATGATCGGCGCGCCCTTGCCGTGGCCCTGGATCGTGTACCAGACCTTCACACCGTCGCCGACGTCGAGGGTGTCGGCGAGTACAAGGGCGGCGAACGCGGGAAACGCGAGTGCTCCGAAGGCGGCCAGGACGATTCGTTTCATCGATCTCTCCTCCGCAGGGGCGTGAGCATAAGGGAGAATACCCAGACACGGAGGAGTTCAAATGGCGGGATTGGCATTCGAGGGCGCCCTTCGGCGCACGGTCTTGCTGGGCGGTCTCGTGGCGGGCGCGTGGATCGTCGTCCCCGGCGTCGCGTCCGCGGCCGATGACCTCGCGAGCGTGAAAGCCGCCATCGCCAAGAACCACGCCGTGGCGGTGAAGCGGTTGCAGGACTGGATCGCCCTGCCCTCGATCGCGGCCGAGAGCCGCGCGGGGAAGGAAGGCGCCGACCACATGGCGCAGCTCGCGCGCGACGCGGGGTTCCAGCGCGTCGAGGTGATCCCGACGGCGGGCATGCCCGGCGTCTTCGCGATCCTCGATGCCGGCGCGCCCAAGACGCTCGGCGTCTACTTCATGTACGACGTGAAGCAGTTCGATCCCAAGGAGTGGTCGTCGCCGCCCCTCGAGGCGCGGCTGATCGACAAGCCGGGCCTGGGCAAGATCCTCATGGGCCGCGGCGCCGTGAACCAGAAGGGGCCGGAGGCGGCGTTCCTCGCCGCCCTGCACGCGATGAAGGACGCCGGACGCACGCTGCCCGTCAACCTGGTGCTGGTGGCGGAAGGCGAGGAGGAGATCGGCTCGACGCACTTCGGCGAGATCGTCAATCGCCCGGACGTGCTGGCGGCGCTCAAGAGGACCGAGGGCATCCTGCTGCCCCACGCCAGCCAGGACACGACCGGCGGCGTGAGCATCGATCTCGGCGCGAAGGGCATTGCGGAGCTGGAGCTGGTCTCGAGCGGGGCCAAGTGGGGCCGCGGACCGCGCCAGGACCTGCACTCGAGCTTGAAGGCGGCCGTGGACAGCCCGGTCTGGCGGCTGGTCCAGGCGCTCCAGACCCTGGTGACGCCGGACGGCAACAAGCCGGCAGTGGACGGCTGGTACGAGCACGTCAAGCCACTGACCGTGCGTCAGAAGGAACTGATCGCGCAGTCCATCGAGGTCCGGAACGAGAAGGCGGAGATGGAGGAGATGGGCATCTCCCACTGGATCGACGACCTGCCGTTCGGGAAGGCGATGGAGCGGCTGGCGGCGGAGCCGACGATCAACATCGAAGGGCTCGTCGCGGGCTACACCGGCCCGGGCGGCAAGACGATCCTGCCGGGGCGCGCGGTGGCGAAGCTCGATCTCCGACTGGTGCCGGACATGACGATCGAGGACGCCAAGCGCAAGCTGCGGGCGCATCTCGACAAGCGCGGCTTCACCGACGTCGAGATCAACGTGACGGGCGGCTACGACCCGACGCAAACCGCCGAGAATAGCCGGCTTGTCCAGGCCCAGATCGCGACCTACAAGGCCCTGGGGATCGACCCGTCGATCAACCCGCGCATGGCGGGATCCTGGCCAGGTGTGCGCTTCACCGGAGCGCCGCTGAATCTGCCCGCGGGCACCTTCGGCACGGGCTACGGCACCGGGGCGCATGCTCCGGACGAGTTCTTCCTGGTCGAGAGCAGCGATCCGAAGATCGCGGGCATGGACGAGGCCGCGTTGTCGTTCGTGCGCTTGTTCTACCGGATCGCGGAGTGACGCTCGGCTAGCGGGCTCGGACCACGGACGCCTCGGCGGGCCCCGAGCCTCATGGCGCGGGATAACCCAGCCCCTGAAGGATGCGGCGGACGACGGCGTCGGGCGCCTCCCCGACGTCCACCCGCAGAGCCTCACGAGGCTCCTCGAGAGCCTCGAGCTGGCTCGCCAGCAGCTCCGGAGCGAAATAGTGTCCGCGGCGCTCCTCGAGCCGGCGCCGGATCAGCTCGGGAGCGGCGGTCAGGTGGACGAAGCGCACGGAGGGATCGACGCGCAGGCGGTCGCGGTAGGCCTCCTTGAGCGCCGAACACGCCAGCACGGCGCTCTCGCCGCGCGCCAGACGCGCGCGGATCGCCGCCGCCAGCGATGCGAGCCACGGCTCGCGGTCGGCGTCGTCGAGAGGGACGCCGCTCTTCATCTTGGCGACGTTCGACGCGGGGTGGAAGTCGTCGGCGTCGAGGAAGGACCAGCCCAGCTCGGACGCGAGGCGCCGGCCCAGTGTCGTCTTGCCGACGCCCGAGACCCCCATCAACACGACGATCATTCGACGCCATCCTAACGCCGGCCCGGCCGGACGCGGCGCGGACGTCTAGAGGTAGCTGAGCCACCAGTGCGTCGACTGGTGCGCCCTCTTGTAGCGATCGAACCAACGGCAGCAGGGGTACAGGACGAGGACCAGGCCGATCCAGACCAGGTAGACCGTCGGCAGCCCGTAGCCGTAGCCCTTCAACGCCGCCGTGTCGATCAGGCTGCTCGAGAGCACCATGTCGGACATGGAGTACCCGCCGAGGGGAGCCGCCAGCGTGGCGGCGCTGTGGATCAGGAGGATGTGGGCGAGGTAGTAGAACATCGCCACCCTGCCGAACAGCGCGATCGGTGCGGCGACCTCGCGAGGCACGCGCTCCGTGCACGCGAGGAAGACGAGCGCCGGCCCCAGCGTCATCGCCAGGTAGAGCAGCGACGGCGGGTACTTCGTGAGGTTCAGGAACGAGAGGATCTCGAAGGCGATCGAGCGCTGCGCCGACCAGGGAGCCGGGTCGCCATACCCGTTGAGGAAACGCAGGTCGATGAAGACCAGGGTGACGACCAGCCCCGTGAGCAGCAGGATCCTCCGCCGGCGCGCAGGCTGCTCGCTCGTGTACAGGCCGCCGAACCAGTAGCCCACCGCCATGGTGCCGATCCACGGCAAGAGCGGGTACTGCACGTTGACCAGGAAGGGGCCGAAGGTGAAGCGCCGCGTCTCGTGGAGCACCGCCCAGAGGAACGCGGGAATGCCGTCGCCGGCGACGTGGACCGTGTCGAGGAGGTTGTGGCCCACGATCAACGCCAGCCCGATCAGTAGGATGGAGCGCGTCTCGAGGCGGATCAGGACGGACAGGATCAGCATGCACAGGCCGATCGCCCAGATGACCTGCAGGTTGAAGTAGGGGAACGCGGGGTTGAAGGTCCGGAAGAACGACAGGATGAAGAGCTCCGTGAAGACGAGCCAGAGGCCCCGCGTCCAGAGGAAGGTCGAAAGCACCTGCCGGCCGCGACGCGCCCCGTAGATGTGGGCCGAAACGCCGGCCAGGAACACGAACACCGGCGCGCAGTAGTGGGTGATCCAGCGGGTGAAGAAGAGGATGACACTGGTGCGCTCCAGGTCCGTGGGGCTGTGGACGAGGGCGGCGGCATGGAAGTAGGCACGGACGTGGTCGAGGGCCATGATGACCATGACCGTGCCTCTCAACAGATCAATGGACTGGACGCGCGTGACGTCGGGTACGGCGCGGGCCTGGCTCGACACGGGTGGAACCTCCGTCACCCGGGAGATCGGAATCCCGGCGCGGAAGTCGCCAGACTTTTATCGGGCCGGCTGACGCTCCACCCGCTCGCCCGCCTTCCAGATCCCGACGATGTCGCGCGTGGCCGTGACGTCCCGCGTGGGGTCGCCGTGGACCAGCAGGAGATCGGCCCGCAGGCCGGGGGCGATGCGGCCACGATCCTGGAGATGGAAGGCCGCGGCGGGCGCCGACGTCGCCGCCGCCAGCGCCTCGGCGGGCGAGAGACCCGCCTGGACGAGGAGCTCCAGCTCGCCATGAAGGCTGGCGCCGTTGGAGCTGCCGGGCGCGGGCGCGTCGGTCCCGGCGAGGATCGGGACACCGGCGTCGTGGAGCTGCTTCACGGCGGCGAAGGCATTCGCCATGCTCCCGGCGCACCGCATCCGCATGGGCTTTCCCATTTGCGTCCTCGCATCGGCGGACAGGAACAGCGCGAGGCGCGGGTCGGCGAGCAGAGCGGTTCCGCTGGGCGTGCCGAACGTCGACTGGATCACCGACAGCGTCGTGATCGCGAAGGCCTTGTGCTGGAGCAGCGACGCGACCACCTCGGCGCGCGGCGCGGCATCGGCGAACACGTGGGCGATGCCGTCGGCGCCGGCCGCGATCGCCCGGCGCGCGTCCTCCTGCGTGCTGACGTGGACCACGGCCAGCTTGCCCCGCCCATGGGCCGCGGCCACGGTGGCCGTCAGCATCGCGTCGGACAGCGTCGCGAACTCCTGGCCGCAGCCCCGGCCGTCTTCCAGGATGATCTTGACGTAGTCGCTTCCCTCGGCGAGACGGGCATCGACGAACGCGGGTGCGTCCTCCGCACGGTCGAGCGTCGGCACCGTGAGGCCGTACTCCGTGCCGTGGCCCTTCGTCGGCGTCACCACGTTGCCCGCTGAGAACAAGGCGGCCGAATCGCCCGCCTTCCCTTCGGCCTCCGCGCGCTTCCTTTCGGCGAGGAACGAGGGCGGCGCCGCCTGGTTCAGCTCCGTCGTCACGCCGAACCGGAGCGCCTGCTTCGTGGACTCGCCCCAGTCGTGGGTATGCGCGTCGATGAGGCCGGGAAGGAGCGTGTCTCCCCTGGCGTCGATCTCGGTCACGCCGGGCCCGGTTTTCAGGTCCTTCCCCACGGCCCGGATGCGCCCGCCTTCGACCCAGACGTCGCGATCCTCGGTCGCCGTACGGCCGTCGAAGACCCGCGCGTGCCGAACGACGAACGATCCCTGGCCCTCCGGCGTCAGCACGGCTGCCGTCAGCGATACAGCCGCGATCCAGGAAATGGCCATCGATCCTCCTTCACCGTGCGCTTGGGAGTAGGACGCAGCAGGCCCGTTGCCGGCCGTACGACCACTGGAACGCCGACCGGCGAGGAAGTATCGTCTCGACGCCGCGCGCTGCCGGGGGGCTCTCGAGGTGGTGGAATGATCCTGCTTGCCGCCGTGCTGTTGGCCGCTCCTGCCGCGACGACGGAACGGGCGCCGATCATCGACGTCCACATGCACGCCTACCCGGCGACCGAGGCCATCCCCGACATCGCCAACCCCGCGAACGGCGGGCATCCCGGGGTGAAGGACGGCGAAGCGCATCTCCGCGCGGTGCTGGCCGAGATGAAGCGACTCAACATCGTGAAGGGCGTGGCGAGCGGCGGCTCGGGAGATCGGCTCGGGGCGGCGCTGCACTGGAGCGCGACGGCGCCGGACCGGATCCTGGCCGGCGCGGGCGTGCGGGGCTCCGCGGACACGCCGCTGCCGGAGCTCGGCGCGCTGCGCAAGGCCTTCAGCGAAGGGCGGCTGAAGGTGCTGGGCGAGGTCACAGCCCAATACGCCGGCCTCACCCTGAGCGACGCCGAGTACGAGCCGTACCTGGCTCTCGCCGAGGAGCTCGACGTCCCGGTGGCCGTGCACACGGGCACGGGCCCCCCCGGAATCTCCTACGACGAGTGCTGCCGCAGCTTCCGCGTCAGCCTCGGCAACCCCGCGCTGATCGAGGAGGCCCTCAACCGTCACCCGAAGCTGCGCGTCTCCCTGATGCACGCCGGCTGGCCCTACCTGCAGGAGACGATCGCGATCCTGTTCGAGTACCCCCAGGTGAACGCGGACCTGGGCGCCATCGACTGGCTGCTGCCCCGCGCCGAGTTCCACGCGTACCTCGGGGCCCTGGTGCGCGCGGGCCTCGGCAAGCAGCTCATGTTCGGATCGGACCACATGTACTGGCCCGAGGGCATCGGCCTCGCCGTCGAGGGAGTCGAGTCCGCGACGTTCCTGACGGCCGAGCAGAAGCGCGACATCTTCTACGGCAACGCGGTCCGCTTCTTCCGGCTGGAGCCGGGCCGCCCGAACTAGACGACGTTGATCGTGACCTCGACGTTGCCCTGGATCGCCTTCGAGTAGGGGCAGACCTGGTGCGCGGCATCGACCAGCGACACCACGGTGTCGCGGTCGAGCCCGGGGGCGCTCACGTCAAGACGCGCCCGGAGGAAGAAGCCGCCCTCGCCGTTCATCAGCTCGACCTCGGCGTCGATGGCCGTGTCGGCGGGCAGCGTGAGCTTCCTCTCGCGGGCCACGAACGCCATGGCGCCTTCGAAGCAGGCGGACCAGCCGGCGGCGAACAGCTGCTCGGGGTTCGTCCCGGGCCCACCCGTGCCGGGCGCCGAGAGGCGGACGTCGAGGTGGCCGTCGGAGCTGCGGGCGACGCCGCGATCGCGGCCTCCGGTGGTGTGGGTCCTGGCGGTGTACAGAACCGTGTCGACGCTCATGAGGGTTCCTCCTGAATGGAAATGTAAAGAATTCTTGACAACACTCCGAATGAGTCCTATATTCTTTACATCATGTCCAATGCACACGTCACACATCCGAACGGAGAGCGAGCGATGAGCGCATCCTTTCTAGAGCGAAGCGTCTGGATCCAGCTGTTCAGCATGCTGCTGGTACTGGGGGGTTACTTCCTGGTGGCGTCCCGCATGCTGGGGGCCGGTGTCCTCGCCTTGCCGGCCTATGTCGCGGTGTTCGGCGTCTCCGTGGCGTTGATGGTGGTCGTCATCGTCGTGGGTCACGTGGTGGCCGCGATCGTGAGCCGCCCCGACGACGAGGACGAGCGCGATCGGCTGATCGCGTGGCGGGCCGAGGCGCGCTCCGGCTGGGTGCTCGCCACGGGAGTGCTCGCCGGGATCACGGCGATGCTCTTCTCGTGGCCTAGTGCCTGGGTCGCCCACCTGCTCCTCCTGTCGTTGTTCCTCTCGGAAGTGCTGAAGCTCGTCCTGCAGCTCGTCGACTACCGCCGGGGCTTCTAGGTGGCGCCCACGCGGGTCACGAACCGGATCCGTGCGCTTCGGTTCCATCAGGACGAGATGACGCAGCAGCGGCTGGCAACCGAGGTCGGCGTCACGCGCCAGACCATCAACGCCATCGAGGCCGGCAAGTACTCGCCGTCCCTCGAGGTGGCCTTCCGCATCGCCCGCGTCTTCGGCAAGCCTCTCGAGGAGGTGTTCCAGTTCGGCGTCGAGTGAGCGCTCAGCGCGACCGCGGGCCGAGGCGCACCATGGTCTCCAGCAGGCGCTCGAGGGCGGCCGCGGGATCGTCGGTGCGGCCGGTGTGCACCGGCGAGACCTGGATCACGGTGCTGCGCGGCGCCACCAGCCAGTGGAAGCGGTTGCGCGCCGGCAGCTCGCCCAGCGCGCCGGCCTCGGCGCCGCCTCGGCAGATCCGCGGGATCGCCTCGAGGTGGGCGCGGACCGCGTCGAGATCGAAGGCGGGATCGAGGGCCTGGAGCCGCGCGACGTCGAGCTCGACGCGCGCGTCGAGGAAGTCGCGGGCCGGGCACGACACGATCACGCCGACGTTGACGGTCTCGCCGCGCTCGACGCGGGGCGTGAGGCGGATGATCGCGTAGTCGTAGGCGAACTCAGCGGGCACGCTGCGCCTCCTCGACGAACCCACGCGGCGCGACCAGCCGGTCCCGGAGATAGCGGGCGTAGGCCGGGCGCCCTTCGCCTTCGCCCGGGAGCCAGGCGTCCGGGACGAGCGCGACGATGCCGTCGAGCACGGCGGGCGTCAGCGCCGCCGCGCACTCCGCGTCGATGCGCTGGAGATCTCCGGCGAGCGGCAGCAGGACGTGCTGCTCGATGAGCGGGAACCTATCGCGGGCCCGCTCGGGGCTCGACGGCCAGCCCGGCAGGTGCTGGAAGTAGAGCGACGCGCCGTGGTCGATGAGCCAGAGCCGGCGATGCCACATCAGCAGGTTCGTGTTGCGGACACTGCGATCCACGTTGCTGACGAAGGCGTCGAACCACACGATCCGCGAGGCCAGCTCGCTCGCGGGGCGCTCGACCACCGGGTCGAAGGCGACCGAGCCCGGCAGGTAGTCGAGGGCCAGGTTGAGTCCGCCGCTGGCCCGGATCAGGTCGGCGATCTCCGGATCGGGCTCGGTGCGGGCCAGGTCGGCGTCGAGCTCCGCGAACACCAGTTCCGGCACGGCCAGGCCGAGCGCCCGCGCGATCTCCCCCGACACGAGCTCCGCGATCAGGGCGCGCGGTCCCTGGCCCGCGCCCCGGAACTTGAGGACGTAGAGCCCGTCGTCGTCGGCTTCGACGATCGCCGGCAGCGAGCCTCCCTCGCGGAGCGGGGTCACGTAGCGCGTGACGCGAACGGTCCTCAGGGCGGGCACGCGCCATTCTGGCACGACGGCCCTGGGCTCGACGCGCCACGCGGCTACTGGATCTGCACGTCGAAGGACTTGCTGAAGGCGATGTCGTCCGAGGTGTCGTTCGGCGTGCCCTTGCGGTCGATGAACGTGAAGCCCACGGTCGCGACGCACTCGCGCCGCTGGTTCGGCAGCGCGAACCAGACCTGGAAGCCCACCGTGACCTGGCCGTTCGCCGCCAGGTTCTTGCCGCTCGCGGACGACACGAACTGGTAGTGCTCGATCTGGCCGTTCGTCGGCGGGGTGATGATGCCTCCCGTCGCCTGCTGCACCTTCAGGGTGATCGCGGTGATCTCGAGGGCGGCGCCGCCGGTCTCCGCGATCGTCGCGGTGAAGGTCGAGTCGAACGGGTATTCGAGGGTCTTGTCGGGGTTGTTGGCGTCCCCCTGCAGGATGTAGAAGACGCCGCGGCTCGGCTGCGCGTTGGCAGGGCTCGGGTTCGCGGTGAGGTTCACGGCGGCGCTCGTCGACGTCGGGTCGGTCGGCGAGCTGCAGGCGGCGACGCCCAGCAGCAGCGCTCCCGCGACGGTGGACTTGAAGGGACTGAGCATCGGCTTCTCCTTGGACAAGTGATCAGAAGGTCGTGCCCACGGCGAACTTGAAGGTCGACGCGGGCTGGGACGCGGCGCGGTTCGGGTTGCGCGCGTAGATCAGACGGAACGGCACGTTCAGCACCGGCATCAGGAAGCGGACCTCGGCGCCGGCCGAGGTCGACAGCGTCCTGAGATCGACGTCCTGGCCCTTGCGGTAGGCCTCGCCGGCGTCGAAGAAGAGCAGGAAGCGCAAGGGCCCGAAGATGTCGAAGTAGTACTCGGCGTTGAAGAGCACGAACTTGTTGCCACCGGCGTCGGCGGTGGTCTGGGTCCCCACGGGCGAGGCCTCCCGGATGTCGTAGCCGCGGATCTGGTTCTCGCCGCCCAGGAAGAAGCGCTGGTAGTACGGGATCTCGCTCGTCGAGCCGAACGCGCTCACGAAGCCGACCTGGCCGCGCAGGCCCAGGGCCGTCTTGCGCGTCACCGGGCGGTAGGCGATCGACTCGATCGTGGGCTTGTAGTAGCTGACGCTGCCGCCCAGGGGCCCGCCCACGAGCTCGAAGGCGACGCTCTGCTTCGTGCCGCTCCGGGGCGTGAACGGGTTGTCGACGGTGTTGCGCACCCAGGCCGGCGTCACCCGGCTCTCGAAGCGGCGCGTCTTCTGCAGGTAGCTCGCGCCCTCGAGTCCGAGGGCCCGGAGCCGCACCTGGTCGACGCCGTAGATGTCGACGATCTGGTAGCCGTAGCTCGCGAAGAGCCGGGTGAAGCGGCCGACCGAGAAGCCGCTGGTCAGGGACAGGCCCTGGTCCTGCTCGGAGAAGCCCACGAAGTTGGGCGTGCTGAAGTACGTGATGCGGCGCAGGAAGACGTCGAAGCCCGCGGTGATCGGCCGGTCCAGGACGTACGGCTCCGTGATGCCGACCTGGAAGTTCCGGCTGCGGCGCCCGGTCTGGGCCGACAGCGTCATGGTCTGGCCCAGGCCGAGGAAGTTCGCGGTCGAGAAGGAGCCGTTGATGAAGGTGCCCTCGAGGCCCGAGGCGCCGCCGCCGAAGGTGAACTGGTTGCGGTTCTGCTCCTCGACCTTGAACGTCAGGTCGAGCTTGTCGTCCGAGCCCTCGGACAGCGAGAACTCGGGAGGCGCTTCCATCGGCTTGAAATACCCGAGCTGGTTCACGCGCCGGATCGACATCTTCAGGGCTTCCGTGTTGAACACGTCGCCCTCGTTCATGAACACCTCGCGGCGGATGACCTTGTCGCGCGTGGAGTCGTTGCCCGTGAACGTGATGCGCCCGACGTAGTAGCGCTTGTCCTCCTCCATCGTTAGGGTGAGGTCGACGATCTTGCCCTCGGGATCGGGCTTGCGCTTCGTGAAGCCCGTCATCTGGAAGTAGCCCGTCGAGCCGTAGATGTCCCGGATCTTCTCGTAGCCCTTCTTGAGCTTCGAGTCGTCGTACACGTCGCCCGTGGCGAGCTTGAAGATCGGGCGCAGGGCCGCTTCCTTGAAGACCGTGACGCCTTCGAAGCTCACCTCGCCGACGCGATACTGGTCGCCCTCGACGACGGGGATGTCCACGTGCAGCCACTTCACGGGCTTCTTGCGCAGCAAGCCCGCCTTGCCGTCGCTGTAGGCCAGCACGGGCGTGCCGACGCTGGCCGTCACGTAGCCGTGGTCGAGGTAGAAATCCCTCAGGCCCTCCTGGGCCTCTTCCCACTTGGCGTCCGTGAACTTCGCGCTGCCCTTCAGCCACGACAGGTTCCAGAAGCCTGCCTGCTTGACGCCCTTCATCTCGCCGCGGAGGCGACCATCGGAGTAGACCTCGTTGCCGGCGAACGTGATCGACTTGATCCTGGTCCTGGGCCCCTCTTCGATCACGAAGGACAGCTGCAGGCCCGCGTTGCCGACGTTCCTGGTCTCGTGCTTCACCGACGCGAAGGACAAGCCCTTGTCCTTGAGCATGCCGAGGATCGCGGCCTCGACCTTGCGCGCCTTGCCCGGGTCGTAGAACGTGTCGAGGCGCACGACGACGTCGCGCTTCTTGAGCTCGTCCTCGATGTTCGACGTGGTGAGGGCCTTGCTCCCCCTGTAGTCGACGATCTGGATGCGCTTGCGCTCGCGCACCACGAACGTGACGATCTTGCCCGTGGCCCCGTCGCGCACGTCGACGAGCAGATCGTCGAGGAAGCCCGTGTCCCACAGCCTGCGGAAGTCCTCGCGCACGCGCAGCGGGTCGTAGCGCTCGCCGGGCTTGGTGGACACGTAGTACAGCAGCGTCTCCGTCTGGAGGTACTGGTTTCGCGACATCTCGACCTTCTCGACGATCGCCTCCTCGTCGTCGGCGCGCACGGAGCTCGCGCCGAGAGCGGTGGCGGCGGCGATCGCGAACGCGACGGCAACGCGCACGAGGTGTCGTCGTTCGGCCGTCATCGGAGCCGCGTCATGGATGCGCGCGAGCCCGATGCAATGTCCGGACCACGCGCAAGCCGCGCGTCGGCGCGCGTGTTTTCGAGATGCGGTGTCGTCCCCCGCGGACAGCGCCGTCGTCTCACGATGACAAGCGCGTCCACGCTCTTGGTTGCGTCCCGCAATAAAACGGAACGCGGGGCGCCACGCCGCGCAACCACGTCGCGAATCGACGACGAGGGTGTCGTGTTCGCGGTGCGGCTTACGTTCTAGAGAGAGGGATGTGTCTCATGAGCTCGACTGCGGGCCCTTGGGCGGCGGCTCGTTGAGCACCACCCAGAACGCGCCGAGCACGCGGATCGCGTCGACGAACTCGTGGAAGCTGAGGGGCTTCACCACGTACGCGTTGGCGCCGAGCTCGTAGCTCTGGACGAGGTCCCGCTCCTCGCGCGACGACGTCATCATGACGATCGGTATCGTCTTGAGATCCGGATCGCCCTTCACCTGGCGCAGCACCTCGAGACCGTCGACCCTCGGCATCTTCAGGTCGAGCAGGATCACCGCCGGCTGGGCGTCCGTGCGCCCGGCGAACTCGCCCCGGCGATAGAGGTAGTCGAGGCACTCGGCTCCGTCGCGGAGCGTCGTCACCTCGTTCGCCAGGCGGTACTGCTCGAGGGCGCTCGTGGCCATCTCGAGATCCCGGGGCGAATCGTCCACGAGCAGGATGCGGCTGGGCTTCATGCGGAGGCCTCGCTTTCGGGTTTCACGTCGTCGACGGCTTTCACCGTGAAGTAGAACGTCGAGCCCCGGTCCAGGGCCGACTCGGCCCACACGCGGCCCCCGTGGCGCCCCACGATGCGACGCACGGTGGCGAGGCCGATGCCGGTTCCTTCGAACTCCTCGGCGCGGTGGAGGCGCTGGAAGACGCCGAAGAGCTTGTCGGCGTACTTCATCTCGAAGCCGGCCCCGTTGTCCCGCACGTACAGCACGACGCGCTCCCCCTCGCGCCCCGAGCAGCCCACCTCGATCCGGGCCGGGTCCCGCGGCCGCGTGTACTTCACCGCGTTGTCGAGGAGGTTCGCGAGCACCTGGTTGAGCATGGCCGGATCGCCCTGGACGCGCGGCAGCGCCTCGACCTGCCACTCGACGCGGCGCTCCCCCACCGAACGCTCGAGTCGCTCGCGGGTCTTCCGGACGACCGCGTCGAGGTCGACGGTCGTCTCGCGCATCTCGGCCCGGCCCATCTTGGAGAAGGACAGCAGGTCGTCGATCAGCTGGCCCATCTCTCCCGCCGCGGACGCGATCGTCTTCATGTACCGCTCCGCCTTCGCGGAGAGCCCTCCCTGCAGCTCCTCCCCCAGCATCTCCACGAAGCCCTGGACGTGGCGCAGGGGCGCGCGCAGGTCGTGGGAGACGGAGTACGAGAAGGACTCGAGCTCCGTGTTCGCGTTCTCGAGCTGGGCCGTGCGCTCGCTCACGCGGCGCTCGAGGTCGCGGTTCAGCAGCTGGATCTCGGCCTCGGCACGCTTGCGCTCGGTGACGTCGCGGTAGTTCGTGACGATCCCCTTCACGGCGGGATCGTCGAGCAGGTTCGTCGCGACGCCTTCCAGCCAGAGCCAGCGGCCGTCCTTGTGGCGACGCCGCCACAGCACCGGAATCGGCTTGCCGGGGTTCGCGACCAGGCGGTCGACGAGCTGCCCCACGAGCGGGAGATCGTCGGGGTGCGTGTTGTCCAGGCCGTTCTGGCCCGCGAGCTCCTCGGCCGTGTAGCCCTCGATGGCGGCCACCGCCGGGCTCAGGTAGAGGATGTTGTTCCGGGCGTCGATCACGGAGATCCCGTCGGCGCCGTGCTCGATGAGCGCGCGGAAGCGCCGTTCGCTGTGCTGGACCACCTCGTGGGTACGGAGCAGCTCCGCCGTCCGGGCCTCCACGCGCCGCTCGAGTCGCTCGTTGCTCTCGCGCAGGGCCTGTTCCATGGTCTTGAGATCGGTGACGTCGCGGGCGATCGCGTACATGAGGTCGCCGTAGGGCACCGAGCGCCACGAGAGCACGCGCCACGAGCCGTTCTTGTGCCGGTAGCGGTTCTCGAAGTGAAGCACGCGCTCGCCGCTCTTCATCTGGCGCGTCACCTCCTGCAGGGTCGCCTCGTGGTCGTCGGGATGCACGTTGTCGATGTACGGCGTCGCGAGGAACTCCTCGACGCTCCAGCCCAGCAGGTCCTGGACGGCCGGGCTCACGCGCTTGAAGTAGCCATCGGCGCTCGAGATGCAGAGCAGGTCCAGGGACAGGCTGAAGAACCGGTCGAGCTCGGCCTGCGCGCGCTCGCGCTCGGTGATGTCGACGAAGAGCACCGCCACGTGGCGCGCCGCCGGATCGCCGAGGCGGAAGGCGTACATCTCGAAGGAGCGTTGCAGGGGCTCGGCCCGGTTCTTGAAGCGAGTCGCCTCGCCGGTGAGGGCGATCCGGCCGAAGGTCTCGAACCAGTACTCCTCGAGGTCGGGCGCGAACGATCGCATGGTCCGGCCGACGGCATCGCGCAGGCCCGATTGCTTCTCGAAGGACGGGTTGACCTCGAGGAACCGGTAGTCGACCGCCTTCTGGTTCGCGTCGAAGAGCACCTCGAGGATGCAGAAGCCTTCGTCGATCGAGTCGAACAACGTGCGGTAGCGGGCCTCGCTCTCGCGCAGCGCCGCGCGCGCCGCGCTCTCGGCCGTCACGTCCCGGAACACCAGCACCACGCCGAGGATGCCGCCGTCCGCGTTGCGGATCGGGGCGGCGCTGTCGGCGATCGCGCGCTCGCTACCGTCCCGTGCGACGAGAATCGTGTGGGTCTCGAGACTCCGCAGCTCGCCGGTGGCGAGCACGTCGGCGACCGGGATGTGGGCCGGCTCCCGCGTGTCCTCGTTGACGATGCGGAACACCTCGGCGATCGGTCGCCCCTGTGCCGCGGCCTGGCTCCAGCCCGTGAGCCTCTCCGCGACCTCGTTCATCCGCGTGACCGTGCCCGCCGTGTCCGTGGCGAGGACGCCGTCGCCGATGGAGTGCAGGGTCACCGAGAGGTTCTCCTCGCTGTCGCGCAGCGACCCGAGCGCCCGGGTCCTTCCGTGGAGGAACCAGGCGCTGCTGGTCGCGAGAACCAGCAGTCCCAGGGTCAGCACCAGGAAGGTTCGCTTCAGATCCGCGAAGAAACCGTCGAATTCCGGTGCCTGGATCTCGGACGCGAGCACGAGGAACGGGACGTCCTCGGACACGATCTCGACGCCATCGGCGTGACTGAATTCCTGCGGGAGCAGATGCATCCAGGTGAAGAGGCCTCCCGCACGGCTCGCCTGTCCCTGACCTTCACGCGCGACACGGGCCCAGAGCGGGGCTTCGGAGGCCTGGAAGCCCCATTCTCGGGTCGCCTCCGAGCCCTTCACCCAGTAGCCTCGGGCGTCCAGGAGCCTGAGCCGGTGGCTATACAAGGGGACGGCCGTCTGCAGGCGCTCGATCAGGTTCTGGCCCAGGTAGTTGATGACGTAGATGCCCCGCGTGGTGCCGGTTCCGTCGAACACGGGCGCCGCGAAGCGCAGTACCGGCTTCAGGGGCCGCTCCACGCGGCCGCCCTCCACGTTGAGATCGAGAGCCGAGACGTAGACCTGCCCCGGCTTCAACGCGACGGCTCTCTTGAAGTACGGACGGTCGGACTTGTCCTGGAGCGCGGCCTCCGCGACGGACACTCCGCCGTGGTTCACCCTCAGCACCTCGCGTCCCGTGAGGTCGAGGAAGCGGACCTGGTCGTAGTCGGAGCGCAGGCGGCTGATGAAGGCCGCGCGGCGGACAGCCCGCGCGAGATCGCTGGGCGCTCCGGTCACGAGGAAGGCCTGGATCCCGTCTCCGTCGGCGAGAAGCTGGAGGTCGGCGACGGCAGGCTGCAGGCTGGAGTGGACGAAGTTCGCGAGCACGTTGAGGCGCGACTGCTCGCGCTCGCGCCAGCGCTGCTCGATCGCCGAGGCCTCGCGCTGGTAGAGCGACCCGCACAGCGCGCCGACGAGGGCGACGGCGGCCAGGACCTGGACGATGAGGCGGGTGCCCGGCCTCGTCTTCCCCACTCGTGCCCCCCGGGATGAACGCTTTCTGCCGGGAGAGTGTAAGCCTAGTTCGGGCCGACGTAGAGATCCGGCAGCGTGGCCTTGAGGCGCGCGAGCTTCGGCGCGTCGTTGACCACGATGTAGGGATCCCCGGGGTGACGCGTCGCGTAGTCCTGGTGGTAGGACTCGGCGACGTAGAAGGCCTCGAGCGGCGCGAGCTCGGTCACGATCGGCGGCGCGCCGGCGCGCGCCGCGTCGAGCTCGGCGATGGACGCGGCGGCGGTCCGGCGCTGGGCCTCGTCGGCGTAGAAGATCGCCGACCGATACTGCCGGCCCGTGTCGGGCCCCTGGCGGTCCTTCTGCGTGGGATCGTGGGCCACAGAGAAGAAGACGCGGAGGAGCTGCTCGAGCGTCACGCGCGAGGGGTCGTACGTGACCTGCACGGCCTCGGCGTGGTTCGTGACGCCCAGGCTCACGATCGAGTAGTGGGCCGAGTAGCCGGCGCCCCCGGCATAGCCGGACACGGCGGACGTCACGCCACGCACGTGCTGGAAGACGGCCTGGACGCCCCAGAAGCAGCCGCCGGCGAGCACCACGCTGTGCTCGCCGGGGGACGCGGGCAGGGCGGCGGCCGCGGCGTGCGGCGCCCCCATCATCAGGACGCCGAGCAGCGCGCCCCGGATCAGTGCGGGCTCCAGTGCGGCACCGCGCGGAACAACCCGTCCACCAGGCCGATCTGGTACATCACGTAGAGGCCGAAGCCGACGGACAGCAGGCCGGTCGCCAGCCGCAGGCGCTCCCCCGACCACCGGAAGCGGTCGGAAAGGAGAGCGACCGGCGACGCGAACGCGAGGGTGACGAGCATCATGCCGACGATGGTCCCGGCCCCGAAGACGACCAGGTACAGGCAACCCGCCCACGGGTCCTTGACGGTCGCCAGCACCATCAGGGCGATCGCCGCGCTGCCGGCGAGACCATGGACGAGGCCCACGAGAAAGGCCCGCCATCCCTGCCGTGTGTCGTGGCTGTGGCCGTCGCCGTGGGGCGGGTGCGGGTCCGCGGACACGAACCCGCCGCGGCCGGCCAGATTCAGCAGGCCTACGACCGTGAGCACGATGCCGACCGCGAACTCGAGGCTCAAGCCGACGCGCGGCGGCACCGTCAGGTTGAACAGGATGATCAGCCCTCCCACGACGCAGATGGTCAGGGTGTGGCCGAGGCCCCAGAAGGCGCCGATCAGCGCCGCCGGCCCGATGCGCTTGTAGCGTGCGGCGATGGCGGTCACCGCGACGACGTGGTCGCTGTCCGCCGCGTGGCGGATGCCGAGAGCCAGGCCGATGCCCAGGAGGGTCAGGGTGCTCACGCGCGACGCTCCGGGCCCATCGCCGCATCTTACCGATCGCCGGCGTTTCGTTCCAGGCTCGGTCCTGCGGCGCCGGCCGGGCGCGTTAGACTGCGGCGATGGCCAGCCACAACGAGTCCCTCGTGGCGTTGTTCCGCGAGATGGCGCAGCTCACGGTCCTCGACGAAGGCTCCACCATGTCCTTCCGGGCCCGAGCCTACGAGAACGCCATGGAGGCCATCACGACCTACAGGGGCGAGCTGTCGACCCTGTCCCTCAAGGAGCTCGTCGCGGTCGGCGGGATCGGCGAGAGCACCGCGAAGAAGATCCGGGAGTTCTTCGACACCGGGACGATCGAGAAGCTCGAAGGCCTGCGAGCCAAGTACCCGCCGGCCTTCGTCGCCCTGAGCCGCATCCCGGGCGTGGGCCCCAAGACGCTCCTCCGGCTGCGGAGCGAGCTGGGCGTCCACAACATCGACGACCTGCGCGCCGCCCTGGCGGCTCAGAAGCTGCGGGACCTGCGCGGGCTCGGAGCGAAGGCCGAGGAGAAGATCCTGCAGGCCGTGAGCCGCATGGGCGAGACCGGCAAGGACAAGCGGCGGCCCATCGCCGAGGCCATGCCCATCGCGCGCGAGCTGGTCGCGGCGCTCGGAGCGCTGCCCGAGGTGGAGCGCGTCCAGTTCTGCGGCAGCCTGCGGCGCCTGCGCGAGACCGTGGCCGACATCGACGTCGTGGCGGCCACCCGCAAGCCCGAGGCCGTGCGCGAAGCCTTTCTCGCGCTCTCGATGGTCCGCGACGTGATCGGCAGCGGCGAGACCAAGACCTCGGTGCTCACGGCGAGCGGCTTCCAGGTCGACCTGCGCCTCGTGGAGCCGCGGCAGTTCGGGGCGGCCTGCCAGTACTTCACGGGCTCCAAGTCCCACAACATCAAGCTGCGGCAGCGCGCCCTCGAGCGCGGCTGGCTCCTGAACGAGTACGGCCTGACCGAGACGGCCACGGGCAAGGTCATCGCCTCGAAGACCGAGGCCGACATCTACGCGGCCCTGGGCCTGCCCCTCGTCCCGGCTCCCCTGCGCGAGGACCACGGCGAGGTCGAGGCCGCCCTCGCGGGCGAGCTGCCCCTCAGCCTGCTGCCGAAGCACATGCGCGGCGATCTCCACGTGCACACCGCCCTCTCGGGCGACGGCAAGAGCAGCCTCGAGGAGATCGTCGCCGCGGCCGCGGAGCGCGGGTACGAGTACCTGGCCCTCACCGACCACGGCGAGGACCTCGCGATGAACGGGGTCAGCCGCGAGCGCCTGCTGGCCCAGCGCGAGGAGATCGACGCCCTGCGGCCGCGCTTCAGGAAGACGACGCTACTCCAGGGCTGCGAGCTCAACATCGGCCGCGACGGCGGCCTCGACTACGACCCGGCCTTCCGCCGCCGCCTGGAGTGGTGCGTGGCCGGGGTCCACTCCCACTTCGAGCTCGGCCGTGGCGAGCAGACGCAGCGGGTGCTCGCCGCCATGGAGGACCGTACGGTCAACGCGATCGCCCACCTGACGGGCCGGCGCATCGGCCACCGCCACGGCATCGACGTCGACGTCGACGCCGTCCTGAAGAAGGCCGCGGAGACCGGCGTGGCTCTCGAGATCAACTGCGCGCTCGGGCGCCTCGACCTCTCGAGCGAGGTGCTGTATCGCGCCCGCGGGCTCGACGTGACGTTCGTCCTCAGCACGGACAGCCACCACACCCGCGAACTGCAGCGCATGGACGGTGGCGTGGAGCACGCCATGCGGGGCTGGGTGGATCCCGCCCGCATCGCGAACACCTGGCCGCGCAAGCGCTTCCTCGAGTGGGTGCGGGCGCGCCGGCAATGAAGGTCTTCCTGCTCTCGCCGGCGAACTGCTCGGGCCAGCGCGCGCGGATGCTGCAGCGCCCGGACGCGGGCTCCGACCTGAGCCGCCGGCTGCGCGACGCCGACGGCGCGGCCCTGGGGGAGGTCTTCAGCTTCGTGAGCAGCCTCTATTTCCGCGGCAAGCTCGCGTACGCGCGCGCCTTCGCGAGCGCGGGCCTCCACGTCATCACGCCGTGCGACGGCCTGCGCTCCCCCGAGGACCGCCTCCACCTCCCCGACCTGGCGCGCTACGCCGCGGTCGACGTGGATCCCGACGAGCCACGCTACAGCGATCCGCTCCGGCGCGACCTCGCGGCTCTCGCGCCGACCTGGGGGAACGCCGACGTCGTGCTCCTGGGAAGCGTCGCGTCGAAGAAGTACGCGGACCTGCTGACCCCGGTGCTCGGCCGGCGCCTGCTCTTCCCCGCCGCGTTCGTGGGCCGGGGCGACATGAGCCGGGGCGGCCTGCTGCTGCGCGCGGTCGACGCCGGCCGCGAGCTCGACTACGTGCCCCTCGACGGCGCGGTGCGCCGCGGCGCGCGCCCCGCGCGGCTCACCCCCCGGCCTCGCGCCGCTTCCTGAGGAGACCGCGTGCGCATCGCCACCTGGAACGTCAACTCGCTGAGAGCCCGCATCGACAAGGTGCGCTGGTGGCTGGAGCGGGCCCGACCCGACGTCCTCCTGATGCAGGAGACGAAGCTCAAGGACGAAGACGCGCCGCTCGCCGCCTTCCAGGAGCTCGGATACGAGCTCGCCCACCACGGCGAGGGCCGCTGGAACGGCGTCGCGATCGCGAGCCGGCTCCCGATCACGGACGTCGTCACGAACTTCGGCGACCCGGTCCTGCCGGCGCGCACGCCGGGCAGCGGCGACGACGAGCCGGGCTCCGAGGCCCGCATGCTCGCGGCGACGTGCGGCGACGTCCGCGTGGTGAGCCTCTACGCGCCGAACGGCCGCGTCGTGGACTCGCCCTTCTACGAGGCCAAGCTCGACTGGTTCTTGCGCCTGGCCCGCTGGCTCGCCGAGAGCGGCGACCCCGGCCAGCCGCTGGTGCTCGGCGGCGACTACAACGTGGCGCCGACCGACGACGACGTCTGGAACCCGCGCCTGTGCCACGGCGGCACCCACGTGTCGCCGCGGGAGCGCGAGGCCTTCGACCGGCTGTGCCGCTGGGGGCTCGTCGACGTCTATCGACGTCAGAGGCCGGAGGGCGGGCGCTACACCTGGTGGGACTACCGGGCCGGCAGCTTCCAGAAGAACTTCGGCATGCGCATCGACCACCTGCTCGCCACGGCGCCCCTCGCCGCCCGCGTGGTCGCGAGCGAGATCGACCGCGAGGCCCGCAAGGGCAAGCCCATCCCTTCGGACCACGCGCCGCTGCTGATGGACGTGGACGAGCCGGGGCACCCGTTCGACGCGGGCTGGGCCTCGGCCGAGGGACGCATCGCCGCGCGCCTCGAGGCCAGGCGCTGATGGCCTTCCCCATCGCGCCGCCCGTCGAGCCCATGCTGGCAAAGCTCGCCGACGCGCTGCCGGAGGGCGACGGCTGGCTCTTCGAGCCCAAGTGGGACGGGTTCCGGGCCCTCGTCTTCCGTGACGGGGACGAGGTCTTCCTCCAGAGCCGCGACCTCAAGCCTCTCGGCCGCTATTTCCCCGAGCTCGAGGAGCTCTTCCGCGCGCACCTGCCCGAGCGCTGCGTGGTCGACGGCGAGATCGTCAGCGTGAGCCCGCGGGGCCTCGACTTCGACGCCCTCCAGATGCGCCTGCATCCCGCGGCGTCGCGGGTGAAGAAGCTCGCGGCCGAGCAGCCGGCGTCGTTCGTCGCCTTCGATCTGCTCGCCGTGGGCGACGAGGACCTGCGGGTCCGGCCCCAGGCCGAGCGCCGGTCGCGGCTCGAGGCCCTGTTCGCGGCTCCGGCGCCCCGGCTCCACCTGACGCCGTGCCGGCGCGAGCGCAGCGTCGCCGAGGACTGGTTCCACCGCTTCGAGGGCGCGGGCTTCGACGGCGTCATCGCGAAGCGCGCGGAGGGCGCCTACGAGCCCGGCAAGCGCAGCATGCTCAAGATCAAGCACGTGCGCAGCGCCGACTGCGTCGTGGCCGGCTTCCGCTGGCACAAGCAGGGTCCGGGGACGCTCGTGGGCTCGCTGCTGCTCGGCCTGTACGACGACGACGGCGTGTTGCAGCACGTCGGCGTCACGTCGTCGTTTCCGATGGCCGTGCGCCGGGAGCTCGCCCTGGAGCTCGCCCCCCTGCGCGACGCCGCCCTCGAAAGTCATCCGTGGCGGGACTGGGCGGAACCGGGCGAGACGCTGCAGCGGCGCCCCGGAGCCCAGAGCCGCTGGAGCGCCGGCAAGGACCTGTCCTGGGAGCCGCTTCGCATCGAGCGCGTGTGCGAGGTCAAGTACGACCACATGCAGGGCGATCGTTTCCGCCACGCCGCCCACTTCCTGCGCTGGCGCACCGACAAGTCGCCCGGGGACTGCCGGTACGATCAGCTCGAGGTGGCGCCGCCGGCGGAGCTGGGCCTGATCTTCGGCGCCTGACTCAGGGCTCCTCGCGCTTGCGCTTCGAGGGCTGCACGCGCGGCGGCTCGCCCGACTGCTTCGCGTAGTGCGGGGGCCAGGGGGCGTCGCCCAGCCCTTCCTTCTCCTGCCGCGCCGAGAGCTCCAGCAGCGCGTCGAGGCGGCCGGCATGGGCGTCGATGTCCGCGTGGCGGTCGCCCAGCTCCGCGAAGCGCGCGGGCATGGTGCGCAGCGTGAACTCCTCGGGCCGGCAGGTGCCGAGCTCTTCCCACGTGAGCGGCGCCGAGACCCGCGCGTCGGGCTTGGGCCGCACCGAGTAGGCGCCGGCGACCGTGCGGTCCTTCGCGTTCTGGTTGTAGTCGATGAAGACCCCGTGGCGCTCCTCCTTCCACCACTTGCTGGTGGCGAGCTCGGGCACGCGCCGCTCGACCTCGCGGGCGAGGGCGAGGGCCGCACGCCGCACCTCGGTGAACGACCAGCGCGGCTCGATCCTCACGTTCACGTGGATGCCGCGCGACCCCGAGGTCTTGGGCCAGCCCCGGAGCCCGGCCTCCGTGAGGACGTCCTTCGCCTGCAATGCCACCGCCACGATCTGCGGCCACTCGATGCCGGGCATGGGGTCGAGGTCGACGCGCAGCTCGTCGGGGTGATCGAGATCCTCGGCGCGCACGGGATGCGGGTGCAGCTCGAGGCAGCCGAGGTTCGCGAGCCAGGCCAGGGCCGCGGCGTCGCGGGGCACGATCTCTTCGGCCTTGCGCCCCGAGGGGAAGCTGAGGGCCGCGACCTCGATCCAGTCGGGCCGCGAGGCGGGCGCGCGCTTCTGGTAGAAGAACTCGCCGTGGATGCCGTCGGCGTAGCGCACCATCACGTTCGGCCGGCCTCCCGAGCCGCGGAGCGCGCCCTCGGCCACGGCCACGTAGTAGCGGACCACCTCGATCTTGCGGATGCCCGCCTCCGGGAAGTAGATCTTGTCGGGGTTCGAGACGGGCACCTCGCGGCCCGCGGCCTCCACGACGACCCCTTCGCTTGGCTTCGGCATCCTTCACAACATACGCCAAGGAGGACCGCGGCGCTGCCTGCGAGCCGTGGCACATCGGTTGCAGTAGCGGAGGGCGAAAGGAGTGAGTGATGAGACGACTGGCCTTGATCGCAACCCTGCTCCTGCCGTCGCTGTACGCCAGCGCTCAGGAGCCCACACCGACGCCGACACCCACGCCCACGATGTCCCCCACGCCGACGCCGAAGCCGACCCTGACGCCTCCGCCCTCGCCGGTGCCGCTGCCGTCGCCGACCGTCGCGCCGAGCCCCTCGCCGAAGCCGCCACGGCCCGGGCTGCCGACGCCGCTACCGCCGTCCCCGCTTCCGACTCCCGGACAGCAGGAGCCGACGCCCAATCCGATGGAGCCCGACGGCACTTTCTAGAACTGGAGCGGCTCCGAGGTCCTGTTCAGGCCCGCAGGGTCAGGGCGCGATCGACGGCCGCTCGCGCGAGCAGGCGCGTCGAGTCGAGGGTCGGGAGCGGCGACCGGTCGGGCGGCACGAGGAGCGGGATCTCCGTGCAGCCGAGGACCACGGCGTCGCAGCCCTCCTCCTCTCCCAGCCTGCGGATCACGTCCTGGAACGCGGCGAGCGACGCTTCGGTGCAACGCCCGTGCACCAGTTCGTCGAAGATGATGCGGTTGAGCCCTTCGATCTCCGCGGTCCGGGGCCGACGGAACTCGAGCCCCGCGGCACCGAGGGCCTCGGGGTAGACGGGCCCCTCCATCGTGTAGCGGGTACCGAGGATGCCGATGCGCCGCAGGCCACGTGCCTGCGCTTCGGCCGCGACGACCTCCGCGATGTGCAGCCAGGGGAGCGGCGACGCGGCCCGCAGGTGGGGAAAGGCGATGTGGATCGTGTTGTCCGGGCAGATCAGGAAGTCGGCTCCGGCCGCCGCGAGCTTGCGCGCCGACGACAGCATCAGCTCGGCGACGCCCTTCCAGTCGTCGCGGTCGATCGCTTCCATGTACTCCGCCAGGCTGTGGGTGTGCATGGCGACCTCGGGGTGGGCGTACCGGCCCATCCTCTCGCTGCCGTAGAGCGACACGGTGCGATAGCACAGCGCCGCTCCCTCGCTGCTGCACGCCACGATTCCGATGTGCCCCGGCATCTCGTCCTCCTCAGGCCGTCGTCGTCTGCACCACGGGTCGGGTGTGGGTGGGATGTTGCGAGCGGAAACTGATCGCCAGGCGATTCCACGCGTTGATCGTGGCGATGGCGAGCGTGAGCTTCACGAGCTCCGTCTCGTCGAAGGCACGGCGTGCCTCCTCGTAGACGTCGTCGGGCACCTGGTTCTCGGAGACGAGGGTCACGGCCTCGGTCCAGGCCAGGGCGGCGCGCTCGCGGTCGGTGTAGTACGACGACTCGCGCCACGCGTCGAGCAGGTAGAGGCGCTGCTCCGTCTCGCCGCGCGAGCGCGCCTCCCGGGTGTGCAGGTGGATGCAGAACGCGCAGCCGTTGATCTGCGAGGCCCGCGTCTTCACGAGGTCCAGGAGCGAGAGCTCGAGGCCACAGCCGTGGACGTAGGTCTCGAGCGCCGTCATGGCGTTCAAGGCGTCGGGCGACGCCTTGTACATGTCGAATCGTGCTTTCATCGTCGTCCTCCTGGCGCCATCATCGCCGATGTAGGCTGTTCGGGGAGGTGGCGCCATGACGACGCAGTCCTCGGGCCCGGATCTCGGCGCGGGCGTGCCGGTCGCGGACGTTCCCGACGGAACGTTGCTCGCCGGAACCGTCGCGGGTGAAGGCGTCGTCCTCGCCCGCAGCGGCGACGCGTTCTTCGCGGTGGGCGCCGAGTGCACCCACTACCACGCCCCGCTCGCCGACGGCCTGGTCGTGGGCGCGACCGTCCGTTGCCCGTGGCACCACGCCTGCTTCGGCCTCGCCACGGGCGAGCCGCTCCGGGCTCCCGCCCTCGATCCTGTCGCCTGCTGGCGCGTGGAGCGCAAGGGCGACACCGTGTTCGTGCGCGAGAAGCTTCCTTCGCCGGCCTCGAAACCGGCGCCGGCGACGGGGCCCCGCTCGGTCGTGATCGTCGGGGGCGGGGCGGCGGGGCTGGCGGCCGCCGATACGCTCCGCAAGGAAGGCTACGACGGCGCCCTGACCCTGATCAGCGCGGACGCTTCGGCCCCCTACGACCGTCCCAATCTCTCGAAGGACTTCCTGGCCGGCAACGCACCCGCGGACTGGATTCCGCTCCGCACGCCGGAGTACTACGCCGAGCGGCGCATCGCGCTCGTGCTCGGGGCGCGCGTGACGTCCCTCGGTCTCGGGGAGAAGCGCGCGCTCGTCGAGGGCGGCGCGAGCTACGCCTGGGACGCCCTGCTCCTCGCCACGGGCGCCGACCCCGTCCGCCTTCCGGTCGAAGGCGCCACCGAAGGCCAGATCCACTACCTGCGCACGTTCGCCGACAGCCAGGCGCTCGTCGCCCGCGCCACCGGGGCGAAGCGCATCGTCGTGGTCGGCGCGAGCTTCATCGGCCTCGAGGTGGCCGGCTCGCTCCGCAAGCGCGGCATCGAGGTCCACGTCGTCGCTCCGGAGTCGCAGCCCCTCGAGCGGATCCTGGGCGCGGAGCTCGGCCGCCTGGTGCGGAAGCTCCACGAGGACCACGGCGTGGTGTTCCACCTGGGCGAGACGGTGAAGCGCGTCGACGCTCGCGCCGTCGCCTTGAGCGGCGGGGCCGTCGTCGATGCCGACCTGCTGGTGCTGGGCGTCGGGGTTCGGCCCTCGACGGCGCTGGCGGAGCAGGCGGGTCTCACGATGGACCGGGGCGTCCGTGTCGACGCCTGCCTCGAGACCAGCGCGCCGGGCGTCTTCGCGGCGGGCGACATCGCGCGCTGGCCCGATCCCCATACGGGAGAAGCCATTCGGGTCGAGCACTGGGTCGTGGCGGAGCGTCAGGGCCAGGTCGCGGCCCAGAACATCCTGGGCCGCAAGGTGCCCTTCGACGCCGTGCCGTTCTTCTGGAGCCAGCACTACGACACGCAGATCAGCTACGTCGGCCACGCCGAGAAGTGGGACGCCGTCGAGGTCGACGGAGGGCTCGACGGCTCCGAGTGCGCGGTGACCTACAAGCGGGGCGGGCGCGTCCTGGCCGTCGCGACGATCTCCCGCGACCGCCAGAGCCTGCAGGCGGAGGCCGACATGGAAGCGGCCGCCCGGCGCCGGGACGGCTAGGGCCGCGAGGCCCCGGCCAGCCGCTCGACGAGGTCGAGCCGCGTTCGCGCCGGATCCGGCCGGGCGACCGGGCCGCCCGGGCCGAAGTCCAGGATCACGTCCTGGTCCGTCGAGTACGAGGGCCAGCGCGGGCGGCCCTCGCCGTTGGGATCGCCGTTCGCCGCGAAGGCGACCCAGTACGCGTTCATGATCTCGCCCACCGCCTCGTCCTCGGCGGTCGTGGCCGCCTCGTAGCGCGAGCGCACGGTCGAGAACACGAAGGGGATCTCGGAGGCGTGCAGCGCGCCCATGACCTTCCCGCGCAGGGACGTGGCGACGTACGAGAAGCGGTAGGCCCAGGTCGGCCGGCCCGCCGCCGACATGAGCCGCGCGAGCAGCCGCGCCGGCTCGACCATCGCCTGGTCGCTGACGAGCTCGATGCCCATCCGGCCTTCGTCGCGCCTGCCGTCGGCGTCGTAGGCCTCGATCGCTCGCTCGCGGTCGGAGCCGAACGCCGCGAACAGGCCGTCGACGGCCGGGGCCGGCAAGGGCCCGAAGCCGAACTCGAGGGCGTTCGCTCCGACGAGATAGGGCACGCGGGCCTGACGCGCCGCGCGGAACTGCGCCTCGATCTCGCCGGGAACGACGCGTCCGTCGAGGATCGGGCCCGAGTAGGTCTCGGGCTGGGGCTGCGCCAGGTTCATGCCGCTCACGAGCGTCGCCGCGGGGAGGCGTCGCAGCGCCGCGAGCGCCGCCGCGTCCTCGCCGCGGATCCCCGCCTTCTCCGCGAAGGCGACGCCGATCGCCTCGGCCGAGGGGCGCCCTCCCGGACCCGCCTCGTGGAGCCGCGCCATCGGCAGGGACGGGTTCGTCCGGCCTCCGCCCGACTGCACGATCGCCTTGTGGAACAGCCCCGTCGCGAGCGGCGAGATCATCATCGTGTGGACGGAGTTTCCCCCGGCCGACTCGCCGAAGAGCGTCACGTTGCGGGGATCCCCGCCGAACGCCGCCACGTTGCGCCGCACCCAGTGCAACGCGGCGATCTGGTCGAGGAAGCCGTAGTTTCCGAGAGGTCCCGCGGGGGCTTCCCGCGAGAGGGCCGGGTGGGCGAAGAAGCCGAAGCGGCCGAGACGATGGTTGAGGCTCACGAGCACCACGCCGCGCCGGGCGAAACGCGAGCCGTCGTAGACGGCCGGCGAGCTGCCGCCGTTCACGAAGCCGCCGCCGTGGAACCAGACCATCACGGGCAGAGGTTCCGCGCCGCGCTTCGCCGGAGCCCACACGTTGACCGTCAGGCAGTCCTCGCTGGGCGGCGTGCCGAGGGGAGCGGCGTCGCTCGGGAAGGGCTCCTGCATGCAGTCGTGGCCGTAGGCCTCCGCGGCACGGACCCCCGGCCACGGCGCCGGGGGTTGCGGCGGACGCCAGCGCAGCGGGCCGACGGGCGGCGCCGCATAGGGGATGCCCTTGAAGGACACGACGCCGTCGGCCTCGACGCCGCTCACGAGCCCGGAGTCCGTCTTCACGGGCTCGGCGGCGCCGGCCTGGCACGCGACAGCCAGGCCGAGCATCCCCAGCATCGCCACGGCCCTCGTGCCGTCTCGCATCCGCTCACCCCCCGGTGGGCGCAAGCCTACTGTTGAATCCTCAGCCCTCGACCGCGCGGTCCGTGATGGCGAGGCCGCGGTCGATGACGTCGAGGCCCTCCTCGAGCTGGGCCTCCGTGATCGTGAGCGGCGGGTTCGTGAAGAACGTGTTCCAGCGCACGAAGGTGTAGAGGCCGTTCTCGCGGAAGAACCGGCCGAGCGCCGCCATCGGCTCGGACGTGCCGTTGAAGGGCGCGAGGGGCTCGTAGGTCTTCGGGTTCTTCACGAGCTCGACGAGCCCGAACAGGCCGATGCTGCGGTGCGACCCGACCGAAGGGTGGCGCCGCGCGATCTCGCCCATCCGCCGCGAGAGGATCTCGCCCATCGCGCGCGCCCGCTCGATCAGGCCTTCCTCTTCGTACACGGCGATCGTGGCGAGCGCGGTGGCACAGGCGAGGGGATGGCTGTTGTAGGTCAGGCCGCCCGGGAACGCCTTCTCCTGGAAGGTCTTCGCGATCCCCGGCCGCATGCCGACGGCGCCCAGCTGCACGTAGGCCGAGGTGATGCCCTTGGCCATCGTCATGAGGTCGGGCACCACGTTCCAGTGGTCGATCGCGAACCAGCGGCCCGTGCGTCCGAAGCCCGCCATCACCTCGTCCGCGATGAGGAGGATGCCGTGGCGATCGCAGATCGCCCGCAGGCCCTGCATGTAGCCGTCGGGCGGGATCAGCAGGCCGTTCGAGCCCACCACGGTCTCGACGAGGAGCGCCGCGATCGTGTGGCCGCCTTCCATCAGGATCACGTCCTCGACGTCCCGTAGGGCGGTCGCGACCGGCTCGGGCTCCTTGCGCCCCCACTTGTGGAAGTCGGGAATCCGCACGACGCCGGGGATGCCGGGCTCCGAGGCCCAGCGCCGCGGGTCGCCGGTCAGGGTGAGCGCGCCGGCCGTGCCGCCGTGGTAGGCGCGGTAGCGCACGAGGACCTTGTGGCGGCCCGTCACGACGCGCGCGATGCGCACCGCGTTCTCGACGGCCTCGGCGCCGCCGTTCGTGAAGAAGAACGCACTCATGTCGCCGGGCGTGATCTCCGCGAGCTTCGCGCCGAGCCGTGCGCGGGGCTCCGTGGCCATGAAGGGGTTGGCGTAGGCCAGGCTCGCGGCCTGGTCCTGGATGGCCTTCACGACGCGCGGGTGCGAGTGGCCGACGTTCGTGCACATGAGCTGGCTGTTGAAGTCGAGATAGCGCTTGCCCTCGGGCGTCCAGAAGTAAACGCCCTCGGCACGTGCCACGGGGATCGGATCCACCTTGGTCTGGACGGACCACTCGTACAGGCTGTGCGCCTTGCACAGGGCCACCATCTCGTCACCGGTCATCGCCTCGGTCGCGGTCTCGATCATGCTCGTGAACCTCGGCGGGCATCGTCCGCGCACCGGCTTGCCGCTGTCAAGCGCCGGCGGCGGCCCGCGCGAGGCCGGCGCACTCGCGGGCCCGGGGCGTCGACGGCTCCGCCGAGAGCAGCACGAGCGGCAGGCGCAGATCGAGGCCCGTCAAGGCCCGGAACACGACTCCCTTGCGGCCCAGACACTGCACCGACTCCGAGACCAGGGCCAGCCCGACGCCCGCCGCCACGAGGCCGAGCTGGGCGATCTTCGAGTCCGCCTCCTGGACCACGTCGATCGCGACGCGGTGCTCCCGGAGCGCCGCGAGCGAGGCCTGGGCCCAGGCGGGCTCGATCTCAGGCCTGACCAGGACGAAAGGCAGGGCGGCGAGGCGCCGGAGGGCCACCCGCCGTTCGCGGGCGAGGGCATGGCCCGCGGGCAACGCCAGGACCAGGCCCTCACGACCGAGGACGTCCTCGCGAAGCCCGTCGGCGCCGACGGGACCGCACGCGAATCCGAGCTCGATGCGGCCACGCCGGAGGGCCTCGGGCTGCTCCGGGCTCGCCATCTCGCGCAGCTCGAGACGCACGTCCGGGCGTCGCTTCCGGAACGCCGCCAGCACCTTCGGCAGCACGTCGAAGGTCGCCGTGGGGGTGTAACCGATCGACAGCACGCCGCCTTCGCCCCGCGCGACGCGCTGCGTCTCGACCTGCGCCCGCTCCGCCTCGCTCAGCAGGTCCCGGGCCCGGACGAGCAGGAAGGCGCCGGCCTCCGTCAGCGCGACGTGGCGGCGCGAGCGCTCGAGCAGGCGCACGCCGAGATCCTCTTCGAGACGCCGGATGCGCATGCTGAGCGGGGGCTGGGCGATGTGCAGGCGCTGGGCGGCGCGGCCGAAATGCAGCTCCTCGGCCACGGCCACGAACGAGTTCAGCAACGTGAGGTCGGCGGGTGCGTTCATACGCCATTGGTATCACAGCTCCCGAAAGCAGTCTTGGACAGATCACAGGGCGATGCCTAGCTTGGAGCCATGAAGCTACCGAGCGTCGTCCGCAACGAGGACCTGATCCGCCGCTACTTCGACGAGCTCTTCGGCCGGGGCCGTCTGGAGCTCGTCGAGGAGCTGCTCGCCGAGGACTACGTGAACCACTCCCCCGGCAGCCCCGATCTGCCGCGAGGCCGCGACGGGGTCGCGATCGTGGTGCGGGCCCTGCGCGAGGCCTTCCCCGACCTGCGCTACGCGATCGAGGACATGGTGGCGACCGAGGACGCGGTGGCGGTTCGCACCACGCTGACGGGGACCCACCAGGGCGACTTCTTCGGCCTTGCGCCGACGGGCCGCGCCGTGCGCGTCCAGCAGATGACGATCGAGCGCATCCGCGGCGGGCGCATCGTGGGCCATCATCGGGTCACGGACGAGCTGACGCTGATGCGGCAGCTGGGCGCCTGCGAATAGGGCTAGGATGGTCGGCCATGAGCGCCCCGGCCACGGCTCCCGGTCCGACGCGGCTCGACTCGATCGACTGCGTCCGCGGCTTCGTGATGGTGGTCATGATGCTCGACCACGTCCGCGAATGGACCCACGCCCAGGCGTTCGCCTTCGATCCCCTGGACCCGGCGCGCACGACGGCGCTCCTGTACCTCACCCGCTGGATCACCCACCTGTGCGCGCCCACGTTCGTCTTCCTGGCGGGGCTCAGCGTGGGCCTGCAGGCGCTGCGCGGCCGGCCGGTGGGCGCGCTGCAGCGCCTGCTCTGGACGCGCGGGCTGTGGCTCGTGTTCCTGGAGCTGACCGTGGTCCGCCTCCTCATCTGGTTCAACGCCGACCTGTCGATGCTCGCGTTCCTCCAGGTGATCTGGGCGATCGGCATGTCGATGCTGCTGCTCGCGGCCTGCGTGCGCCTGCCGTCGCGCGCGATCGGCGTCCTGGGACTCCTGATCGTCTTCGGCCACAACCTGCTCGACCGCTTCCAGGTCGGAGGCTTCCGCGGACCGGACACGCCCGTGCCGAGTCTTCTCGGGCAGCTCTGGATCCTGCTCCACCAGGGCGGCATCTATCCGGTGGCGCCGTTTCCGGGGCCGATGGTGTTCGCGGGCTACCCGGTCCTGCCGTGGGCCGGACTGTTGTTCGCGGGCTACGGCGCCGCGACGCTCTACGGCTGGGCGCCCGAGCGCCGTCGCCGCCTGCTGATGGCGACGGGCACGGCCATGCTCGCGGCGTTCGTCGTGCTGCGCTACGCGAACGGCTACGGCGATCCCCGACCCTGGGCACCGGGGGCCACGGCGCTGGCGACCGCCATGTCCTTCTTCAACGTGGCGAAGTACCCGCCGTCCGCACTGTTCGTGCTCGTGACGCTGGCGCCAGCGGTGCTGGCACTGGGCCTGCTCGATGGCCGCCGGCTCGAAGGACCGGCGCGCTTCCTCGTGACCTTCGGTCGCGTCCCGCTGTTCTTCTACTTCCTCCAGTGGCTCGTGGCCCACTTCGGCGGGATGCTCATCACCGGCGCCCAGGGCAAGGACCTCTCGCCCTACTTCCAGAACCTGATCCAGATCATCCTGTCCGGGAAGACGCCGGACATCGGCGGGCCGCTGTGGGGAACCTACGCGGTGTGGATCCTGGGAACGCTGCTGCTCTACCCCGCCTGCCGCTGGTTCGCCGGCGTCAAGGCGCGCCGGCGCGACTGGTGGCTGAGCTACCTCTGAGGGGCGCTACTCGACCTGGTCGTAGAGCAGGTTGAGATTCAGCGGCTGCTTGAGGCTCGCGCTCTCGATGCGGGTGCCGTAGACGAGCTGGTGTCGCGACGGCACGAGGGTCAGGACGTGGATGATCCTCGTCTTGTCCTCGCCGTCCTCCTCGACGATCAGCTTGCCCTGCTCGAAGCGGCTGCGGCAGGTGAGCTTGCGGCCGCGCCGGTCGTTGCGGGTGTGCTCCCGGTCGAAGTAGAAGATGCGGAAGTCGTCCTCGCCGTGGACGATCGTGATCTCGCCGGCCTTCTGCTCGATCGAGAGGTCGTCGAACATGCCGATGCGCTCCATCAGGTACTGCCGGAACTGCACCCGGTCGACCTCGTGGACGTCGCTCGGCCGGGGCACCAGGCGCTGCACCTCGCCCTGGCCCCCGCCCTTGATCTGGGCCGGGCCCGTGGCCTCCTCGACCTTCGTCTCCACGTCGTCGCTCAGCTTGGCGTTGAGCCTCCACGCCCCGGAGAAATCGGTGCGCTCCTGGGCGTCGACGATCGGCGCGAGGACGAGGAGTGCGAGGCCCAGGGTCGTGCGCATGGCTGCTTCTCCGCGGCGGCGGCCTAGCCTCCGCCGCCCGTCTTGCGCGCGGCGGTGACCTTCTGGAAGCCGCGGGTGTTCTGGACGCCGCCCTTCCACGGCTGGCGAGTGCCATGGCGCGGAGCGGCAGGCGCCGCCTTGGCCGGAGCTTCGGTGGTCTCGGCCGCGGGGGCTGCGGACTCGGCCGCCTCCGCCGCCTTGGCGCGCGCGGCGCGGGCCTTCGCTTCGTCCTTCTCGAGGTGACACGCCTTGTACTTCTTGCCCGACCCGCAGTGGCACGGATCGTTGCGACCCAGGATGGCTGTCATAACCCTCGAACTGTACTACTTTTCGGCGTTCCTCTAGAAGAAGCTCAGCTTCAGGTAGCGCCGCGGCTGCTTGCGGATGTCCTCGGTCAGGAGCTTCATCTCCTGGATCGTCTTGTTGAGGTTGACGACGGCCTCGTTGGCGTTGACGTATAGCGTCTCGTCCTTCGAGAGCCGGCCCAGGGTGCCCTCGCCGCGCTCCATGCGCGAGAGGATCGCCTCGCTCGACTTCGAGGTGCGCTCGAACGAGGCCGACATCGCGTCCATGTTCTTCGTGATCGCGTCGAGACGCTTCACCGAGGCCTGGAGCTCGGGCCCCGCGGTGGCCTTCTCGACGCTCCCCGCGGTCTTCTGGAGGCTCGTCATCAGCTCGGCGAGCTGCACCTTCTGCTTCTTCGTGATCTCCGCCAGGTCCTTGAGGGCCGCGTTCAACTCCGTCGTGGACGACTCCACGTTGCCGACGGTCTTGTCCGAGAGCAGGAGCTCAACCCTCCCCAGCACCTCGTGGGACTGGTCGGCGAGCTTGCCCATCTGGTCGAACATGCCCTCGCCCATCCCGCCGGGCAGGGAGTCGCCGCCCTTCAGCATCGTGGTCGAGGTTCCCGGCACCACGTCGGCCACCATGCCGCCCAGGACGCCCAGGCTCTTGAGCTCGACCCTCGAGTCGGCGGGGATCTTGTACTCGCCCTCGATCTCGAGGCTCACGGTGACGCCGTCGTTCGCGATCCGGAAGCCGTGGATGCGGCCGATGTTGACGCCGCGCATCTGGGCGGCGTCGCCCTTGCGGATGCCTCCGGCGTTGGGCACGAGGGTCGAGATGATGTAGCGGCCGCGGAACATGGCGGCGTCGGTCAACGTGAACAGGGCGGTCAGCACGGCCGCCACCCCGAGGATCACGAAGATCCCCACCTTGACCTCGCGGCCCCGGCCCCTGGACTTCACCTGCAGTTCGCTCACGGCTCCTCCATGATCTTGAGTGCGGCGGCGGCGGCGGCCTGCCGGTTCGCGAAGGCCTTCACGAGCGGCTCGTCGCTCGTCCGGAACTCGTCGGGCGTGCCGATGAAGCGCAGCTTGCCGTGGTCGAGGAGCGCCACGCGATCGGAGATCGCCAGGGCGCCCTCGATGTCGTGGGTCACCACGAGGGACGTGACGCCGCGGCGCTCCGCGATCTCGGTGATGAGGTGGTCGACGGTGGCCGTGTTCACGGGGTCGAGGCCGGTCACCGGCTCGTCGTAGAGCAGGATCTGGGGCTCGCCGACGATGGCGCGAGCCAGGCCAACGCGCTTCTTCATCCCGCCCGAGAGCTCGGCCGGCAGCTTGTTGAGGACGATCGCGGGATCGAGGTTCACCTCGTCGAGAGCCCGGCTGACGCGCGCCACGACCTCGTCCTTGCCCAGGCGGTCGGCCTCGCCCTCGCGAAGCCCCATGGAGACGTTCTCGAACACCGTCATGGAGTCGAAGAGCGCCGCGTACTGGAAGACGTAGCCCACCTTGCGCCGGATCTCGTAGAGCTTCTGGCCGCCGGCGCTGTACACCGACTCGCCGTCGATCAGCACGTCGCCGCTGTCGGGAACGATCAGGCCGATCGAGGTCTTGAGCAGCACGCTCTTGCCCGTGCCCGAGGGACCCACGATGCTGAGGGTCTCGCCGGTCTCCACGGTGAGGCTCACCCCGGCGAGGACCGGCACGTCGAACGTCTTGTAGACGTCCTTGAATTCGATCATCAGTTCAGGAAGAGGGGTGGGAAGAGGGCGTCGAGCACCAGGACCGAGATGATCATGATCACGACGGAGGTCGTGGTCGAGCGGCCGACGCCCTCGGCGCCGCCGCGGGTCAGGAAGCCCATGTGGGTCGACACGAGCGGGATGATGAAGCCGAACACCGTGGCCTTCATGAGCGAGTAGAACAGGTCCCAGTTGTGCCAGAAGAGCCGGGCCCCGTAGAGGAAGGCCTCGTCGCCCAGCCCGACCGTGAGACGCGCCGAGACGAGGCCGGCGAACATGCCCACCGTGTTCGCGATGCCGACGAGGAGCGGCATGGTGATCGTGCCCGCGACGAGACGCGGCGCGGCCAGGGCGCTCACGGGGTCACGGCCCAGGGACAGGAGCGCGTCGATCTGCTCCGAGACCTGCATCGTGCCGATCTCGGCGGTGATCCGGGCGCCGACCCGGCCGATGATCACGAAGGCCGTCATGACCGGCCCCAGCTCCAGGATGATGCTCGAGGTCACGACGCTGCCGAGGACGTAGAGCGGGATCGAGCTCGTGAACTGGTAGCCGCCCTGCTGCGAGGTGACGATGCCCGACAGCACGGCCGTCACGAGCACGAGGGGCAGGCTGCCGACGCCCATCTCGACGCCCTGGTCCAGGATGTCGCGGAGCGCGACGCGCCCGGTGACGAGAGCCCGTACCGAGTGCGCGGCGAGGATCGACATGCCGCCGACGAAGCGGAACGTGCCCTCGGCGGAGCGCCCGAACGCGGCGAGGAAGGCCCGGACGGCGCCGGTCACCGGGCGGCTGCCTGGGCCGGCGACGGCACGAACGCCATCTCGAGGGCGTCCACGACGCCGTTGAGGGGCGGGTCCCAGCGGAGGTGGCTGGAGATGACGTAGAAGTCGTCGGAGACGACGAGCGGCAGCATGGGCAGCTCCTCGCTCGCGAGGCGCAGCGCACGCTGCAGCATGTCGAGGCGGCGCCGGGGATCGAAGACCCTCAGGTTCTCGTCGGTGAGCGCGTCCAGTTCCACGTTGCTGAAACCCCCGTAGTTGCCGGCCCCGTAGCCACCGTGGGCGTCGGGGGTGTGGATCGCGAAGCTGAGCAGCTCGCTCGTGTCGGCGCTCGTGCACGCGAAGCCCTGCAGCGTCGCGACGAAACGGCCCGAGTCGAGAGCCTCCGCGTACTCGGCCGGCGGCAGTGCGACGAGCGAGGTCTTCGCGCCGGCCTTCGCCCACTGCCGCGCCAGGACCTCCTCGACGTTCTGCAGCCGCGCCTTCTGCACCAGGATCGGGATCTTCGGCGCCGGCGTTCCCGCTTCGTGCAGGAGCCGCTTGGCGGCCGCGAGGTCGAAGCGTGGGGGCTCGAGGGTCGGATCGAAGCCGAAGACCTGGGGCACCACGAGCTGGGTCGCCGCGTGGCCGCTGCCCTGGATGCCTTCGCGCACGACCTCGGCCGTGTCGGTCGCGAGGGCCAGGGCCTGGCGCACGCGCTTGTCGGCGAGCGGGTTGCGGCCCGGTGTGCCGGGCACCTCGGGGCGCACGTTGAAGACCACGTAGAACACCCCGAGGCCCTCGACGGACACCATGCGGTGCTCGGGCGCCTTCATGCGGGCGACGCGATCCCGCAGCATCCACCGGAGCAGCACGAAGAGATCGGGACGCTCCTTCGAGAGCGCCGCGAGAGCCGCCTCGTCGTCTCCTGCCAGCAGCACCTCGATGCGCGGGATCGCGGCCATCGGCTGGTGATGCGGGTTGCGCTCGAGGACGATGGACTTGCCCTTGTCCCAGCTCGCGATGCGGTACGGGCCGGTGCCCAGCGGCTGGGCGTCCGGCTCCTTGCGACCCTGGGACTCGCTCACGATACGGATGAACGTCAGGCCGTTGAGGATCGAGATCGGGGTGTCGGTCTGCAGGTCGATCGTCAACTCGTCGACGATGTGGGTGCGCACGACGTGGCGGGCGAAGCCCGAGAGCTCGGAGCCTGCGAGGGAGCGGATGCGCTCGATGCTGTACTTCACGTCGGTGGCGCGCACGGGGCTGCCGTCTGCAAAACGCGCGCCGGGGTCCAGGAAGAAGCGCCAGGTGCGGTCGTCCGGGTTGATCCAGCGCAGCGCCAGGCCCGACGTGAGGCGCAGGGAGCGGTCGAAGCGGACGAGGCTCTCGTAGGCGTTGCTGAGCACGACGGACGAGACGTCGTCGAACGGCATCTGCGGGTCGAGGGTCGCGGGCTCCGCCGACAGCAGGACGCGCAGGGTGCGGGTCTCGGGCATGGGCTCGGTCGAGACACGCTCCGCCGGCCGCCGGCAGCCACCGAGGAGAATCGTCGCCAGGAAGAGGGCGTGGGCGCGGGCCGTCATCGGATCCGGACAGGCTACGCCCCGGGCCGTTCCGGGTCAACTGCTATAATCCGCGCGCGTCGGTGCCATTCTCCCTCACGACCGCGCGGGAAAGCAGATGAGCGCCGAGACTCCCAGGACGCTGGGCCGCTACGAGATCCAGGAGGAGATCGGGCGGGGCATGATGGGCGTCGTCTACCGCGCCCTCGATCCCGAGCTGCACCGCACGGTCGCCCTCAAGACGGTGCGGCTGGCCTGGGCCATCGATCCCCAGGACCGCGAGGTGTTCGAGCAGCGCTTCGTGAACGAGGCGCGCGTGGCCGCGAGCCTCTCCCATCCGGGCATCGTGGTCGTCCACGACGTCGGCCGGGACCAGGAGAGCGGCACGGTCTACATCGCCCTCGAGCTGCTCGAAGGACGGACCCTCGGCGAGCTCACGGCGAACGGCATGGCGCTCGAGTGGCGGGAGGCCCTGCGCCTGACCTCGCGGGTGGCGGAGGCCCTGCATCACGCTCACCAGAAGGGCGTCGTCCACCGCGACGTGAAGCCCGCGAACGTCATGGTGCTCGCCTCCGGCGAGCCCAAGATCATGGACTTCGGCATCGCGAAGGTGCCGGCCTCGCAGCTCACGGCCGCAGGCGAGTTCTTCGGCACGCCCTCGTACATGTCGCCCGAACAGGCGGCCTCAGGGACCGTGGACGGACGCAGCGACCTGTTCTCCCTGGGCGCCGTGCTGTACCTGCTGCTGACCGGCCGCCGCGCCTTCGACGCCCAGGGCGTCCCGGCCATCCTGGCGCGCGTCGCGCACCAGGATCCGCCGCTGCCGAGCCGCGTCGTTCCGGGCCTTCCCCAGGACTGCGACTACCTGGTCGCGCGGGCGCTCGCCAAGAACCCCGGCCAGCGCTATCCCGACGGACGCACGTTCGCCGAGGACCTCGCGGACGTGGCCGAGGGCCGCGCGCCGCGGCATCGCTCCGGATGGAGCGCGCCAGCGCGCGCCGACGGCACGCTCGTGGCCGAGGCGCTGACCCCCGAGCCCGAGACGGCGGACCTGCGCCAGGCGTCGAGGCCGACGCTCGCGGGAGCGGCGCCGACGCTGCGCCGCGGCTCGGGCGGGCGGCTCGGGCTCGCCGGCCTCGCGATCGCGGCGGTCGTCGGCGCGGCCTTCTACCTGGGCCGGGGACGCACCGTGCCCGCGCCCGTCGTCGCCCTTCCCGCGCCGACGCTCGAGACGCCGAGCCCGACGGCGCCTCCCTCGACCGAGGCCGCCTCGGGCCTGTGGCCCACGAGCCTGACCCTGACCGCCGCCCCGGCCCGTCTCGAGTTCCAGCTCGAGCACGGGCTCCGCACCGGAGGCCTCAAGGTGTTCGTGGACGATGCCCTGGTCCTCGAGCGCGAGCTCGGAGCGCCGGTGCGCCGCAAGATCGTTTTCTACAAACAGCGCCGCCAGCTCCTGCGGGAGAGCTTCGACGTCCAGCCCGGCGAGCACGTGGTGCGGGTGCAGGTGACGATGGACGGCGAGACCTGGAGCCAGCGCATCCGCGGCGAGTTCGAGAGCGGCAAGGCGCGCAAGCTCGTCTCGAGCTTCGGCGGGATCATCGGCAAGGAGCTCGACCTCGGCTGGGGCGCCGTGGCGCCATGAGGGGCCTCGAAGCCCTGGCGCTCCACCGGCCGGAGCTGCGGGCCTGGGCGCTCTACGACTGGGCCAACTCCGTGTTCATGACCACGGTGCTCCAGGTCTTCCCGATCTACTTCGTGACGGTCGCGGCGAAGGGCCTGCCGCCGGCGGTCGCGACGGGTCGCTTCGCCTGGGCCACGACGATCGCGATGGTCGTCGTCGCGATCCTCGCCCCGATCCTCGGCGCGATGGCCGACCACGCGGGGCTCAAGAAGCGGATGCTGCTCCTGTTCCTCCTCCTCGGCTGCGGCGCCACCGCCGGGCTGTGTTGCGTCGGGCCCGGGGACTGGCTGCTCGGCGCAGGCCTCTTCGTGCTCGCCAACATCGGGGCCACGGGCAGCATCGTCTTCGCGGAGTCACTGCTGCCCCACGTCGCGAAGCCCGAGGAACTCGACCGCCTCACGACCACGGCGTTCGCCCTCGGCTACGTGAGCGGCGGCCTGATGCTGGCGTTCACGCTTCTCGCGATCCAGGCCCCGGCGCGCTTCGGCCTCGCGGATGCCGGCGCCGCCACGCGCCTGTCGTTCGTGATCACCGCCGTGTGGTGGCTGCTCTTCTCGATCCCGATCCTGCGCCGCGTCCCGGAGCCGCCCGCCGCGGCCGACGCCACCGACGAGCCGCTGGTGCGCGCGGCCTTCGGCCGCCTCGGCCGCACCCTCCGCTCTCTGCGCGGTTATCGCCACGCCTTCCTGATGCTGGTGGCGTTCATGATCTACAACGACGGCATCAACACGATCATCCGCATGGGCACGGCTTTCGGCACCGAGATCGGCATTCCGCAGGCGTCGTTGATCACCGCCGTGCTGGTGCTGCAGTTCGTGGGCGTGCCGTTCTCGATCCTCTTCGGGATGGCGGCCCGCTACGTCGGTGCCAAGCGCGCGATCCTCGTGAGCCTCGCGGTCTACGGCGTCATCACGCTGCTCGCCTGGCGCATGCAGACGGCCTCGGACTTCATGGTGATCGCGGTGCTGGTGGGCCTCGTGCAAGGAGGCGCCCAGGCGCTCTCGCGGTCGCTGTTCGCGAGCCTCGTCCCGCGCGAGCGCTCGGCGGAGTTCTTCGGCTTCTTCGGCGTCTTCGACAAGTTCGCCGGCATCTTCGGGCCGGGCCTGTTCGCCGTGATGATCGCCCTCACGGGCGGCGGCCGCGGGGCGATCCTGAGCCTCGTGCTGTTCTTCGTCCTCGGCGCGTTCCTCCTGGCGAAGGTCGACGTCGCCGCCGGCCAGGCGGCGGCGACGGCTGCGCCAGGCGCCTAGCGCTTCTTCTTCGGGCTCACCCGCGACAGCTCGTCGTAGAGGTAGATCGCGGACTTCATGCACTTGATCCAGTCGCCCAGGTGCAGGCTCTCGTTCTCCGAGTGCGCGTTGCACTTCGGGTCCTCGACGCCCATCAGCAGGCACGGCGCGCCGCCCAGCATCGTGGCGAACGGTCCCACGAAGCCGATCGAGCCGCCGGCGCCGATCATCGCGGTGTCCTTGCCGAAGCCCGCCTTCAGGGCGCGCCGGCCGGCCTCGAAGGCCGGCCCTTCGGGATCGGTCGTCCACCAGGGCGTGACGGCCTTGCGGCTCGTCTTGACGGTCACCTTGGCGCCGTAGGGCGGCTTCGTCTCGAGACGCGTCTTGAGCAGGGACGCCGCCTTGTTGCCGTCGATGTTCGGCACCGTGCGCAGGGACAGCCGGGCGCGGGCCGCGTCGATGATCTGGTTCGACGAGCCCTGGAACTGGCGCGCCTCGAGGGCGATCACGGTGAGCGAGGGCCGCGTCCACAGCTTTTCGTAGACCGTGTGGCCCTTCTCGCCGGCGAGCGTCATGCCCTTCATCATCGAGGCTTCCTTCTTGAACTTCGCCTCGTCGAAGGCCAGCGCCCGCAGGCGCGCCGCCTGCTTCTTGGACGGCTTCGCGACCATCTTGTAGAGCCCGGGGATGTCGAGCGAGCCGTCGTCCTTCGTGAGGCCCGCGATCAGCTTGCACAGGATCTGCACCGGGTCGGGCACCGGGCCGCCCCACATGCCGCTGTGGATCGGGTGGTCGAGGGCCTGCACCTCGACGTCGACCTGGCAGATGCCGCGCAGCTGGTACGTCAGCGCCGGAACGCCGGTGTCGAAGTTGGCCGTGTCCGAGAGCACGATGAAGTCGGCCGCCAGCATGCCCTTGTACTTCTGCAGGAACGTGCCGAGGTTGCCGGAGCCGATCTCCTCCTCGCCCTCGATCACGAACTTCACGTTGCACGGGACCTTGCCCGAGGACTTGAGGTACGACGCGACGGCGGCGACGTGGGCCATGACGCCGGCCTTGTCGTCGGCGGTGCCGCGGCCGTACAGACGGCCCCCGCGCTCGGTGGGCTCGAAGGGCGGCGACAGCCACTTGTCGTGGCGGCCCTCGGGCTGCACGTCGTGATGGCCGTAGAGCAGGATCGTGGGCGCGCCGGGCGCGTGGAGCCAGTCGCCGTAGATGTAGGGATGGACGCCGGGGATCTCGAGCACCTGGACGTTCTCGACGCCGGCGTCGCGCAGGGCCTTGGCGGTGGCGTCGGCGGAGCGCTTCAGGGCCTCGGGCGGATAGCCGTCGGCCGAGACGCCGGGGATCTTCGACAGCTCCACGAGCGTGTCCTTGAACTGGCCGTAGTTCTTCTCGAGGTAGCCGAGGGCCGCCTTCACGTTGCCGTTCGCCAGGGTCATCTCTCCTCCAGTGCTGCGCGATGCCTATTTCTTCGGAAGCGGGCGGACGCTGATCTCCTTGAAGTAGACCACGTCCTTGTCGTCATGGTTCTGGAGGCCGATGAAGCCCGCGACCGGCCGCGGCCCTCGCTCGGGCTCCCACTGATGCTTGCGCTCGGGAACCGGGTCGCCTTCCTTGAAGTCCGTGACCGCGACGCCGTTCACGCTGACCTGGGTGCGGGTTCCGTCGAGGGTGATCTCGAGGGTGTTCCACTCGCCCGGCTTGCCCGGGCGGGCCTTGGCGCGGGTCAGCGAGTACAGCACGCCCGTGACGTGGGTGTCGTCCTCGGAGTCGCAGATCTGCACCTCGTAGCCCTTGTTCACGGGCATCCAGGCTTCGGTAGGCGCCTCGGGGATGCGGACGAAGACGCCCGCGTTGCTCTCGGGCTTCTCGCTCCTGTAGACGACCTTCACCACGCTGTTCTCGATCTTGCCGCCGTTCCAGTACAGCAGGCCCATGCCGCCGGTCGTCTTGAGGGTGCCGTCCGTGACCACGAAGGCGCCGGGACCGACGTGGGTCCAGCCCGTGAGATCGCGCCCGTTCCACAACGGCCTCGCGTCCTCGGCGAGGCACGGTACGGCCAGCATCAGGCTCGCCACGGCCAGCAGGTTGCGTCGCATCGTGGTCCCCCTCCGCCCCGTTCACGAGGCCTCTGGATTGTACGTGATGGGACTATAGTGGAAGCCTCAGGAGGCCGAGATGGCAGTCGCGCACGGAATGTTGATCGACGGCACGTGGTCGGGCGCCGCGGACGGCATCGACGTCCTGGACAAGTACACGGGCGAGGTCATCGGCACCGTGCCGGTCGCGTCCGCCGCGGACGTCGCCCGCGCCACCGCGGCCGCCAAGGCGGCCTTCGCCACGTGGGGCGAGACGCCGGCCTGGAAGCGCTCGAGGATCCTGCAGAAGACGGCCGAGGGCCTCGCGGCGCGCCAGGACGAGATCGCCACGGTCATCGCCCGGGAAGCCGGCAAGGCCTGGAAGTACGCGGTGGCCGAGGTGCAACGCTCCGTGGAGACGTTCTCGTTCGCGGCCGAGGAGGCGAAGCAGATCCACGGCGAGACGATCCCGATGGACGCGTCGGCCTTCGGCGAGAAGCGCATGGGCTTCTACATCCGCACGCCCATGGGCGTCGTGGGCGCGATCACGCCCTTCAACTTCCCGCTGAACCTCGTGGCGCACAAGGTGGCGCCAGCCCTCGCGGCGGGCAACACGATGGTGCTGAAGCCGGCCCACGAGACGGCGCTCACGGCGGTGATCCTGGGCGAGGTCCTCGAGGCCGCCGGCCTGCCCAAGGGCGTCTTCAACATCATCCATGGCGAGGGGCGCGTGGTCGGCGAGGCGCTGGTGCGCGACAGGATTCCGGCCAAGCTCTCGTTCACCGGCAGCCCGCCCGTGGGCGCCCACATCATGGCGGTCGCGGGCCTGAAGCGCGTGACCCTCGAACTCGGCAACAACTCGGGCACGATCGTCGAGCCCGACGCCGATCTCGACAAGGCCGTACCCCGATGCGTCGCCTCCGCCTTCGCGAACTCGGGCCAGGTGTGCATCAGCCTGCAGCGGCTCTACGTCCACGAGGCGATCGCGAAGGACTTCACCGAGCGCTTCGTGAAGGCGACGGCGGCCCTCAAGGTCGGCAACCCCGTCGACAAGGACTGCGACGTCGGCCCGATGATCAGCGAGTCGGCCGCGGTGCGGGCCGAGGAATGGATCCGCGAAGCCGTGTCCCAGGGCGCGCGAGCCCTGATCGGCGGCGGCCGCAAGGGCCGCGTGCTCGAGCCCACCGTCCTCGCCGACACCACGCCCGAGATGAAGGTCATGTGCGAGGAGGCCTTCGCGCCCCTCGTCTCGATCGTCACCTACAGGGACTTCGACGAGGCCCTGCGCCTGCTCAACGACTCGCCCTTCGGCCTTCAGGCCGGCATCTACACCCAGGACCTGCGCAAGGCCTTCGCGGCGATCCAGAAGGTGGACGTGGGCGGGATCATGATCAACGACACCTCGATCTTCCGCGTCGACCACATGCCCTACGGCGGCAACAAGACCAGCGGCATCGGCCGCGAGGGCGTGCGCTTCGCCATCGAGGAGATGACGAACCTGCGGATGGTCTGCTTCAACCTGAACTAGCGGCTTGAACCCAGCAGCGCGCGCCGCCGCCGTCGTCGCGTCGCTCGCGGCGGCTGCCTGCGGCCCCTCGCGCCCCCCCGACATCCTCCTCGTCACCGTCGACACGCTGCGCGCCGACGCCGTCGGCGCGTACGGGTCGCCCGGCCCGCGCACACCGAACATCGACGCCCTCGCGCGCCGTGGCACCGTGTTCCTCGAGGCCACGACGCCCTTCCCCCGCACGACTCCCGGGGTCGCGTCCCTGATGACCGGGCTATGGCCCTTCCACCACGGCTCGCGGGAAGTGGGCCAGGGGATGCGCGAGGTGCCGACGCTCGCGGCGGGGGCGGGACTGCCGCATCCGCTGCCGTTCACGCCAGCGCGCGGGTCACGCGAGACCTACGAGCGGCTGCGCGATCAGGCGGCGTTGCAGCATCGGCAGCGGACGACGAACACGCTGGTGCACGAACTGCTGCCGGTGCAGGACGGGCTCGGACTCGCACGCCTGCCGGAGCCGTCCGCGGGGGACCTGTTTCTCGACCTTGAGGGCGCCGCCTTCGCCCGCGACGGCGGCCGCGAGTATCTCTTCGGTGTTTGTCTCGGGGACAGTCCCCAATCTGGCTGGGCCCAGGCAATAGTCTGGGCCCGGCCAGATTGGGGGCTGT
>CADEEV010000028.1 GCA_902826455.1 uncultured Acidobacteriota bacterium | reverse complement strand
TGATCTCGCCGCCGCCGCACCACGACATCTACTCGATCGAGGATCTGGCCCAGCTCGTCTACGACCTGAAGCGCGTCAACCCGGCCGCGCGCGTCGGCGTCAAGCTCGTGTCGCAGGCGGGCATCGGCACCGTCGCGGCCGGCGTCGCCAAGACCCACGCCGACTCCATCACGATCGGCGGCCACGACGGCGGCACGGGCGCCTCGCCCTTGAGCTCGATCAAGAACGCCGGCACCCCCTGGGAGATCGGCCTGTCCGAGACCCAGCAGGTCCTGGCGGCCCTCGGCCTGCGCCGTCGCGTGCGCCTGCAGGTCGAAGGCGGCCTGCGCACCGGCCGGGACGTGGTGATCGCGGCGCTCTTGGGGGCGGACGAGTTCGGCTTCGGGTCGGTCGCCCTGATCGCGGCGGGCTGCGTGATGGCGCGCCAGTGCCACCTCAACACCTGCCCCGCCGGCGTCGCGACGCAACGCGAGGAGCTGCGTCGCAAGTTCCGCGGCACTCCCGAGGACGTGATCCGCTTCTTCACCCTCGTGGCGGAGGAGGTGCGCGAGATCCTGGCGCTGCTCGGCGTGCGCCGCCTGGAAGACGCGATCGGCCGCACCGACTGGCTCGAGGTAGCACCGGCCACCGACGACGCGGCCATGCTCGATCTCAGCGGGCTGCTGGCGCCGCCCGTCGACGGGGCGGCCCGCGGCGAGATCGTGCGCAACGAGCCGCCCGAGACCGGCGGCCATCTCGACGACGCCGTGCTGGCGCGGATCCCGTTCGCGCAGGCGGCCGAGCAGCCGATCTCCCTCGCCTTCGCGATCACGAACGCCGATCGCTCGGTCGGCGCCCGCGTGGCCGGGGAGCTCGCGATGCGTCGGAGTCGTGGTCCCGTGACGGCCGAGCTGCACTATCGCGGGAGCGCCGGCCAGAGTTTCGGCGCCTTCGCGGTCGACGGGATGACGATGACCCTCGAAGGCGAGGCCAACGACGCGGTCGGCAAGGGTCTGAGCGGCGGCTCCATCGTCGTGCGGCCGCTCTCGGTCTCGTCGCTGACGTCGCCGGTCCTGGCCGGCAACGCGCTCCTCTACGGCGCGACCTCCGGCCGGCTGTTCCTGGCCGGCCGCGCCGGCGAGCGCTTCGCGGTGCGCAACAGCGGCGCCCTGGCCGTCGTCGAGGGCGTCGGCGATCACGGCTGCGAGTACATGACCGGCGGGGCCGTGGTGATCCTGGGCAGCGTCGGCCGCAACCTCGGGGCCGGCATGTCGGGCGGCGTCGTCTACGTCCTCGACGACCCGCTGCTCTCGGGCCGCTGCAACCACGACCTGGTGGCGCTCAGCGACCGCCTGCGGGCCGACGAGGCCCTCTGGCTGCGCACGGGCGTCGAGCAGCACCTCGCCCAGACTGGCAGCCGCGTGGCCGCCGCGCTGCTCGAGGACTGGAACGCGAGCCTGCCGCGCTTCCGCCGCATCGCGCCGCGCGCGGCCGCGAGCAAGCTGCGCCTCGCCGCCTGGCTCGCCGACACCGAGCCCGTGATCGTGCCGGCCGTGGCGCGCTAGCGCCGCCCGCTCGTCACAGGAACGTCGAACGGCACCGGTACCTTCGCCGGATGCGTCTGCAGACCGTGGTCCTCATCGGGTTGGTGCTCACGAGCGCCGCGCGCCCGGCGGTCGCGGCCGAGCCCGCCGCGAAGCCGATCCTCAAGGTCGGCCTCTTCGGCAGCGCCGCAGGCATGGACGCCGAGGTCTTGCGGGCCTTCGCGCGCACCCAGGGCCTCGAGGCACAGACCCAGGACCTCGAGTCGATCGAGCAGGCGATGGCCCAGCTCCAGGACGGCAGGCAGCACGTCGTCGCCGGCCTCGTCGTCACGGACGCCCTCAAAGCGAGCGCCGACTTCACGAGCGAGGTGCTGCCGTCGCGCCTCGTCGTCGTGACGCGGAAGCCCGCGGCGGCCGTCACCTTCCTCGAAGGCCTGCGGGGCATGAAGATCGGCGTGGTCGCGGGCTCCCCCGCGAGCGAGGCCCTCTCGGCCGCCAAGCTGCCGTCGTGGAACCAGATCCCCGGCGCATCCGTGGCGGCGGTCCTGGCCGACCTGAAGGCCGGACGCACGAGCGCCTGCGTCCTCAACATCGCCGAGGCCCTGCGCGCGAAGGCCACCGACGGCGACGTGGAGAGCGGCGTCTTCGTCGGCCCGCGCCTCACGCTGGCCTACGCCGTGCGGAAAGGCAACGACACGTTGCTGCAGACCTTGAACGGCCAGCTCCGACAGCTGCGCATGAGCCCGTCGTGGTCGCAGCTGCTCGCCCGCCAGACGCCGGGCCTTCTCGATGCCCTCGGCCGGGCGCGTCTCGAAGAGGTTCGACCCGGCCGCTAGCGTTCCCATATTCTTGGGTCGTGAAGACAGCCGGCCTGGTCGGGGGCATCGGCCCCGAGTCGACGATCGAGTACTACCGCTTCCTCGTGGCCGGGTTCCAGGCGCGCGTGCCCGAGAACCACTATCCGCCCGTCGTCATCAACAGCATCGACATGACGACGATGCTCGACTTCGCCGGCCGCGGCGACTTCGCGGGCCTCGCGGACTTCCTCACCCCCGAAGTCGAGCGTCTGGCAAGCGCGGGAGCGGCCTTTGCCGCGTTCGCGTCCAACACGCCCCACGTGGTGTTCGACGAGGTGCGGCGCCGCACCTCCATCCCGCTCGTGAGCATCGTCGAAGCGACGTGCGACGCGGCGGCCGACGCCGGCTACACGCGCGTCGGGCTGTTCGGGACGCGTTTCACCATGCAGGGCACGTTCTATCCGACGGTGTTCGAGCGCCGCGGCATCGAGATCCGTACGCCGGGAGACGAGGAGCGCGCGTACATCCACGACCGGTACATGGGCGAGCTCTTGAAGGGCGTGCTGAAGCCGGAGACGCGCGAGCGGATGGTCTCGATCGCGATGGCGCTGCGGGATCGCGAGCACATCGAGGCGCTCGTCCTCGGCGGCACCGAGCTGCCGTTGATCCTGCGCGGCGTCGAGGTGCCGGACCTTCCCTTCCTCGACACCACGTCGATCCACGTGGCGCGCATCCTCAGCGCGATGCTGGACTGACCGGGCCCTCGAGCCACCCCAGCGCGCGCAGGTCCGTCGCGAGGCGCTCGCCGACGCGCCGATGACACTCGGGCACCGGGTGGAAGTCCGGGTAGCGGAGCGCACGTCGCTCGGACATCGTCAGCAGGTCGTTCGGGTCGAGCACGCGAACGCCGAGCTGCCGTAACCGATCGAGGGTCGCCCCGTAGGCCGGCGTGCGCCGGCCCGGATAGGCCAAGACGACGAAGCGCTCGCTGCCGAAGCGCTCGCTGAATCGATCGCGAGCGGCGAGCAGGATCTGCCCGGTGAGTTCCACATCGGCAGGGCTCACCGGCTCCGGCAGGCGCCTCAGGAGCGCGCTCTCCTGCACCCACTGCGCGAACAGCGTGCGCCAGGGGTGGGCCGACCCGAACGTGCCCTCGAGGCGCACGCCGCCACCCGGCGCGAGCGCGTAGGACGGATAGACGGAGCCGTACGAGGCGAGGAAATGCCGCGCTCCCGGGGCCCGGTACAGGTGGTCGCTGATGATCACGTAGACGAGCAGGGGCGACCCTTGGTAGGGCCCGAGCTCCTCGGGCGTCATGTAGCGCTCGACCTGCAGGAGCGCCTGCTGGGGCCCGTAACCGCTGCGTGCGTAGTTGAGGACGCGATAGCCCGGTGCCGCCTCGCCGAAGTAGTGCGGCATCGTCTCGTCGTCGTTGGCGCCGGTGCCGGCGGTGAAGGAGCAGCCGGTGAAGATCACGAGTCGCCGGCGCGCCTCGGGACGTAACTGCGGCGTCACGCGGCGGCCGAAGGCGTCGGTCGAGAACGTCTTGTCGAAGTAGAGCCGCCCTTCCACGCGACCACGCCAGGCGGTGTGGCAGTCCGGGCGATACGTGATGCCCAGGTCCGCGCTGCTCGTGTAGCAGCCGAACTCGTCGGTGCGACGCGGCTTCGCCCGGGCTCGCGCGACACATTCGGCGGCCACGGCCGTCGCCACCGCGATCAGGATGCCGATTGCAAGGGCAGTGGAGCGCGGCCAGAGTCGCATCGCAGAGCGGAGCACCGATCAAGGCTAACATCGAGCCCATGGCACTCCCGGAGTCGTTGCTGAAGGGCCTCGCTGCGGCGCCCGCGCAGCTCGAAGACGCGTTCCGCGCGATCCCGCGCTCTCACTGGACCTGGCAGCCGGCGGACCAGGGCGGCTCGCCTGGCGAGCCCTTCGCACCCATCGAGCACGCCTGCCACCTGCGCGACATCGAGATCGAGGGCTACCACGTCCGCATCCAGCGGCTGCGCGACGAAGAGAAGCCGGACCTCGTCTCGATCGACGGCTTCGCGCTCGCGAAGGAGCGTCGCTATCTCACGGCGGACCCGTTCGAAGCGTTCAAGGCCTTCGGCGCGGCGCGCGTCGAGACGGTCCGGATGATCCAGGCCCTCGACGAGTCGCACCTGGCGCGAACCGGCACGTTCGGCGAGTACGGATCGGTGTCGCTGCACGGCCTGGTCCACTACCTCCGCAGCCACGACCAGCAGCACCTCGCGTGCCTGGAATGGCTCGCCGGCAAGGCGACGTCGGAGATGAGCTTCGCCTAGCCGCCCGCGATGGCCGGAACGATCGCGACCGTGTCGCCGGCCTTGAGCGCCGTCTTCTCGTCCTGCAGAAAGCGGATGTCTTCCTCGTTGACGAAAATGCGTACGAAGCGCCGCAGCTCGCCCGAGGGCTCGAGCAGGCGGTCCCTGAGTCCCGCGTGCTGAGTCGCGAGGGCCTCGATCAGGCCGCCGACGCTCGTGGCCTCCACGGATACCTTGGCGGCGCCTCCCACGAACGGCCGGAGCTGGCTGGGAAGCTGGACCTCGATCGCCATGCGGTTTCTCCTGGAGCTAGAGGCCGACCGGGACGGGCTTCGGCTCGAAGTGGCACGACCACTCGAGATCGGTGACCTCGCGGATCGTCGGGGCGTCGCCGCACACGGCGCACTTCGGGTCGCGCCGCAGCTTGTACTCGCGATAGCTCGACTCGAGGGCGTCGTAGGTCAGCAAACGGCCCACGAGGCTGCGGCCGCGGCCGAGAAGGACCTTGAGGGTTTCCGTCGCCTGGATCAGGCCGACGGTGCCGGGCAGGACGCCCAGGACGCCGGCCTCGTCGCACGACGGCGCCAGCTCGCTCGGGGTCGGCTCGGGGAACACGCAGCGGTAGCACGGGCCCGCGCCCGGAGTGAACACGGTGGCCTGGCCCTCGAAGCGGTAGATGCTGCCATAGATCACCGTCTTCTTCGTCAGGACCGCCGCGTCGTTCACGAGGTACTTCGTCGAGAAGTTGTCGCAGCCGTCGACGATCACGTCGTAGGGCGCGATCACGTCCATGACGTTGCCGGAGTCGAGGCGCAGGTTGTGCTCGACCACGTTGACGTCGGGGTTGAGCGCACGGATCGTGGCCGCGCCCGACGTGGTCTTCGGCGTGCCGACGCTCGCGTTCGTGTGCAGGATCTGCCGCTGCAGGTTCGAGACGTCGACCACGTCCGAGTCCAGCAGGCCCAGCGTGCCGACGCCCGCCGCCGCCAGGTAGAGTCCCGCGGGCGATCCAAGACCGCCGGCGCCGACGAGCAGCACCTTGGACTTCAGGAGCCGCTGCTGCCCCGCCTCTCCCACCTCGGGTACCAGGAGCTGGCGGCTGTAGCGGCGCTTCTGCTCGGCGCTCAGCGTCGCCGGCATCACGATGGGTTGGCCGGCTTCCTTCCACTTGCCGAAGCCGCCGACGAGCGAGACCACGTTCGTGTAGCCGAGCTCGGCGAGGGTCCGCGCCGCGAAGGCGCTGCGCGTGCCGCCGGCGCAATAGGCGACCACGACGGCGGCCTTGTCCTTGACCGCGTCCTCGATGCGCTGCTCGAGCAAGCCGCGGGAGATGTGCACGGCTCCCGGCACGTGTCCGTCGGCCCACTCGTCGGCCTCGCGCACGTCGACGATCGCGGCGCCGTTCGCGATCGCCGCGCGCGCCTGCTCGACGTTGACCTCGCGGATCTCGCCCTTGACGCGCTTGATCAGTTCCTTGAAGCCGCTCATCGCGCTCCTTGTCTCGTCATGCCACCGCCGCCTTGCCGTGGCGCTCCCAGAAGGCCTCGAAGTCGCTCAGCTTGCCGTCGATGATGGTGCTGAACGCGGGCCTGTCGGCCAGGTGCTCGACCGTCTTCAGGCCGTGGCCGGTGATGAGCAGCACGACGGGCTCGCCGTCGGCGAACGTGCCCGCCTCCGCGAGGCGTCGCGTGGCGGCGACCACCGTGCCGCCGGCCGTCTCGGCGAACAGGCCCTCGGTCTCGGCCAGCAGGCGGATGCCGTCGAGCACCTCGGGGTCGGTCGGGTTCTCGGCGCGGCCGCCGCTGCGCTGGATCGTCGCGATCGCCGAGGCGCCGTCGGCCGGGTCGCCGATCGCCAGGCTGCGCACGATCGTGTCGGGCTTCACGGGCCGCGGTGCCGTGAGGCCGTCCTTGACGGCGCCCGCGATCGGCGCGCAGCCCGCGGGCTGGGCCCCATGGATCGCGACCGCGCGTCCCTCGACGAGGCCGAGCTGCTCGAGCTGCTTGAAGGCCTTCTCGACCTTGCCGATCAAGCTACCGCCGGCCATCGGCGCCACCACGTGGCCCGGCAGGCGCCAGCCGCGCTGCTCCGCGATCTCGAAGCCCACGGTCTTCGAGCCCTCGCTGTAGAAGGCGCGCAGGTTCACGTTGACGAAGCCCCAGCCGTAGCGATCGGCGAGCTGGGCGCACAGCCGGTTCACGCGGTCGTAGTTGCCGCGCACGCCCACGAGCGTCGCGCCGTACACCGCGGTGCCCAGGATCTTCGCGGACTCCAGGTCCTCGGGCACCAGCACGACCGCGCGCAGCCCGGCCGCGGCGGCGCCGGCGGCCACGGCGTTCGCGAGGTTGCCGGTCGACGCGCAGCCCACCGTGCCGATGCCGAACTCGCGGGCCTTCGTGAGGGCTACGGCCACGAGGCGGTCCTTGAACGAGAGCGTGGGATGACAGGCGGCGTCGTACTTGATCCACAGCTCGCGGATGCCGAGACGACGCGCCAGCGTCGGCGCCGGGACGAGAGGCGTGAAGCCGGTGCCGCGGCCGACGACATCCTTGGTCTCGACCGGCAGCAGCTCGCGGTAGCGCCACAGGTCGGCCGGGCGCTGCGCGATCGCCTCGCGGGTGAAGGTGCGCGCGACCTCGTCGAGGTCGTACACGGCCTCGAGCGCCGCCCAGCATTCCGGGCATGCGGCGACGGGCGACACCGCCTGTTCCTTGCCGCACTCCTTGCACCGCAGCGCGATCACGCGACCCATCGGAGCCCCCTTCGATACGTCTTCAGGTTGAGGGCGAAGGGATGGAGCGTCAAGGGCGTATGACGCGTATGACAGGGGCTCACGCGCTGCACTCGCCCTCGAGGACCTCGGGCACGAACGCTTTCTCCTCGGCGAGGTCCACGTAGTCGTCGGCGGCAGCGTCGTCGGCCGTGAGGGTCTCGAGGTCCGCGAGCAGCGCCTTCACCTGCGGCACCGCGAGGCGCTGAAAGAAGGCCGCGGCCTTCTCGCCGGGACGGCCCTCGCGCCGGTGCAGCTCGAGCAGCCGGTCGATGGCCTCGGGCACGCGCCGCGCGGGGATCTTCGCGGCCAGCCGTCCGAACTGCGCGCCCCCGTTCTCGACGCCACCGCCCACCATCACGAAGTACTGCGGCACCGCTCGGCCGTCCAGCTTGCGGACGCTGCCCTGGAAGCCCAGCCCCGCCACGTGGTGCAGGCCGCAGCCGTTGGGGCAGCCGCTGATCTTGAGCTTGAGATCGCCGGCCGAGGCCACGAGGTCGGGGCGCGTCGCGAGGTGGTCCGTGACGAGCCGGCCGAGGCCACGCGACTGGGTCACGGCCAGGCGGCAGGCCTCGGCGCCGGGGCAGCTCGTGACGTCGATGGCGGTGCCCGCGTCGCCCTGGCCGAGGCCCGCGGCCGAGAGCCGGCGGTACAGCTCGGCCACGTCGGCCGTGCGCACCCAGCGGAACAACAGGTTCTGCTCGAGGGTCGTGCGCACCGTGCCGTCGCCGTAGGCGCTCGCGAGGTCCGCGATCACGCGCAGCTGCGCGCCCGTGATGTCGCCCAGCGGCACGGTGACGGTGACGACCGAGTAGCCCGCCTGCTTCTGCGGCTTCACGTTCGTGCGCGACCAGGCCACGAGCGCGTTGTCCAGGACGTTGAGCCGCGGCCGGACCTGCGGATGGAGGCCGGGGCCGCGAAGCGCGCCGGCTTCGGCGCGCGCAGCGACGCTCTCGGCGCTGGGAGCCAGGGCACGATGCCCCACCGGCGCCGCCTCGACCGGCGGGCGCTCGGGATCGAAGGGCAGCGCGGCGCCGCCTTCGGCCTGCACGAGTGCAAACTCGCGGTCGAACTCGGCCTTCCAGGCCTCCCAGCCCATCTGCTTGACGAGGAACTTCATGCGGTTGCGCTGGCGGTGCTTGTAGTCCCCCAGGCGCGCGAACACGCGCAGCGTCGCCTCGGCGACCTCGAAGATCTGGCCCGCCGGCAGTCGCTCGAACAGCACCGATCCCGACGTGCACAGGATCGACGTGCCGCCGCCCGCCGTGACGCGGAACGCGCGGCCGCCGGCGCCGGGCAGGGCGCGGAAGCCGAGGTCGTTGATGGCCGTGAGGGAGTGGTCCGTGGGGCAGCCCTCGAAGGCGATCTTGAACTTGCGCGGCAGCGTCGAGCTCAGGCGATGACGCAGGAAGTAGCGGGTCGTGGCCTCGGCGTACGGCGTCACGTCGAAGGCCTCGTCGTGGGCGACGCCGCTCACGGGGCAGCCCGTGATGTTGCGCACCGCGTTGCCGCAGGCCTCGCGCGTGGTGAGGCCGGCGTCGCCGAGACGCCGCATCGCCTTCTCGACGTCGTGGAGATCGAGGAAGTGGAACTGGACGTTCTGCCGGGTCGTGATGTGGCCGAAGCCGCGCGACCAGGTGTCGGCCACGTCGGCCAGGGCGCCGAGCTGCGCCGCGTCGAGGATGCCCTGGGGGATGCGCGCCCGCAGCATCGAGACGTCGGCCTGGCGCTGGCCGTAGGTGCCGCGCACCAGGCGGAAGGCGCGCCACTGGTCCGGGCTCAGCTCGCCGCTCTCGTAGCGCGCGAGGGTGCTGACGAAGTCGTCCACGTCGCGCTCGTCGGCGAACGACAGCCGCGTGCGTCCGAACGTGCTTTCGGTGACGGCGTGCGTCGCCATGACTAGGAGGCTCCTTGTGCCGAGACGGCCGGCCGGCTGTCGCGCCGGGCGGGGGCGATGACGGCGGCGAGGGAAACGACGTTGCCGGCGACGAGCGTGCCGGGCAGACCCGCGGCCGAGTCCGGGAACGCGGCGTCGCCCAGGCTCGAGAGCGTGCCGCGCCAGGTGTGGGCGTTCGCGCTGCCGGCGCCGAGCACGACCGCGGCCGGCGTCGACTCCGGCCAGCCGCCCTCGACGAGGACCGACGCGACGCGCGCGCGCGTGCCGAGGCCCATCAGGGCGACGACCGTCACGCTCCCCGGCGTGAGTCCCTGGAGCACCGGGCGGAAGGTGGCCTCCTCGTGGGCCGACACCACCACGAAGGCCGACGACACGCCGCGGTGCGTGACCGGGATGCCCGCGAGCTCGGGGGCCGCGATGGAGTTGCTGATGCCCGGGATCACCTCGAAGGCGACGCCCGCGGCCGCCAGGGCCAGGGCCTCTTCCCCGCCGCGGCCGAACACGAACGGGTCGCCGCCCTTGAGGCGCACCACGCGCTTGCCGCGCTTCGCGGCGCGGATCAGGAGCGCGTGGATCGTCTCCTGGCGGATCGCCGGCTTGCCGCAGCGCTTGCCGACCGAGAACTTCTGCGCGTGGGGTGCGAGCTCCAGCATGTCGGTCGAGAGCAGCGCGTCGTAGAACACGAGATCGGCGGCGGCGAGGGCGCGCGTCGCCTTGACGGTCAGGAGGTCGGGATCGCCCGGCCCGGCGCCGACGAGCGACACGAAGCCGCTCACTGGTAGAGCCCGTTGAGCGCCCGCAGCAGCCGCGGACGCCGCTCGCCCATCGCGATGCCGGCCTGCTTCTGCTCCACGCGGATCCGCTTCGCTTCCTCGACCCACGCGTCGAGCTCCTCGGGCAGCACGACCTCGAGCGCCTCGCGGAGCAGGCCGGCCAGCGCCGGTGCGATGCCGTCGGTCGAAACGGCCAGGGTGACGCCGCCGCGACGCACGACGCCGCCGAGGTAGAGGCTCGCGTTCTGCGGATCGTCGACGGCGTTCACGAACAAGCCGCGCGCCTCGGCGGCGACCGACACCGCGCGATTGACCTCCGGCGTCGCCGCCGCGACCACGAGGAACGCGCCGTCGAGGTCGCGCTCCTCGAACGGACGGCGCTCGAGACGCACCCCTCTCGCGACGATCTCGGGGCGCACCTCGGGAGCCACTACCGTGACGACGGCGCCGGCGTCGAGCAGCCCGGACAGCTTGCTCGCGGCCACGGGGCCGGCCCCGACGACGAGAACCGGCCTTCCCGAGAGCTTCAGGAAGGCCGGGAACAAGCCGCTCACGACGCGCGTGCCGCGAGCCGCTCGCCTTCGAGCAGCCCGCGCTCTTCGAGGGCCGAGAGGATCCGCCCGACGCTGACCTCGACCGTCTCGCGGTCGGTGCGGGCGACCACGTCGGGACGCACCGGCGGCTCGTAGGGATCGGAGACGCCGGTGAAGTGGGCGATCTCGCCGGCGAGGGCCTTCTTGTAGAGACCCTTCACGTCGCGCTCGGCCAGGGCGCCGATCTCGGCCTCGGCGAAGACCTCGACGAAGGCGATGCCCTCGGCCTCGGCCTGGGCCCGGACCTCGTCGCGGGTCGCGGCGTAGGGCGAGATGGCGGCGGTGATCACGGTGACGCCGTGGCGCGCGAGCAGCCGGGCGACGAAGCCGATGCGGCGAATGTTCGTGTCGCGGTCCTCCTTCGAGAAGCCGAGGCCCTTCGAGAGGTGGGTGCGCACCTCGTCCCCGTCCAGGATCTCGACGCGGTGGCCGGCGAGCCGCGGCACGAGGGCGTTCGCGAGGGTGCTCTTGCCGGCGCCCGACAGGCCCGTGAACCAGAGGATCAGGCCCTTGCCGGACTCGCGCGCGGCCACGGTCGTCGCTCCCTCGGTGTAGTGCGCGCGCAGGATCTCGGCGATCTCGGGACGCGTGAACTGGCGCGGCAGGCGGCGGCCGGTGCGCAGGATCTCGCGCACCTTCGTGCCCGAGAGGTCGAGCCGCGACGTCTCGTCGTGGGGGCAGGTGCGGGGCGAGGCGAGCGAGTCGCACTGGGCGCAGAAGAACGTGGGCTCGAACTTGAGCGGCTCGACGCCCAGCTCGGCCACCGTGAAGCGGTCGAAGATCTGCTGTGCCTCGTACGGACCGTAGAACTTGCCGACGCCGGCATGGTCGCGGCCCACGATCAGGTGCGTGATGCCGTAGTTCTTGCGCACGAGGGCGTGGAACAGCGCCTCGCGCGGTCCCGCGTAGCGCATCGCCGCGGGGAACGCGGCGAGGATCGTGCGCTCCGGCGGGTAGTAGGCCTCGACCAGCGTCTCGTAGGCGCGGAAGCGCACGGCCGCCGGCACGTCGTCGTTCTTCGTCTCGCCCACCAGGGGATGGATCACGAGGCCGTCGGCGAACTCGAGGGCCAGCTTCGTGAGGTGCTCGTGGGCGCGGTGGATCGGGTTCCGGGTCTGGAACCCGGCGATGCGCTTCCAGCCGAGGCTCGTGATGCGCTCGCGCAGGGCGCGCGGCGTCAGGCGGTGCTGCGCGAAGGGCAGGTCCGCGGGCAGCGGCAGCACGCGCACGGATCCGCCGACCAGGGTGCGCGGCCGCGCCAGGAGATAGGCGACGCCGGGGTGGCTCGGGTCCTCGGTCGCGTACACGTGGCGCGACTCGGCCAGGGGATCGCGCTCGTAGATCTCCTCGATCGCGATCGTTCCCCAGAGCCGGCCCTTGTCGTCGAACAGGGCGGCTTCCTTGTGGCCCTCGAGGGAGGCGCGCTGCGCGTCGGTGATCGCGAGGGTCAGGGGCAACGGCCACACGGTGCCGTCCTGCAGCCGCAGGTTCTCGACGATGCCCTTGTAGTCGGCGGAGCCCACGAAGCCGGTCAGCGGACTGGCGGCGCCGGTGGCGATCAGCTCCAGGTCGGCCTGCTCGCGCGGGTCGAGGGTGAGGGCCGGCAGGCGATGCGCGAGCCCGCGCAGGGCGGCGGCCTCGGCTTCGGGCACGATGCGATCGACGAGGACACCGCCGTGAGGCGTCACGAGACTCGGCTTCGACTGCGACATAAGGTCTTCTCTCTCCTAGGGTCGGTTGAGGTGGATCTCGAACGGGGCTTGGGCGGGCCGCGTGTGCAGGCCGCACTCGGTCTTCTGCTGGTCGCGCCAGCGCCCGGCGCGAGCGCTCTCGCCGGCGGCGACGGCGCTCGTGCACGGCCAGCAGCCGATGCTCGGGTAGCCGCGGTCGTGGAGCGGGTTCACGGGGACGTCGTTGCGCCGGACGTAGGCCCAGACGTCGGCGCTGGTCCAGCTCGCGAGCGGGTTCACCTTCACGCGGCTCGCGTCGCGGGGATCGACTTCGACGACGCGGGCCACGGCGCGATCGGCCGTCTGGTCGCGCCGGATCGCGGTGATCCACGCGCCCTGGCCGCGAAGCGCCTTCTCCAGGGGCAGGACCTTCCGGAGGTTGCAGCAGCGATCCGGGGCGCTCGCCCAGAGCCGATCGCCGTGGGCCGCGGCCTGCTGCGGGACGCTCTGCTCCGGCTCGATGCCGCGGATCGCCACGCCGTAGCGCTCTTCGAGGCGCCGCCAGAGCGCGTAGGTCTCGGGAAACAGGAGGCCCGTGTCGAGGGTCACGATGTCGATCCCGAGGTGGTCGCTCGCGATCAGGTCGATCAGCACGCAGCCTTCGACGCCGAAGCCGGTCGTGAAGACCGCCCGCCCCGGGTAGGCCTCCGCGGCCCAGGCCAGGACCTCGATCGGAGGCCGTCCTTCGAACCGTGTCGCCACTGCCTCGACTTCGCTCAAGTCCTTGCCTCCACACGCGTTGCGGAACGCCCAAAAAGCAAAAGGCCCGGGGGCTTCCCTCCCGGGCCTCAGTTCGCTTCGCTTGGATTCGGGGTCTAGCTGGAGAGTCCCTCGAACGCGACGTGACCGAAGACACCGGGGGCGCCCGGGGCCTGACAACAACAACACATGTTGCGAAGAACGGTCACGAAAGCTTTATACGGAGTTCGCAGGGAAAAGGTCAAGGGAATTCTGCCCAGGCCGCAAGTTATGACAGACGGACGGAAGAAATCGAACCTTCCTGGTGGCTGTATCGTTGTACGCTCTATCGATGGCTGATATAGATGACGATCCGACTCCGGAGAGCCTCCAGCCCCTCGCGCCGGCGGTCTTCCACATCCTCGTGGCGCTGGCGGGCGGCGAGCGCCACGGGTATTCGATCCTGCGCGAGGTGGAGGGCCAGACCGGCGGCCTGCGCCTCGGGCCCGGTACGCTCTACGGCTCGATCAAGAGGATGCTCGAACAGGGCCTGATCGAAGAGGTCCGAGCGCCGCGCGACGCCGAGAGCGAGGACGAGCGCCGTCGCTATTACCGGCTCAGCCGGTTCGGCCGCCGCGTCGCCGAAGCGGAAGCCGAGCGCCTCAGCGACGTGGTGAAGAAGGCGCGAGCCCATGGACTCCTTCCGCAGCGCGGCTGAACGCCTCTACAGGCGCCTGGTCGGGCTCTACCCCGGCGACTTCCGCGCCGAGTTCGGCGACGAGATGCGCCTCCTCTTCAAGGATCGCAGCCGCGACGAGCGGCTGGATCGCCTCTTGTTCGAGGTCCTGGTCGACACGGCCCGGACCGCACCCAGGGAGCATGTCAGCATGTGGTTCCAGGACCTGCGTTACGCGTGGCGCTCGATGCGTCACAACCCGGGCTTCACCTTCGTCGCGGCCGGTTCGCTGGCCCTCGGCATCGGAGCCTCGGCCGCCATCTTCAGCCTGGCCGACGCGCTGCTCCTCCGGCCGCTGCCCGTGCGCGACCCCGGCGCGATGGTCGCCTTCCGGAATGGCGCCGAGGGCGGCGGCTGGGGCGGCCAGTTCCAGAGCGTCTCGTGGCTCGACTACCGCGACCTCCGCGAGCGCACCCGGACGCTCTCCGGCCTCGCGGCCTCCCGCGAGTTCGACGCGGCGCTGAGCCGCGGCGGTGACGAGACGCTGCTCACGATGGGGCAGCTCGTGAGCGGCGACTTCTTCTCGGTGCTCGGCGTCCAGCCGGCCCTGGGCCGCGGCTTCAGCCGCGCCGAGGAGGAGGCGGAGAGCGGAGCGCCGGTGGTCGTGCTGAGCGACGCGACGTGGCGCGGCAGCTTCGATGCGGACCCCGCCGTCCTGGGCCGGACCGTGAAGGTCAACGGCGTCGCGCTGACGATCGTCGGCGTCGCGCCCGCATCCTTCACGGGCCTCGACCTGCTGCTCCGACACGCGTTCTACGTGCCGATCTCCATGGCGCCGGCACTGCTCGGCGAGGAGGGCCGCGCGGTCCTCGCGAAGCGCGACTGGCGCGGGCTGCGCGTGGACGGGCGCCTGCGGCCCGGGAGCTCCGTCGCCGCCGCGAGCGCCGAGATCGCGACCCTCGCGAAGAACCTGGCGGCGGAGTACCCCGAGACGAACCGCAGCCAGACCCTCGACCTGCGCACCCCCCTGGCGGCGCGGATCGAGTCGTCGCCGCCGAACGGCGCCCTGGTCAACATGCTCACGACCCTGGTCGGCATCGTGCTGCTGATCGCCTGCGCGAACGTCGCGGGCCTGCTCGTGAGCCGCTCGGCGGGACGCTCCCGCGAGATCGCGGTGCGTCTCGCCGTGGGTGCCAGCCGCACGCGCCTCGTCCGGCAGCTCCTCACCGAGAGCCTGCTGCTCGCACTCCTGGGCGGGACGCTCGGGCTCGCCCTCGCGTTCGCGGGCGTGCGGTTCTTCCGCGCGATCCCCATGCCCACCGACATCCCCATCGTGTTCGACGCGCGCCTCGACACCCGCGTGCTCGCGTTCAGCATCGCGGCGTCGGTGGCGAGCGCGTGCCTGTTCGGCCTGGTGCCGGCCCTGCGGGCCTCCCGGCGCGATCTCGTCACGAGCCTCAAGGCCTCGGCCAGCTCGGAGCGCGGGACGGGCCGGATCCTCGGTCGCAAGAGCCTCGTCGTGGTCCAGGTCGCCTTCGCCGTGGTGCTGCTGGCCGCGGCCACGAGCCTGTTCCGCGGCATCGAGCGCACGCTCCACGACGATCCCGGCTTCCGCACGACCCACCTGCTGACGGCGACCTTCGACCCCGGCGTCCGCCACTACACCCCGGTCCAGGTGCGTGCGTTCTACCGGGAGCTGCTCGAGCGCGGCGCGGCGCTGCCCAGCGTGCGGGCCGCCTCGCTCACCCACGCGATCCCCATGAGCAACGGCCAGATGATGTTCAGCTTCCTGCCCGAGGGTTACGACGCCGGACCGGCACGCACGAGCCTCACGACCTTCGGGAACGTCGTCGATCCGGGGTACTTCGACGTCGCCGGCGTCCCGCTGCTGCGTGGCCGCGCGTTCGCGAAGACCGACGACGCCGGCGCGCCGCCCGTCGTGATCGTCAACGAGGCCCTGGCCGCACGCTACTGGCCGGGCCAGGACGCGATCGGTCGGCGCGTGCGCGTCGGCGGGGCGGATGCGCCCTTCGCCGAGGTCATCGGCGTCGCGCGCACCCACCACTACCTCTGGGTCGGCGAGACTCCGCAGGACTTCCTGTACCGGCCGTACCTCCAGGACGACAGCGCCCGGCTCACTCTCCAGCTCCTCACCGAGGGCGACCCGCGCGATCTCGCCGGCGCGGTGCGCGGCCTGGCGGCCTCGGTCGGCCCCGACGTCCCGCTGCAGAACGTCGTGGCTCTCGAAGACCTGTATCGCGCGCGCGGCGTCAAGCTGCCGCGCATGATCGTCACGACGGTGGCGACGATGGGCCTCGCCGGCCTGCTGCTGGCACTCGTGGGCCTCTACGGCCTGATGGCCTTCTCGGTGAGCCAGCGCACTCGCGAGATCGGGATCCGGATGGCGGTCGGCGCAGACAAACGCTCGGTGCTCACCATGGTCCTCCGGCAGGGGCTCGGCCTGGCGCTGCCCGGCATCGTCATCGGTCTCGTCGGCAGCTTCGCGGTGGCCGGGCTGCTGGCCGCCACCGTGGCGGGCGTGTCACCCCGCGATCCCGCGGCACTCGTCGCGATCCCCGTGGTGCTGGTGGTGGTCACGATGCTCGCGACCCTCGCGCCGGCGCTTCGGGCGGCGCGCCTCGACCCGCGCGACGCGCTGCGCCAGGAGTGAGCCGGCACCCGTTACACTGGCGGGGTTGAACCAGGGCTTCGAGTACCGCGAGCAGGTCGGACCGCAGGCCGGGGGCCGGCGCCTGCTCGACCATCTGGCGGCGCGACACCGTCACTCGACGCCCGACGTCTGGCGCGGCCGCATCGAAGCCGGCGAGGTGTCACGCGCCGGCCTCGTCGCGGGGCCCGACGACTTGCTGCGGCCCGGGGACTGGGTCGCGTGGCGTCGCCCGCCGTGGGAGGAGCCCGCGGTGCCTCTCGCATGGGCGATCCTGCATCGCGACGCGCACCTGCTCGCCGTCGCGAAGCCGCGCGGCCTCCCGTCGGTCCCGGCCGGCGGGTTTCTCGAGCACACGCTGCTGCGCCTCGTGCAGTCGGTCCATCCGGAAGCGGCGCCGATGCATCGGCTGGGTCGCGGAACGTCCGGCGTATTGCTCTTCACGCGCACCCGCGAGGCGCGCCGGCGGCTCTGCGCCGACTGGGCCACGGAGAGGGTCGAGAAGACCTACCGCGCGCTGGTCGCGGGCGACCCCGCGGCCGAGACGTTCACCGTCGCGGCGCCGATCGGCCCCGTGCCTCACGCGACCCTCGGCCACGTCCACGCGGTGTCACCCGGGGGACGGCCCGCGACGAGCCACGTCCGCGTGCTGGCCCGCGGCGACGGGCGGGCGCTCGTATCCGTGACGATCCCGACGGGCCGGCCCCACCAGATCCGCATCCACATGGCCGCCGCCGGCCATCCCCTGGTCGGCGATCCGCTCTACGCCGCCGGCGGCGTGCCGGGCGACGCGCTGCCCGGGGCGGGCGGCTACTGGCTGCATGCCGAGCGGCTGGCTTTCGATCATCCCGTCTCCGGCACGCGCCTGGAGATCTCGTGCCTGCCGCCCCCCCCGTTGCGGCTGCTCGCGTGACGTTCGCCGAGGCGCTGAGGGCTGCGGCCCTGCGCGGCGGGCTCAGCCTGCGCGAAGAGGGCCATCCCGAGCCGCTCGCCCATCTCGACTACGGCGCGGAGCTGAGGCTGAAGCAGGAGGCCCTCAAGAGCTTCGCGGCCTCCCACGGCCTCGAGAAGGGACTGGGACCGATCGTCGGCGCCACGCAGCCGCGCGGCTATCGCGCGACCACGAAGCGACGCGCGCGCTACTCGCGCCAGGGGCTGGCGCTCTCGTTCGCCGCCGACGCGGCGCTGCCGTCGGGCGTGAGCGAGTCGGTCCTCGACGCCCCCGCCCACCGGGCCCTCTACGCCTTCACGCAGGCCCAGCTCTCGCGGCCCGGCATGAGCGCGCTCGCGTCCGAGCTCAACTACGTGATCGTGCGCGGCTCCGGCGCCGCGCTCGCGATCATCCTCAACCTGCGGGCCTTCGACGGCAGGATCGTGGGCGCGGCGAAGCGCTGGGCCGAGGCGCTGCAGTCGGCGGGACTCGGGGTGTTGTCGGCCTTTCTGTATCTCGATCCCACCGGCTCGGACTACTACCTCGAGGCGCGCCGGCCGGTGGGCAAGCTGTCGTGGAAGAAGCTCTTCGGCCCGGAGGCCCTCGAGGTGCGCCTCGACGGCCGGCGCCTGCGCTTCCCGCCGACGGTCTTCTCGCAGGTCAACGAGGCGATGCTGCCCACGCTGACCGCCACCGCCCGCGAGCTCCTCGGCCCCCTCGACGGCCGCGCCTTCGTGGACCTGTATTGCGGGTACGGGCTGTTCTCGCTGTGCGTCGGCGGCGCGGCCCGCTCGATCGTCGGCATGGACTCGGAGGGGCCGGCGATCGAGGCCGCGCAGGAGAACGCGCGGCATGCGGGGCTGAGCCAGGCGCGCTTCATCGCCGGACGCGTGACCGGGGAGTTCCTGGCGGAGCGGCTGCGGCCGAGCGACCGCGCCGAGTCGATCCTGCTCGATCCGCCGCGCCAGGGCACGGGTCCCGGCGTGATCGAGACGCTCGCACGGCGCCGATCCGACGTCGTCGTCCACGTCTTCTGCGGGACCGACGAGATGCCCGGCGAGCTCGAACGCTGGCGCCGGGTCGGCTACAGCCTGAGCCGCGCGACGCCCCTCGACCTGTTCCCGGGCTCCGCGAACCTGGAGACGCTCGCGCTGCTGAAGCTGTAGGAACCGGGGGGCTCTGCGCCCCCCGGCTCCGCCCGATCTAGAAACTGACCCGCGCGTTCACGCCGAAGGTGCGCGGCTGGTTCGTGAGGTAGCCGATGCGCGCGCGCGTGCCGCGCTCGCGGTCGAGCGACAGCAGCGCCACCTCGTCGGTCAGGTTGTTGGCGAACAACGCCACGTCCCAGCGGCCCTTCAGCACGCCCAGCCGCAGGTTGAGGATGTCGTAGGACGGCAGCTCCGACGCGTAGGTGAACGTGCTCGCCGTGAGCGGACCGCCGATCGTGTTCGCGCCGAACGAGTTCAGGTTCAGGGTCCCGAGGCTCTCGTCGCCGACCTGGGTGAAGCGCGAGCCCACGTGCTGGAACGTGCCGGTCACGTAGGCCCGGGCGTCCTGCATCACCTGCCACTGGTAGGTGGCGGCGGCCGAGAACTGGAACTTGGGAACGCTCGGCAGGCGGTTGCCGTCGCGGATGCCGAGGTCGCCCTGGGCCGATTCGAACGTGGACTTCATCTCGGAATCGGTGAGGCTCGCCGACAGGGCGAAGTCGAAGCTCTCCGTGGGGGCCGCCGCGAACTCGGCCTCGAAGCCCTGGCTGCGGGCCTTCGGCACGTTCAGGATGACGCGCGACGAGCACGAGCCGGCCGTCTCGGTGGCCTGGAGGTTCTTGATGTCCATGTAGAACGCCGCGACGTTGAACGTGCCGCGGCCGCCGAGCACCCGCGACTTCGCGCCGATCTCATAGTTCCAGGCCGTCTCGTCCTTCCAGGTATCGAGGCCGCTATACGTCGCGAGGTCCTCGGGGGTGCACAGCGGCACGTTCAGCTGGTCGTTGATGCCGCCGAGGCGGAAGCCCTTCGCCACCTGGGCGTTCAGGTTGAGGTTCTCGTTGACCTTGTAGCTCGCGATCACGCGGGGCGCGACGCCGTTCGCGTCGATGGTGCCGGGCTTGCTGGCCGGGTCCGCGAAGATGCCGTCGAAGACCTGGGTGCGCTCCTCGGAGAAGTCGTAGTAGCGCAGGCCGCCCGTGAGGCTCAACTGATCCGTCAGGGTCAGGGTGCCCTCGCCGAACAGCGCGAACTGCTTGAGATCGTAGGAGAGGCGCGAGAAGAACAGCTCGTCCTTGGGCGCACCGAAGTTGCCGGCCGTCGGGATGCCGGTCAGGTCCTCGAAGCCGGAGACGAGCAGGTCCTGGCTGTAGTCGCGCGAGATCTTCGAGTAGAAGCCGCCGGCCACCCACTTGAAGCGGTTCTTGCCGCCCGCCAGGCGCACTTCCTGGGTGTAGACCTTGGCCTTCGTGGCGTCGTCGAGGGGCGCGTCGAGGGTGTAGACGTTCTCCGGCAGGCCGATGCTGCCGCCCGTGATGCTGGCCGTCAGGGCCGTCGCGTCGCGCACGACGTCCACGTCGCGGTTCGTGTAGGAGCTCACGGACGTGAAGGTGAAGTCGCCGAAGTTGTAGTTGATGTTGAGGTCGCCCAGGAAGAACTTGTCCTCGACGGGCTCCTCGAACTGGGTGAACTGCTCGCGTTCGCCGAGCGTCACGGCGGGGCGCGTGGTCGTGTAGGGGTTCGCGAGGATGTTGAAGGCGTCCTGGCGGTTCCAGCCGTCGGCCTTGACCTTCTGGTAGAGGATGCGGGGCGTGATGGTCAGGCGGTCGTTGGGCGCGAACTTGAGGGCCGCGCGCACGCCGGTGCGATCGCCCGAGTTCACGTTCTTCTCGATGCTGAGGTCGGGCTGCACCGCGTCGATGTAACCCGCGGTCTTGTTGTAGTACGCGGCCACGCGCAGCGCGGCGGTCTCGCCCATCGGGGCGTTGAAGCCGAACTTCACGTTGCCGCCCTGGCTGCCGCCCGTCAGGGTGTTGCCGCCGAACTCGCCGAAGATCTGCCGCTTGTTGAGCTCGGGCTGGTTGCTGATGTAGCGCACCGTGCCCGACTCGGAGCCCGAGCCGAACAGCGTGCCCTGGGGCCCGCGCAGGACCTCGACGCGCGACACGTCGAACAGGTCGATGTCGGGGGTGAAGAGCGAGAGCGAGATCACGGAGTCGTCGAGGTACGCGCCGACCTGCTCCTTGACGCCGGGCTGGTCGCGGGCGATCTGGCCCGACGAGACGCCGCGCATCGCCACCTGGCTCTGGCCGGGCCCGAGGTTCTGCACGCTGAAGCCGGCCACGTTGCGGGCGACGCCTTCGATGTCGTCGACGCCGCGCGAGCGCAGGTCGGCCTCGGTGGGCGCCGCCACGGAGACGGGCGTGTCCTGGAGGTTCTCCTCGCGGCGCATGGCCGTCACCGTCACTTCCTCCTCGCGCCGGGTCTCGAGGGTGAGGTCGGCCGTGGCCGAGCCGCCCGGCGTGACCTGGACGCCCTTGACCGACGCCCGCGTGAAGCCGCGGAGCTCGCCGACCACGGTGTAGGTGCCGGCAGGCAGGCCCGTGATGGCGTAGGAGCCGCCGCCGCCCGAGGCCGCGGTGAACGAGCCCGGGGGGTTCGTGCTGGTCACGGTGACCGTCGCGCCCGGGATGCCCGCGCCGCTCGCGTCACGGACGGTACCGCTGATCCGGCCGTCGCCTCCCTGGGACCAGGCAGGCCCTGTGGAGAGGACCGAGATCAAGGTGATGAACATCGCGTACAGGCCTCGCCGTGTACCCATTTGAGCCTCCTCGCTCAGCGGAATCGTCGCAGCTCGTTGCATTGGCAGCGCTATGTGTAAGGCCTTCATAGCGGTCCCGCCACACGGTTGTCAAGGTGTCCGGCGGTCAGTGGACCTCGCGATGCTGCCGTTCCCCCTTGGTCGCGAGGCTGAAGCGGGGCTCGGGGGTGGCGAGGCGCGCGGTGACCAGGTCGGCGGCGTAGCGGCCCACCGCCGGCCCGTGCTTGAATCCGTGGCCGGAGCCGGCGCCGACCAGGAACGCGTTGGGCCAGCGCGGGTGGCGATCGATCAGCAGGTCGCCGTTGGAGCTGTTCTCGTACTGGCAGACCCGCGACTCCACGAGCGGGCGCCCGGCGAGCGCCGGGAAGCGCTTCTTCAGGTACGCGCGGATGTCCGCGGTGCCCTCGGCGCTCAGGCGCCGGTCGCCGTTGTCCGGGTCGAAGGCGGCCCCGTGGGCGTCGTGGGCGATCTTGAAGCCCCGGCTCTCGAGGTCGGGCATGCCGTAGTAGATGTCGCCGTCGTTGAAGTCAGCCCAGCCCGGAAGGTGTGGGGCCTCGAAACGGTCGTCCCCCGCCTCGGGAGCGAAGAACAGGACCTCCTGCCGCGTCGGGAAGATGCGGTTGCCGAGCAGCGCCGGGAAGAACTTCGGCAGCCACGGACCCAGGGCGAACACGTAGCGCTGCGCCGTGAGCGTCTCGCCGTCGCGGGTCGTGACGCCCTCGAGCGCGTCGACGTCGCCGGGAGCCCGCACCTCCTCGAGCCGGTACTCGCCCCCGGCCGCGCGGTATTCGCTCACGAGGGTCTGGACGGAGCGGCGCGCCATCAGCACGCCGAGCGCGGGCTCGAACAACCCGACCTCGACGCCGTCCCACGCGATCTGCGGGTAGCGCCGCGCCAGGGCGCCGCGATCGAGGACCTCGAGCGGCATCTTGAGCCGCGTGTGGGCCTCGATCGTCTGGTCCACGAAGGGCTCGCGCTTCCCGAAGAACATCAGGACGCCGGTGGGGTGCAGGATGGGAAGACCCGAGCGCGACGACAGCCAGCGCCAGTCCTCGAGGGAGTCCCAGGCCATCCGCGTGTAGACGTCGTCGGCGCCGTAGATCGTGCGGGTCATGCGCGATTCGCCGCCCGACGACGCCCGGGCGTTGGCCGGGCCCGAGGCGTCGAGGAGCAGCACGCGCTGGCCGAGGCGCTTCAGGTGCCACGCGGTCCACGCGCCGAACACGCCGGCCCCGACCACGATGGTGTCCCAACCGGGAGCCGGGCCGGCGGCCTGCGCGGTGCCGCGCAACGCCGTCAGGGCGACGGCTCCCGCGGCGCCCTTCATCAGTTCCCTGCGCGTGAGTCCCGCAGTCTTCGCCATGGGCCGGCATCATAATGCGCCTCATGACCCTCGATCTCGACGCCGGGCTGGCGCGGCTCGGCTACGCCTCCTTCCGTCCGGGTCAGCGCGAGGCGATCGAGACGCTGCTCGACGCGAAGCGCCTCCTGCTCGTGGCCCCGACCGGCGGTGGCAAGAGCCTCATCTACCAGCTCCCCGGCAGCCTGCTGCCCGGCACGACCCTGGTGATCTCGCCGCTCGTGTCGCTGATGCACGACCAGGTGGCGGCCCTCGAGGCCCGCGGCGTCGCGGCCACGTTCCTCGCGGCGACGCTGCCGGCCGAGGAGCAGCGCGCCCGGCTGGCGCGGCTGCGCAAGGGCGAGGTCAAGCTCGCCTACGTGGCGCCGGAGCGCCTGGTCTTCCCGGGCTTCCAGGCGATGCTGCGCGAGCTCGAGGTGCCGCTCGTGGCCGTGGACGAGGCCCACTGCATCAGCGAGTGGGGCCACGACTTCCGCCCGGAGTACCTGCAGATCGGCGCGTTCGTCGCGAACCTCGCGCCGAAGTACCTGCTGGCCTGCACCGCGACCGCGACGCCGATCGTGCGCGACGAGATCCTGGCGCGCCTGGGCCTGCCACCCGAGACCCCGCAGCTCCTGCGCGGCTTCGCGCGCCCGAACCTGGCGCTGCGCGCGCGCGAGGCGCCCTCCGAGCGTGAGCGCGACCATCTCGTCGACCAGGTGCTGGCCGAAGCCCTGGGCGCCCCCGGCCAGGGCAAGGGCACCGTCATCATCTATACGATGACGCGGCGCAGCGCCGAGGAGGAGACGGAGCGCCTGGTGGCGCGCGGCTGGCGCGCCGCCTGCTACCACGCGGGCATGAGCGGGCCCGAGCGCGACCGGGTCCAGCGCGCGTTCATCGACGGCGCCACGGAGATCGTGGCCGCCACGAACGCCTTCGGCATGGGCATCGACCGCCACGACGTGCGGGCCGTCGTGCACCTGGCACCGCCCGGCTCGATCGAGGCCTACTACCAGGAGGTCGGACGCGCGGGCCGCGACGGCGCTCCGGCCATCGGCCTGCTGCTCCACAGCCCGTCCGACATGCCGGTGCGGCGGCGCCTGCTCGAGTCGGGCGGCGAGACCGCGGCGGACCCGGCCGTCGTCGAGCACCGCTGGAGCCTGTTCCTGGAGCTGATGCGCTGGGCCGAAGGCGGCAGCTGCCGCCATGACGCGATCCTGCGCTATTTCGGCGACGAGGCCGAGACCCTGGCCGGCTGCGGACGCTGCGACGTGTGCCTCGATATGAGCGAGGCCGACGAGGCCGGCGAGGCCGAGACGACGCTGATCGTGCGCAAGGCGCTGTCGGCCGTGGCCCGGGTGCACCGCCGCTTCGGCCTCACCGCCGCCGTGAAGCTGCTCGCGGGCACCGACGACCCGCGCCTCGAGCGCTCCGGCCTCGACAGGACCCCGACCTTCGGCGCGCTGCGCGGCCGCTCCGAGGCCTGGCTGACGCAGCTGCTGCGGCGCTGCGTCACGGCCGGCCTCGTGGACTTCACCTCGGGCGACAAGCCGATGGTCGAGCTGACCCTGGCGGGCCGCGCGGTCATGAAGGACGAGCGTCCCGCGCGCCTGGTGCTCCCGCGCGAGAGCGCCGCGGGCCCCCTGAGCCGCCCCGGCGGATCGCGGCGCCGCGGGTCGCGCGCTCCAGGCGAAGCGCTCAGTGCCGAGGCGGAGGTCGTGTTCGAGTCGCTCCGGCGCCTGCGCCTGGAGCTCGCGCGCGAGGAGGGCGTTCCCGCGTACGTGGTCGCGAGCGACCGCACCCTGCGCGAGCTCGCGTCGCTGCGGCCGCGGAGCGAGCGCGCGCTCCTCGAGATCCACGGCATCGGGCCCGCCAAGGCCGAACGCTACGGCCGGCGTTTTCTCGACGCCGTCGCCGGCTGACGCCCGGCGCGGTTACGATAGACGCCTCCAGGAGCCCATAGATGATGAGGAACATCGCCGGCCTGCTGCTGGCCCTCGTGACGTCCGCCGTCGGAGCCGCCGACCTCGCCGAGATCAAGACCTCGGGCGTGCTGCGGGTGCTCGTCGTCGACGGCTCGCCCGCCTTCCTGTCCCTGAAGGCCGGCGGCGAGCCGGGCATGGACCGCGAGATCCTCGACGGCTTCGCGCGGCTGCACAAGCTCACGATCACGCCCGTCGAGGCGCCCACGTGGGAGGCCCTCGTGCCGATGCTGCTCGGCGGCAAGGGCGACGTGATCGCGGGCGGCGTCACGGTGACGCCGGCCCGCAGCAAGCAGATCGACTTCACGGCCGAGGTCTTCCCCACCCGGAACGTGGTCGTCACCCGCAAGCCGACGCCCGTCGTCACGACCCTCGCGGAACTGCGGGCCCTCAAGGTCGGCACGATCAAGGGCTCCAGCATGGCCGAGGCCATCGCCGGCGCCGGCGTGCCGGGTGCCAACGTCGACGACGACCTCGCGTCGGGCGGAGCGCCGGCCGCCCTGCGCTCCGGCCGGATCACGGCCACGGTCAGCGGCATCGAGGACGCGTTCCTCTACCAGCGGGCGGATCCGGCGATGCAGATCGGCCTGTTCGTCGGGCCGGCCGGCAGCCTCGCCTACGGGGTGCGCAAGAACGCGCCGCAGTTGAAGGCCGCCCTCGACGAGTACATCGGCAACCTGCGCCGCACGCCCACCTGGAGCCGGCTGGTCCTCAAGTACTTCGGCGACCAGGCCCCGGCGCTCCTGAAGAAAGCGCGCGAGTAGCGGCGCCTACTGCGGGTTGAGGCCGATACTCACGAGGACGAGCTTGTCGCCGCAGGGCGCGAACTCGTAGTAGTTCGCGAAGGCCTCGCCCTTCGAGTTCTTGCCGTGGGCGCCGATCTGCCCGTAGCCCGCACGCACGTCGGGCTCGATGCCGTCGCCCGGCGTCAGGAAGCGGTCGGCGTGGGCCCCGAGGTCGTCCTCGATCTTCGGCAGGCCGCGGATCGCCTCGATCTGCGCCGCATCGAAGCCCTGGGCCGCGAGCATACCGGCCAGGTCCTTGGCGAGCGCCGCCTTCCGGATCGCGGCGTAGGCCGTCGTGACTTCGGCCTCGCTGGGCGCGCGGCGACCGGAGTCGACGCGCGTGCCCGAGACGCGGTCGCCGAAGCCGATCTCGTCCACCTTCGGCACCGTCACGGGCAGGTCGAACGTGAACCCGCCCTTGCCCTTGTAGGCGAGCTTCCCCGCGATGCGGCCGTTCGCGACCTTCCCGCTCATCGTCCAGTAGTGCCCGCCGACCTCCTCCTCGCGGCCCTGGCCGTTGTAGGGCGTCGCGGGGCTGAAGTACGGCGACTTGCCCGAGGCGTCGAGGGGCACCTCGAGCGCGCCCGAGTTCCGGATCACCAGGAGCGCGCGCGCCAGCGTCATCGGGCAGGTCGAGGCCGCCAGGATCGGCGACGCGATCGCCTTCTCGGTGGCGAGCACGACCGTGCCGGACGTGCTCGAGGCGTACGCGATGCCGTCGCGGAGGTCGAAGTTGCCGTAGTTGGCGTCCTCGAAGTGGCCCTCGACCGGCGCCGGGTAGAGGTACGGCTTGACCTGCGCCGGAAGCGTCGTGGTGGGCGCCGCGGCCGGCGCGGTCGACGTCTTCGTCTCGCTCGAGGGCCCGCTGCACCCCGCGGACACGAGTCCGAGGCACACGAGCACGACGCTCACTTGTCGCATGAATCCCCCCTGGTGGCCCGGATGCTACCCGATCCGGCGCTCGTCGAGAGCGCGGCCCAGGCGCGCGAGGCCTTCCGCGACCTGCTCCGTCGGCGCGGCGATGCCGATCCGCAGGTGATCGGGCCTCCCGAAGAACCGTCCCGGCACGACGCTCGTCTCGTAGTGCTCGCGGAGCGTGGCGCAGAGCGCATCGACGCCGCCGCCCTCGAGACGCGGGAACACGACCGTGCCGAACTCGGGCCGCACGCACGCGAACTCGGGCCGACGCTCGAGGAAGTCGTGGAGCAACGGCCGGTTGGCCGCGAGCAGGTCGCGCGCACGGACGGCGAACGTCGCGAGGTTGTCGAGGGCGACGACGCTGAGGCGCTCGGCCGGATGCGCGCCGTTCACGCCGAACAGGTCGTTGAGGCGCCACAGGCGCCGGGCCAGCTCCGGCTCGGCCAGGACGAAGCCGCAGCGCAGGCCCGAGAAGCCGAAGCCCTTGGTCAGGCTGTTCGTGACCACGAACTCGGGTCCGAGGTGGAGCGACGTGCGCCAGGGCCGCAGGTCGTAGAGCGTTTCGAGATACACCTCGTCGACGAGGACGCGGGCGCCGACGCCTCGCGCCAGGGCCTGCACCTCGCGCAGCGTGGCCTCGTCCGTCAGCGCGCTCGAGGGGTTGTGGAGGTTCGTGATCACGATGACGCGGGTCGCCGGCGTGAGCGTCCGCTCGATCGCCGCGGGTTCGAGGGAGAACCCCGTCTCCGCGCGCCGCGGGAAGCGCACGATACGCGCGCCCAGGTGCTCCGCCGCGCTCACGATCAGCTCGTACGTCGGCTCCTCGATCAGCACCTCGTCGCCGGGCTCGACGAGCCCGTCGAGGGCGAGCAGGTTGGCCATCGAGGCGCCCGGGACGGTCACGACGTTGTCGGGACTGATGCCTAAGCGGGCGGCCAGCCGCTCGAGCAGCGGCTTGTAGCCGTATTGGCCCGGAGCCGTGAGCTCGAGTTGCCCGAGCTCTACGGGCAGGTCGGCGAGAGGCACGTCGGGCAATCCGCTCCCCGCCAGGTCGAAGCGCGCGTGGGAGTGGAGCTTCGCCCACTCCATGTAGGGCGAGCCCATGGTTCGGCTCACGCTCGCCTCCAGAGGAAGTACACCGGAACGCCGGTGGCCAGGATGCCGAGGCCCACGGCGGTGTTCGCGGGATAGCGCGCCACGGTGCCGATCACCACCAGGGCGCACGCCGCCACGAACGCACCGGTCGTCCAGGGGTGGCCTGGCACGCGATAGCCCGCGGCCCCCGGATCCCGCCGCCGGTACACGAACAGCCCGGCGGCCGTCAGCCCGAAGAAGATGAAGTCCACCGAGACGACGTAGTTGAGGATCTGCTCGTAGCGGCCCGAGAGCGCGATCACCGTGGCCACGACGCCTTGGAGCACGATCGCCACCACAGGTGCACCGCTCTTCGGGTGCAGCGTGCCCACGGAGCGGAAGAATACGCCGTCGCGCGCCATCGCGTAGTAGACGCGGGGGGCCGTGAGGATCCCCTGGCTGAGGAAGCCGAGGGTCGAGACCGCGATCCCGGCCGCGATGATCAAGCCGCCCACGTTCCCGAGGGCACGGCGCATCACCTCGGAGGCGGGCGTCGAGGTGGCCGCGAGCCCGGCAGGCCCCAGGACGCGGACGCACACGAAGTTCACGCCGAGGTAGAGCGCGATCACGCCGGCGACGCCCAGCAGCACGCCGCGCGGCAGGTCGCGCTGCGGGTCGCGCATCTCGTGGGCCACGAAGCTCGCCGTCTGCCAGCCGCCGTAGGCGAACGCCACCGGCACGAGCGCGGCACTCATCGCGACCACCAGGGCGGTGGAGGTCGGGGGCAGGACGCTGCGCGCCGCGTCGCCGGAGGCAGGAGACGCGAGCAGGCCGCAGGCGACGAGCACGACGATCGCCAGGGCCTTCGTGAGCATGAGGGCGCCCTGCACGTTGCTCCCCCAGCGCACGCCGAAGCAGTTGATGGCTGTGAGCACGGCGAGCGTCAGCGCCGCGAGCACGCCCACGGGAACGCCGAAGCCGGTGACCTCGACGAAGTAGCCCGCGAACGTCATGGCCACGGCCGCCATGCCGCCGCTCTGGATCACGAGCAGCAGCGTCCAGCCGTAGAGGAACGCGAGCAACGGATGAAACGCCTCGCGGATGTAGGCGTACTGGCCGCCGGCCTCGGGCCGGCGCGCGGCGAGCTCGGCGTAGACGAACGCCCCGAGCATGGCGATCACGCCGCCGATCAGCCAGGCGCCGAGGATCAACGGGCCGCTGCCGACCTGGCGTGCCACGACGGACGGGTTCATGAAGATGCCCGAGCCGACGATGCCACCCATCACGATCAGGGTGGCGTCGAACAGGCCCAGGCCCCGCGTTCTGGCCATGTGCGCGGGAGTATAGCTGCCCCTTGGTGGTCACCTCGCTCGGAACCGGCGGCGCTCGGAGTCACCAGGCTCCTCCGCCGATCTCCCAGACGAAGCGGATGGTGCGCCGCCCCCGGAACGCCTTCCCTTCGTCCGTGTCGGGCGTGAGGACGTCGTCGATGGGCTCGGCTCGGAAACCGACGCGAACGCCGATGAATCGACCCAGCTTGCCCAGCGGGAAGATCGTCTTGAGGATCCTCGGGAGCGGGGGCGGGAGCTCGTCCCGGCCGAAGCGAAGCTTGATCCCGAGCTCGGGCCTGTACTGGAAATTGTTCCAGGCCAGTTTCTTTCCCTCCCGGGGAATGCCGTAGCCCAGGCCCGACGCGTACGGCGAAACCCAGCCGGAAGCCGTGGGCGAGTAGACGAGCTCGAAGCCCCAGTCGTGGTTGCGCGTGAAGCCCTTGCTCAGCCGGCCGATCAGCCAACCGTCGACGACCGGAAGATGGGCGATCTTGCCGAGGAGCGCGGCGCGGGCCCCGACGTCGCGTCGCACGACGAAGCTCAAGTTCTCTCCCGCCCACCCCATGGCGCGCGATGTCTTGCTGTCGGCCTTGGACGCGCCGAAGTGGTTGCCGTGGACGATCTCCCTGAGCTTCTCGCTCGATTTCCACTCAGGAGACGCGCTCAGGACGGCGTAGGCGGCCCTGGCAGCTCTCAGGGAATAGTGAGGTTCGCTCGAGACGTCCAGCGTGCCCGATCGGACATAGCCCGCTGGCCACACGCGGACACCGTCGGGGCTTCGAGGCTTGAAGAGCTCGCTGGAGAACCGAGGGACTAGCACTCCACTGCCGAAGGTGTCTCGAATGCCCCACGCCTCACGGAGCAGGACGTTGACGTCGTACCCAGGGCTGTACAGGCCATCGCCGTTCCGATCGGGACAACTGGCGTGCTTGCCCTCCTCGACCAGGATGGTGAGCGGGAGACGAAGGCGAGGATCCTGTCGCGGTTCCCTGCCTCGAAGCTTGGCCACGTCCAGGCGGTTGGCCAGCCAACCAAGCCCATGGGCAAAGCCGCGAACGCTGTCGAGTTGAAGGAGCGCTTGCCCGTCCTCGATGGCGAGGACCGAGATCTCGAACTCGGCGCTCTCGAGATCGTGGGGATGAGAGTTGGTCCCGATGTCCTGCGGATAGTAGAAATAGTATCGGACCGTGAGTTCGTCCTCGCTCTTCAGTCTCCACACTTCGTCGGCGCAGCCGGCAATGCTCGGACCGGCGCTCTTCGAAGGCGATCCCTCGACGCCGCGGACGACTCCCTGGTAGTAGACGACTCGACCGGCAAGGGCGTCGCCGGGGACCGCAGAGGGAATTTCGATTCCGGATTGAATCAGTGGCTCGTCGGGAGAGAACCACAACGTGGGTGCGAATGCCGCGGCTATCTCCGTCGAGCACACGGCGTCGGCACCGACGACGACCGTCTTGACCTGATCGCTGAACAGGCTGGAAGCGAGTAGAAGGGGCGCAAGCAGCGGCATTTGGACCTCCAGCCGCGCACTCTACCCCTATTTATGTACTCTATTTATTCACTATCGCTCCGACATCCAGTGAAGCGGCGGTCGTCTCTAGGTGTGGACTCCGGGAGCTTCGTGTCCGGTGCGCTCGACGTACTCGACGTAGGAGCCCGGGTAGAGATGCGGCTCCGCCTCGGAGCCCGTCTCGCCGCCCAGCTCGAGCACGCGGTTGCTGAGGCCGCGCAGGAACGTGCGGTCGTGGGACACGAACAGCATCGTGCCCTCGAAATCCTTGAGCGCCTCGACCAGCATCTCCTTCGTGGCGAGGTCGAGATGGTTCGTGGGCTCGTCGAGGACGAGGAAGTTCGGCGGATCGAAGAGCATGCGCGCCAGTACCAGGCGCGACTTCTCGCCGCCCGACAGGGACTTGATGCGCTTCTCGACGTCGTCGCCGGAGAACTGGAACGCGCCCAGGAGCGAGCGCAGCGCACCGACGCTCTCCTTCGGGAAGTCGGACTGGAACTGCTCCCACACCGTCAGCGTCGGATCGAGGACGTCCAGGGCCTGCTGGGAGAAGTAGCCGAGTTTGAGGCTGGCCCCGAGCTTCACGCCGCCCGAGTCGGGCGGCAGCACGCCCGCCACCATGCGCAGGAGCGTCGTCTTGCCGGCGCCGTTGCGGCCCATCACGCACCAGCGCTCGCCGCGCCGGATCACCATGCTGAGGCCGTCGTGGACGACGCGGGCGCCGTACGCCTTGCGCACGGCATCGAGGGTCGCCACCTCGTCCCCCGAGCGCGGCGGACGCCGGAAGTCGAAGTGGACCACCGCCCGCTTCTTGGGCAGCTCGATCTTCTCGATCTTGTCGAGGGCCTTGATGCGGCTCTGCACCTGCGCCGCCTTCGCGGCATGGGCCGAGAAGCGGTCGATGAAGCGCTGCTCCTTCGCGAGCATGGCCTGCTGCCGGGCGTAGGCCGCCTCGCGATTGGTCTCGCGGATCGAGCGCTCGCGCTCGTAGAAATCGTAGTTGCCGGAGTACAGCGTGATCTCGCCGCTGTCGATCTCCGCGATCTTCGTCACGATGCGATTCATGAACTCGCGGTCGTGGGACGTCATGAGCAGAGCGCTCGGCAGCGACTTCAGGAAGGCCTCGAGCCAAATGATGGACTCGAGGTCGAGGTGGTTCGTGGGCTCGTCCATCAGCAGGATGTCCGGGCGCCCGAGCAGCACCCGGGAGAGCGCGACGCGCATCTTCCAGCCGCCCGAGAGCGCGCCCACGTCGCCGTCGATGCGCTCGTCGTCGAAGCCGAGGCCGTGCAGCACTTCCCGGGCCTGGGCCTCGAGGGCGTAGCCGCCGAGGTGGTCGTACTCCTCCTGGACCTCGCCGAAGCGCGCGAGGATCGTCTCCATCTCGGCCTCGCGGGAGGGATCGGACATCGCGTGCTGCAGCGCCTCGAGCTCGTGGTGCAGGGCCCCGGCGCGGCCGCTGCCGGCGATCGCCTCGTCGAGCACCGAGCGCCCCGACATCTCCTCGACGTCCTGGCGGAAATAGCCGATCGTGAGCTTCTTCGGGACCGAGACGTCGCCCTCGTCGGCGTTCTCCTCTCCCACGATCATGCGGAAGAGCGTCGTCTTGCCGGCGCCATTGGGGCCGACGAGGCCGATCTTCTCCCCGGGGTTGAGCTGGAACGAGGCGTCGACGAAGAGCACCTGCCGGCCGTACTGCTTGCTGATGCGCGCGAAAGAGATCATGGCAAACGGCGAAGGTTAGCACGGCGGATCGCGCGGCGCGTTTCGGGACACAATGCCGCCGTGCCGAGCCCCTTCGCCGACTTGCGCGGCCGCGTCGCCCTCGTCACCGGGGCCGGCGGACCGGGCGGCATCGGCTTCGCGACCGCCCGCCGGCTCGGCCGCCTCGGGGCCCGCCTGGCTCTCGCGTCCACCACCGACCGCATCCACGAGCGGGTCGCGGAGCTCGCCGCCGAAGGCGTCGACGCGGTGGGCCTCACGGGGGATCTCACCGACGCGTCCCAGGCCCGCGGCCTCGTGAGCGGCGTCCTCGCGCACTTCGGCCGGCTCGACGTGCTCGTCAACAACGCCGGCATGACGTCGGTCTCGAAGCCCTCGGAGGCGGGCACGTTCGAGGCCCTGACGGATGCCGCCTGGGAAGCGGGCCTCGACCGCAACCTCACGACGGCGTTCTACGTGACACGGGCGGCCCTGCCGGCGCTGAGTGCGAGCGGCGCGGGACGCGTCGTCAACGTCGCTTCGGTCTCCGGCCCGGTCGTGGCCTTCCGCGGCGACGCGGCGTATCACGCCGCGAAGGCCGGCCTCGTGGGCCTGACGCGGGCGCTGGCCCTCGAGGTCGCCGAGCGCCGCGTGACGGTGAATGCCGTGGCTCCGGGCTGGATCGACACGCCGTCGCTCTCGGAGCACGAGCGCGCCTGCGGTCGCGCGACCCCGTTGCGGCGCTGCGGCACCCCGGAGGAGGTCGCGGCCGTCGTCGCCTTCCTCGCCGCGCCCGAGGCCTCGTACGTCACGGGACAGGTGATCGTCGTCGACGGCGGCCACACGATCGTGGACGAGAAGAGCCTGCATGGCTGAGGCCGTCGTGCTGGTGAGCGGCGCCGGGGGCGGCATCGGCGGCGCGGCCGCGCGACGCTTCGCGGCGGGCGGCTGGCGCGTCGTCGCGACCGATCTGTCGCCGGACGTGCTCGAGCCGCGGCTTGTGGCGGGCGCGCTCGCGATCGCCGGCGACCTGCGCTCGGTCGCCGAGTGCCGCCGGATCGTGGGCGAGGCCGTGGCCGCGGGCGGCCGACTCGACTGCCTCGTGAATGCCGCGGGGCTGTGGACGGAGGGACCCGCCGACGAGACGCGCGAGGAGGACTTCGACCGCGTCCTCGGCGTCAACGTGAAGGGTCTCTACTTCCTGAGCTCGGCCGCGATCCCGCACCTCGAGCGGACGGAGGGCTCGATCGTGAACCTCTCGTCCGACGCGGGCCTGCAGGGAAACACCGGGGCCGCCGTCTACTGCGCATCGAAGGGGGCCGTCAGCAACCTGACGCGGGCGCTGGCCCTCGAGCTCGCGCCGCGCGGCGTGCGCGTCAACGCGGTGTGCCCGGCCGACGTCGACACACCGATGCTGCGCTACCAGGCGGAGACGTTCGGCGGCGGCGACCCGGAGGGCTACCGGCGACGGCTGCTGGACGGCTATCCCCAGAAGCAGCGCGCGCGCTTCCTGCGTGCCGACGAAGTGGCGGAGCTGATCTTCTTCCTGGCGCAGCCTTCGGCCGCGGCGATCACGGGCGCCAACCTCTCGATCGACTTCGGCCTCTCCGCCGGCATCTGAGCGCGCCGGCTGCACGCGCTGGGGCAGCGGCGCCGACGCATCCGGGGCAGGTCCGTCGAAGGGTTCCGGGCGCCCGCGACGCACGAAACGGTCAAGGCGCTGATATCGCTCCAGATACGCGCGGCTGGCGCGAGTGGCACCTGACTTGCTCTGAGGTGGGAGTCGACTGATTCCGGTCCGCCGATCGGCGGACCTCTAGGAGATTTTCAATAATGAAGAAGTTCGCGCTGCTGTCGTCGTTCCTGCTCGTCGCCACCGTTGCCTCCGCCGCCCCCGCCAAGAGCACGCACCACTCGAAGTCGCACGACTCCGCCAAGGTCGCGGCGAAGGCCGCGGCCGGCGCCGAGGTCTCGGCCGAGGTCGTTTCCGTGGACGCCGCCAAGAAGACGGTCACCTTCAAGAACGACAAGGGCGAGACGCTCACCTGGCCGGCCGAGGGCGCCGCGGTCGACAGCCTCAAGATGCTGAAGGCCGGCGAGAAGGTCGCGATCACGTACTCGGTGGACGCCGCGGGCGCGCCGAAGGCGATCATCGCGGTCAAGGCCGCTCCGGCGACCCGGTAGTTCGTCCTCAGCGTACCGACGCATCGGGGCGCCTTGGATCCGCGAGGGTCCAGGCGCCCTTCTCGTTTCCGGGTCGTCGCGTGGGTCCTGGGCTAGGATCACACGCGATGGCACGCCGCTCCGTGATCCTCCTGGCTCTCGCGATGGCCGCGTGCCGTGCGCCCGCGCCCGCCGCCGCGCCCGCCCCTCCTCCCTCCGTCCTGATGATCACGATCGACACGCTGCGCGCGGATCGCGTGGGCGCCTACGGCGACGCGGCAGCCCGCACGCCGACGATCGACGCCCTCGCGCGTGCCGGCGTCCTGTTCGAAGCCGCCTACTCGGCCGCGCCGATCACACTGCCCTCGCACGCGACGCTCCTCACGGGCCTGCTACCGCCGGCCCACGGCGTGCGCGGCAACGGCAGCTTCGCACTCGGCCCGGAGCCGCGGACGCTGGCCGAGGCCTTGAAGGCCCGCGGGCTGCGAACCGCGGCGTTCGTCGGCGCCTTCCCCCTGGTCCGCCGCTTCGGTCTCGCGCGCGGCTTCGATCACTACGACGATGCGCTCGAGCGGGCGCCGGGTCTGCACTTCGAGTTTCCCGAGCGCCGGGCCGACGCCGTCGTCGGCGCCGCGCGGGCCTGGCTCGAGACGCAGCCGGGACCCGTCTTCGTCTGGATCCACCTCTACGATCCCCACGCGCCCCATGCGCCGCCCGAGGGCTTTCGCGGGCCCGATCCCTACCGAGGCGAGATCGCGTTCACCGACAGCGCGCTCGCGCCGCTCCTGTCGACGTGGGACGCGCGGCCGGGAGCGTCGGTCGTCGTGCTGACGGCCGACCACGGCGAGGCGTTCGGCGAGCACGACGAGGAGAGCCACAGCCTCTTCGTCTACGACACGACGCTGCGCGTGCCGCTCGTCGTGCGCGGACCGGGCGTGCCGGCCGGCCGGCGCGTGACGGAACCGGTCGGACTCGTGGACGTGGCCGCGACCGTGAGCGACCTGGCGGGCGCCACGGCGCTGCCGGGCACGTCGCTGCGAACGCAGTGGACGCCCGGCTCCGCTGCGCCCGCGCCGCTGTACGCCGAGACCCTGAGCCCGAAGCTCGACTTCGGCTGGAGCGACCTCAGGGCCTGGCGCGACGGCCGGTACAAGCTGATCCGCGCCCCCCGCCCCGAGCTCTACGACACCGCCGCCGATCCCGGCGAGACGACCAACCTGATCGCCAGGGAAACCGAACGCGCCCGGCAGATGGGCGCGGCTCTCGACGCGGCCCTCGCGACGGACGTCGCGAGCCCGCAGGTCGCCGACCCGGAGACGGTCGAACGCCTGCGCAGCCTCGGCTACGTGCAGGGCCCGGGCGGTCGCGGCTCCGGGGCCGATCCGAAGGATCGCACGGCGGTCGCGCGCAGGATCGCCGCGGCGGTAGGCCCCTTCACCGGCCCCGAGGACGTGGCGCGCACCTATCGCGCGATCGCGGCCCTCGACCCCGAGAACCCGCTCGTGAACTTCCGGCTCGCCGACGCGCTGCTGCGGGCCGGCCGCGGCCGTGAGGCGATTCTCCTCTTCAGGAAGGTCGTGGACGGCGGGCCCCGGAGCGCCGACCCGTTCGTGGGCCTCGCGACGGCGTATGCCCAGGCGGGGCGCCTGGCCGAGGCGAAGACGGTGCTGGAGCGCGCCCTCACGGTCGACGCGTCGAACGGACAGGTCCACTACAACCTGGGCGAGATCGCGCGCATCGCGGGCGACCGCGCCACGGCCCAGCGTCAGTACACGGCGGCCCTCGAGGATCCGGTGACGCGCGCTCGGGCGCAGGCGCGCCTCCAGGAAGGCGGCCCGTGAAGCGCGCCCTCGGCGTCGCGCTCCTCCTGGCGAGCCTCGCGTGTCGGGAGGAACCGACGCGAGCTCCGGCCGAGAGCGCGAGCGTCCTGCTGATCACCCTCGACACGGTGCGCGCCGACCGCCTGGGCGCCTACGGCCGCAACCCGACCCTCACGCCGCGGCTCGACGCGCTGGCGGCCCGGGGCGTGACGTTCGCCGAGGCGGTGGCGTCGGTCCCGCTCACGCTGCCGTCCCACGCCACGATCCTGACGGGCCTCGAGCCGCCGCGTCACGCCGTCCACGACAACGGCACCTACGTCGTGCCGGCGGACATCGAGACCTTCGCGACGCTCCTGAAGGCCCGAGGCTTCGCGACGGGCGCCTTCGTCGGCGCCTACGTCCTCGACCGGCGCTTCGGCCTCGCGCGCGGCTTCGACGTCTACGACGATCGCATCGAGCGCGGCGGCGCCGGAGCCAGCACCCTCGAGTCGGAGCGCCCGTGCGAGACCGTCGTCGCTGCGGCGCGGACGTGGATGGCGACGCAGAAGGGACGCTTCGCCGCGTGGGTCCACCTCTACGACGCCCACGCGCCCTACGCGCCGCCGGCGGCCTTCCGCGCGGCCCACGCCCAGCAGCCCTACGACGGAGAGGTCGCGCATCTCGACGCCTGCGTCGGGGATCTCCTCGACGCGGCCGGGGCGCAAGCGGTGATCGCCGTCGTCGCGGATCACGGCGAGGCCCTGGGCGAGCACGGCGAGCCGACCCACGGCTACTTCGTCTACCAGTCCACGTTGCGCATTCCCTTCCTCGTCTCCGGCCCCGGCGTCCCCGGGGGCCAGCGCAAGAGCGGGCTCGCCCGGACGCGGGACGTGCTGCCGACGCTCCTGGGACGTCTCGGCGTTGCGGCGCCGGCGGGCCTCGACGGCGCCGACCTCTTCGCGGGCCCGGCAACGGCGGAGGCCTACGCGGAGAGCCTCTACCCCGCCACGTTCGGTTGGGCTCCCCTGCACGCTTTTCGGCTCGGCCGGTACAAGCGCATCGAGGCGCCGCGGCCGGAGCTCTACGATCTCGAGGCCGACCCGGGAGAAACGCGCAACCTCCTGGAGCAGCAGCCCCAGGAGGCCCGTCGTCTGCACGAGGCCCTCGTGGCCTTTCGCAGCCGCGAGCGCAGCGCAGCGCCGGTCGGGGCCGATCCCGAAGTGGCCGAGAGACTGAAGGCCCTCGGCTACGTGGCGTCGGCGCCGGCGAGCGCGGCGGCAGCCTCGGGCCTGGATCCCAAGGAGGCGTTGCCGCAGTTCCGCGCTTTCGAAGAGGCGTCGTGGGCCGCGGCCCGCGGCGAGCCGGCGGCCGCCGTCGCGGCGCTGCGGGGCCTCGTGAAGCGCGAGCCGGGGAACGCGGTGTTCCGTCGCAGCCTGGCCGCATCGCTGCGGCAGCTCGGCCGGGACGGCGAGGCCGTGGCCGTCCTCGCGGATCTCGACGCCGGCGGCGATGCGGTCGCCTGGCACGAGCGCGCGATCAGCCTCGCTCAGGTCGGCCACGTCGCCGATGCGATCGAGAGCGAGAAGCGGGCGATCGGGCTCAACGCGTCGCTGCCCGAGCCCTTCGTGCACCTGGGCGTTCTCGAGGCGGGCCGCGGCCGGCTCGACGAAGCGCTCCGCGCCTTCGAGACGGCGACGCTCCTCGACCCCAACAACGCGGTGGCCTGGAACAACCGCGGCAACGCCCTGGGCGCCGCGGGTCGGCGCGACGAGGCCGAGGCTGCGTATCGGAAGGCCTCCGAGCTCGCGCCCGGCGATCCCGACCCGCGCAACGGCCTCGCGGTGCTGCTGGTGAGGTCCGGGCGCCTGGCGGAGGCCGAGTCGATCCTGGCGCAGCTGACCCAGGTCTCGCCCGGGCACGCCGAAGCCCATCTGAATCTGGCGGTCGTGTACGCCCAGCAGTCGCGTCCGCAGGATGCCCTCGCGGAGGTCGAGAAAGCGCTCGCGTCGTCCGGAAGTCGTGAGCTGAAGAGCCGGGCCCGGGCCCTCCAACAGGACCTGCGCCGCGCATCCATATCCAACTGATTGGAATTTGGCACCAATCGTTTGAAGTCAAGGCTTAGAAGGAGAGTCATAGCGCACTCCATCTAAAGAACTTATCGGGATCAGCGTGCTGGCTCTCGGATTGCAGCCTGTCACGGCAATGTCACGTTCCCTCACTGGCGATGTGGTGTCGAGGCGGGCAATAGGGCCCGTCGAGACGCGCCAGGGGGACACTGGAGGACATCGCACGATGAAGACACTTCACAGGCTGGCGGCGGTCGTTCTGCTGCTGCTGGCGGCTGCAGCCCCGAGCTTCGCGCAAGGCACGACCGGCGCGATCGAAGGTAAGGTCCAGGACGAGCAGGCCGGGGCACTCCCCGGTGTGGCCGTCTCCGTCAAGAATCTGGCCACGGGCTTCACCCGTTCGGCCGTGAGCGACGCCGCGGGCGTCTACCGCTTCACCGCCCTTCCGGTCGGCACCTACGAGGTGAAGGCCGAGCTGAACGGCTTTGCCGCCCAGTCGCGCAAGGACACGGTCGTCAACGTGGCCCGCACGACCGGCCTCGACTTCCGGATGACCGTGGCCGCCCAGACCGAGGAGATCTCGGTCGTCGCGGACGCGCCGCTCATCGACACCACGGACACGGGCGTCGGCGAGGTCATCACCTCCGCCCAGATCGAGAACCTGCCGCTGAACGGCCGCCAGTTCGGCAACCTCGCGGCGCTGGTTCCCGGCGTCAGCCTCGGGTTCCACACCGACCCGACGAAGTCGACGCAGTTCGCCCCGCAGGTCGCGGGCGGCGGCGGCCGCAACATCAACTACCTGATCGACGGCGGCGACAACAACGACGACACGGTCGGCGGCCTCGTGCAGAACTTCCCCCTCGACTCCATCGGCGAGTTCAACTTCGAGACGCAGCGCTTCCGCGCCGACTCGGGCCGCGCCAACGGCGGCGCGCTCAAGGTCGTCACGAAGAGCGGCACGAACGAGCTGAAGGGCTCGGTCTTCGAGTACTTCCGCGACAAGAGCCTCAACACCAAGACGACGTCGGAGAAGGCTGCCGGCGCCGACAAGGGCGACTACCGGAAGCACCAGTTCGGCGCCAGCCTCGGCGGCCCGATCGTCAAGGACAAGACCCACTTCTTCCTGTCCTTCGAGCGCAACCAGCAGGACACCACCCAGCCCGTCGGCACGGGCGGCCTGTATCCCGACAAGGACGGCGTCTTCGCGGTGCCCTTCCGCGAGAACCTGTTCGTCGGCAAGATCACCCACCAGGTCAACGCCGACAACTACCTGTCGGTGCGCTACGGCTTCAACAACAACTCGCAGCCCTACGGTGCGAGCCCGCAGGCCCCGCCCGAGAACTGGGGCGACAGCCTCAACAAGTTCCACTCGGTGAACGCCAACCTCAACTCCGTGCTGGGCGGCGGCAAGATCAACGAGTTCGTGTTCCAGTTCTCGTACTTCAAGAACTCGATCGTGGAGCGCTCGAACGATCCGACGGAGCAGTATCCCGGCGGCGTCTTCGTGGGCCAGAGCATCAACAGCCCGCAGAAGACCGAGCAGCACAAGTTCCAGTTCCGCGACGACTTCACCTGGAACAAGGGCAACCACGAGTTCAAGGTGGGCGCGAGCTTCATCTACGAGCCGACCCTGGACATCACGTTCTCGACCGGCCAGTCCCCGCTCTTCGTGCACCTCGCCGACGACCGCTCGTCGCCGATCTCCAGCATCACGTTCAACGGCGGCATCGAGGAGGGCGGCCTCAGCATCGGCCAGATCCCGAACAACCAGTACGCCTTCTACATCCAGGACGGCTGGAAGGTGAACGAGAAGCTGAACCTCGACCTCGGCGTGCGCTATGACCTCACGACCGGGTTCGCCTTCGACCAGTCGAAGAACATCATCTTCGCGGAGCTCCAGGAAGCCGGCCGCGCCGGCCGTCTCCAGGGCCTCCCGGGCTTCGAGGACTTCGGCAAGGATCCCGCCGAGGACAAGAACAACATCGCGCCCCGCGCCGGCTTCACGTACGACGTGAACGCGGACGGACGCTTCGTGTTCCGCGGCGGCGTCGGCCGCTACTACGACTTCGCCTACACGAACGCGAACATCCTGTTCGCGGTCATCGGCGCCCAGTCGGCCTTCGGCCAGATCTACTCCAACACCGACAGCTCGGGCATCAAGAACGCCGACGGCTCGTTCTACCAGATCGGCCAGCCCCTGCCGCCGAACCAGCTCGTGAACGCCGCGGCGCCGCGTCCGTCCCATGCCGCGTCGCCCACGATCAAGCAGCCGTACACCGACCAGGCCAACTTCGGCTTCGCCAAGGCCATCGGCAAGGGCTACGCGATCGAAGTCGACGGCGTGTACGCCCACGGCAAGGACCTCGGTCTGCGCCCGCGCCTCAACACCCGCACGGCCGGCGGCACGTCGCCCCGGCGCCTGCAGAACATCCTCGCGACGACCGGCAACTCGGACTTCCGCGTCGACATCAGCGAGGGCCGCAGCCACTACAAGGGCATCAACCTCACCCTGAAGAAGCAGTGGGACAGCAAGCTCCAGATGCTCGCGAGCTACACGCTGTCGGAGTCCACGGCCGACGGCAGCCTGCGCGCGACGGACGAGTTCGGCGAGTACGACGTGCTCGACGCGACCGACCCGTTCGCCGACCGCCAGGAGGGTCCGACCCGTACCGACACGCGCCACCGCGTCACCGCGAGTGCCGTGTGGGCGCCGGGCATGGGCTTCACGGTGGCCCCTGTCCTCCGCTACAAGTCGGCCCAGCCGTTCAACATCATCACGGGCGTCGACAACAACCTGGACGGCCGCAACTACGACCTGCCCGCGGGCGTCGAGACGCTCAACAGCGGCCGTGGCGAGAGCTTCTTCCAGTTCGACATGCGCATCTCCAAGCGCTTCAAGCTGGGCGGCCGGCTCGGCGCCGAGCTGATCGCCGAGGGCTTCAACCTGACGAACGACTCGAACCCCGGCGTGTACGTCGCGAACCAGACGCTGGCCACGTTCGGCCAGCCGACGCAGTTCGCCGGCGACTTCCAGCGCGGAGAGCAGCGGCTCTTCCAGCTGGGCGCTCGCATCGAGTTCTAGCCCGTTTCCAGTCGTGCCCGGGGGAGCGCTTCGGCGCTCCCCCTTTTCTCTTGGTAGCGCGCCCCACAAGCTCCGCGGTGTCGGCTACCCTTTGGGGCTTCTAGCGGAGTCGCCCCCTGAAGCACCCGGACTATCTCGAGCGGATCCTGAAGGCGCGCGTCTCGGACGTGGCGATCCTGTCGCCCCTCGAGCTGGCACCCCTGCTCTCCGCCCGGCTGGGCAACCGCCTGTACCTCAAGCGCGAGGACCTGCAGCCGGTCTTCTCCTTCAAGCTGCGCGGCGCCTACAACAAGATGGCGGGCCTGCCGGCTCACGCCCTCGCCCGCGGCGTGATCGCCGCCAGCGCCGGCAACCACGCCCAGGGCGTCGCCCTGGCCGCGAGCCGGCTCGGCTGCAAGGCCGTGATCGTCATGCCCGTCACGACCCCGCGCATCAAGGTCGATGCGGTGGCCGCCCGGGGCGCCGAGGTCGTCCTGCGCGGCGACTCCTACGACGAGGCCCACGCCCACGCCCGCGTCCTCGAGAAGAAGCGGAAGCTCACCTTCGTCCACCCCTACGACGATCCCGACGTGATCGCCGGCCAGGGCACGATCGGCCTCGAGATCCTGCGCCAGCACACGGGCCCGATCGACGCGATCTTCGTGGCCGTGGGCGGCGGCGGGATGATCGCCGGCATCGCGGCCTACGTGAAGCGCCTGCGGCCCGAGGTGCGCATCGTCGGCGTCGAGCCGGTGGATGCCGACGCCATGGCCCGCTCCCTGAAGGCCGGCCGGCGCGTGAAGCTCGACCACGTCGGGCTGTTCGCCGACGGCGTCGCCGTCAAGCAGGTCGGCAAGGAGCCGTTCCGCCTCGCGCGGCGCCTGGTGGACGAGATGGTGCTCGTGGACACCGACGCGATGTGCGCGGCGATCAAGGCCGTCTTCGAGGAGACGCGGGTCGTGCTCGAGCCCGCCGGTGCCCTCGCCATCGCGGGAGCCCGAGCCTGGGCCGAGAAGACCGGAGCTCGCGACAAGACCCTCGTCGCCGTCGCCTGCGGCGCCAACACGAACTTCGACCGGCTGCGCTTCGTGGCCGAACAGGCCATGCTCGGCGAGGGCCGCGAGGCGATCTTCGCGGTGACGATCCCCGAGCGCCCCGGCAGCTTCAAGCGCTTCTGCGCGACGCTCGGCGCCCGCAACGTCACCGAGTTCAACTACCGCATCGAGAACGAGGACATCGCCCACGTCTTCTGCGGCGTCGAGGTGACGGGCCCCGACGAGCGGCAGCAGATCGTGAGCGCGCTCCGCAGGAAGGGCATCGCGGCCGTCGACCTCACGGACGACGACATGGCGAAGCTCCACGTGCGCCACATGGTCGGCGGCCACCCGCCGCGCACGAGCGCCGGCCGCTCGCTGGCCCGGGGCGAGCGGCTCTACGCCTTCGAGTTCCCCGAGCGGCCGGGCGCCCTGATGCGCTTCCTGTCGCGCATGCGCACGGACTGGAACATCAGCCTGTTCCACTACCGCAACCACGGCGCGGACTACGGGCGCGTCCTGGTGGGCATCCAGGTCCGCAGGGCGGAGCTGCGGGACTTCCAGCGCTTCCTGGACACGCTGGGCTACCCGTACACCGAGGAGAGCCGGAACCCGGCCTACCGCCTGTTCCTCGTCTAGGCGGTCGGCGCCGCGCTCACGTCGAGGGCCAGCTTCGCCACCGGCGAGCCCTCGTCCTGGAACCACGCGAAGCCCTCGTCCACGAGGTCGAGGACCACGGTGTAGGCCCCGGGCGCGTCGGGCGCCGGGAGCGTGCCGGCGATCACCGTCGTGCCCTCCGGCTCGACGTCGGCCTCCAGGGAGGCCCGCCAGTAGTCCCGTGTGCCGTTCGCCGAGACGAGCCGGGCCCCCAGTCGCACCTGGCCCCGGGCCCCGTCCTCGGAGCGCAGCCAGCGCGTGTTGCCGAGGTTCCGGGCACGGACGCGGATCGGGATGCCCTCGCCAGGCGCCGCCGTCACCTGCGCCGGCGTCTCGAGGGCGAGCTCCGCACGCAGCACGCCCGGGGTCGCGCTGTCGGTGCGCGCGTCGGTCGTCTCGATCTCGAGGACGAGGGGCTCCGAGCCGCGCTGCTCGAACCAGCACACCCGCTCCTGGACCACGTCGAGCTTCAGCTTCCAGCGCCGGGCCGAGGGCGGCAGGCGGAGGGGCAGCACGACGTCGCACGCCTCGCCGGGAGCCACCACGCGCGGAAGGTCCGCACGGGCGTAGTTGAGGTCCACCAGGGCGCCCCTCTCGTCGAGGAGCTGGGCACCGACGCGCAGGGCGCCCGGGCCGAGCTCGGCCGCGAGCGGCCAGAGGGCGATGCCCTCGTTCTCGAGATGCAGGTTTAGCGGCAGGCGCGAGCCCGCCGGCAGCCGCAGCGACGGCGGGTCCTGCGCCACCGAGATCGCGGCGCGGTAGGCGCGGTCGTCGCTGTTCCGGATGCTCTCGATCGGCACGTCGAGGTAGGGCGAGCCCATCTGGTTGAACCAGGTGATCTCCTCCACGACCGGGTCGAAGCGCAGCACGTACTCGCCAGGCGGATCCGGGAAACGGATGGCGATCGGGATCTCGGCCGAGTCCCCCGGAGCGATCTCGCGCGTGAGGGGTGCGCGCAGGAAGTCGATGCCGATCGGCTTGCCCTGGGGCGTCAGCAAGTGGGCGCCGAGCTCGACGTTGCCCGCGGCTCGCAAGGCGCCGTGGCGCCAGATCGTGTCGCCGGTGTTGCGCACCCGGACGCGCGCCTGCACGGCCGTGCGCTCGAGGCCGCGGAGCGGGCCGACGGGATCGACGAGGGTGACCTCGGCGCGCAGCACGCCCGGGCTGCGGCTGTCGCGCACCTCCTCGCCCTTGACGAGCACCATGATCGCGCAGCTGCGGAAGCTGCCGCGCAGGTGCTGGGCGATGCCCGCCCCCGCGCGGATCGCGTGGCGGTCCAGGATCGACTCGAGACCGCCGAGCCGCACGTAGTCCGAGGCGCTCACGGTGCCGACGCTGATGTCGAGGAACGGCTTGAGCCGCACGTCGGAGAAGCCGGCCGCGAGCGCGCGCTTCTCGACCTCGAGGATATCGAAGTCGTTCTCGAGGACGTCGAAGACCTGCTCGTCGAAGAGCGACGTCTCGGCATGGGAGTGCCCCTCGCCGGGCTCGCACATCACGACGCGGCCGCCGGGCCTGAGCACGCGGCACATCTCGGCCAGCAGCTCCGACTGGTTCGGCACGTGGTGGAACGCGTCGAAGACGGCGATGCGGTCGACCGAGGCGTCCTCGCACGGCAGCCGGCGCCCGTCGTAGACCCGGAATTCCGGCTTCAGGTCCTGGCGCTGGCGCGCGTCCATCGCGAACAGCTGCTTGCCGATTTCGAGGGCCGCCTGGGACACGTCGACCGAGATCGTCGGGCAGCCCATGCGGTTGAAGAACGCCGAGAGCCAGCAGCTCCCGGCGCCGAAATCCACGACCGAGATGCCCGGGCCGAGCCGCAGCTCCGCGAGCATCAGGCCCACGCGGTACATGTCGATCGGAGCCGTCCGGCCCGCCAGGGGCCGGTTGAAGATGTGTTGGCGCCCGCTCTCCTGCTGGCCGATCGCGAGCCAATACGCGTCGGCGTTCTGGTTGAACTCGTCCGTGCGGGCCAGGAGCTCGCTGTCGGTGTGCACGGCGGGATGGGCGTGGCGCCGGCCGAAGACGGCGCCGGTCAGTTTGCTCCAGGTGGATTCGGCCATAGCTCCTTGGTTCTATCACGAGGCGCTTGCGTGGCGGCGTGTCCGGCGGTTGAATGACGCCACCATGAAAGTCCTCAGCGTCGTCCTCGTGCTCGCCTTCGGCGCCGGAAGCGAGACGGGCGCCCTCGACGGTCCCCTCGGCTGGGACGGTCTCGGCGCGGTGAAGGTCGGCATGGAGCTGCCCCTCGCCGCGAAGCTCGCCCTCGACCGCTTCGTGCCCGGCGACGTCAGCCCGGCCGACGAGTGCCGCGTGGTGCACCTGCGGCGCGAGCCGAAGGCCCTGTTCATGGTGGAGAAGGGCACGATCGTCCGCGTCGGCACACGGGACGCCCGCTTCGCGACCGAGGCCGGCGTGCGCGTCGGGGACACCGAGGCGAAGGCGACCGAGGCCTATGGCGGCGCGCTCGCGGTGACGCCCCACAAGTACGAGGAGGGCCACTACCTCACCCTGCGGTCGAAGGACGGGCGCTCGGCCCTGGTCCTCGAGGCGGTCGGCGGTCGTATCGTGGAGATCCGCGCCGGCCGCCTGCCTGCGGCCGAGTACGTCGAGAGCTGCTCGTGAGGTCGCAGCCGGAGCTCGCGCGCCACGTGGTGAGGCTCACGGTCGCCGTGCTCCTCGGGATCCACGGCCTCGTGCGCCCCATCGGCGGCGGCGTCGCGGGCTTCGGCGGGTTCCTGAGCGCGCAGGGCTTCCCCTTCGGCGTCGCCCTCGCCTGGGCGATCACGCTCTTCGAGATCGGCGGCGCGACCTGCCTCGCCCTCGGCCGCTGGGTCCGGGTGGTGGCGAGCGGCCACATCCTGATCCTGCTCGGCGGGATCGTCCTCGTCCACGCCCCCGAAGGCTGGTTCGTGGTGGGCCGCGGCCGCAACGGCGTCGAATACAGCGTGCTGCTCATCGCCTGCCTCGTGTCCGTGATCCTGTCGGCCCGGCCCCGGGCTTGAGGCCTCTCGCCCGCGCGCGCCGGGTCGTGCGCTGGCTGCTCGTCGCCGGCCTGGCCTGGGGCGCGGGCACGACCTTCATCGAACGGCGGCGGCTGCGGGCTCCGCTGCCCCAGGGCGCCCCCGCGGCCCGCGAGCTGGGGGCCGCCACCTTGAAGGCCGACCTCTTCGCCCTCGCCTCACCGGACATGGAGGGTCGGGCCGTCGGCACGCCGGGCGGGCGCAAGGCCCGGGCCTACGTGGCGCGGCGCTTCGCGGAGATCGGCCTCGAGCCGCTCGGTGGCGGCTTCGTGCGTCCCTTCCGCTTCGTCCACACCAGCATCAAGGCGCTGTGGCGGCGCGACCGCCCGTATCGTCTCGCCTTCGACGACGCCGCCAACGTGGTCGGCCTGGTGCCCGGGTCCGCCCCGGACGGCCGCCTGCTCGTCGTCTCGTCCCACTACGACCATCTCGGGATCCGCAAGGGCGTGCTGTACCCCGGCGCCGACGACGACGCGTCCGGCGTGGCCGCGATGCTCGCGCTCGCGGCGTGGACGAAGGCCCACCCGCTGCATCACGGCGTCCTCTTCGTCGCCTTCGACGCCGAGGAGCTCGGCCTGCGCGGCTCGCAGGCGCTCCTGGCGGAGCCCGGCTTCCCGCTGAAGCGCATCGACGTCGACCTCAGCCTCGACATGCTGAGCCGGCCCGAAGGCGGCGGGCTGGTCGTGGCCGGCACCGCTCCCTACCCGCGGTTCCGCCCGCTCGTCGAAGCCGCGGCACGGCAGGCCTCGATCCCCGTCCGGCTCGGCCACGACCGGCCGCTGTGGCGCTCCGGTCGGGTCGACGACTGGACGACGGGCTCCGACCACGGCTCCTTCGCCGCGGCCGGCGTGCCGTTCCTGTACCTCGGCGTCGAGGACCACGACGACTACCACGAACCCACGGACACGCCCGACAGGATCTCGCCGGACTACCAGGCGGGCGTCGCGGAGTTCGCGCTGACGCTCCTCAAGGAGTTGGACCGCATATGAAGCAGCCCTGGCCGTTCGTCCTTCCCGTGCTCTGCGCGGCCCTGGCCGGCGGCGCGGCCGAGCCGCCCTACGACCTGGTGATCCGCGGCGGACGCCTGATCGATCCGAGGAACGGCATCGACGCTCCGATGGACGTCGCGATCTCGGGCGACAAGGTGGTGAAGGTGGCCGCGGGCATCGCCACGGCCGAAGCGAAGCAGGTCCTCGACGCGACCGGGAAGATCGTGACGCCCGGGCTCGTCGACATGCACGTCCACGTCTTCCACGGCACCGAGCGCAACGCCTACCTCAGCAACGGCTTCGACGCGGTCTCGCCCGACGGCTTCACGCTGCGCACGTGCGTGACGACCGCGGCGGACGCGGGCGGCGCGGGCTGGCGCAACGTCGCGCAGTTCAAGGACCAGGTCGTGGATCGCTCGAAGACGCGCATCCTCGCGTGGCTCAACATCGTGGGCGGTGGCATGAAGGGCGGCGCGGCCGAGCAGAACCCCGCGGACCTCGAGAGCCTGCCGGCGATCCAGGCGATCCGCGACTACAAGGAGTTCGTGATCGGCGTGAAGACCGCGCACTACAAGGGCGGCTGGGCGGGCGTCGACCACGCCGTCCAGGCGGCCGGCGGCGGCGGCGTGCCGGTCATGGTCGACTTCGGGGACTACAAGCCCGAGCTCTCCCTCGAGGACCTCGTGCTGCGCCGCCTGCGGCCGGGCGACGTCTTCACCCACGTCTACGCCAAGATCGAGGGCCGCACGTCCGTGATCGGCGACGACGGCACGCTGCGCGCCTACCTTCCCGAGGCGAAGCGCCGCGGGATCATCTTCGACGTCGGCCACGGCGGCGGCAGCTTCGTGTACGCCCAGGCCGAGCCGGCTCTCGCCCAGGGCTTCCCTCCCGACACGATCAGCACCGACCTGCACTCGACCAGCATGAACGCGGGCATGAAGGACATGCCGAACGTGATGTCGAAGCTGCTCGCCATGGGCCTGAGCGTGGGCGACGTGATCGCGAAGTCGACGTCGGTGCCGGCGAAGGTGATCCGGCGCCCCGAGCTCGGCCAGCTCGCCGCCGGAGCGGGAGCCGACGTCGCGGTCTTCAGCCTGCGCGACGGCGCCTTCGGCTACGTGGACATCGACGGCGTCAAGCGCGTCGGCAAGCAGCGCCTCGAGTGCGAGGCGACGGTCCGCGCCGGCAAGGTCGCCTGGGACCTGAACGGCCTGTCCCGGCCGAATCCCTGAGCTCCTGTCACCTTTCCCCCGCCTCGGACGTGGTGGGGGGTGAGGAGGCGGGAGCATGGACCACAGGGTGGACGTGGCGGTGGTGGGTGGCGGCCTCGCAGGCCTGAGTGCCGGCCTGCGTCTCGCGCGTGGCGGACGGCGCGTGGCGGTGTTCGAGAAGTCCTCGGATCTCGGCGGACGGGCCCGGACGCAGGTCCGGGACGGCTTCCGGCTCAATCTCGGCCCGCACGCGGTCTACCTCGGCGGAGCCGGCCGCAAAGCGTTGACGGAACTGGGCATACGCCTCGCCGGGGGCGAGCCCGTGGGTCCCGGGAGCCTGGCGTACAGGGACGGCGACCTATCGCTCTTGCCCGCCAACCTGTCGACATTGCTGCGCACGACGCTGCTCTCGGCAGGCGCCAAGTGGGAGCTGGCGCGGTTCCTCGCCCGCCTGCCGCTCCTGTCCCTGGACGAGCTCGCGGGCGTGAGCGTCAAGGCCTGGCTCGGGGACACGTTCGCCCGGCAGGAGAACCGCGACCTCCTGGCAGCCATCCTGCGCATCGCGACGTACGCGAACGATCCCGAGCGTCAGAGCGCGGGAGCCGCCCTGGCCCAGCTCCGGGTCGCCCAGAGGGCGGGCGTTCGCTATCTCGACGGCGGCTGGCAGACGATCGTCGCCGCCCTCTCGACGGCGGCTCTGGCCGAGGGCGTCGTGCTTCACTCGAGCGCGCCGGTGGCGGCCGTCGACGGACAGCACCGGGTCGAGGGCGTGCGTCTGGCGGACGGCTCCTTCTGTCGCGCCGACGCGGTCGTGCTGGCGACGGACCCCGGCTCGGTCGCAGCGCTGGTCGGCGACCGCGCGGCGTCCCTCGCCCGCTTCTCCCGGGAAGCCGTGCCGGTGCGTGTGGCCTCGCTCGAGCTCGGCCTGCGACGGCTCACGCGGCCCTCGCACCTCGTGGCCCTGGGCATCGACCGGCCTTTCTACTTCTCGGTGCACTCGGCCGTCGCTCGACTCGCGCCGGAGGGCCTGGCCCTCGCCCACGTCGCCCAGTACCTCGGCGCTGCGACTCCGGCCGATGCCGGCGCCACGCGCGCCGCGCTCGAAGCCTTCGCCGATCGCGTCCAGCCGGGCTGGAAGGACGAGGCCGTCCTTCAGCGCTTCCTGCCCGACCTGCGGGTCAGCCATCACGTCGTGACGGCGTCCGGCGGTGGGATGGCCGGGCGCCCCTCGCCCGCGGTGAGCGAGATGGCAGGGCTCTACGTCGCGGGAGACTGGGTCGGTGCCGAGGGCCTGCTCGCCGACGCGGCGCTGGCGAGCGCGCGGGCGGCGGCCAAAGCGATCCTGGAGGCCGCGCCGGTGGCGAGCGTCGCGTGAGCCCGGCGCTGTGGCACGATGCGGCCATGGCCGACGCGGCTCCGGGCCTCGAGTCCGCCTTCCAGGAGCATCGCGGTTTCCTCTGGGGATTGTCGTACCGGCTCGTGGGGGATGCCGCCGACGCAGAGGAGATCGTGCAGGAGGCGTTCGTGCGGGCGCTCGCGCACCCTCCCGCCGACACCACACAGCCCTGGCGGCCCTGGCTCACGCGCGTCGCGTTGAACCTCGGCCGCGACGTGCTGCGGCGTCGGCGGCGCAGGGGATACACCGGGCCCTGGCTTCCCTCCCCCGTCGCGACCGACGACCACGGCCTCACCCTCGAGGCCCGCGCGGACCCGGCGCAGGACCCCGCCGCGCGCTACGATCGTCTCGAGAGCGTGACGTTCGCCTTCCTGCTCGCGCTCGAGGCCCTCTCTCCCGCCCAGCGCGCCGTGCTGCTCCTGCGCGACGTGTTCGACTACTCGGTCCGCGAGACGGCCGAGGCGCTGAAGGTCACCGAGGCCGGCGTGAAGACCACGCACCTGCGGGCGCGGCGGACCATGGCCGGCTACGACCGTGAGCGCCTCCGGCCGGGGCCGGAGCTCGCGGCCCGGACGCGAGCCATGCTGGAGCGCTTCATGACCGGCCTGATGCAGGGCGACACCGCGGGCGTCGAAGCGACGCTGGCGGCCGACGTCCGAGGTCTCGTGGACTCGGCGGGCCAGTTCCCCGCCGCGAAGGCCGCCCTCGTGGGCCCGGCCACGGTGGCGCGGGTGCAGTTGGGCGTGAGCAGCCGCGTCGGAAAGCCCTCGCGCGTGGAGTGGCGCTCGCTCAACGGCATGCCGGCCGTGGTGATGGACCTGCCGGACTCTCCCCCCGGGTGGGCCCCGCGCGTCGTGCTGTTCTGCGAGCTCGACGCGGCGGGCCGCATCCGGAGCGAGTACGTCGTGGCCGCCACGCGCAAGCTCGTGGCGATCGGCTAGTTCCAGTGCTTGAGCTTCGGCCAGAGCTCCGCGAGCGGCGTCTTCAAGCCGCGGCACACGAAGATCGGGCCGTTCTCCTCTTCCATGCCCCAGGGATGGAAGTGGCGGCCCGCCTCCTCGACTGAATCGCAGAGCTTCTCGAGATCCTCGCGATCGTCCTGCAGGACGATGAGCACGTCGCCGGTGGCTCCCTGCGGGCCCCAATAGAAGTGGTTCTGGTGCGCGCTGACGGCGTTCGGCAGGCCGAGCGCGGGGCCGAACATGTGGAGCGCGCCGGCTTCGCCGTAGTTGTTCGCGAAGATCGCCGCCTTCGCCCGGTCCTCGGGCGGTAGCGCGTCGTAGATGCGCGCGACCTCCTGCGCCAGCTCGGGCCAGCCGAACTGGTCGCCCAGGTGCTGGGGCAGCGCGCCGTGCTGCGCCACCTCCGTCTTCGGCGGCGTGATGCCGATGGCCGCGGCGTAGTCGCCGTAGCGCTCGGGCGGCAGGATCGGGAGCACGACCGGCGCGAGCGCCGCGCCGGCCACGACGACGATCGCCACGATCGCGGCTTTCGGCCACACGCGCGCGGTGGTCCAGTGCGAGCGCGCCAGCGCTTCCGAGACCGCCACGGCGCCGGCCGCGAAGAGCATTGGGTAGAAGGGGGCGAGGTAGTAGTTCTTGGCCTTCATCGCGAACAGCATCACGAAGAAGAACACGAAGGCCACGGCCAGGGAGCGGTAGCGCGCCGCTCGCGCCGCGAACAACCAGCCGAGACCGGCGAGCCAGAGCGGCAGCAGCACCGGGTGCATCAGCAGGATCTGCTGCGCGACGAAGTCCTTCGGCCCGAGCACGACGTTCTTGCCGGTGCGCGCGACGTTGCGCAGCGCCTCGAGGGTCGGGAAGTCGTGGGCCACCTGCCAGATCAGGTTGGGCGCGAAGATCACGAGGGCCACGAGCGCGCCCAGCCAGAGCCACGGCTTCGCGAGCTCGCGGCGCGCCGGCGTCAGCAGGATGCCCGCGCCGATCGCGATGCCGAAGAACGCGGTCGAGTGCTTGTTCATGAGGCCCAGGCCGAGGATCACGCCGAAGGCGATCCACGGCCGCGAGTCGCCGGCGTCGAGGAGCCGGATCAGGAAGTAGACGCAGCCCATCCAGAACAGCGGCTCGACGATGTTCATCGTCATGAGGCTGGCGCCCGCGAGGAAGACGGGAGCCACGGCCACGGCCAGGCCGGCGAGGCCCTGGGCGAACCGGTCCCCGCCGAGCCGCCACGTGATCAGCATCGTGATCGCGACGAGGGCCGCTCCCGCGAGCGCCGGCAGCAGGCGCACGGCCGGCAGGGATCCTCCGAGCAGCAGGGCGACGCGCGCCATGAGGCCGATCATCGGGGCGTGGTCGACGTAGCCCCAGTCGAGGTGCCGGCCGCAGTCGAGGAAGTAGAGCTCGTCGCGGAAGTAGCCGTAGCGGTTCGCCAGGGCCAGGTGGCCGGCCAGTGACGTGCCGCTCAGGAGCAGCAGGAGCCGGAGCGCCAGCGGCGGGCGCGGATCTCCGGGGAGGGTCTGCGGGTTCATGGGCGTGAATGCTGCTCCGTGTTCGAGCGAGCCGCAAGCGGCCGCCCCGGTTCCCTCCCGAGCCGGGGCGTGCTAACACTCGAGGCATGCTGGTTCTCGCGCTCGTCGCGGCGCTCGACGCGTTCACGATCCGCGTGGAGGGCTTCACGGTCGACGCGACGCTCTCGTCCGCCGAGCTGCCCGTCCCGCGCACGAACGTCGAGGCCTGGGTCGAGTCGGCCGCGCGCAACGTCGTCCGCTACCTGGGACGTGCCCCGGTGGGACGCGTGCCGCTGCGCATCCGCGTGGGCGGGCGCGGTGCCATCGGCTCGGGCCGGATGTTCGGCGGCGAGGGCGACGTGGCGATCCGCATCAACCTGGGCCCGGCCACGACACCCGCGTCCCTCGAGACGGACTGGGTGCTGACCCACGAGATGTTCCACCTCGCGCTGCCGGATCTCCCCGAGGGCCGCGAGTGGATGGAGGAGGGCTTCGCGACGTACCTCGAGCCGGTCGCACGGGTGCGACGAGGGCGCATGGCCGAGGCCGAGCTCTGGCAGGGCCTCGTGGACGGCCTGCCAAAGGGTCTCGCGAAAGCCGAGGGCCCGGGCTTCGATGCGGACGGCTCGTGGGGCCCGACCTACTGGGGCGGCGCCGGGTTCTGGCTGCTGGCCGACGTGGCGATCCGCGAGCGCACCGCCGGCAGGAAGTCGCTCGTCGATGCCGTCGACGCGATCCTCGACGCCGGCGGCAACGGGGCGGAGCAGTGGACGGTCGAGCGCCTGGTCGCGACAGGCGACAAGGCGACGGGGGTCCCCGTGCTCCGCGAGCTCTACGAGAAGATGGGCCCGCGGCCGATGCGCATCGATCTCGCGGCGCTGTGGAAGCGGCTCGGCGTCGTCCCGGGGCCGGGCGGCGTCACGTTCGACGACGGCGCACCCCAGGCGGCGATCCGCCGGGCGATCACGCGCCCTTGACCTTGGCCTCGAGCTCCGCCCAGCGCGCGTAGAGCATCTCGAGCTCGCCCTGCGCGTCGGACAGCTTCGAGAGGCTCGCCTGGAGCTTCTTGTGGTCGGCGACGACCGCGGTGTCGGTCGTGGCGGCCTGCAGCGACTCGACCTCGGCCTCGATCTCCAGGATCCGCTTCTCCATCCCGGCCCACTCGCGCTGCTCGAGGTAGCTGAGCTTCTTCTTCTCGGCCTTGGCCTTCGTCGCCTTGGCGGGCTCGGGCGCGGCCGCCGGGGTCGTCGGCTTAGGCGCCGGCGCAGGCGGCGCGGGCGTTGGAACGACCGCGGGCTTCTGGGCCTCGAACTCGCGCCCGATCTCCCACTGCGCGTAGTCCGCGTACGGCACGATGCCGCCCTGGCCATCGAGGGCGAGCAGCTGCGTCGAGACGCGGTCGAGCAGGTAGCGGTCGTGGGTCACGAGCACGAGGGCGCCGCCGAACTCCAGCAGGCTCTCCTCGAGAACCTCGAGGGTCGGGATGTCGAGGTCGTTCGTGGGCTCGTCGAGCAGCAGCAGGTCGGCGGGCTCGAGCATCAGCCGCGCGATCAGCACGCGCGCCTGCTCGCCCCCTGACAGCCGGCCCACCGGCGTGTCGAGCTGGTCGGTGCGGAACAGGAAGCGTTTGGCCCAACCGCCGACGTGCACCGAACGGCCGTCGTGGATGACCGAGTCGCCGAACGGCGCCAGCGTCCGCTTCAGCGAGATCCCGGGATCGAGGCGCGCGCGGTGCTGGTCGAACATCACGACCTTGAGCTTGTCGGCGTGGGTGACGGTGCCGGCGTCGGGCGCGTCGAGCTTCGCGAGCAGCCGCATCAGCGTGCTCTTGCCGCTGCCGTTGGCGCCGAGCAGTCCCAGGCGCATGCCGGGCGACAGGATGAGGTCGAGGTTCGAGACCACCTCGCGGTCGCCGAAGCTCTTCCGCAGGCCCTCGGTCACGACGAGCCGCTTGGTGCGGCGCTCGGTGCCGGCGAACTCGATGCCGATCGTGCTGGTCTTCGAGCGCGAGTCGAGGTCCTTGAGCTCGTCCTTCAGGCGCCCGGCCGAGTCGATGCGCGCCTGGGCCTTGCGGGTGCGCGCCTTTGCCTTCCGCGACAGCCACTCGACTTCCCCACGCACGCGATTGCGCAGCGATTCCTGGTACGCGGCCTGGCCCGCGAGCAGATCGTCCTTCTTGACCAGGTACTCGCTGTAGCGGCCCTTGGCGTCGAACAGGCCCGACGCGTAGGCGCGGTTGATCTCGATGACCCGCGACGCCACCGCCTCGAGGAAGTAGCGGTCGTGGCTCACGGCCACGAAGGCCTCGGGCTCGCGCGGCAGCAATTCCTCCAGCCAGAGGATGCCGTCGATGTCGAGGTGGTTCGTGGGCTCGTCGAGCAGCAGCAGCTCCGGCTCCTGCACGAGCTCGCGGGCGATCGCGAGCCGCTTCTTCCACCCGCCCGACAGGGTCGCGGTCGGCTGGTGCTCGTCGACGAGGTCGGCCTTGCCCATGGCGACCGCGATGCGGCCGTCGATCTCGTACTCCTCGAGGTGGTCTCCGCGGATCGCGCCACGCAGGACGCTGTCCACGGTGCTGCCCTCGGGAAAGCCCGGGTCCTGCTCGACGAAGCCGATCTTCAGCCGCTTGCGGGCCGAGCGGATGCCGTCGGAGGGCTCCTCGATGCCGGCGAGAATCTTGAGCAGGGTTGACTTGCCGGCCCCGTTCGGGCCGACGACACCGATGTGGTCACCTTCGAAGACGCCAAAGGACAGGTCCTTGAACAGCGGCGCGGTGCCGAACGCCTTGGACAGGTCCTGGCAGGACATCAACAGCTCGGGCATAGAACCGACGAGGGTACTACAACACCGGCCGTTTCAGGCGCCAGGCGAGGTACGCGCCGGCCGCGACGTCGTACGGCATGCAGAAGTCCGGCCACCACCCAGGGGCTCCCGGGTTCGCGTAGAGCGACGCATGGGCCATGTCGAAGACGCCGTGGGCGCACAGGCCGAAGACGACGATCCACAGGCTGCGCTTGAAGCCGACCACGGCAACGACTGCGAAGGCGGCGGCAACCGCGACTTCCCGCAAGAGCACGTCGTGCCCGCCGCCCATGATCGCGAACAGCGCCCAGTAGGACGCGATGACGATCAGCACCGTTGGATAGAAGGCCCGGTCGCGGTCGAGTCCAACGATCGTAGCGAACAGCCCGACGACGAGCGCCAACCCACCGCCGACGAGCACAGCCGTCATTCTCCGCCTCCGATCAGCGCGTCCTTCTCGGGCCGCGTGAGCTGCTTGATGCGATATTCCTCGCGCAAGCACTTGTTCCAGGTGCGGAAGCGCTTCGACCACACGATCGCGACCGGCAGCCGCGCCCGCGTGTAGCGCGAAGCGCGGCCGGCCAGGTGCTGGGCGAAGCGCGCCTCGAGGCTCTTGGCGGCGCCCGTGTAGAGCGTGCCGTCGTAGCAGCGCAGGATGTAGACGAACGGCACGCCCGGGATTATCGCCCGGGAACTGGAGGCTGGACTCGAAAGATCAGGACAGCCACAGCGGCAGAACCCACAACGACTTGACCCCCGCACCATACCAAACAGTCACTTCGAAACCACCAAAGCCGTACAGCCCCGCAAGCTGGTACTCGTGGTACGACACAATGACGCCAGGCAGCACCGGGATCGCGAGATAGCTTTGGATGTACGGATGGGACGCCCAGGTGCCGCCGTCTGCGTGGAGCCGCTTGTACTCACCAACTGCCCAGGCGTTCTGGTGACTCAAAGTGGCAGGAACACCAAACACGGCTGTGGCTAAGTAGGCCCAGATTAAGACCCTCTTCAAGCGGTTGCCGAGCTCGGTGTCCGGAACGACGAACGAAAGATTCCAACGTCGCCCGAGCCACCGAGCCACACCGACGGCAGACAATGCCGGTACTCCCAACATCACAAGGAGAAGGATCGGGGTCGCGACTCGCGGAATCTGACCCGCGCCCCAGTCAAGAAGGCCGCTAGTCAACAGCACTCCCACGAGGGTCAGGAGGAACGTGGCACCAGCAGTGACCACCTGCAGAATTCGGCGCATCGTCATCTGGTTTTCACTACGAGTCCGCCGACCATCCGGATGGGTTGCAAAAGGAGCAGCGAGCATCCGCATTTGAAGTAGCCGACGCCATTCGCTTCCTAAGGGTGAGAAACACCGACATTCACGCCTCCGCGATCGCCGCGATCGATATCAGCAGGCCCTCCACCCGGACCGGCAGCTTGGCCCCTTGCCGCGCGGGCGGGTCCGCCGGGAACCAGCGCACCCATTCCTCGTTCATCCCGGCGAAGTCGGATTCGTTGGCCATCACGACGGTCGCGCTGACGACCTTGTCGAGGGAGCTCCCGGCCGCCTCGAGGATCGCGGCGATATTGCGCAGGCATTGGCGCGTCTGTTCTTGGATGGTCGGTCCGGCGAAGGCGCCCGTAGCCGGGTCGACGGGCGCGGTTCCGGAGACAAAGACCAGGCCGGCGGCCTTGGTCGCCTGGCTGTAGGTGGCCGGGGCAGCCGGCGCGTTAGGCGTGCGGATGACAGTGCGAGGCATGGTTTCTCCAGACGTGAAGCAGCGGCAAAGGTGAGACACTCTAGGACAAGCAGGCGTTAGAAACGGACCCGCTGTAGCTTGCGGACCGCAGGAGCAATCAGAGCCAGCCTGGCCACATCCTTGCTGAAGTAGGCGGCGCTTGATCCGCCTGGAGTCCGGCGCTGCCACCGACCTCCATAGCCCAGGGCGCGCAACTGCCGGGTGATCCGCCGCTGCCAAGCACGCATCCGGGATCGGTTGGTCTCGCCTCGTGGAGCCTTGTCGCAAAACATGGTCAGGATCACCGCGTACTCGACTTCCCGCGGATTGTTCCGATGGTTGCGCTGTGCGTACGCGTGCACGTCTACGATCCAGTCGGCGTTCGCCGCCTTCACGACAACTGGCGCCAAGGCTATGGAAGCAGACCTCGTGAACCAGGGACCTGGGAGACCCGGCGCAAGCGCCAACAGAGACGCCAGTTCCTCTCGACGTGCGACCTTGCCCGTCCTACCGCGGCTCGTCATTTCGGCCTCACTAGTCCGGCGCACATTGCGTCACCTGCGTGAGCGTCACCCTTGCCGCCGGGCTCTAGGAGAGGCGCCGAGGGGCTGCGCTCGGATCGCAGCCAGGGGAGGGAGTCCTGGGCGCGCTGAACGGCTTCCCCTCCGCCAGAAATGGCTCACGGCAAGCCAGGCAGCGCCGGTTGCCACCGCCCAGAAGGCGAACGACACCACCAGGATGATGATGATCATGGCAGCGGGGCCTCCGCTTGGCGCGAGCGCATAAGCGAGCGTCTCCGGTAAGTACCTGGCAACGGTAGGCCCGAAGGCGAAACCAGGCCACAGGGCGGCAGTCTTCAGGGGCGTGAAGTCGGTGAGAGCGCTGAGGACACACGCCACGGCCCCGCCTACTGCCGCGACCGCGAACTCAGCCACACGTCTCACGACAGAAGTCTCGCTGGGCAGAGTGGCGACACGCAAAAAGGATAGCGTCGTTCGGCCGCAGGACGGCAGGCAATTCGCTCACTGCGAGGCGAAGCAGAAGAGCGCATGAGGACCGCGCGCTTCCGCGGCGGTGTCCAAGCGCGCAAGGAGGCCCCGATGAGCATGAGCGTCGGAACGGGCGAAGGCCCGCGGGCCGAGATCAACGTCACGCCGATGGCGGACATCATGATCGTGCTGCTCGTGATCTTCATGGTCACGATGCCGGTGATCGCTGCCTCGGGCGTGAAACTGCCGGCCGCCGAGAACGCGCGCGACGGCGCGACGCCGCCGATCGTCGTCGTGCTCAAGTCCGATCGCTCCCTCGCCATCGAAGGATCGGCCGCGCGTGACCTCGGCGCCGTGTCCGAGGAAGTGCGCGAGCGCCTCGACCGTCTGCCCGAGGGCAGCCGCATCGTCCATCTCAAGGCCGACACCACGCTCGGCTACTCGGAGGTCCGGAAGACGATGGATCTGCTGGGCCATCTCGGGGCGAACCAGATCGCGCTGCGCACCGCGCCGCGAGCTGCGCGATGAAGCGCATGGCCGAGATCAACGTCACGCCGCTCATCGACGTGATGCTCGTGCTGCTGATCCTCTTCATGGTGATCACGCCGACCACGACCCAGAGCCTGGACGCCGCCGTACCGGAGAAGAGCACGGGTGGGGACTCGAGCCGTGCGCTGGTGCTCACGGTCGACGAGGCCAGCTATGCGCTGAACCGGTCTCCAGCCGCGACCCTGGGCGACGTCGACGGGCGGCTTCGCGAGGCTTTCCGGACCGGCGCGTCGCGCACCGTGTTCATCGAGGCAAAGGGCGAGCCGGCTTACGGCCGGGTCATCGAAGCGATGGACGTCGCGCAGGGCGCCGGTGCCGAGCGACTGGGCGTTCTGCCTACGTCCGCGCCCTGATTCGAGGCTCCGGAACTGACCTCAGGTCAGCGGGCGAGCGTGGTATCTTGAGGCTCTCCCATGCCCGAGAACGACGCCGTCGAACGGGCGATCGCCGAGAACCTCTCGCGCGAAGGCGCGCTGCTCCCGATCCTTCATGCGGTGCAGGACGCGCTCGGCTACATCCCGCCGGAGTCGCTGTCGCGGATCGCCAACGCCCTCAACATCTCCAACGCCGAAGTCCACGGGGTCGTGACCTTCTACCACGACTTCCGGACGGCCCCGGCCGGACGCCACGTCGTGAAGGTGTGCCGGGCCGAGGCCTGCCAGGCCCGCGGCAGCGACGCGCTCGCGGAGCATGCGAAGGCAGCCCTGGGCGTCGACTTCAAGGAGACGCGGGCCGACGGCGGAGTGACCCTGGAACCGGTCTACTGCCTCGGCAACTGCGCGCTGGGGCCGTCGGTCCTGCTCGACGGACGGCTCGTCGGGCGCGTGACGCCGGAGCGCTTCGAGCGCCTGGTCCAAGAGGAGATGCCGCGGCTGTGAGCGTGCGGGTCTTCGTGCCGCGCGATGCCGCCGCCCTCTCGGTCGGTGCCGATGCCGTGGCGAAGGCGATCGCGGCCCGCCCGGGCGTCAGCGTCGTGCGCAACGGCAGCCGCGGCATGCTGTGGCTCGAGCCGCTCGTCGAGGTCGAGACTCCGGCCGGTCGGATCGCCTACGGGCCGGTCGACGCTGCGGACGTCGCGGGGCTGTTCGACGCGGGCTTCCTTCAAGGCGGCGCGCATCGGCTGAACCTCGGCAAGACCGAGGACATCCCCTACTTCAAGAAGCAGGAGCGTCTCGGCTTCGCGCGGGTCGGCGTGATCGATCCGCTGAGTCTGGCCGAGTACGAGGCCCACGGCGGCTGGCGCGGTCTCACGGCGGCCCTCGGCAAGAGCGGCGCCCAGATCGTGGACGACGTCACGAAGTCGGGCCTGCGAGGACGCGGCGGGGCCGCCTTCCCCACCGGCATCAAGTGGAAGACCGTCCACGACACGGCCGCGGCCCAGAAGTACATCGTGTGCAACGCCGACGAGGGCGACTCCGGGACGTTCGCCGATCGCATGGTCATGGAGGGCGATCCGTTCCTCCTGATCGAGGGCATGCTGATCGCGGGGATTGCCGTCGGCGCGACGCGCGGCTACATCTACCTGCGCTCCGAGTATCCCGACGCCGAGCGCACGCTCGTTGCGGCGCTCGAGCTCGCGCGCTCCGCCGGGTATCTCGGCGACAACGTCCGCGGCAGCGGCAAGGCGTTCCACCTCGAGGTGCGGCGCGGCGCCGGCGCCTACATCTGCGGCGAGGAGACGGCGCTGCTCGAGAGCCTCGAAGGACGCCGCGGCATCGTGCGCTACCGGCCGCCGGTGCCGGCCGTGCAGGGCCTGTTCGCGAAGCCCACGGCGCTCAACAACGTGCTCACGTTCATCTCGGTGCCCGCGATCCTCGAGCACGGCCCGCAGTTCTACCAGGACTACGGCGTCGGCCGTTCGCGCGGAACGCTGGCCTTCCAGCTCGCCGGCAACCTGAAGCACGGCGGCCTCGTCGAGAAGGCCTTCGGCGTCACGCTGCGCGAGCTGCTCTACGACTACGGCGGCGGCTCGGCCTCGGGCCGGCCGATCCGTGCGGTGCAGGTCGGCGGGCCGCTCGGGGCCTACCTCAAGGAATCGCAGTTCGACACGCCCATGGACTACGAGGCCTTCGCGGCCCAGAACGCGCTCGTGGGCCACGGCGGCCTCGTGGCCTTCGACGACACCGTCGACATGGCGAAGATGGCGCGCTACGCCATGGAGTTCTGCGCGATCGAGTCGTGCGGCAAGTGCACGCCGTGCCGCATCGGCTCCACCCGCGGCGTCGAGGTGATCGACCGGCTCGTCGCCGGCGATCGGCGGGAGCTGCAGCTGGGCCTGCTCAAGGACCTGTGCGAGACCATGACGGACGCGTCGCTGTGTGCGCTGGGCGGCCTCACGCCGTATCCTGTACGCAGCGCGCTCGAGCATTTCCCGGAAGACTTCGGGAGGAGCTAGAAGATGTACTCGGTCAAAGAGCCCGACGCCGGCACTCCCATCCGCCTCGCCCGCAAGATGGTGGCCCTCGAGATCGACGGCACGAAGGTGCGCGTCCCCGAGGGCACGTCGTTGATGCGGGCCG
>CADEEV010000027.1 GCA_902826455.1 uncultured Acidobacteriota bacterium | reverse complement strand
CCGCCATCCGCCAGGCGAGCCCAGCCTCGCCCTTTAGCCACTATCGACTAGTCAGCGTGCAGTGGGTGCCGCTCGACAAGAAGCCTGGGGTCCACTACGACGGCCCAGAGGATCCGGGCATCTACTACGCCGCGAATGTGATCATCGAAGCTCCCCCTGCGAATCAGCGGTTTAGTGGCCAGCTCTCTCACGCCGCTAGCAAGATGACCGACTTCATCTACCCTGATACGGCCTACCTAAACCCGCGGCCGCAGCCGGGCTTCCCGGTTTTCCAGAACGTCTTCTACAAGGGGAGGGGCTATTTGGCGGGCGGATGCATGGGATGCCACGGCTACCGGCAGGCGTATGGCACCGACTTCAGTTTCCTGCTCGACCGCCAGAGAGTGCGGGAGCCGGAGTTCCTGCCACAGTAGGACCTGACCCCGTTCGGACTTGGGTTCGGATCCCAGACGTTGATGGCGGCCGAACCAATTTTTCCTATTCGGAAAACAACTCCGCCATCGTAGATCGAAGGTCGTAGAGGGCCGGCGAAAGCCCACCTGCAACTAGCCAAGAAATCCAGTCATCCAAGAGCGCTAGTCCTTGATCGGAGAGCGCCCATTCTGTCAGCTCATACCCAGCCGGATCCTGGCCCACCGGCATGATGTGGTCGAGGCGTAGGACGGAAGACTCTCCGTCCTTGCTCGAGGGCAGTACGTCCCACATGTACTGCGGGTAGGTGGCGCGACGGATACGCTTCACGAATTCGGCCGGCCAACCACCACCACCGCCGCCGGGATCAGCGCCGTAGTACGGCGCGACCAGGATAGTCCTTTTGCTCTGCCAAGCCTCTTTGCCAAGCTGAAAGTGGGAGGCGAGCGCTAGGCCGCCTAAGTCCCACCGTCGGCTCCATTCCCCAAGGATGAGACTCGACGCTATCGATCCCGATCCTGCGCCGTGTCCAACAGGAACAGCAGCGCCTGGTCAACTCGATGAGCCATCCTTCTTAGCTGGAAGTCGGTCAGGGCTCTTCGCTCTTCATGAACGTCCTTGTTGAACACGGTAATAAGCTGCAGCGCCGTGGCGCGGTCGTTTTCCAACACGCCGGCTAGCAGCGGAGTCGCCAAGTCGCGACAGATGAAGTCGAACCTGTCAGCCCGCGACACCCTGTTGCCGACAAGAAGGCGCTCAACGGATGCACACCAGGCGCTTACGTCCCTGTCCGGAGCGAGATGGTAGAGGGTGAGTTTCAGAACCTCACGGAACGAAAGTGCCGCGTGTGCAGCGCTATCCGATCCACGAAATGCCACCGCTTCATGACCGCCGCGCCATCTTCGAACGAGATGGGGACTGAGAGCCTCAAGGGCAACTGCGAGGCGGTCCTTCTCGTCCGCATTTCCGACGCTCTCTTCGGGCTCCTCTGACTCTGCGTAGGAAATCGCCTCCAGAGCCCTAACATGGAGTGCAACCTGTCGAGATGGCGCCTGAACAATGCCGCGAGGCAACGCCCCGAGCCTTGGGGCCTCGCTCCGGTAGAAGCGCGCAGCCGAATCGAGGAGCACCGACAAGCCTTGCCCCAGCCGGTCCGCAACGTCCTGATGTAGGCCGATGGCTGCGCCGATCTCATTGAGGCCGAGGCGTTCGATTGACGGGCCAATGGACGACCAGTGCGTGCCCCCTGGGATGAGGCCCATCATGGCTTTCTGATTTTCCGAGAAGGAGCTAAGCGCGCGCCCGGCCTCTTCAAGGCTGCCCGTGTAGGCAGCCAAGGCATCGTTGAGCGACACCATTGATTCGAAGGGTGGGGCGATGGAGGCGAAGAAATTGGCGGTCCTGAATGTCGGTCCCGCCAGTTCCGCCATCATCCGATCGCGCCGAGCTTCGTCTTCAAGAAAGGGCCTGTATGCCGCCATCATTGGATCTACTAGATGGCGCGCTAGATCGCCGTGATGCCCGATGGCAGCAGCCGCACCCGCCTTGCCGAAGATCGCCCCGGCTGCTTGCGCTACGTCGATCGTGTCTACGACCCCCTTGATCCTCATGTCCAAAAGCGTACACCTGCTTCCTGCCAGCGGGGTCCACATCTGTTGGACCCAACTACGCGACGTTCGAGCTTTGTTTGCCGTTTGCGCCCCAGATGCTCTTAGCTGATGGCGAGTTCCGCTCACAGATGCTACGTTTCGCGTTCAGGGAGGCTCCGTCTTGCAGGAAGCGCAGCGGTTCAGGGAGTTTCATGGCCGGCTGATGCTGAAGAGCGCGGACGCGGCTGCCGCGGCGACGAGATTTGCGCGGATTGCGAAGGCGCTGAACCGGCACTACTACGGCGCCGAGTCAGAACTCGCAAACGTCTGGGCAATCGGATCGTGGGGGAAGAAGACTCAGATTGCGCCGCCGCGCGATGTCGACATGCTCTTCGCGTTGCCCACTGCGGTCTACCATCGGTTCCAGGCCCGGACGGGAAACAAGCAGTCTGCCCTGCTGCAGGAGGTCAAGGACGTCGTGCTGTCCACCTACGCCTCGACCGACGTAGGTGGTGATGGCCAAGTCGTGGCCGTCACGTTTGCGCTGTCCTTTGACGTGGAGGTCGCTCCCGCCTTCCATCGGCTCGGCGGAGGCTTTCTAACTTGTGACAGCAATGATGGCGGCCAATACCGGCGCACGTTCCCATTGGATGAGTTTGCCTACCTAGAACAGGTAGATGACGAGACGGGCGGCGCGCTCCGCCGGCTCATCCGTTACCTGAAGCGATGGCAGACCCACTGCAACGTCCCGATGAAGTCCTTCTGGCTTGAGATCCTGGCTACCGTGTTCATCCGAGATTGGGCGTATCGCCATCGGAAAAGCTTTTGGTTCGACGATTGGATGGTCCGTGACTTCTTTGCCTACCTAAGCAGGCCCGGTCCCTGGCGAGTGAGGCTCCCCTACGGCGAGTGGCAGCCCATTGGAAGCGCCTTTACCCCAAAAGCCGAGAGGGCCTACCGGAAGGCGGTCGCGGCTTGCGTGGCCGAGAGCAACCAAGACGGCGTGCTGGCTGGACTGTATTGGCAAGACATCTTCGGCACTGACATTTCACTAGGGTGAACATCGTGGCAACCAAAGCTGGCGAACTCGCGAAAGAAGCGCAGAGACAGTTTGACAACTGCCTCTATTCCGCCGCCACATTCAACCTCTGGCTGTCAACGCTTAGGTTCATCCGTGTCGTGATGAGGGGCGCTCCGGTCGTCCTCGGCGCGTTGGCATCGTGGAGCATCCTGACGTCGTCGGACGTGCCAGGCGCAAAGACCTTCGTGGCGGTGGCCGCCTTCCTAGCAGGCCTCCTTCCGGCGCTCGAGTCGGCTCTCAAGATCGACGAAGCGATCGCGGCGCTCGTACCCGCCGCAGCCGAGTACACGATCCTCCGCGATGCGTTTCGCAAGGCGGCGGTCGTTTCGTCCAAGAAGCCTTTCGCAGACTTTGAGTCCGAGTATCAGGCCCTCGTGGACCGACACTCGCAAGTGCGTAGTCTCAGCCTCACTGCTCCGTGGCCAATGTTCAGCATAGCCCGGTGGAAGATCAAGAAGGGAGACTACTCCTTCGACATCGACACCAACGCGGTACCAGAAGTCTAGAGCGGGCTTCCCTGCCGTACACATCCGAGCGACTCGAGAAGGCCGAAGCGCGGGGCTCGTGCAGATTTCCTCCTGAAGCTGGAAATGGCCTGGGAGCGCCCGGTTGATCGTCTGTCGGATGTAGGCGGAGGCTACCAGAAAGACGACCGGTGTTGCTCTTTTTTTGACGTGCCTTCACCTGTCATCATGAGGCGCACGTGGAGGGATGGATGCGGCGACTCGCGATGGTTGCAGTGGTGGCGCTCCTGGCGCCGATGGCGTTCGAGACCGCGAACGCCCAGGGCCCGGACACGCTGGTGGGCACGTGGAGGCAGGTCTCGGGGAAGTTCAACGGCAAGGAGTTCCGGCAGCCCGAGGGCGTCACGCTGATCAAGCACATCACGCCGACCCAGTTCATGTTCGTCGACTACGACAAGGACGGGAAGGTGACCGACGCTTTTGGCGGCACGTACTCCTTGAAGGGCGGCGCCTATGAAGAGACGCCCCTCTACGGGACGGGTGACGTTCACGGCCTGAAGGGGAAGCCCCAGTCGTTCCGGTGCCGGGTGGAGGGCAACCGCTGGTACCACAGCGGCACGCTCAGCGGCGGAGCGACCCTCGAGGAAGTGTGGGAGCGCGAGGAGCCCGGCCGTGGGCGCTGACCAGGACGGTCCGCCGTCACGCCGTCGTCGTCCGCATGCAGCCGGAATGCCTTGCGCCCGTCCCAGAGTCCTCCGATGACCCGAACCCGAGGCGACGCGCGTCGTGGCCAACCTGCGGATCCCTGTGTGCTGGTCCTCTTCGGCGCCTCTGGTGACCTCGCCAAGAGGAAGCTCTTTCCGGCGCTCCTCAACCTGCGGCGCAGTGGGCTGTTGCCCAACGAGTTCGCGGTGCTCGGCCTGGCCACCAGCGAGATGACGAGCGAAGCCTTCCGCGATCGGCTGCGCGGCGAGCTGCCCGACTCCCCGGAGCATCCCGCCGAGCTCACGCGCTGGCTCCTCGAGCGCACCCACTACATGCCGGGCGATTTCCGGTCGGACGAGCTGTACGGCCGGCTCCAGGAGCGGCTGCGCGAGATCGAGGCGGGCGGCGCCACCCGCGGCAACGTGGTGTTCTACCTGGCGACGCCGCCGGACTTCTTCGGCGACATCGTGGACCGGCTGGGGACCGCCGGGCTCACCGCCGAGGCGGGCGAGAGCTTCCGCCGCGTCATCATCGAGAAGCCCTTCGGGGACAGCCATGCTTCGGCGCGCGAGCTGAACGCGCGGCTCGGGAGCGTGCTGCGCGAGTCGCAGGTGTATCGGATCGATCACTACCTCGGCAAGGAGACCGTCCAGAACCTGCTGGTCTTCCGCTTCGCCAACGGCATCTTCGAGCCGATCTGGAACCGGCTCTACATCGACAACGTGCAGATCACGGTCGCCGAGACCGTGGGCGTCGAGCAGCGCGGCCGCTACTACGACAAGGCCGGAGCGCTGCGCGACATGGTGCCGAACCACTTGTTCCAGCTGCTGGCGCTGACCGCCATGGAGCCGCCTTCTTCCTTCGAGGCCGAGTCCGTGCGCGACGAGAAGATCAAGGTGCTGCGGGCGATCCAGCCGCTCAGCCCCGAGGAGGTGCTGACGCGGACGGTCCGGGGCCAGTACGGCGCCAGCGCCGAGGGCCAGGCGCCCATGCCGGCCTATCGCGCCGAGAACCGAGTCGATCCCCGCTCGAACACCGAGAGCTACGTGGCCCTGAAGCTGGTCGTGGACAACTGGCGCTGGGCGGACGTGCCGTTCTACCTGCGCACCGGCAAGCGCCTCAGCCGCCAGCACACCGACGTGACGATCACCTTCCGGCGGCCGCCGCATCGGCTGTTCGAAGGCACCCAGGTGGCCGACGTCACTCCCAACGTGCTCGTGCTGCACCTGCAGCCCGACGAGGGCATCTCGCTGACGTTCCAGGCCAAGATCCCGGGGCCGGTCGTGCAGACGGGCCCGGTCGAGATGGCCTTCAACTACGCGGACCACTTCGGCCGCACGCCGAGCACGGGCTACGAGACCCTGCTCTACGACTGCATCTGCGGCGATCCCACGCTCTTCCAGCGGGCCGACAGTGTCGAGGACGGCTGGAGCGTCGTCGAGCCGATCCTGGACGTGTGGCGGGCGCTACCGGCGCGCAGCTTCCCGAACTACGCCGCCGGAAGCTGGGGTCCGCGCGAGGCCGACGAGCTGCTCTCGCGCGACGGCCGCTCCTGGCGCAATCCTAGCGACCAGGGCTGACCGGCCGCACGCCCCAGATCTCGTCCGCGTACTGCCGGATCGTGCGGTCGCTCGAGAACTTGCCCATGTGGGCCACGTTGCGGATCGACTTGCGCGTCCACTCGAGAGGCTCCTGGTAGGTGGCCGCCACGCGCTCCTGGCAGGCGACGTAGGCCTCGTAGTCGGCCAGCAACAGATACGGGTCGCCGCCTTCGAGGAGCGAGGCCACGATGGGCTGGAACAGGTCCGGCTGGCCCGGGCTGAAGACGCCGCTCGCGATGCTGTCGAGGGCCAGACGGAGCTCCGCGTTGCCGTGGTAGTGGCGCCACGGATCGTGACGTCCGGCGAGGCGCGCGACCTCGTCGGCGCGAAGCCCGAAGACGAACACGTCGTCCGCGCCCACCTCCTCGACCATCTCGACGGTGGCGCCGTCGAGCGTCCCGATGGTGAGAGCGCCGTTCAGGGCGAACTTCATGTTGCCGGTCCCCGAGGCCTCCGTTCCCGCCGTCGAGATCTGCTCGGAGAGCTCCGCCGCCGGGAAGATGCGCTCGGCGAGGGACACGCGGTAGTCCGCCAGGAACACGACCTTCAACCGATCCGCGACGCGGGGATCGGGGTTCACGACGCTTCCCACGGCGTTGATGAGGCGGATGATCAGCTTGGCCCTGGCGTAGCCGGGAGCCGCCTTGCCGCCGAAGATCACGGCGCGCGCCACGTGGGGCGCTCCGGGATCGCGCAGGATCCGGTTGTAGAGCGTGACGACGTGGAGCACGTTCAGGAGCTGCCGCTTGTACTCGTGGATCCGCTTCACCTGGCAGTCGAAGAGGGAAGCCGGGTCGACGCGGAGCTGCAGGCCGCGGCGGGAGTACTGATCCTCGATCACCTGGGCGAGGGCCACCTTGTTGGCGTGCTTGACCGTGCGCCAGGCCTCGACGAACGCGCTGTCCTGGGAATGGGCGAGCAGGCCCTCGAGCTCGTCGAGGTCCGTCACCCACGTGTCGCCGATCGCCTCGGTGATCAGGGCCGAGAGGCCGGGGTTGGCCTTCTTCAGCCAGCGCCGCTGGGTCACGCCGTTGGTCTTGTTGTTGAAGCGCTCCGGCCAGAGCCAGTAGAAGTCCTTGAAGAGCTCCGCCTTCAGGATCTCGCTGTGGAGGGCGGCGACCCCGTTCACGGAGTGGCTGCCCACGATCGCGAGATGCGCCATCCGCACGCGCTTCTCGTCGCCCTCCTCGACGATCGACATGCGACGGCACCGGGCGTCGTCCCCGCCGCGGCGCCTCACCTGTTCCAGGAGGCGATGGTTGATCTCGAGGATGATCTCGAGATGTCGCGGCAGCACGCGGCCCAGGAGGTCCAGGCTCCAGCGCTCGAGGGCCTCGGGCATGACGGTGTGGTTCGTGTACCCGAAGGTGGCGATGGCGATCGCCCAGGCCTCGTCCCAGCCGAGCTCCTCGACGTCCACGAGGAGGCGCATGAGCTCCGGAATCGCCAGGGCCGGGTGGGTGTCGTTGAGCTGGATCGCGGTGCGGGCCGCGAAGCGTTCGAAGACCGGCAGGCCCCGCGGCTCGTCATGGATGCGGTACTGCTTCTTGTAGCGGCGAATCACGTCCTGCAGCGTCGCCGCGACGAAGAAGTACTCCTGCTTCAGCCGCAGCTCGCGCCCCTCGAACACGTTGTCGTTCGGGTACAGGACCTTCGTGACCTTCTCCGAGTGGGCCCGCTCCTCCACGGCCCGCAGGTAGTCCCCCTCGTTGAAACGGCGCAGGTCGAACTCCTCGGCGGCCCGGGCCGACCACAGGCGCAGCGTGTTGACGGTGTCGTTGCCATAGCCGGGGACCGGCGTGTCGTAGGGAATCGCGAGGACGTCGTCCGTGTCGAGCCAGTCCGTGGTCAGGCGCCCGCGATCGTTGACGCGCTGGTGCACGCGGCCCCCGAACTTCACCGTGAACTGGTCGCCGGTGCGCGCGATCTCCCATGGATTGCCGTAGCGGAGCCACCCGTCGGGCGTCTCGACCTGGACGCCGTCCACGATGCGCTGGTGGAAGATCCCGTAGTCGTAGCGCAGCCCGTAGCCGTACGAGGGCAGCTCCAGCGTCGCGAGCGAGTCGAGGAAGCAGGCGGCCAGGCGCCCTAGCCCTCCGTTGCCGAGGCCCGCGTCCCATTCCGCCTCGCGCAGGACTTCGAGGTCGTAGCCCAGGGCCTGAACCGCCTCGTGGCACTCCTCCGTGAGGCCGAGGTTGATGAGGCTGTTGCCGAGGGTCCGACCCATCAGGAACTCGAGGGACATGTAGTAGACGCGCTTGGCGTCACGCTCGTAGTAGGCGTCCTGGGTCCGGATCCAGCGCTCCATGAGACGGTCGCGCACGGCGAGGGCCACGCTGACGTACGGCTCCCAGTCGCTGTCGACGTGCTCGGGAAGCTCGCCGAGCGTGAACTCGAGATGCCTCAGGATGCCGGCCTGGAGCGACTCGGTCGTCGGGGCCTTCGCGACGAGGACCGGTCGCGGGCGGCGCGTCTTGGGCGTGGCAGTGCTCCTTCGTTCCTTCATCGCTTCCTCCCCCTGGCGACGTCCTGGCGGGAGATCGGAACACCTGGCTGCGACTTTCGCGTGACCGGCCGTCTCTCATAGCCCGCTCAGCAGGCTGTCGAGTTCCACGAGTCGCGGTTTGAGGTGCTCCGCGACGGCCCGCTGGTTGAGACGATAGAGCCAGGCGTAGAAGACCGTGACGAAGGCCGCGTACCCGAGGGACAGCGGCCACGACTGCGCGCCACCCCCGAACAGCATCACGACCCCCACGCCGAGCGGCAGCAGGTACCACCACAGCACGGTGCGGAGCAGGCGCGCCTGGGCCGCCACGCGCTCACGCTCGGAGCGCAGGAACGCACGGAGCTCGCCGTCCCGGCCGTTGGCATCGAACAGCAGGCGCGCCGCGCGCAGCCGCAGGGGAATCACGAGGCACGCGACCGTCAGGATGACGGCGCCGGTCCGCGCCACGGTCGACGTGGTCATCGCCGCCGATGCCGCGAAGAGCGGCACCATCGCGAGGGAGGCGACGGTCTCCAGCCGATCGCGACCGCGCACGGTCTTCTCGAGGGCCCGCGACTGCTCGACGGCCGCCGCGAGAACCGCTTCAGGATCGGGCGCTCGCTCCCGGTCGCTCTGCCAGACGGACGGAAGGTCTTCGAAGGTCATCGCTCGCTCCCCAGGTATCGCTGCTTGAACAACGCCTTGATCCGGCTGAGCCGCACGGCGACGGCGCCCTCGGTCGCGCCCAGTACCGCGCCGATGTCCGAGGCGGCGAGGCCCTCGAGGTAGAGGGCCATGGCCGCACGGTCCACGGGCCCGAGCGCCTCGAGGAACTCTTCGAGGATGGCCCGCTCGTCGCGGCCCCCGGGCGCCACGGGCTCCGGGGCGGAGGCCGCGGCCTGCTCGCGCCGCCGCACGTCCTTGCGGACGTGGCTGACCGCCGTGTTGATCGCGATGCGGTACGCCCAGGTGGAGAGGGCCGCGTCGCCGCGAAAGCCCGGCAACGCGCGCCAGATCGCGAGCCACATCTGCTGCACCAGGTCGCGCCGGTCCTCGGCCCGCGCGTACCCCGAGGCGAGGCGCAGGAGGCGCGGCCCATGGCTGCGGACGAGCTCGAGGAAGGCGTCGGCGGGCGCGGGCATGACTCCCTTCATTCGTCGTATCGGAAGCGCCGAACTTACACCAGCCGCTCACGGCTTTTCGGCTGCCTGGGTTAGCGTTGACCCGCTATGACGAAGACGATCGGCCACATCGAGGCGATCTTCCGGTATCCGGTGAAGTCCATGCGCGGCGAGTCCCTCGAGACGGCCACGCTGGGCTTCCACGGCATCGAAGGAGACCGGCGCTTCGCCTTCCGCCGGCGCGAGGAGCGCGGGGGCTTTCCCTGGCTCACCGCCGGGAAGCTGCCCGATCTCATCCGCTTCACGCCCGTCCGGCGTGAGGCCGAGGCCGACGCGCCCAGCCACGTGGTGACGCCCGAGGGCGAGGAGCTGCCGCTGTTCAGCGAGGCCCTCGCGGCCGAGGTGGGGCGTCGCCACGGCGCGCCGGTCGAGATGATGCAGATGAAGCACGGCATCTTCGACGACGCGAGCCTCTCGGTGATCACGTCCGACACCGTGGACGAGGTCTGCCGCCTCGCGGGTCAGGAGGGCGAGGTGCGCCGGTTTCGCCCGAACGTCCTCGTGCGCTCCGCGACCGGGATCCCGTTCGAGGAAGACACCTGGGTGGGGGGCACGCTGTCGTTCGGCGAGGCGGCGGACGCGCCGACGCTCGGGGTCACCCTGCACGACATTCGCTGCGCGATGGTGAACCTGAACCCGGAGGGCGGCTCGGCGCCCGAGGTCATGAAGGCCGTGGTGCGCGCCAATCAGAACAAGGCCGGGATCTACGGCACGGTCACGCGCGGCGGTCGGCTCGAGGTCGGACAGCCGGTCGTGCTGCGAACGCTCTAGCCGAGCCGGACCTCGAACACGCTGCCGCCGCCGTCGCGCGGCAGGCAACGGGCGTCGCCGCCGTGGGCCCGCGCGATCTGCCTCACGAGCGCCAGCCCGAGGCCGTAGCCCTCGCCGGTCTCGGCGCTGCCCGCGGGCCTGTAGAAGGGCTCGAAGATGCGTTCGCGCTCGGCTTCGGGCACGCCGCGGCCACGATCGGCCACTCGGATCACGGCGCTCGCGCCGCTGCGCTCGACGCGGACCTCGACGCCGCCACCGCCGCCGTGGCGCCGGGCGTTCTCGATCAGGTTGCGGACGAGGCGCCTCAGCAGCCGCGCATCGCCCTTGACGACGACGGCTTCGCCCGTGACCTCGAGGGCCTCGCGCGCGGCTTCCTCGGCCACGAGGGCCAGGACGTCCACGTCCTCGGCGCGGTTCGCGCCCTGGGACTCGACGCGGCTCGACTCGAGGAGCTCGCCGATCAGGCCGTCGAGCTCGGCGATGTCCCGGGCGATGCCGGCCTTGCGGGCGTCGTCGGCCGGCACCATCTCGAGGGCGACGCCCAGACGAGCGAGCGGAGAACGCAGCTCGTGGGACGCGAAGGCGAGCAGGCGCCGCTGCGAGCCGACGAGCTCCTCGATTCGTGTGGCTGCGCGGTTGAAGCTGCCGGCGAGGTCCGCGATCTCGTCGCGGCCCTCCACGGCGACGCGCGCCGACAGATCGCCGCTCCCGAGCTCCTCGACGCCGCGCCGGAGCCGCTCGAGGCGGCCGGTGAGCCGGCGCGTGAGCGGCCAGGCCCCGAGCGCGAGAGCGAGGGCGAGCAGGCCGAGGACGCCGAGCAGGAATGCGTGGGCCTGGCCCGGGCCGTGAGGCCGGCGCGCGAGCACGATCCGGCCGTCGGGGAGGCGCCACGAGATGACGAAGCCGCGGGTCAGTTGCCGGGTGAGGCGGTGCGGGTGCGCGCCGACCTGAGGCGCGGGAAGGCCTCTGCCCGTGGCCGCGAGCCGCGTGCCGTCGGAGGCGAACACCGCGACGTCGAGGCCGAGGGGGCGGGCGAGGCGCTCCACGGCCGCCTGCAGCTCGTGCGCGGGCCGCTCCGGTCCCGGCAGCAGGGCCGCCAGGGTCTCGGCGACGCCCGTCTCGAGGTCGTGCTCCGTGCGCGCGGCGGGCGAGAGGAACCAGGCGAGCGAGACGAGCACGGCGAACAGCACGAGCACCGCGACGACCGTGAGCCAGATCTGGTGGGAGAGCCGGCGCATCAGTCGGCGTCCTGCTTCTTCGCGAACACGTAGCCGGCGCCGCGAACGGTGAGGATGCGGCGCGGGCGCTTGGGGTCGTCCTCGATGGCGGCGCGCAGCCGCGACATGTGGACGTCGATCGAGCGGTCGAAGGCCTCGAGGGCGTCGCCACGCACGCGCTCCATCAGGGCCTCGCGGCTCAGCACGCGGCCCGCGGCCTCGGCCAGCGTCAGCAACAGGTCGAACTGGTACGAGGTGATCGGGCGCTCCTCGCCGTCGACGCGCACCACGCGCGCGTCGCGGTCGATCTCGAGGCGGCCGAAGCGCAGGGGCGCGCGAGATCCGGCCTCGGGGCGTCGGCGTCTGAGGATCGCCCGCAAGCGCGCCAGCAGCTCGCGGGGATTGAAGGGCTTCGCCAGGTAGTCGTCGGCGCCGAGCTCCAGGCCGACGATGCGGTCCTCGTCCTGGCCGCGGGCCGTGAGCATCAGGATGGGCACGGGAGACTCCGCGCGGATGAGCCGGCAGACCTCGAAGCCGTCGGCGTCGGGGAGCATCACGTCGAGGAGCACCGCGTCGAAGGCGGACGCCGCGAGGCGCCCGCGTCCCGCCGCGGCGGTGGCCGCGGCCTCCACTTCGAATCCGAGGGGCGTCAGGTAGTCGGAGAGGAGTCCCGCGAGGGCCGCGTCGTCGTCGATCAGCAGGATGCGGTCGGCCATCGCGGGATCCTACTCCCGCCGCTCAGTGCTCGTGCATGCGGTTCGCCCACTGCAGGAGCTCGCCGCGCTGCACGGGCGTCAGCACGTCCGCGAAGCCGGTGACGGCCGAGAGCGCCACCCGGGAGGCGTCGTCCGCCAGCGTCACGCCCTCCGTGCGCAGCCGCTCGACCGCGGCCTTGTCGATCTCGGGCTTCCCGAACTCCTGGAGCAACGCCTCGTGCAGCGCGCGGTGGCGCTCCGCGAGGGGCTGCATCTCGGTCGCGAGGCGCTCGCCGATGCGCCGGGCCGCGTCCTTCTGCGCGTCGGTGCCGTCGACCGTGCGCAGCAGCCAGTCGGTCGCGAAGTTCGCCTTGTCCCGGAGGCCCTCGGCGCCCCCCGAGAACCGGCCGAAGCCGTGGTGGTGTCCGACGGGCCCGAAGCTCGCGCCGAGGCCGCGATGGAAGGCCATCGCCCGGGGCGAGAACGCGAACGCCGTCGCGGCGGCCGCGAGCGCGCCGCCTCCCAGCCAGAAGCCCCGTCGTGTCCAGATCCTGCTCATGTGTCCGTCCTCCTTGGACACGAAGATGGGCCCGCTTCCTTTCCGCCGTTTGTCGCCCGCATGAAGAAACGTAAAGACGGCGCTAGCGGAGCTCGGCCTGGGCGACGACCGAGACCTGGTGGCCGTTGTCGTCGGCGAGCTGCACCGCGACGTCCACGATCGCGACCCGGCCGCCCGAGGGCAGGGAGTACGTCAGGCTGCCGGGCACGGAGAGCGTGCCGCCGGCGGGAAGGCGGTCGCTGCCCAGCAGGGGCACCAGCGCGTCCGTTCCCAGGTAGAGCGACGCCTCGGGCCAGGCGCGGGCGCCGCTCGCGGCGTCGCGCAGCGTCGCGTTGACCCAGAGCAGGCGTCCGGAGACGCCGGCCGTCTCCTGGATCACGACGCGCCACGTCGCCTGCAACGGCCGGAGACGGTCGTGGGTGGCGGCCACGGGATCGGCCTGGATCGTGACGGTCAGGGCCGCGCCGGGCAGGACCACGGCGGCGAACGACGAGGGGCCCGGAGCGGTGACCGCGTCGCCGCCGCAGCCGGCGAGGCCTGCGACGAGGGCCGCGAGCGCCGCGCGTCTCACGGCACGCCCCAGGCGTTGAGGGAACCGCCCGACATCCAGTACAGGAACCCACGCGCGACGACCGGTCCGGAAAAGGTCGGCCCGGGAGCCGTCGGCGCGAGGTCGCGCACCCGCCGCCCGGCGGCCCCGTCGACGATGCCGATGGTGCCGTTGCCGAGGCCCAGGAACACCAGGCCGTTCGCCACGGCCATGTTCCCGTTCGCGAAGCCGGTCACGAGCGGCGGCCAGCGGTCGGCGCCGGTCGCCGGATCGAGCCCGTAGAGCAGCAGGTTGTCGCCCATCACGAACAGGGTACCGCCGGAGCCCGCGTCGGGATCGTAGGCGGGCATCACGCCGACGATGAGGCCGGTGGGCCGCGTCCAGATCGGCCCGTCGGAGAGACGGCTCGCGTCGTACGCGAAGAAGCGGCCGTCCTTCTCGTTGGCCCCCACCAGCGACCGCCCGCTCGCGTCGCTGAAGAAGACCGGCGTCGTGCCGAAGTCGAGGTCCTGGTCGAAGGCGGCCACCCGGTGCGAGGCCTGGATCGCCAGCGTCGCGGGTTCGAGGGCGACCATCGAGCGCGCGAGGAGCGCGTTGTAGCCGCCGGCGTCGTTGCCGGTCGCGACGACGACGCTGCGGCCGTCCGGGCTGAGGGCCGGCGAGTTCCAGATGTCGGCGCCGCTGCGGCCGGCCGGCACGAAGTACTGGCGGGCCAGCAGGGCGCCGGTGTGGAGGTCGAGGGCACGCAGCTCGCCGCGCAGGGCGGCGTAGCGCGCCGAGATGCCGACGTAGGCGACGCCGTCGGTCACGAGCGGCGAGGACCACGCGAAGGCCTGGGCGCCGACGCCCATGTCGTGGCGCCAAAGGCGCGCGCCGGTCGCGGCGTCGAGGCCGTAGTAGGCCGGGTCGCCGCCCCCGACCACCACGATGCCGTCCACGACCGCGGCGGTCGAGCCGATGCCGACGTTGCCCTGGAAGGGCGGCGAGTGGCCGACGCTCGCGCTCCACAGCCGCGCGCCCGTCGCCGCGTCGAGGCAGAAGTAGTTGTCTCCGGTGGCGACGCTGCTCCCGACGTAGACCCGGCCGTTCGCGACCACCGGCCCGCTCGAGGACGGCAGCGGTCCGAGGCCCACCTCGGCGCGGAAACGCTCGGCGAGCTGGCCGACGTTCCCGGCCGTGAGCCGCGTCTCGGAGCGGCTGAAGCCGCGGCGCTGGGCGTCGTGACCGTACATCGGCCAGTCCTCGCCGACGAATGGCGCCGGCGCGGCCGTCTCGCCGCTCGGGGCGCCGCCGTCGGAGCCGCAGGCCGCGCCGAACAGGCCGAGTGCGAGCGCGAGCCGAGGAACGAGGCGCACGGTTCCATTCTAGTGCGCTTGGGCGCCCCGGAGGACCGGGATTTGCATGGTCCTGGATGGCGTCGGAACATGGAAGACGACGTCCTGGTCTCCTGGAGGTATCGATGAATCGCACACTGAAGGCACTCTCCCTCGCGTTGCCCCTGGCTCTCGCCGCCGTCACGGCTGCGGCCGCCGACAAGCCGGCGCTGAGCCTGACCGCGACCGCGGTCAACATGTCGGGTGTCGGCCGGCCCGGCGCGACCCAGCTCACGATCGTCATCGAGCGTTGGTCGACCGACGAGGAGCGCGGACGCCTCGTCGACACCCTGGTCGAGAAGGGCTCCGACAAGCTCCTCGACGTGCTCGACGACATCAAGCCGCGCGCCGGCTTCATCCGCACGAGCCGCAGCCTCGGCTGGGACATCCAGTACGCCCGCATGCAGGACCTGCCGAGCGGCGGCAAGCGCATCATCTTCGCCACGGACCGGCCCATGAACTTCTACGAGCTGCGCAACAACACGCGCTCGAGCGACTACGAGTTCATGCTCTGCGAGATCCGGCTGAACGCCGACGGCACCAAGGGCGAGGGCAAGCTCGCGACCGCCGCCAAGATCTCGTACGACCGCAGCGAGAAGCGCGTCGAGATCGAGAACTACGGCCAGCAGCCCGTGCGGCTCACGCAGGTGAGCGTCGACAAGTAGACGTCGTTCAGCAAAGTGAACTCCGCCGGCCGTGAAGTTCACCGAATTTAACTTGTGACCCCTCGCGGCGCAGGCCGAGAATCGCCGCGAGGTTTCCATGTCCGCTCACCTGAACCGCGTGCTCGCGAGCCTCGCGCTGGGCCTGCTGCTGTCGGCCGCGCCGTGCGGCGCGCAAACCGCCGATCCCGACCTCGCGAAGGGCGCCGCCCAGGTCGCTTCCGGTGACTACCAGGGCGCGATCGGCACGCTCTCGGGCGTCGTGCGTCGCCTGCAAGCCGCCGTGGGACGCGAGAAGGAGGCGGCCGCGGCGTACCTGCAGCTCGGGCTCGCCTACGCGGGGCTCGACCAGTCGTCTCCGGCCGTGTCCCAGTTCTACCAGGCGCTGCGCCGCGACGCCGCGATCCGCCTCGACCCCAAGGCCGCGCCGCGCGCCCAGGAGCTGTTCGCGGAAGCGCTGGCGCAGTCGCAGGTCGAGAGCGCCCCCTTCGTCGCGAAGCGCGGGAACAAGGGGAAGTTCATCGGCATCCTCGTGGGTGGCGCGGCCGTGGCCGGCGCGGGCCTCGCGGCGGCCGGCGGCGCGAGCGGCGGCCCCGGGCCCGGCGAGGCGCCGGTGATCTCCAACCTGATCCTGCACCCGATCGTCGCGGGCGTGGAAGGCACCGCCTTCATCCCGATCGAGTTCGACTACCAGGACGCCGACGGCGACATCGTGAGCGTCGCGGTGCGCGCGCCCGACGCCCCGGCCCTCAACACCCTGCCGGACGTGGCGGGCCGCAAGTCCGGCCACACCGGCTTCAGCCAGTCGATCTTCCGGCCGAGCCGGGGCACGCCCCTGATCGTCACGGTCTCGGTGAACGACCAGGCGGGGCACCTGTCGAACGCCCTCACCGGGACGACGAGCCTTCCCTAGAGCGTGCGGCTCGGCCCGATCCTCGTGACGCTGGCCGCGGCGCCGCTGTGCGCGGCCCAGGCCCGCGCGACCTTCGAGACCAGCGTCGAGTTCGTGCGGCTCAGCGTCACGGCCACGCGCGGCGGGCACTTCGTGACCGGGCTCGAGAGCGCCGATCTGCAGGTGCTCGAGGACGGCGTGCCCCAGAAGCTCGAGGTCTTCAACCGCCGCAGCGCGCCGCTGTCGCTCGTGCTGCTGCTCGACACTTCGGGCTCGATGAAGGAGCCGCTGCAGCGCCTGCAGGAGGCCGCCGCGCACTTCGTCGCGGCCCTGGGGCCCGAGGACGGCGTGCAGGTCGCGCAGCTCACGAACCGGCTCACGGTGCTGCAGGACTTCACCGCCGACAAGGCGCGGCTCACGGCGGCCATCGCCCGCACGCAGCCGTCGGGCACGACCGCGCTCTACAACGCGCTCTACACGTCGCTGCGGACGCTGCGCGCCCACAAGGCCGGCGACGACGACACGCGGCGCCAGGCGATCCTCGTGCTGTCCGACGGCGTCGACAACGCCTCGGTGCTGAACGACGACCAGGTCCTGGACCTGGCGCGGCGCAACGAGGTCGCCCTCTACGCGATCGGCCTCGATCCCAGCCTCGACGAGTCGCGGGCGCCGACGCCGCCCCTCGAACTCCTGAAGGCCCTGACGTTCGAGACCGGCGGGCGCCTGATCCTGCCGCGGCGCGGGCTCAAGGAGGCGTGCGCCGAGATCGCGGACGAGCTGCGGAACCAGTACACGCTCGGCTATGCCTCCACGAACCCCGCGCGCAACGGGCAATGGCGCCGGGTCAGCGTACGCGCGCGACGCGGCGTGGGGGAGCTCGAGCTGCGGCATCGGCTCGGCTACTACGCCGCCGGCGGCCGCGGCGGCGCGACACGGATCGTCGAGGCCCGTGGCGCCGCGACGTCGGCCCCGGCCGGACCCGAGCTCGGCGAGTGGATGAGCCTCGCCGACGGCGTCCTCGAGATCAAGGCCGTCGGCGGCCTGCTGCGCGCCGACACGCAGCGCCGCGAGCTGTCGTGGCAGCCGGCCGCGCCAGGTTCTGCGGAGACGCGAGCGCCCTTCGACGCGGTCGTCTCCATCGGCGCGGCGCTGCGCGGTGCCTTCGTCGTGGAGCTCCGCGAGCAGCGCCTCGAGCTCCGGCCGCGCGTGGCCGGGGCCGGAGCGACGGAGGCGCGCTTCGCGATCGCGAGCCTCCTCGAGGCCCTGGGCCGCGCCCCGTCGGCGAGCGAGGCGACCCAGCACGCGTTCTACGGGGCCCCGATCGCGGTCACGATCGCCGATCTCCTCGCGTCGCCCGGCGACTACGAGGGCCGCGCCGTGGCCGTGAGCGGCGCCTTCGAGACCGTCTCCGAGTCGCGCGGGCTGTACGCGCTGCGCGACGGCGCCGCGCGCCTCGAGATCGTGCCGGCGAGCGGCCTCGGCGCATGGGTCGCGGCCCACGCCGAGGCCTGGGCGGGACGGCCGGTGGAGGTCGCGGCGGTCTTCCGGCGCCAGAGCGTCACGCCCGGGGCTCCCGGGCCCGTCTACCGCGCGCGCGCCTTCGAGGTGACGCCGCCGAGCGTGGCCGACGCCGGCGCCCCGGTCCTGGGGCGGCCCGTGACGCTGCAGGCGCTGCGCGCCGCGAACGGCGAGCTCGACGGGGCCCTGGTCCGCGTCGTCGGCCGCTTCCGCGGCCGCAACCTCTACCGCGACCTCTCGCCCGCGAGCCAGCGCGGCGACAAGGACTGGGTGCTGCGCGACGGCTCCCACGCCGTGTGGATCACCGGCGCTGCGCCCTCGGGCGACGGCTTCAAGCTCGATCCCCTGGCGAGCGCCGACACCGCCCAGTGGCTGGCCGTGGTGGGGCGGCCCTCGACGCGCGAGGGCGTCGTCTCCGTGTCGGCCGTCAGCGTCGGCCTCGTCGCGCCGCCCGCCGACGAGCGGGCCGTCGCGTCACGGGCCCAGGCCAAGGGCTACGACGAGCCGAGCGTCACGTTCGCGCTGCCCGACGGCGGCGAGCGGATCGCCCCCGACACGCAGTTCGTGGTCCAGTTCAGCGTGCCGATGGACCCCACGTCCCTGCGCGGCCGCGTCGTGCTCGAGTACGACCCGCCGATCCCCGGCTCCCGGGACCTCGAGCGCCTGAAGCTCGGCTACAGCGAGGAGACCCGCCACGTGGTCGTCGACCCGGGCCGCCCGCTGCGCCGCGGCCACGGCCTCCGCATGCGCTTGCTGCCGGGCATCGTGGACGTGAGCGGCCGCCCCCTGGAAGCGCGGCCGGGAGCGCCCGCCGCCGACGCCGCGGAGGCCGTCGAGACGCTGCGCTTCCGCGTCGAGTGACGGTTCAGTCGCCGGTGTAGATGCAGCCCGACGTGCAGGTCTCGTTCAGGACCAGCCGGGACAGCTCGGGCAGGGCCGGCTGCAGGCGCCGCCAGATCCAGCGCGCGAGCTCCTCGGTCGTGGGGTTCTCGAGGCCGGGCACGTCGTTCAGGTAGTTGTGGTCGAGCTCTTCGTGGAGCGGCTCGAAGGCGGCGGCGATGCGCGCGTAGTCCATCACCCAGCCGCGGTCGTCGAGGGGGCCCTTCACGTGGACGGCCACCTTGAACGAGTGACCGTGGAGACGGCCGCACTTGTGGCCCTCGGGCACCCTCGGGAGGCGGTGCGCCGCCTCGAGGCTGAACTCCTTGTAGATCTCCATCGCGACGGCTAGGAGCTCGCCTCTTCGTCCATCTGCCGGCGCTGGCGCGCGTAGGCCTGGTCGTTCTGGTGGGCGGCCTTCAGGCGCTCGACGCTCGCGGCGCCGAGATGCGCCTCGATCGCCGCGAGCTCACGCCCGATGCGGGCGCGCTCGGAGTCGAGCGCACCCGCTTCGTCCTCGGTCAGACCCGTCACGACCATCTCGTCCAGCTCGTCCAGGCGGAACATGAGCTGGTGCCAGCGGTAGACGACCGCCTCGAGGCTGGGCGCGTCGCTCAGAGCTTCGAGTACAGCGCCCGGCGGTCTTCCGCCGGAATGCGCGTGTCCCACACGACGTCCCAGAAGCCGTTCGTGAGGCCGTAGCCGACGTTCGAGCCCTTGGGACTGTGATGGTAGAGGTGATGACGCTTGATGTACTGGAAGTACTTGCCCTTGAACTCGCAGAAGTGGACCGAGTGATGAATCCACTCCTCGATGATGTATGCCTGAATCAAGCCCGCTATCAAAAGCGGCCCGGTGTGCCACGGAAACAGGGCGCTGACGGCCCCCAGGATCACGACGAAGGGCAGCGTGTCCTTGATCGTGCCGTTCACGTGGTTGCCGTCCCACGGACGCTTGTGATGCTCGATGTGCAGGTGGTCGAAGAACTTGTGGCAGAAGTGCTGGAACGCGCCGGGACCGTCCGGGAAGCGGCCGTGGAGGATGTACCGGTGGGCCCAGTACTCCATCGCCGTCCACAGGGCGGAGCCCAGGGCGAAGAAGGCGAGAGAGATGAAACGCGTCTCCTTGCGCAAGGCGAGGAGAAGAAGGGTGAGGGAGAACGCGGTGTACAGGATGGTGACGGGATAGAGGCGGTGACGGGCCTTGCGAGCCTCCACATCCCGGCGGACTCCCTCACGTCGTGGTTCGGGCACGTCGAAGGGGAAGGATGCTGTCGTCATAAGCAAAGAGGAATTTTCCCATGCGCTCGAAGTGAGCGTCAACCCTACGTACGGAGGGGAGCCCGCGGATGTTCTATTGGCCCGCGGCCTGGGGGTTCAGCGGCGGGAGACCCAGGCGCTGCGACTCCTTGTCGACCATGAGCAGGAAATCGTTGACCCGGGGGAGTTTCTTCCCGTTCATGAAGAGGGTCGGGGTGGCCTTGACGCCGGTCCGCTCGGCCTCGGCGATGTCGGCCGCCAGACGGGCCTGGGTGGCCGGAGAGTCGAGGCAGGCTCCGAGCGCCGCCGCGTCGAGGCCCGCGGCCGTCCCGATCCTGACGACCTCGGCCCGGCCCGGCTCGTGGGGCGGCTTCTCGAACGCGAGGTCGTGATACGCCCAGAACTTGCCCTGTTGCTGGGCGCACACGCCGCCCCGCGCCACCCAGCACGCCCCCGCGTGGATCGTGCTGTTGAGCTTGGGGTTGCACTCCTTGTCGAGCGGGTAGTGCTTGAAGAGGATCGCGATGCGCCCCTGGGACCGGGGCATGAAGTCCTTGAACGCGCCAGCCAGTCCCCGGCAGAACGGGCACAGGAAGTCCGAGAACTCGACGACCTGGACGCGGGCGTCGGCCGGACCCTTGATCGGCGTCGCGGTGAGGTCGAAGGTCTGGGGCGCCGAGGTGTCGAACTCGCGCTCGGCCTTCGCGGTCTGGTAGTCTTGGAACTTCTGCGGATCGTCCAGGATCTCCTGGAGCCGCTTGACCTCGGCGCTCGCGTTGCCCGACGGCGCGGCCGTGGCTCCGGCCGGAGTTCCGAGAAGGGTGCCGGCACGTGTCGCCGCCCGAGCCTCGAGGGCCGCGTTCGACGCGAAGACACCGAGACCGAGGGTCGCGAGCACGAGACCCCAGGCCACGGTCGCCATGCGGCCGAGAGCGCCGGCCGGAGCCTGGCGCGCCGGCCAGAGGGCGAACGCCGCCGCCGCGTTCACGCCGTACGTCGCGAGGCACAGCTTGCAGAAGGACTTGATGACGAAGGCCTGGAGGCCGAACAGCACCACGTCGGCGGCCAGGGCGGCGAGGGTCAGGAAGAGCGCGATCCGCGAGGCGCGGCCCGCGGCCTCGTCGCCCGCCGTGCCGCCGAGGACGAGGAGCGACGCGAGGCCGAGGTAGAAGAAGAGCCCGAGCGCCGCCAGGGGGAGCCCCGCGACCTTCGAGTAGGCGCTCTGGGCCACGATCTCGCAGCCGCTCGTCTGGCCGTCGCCGCACACGGCGTTCACCGCGGCCACCGCGCCCGTCTCGCCGTGGTGCTGCAGCAGGAGGAGCGCGGCGAGCGCCGCGCCGATCAGGAACAGGACGGCCGCGCCGCGGCGCCGCTCAACAGTCATAGCGAGCGAGGATAATACAAACCATGAACGTCCTCATTCTCCGCGAAGCGCAGATCCGCGAGCTGATGGGCCCGCGTGCCGCGATCGACGCCGTGCGCGACGCGTTCGCGCGGCTCGCCCGCGGCGAAGCGACGCTGCCGGGCGTGATCGGCCTCGACCTGCCCCAGGTGGAAGGCGAGGTGCACGTGAAGGGCGCCTGGCTCCACGGCACGCCGTTCTTCTCGATCAAGGAGGCCGCGGGCTTCTACAAGAACGGCGCCCTGGGCCTGCCGGTCGGCAGTGGCCTGATCCTGGTCTTCGACGCGACGAACGGCCTGCTCCGGGCGATCCTGTTCGACAACGCCTACCTGACGGAGCTGCGCACCGGCGCGGCCGGCGCCCTCGCCGCCGACCTGCTGGCCCGCCCCGACGCCACGCGCGTCGCGATGCTCGGCGCCGGCGGCCAGGCCCGTTACCAGATCGAGGCCCTGCGCGAGGTGCGGGGGATTCGCGAGGTGCTGGCCTGGAGCCGGTCCCCCGAGCGGGCCCGCGCCTACGCGGCGGAGATCCAGCAGCGCTACGGCCTCGAGGCCCGTGCCGTGTCGTCCGCGCGCGAGGCGGTCGAGGCCGCGGACATCGTGGTCACGGTGACGCCGGCCCGCGAGCCGGTGCTGAGGGCCGAGTGGCTGCGGCCGGGCCAGCACGTGACGGCCGTGGGCTCGGACGGCCCCGACAAGCAGGAGCTGGAAGCCGCGGTCCTGGCGCGGGTCGACACGGTCGTGGTCGATCGCCTCGACCAGTGCCTGCGCCTCGGCGAGCTGCACCACGCCGTGGCGGCCGGCCTGTTCACCGCGGACCGCGTCCACGCCGAGCTGGGCCAGATCGCGGCCGGCCTCAAGCCCGGCCGCACCCGGCCCGACGAGATCACGCTCTGCGACCTCACGGGCGTCGGCATCCAGGACGCCGCGGTGGCGAATCGGGTCGTGGGCCTCGCCCTCGAGCGCGGCCTGGGAGAGACGATCGCGGTCTAGCGTTTCCCGTGGCGTCTTGTGTTCTGATAGGCCGTTTCGATTGACGAAGGAGCTTTCATGCGCCAACCCATGATCGTCGGACTGGGAGCCGCCGTCCTCGTGGCCGCTCTCGCGAACGCCGCCGAGCCCGCGAAGAGCGCCGGGGGCTGGACGCCGCAGTCCCTCGACACCACCGCGAACCCCTGCGACGACTTCTTCCAGTACGCCTGCGGCGGCTGGATCAAGGCCAACCCCATGCCGAACGAGCAGTCGCGCTGGGGCACGTTCAACGTGCTGGCCGACAGCAATCGCGCGACCCTCAGGGCGATCCTGGACGAGGCCTCGGCCGCCGGCGCCAAGGCGACGCCGGTCCAGCGCCAGATCGGCGACTTCTACGGCACGTGCATGGACGAGCCGGCCGTGGAGAAGACGGGCGTCTCGGCCCTGGCGCCGGAGCTCGCGCGCATCGCGGCGCTCGAGACGAAGGCCGAGCTGCCGGCCCTCGTCGCGCACCTCCACGCCACCGGCACCGGCGCGTTCTTCGGCTTCGGCTCGGAGCAGGACTTCAAGGACGCGACGCGCGTCCTCGCGATCACCGGCCAGGGCGGCCTCGGCCTGCCGGATCGCGACTACTACTTCCGCGACGACGCGAAGTCGAAGGCGCTGCGCGAGCAGTACGCCGCCCACGTCGAGCGGATGTTCGTGCTGCTGGGCGACGGCCCGTCCGTCGCGAGGAAGAACGCCGCGAGCGTGCTCGCGGTCGAGACGGCCCTCGCGAAGGGCGCTCTCGACGTGGTGAGCCAGCGCGATCCCCAGAAGATCTACCACCTGATGAGCGGGAAGGACTTCGCCGCCCTCACGCCGGCGTTCGCCATGGACGCGTACCTCAAGGGCATCGGCGCCCCGGCCGTGAACGAGATCAACGTGACCGAGCCCGAGTTCCTGAAGGCCGTCGACGGCGTCGTGGCGGCGAACGACCTCGACACCCTCAAGACCTATCTGCGCTGGCACCTGGCCCACGACGCAGCACCCTTCCTGTCGAGCGCGTTCGTGGCCGAGAACTTCGAGTTCTACGGCAAGGCGCTGACCGGGGCCAAGGAGCTGCGGCCGCGCTGGAAGCGCTGCGTCGACGCGACCGACACCGCCCTGGGCGAGGCGCTCGGCCAGGCCTTCGTGGACCGCACCTTCGGCGCCGAGGGCAAGAAGCGCATGAAGGAGCTGGTCGGGAACCTCGAAACGGCCCTGCGCGCCGACATCGCGTCGCTGCCGTGGATGACGCCGGTCACGAAGGGCAAGGCGGTCGAGAAGCTCGACGCGATCGCGAACAAGGTCGGCTATCCCGACGCCTGGCGCGACTACTCGAGCGTGAAGATCGTGCGCGGCGACCTGGCCGGCAACGTCGCCCGGGCCAACGCCTTCGAGCTCGCGCGCCAGCTCGCGAAGATCGGCAAGCCGGTGAACCGCGGCGAGTTCACGATGACGCCGCCCACGGTGAACGCGTACTACAACCCGCTGCTCAACGACATCAACTTCCCGGTGGGCATCCTGCAGCCCCCGTTCTTCGAGCTCACGAAGGACGACGGCCTCAACTACGGCGCGATCGGCAGCGTGATCGGCCACGAGATGACCCACGGCTTCGACGACCAGGGCCGGCAGTTCGCGGCGAACGGCAACCTGACCGACTGGTGGACGGAGGCCGACGCCAAGGAGTTCGAGACGCGGGCCCAGTGCATCGTCGACCAGTACGGCAGCTACGTCGTCGACGGCGACTTGAAGCAGAACGGCCAGCTCACCCTGGGCGAGAACGTGGCCGACAACGGCGGCGTGCGCATCGCCTACATGGCCCTGCTCGAGAGCCTCAAGAACCAGCAGGCGCAGAAGCTCGACGGCTTCACGCCGGAGCAGCGCTTCTTCCTGGGCTGGAGCCAGGTCTGGTGCGCGTCGGCGCGCCTCGAGGCCGAGCGCCTCCAGGTCCAGACCGATCCCCACTCGCTGCCGAAGTTCCGCGTCAACGGCGTCGTGGGCAACATGCCCGAGTTCCAGAAGGCCTTCGCGTGCCCCGCCGGCGCGCCGATGGTGCGGGGGGACAAGGCATGCCGCGTCTGGTGAGAGCCGCCGTCGCGATCGTGGGGCTCCTGGCCCTGACCGGCGCCGCGCGCGCCGACGACCCGCCGGCGGCCGTGGTGGGCGGCCGTCCGATCTCGGTGCGCGAGGTGGAGGAGAAGGGGCGGATGCCGCTCTTCCAGATCCGCGTGCAGGAGTACGACACGCGGCTGCGCATCCTCAACGGCCTGATCGCCGAGCAGCTCCTGAAGGCCGAAGCCGACGCGCGCCAGTCGACGACCGAGGAGCTGCTGAAGGCCGAGGTCCTCGACAAGGCGGCGCCCGTGACCCCGGCCGAGGTGGACGCGGCCTACGAGACCGTGAAGGCGCGGGTCGCCGACAAGCCCGCGGCCGACGTGAAGGCGCAGATCCTGCGCGAGGTCACCCAGCAGCGCCAGAACGAGCGGCGCCAGGCCTTCTCCCGCGAGCTGCGCACGAAGGCCGGCGTCAAGGTGCTGCTCGACCCGCCGCGCCTGCCGGTCGAGGCCGGCGACGGCTACGCCCGCGGTCCGGCCGACGCCCCGGTCACGATCGTGGAGTTCTCGGACTTTCAGTGCCCGTACTGCGTGCGCGCGTTCCCGGCCGTGAAGAAGATCCTCGAGACCTATCCCGACAAGGTCCGCTTCGTGTATCGCGACCTGCCGCTGCCCATGCACCCGTTCGCGATCAAGGCCTCCGAGGCCGCCGCCTGCGCCGACGCCCAGGGCAAGTTCTGGGAGATGCACGACCGGCTGTTCGCGGCGAACGGCAAGCTCGACGTCCCGGACCTGAAGCTGTACGCCGGCGAGCTGGGGCTGCAGGCCGAGCCGTTCGCGGCTTGCGTCGACTCCGGCAAGGGCGAGGCCCGCTGGCAGTCGGGCAAGGCCGCCGCGGAGAGCTACGGCATCAACGGCACGCCCGCGTTCTTCATCAACGGGCGCTACATCTCGGGGGCGCGGCCCTTCGAGACCTTCGCCGAGATCATCGACGACGAGATCGCGCGCTACGTCTCGAGCGAGAAGGGCGTGAAGTCGGTGCCGCGGTCGAAGTAGTCCTCGTGCTCCTTCCGCTTGAGGAAGGCCACGATGCGGTACGTGAACGGCGTCATCACGACCTCCCAGCCCACCTTCAGGCTGTAGTTCGTGAACAGCACGGTCAGCACCTGGCTGTCCGACCAGATCCCGTAGAACGCCAGCGGATAGAAGATCAACGAGTCGACGAGCTCGCCCGCGATCGTCGAGCCGATCGTGCGCATCCAGAGGAAGCGGCCGTTGGTGGCCAGCTTGAGCTTGGCGAGCGTGTACGAATTCACGAACTCGCCGCAGAAGTAGGCCACGAGCGAGGCGCCGACGATCCGCCAGGTGCCCCCGAACACCGTCTCGAACGCGGCCTGGTGCGGCCAGCCCGGCGCCGGCGGGAACGAGAGCACGCAGAAGCTCATGAACGCCGCGAACACCTGGGCCGTGAAGCCCGCCCAGACCACCTTGCGCGCCCGCGCGAAGCCGTAGACCTCGGTGAGGATGTCGCCGAAGACGTAGCTGATGGGGAAGAACAGCACGCCCGCCCCGAACGTGTACCCCCACAGCGTCGCGACCTTCGACGCGCCGATCAGGTTCGCGCACAGCAGCACCGTGACGAAGGCCGCCATGACGAGGTCGTAGTACTTGTAGGTGCGGGCCGGCGGTTTCGGAGGCTGGGAAGCCAAGGGGGTGATGGTGGGCGCTGCAGGATTCGAACCCGCGCTGCCTTCCTTTCGCGGGAGATCCTACTTGGGCCCGCCTAGGATTTTCAATGACCTAGCCGCAACAGCCATCGCAGGTCTTTACTTGAACTGCGCCTTGAGCGAGGCGAGGCGAGTCTCATCGCTCGCGTCGAAGCGAGCGTCGTAGAGCACTTTCTCGTCGGGCCCATCGAGCTTGACGGCCACCACTGTGAGGATGGCGTCGGAAGGCACGCTCGTCTTGCCCCACGGTCCGAACTGATTCGGCGCCAGGCTCCAGCTTGCCGACTCGCCGGGCTCGAGGCCTCCGGCGATCTGGTAGTTGAAGTCCTCGCGGATCCACGGGATCGTCCGACCAGGGCTAGCCACCGTTCCGACGAAGTAGGCCCGGGAGATTGGCGCGGCGGTTCCGTTCTTCACGGTCATCTCGATCAGAGGCTCGGGCCCGCCGAACCGCTGCGGCACCAACCGGAAGCGCGAGCGGGAGATCTCGAACTTGGCGAGTTCGTTGCGCGCAGCCGTGGCGCCGGCCTTCTTGTCCTCAAGCTCCTTGATCTCAGTCAAGGCCTGAGCGCGTTCCTTCGCGGCGATCTCAGCCCGGATAGCCTCAGCCGCGGCGATGACCTCGGCCGCTGTTTTCCCGTTGAGAGTTGACGCCGCCTGCGCCTGGATCTGTTCGCTGCTCTTGCCGGCCAGCGAAGCCAGGCCGCCCGTCAGCAGGTCCTTCGTCGAGACCGTCATCACGGCGGCGCCGAACTTCGAGCGCTCGGCCTCGGGGAGGCTGGCAGTCACCTTCTGGATAGACGCCGCCAGCTTTTCCGGAGACGTTCCGTCGATGCGAGGGGCACCACAGCCGGCCGCCAGTAAGGCCGCGATCACGATCGCGGGCATGGTGAAACGAAGCGGCCTCACGCGGCCCTCGTGCCGGCGGCGCGCGCCGACTGCGCTGCGCTCAGGATGCAGAGTAGGTGAAGGACTAGGCCCGGCACGATGAAGACCAGGTAGCCGATCACAACGAACATGAGCCACAGCACTCCGCCCCCAACGCTTCCGGCGTACATCTGCCCTGCGCCGGGGATCACGAGGGAGAGGACTGCGGCAACGCCGGGACTCGGCCCGGCTGGGGGTGCTGAGACGACTATCGCTGGAGCAGGGCCCTTGATGGGGTGTCCACAACCCGGGCACGCCGACGCCTGATCCGAAATCTCCCGGGTGCACTCCGGGCACTTGATCATCGCCATTGCTGCGCTCCTTGAAGAGGGAGGGTACAAACGCCGAAGTGTGTAACACGGATACAGCGAGCCCGGCAAGAGGCTCTTCCTACTCGGCCTCCTGGCCGATCCACGGCACGCGACCGAGAACGATCTGACAGGCCGCTCGCGAAGCGGGCGAGCGCTACGTCTTCGCGGCCGTCGTCCTCGGTGTCATCCGCTGAAACATGAAGGGCCGCATCCGCAGTCACTGATCCGGCCGGCTGCAAAATCGCGGGACTTAGAGGCGCCTCACTGGGACACTGGTCCAGCCGGCTACGACGCCGCGGTCGCTTCCCGTTGGCGAAGGTGCCTCAAGGCCGGGCGAGTCAAGGGCCCTTTGGGGGCGACGGCGGCGCCAACGCCGAATTGCGCGCTGCGGCCTGAAGGTCGCGCCAGAGTTCCATCGGGGTACCGGTCCGATCCGCTACGCGTGGGCTCAACGCCTTTGCCAGAGGCACGCTGTATTTCGGCGGCAGCCCAAGAGCAAGCTTCTGAGGCTCACCCGACCGGATCTCGCCCTCCGTGAACTGGCGCTCCTGCGACATGGCGACCTGGAGGAGGAGGAGAGCCAGGTGATAGATGTCGACACGGTGGTCGACGGGGCCGAACTGAGCCTGGTCGTAGACCTCAGGAGGAAGCATCCAAGGCGCCCTGGTGTTCTCGGGCGTTATCTCGCCGAACATTTTCGAGATGCCAAGGTCTGCGAGCTTGAATTGGAGTGCCCCGACCGCATCCCTTTGGACCTCATCGGGCGCGAAGAAGACGAGGACGTTTCCGGAATGGATGTCGTTGTGCGCGATCGTGTACTGATGAACGTAGTCGACCGCCTGAAGGATGCATCTTGCCACGCCATCGAAGAACACGGGGCCCTGGAATCCGGGGCGCCTGAAGAGGTCACCCAGAGAACAGTGGCACCGCTCGGTCACGATGTAGAACGTATTCTCATGCTCGAACGCTTCTACGACGAAGGTGATGTTGGGGTGCCTCAGTGCCACTAGGCGCTCGAGCTCGGTCTGGGCTGCTGCTCGAATCGACTCGTACGTCGCTCCCCGAGGCTTGAGGACTTTCGCAGCTAAATCGTTGCCCCACACGTCGGTGCAGTGGTAGACGTACCCAAACGATCCCTCCGCAATTAGCTCGCCCATAGTGAACGTGTTCTTGGTGCGAGTGCTCGTGATCTGCTCGCCGACCTCGGGGAGTCGGAAGTGCTTCTCGGCGTGGAAGAGATCTTCAGGTGAGGGCGGAGCAAGGGATATGTCTGGTTCCGGCGCTTTCTCTTGCGTCATTGCCCTTGCATTCTAGGCTTGGTTGTCGACAAGCTCACCCGCAATAGCTCGTCGCTAGGCCTCGAACTCGGCGTCTCGGCGAGTTGCGGCTAGAGGCTGGGCAGACGGGCCCGAGACAGAGCAGGTATGGCAGAAGGCGCGCGCCGCCTGCAGGTATCAGAGCGAGGGCGGCCACGAAGAGGGCGACGAGGTCCCCGTAGGCACCGACTTGTCGGTACCAAAAGGCCGGTGGGTTGTTGCGGGGCATGGTGGGCGCTGCAGGATTCGAACCTGCGACTTCCACCGTGTGAAGGTGGCACTCTACCGCTGAGTTAAGCGCCCGACGCCCGAAGTCTAGTGCGTCGGTCACGGGAGCGTCAAGAAGCCGCGGTACACTGCGCGGCGTTCGGGAAGGACACGCTTCATGCATCCAGCGCGTTGGGTGGCCATCGTCGTGCTCGCTCCGTCTCTCGCCTGGGGCCAGTCGCTCGGCGACGCGGCCGCGAAGGAGCGCGAGCGGCGCCGCAAGCTCAAGGAGACGGGCACCACGAGCGCCGTCGTCGACGGCGACGCGCTGAAGGCGAGCAAGGGCACGCTCGCGAACGATCCCAGGGCCGTGCCCGCGCCGAAGGCCTCGCCGTCGCCCGGTCCGGTGTCCGCGACCCCGTTGCGGCAGTCCCGCACGAGCGTGATCCCGCCGGTCGGGGGAGTCGAGGCGCCCCAGGCGGTCGAGGAGAACGAGGCGTTCTGGCGCGCGCAGGCCAAGGAAGCGCGCGAGGAGGTCGAGCACTGGCAGGCGCGCGTGGACTACTGGTCCAACCTTTCGCTGGCGCCGGGGCAGTACTTCGTCGACGACGACGGGACGAAGCTCGTGGGCTCGCCCGAGACGCTGCAGAAGATCGTGGGCCGGGCGAAGGCGCACCTCGCCGAGGCGAAGCAGGCCTTCGAGGACCTCGAGACGGAAGCCCGCCGCAAGAGCGTGCCCCCGGGCTGGCTGCGCTAGGCACTTTTCACAACGAATGACACCCGGCCGGCCCTGAGGTTGGTGCTACCCTAGCGCGGGGCAAAGGGCACGGAGGCGGGGAACGACCGCACTCACGGCGAAAGAAACGCGGGTCGTCAACCCGCGACCGCGCCGGCATCACCGGCCGACCTACTCGCTCACCGAGGTGCGCCTCGGCTTGGGAGTGCTCGCCCTGCTCGCCGCCATCGCGCTCTGGGTCGCGTGGGCCGGGCGGCATCCCGATCCCACGCTCTTCGCCGATCCTCACGCCCTACTCGATCCCGGCGTCTCCGCCGTGCCGCGCGGGGCGCTGCCGGCCGGGCTCGTGCCGGCGGGCTGGCAGGAGTCGGGGCTCGCGCGATTCAATCCCGAGAACCTGTACGTGAAGATCGACGGGCGCGCGGACTTCTTCATCGCGCGCGGGTTCAAGGATCTGGCCTTCGTGACGCTGCGCGAGACGGGGGCCGCTTCGGGCGCCTCGGTGGACGTGGAGTTCTACGACCTGGGCACGCCCGCCAACGCGAACGGCGCGTTGGTGGGGGAGAAGCCGCCCGAGCTCGACGCCCAGTCGAAGGACGGCTCGACCTGGTACGTCGCGCGGAACGCGATGTTCCTGGCCCGCGGGCCGTACTACGTCCGGGCGATCGGCGGCGACGAGAGCCCGGCGGTGCTCGCGGGCCTCGAACATCTCCGCGGCGTGATGCAGGCGTCGCTCGCGGCGGGGGAGAAGTCGTGGGCCGACGCGCTGTTCGGCGACCGCCTCGGGATCGCGCCGGGGCGCGTGGCCTTCCAGCAGGAGAACGCGTTCTCGTTCGGCTTCGCGAAGGACGTCTACGTCGCGACCCTCGAGGACGGCGAGAGCGAGCTGTTCGTCACGAAGGCGAAGGACGCGGCCGCGGCGGCGGCGCTGGCCCTGCAGTTCGAGAAGGGCTTCCAGGAGTACGGCGAGCCCGTGAAGCGTGGCGCGGCCACGTGGGTGAAGGACCGCTATCTCGGCACGTTCGCCCGGGCCGAGGGGATCGGCGACACGGTCGTCGGCATCCGCGGCGCCGCGAACCTCGACGACGCGGAGAAAGGCCTCGCGCGGCTGCGCGCGGCGGTGGGGGCAGGCTCATGAACGACGATCGCCGCAGGTTCCTGAAGCAGGCCGGCCTCGCGGCCGGCGTCGCGGTCGGCGCCGGCTGGGCGTCCCTGGCGCCCTCGAACTGGCCGCTCTCGCTGCGCGATCCCGACGGCGAGCGCGGCAAGCCGGGCCGCCGCTCCCTGGTGCTGCCGAAGAACGGCTACGCCGTCGAGGCCTCGAGCCTGCTGCCGCACCTCGGGGTCTCGCGCGGCGTCGACGTCGACCTGCTCGTGAAGGCGGCCGTCGGGGCGATCGGCGGCATCGGCCGCTTCGTCCAGCCCCGCGACGTGGTGCTGATCAAGCCCAACGTGGCGTTCGAGCGCGCGGCGGCCCTGGGCGCCACCACGAACCCCGACGTCCTCGCGGCGCTGATCCGGCTGGTGCGCTCGGCCGGCGCGTCCGAGGTGCGGGTGGCCGACAACCCGATCGAGTCGCCGGAGAGCTGCTTCGCGCGGAGCGGGATCCGCACGGCCGCGATCGAGGCCGGCGCCCGCGTCTTCACGCCCCACCCTTCGGACTTCAGCGTGCTCGAGACGCCCGGCGCCACCCACATCGCGCGCTGGCCGTTCTTCTGGCGGCCGTTCGTCGGCGTCACGAAGGTGATCGGCGTCGCCCCGGTGAAGGACCACAACCTCTGCCGCGCCTCGATGACCACGAAGAACTGGTACGGACTGCTCGGCGGCCGCCGCAATCAGTTCCACCAGGACATCCACGGCATCATCGCGGACCTGGCCCTCATGCTGCGGCCGACGTTCGTGGTCCTCGACGGCACGCGCGTGCTGTTCCGCAGCGGCCCCACCGGCGGCAGCCTCGCGGACGTGAAGCTCGGCGGGACCCTCGTCGCCTCGACCGACTCCCTGGCGGCCGACGCCTACGGCTGGAGCGAGCTGCTCGAGCGCCGCGACGAGGCGCTGCCGGCCTACTTCGCGAAGTCCGCCGAGCGCGGCCTCGGGATCACGGACTGGAAGACGCTGCGCGTCAAGGAAGAGCAGGTCGCGTGACGACGCCGGGACCGATCGCGGCGGAGCGCGGCAAGGACGGACGCCTGCACCTGCGCGTGCTGTCGGGCCTGACGCCGGACCTGAAGCCGAACAAGGACGGCTCGCCGTGGTACGCGCGGACCTTCCGCATCACGTCGATCCGCATCGCCACCCAGGCGTTCTTCTTCGCCCTGTTCGTGTTCCTGCTCTGGGTCACGTGGCTCTCGCGCCTCGGCGGCTACCCGGCCTCGCTGTTCCTCGAGATGGATCCCCTCGTGGGCTTCGCGACGGCGCTCTCGACCCACACGGTGTATCGCTGGCTCTGGCGCGGGATGTTCATCCTGATCCCGACGCTGCTGCTCGGCCGCGTCTTCTGCAACTGGGTCTGCCCGTACGGCACGCTGCACCAGTTCATCGGCTGGGTCTTCAACATCCGCAGCAACAAGAACCTGATCGACAAGAATCGCTACAAGCCTTTGTTCCAGCTGAAGTACGTGATCCTCACGATCATGCTGGTGATGGCGTTCTTCGGCTCGCTGCAGATCGGGCTGCTCGACCCGATCTGCCTACTCGTGCGGACGTTCACGGTGGCCGTGGCGCCGGCCTTCGACATCAGCCTGGCGCAGACCTTTCCGTCCCTCGCCTTCAAGCCCGGGCTGCAGGAGCCGCGCATCTTCGCCGAGGCGTGGTTCGTGGGCGCGCTGATCATCGGCCTGGTCGGCGCGAACCTCGTGATCCCGCGCTTCTTCTGCCGCGTGCTGTGTCCGCTCGGCGCGTTCCTCGGCTGGTTCTCGCGCTTCGCGCTCTTCCGCATCGATCGCGACGTCACGAAGTGCACGGACTGCGACCTGTGCCTCAAGGGCTGCGAGGGCGCCGCGGATCCCCAGGCGGCCCTGCGCAAGAGCGAGTGCTTCGTCTGCTTCAACTGCATCGACGACTGCCCCGAGGGCGCGCTCAGCTTCAAGCTGACGCCGGCGCCGATCAAGGACCGCATCGTCGGCAGCATCAAGGCCGGCACCGCCACGTTGTTCGGCCAGAAGGTCATCTCGAAGCTCCACGACACCGAGATCCGCAGTCCCGACCTGCCGCGACGGCGTTGGCTCTTCTCGGCGATCGCCGGCGTGCTCGCGTTCCCGTTCCTGCGCCTGTCGCGGGCGGTGAACAAGCGCGGCTTCAACGAGAAGGCGATCCGTCCGCCGGGCTCGGTCGCCGAGGCCGAGTTCCTCGAGCGCTGCATCAAGTGCGACCAGTGCGTGAACGTCTGCCCGACGAACGTGCTGCAGCCCGCGACCCTGGCCGAGTCCGGCCTCGAGGGCCTGTGGACGCCGGTGATGGATTTCAGCGTCGGCTTCTGCCAGCTGAACTGCACGCTGTGCAGCGAGGTGTGCCCGACGGGCGCCATCCAGAAGATCAGCCTCGCGGAGAAGCTCGGCCTGGAGAAGTTCAAGGAGCGCGGGCCGATCCGGGTCGGCACCGCGTTCTTCGACCAGGGCCGCTGCCTGCCCTGGGCCATGCAGACGCCGTGCGTCGTGTGCGAGGAGGTCTGCCCGGTCACGCCGAAGGCGATCGGCACCTACGACGAGACGATCACGCGCTGGGACGGCGTGCAGGTCACGCTCAACAAGCCGTACATGCGGCCGGAGCTGTGCATCGGCTGCGGCATCTGCGAGCGCGAGTGTCCCGTGGTGGACAGCGCGGCCGTCTACGTGACCGCCATCGGCGAAACACGGAGCGACGACCGCACGCTGCTTCTCAAGGGACCCAAGCGTGCCTGATGCGGAGCGCGGGGCTGTTTCGTCAGGAGTTCGGCGGTCCCCTCCCCCCTACGTGGGGAGGGATAGGGTGGGGGGTCGATGAATGAAAGGCCAGGTTCCATGAAGAAGGTCACTCGTCGCCAACTCCTCGGCCTCGGAGGCGCCGCCGCCGGAGCCACGCTTCTCGGCAACACGCCGCTCGGCGTCACGACCGTGCTCGCCCAGGGCGCCCTGCCCCAGGTGCCGCGCCGCACCCTCGGCAAGACCGGCCAGCAGATCCCGATCCTGCTGCTCGGTGGCGCCATGGGCTTCGACGCGCGCTTCGACCCGAAGATCGCCGAGGCGCTGCGCTTCGGCGTCAACTACGTGGACGCGGCCGACTGCTACGCCGGCGGGCGCTGCGAGGTGTCGGTCGCGGCGTTCCACCAGCGCGCGAAGAACCGCAACGCGCTGTGGATCACCTCGAAGAGCGATCTCCACGATCCCGCCGGCTTCGAGAAGCGCCTCGGCGAGAGCCTGGCCCAGCTCCAGACGACCTACGTCGACATGTACTACCTGCACGGCCTCAACCAGGCGAGCTACCTGAGCCCCGAGCTCGCGGTGGTGGTGGACCGCCTGAAGAAGTCGGGGAAGATCCGGCACTTCGGCTTCTCGTGCCACGACGGCAACGTGGTCGAGCTTCTCAACAAGGCCGCCGGCCTGCCGTGGGTCGAGTCGATCATGTTCCGCTACAACTTCCGCCAGTACGGGAACAAGGAGCTGAACCTCGCGATGGACGCCTGCCACAAGGCGAACATCGGCCTGATCGCCATGAAGACCCAGGGCTCGGAGAACAGTTTCACGGACGCCTGGAAGAAGTTCGAGCAGACCGGGAAGTGGAACAAGTTCCAGGCGGTGCTGAAGGCCGTGTGGGCGGATCCGCGGATCACGGCCGCCGTGTCCCACATGGACAGCTTCGAGAAGCTGCGCGAGAACATCGGCGCGGCCCTCGACAAGACGTCGCTGACGGCCGCGGAGTACCAGGCCCTCGACCGCTACGCGGTGGCCACGCGCTCGCTCGCGTGCGACGGCTGCGACCACCTGTGCGGCGCGGCCGTGGCCGCGCCCGTGCGCATCGCGGACACGATGCGCTTCCTCTCGTACCACGACGCGTACGGCGAGCCGGAGAAGGCGCGGCGCCTGTTCGCCGGGTTGCCGCAGGCCGCGCGCACTTTCGACGGCATCGACTTCGCCGGCGCCAACCGGGCCTGCCCCCACGGCATCGACGTCGCGGCTCACATGGAGCGGGCCCGGACAGTCCTGGCCTGATGGGCGCGGGACTCGGGCACGACCTGCGCTGGGCCTGGCGCTCGCTCCTGTCGCGTCCGGGGCTGAGCCTCGTGGTCGTCGCGTCCATCGGGATCGCCATCGGCGCGAACACGGCGGCCTTCAGCGTCGTGAACGCGTTCCTCTGGCGGTCGTGGGGCAGCCGCGCCACCGACGAGGTGGTCCGGTTGCGCGAGGACTACGCCGCCCCCGGCCAGGCGCCCGACGTGCGCGGCTTCAGGCTGGCGCACTTCGGCGCGTGGCGGCGCGAGAACACGGTGTTCGACGCGATGGCGGCCGGCCGCGGCAGCAGCGCGACGCTGGTCGTCGACGGCCGCCCGCAGCGCGTGGCCGCGGGCGTCGTCACCGCGAACTTCTTCGACGTCCTCGGCATCCGCCCGGCCCTCGGCCGGACATTCACGGCGGACGAGGACACGCCGGCGCGTCGCGACGCGGTGTTGCTGGGGGACGCGCTCTGGCGCTCGGCCTTCGGCGCCGACCCGGGCGTGGTCGGGCGCACGGTACGGCTCGACGGAGGCCTGAGCACGGTGGTCGGGGTGATGCCGCGGGGCTTCAAGCATCCCTACCAGTCGGACCTCTGGCGGCCTCTGGGCTACCGTGAGGATCCCACGAGCACCGACGGAGTCTACGTGCCGGCCCGACTGAAGCCGGGCGTCACGCTGGCTCAGGCGAACGACGCGATGGACCGCATGGCCGCCCGGCTCTGGCAAGCGCAGCCCACGCCGGACACGCCCACGGGCGCGCAGGTGACCCGCCTGCGGCCCGAGATGCTGGGCCGCCTCACGACCATCCTCTACGCCCTCGCGGGGGCGGCCATGCTCGTGCTGCTGATCGCGGTCGCGAACGTCTCCAACCTGCTCCTCGCACAGAGCCTCGAGAAACAGGGCGAAGCGGCGGTGCGCACCGCCCTGGGCGCCTCGCGCAGCCAGCTCGTGCGGCAGTTCCTGACCTACGGCGTGCTGCTGTCGGGCATCGGCGGATTGCTCGGCGTCCTGCTCACGTTCTGGAGCGTCGGCCCGCTGGTGGCCCTCAGCCCGCTGTACGGGGCGGGGGAGTTCGACATCGAGCCGCGCCTCGACTGGCCGACGCTCGGCTTCACGGTCGCGACGACGATGGCCGTCGGTATCGCCTTCGGGCTGCTCCCGGCGCTCGGCATGTCGCGCTCCCGCGTGTCCGACGTGCTGCGCGAGGTCGGGCGCTCGGGGACCCTCAGCGCGGGGCACCGGCGCTGGCTCCGGGGGCTCGTGGTCGTCGAGCTCGCGCTCGCCTTCGTGCTGCTGGCCGGGGCCAGCCTCGTGGGGCAGGGGCTCTGGGCGCTGCACCGCGAGAGCTGGGGACTCGAGCGCGAGGGCGTCCTGACCTTCGACGCCGCGCTGTCAGGGGAGCGCTACGGGCGCCGCGAGGCGCAGGAGGGCTTCGTCCACGACGTCGTCGATCGCCTCGCCGCGCTGCCGGGCATCGTCGCAGCTGGAGCGACCACCGTGCCCCCGTTCTATGCGGGCACCGAGGCGGCGCCCTTCACGGTCGAGGGCGCCCCGCCGCCGGCCCGCGGCTACTTTCTCGCGCACTCGCGGGCGGTGACCCCGCGCTACTTCGAGGCGATGGGCGTTCCGTTGCTGACGGGCCGACCGTTCGCCGAGACCGACGATTCGAACGCAACCCCGGTCGTCATCGTGAGCCGCTCCCTCGCCGAGCGCTACTGGCCGGGACGCAGCGCTCTCGGCCGCCGCGTCAAGCGGGGCCGCCTCGAGGGCTCGGAGCCGTGGATGGAGGTCGTGGGCGTCGTCGGCGACCTCCGGGAGAACCCGGGAACCGACATCCCGTCCAGCGACGCGTGGTATCTCCCGTATCGGCAGCCGACGGCCGGCGGCATCGCCGAGCTCACCTACGTCGTGAAGGCGACGCCGGGCGTCGCGAGCGTCGCTTCCCTGGGGGAGGCGGTGGCCCTGTCCGATCCCGACGTCCCGATCTTCGACGCGGTGAGCCTCGACGAGCGCTTCGCGCGCTTCACGTCGACCGAACGGCTGAGCGCCACACTCACCGCCCTGCTGGGCGCCCTCGGCGTCTTTCTGGCCGCCGTGGGCGTCTACGCGGTGCTCGCCTACTCGGTGCGGCGCCGGATGCCGGAGCTGGGCATCCGCGCCGCGCTCGGCGCGAGGCCTTCCGACGTCCGTCGCACGGTGATGGGCGAGGCGGCGCTCCTGGTCGTGATGGGCCTCGCGTGCGGGGCGGCGCTCAGCGTCTTCGCCCTCCCGTGGCTGGACGCGGATCCGCTCACGACCGGCGCGAGCTACGCGGCCGCGGCCGCGACCGCCGCAGGCGTCGTCCTGGTGGGTGCGACGGCGTCGACGATCGTCCCGGCGCTGCGCGCGTCGCGCGTCGATCCCGTCCGGGCCCTGGCCGGACGCTAGAATCGCGCGCATGAGCGATCCCGCGCGCGACCTCCTGCGCCATACCCTAGCGACCCTGGCATACCGCGGCGGCAAGGCCGTGCGCAACGCACCGCCGTCCTTCGCGGGCTTCTCCGGCGGCACTCGCACGCCGGCGCAGATCCTGGCCCACATCGGCGACCTGCTCGACTGGGCACGCCACATGGCCGACGGCACGCCGGTCTGGAAGGACTCCCAGGCCCGCGACTGGGAGGAGGACGTGCGCCGGTTCTTCACGGCGCTGCAGACGCTCGACGACCGCCTCGCGTCGCCCGACCCCCTCGGCGCCGCGCCCGGCGCCATCTTCCAGGGGCCGATCGCCGACGCCCTCACCCACGTCGGCCAGATCGCCATGCTGCGGCGCATGGCCGGGGCGCCCATCAAGGGCGAGAACTACTTCAAGGCCGACATCGTCGCGGGCCGCGTCGGCCCCGACCAGACGAAGGGGCGCGTCGAGTTCGACTAGACGCGGTGGTCAGTAGCCGTGCAGCGGACAGCGCTCCAGCGGTTCGGTGCCGGCGATGAAGGACTCCGCGATCACCTTGGGGCAGCCCGGAGTCGCGAGCAGGCCGGTCGCCTTGTCGATGTCCACGAAGATCACGTTCTCGGGCGGCACCTCGAAGGTGCGGGACTTCGTGCCGGCGACCGCGGCCTTCATGAAGTCCGTCCAGATCGGAAGCGCCGCCTTGGCGCCCGACAGGTGCAGGGGCGTGTTGTCGTCGTAGCCCACCCACACGACGCAGAGCAGGTCGGGGGTGTAGCCCGCGAACCAGGCGTCGCGCAGGTCGTTGGTCGTGCCCGTCTTGCCCGCGGCGTCGGAGGTGAAGCCCCACACCCGGGCGTTGTAGGCCGTGCCCTCGTTGAGGACGCTGCGCATCATGTTGGTCACGAGGTACGTGGACTCCTCGTGGACGACGCGCTTGGGCGGGGGAGCCTGGTGCTGCTCGAGGGTGCGGCCCTTCTCGTCGGTCACCTGGATGACGCTGACGGGCTCGACCTTGAGGCCGCCGTTCGCGAGGACGTTGTAGGCCGTGGCCATCTCGAGCGGCGTCGTCTCGAAGGAGCCCAGCGCGATCGCGGGGTACGGGTGCACCGCGCCGCTCATGCCCAGCTTCTTGTTCCACAGGTCCGCGACGCGGTCGTAGCCCACCATCTCGGCGACCTTGACGGTCGCGACGTTGAGGCTCTTCGAGAGCGCCCGGCGCAGCGTCACGTTGCCGAGGTACTCGTCCTCGTAGTTCTCGGGGATGTACTCCTTGTCCTCGAAGAAGAAGACCGAGGGCGCGTCCTCGACGACCGTGGCCGGCGTGATCGGCGGCAGGGCCGGATCCTCGAAGATCGCCTCGAAGGCGGCGAGGTACACGAAGGGCTTGAACGTGCTGCCGGGCTGGCGGTGCGCCTGGATCACGCGGTTGTACTGGCTCGAGCCGTAGGAGCGGCCGCCGACGAGGGCGAGGATCGCGCCGGTGCGGGGCTCGAGGACGATCAGGCTGCCCTGGACGGTGCCGTTCGGGTTCCTCTTCTTGACCAGCTTGTCGACCGCGTCCAGGCCCGTCGCGAGCGCTGCCTGGGCGAGGCTCTGAAGGTGCAGGTCGAGGGAGGTGTGGATCGACAGGTTCTGGGTCTGCAGGTCCTTCTCGTCGTAGCGCTGGGCGAGCTGACGGCCGACGAGGTCCACGAAGTACGGCGCCTCGGCGCTGTCGAGGGCCGGCGCCTCCGTGCGCAGCGGCTGCGCGATCGCGGCCTGGGCCGTGGCGGGCTCGATGAAGCCGGCCTCGACCATCGACCGCAGCACCGTGTTGCGGCGCTCGGTAGCGCGCTCCTTGTGACGGTACGGGTTGTAGGGGTTCGGCGACTGGATCATGCCGGCGAGCAGCGCGCTCTCGGTCAGCGTCAGGTTCGAGACGTCCTTGTGGAAGTACATGCGCGCCGCTTCGCCCACGCCGTTGATGCTGAAGGAACCCGCCTGGCCCAGGTAGATCTCGTTCAGGTACAGCTCGAGGATCTCCTGCTTGCTGGCGCGGCGCTCGAGGACGAAGGCCAGGAACGCCTCCTGGGCCTTGCGCCGGATCGTCCGCTCCGGCGTCAGGAAGAAGTTCTTCACGAGCTGCTGGGTGATCGTGCTGCCGCCCTGGAGATAGCTCTCGGCCTTGATGTTGCGCAGGGCCGCGCCCAGGATGCGCAGCGGGTCGAGGCCGGGGTGGCTGAAGAAGCGGCGGTCCTCGATGGCCAGCACCGCCTTCACGAGCTGGTCCGGCAGCTCCTGGTAGCGCACGATGCGGCGCTTCTCGCGGCTGTCGTCGAAGAGGTACGTGATCAGCTCGGGCTCGAGGGTCTGGGCCGGGTAGCGCTTCTTGCTCGCGAGCCCGGCGATCTGCTTGACCTTGCCCTTGTCGAAGACGAGGGTCACGGCCTCGGTCGCGGCGTCGCCCCCGGGGCGCGGGAACAGCGTGACCGCGCCCTCGCCCACCGAGAACTCGCCGGGGCTGACCGGCGCCGCCATCTTCTGCTCGTACTTGAGCCCGTTCAGGATCTTCAGCAGGTCGGCGGTCTGGAGGACCATGCCCTCGCGCAGCACCAGGGGCCGCGCGTAGATCCGCGAGGGGATCATCCAGCGCTCGCCCGAGAGGCGCTTGTCCACCATCACGCCGAACTTGACGTACTGGTAGACGAGCAGCGAGCCGCCCACCACCAGCGGCACCGAGAGGATCGTGAGGAGCGCGACGACGATCTTGAACCGGCGCGCGGAGTAGGCCTGCCCCAAAGCTCTTCGATTATAGGGTGCGACCTACTCCACGACCTCGATGCGCACGGTGCCCGTGCCCGGCCCGATGAGGCCGATCGCCTTCGCGACGCCCTTGGAGACGTCGATCAGCCGGCCCTTGTGGTTGGGGAACAGGTCGTTGATCCGCGCCACCACGCTGCGGCCCGTGGAGAGCAGCGTGACCCGCACCTTCGTGCCGCAGGCCCACGAGCCGTGGGCCGCGGTCAGCGCGTCCTGGTCGAAGCGCTCGCCGCAGGACGTGCGCTTGCCGTCGTAGCCCGGGCCGTACCAGGAGGCCGTGCCCTCGGCGATGGTGCCGGGGGCCGGCACCACCCGGTCCACCCGCGTCCGCGGCTTCGGGTTGCCCCCGCAGGCGGCGAGGCAGACGGCGAGGGCCGCGAGGGTCGCGAGGCCGGGCCTCACGAGAGCGTGTGGACCCGCAGCATGTTCGTGGCCCCGGCGGTGTGGCTCTGGCCCGCGAGCATGAGGATCGTGTCGCCGGGGCCCGCGAGGCCGCTCTTCTTCAGGATCTCCTCGCCTTGCACGATCATCTCGTCGGTCGTGGTGGCGAACGTGGACTTCACGGGCACGACGCCCCACCACAGCGCGAGGCGCCGGTAGGTGTCTTCGTTGTAGGTGATCGCCGCGATCGGGGCGCGGGGCCGGTAGCAGGAGACGAGGCGCGCGGTCGAGCCCGACTCGGTGAAGGCCACGATCAGCTTGCAGTCGAGCTCCTCGGCCACGGTCGACGCCACCCGGGCGAGGCTGCGGGCCACCGCCGAGTGGGGCCCCGAGAGGATGCGCGAGCGGATCTCCTCGATGGTCTGGGCCGCGCGGGGCCCGTAATGGGCCTCGGTGTAGCCCGCGATGCGGGCCATCGTCTGCACCGACTGCACCGGGTAGGCGCCCGAGGCCGTCTCGGCCGACAGCATGATCGCGTCCGTGCCGTCGAGGATCGCGTTCGCGACGTCCGAGGCCTCGGCGCGGGTCGGGCGCGGGTTCTCGATCATGCTCTCGAGCATCTGCGTGGCGGTGATCACGACCTTCCCCGCGAAGTTCGTGAGGTCGATGAGGCGCTTCTGCAGGACCGGCACCTCCTCGGTCGAGAGCTCGACGCCCAGGTCGCCGCGCGCCACCATGGCGCCGTCGGCCTCCACCAGGATGCGCTCGAGATCGTCCACGGCCTCGCGCTTCTCGATCTTCGCGATCACGGGCTGGGTGCCGCCGAGCTGCTTGATGAGCGCCTTCACCTCGCGCACGTCCTCGGGCTTGCGCACGAACGAGAGCGCCACGTAGTCGACGCCGCTTGCCACGCCGAAGGCCAGGTCCTTGCGGTCCTTCTCGGTCAGCGCGGGGGCCGACAGGCTCACGCCCGGCAGGTTCATGCCCTTGTTCGACTTGAGCGGCCCGCCCACGACGACCGTGCACTCCACCTGGTCGGCCCACGAGGCCACCACGCGCAGCTCGAGGTTGCCGTCGTCGAGCAGGATCGTGTCGCCGGGCTTCACGTCGTGGGGGAGCGGGTCGTAGCTCGTCGAGATGCGCTCGGCCGTGCCTTCCACCGTCTCGTCCGTGGTGATCACGATCTTCGCCCCGACCTCGAGGTCGATGACGCCGCCGCCCTTCACCTTGCCGGTGCGGATCTTCGGTCCGGACAGGTCCTGGAGGACCGCCACGGACTGGCCCAGGGACGCGGAGATCTCCCGCACCGTCTGGAGGACGCTGCGATGGTCCTCGTGGGCGCCGTGGGAGAAGTTCAGCCGGACGACGTTGACCCCGGCCTTGATGAGGGCCTCGAGCACGGCGCGGTCACGCGAGGCGGGGCCGATGGTCGCGACGATCTTGGTTCTGCGCATAGGTCGGGAGAGTATAAGTCGGGAGAGAATCGGCCATGAGCTCCACGGGCGTCGCGATCCTTCTGGGTCTGCTCGACGAGGCCTTCGACACGAAGGCCTGGCACGGTCCGAACCTGCGCGGCGCGCTGCGCGGCCTCGACGCGCGCGTCGCGACCCGCCGGCCGGGCCCGGGGCGCCACAGCATCCAGGACCTCGTGGTCCACGCGGCCTACTGGAAGTACACGGTGCGGCGGCGCCTGACCGGGGAGAAGCGCGGCAGCTTCCTGCTCGAGGGCAGCAACTTCTTCGAGCGCCCGGCGACCGAGGCCGCCTGGCGCGCCGACGTGGCCCTGCTCGTCTCGGAGCACAGGAAGCTGCGGGCCGAGGTCGCGAAGCTCCGCGACGCCGACCTCCCGAAGAAAGCCCAGGGCAGCCGGCAGACGAACCTCACGGTCGTGCGCGGCATCGCGGCCCACGACCTCTACCACGCGGGACAGATCCAGCTCCTGAAGCGTCTCGCGCAGGGCTGACGCGTGGCTGCTCTTGAAAAGCATCCCCAGCGAGCGGTATAGTCACCGCGCTTTTCGACACGCCGCACCCCGACGTCCGGGTTTCCCTGAACTGATTGAACAGGCTTCCGTTAGGGCCGAAACAAGGATGCTGCCCAGCTACGTTCCCGTCCTGATACTGGCCCTCGTCGCCATCGGCTTCTCGGCCTTCACGCTCGGCTTGTCCCAGCTCCTGGGCAAGCCGCGGCCGAACCCCGCCAAGAACTCGGTCTACGAATGCGGCGTGCCGCCCATCGGCACCGCCCGCGAGCGCTTCCCGATCAAGTTCTACATGATCTGCATGATCTTCATCCTGCTGGACGTGGACGCGGCGTTCCTCTACCCGTGGGCGCTCGTCTTCCGCGACCTGGGCGTGTTCGGCTTCCTGGAGATGGGCGCATTCATGCTCCTTCTGGGCGGTGGGTTCACCTACGCCTGGAAGGTGGGCGCCTTCGACTGGTAGGAAGGCAGACACCAATGCAGTTCACGGCCGAGAACAAGGCGAAGTTCGACACCATCCTCGCGCGCTATCCCGTCAAGCGCTCGGCGATCCTGCCGGCGCTGCACATCGCCCAGGAGCAGGAAGGCTACCTGTCGAAGGAAGCCATGGAGTACGTGGGCTCGCTCCTCGAGCTGACGCCCGCCCAGGTCCACGACACCGCCAGCTACTACACGATGTTCCACTTCAAGCCCCAGGGGAAGACGCTCCTGGAGTTCTGCACGAACCTCTCGTGCGCGCTGCACGGCGCCGACGACCTGATCGAGAAGACCTGCAAGCGCCTGGGGATCCAGGAGGGCGGCACCACCGAGGACGGCCGCTTCACGGTCACCCGCGTCGAGTGCCTGGCCGCCTGCGGCGGCGGCCCGGCGGTGCAGGTGAACGGCGAGTGGGTGGAGAACGCGAAGGAAGAGGATCTCTCGAAGATCCTCGGCGGCACCCTCGAGTACCGGCCGTTCGAATGGCCGAAGAGCCCGGGCGAGCCCGTGATGCTGCGCAACGTCTGGAAGAAGGACTCGGCGACGCTCGCGGTCTACGAGGCCGGCGGCGGCTACGCGAACCTCGGGAAATCCCTGAAGCTCACGCCCGAGGAGATCATCGAGACCGTCAAGAAGTCCACCCTGCGCGGCCGCGGGGGCGCCGGCTTCCCGACGGGGCTCAAGTGGAGCTTCCTGCCCAAGGACAACCCGAAGCCGCGCTACCTCGTGGTGAACGCCGACGAGAGCGAGCCGGGCACGTTCAAGGACCGGCTGATCCTCGAGAACGATCCGCACCAGCTCCTCGAGGCCTGCGTCGTGTCGTCCCACGCCCTCAAGGCGAAGACCTGCTTCATCTACATCCGCGGCGAGTTCCACGAGGCGATCCGCACCATGGAGCGCGCCACGGCCGAGGCCTACGCCGCGGGTTACCTGGGCAAGAACATCCTGGGCACGGGCATCGACGTGGACGTCGTGATCCACGGCGGCGCCGGCGCCTACGAGTGCGGCGAGGAGACGGCGCTGCTCGAGAGCCTCGAGGGCAAGCGCGGCCAGCCGCGCCTGAAGCCGCCCTTCCCGGCCACGAACGGCCTTTACAACTGCCCGACGATCGTCAACAACGTCGAGACGATCGCCTGCGTGCCGATCATCCTGGAGAAGGGCGCCGAGTGGTTCGCGTCCTGGGGCACCGAGAAGAACGGCGGTCCCAAGCTCTACTGCGTGAGCGGCCACGTCGCGCGCCCCGGAACGTACGAGGCGCCCATGGGCCGCATCACCCTGCGCGAGCTCATCTACGACCCGAAGTACGGCGGCGGCATGAAGGACGGCCACACCCTGCGCGCGGTCGTGCCGGGCGGCTCGTCGACGCCGGTGCTGCTGCCCTCCGAGATCGACGTCGCGATGGACTTCGACTCGATCGCGAAGGCCGGCTCCATGCTCGGCTCCGCCGCCACCATCGTCATGGACGACTCGGTGTGCATGGTGTGGATGGCCCAGCGCCTGACCTACTTCTACAAGCACGAGTCGTGCGGCAAGTGCTCGCCCTGCCGCGAGGGCACGGGCTGGATGCTGCGCATCCTCGACCGCATCGAGGCCGGCCACGGCGAGATGAAGGACCTCGAGGTGCTGTGGGGTGTCACCGACTCGATCGGGGGCAAGACCCTGTGCCCGTTCGGGGACGCCGCGATCGCCCCGCCCCAGTCGACGCTCAAGAAGTTCCGCGAGGAGTACGAGTACCACGTGCGCGAGAAGCAGTGCTGGCGCAAGGTCGCGAGGACCTTCGAGGAAGCGAAGGCGAAGGCCGCGAAGGGCGCGCTCGCGGGGGCCCCGGCGTGACCCTGCAGGCGCTCCTGATCGCCCTGGTGCTGATCGTGGTGATCTTCCACGCGCACCTGGGCCTGTTCTCGGGCATGACGCTGATCGAGCGTCGCGTGCTGGCGTTCATGCAGTTCCGCCTCGGCCCCAACCGCACCGGCCCCTTCGGCCTGCTGCAGCCCGTGGCCGACGGCATCAAGCTCTTCTTCAAGGAAGAGGTGATGCCCGAGGGCGCCAACAAGTTCGGCTTCTTCCTGGCGCCGATGGTCGCGATCGTCTGCGCCTTCAGCGCCATGGCCGTGATCCCGTACGGGCCGGCCTTCCACCTGCCGTCCTTCGGCTTCATGCCCGAGTGGCTGCGCGGCCGGCTGATCACGCCGCAGATCGCCGACCTCGAGATCGGCCTGCTGTTCATCTTCGCGGTCAACGCCGTGGGCGTGTACGCGATCGTGATGGCGGGCTGGGCCGCGAACAACAAGTTCTCGCTGCTGGGCGGCCTGCGCTCGTCCGCCCAGATGTTCTCCTACGAGCTCGCCCTCGGCCTCTCGTGGGTCGGCATCATCATGCTGGCGGGCTCGTTCAAGGTCGGCGACATCGTCGAGGCGCAGGCGGGCCCGATCTGGAAGTGGAACCTGTTCATGCAGTTCCCGGCCTTCGTGGTCTACCTGATCGCGGGCACCGCCGAGGTGAGCCGGCTGCCCTTCGACCTGCCCGAGGGCGAGACCGAGCTCGTGGCCGGCTTCCACACCGAGTACTCCTCGATGAAGTTCGCGCTCATCCAGATGGCCGAGTACGTGAACATGATCACGGTGGCCGTGCTCGTGGCGCTGCTCTTCCTCGGCGGCTGGCACCTCGGGCTCGGCTTCGCGGCGCCGCCCCTCGTCGGCTTCCTCGCGTTCCTCGCGAAGGTGGGGGCGATCCTGTTCTTCTTCATCTGGCTGCGCGGCACGCTGCCGCGCTTCCGCTACGACCAGCTCATGGACTTCGGCTGGAAGATCCTGATCCCGATCGCGGCGATCAACATCCTCGTCACGGCGGGCCTCGTGGCGTTCCTCGGCCAGCGATGATCGACGTCATCCTCTTCTACGTGTTCGCCGCGTTCACCCTGGTCTCGGCCCTCGTGGTGGCCGGCCAGCGCAACCCGACCTACAGCGCCTTCTCGCTGATCGTGACGTTCTGCTCGCTCTCGGCCATCTACGGGCTGCTCGGCTCGCCGTTCATCGCGGCGCTCCAGGTGATCGTCTACGCGGGCGCGATCATGGTGCTGTTCCTGTTCGTGCTGATGCTCCTCAACGTCAAGGAGGAGAGCGAGGCTCCCCGCAAGGCCCTGGCCGGCGCCGGCGGCGTGCTGGTGCTGCTGTTCGTGGTCCAGGTCGCGTCGGCGCTGCTGAAGGCCGACGTGTTCCACGCGCCGCCGGGCTACGAGGCCTCGACGGTCGGGATGGCCCAGCTCCTGTTCTCGTCGCGCTTCCTCTACGTCTTCGAGGCGACGTCGATCCTGATCCTCTCGGCCCTCGTCGGGGCGGTCGTGCTCGCGAAGAAGGACCTGTGACCGCGATCCCCCTGCAGCACGCCCTCATCCTCAGCCTGCTGCTCTTCGGCATCGGGGTCCTCGGCGTGTTCCTGCGCCGCAACGTGATCACCGTGTTCATGTGCATCGAGCTGATGCTGAACGCCGTGAACCTGGCCTTCGTGACGTTCAGCCGCGCCCTGGGGGCCTTCGACGGCCAGATCCTGGTCTTCTTCGTCATGACCGTGGCCGCCGCGGAGGCGGCCGTCGGCCTCGCCATCGTGATCGCCATGCAGCGCCACCGCGACAGCCTCGACCTCGACTCCTTCAACCTGCTCAAGTGGTAGCGGCATGAGCCAGATCCTCCTGCGTCTCTCCGAGAACCCGCTCGCCATCGTGCCCTGGCTGATCCTGCTGCTGCCCCTCGCGGGATTCACGGTGCTGTGCCTGTTCGGCGACGCCATGAAGCGCGACAAGGAGGAGAACGGCGCGGGCTACATCGCCTGCGCGACGATCCTCGGCTCCTTCGCCCTTGCGGTGTTCGTGGTGACGCGGCTGTTCGCGTCGGCGGGCGTCGGGCCCCACGGGGAGGGCCTGCGCTTCTTCCAGCCGAGCCTCGGGCGGCCCGACGACGCCCTGTCGACGGGCCTGCTCTGGATCGACGCCGGCGGCTTCCAGATCCCCTTCAGCCTGCTCCTCGACCCGCTCTCGGCGGTCATGATCCTCACGATCACGGGCGTCGGATCCCTGATCCACATCTACTCGCTCGGCTACATGTCCCACGACCCCGAGCGGGTGCGGTACTTCTCGTACCTCAACCTGTTCTCCTTCTTCATGCTGCTGCTCGTCCTGGGCGGCAACCTGCCGCTGCTGTTCGTGGGCTGGGAAGGCGTCGGGCTGTGCTCGTACCTGCTGATCGGGTTCTGGTTCAAGAAGAAGAGCGCCTCGGACGCCGGCAAGAAGGCGTTCATCGTGAACCGGATCGGCGACGCGGGCCTGATCCTGGGCATGGCCCTCGCGTGGCACGCCTTCGGCACCCTCGACCTGTTCGAGCTCGCCGAGATCGCGAAGAACCTGCCCTACGAGCCGGTGGGCCAGGCCGGCATCGCGACCGCCCTGTGCCTGCTGCTGTTCGTCGGCGCCTGCGGCAAGAGCGCCCAGATCCCGCTCCACGTGTGGCTGCCCGACGCGATGGAGGGCCCGACCCCGGTGTCGGCCCTGATCCACGCCGCCACCATGGTCACGGCCGGCGTCTACCTCGTGGCGCGCCTCGCTCCGCTCTACCGCCTCTCCGAAGGCGCCATGCTGACCGTGGCCTGGATCGGCGCCGCGACCGCGGTGATGGCCGCCACGGTCGCCCTGGTCCAGACCGACATCAAGAAGGTCCTCGCCTACTCGACGGTGAGCCAGCTCGGCTACATGTTCCTGGCCTGCGGCATCGGGGCCTTCGGCGTCGGCGTGTTCCACCTCTTCACCCACGCCTTCTTCAAGGCGCTCCTGTTCCTCGGCTCGGGCTCGGTGATCCACGCCATGTCCGGCGAGCAGGACATGCGCAAGATGGGCGGGCTGCGCTCCAAGATCCCGTGGACCTTCGCGACCTTCACGATCGGCACCGCGGCCATCGCCGGCGTCCCGTTCCTGGCGGGCCTCTACAGCAAGGACGAGATCCTCCTGAACGCCGTGGTGCGCGAGCGCCTGCCGCTCTTCGCGATTGGCCTGTTCACGGCGGTCCTGACGGCCTTCTACATGTCCCGGGCGCTCTTCATGACGTTCTTCGGCCACTTCCGTGGCGATCACGAGGCCGAGCATCACGTCCACGAGTCGCCCTGGAGCATGCTGTTCCCGCTCGTGGCCCTCGCGATCGGCTGCTTCGTCGTGGGCCAGATCCACATCCCGGAGATCGTCCACTTCGCGGTGCGCTCGCCCGACGAACTCCACAGCCAGCATCCCGTGTGGTTCACCCCGGTGGTGATCGCGAGCGCGCTCGTGGGCATCCTGGGCGCGTTCTACTTCTACATCGTGTACACGGCCGGCCCCGCGAAGGTGGCCGCGGCCTTCAAGCCCCTGCACCGCCTGTTCGAGGAGAAGTGGGGCTTCGATCTCGCGTACAACGCCTTCGCGAGCAAGGTCGTGGTGGCCGGCAGCACGAGCGTGCTCTGGAAGGTCGTCGACGCTCGCATGATCGACGGCCTCGTCAACGGCTCGGGGGCCCTGGCCGCGAGCCTGGGGCAGTCGACCCGCTCCCTGCAGCGCGGCTTCGCCCGGGCCTACGCCCTCGTCACCCTCGGAGGCGCGGTCGCTCTCATCGGCTACCTGCTGTGGCGGCCATGACGTCGAACCTGCTGACGCTGCTCGTCCTGGCGCCGGTCGTGGGCGCGATCGTCGTGGCCCTGGTGCCGCGCGGGAACGAGTCCGCCCAGAAGATCACGGCCCTCGCCGTGACGAGCGCCATCTTCCTGATGTCGCTCCTGCTCGTGCGCGACTTCCAGCCCACCGCGGCCATGCAGTTCGTCGAGAACCATCCCTGGATCCCGGCCTACGGCATCTCGTGGAAGCTCGGCATCGACGGGCTCTCGCTGTGGCTGGTGATCCTGACGACGCTCCTCACGCCGCTGTGCCTGCTCGGCTCCTGGGACTCGATCCACGAGCGCGTGAAGGAGTTCAACGTCTTCATGCTGCTGCTCGAGGCCGGGATGCTCGGCGTCTTCTGCGCCCTCGACCTGTTCCTCTTCTACATCTTCTGGGAAGCCATGCTGATCCCGATGTACTTCCTCATCGGGATCTGGGGCCACGAGCGGCGCATCTACGCCGCGGTGAAGTTCTTCCTGTACACGATGGCGGGCAGCGTGCTGATGCTCGTCGCCTTCCTCGTGCTCTACCGGGAAGCCGGCGTCGGGAGCTTCGAGATCGCCCAGCTCCTCACGGCGCCCGTGAGCCCGTCGCTGCAGATGTGGCTCTTCGGGGCCTTCGCCCTCGCCTTCGCGATCAAGGTCCCGATGTGGCCGTTCCACACCTGGCTCCCCGATGCCCACGTCGAGGCGCCCACGGCGGGCTCGGTGATCCTCGCGGGCGTCCTGCTCAAGATGGGCGGCTACGGCTTCCTGCGCCTGGCGATCCCCCTGTTCCCGGTGGCCGCCGTGAAGTTCGCTCCGTGGATCGGCCTGCTCGCGGTGATCGGCATCGTCTACGGCGCCCTCGTGTCCCTGGTCCAGCCCGACATGAAGAAGCTCGTGGCCTACTCCTCGGTCTCGCACCTGGGCTTCTGCATGCTGGGCATCTCCGCCCTCACGACCACCGGTGTCGTGGGCTCCGTCTACCAGATGCTGAACCACGGCATCTCGACGGGCGCGCTCTTCTTCATGGTCGGCATGCTCTACGACCGGCGCCACACCCGCGCCATCGCCGAGTTCGGCGGCATCAAGAACGTCATGCCCTGGTTCGCGGCGCTGTTCCTGGTGGTCTGCCTCTCGTCGATCGCCGTGCCGGGCTTCAACGGCTTCGTCGGCGAGTTCCTGATCCTGATCGGCTCCTGGCCCGCCAACAGGACGTACGTGGCGATCGCGTCGCTCGGCGTGATCCTGGCCGCGGCCTACATCCTCTGGATGGTGCAGCGCGTGCTCTACGGAGAGGTCACGAACCCGAAGAACGAAGCGCTCAAGGACCTGAGCCCGCGCGAGCTCGCCGTGTTGCTGCCGCTCGTCGCGCTGTCGCTGTGGATGGGCGTCGCGAGCCCCTCCTTCACCCGCACCATCGAGCCCTCGGTCGCGGCGCTCCTGGAGCAGGTGCGGCGCGGCAACGGCGGCTCGGTCCTGGCCGAGACCCCGGCTCCGGCCGTGACGGTGGCCCGCCAGTGAACGCGGTCGACCTTCGTCCCGCCTATCCCGCGATCATCGTCGCGGTCACCGCGGTCGTGGTGCTGCTGCTGCAGGCTTTCGCCGGCAAGGGCAAGCACGGACCCTACGTGCCGTTCTCTCTCGCCGGCCTGGCCGCCGCGTTCCTCGCCACGGTGATGATCGCGTCGTCCCAGGAGCGCGGCCTCGGCAGCCACACCGGCGGCGCCCTCGTGGCCGACGAGCTGGCGCTCTTCCTCGAGGCCGTGATCCTCGGCGTCGCCCTGCTCGCGGTGCTGCTCTCGTCCTCGTACCTGCGCGCCACGAACAGCGAACGCGGCGAGCACTACGCGCTGCTGTTGTTCTCCGTCGTCGGCATGCTGGGCCTCGTGGCGGTCACCGAGATGATCTCGCTCTTCGTGGCCCTCGAGATCATGTCGGTCGCGCTCTACGCCTTGTGCGGCTCGCGCCGCGACCAGGTCGAGAGCCAGGAATCCGCCGTGAAGTACTTCATCACCGGCGCCTTCTCGTCGGCCTTCCTGCTGTTCGGCATCGCGATGCTCTACGGGGTCAGCGGCAGCACGTCCCTGGGCCGCATCGGCTCGGCCGTCACGTCGGCGAGCGACCCCAACCACGGCCTCGTCCTGCTCGGCGTGGGCCTGCTGCTGGTGGGCTTCGGCTTCAAGATCGCCTGCGTGCCGTTCCACATGTGGGCCCCGGACGTGTACGAGGGCGCCCCGACCACGGTCACGGCCTTCATGGCCGCCGGCGTCAAGGTCGCGGCCTTCGGCGCGCTGCTGCGCGTCTTCGGCACGGGCCTCGCGAGCCTGGCCGACGACTGGCGCCCGCTCGTGGCCATCCTCGCGGTGTTCAGCATGGTCCTCGGGAACCTGGCGGCGCTCGCCCAGTCCAGCGTGAAGCGCATGCTCGCCTACTCGTCCGTCTCCCACGCGGGCTATCTGCTGGCCGCGCTCGTGGCGGCTCCGCGCGTGTCCGCCGAGGCCGTGATCTTCTACCTGGTCGGCTACGCGGCGGTGAACCTCGGCACCTTCGGCGCCCTGTCGTCGCTGGCCCGCGACGGCCGCGAGCCCGTGACCTTCGACCACCTCTCGGGCCTGTCGCGTCGCCACCCGGTCCTGGCCGCGGCGTTCACCGTGTTCCTGATCTCGCTCATGGGCGTTCCGGTCTCGGCCGGCTTCGTGGGCAAGTTCTACCTGTTCACGGCGGCCGTCGGCGCCGGCTACACGCCCCTCGCGATCGTCGGCGTCCTGATGAGCGTCGTGTCCGCCTACTACTACCTGCGCGTCGTGGTCCACATGTACATGAAGGACGCGCCCGTGGAGGACGCCTGGGCCCCGGTGTCGACGACGTCGGCCCTGGCGCTCGCGGTGTCCGTGCTGGTCGTGCTCGGTCTCGGCATCTGGCCCGCGGGCGTCCTGGCCCTGGCCCACGCCGCGGCCCAGTCGCTGCTCTAGGCGCCTAGTCCAGCTGGGCCGCGGCGTGGGCCAGGGCCCGGCCGCGAACACGCGCGGGTCCACGGGGATGCCGTGCAGGTAGACCCGCCACTCGACGAGCGGCACGCTCACGACGCCGCTGTCGCCCGACAGCCCCAGTGGCGAGCGGGACTCCACCCGGTCGCCGACCGCGACGTCCGCGCGTGACAGGTGGGCGAGGACGCTGACGACGCCCTGGCCGTGGTCGATCGCGACGCAGCGTCCGAGGATCTCGTGGGCCCCCGCGAACAGGACGGTGCCGGCAGCGGGGGACTGCACCAGCGTCCCTGCGGGCGCCTCATAGTCGAGGCCGCGGCCGCGCTCGCCGAACAGGCCGTCGGTCAGCGGCTCCACCGACGGCGCGCCGAGCCAGGACTGGAGCGCTCCGAACGTCGGCGCCGGCACGACGTCCACCGGTGGCTGGAAGGCGCCTCTCCAGGCCGCCTCGCGGGACTCGGTCCGCACGAGCAGGAGGAACTGGCGGGCCTGGGTCACGACGCCCGGCCGCGACGGGAGGTGGCGGCGGGTCTCGGGCACGGTCACCTCGCGTCCGGCGTACTCGCGTGGCGCGATCTCGATGCCGAGGGGAATGCGCTGGCGCCCGCGGCGCGTGAACATCTCGATCCCGAGCTGCGTGGCGCCGGCTTCGGCGTCGGCGGGAATCGGTACCAGGGCGCGCAGTCCCGCGCTCGACGGGTAGAAGAGAGCGCGCCGGCCGTCAAGGATCGCATAGGTCGTGCTCATCCGGCCGCGGCTCCTGAGGCGTGCGACGATCACGCCGCCCGGCCAGGCCTGGGACAGATCGGCCGTCATCGTGAGCTGTCCGACGGTGCGGGAGACGACCTGGGCGCGTGCGTCGAGTCCGGCGAGCAGCACCAGGGCGACGAGCGCCGCTCGCCTCACGCCGGATCCGCCTCCAGGGCCCGGAAAGCGGCGACGACGTCGGCCTCCTCGTGGGGAGCGATCGTGCGCGGATCGAGGACGACGCGGCCGTCGAGGATCCGCACGATGACGGGGATCGTCGCGCGGCGCAGGGCCGTGGCCAGGGCGTCCGCTCCGAGGCGGGGGTGTGAGACGGACAGGAGCGTCGTCGGAAGGCTGACGCTGGGGGCGGCGCCGCCACCCACGGCCGAAACGCCCGGCTGCGTCTCGACGGCCAGCTCGCTCACGGCCTCTCTCAGGGCTGCGCAGAGCGCGGCCGCGCGGCTCCCGAGCTCGGCTTCGCCGAGGGCCAGCATGCGCAGCACGGGAATGCGGTCGGCAGCGCGGCCGCTGTCGTGGTCGGCCAGCACCACGTCGAGGGCGGCGAGCGTCATCTTGTCCACGCGCAGCGCCCGATACAGGGGGTTCGTGCGCAGCGCCGCGATCCGCGGCTCGCGGCCGGCGAGGATCCCGGCCTGGGGACCGCCCAGGAGCTTGTCGCCGCTGAACGCCACGACGTCGACGCCGGCCGCCAGGGACGCGCTCACAGTGGGCTCCGTGGCGAGCCGGGGCTCGGGCGCCTGGAGGAGACCGCTGCCGAGGTCCTCGACGAACGGGACGCCGGCTTCGTGCGCCAGGGCCGCCAGTCCGCCGCGTGCCGCCTCCTCGGTGAAGCCCACGACTTCGAAGTTGCTGCGGTGGACGCGCAACAGCATCCCGGTGGCGGGGGAGAGGGCCGCGCGATAGTCCTCGATCCGCGTCTTGTTGGTGGTGCCGACCTCGCGCAGGCGCGCGCCGGCCTTGCCCAGGATCTCGGGGATGCGGAACGAGCCGCCGATCTCGACGAGCTCGCCGCGGCTCACCAGGACCTCGCGTCCCTCGGCGAACGTGTTCACGGCGAGCAGCACCGCCGCCGCGCAGTTGTTCACGACCGCGGTGGCCTCGGCACGGAGCAGGGCGCGCAGCCGGGCCTCGGTGTGGACCTCGCGCTGGCCGCGCTCGCCCGTCTCGAGGTCGTACTCGAGGTTCGAGCTCGAGGCCGCGACGCTCGCGACGCGCGCGGCCGCCGCGCGCGAGAGCGGCGCGCGGCCCAGGTTCGTGTGGACCACGACGCCGGTCGCGTTCACGACGCGCACGAGGGACGGCGCCGCCTCGGCCGCCAGGCGGTCGCGCAGCCGCGGGAGGACGTCGCCGGCGCCGGTCGAGGCGCGGCGCGCCTCGTCGAGCAGGGCGCGCAGGGCCCGCAGGACCACGGGCCGGCCATGGCGCGCGATCAGCGGCGCAGCGGCCTCGTCCTGGAGCACTCTGTCGACCGCAGGGATGAGACGGCGCCCGTCGCGTGGAGGCATTCGCGTGAGGGCTTGGATTATACTCGCCGCATGGGTCGGGACAGCGCCAAGACTTTCGCCGAAAGGCTGCCCGAGGTGGTCCCGAAGCAGGAAGCGGACATCTCCGCGCTCTCCGACGAGATGGCGGACCTGCTGTACCCGGGCCGCCGCCCGCGCCCCTTCCGCATGGGGGTCGTGTTCGACAGTTTCGGCGGCCCCAACTACCCGCGCGCCCTCGAGATCGCCCGGCGCTCGAGCGTCTACCGCGAGCTCGGCAGCGGCCCCGCGCTGCGCCACCAGGCCGAGTTCGACGCGAGCGAGGCGCGCACGATGCGCGCGCTCTACGACATCGTCGGCAAGATCCACACGACCGAGGTGCTCGTCGAGGGCCGCCGGGTTCCCTACGCCCGGGAGCTCTGGCTGCCGCTCTACTGGATCTTCGTGAACGGCGACGCCACGGCATGACGCCCATCACCGAGGACCTCGACCAGATCGAGAAGGGCGTGCGGCAGCTCAAGATCGAGTGGGACAAGTTCTTCGGCGGCGTCGAGCGCAAGCCGCCCTACGAGCTGCGCAGCCGCGTCGAGGGCCTGATCCGCCGCTACGCGGCCGGCGAGATCCGCAACTCCGGCGAGCGCTTCCGCTACCAGACCCTCACGTCGCGCTACAACACCTTCAGCGAGCTGTGGAACAAGCGCCTGCGCGCGATGGAGGAGGGCCGCCCGCTGGGCCTCCACGGCCGCGCCCTCGCGATCCACGAGGCGCTGCAGCCGCCGCCCGAGCCCGGCCCCAGCCTCGAGATGCCCGCCGCCGCCTCGCGCAACCGCGAGGTGCGCGTCGAGAGCCCGGAGCTCGACGTCGAGGCGGTGCGCGAGCTGTTCGGCCGGTTCGTCGCGGCCCGCGAGCAGACCGGCGAGACGGGGGCCGTGAAGTTCGAGAGCTTCCAGAAGCTCATCTCCCAGCAGACTACCCGCATCCTCACCGAGAAGGGAGCCCAGGCCGTGGACTTCCGCCTCGAGACGAAGGACGGCAAGGTCAGCCTCAAGGCCAAGGCCGTCCGCTAGGATGCGGCTCCCGCGTTGGAGCGTGGCGGCCCTGGGCGTGCTCCTCGCGCTGCCGGCGCAGGCCTGGCCCGCGTCGCTGCAGCTCGCGCTCATGCGCGACGCGCGGCGCCTCGTGCCCAAGACCCTCGCGAAGCTCATCGGCGATCGCGAGGTCCAGATTCTCGAGGAGATGCGGCGCTTCCCGCCCGCTCTCGGCCAGGCTCTCGCGACCGACCTGCCCGGCGGCTCGCTCAGCGCCGCCACGCGCGCCGAGCTCGCGGCCGGGCCGGCCGACGCCGTGGCGATCCTGCGGCAGCAGCGCATCAACGACGGCATCGTGCGCCTGGGCGCCACGATGCGGGTGCCGGCCGATCTGTCGGATCCGATCCTGACCGCGGGCCCCGAGGGCTATCCCGCCGGCGTCGCCCGCGAGTACTACGCGTTCATCGAGGCCAACCTCGGCAAGCTGCCGGTCACCCTCGCCGACGCCTCGGCCCTGAAGCTCCCGCTGCGCGACATCCCCGACTACTGGCAGCGCCTGCTCGACCAGAGCCGGCCCGAGAGCGGCGTGATCCGCAAGGAGCTGTTCCGCAACGGCCGGCTCGTGGACCACACCCGCATCGACTTCCGCTCCCACGTGTTCGGCGTCGCCCAGATCTCGTACTCGCGGGCGGTCACCGCGATCGCCGCGACCTGGCTCGCGCAGTGGCGCGAAGCCCGCGGGGACCTGACGCGCCAGCCCGGTCCCAAGCTCGTGGCACCCGTCGACGCGCCGCCGCTCCCGCCCGAAGCCACACTGCCGCCCCTGCCTCCGGAGGCCGAACCATGACCGTCAAGCGCGCCCTTCTCTCCGTCTACCGCAAGGAGGGCCTCGTCGATCTCGCGAAGGGCCTGGTCGCGCGCGGCTTCGAGATCGTCTCGACGGGCGGCACGGCCGACGAGCTGCAGAAGGCGGGCGTGCCCGTGACGGGCGTCTCCAAGGCGACCGGCTTCCCCGAGATCCTCGACGGCCGCGTGAAGACGCTCCACCCGGCGATCCACGGCGGCATCCTGTTCCGCCGCGACAAGCCCGAGCACGCCGAGGCCCTGGCGAAGCACAAGATCCCCGGCATCGACGTGGTGGTCGTGAACCTCTACCCGTTCGAGGACAAGGTCTCGAAGGGAGCCCCGTTCGAGGAAGCCCTCGAGAACATCGACGTCGGCGGCCCGACGATGGTGAGGGCCGCCGCCAAGAACTTCCAGCACGTGGCGGTCGTGGTGGACCCGGCCGACTACGTGCTGCTCCTCGAGCAGCTCGACCGGCCCGACGGCATCGACGCCGCCTCGCGCCTCTACTTCGCCCAGAAGGCGTTCCGCCACACTGCCCGCTACGAGGCCGCGATCGCCGGCTACTTCGCCCAGGTCGAGGTGCGGCCCACCGGCTTCGGCGTCGCGGAGTCCGACGACGTGTTCCCGTATCGCCTCGGGCTCGCCTACGAGAAGGTCCAGGACCTGCGCTACGGCGAGAACCCTCACCAGCGCGCGGCGTTCTACAGCGACCTCGGCTCGACGATCTACTCGGTCGCCGCGGCCCGCAAGCTCCAGGGCAAGGAGCTCTCGTTCAACAACATCCTCGACCTCGACGCGGCGTGGCGTCTCGTCACCGAGCTGCCGGACCCCGCCTGCGTGATCGTGAAGCACAACAATCCCTGCGGCACCGGTCTCGGCTCGGGCCCCCTCGAGGCCTACGACCGCGCCTGGGAGTGCGACCCGACCTCGGCCTTCGGCGGGATCCTCGCCTTCAATCGCCGCGTCGACGCCGCCACGGCGAAGAAGCTGGCCTCCGTCTTCGTGGAGGCCGTGATCGCCCCGGGCTTCGAGGGCGACGCCAAGAAGCTGCTCGCCCCGAAGACGAACCTGCGCGTGATGGACATGGACACGACCGGCATCCACAAGGTGACCGGCTTCGACCTGCGCCGCGTCATGGGCGGGCTGCTCGCCCAGGAATGGGACCTGCACCACCTCGACCGCCAGAAATGCGAGGTGGTGACGCGCCGCAAGCCCAGCGAGGACGAGTGGAAGGCGCTGCTGCTCGCGTGGAGCGTCGCGAAGCACGTGAAGTCCAACGCCATCGTGTTCGCGAACGCCACCCAGACCGTGGGCGTGGGCGCGGGTCAGATGAGCCGGGTGGACGCGGCGCGCTTCGCGGCCCTCAAGGCCAAGCTGCCGCTCGCCGGCACCGCGGTCGCTTCCGACGCCTTCTTCCCGTTCCGCGACGGCCTCGACGAGGTCGCCAGGGCCGGCGCGACCTCGGTGATCCAGCCGGGCGGCTCGGTCAAGGACGACGAGGTGATCGCCGCGGCCAACGAGCACAACCTGGCCATGGTCTTCACCGGCGTGCGGCACTTCCGGCACTGAGCGGCCGGCCCTGGCTCAGGGCAGCGTCATCGCGAACATCGCGCTCTGCTCTCCCGGTCCCGCGAGGCGCCGCTCCGTCGCGCCTGGCTGCCGCGTCCGCAGCCAGGCCGCGAAGGCCGCCCGCGCTTCCGGCGCCGCGTCGTTGAAGACCACCGTGGCCGGGGCCTCGAGCGCCTCCGGCCGTGCGCGGACGTCGGCGAAGTGCAGCACGCGGGTCTTCCCGCTCATCCCGTACATCTCGAGGTGGAGCTCGATCAGCTCGGCGCCCCAGTCGTCGGGGAGCACGTAGTAGTAGCGCCCCGCGGCCGGCGCCTCCTGCAGGTACTTGAGGACGAGGGACTGGGTGGGCACGCCGTTGTGACGCGGCGTCTCGACGTACAGGCGATGCAGGTTGAGGCCCGCGACGCTCACGGCCACGACCAGCGCGAGAGCCTCGCCGGCCCGCCGGCCGAGACGCGACTCGGCATGGCCCCACGCGACCTCGGCGCCCAGGGCGGCGAGCAGCAGGGTGGGCACGACGAGGAAGAGCATGCGGGTGGCCGGCGGCGATTCGTAGGGCGCGGACGCGCCGATCACGATCGCGGAGACGACGTAGAGGCCGAGCAGCAGGGGATAGGCGCCGCTCCGGCGGAAGCGCCCCAGGGCCGTCCAGGCACCGATCATCCAGAGCACGGCGCTCACCCCGTCCACGAGCGAGCCGCTCACGAAATGCGAGCTGGCCTCGAAGCTCCACGGGCTCTCGAGGGCGAGCACGGCGTTGCGGAGCGTGCGCGCCGCCAGGGGCTCCCCGGATTGCTGGCGCATGTTCTCCAGGAACTGCGCCGGTCGCGCGAGTGCCGGGCCCGCGGCGAGGCCGAAGCCGACCGCGAAGCACGCCGCGCGCGCGACGACGGCGCGCCATGGGCGGCGCCGCAGCCACAGGAGCAGGAAGTAGGCGAGCCCGAAGGCCACCGCGAGGCGCGACGTGTAGAAGGTGTAGAAGCCGAGGCCGGCGGCGACGCCGGCCGCGAAGTCTCCCAGTGTGGCTTCCACGCGCTCCGACCAGAACAGGAGCGCGAGGCACGCGAGGACGGGGAACAGCACGTGGTTGTTGTCGTAGCCGACGTGGGCGAACGCCATGGAGTAGTGCGAGACGGCGAGCAGGAACGTGCCGGCCCAGGCGGCGCGCGCGGACACGGCATGCTTCAGGAGGATGAAGCAGGGGAGCAGGCCGGCGGCCGCCGCGAGCGCCGAGCTCAGGCGCCAGCCGAAGTTGTCGATGCCGAAGACGCGCATCACCGCGGCCTGATAGAAGGAGGCCAGCCGCGGGTGGTATCCGTAGACGCCTTCCTCCGAGAAGATGTCGGCCCAGACGAGCGAGCCCCGCGCCAGGTCCCGGGCGACCGTGAAGAACGAGAACTCGTCGCCCAGGAACGAGAAGCGCCAGGAGCCGAGGTCCCACGCGTAGAGCGCGAGAGAGGCCGCGCTCAACGCCAGGACGCCGAGCCCCTGCCGTCGCGTGAGCGGCGCCCGGAGGGAGCGGCCGGTCCACCGATCCCACGCGCCGAAGGCGAGCGCTGCCGCGCCCAGGCTCAGGCTCCACCGGGCGAGCAGATGCGCGAGGTCGTCCTGGCCGCGCAGGGAGCGGAGCACCGACGCCTGGTAGAGCCACGCGATCCCGACGAGGCTGGCGAGCACGGCCGCGTGGGAGCCCGGGAAGCGCGGGATGCGCCAGGCGACGACGCCGACGGCCAGCAGCGCCGCGAGGAGGACCAGGAGGGGACCCGACGGGGCTCGTGACGCCGGGACCGCCTCGACCACGTCCGCCGCCGAGGGCGCCGGGGCGACGACGGGCGGCGGCGTCGCGCCGCCGAAGTGAAGCGCGAACAGCACGTGCTCGCCGAAGCCCGTGTCGATGCCGCGGATCGCAAGCACGTTGCGGCCCGGGCGCAGCAGGGCGCTGACGTCGTAGACGTCGCCGGGCACAGTGAGGGCGCCGTCCCGGCTCGCGCCGGCGAGGGTGCCGTTGACGTACAGCTCGTAGTCGTCGTCGGCCTCGATGAAGGCGCTCGCGGTCTCGGGCCGCGCGCCCGCGATCTCGAAGCTGCGGCGGAGGAAGGCCTCGGGCTGCCCCGGGCCGGACCAGATCGGCAGGGCGGCCGGATCCGGGGCCCACGCGATCGGCGCACCGCCCGACCAGGCGTCGGGGTGTGGCCCCGAGACGCGGGCCCAGCGGGCATCGTCGAAGGCCGGGGCGGTCCAACCGGCTTCCTCGCGGGCGGACACCCGCCACTCGCCGTCCGAGAGCACGGGCCGCGGCGCCACCGCGACGAGCGCGAGGAGCGTCGCGGCGAGGGGCATCATCGCGGCGGCTCCGGCACCGTCGCGTCGAGGCGCAGGCCCGGCAGCGGCTCTTCCTTCGCGTCGCCGAGGGCCACCTGCAGGTTCCAGTCGCCGTCGTTCTCGCAGGAGCGGATCAGCAGCTGGTTGGCGCCCGGGCGCAGCGCGACCGGGCTGCGCGACGGGAACTCGCGCGAGGGCTCGAAGGCCGACAGCCGCGCGCCGTTCCACCAGACGGTCACCGGATCGGGGGATCCGAAGATCGTCAGGAGGCCGGCCGCCGCCGCTGGAACCTCCACCGTGGTCCACAGGTAGGCGCAGGCGTGCTCCGGGTTGCCGCCGTTCGCCTGGGCCTGATCCGCGAACAAGCGGTTGAGGTCGAGGTTCGCGAGAGGCGACCGGAACGCCTTCCACGGCAGCGCCGAGCGGCCGGGCGCCGCGGCATCCACGACGTCAGGCGGCGGGGTGCCGTCGCCTCGCGGCAGGAGCCCGAGCACCCGCCAGTCGAGGAGCATGGGCCGGCGCCCCGCGACCTCGGCCACCACGAAGCTCACGGAGCCATCGGGCGCGACAACGCGCAGGCGCGGGGTGTAGCGCTGGAAGTAACGCAGGTCCTCGGGCCGCAGCGCGTACAGGATGTGGGCGCCCTCGGGATAGCGCCCGTACTCCTCGGGGATCGATACCCGGTAGCCGGTCTCGCGCGTCGCCTGGTACTCGGCGGGCTCGCGCCGGCCGTAGAACAGGGCGAGGATCTCGGGCTGGTTGACGTCGGTCGCGGTGAGCATCAGCAGGTCGTACTCGGCGCGATGGCGCTCCATGTAGCGCACCGTGTCCCGGTAGCCGTGCTGGAACCCGTCGACGCCCCCGGCCGCCACGATCGGGTACTCGACGAAGTACGCGTCGAGGTACGACCGGAACTCGAGCAGCACGGGCAACCCGAGGAGCAGCCCGAGCGCCGACGTCCGGGCCAGCGCCGGCCACGCGGGGAAGCGCGCGCGGAGCAGGCGACCGAGGCCGAGAACGCCGGCCGCGGCGATCAGCTCGAACACCGGGATCGCGTCGATCGTGCGCGTCGCCGTGGGGGTCTCGCGCGTGAGGCTCGCGGCCACGGGGAACAAGGCCAGCCACCACACCAGCAGCCATCCCGATCGTGCCCGCTGCGACAAGATCGCGACCAGGCCCAGCGCCAGCCAGGGCAGGAGAGAGCGGTAGAGCTCGCCGTGGCCGCGCACCGCGTGGCGCTTCAGGGGGTCGCCGCGCTCGAACAGGAAGTCGTCCGAGAAGTGCGAGGCGTAGCGCTCCGCGACGCTCCGCAGGCTCTCGGCGAGCGGCGCCTCCGTGGAGATCCCGGAGATCGAGGTCCAGCGGGCCTGCACGCGCTCCGGGTTCCGCAGCGTGTAGACGACCTGGGGGAGCGCCGCGAGGGCGAGGGCCGCGAGGCCCAGCCAGGCGCCGCGGCGATCGCGGGCGAGGTCGCGTCGGAAGAGCACGGCGAAGCCGGCGAGGAAGAGCGGCACGAACAGGCGGGCCGGCGCGTAGGTGTAGAGGCTCACGCCGAACGCGAGCCCGGCCAGCACGAGCCGGGCTCGTGACCCTCGCGCGAGTCCCGAGAGCAGGAGCCACAGGCCGAGGCCGAAGTAGAAGGGCAGCGCGATCAGCTCGAAGGCGATGCGGCTGAAGTGGACGTGCCAGGGAGAGACGGCCAGCAGCCCCGCCGCCACGAGGCCGGCGTCGCGGCCGAAGAGGCGTCGGCCGACGAGGAAGGCCAGCAGCACGGTGAGCGTGCCGTAGGCCGCGGCCGGAAAGCGCGTCCCGAACTCGTCGAGGCCGAACGCGGCGATCGAGGCCACGGCGCTGTAGATGTAGACCGGGTTCTTGTACTCGCCGAAGGCGCGGAAGTAGAGCGGAAACGCCATGCCGTGCTCGTCGCGGCCGGTCTCGAGGATCGAGTAGGCGTTGTACCCGATCGAGGCCTCGTCGCAGAAGAAGCCCGCGGGCACGTCGGCGAGCCGGTGCAGGCGCAGGCTCCCCGCGACCAGCAGGATGGCCACGAGGATCGCGCCGCCGACGACACCCAGCGCGCGGGGCGGGTCGTCGTCGTCGCGACCCGCAAGCGCCAGGATCCAGGCGGAGCGCGGCTTCGCTCCGCGCCGCACGGGCGGCGGCGCGAGGGGCGGCTCGGAT
>CADEEV010000026.1 GCA_902826455.1 uncultured Acidobacteriota bacterium | reverse complement strand
GGGCGAGGGTGTAGAAGCCGAAGCGGAGCGCCCGGCCGAGGCCGATCTCGGCGAGGGCCGTCAAGCGCCCTCGCGCCCGAGCGTCTTGCGGAACGCGAGCAGGCGCCTGAAGTAGTCGATCGAGTCGCGGATGCCGCTGACCTTCGAGGTCTTGTCCCAGCGCCGCACGTAGGCCCCCGGGATCTCGCGGATCCTGAGGCCGCGCCGCTCGGCCCGGATCATGAACTCGGTGTCCCAGAACCAGCCCGCATCCTTCGTGGCGTCGAGCACCGGGAGCAGCGTCTCGCGGCGGAAGAACTTGTAGCCCGTCTCCGTGTCGTGGAGGCTCGAGCCGAGCACGCGCCGCACCAGCCAGGAGTAGCCGCGGCTCATGAAGTAGCGGTCGAGGGCGCGGGCCTGGAACGCGTAGATGCGCCGCACGGTGGCCACGTCGGCGCCGCTCAGGATCGCCCGCACCAGGGACGGGATGTAGCGCGAGTGGACCTCGAGGTCCACGTCGAGGTAGCCCGCGATCTCGCCGCGAGCGGCCCGGAACCCGTCGGTGACCGTGGCGCCGCGGCCCTTGTTCTTCTCGTGGAGGATGACGCGGATGTCGAGGCCGGGGTTCTCCGCCACGATCTTCGCGATCAGCTCGCGGGTGTTGTCGCGGCTGACGTCGTCCACGAACAGGATCTCGAAGGGATGTCCGAAGTCGAGAAGCGTCTCGCGGATCTCGCGAAAGCTTGCCGCGAGGACTTCTTCCTCGTTGTAGCAGGCGAGCACGAGGCTCAGCCGTGGCCCTCCGGCCGCGCTCATCCGAGGCTCGCGCTGACGGCGCCGACGACCCGGGACACGTCGGCGTCGTCGAGCAGGGGGTGCAGCGGCAGCCGCACCAGCGTCGAGGCGATCCGCTCGGTCACCGGGTAGGGGCCGCCGCCCTGGCCGAGGCCCTGGCCGAAGGGCGCCGAGTGCAGCGGGACGTAGTGGAAGGTCGCGCCCACGCCGCGGGCCTTCAACGCCGCGAGGCAGGTCGCCTGGGCGGCCGCATCGGGGAGCAGCAGATAGAAGATGTGGTCGTTGACCGTCCGGTCGGGCAGGACCGGCGGCAGCCGGACGCCGTGCGCCTTGGCCCAGGCGGCGAGCTCGCTGCGGTAGCGAGCCGCGATGCGGGCGCGGCGGCGGGCGATCTCGTCCTGCTTGTCGAGCTGCGCATCGAGGACGGCGGCCAGGAGGTCCGAGAGGACGTAGCTCGATCCCTCCGCGATCCAGGTGTACTTGTCCACCTCGCCGCGCAGGAAGGCGCTGCGGTTCGTGCCCTTCTCCCGGATGATCTCGGCCCGCTGGGCGACCTCGGGATCGCGCACGGCGAGGGCGCCGCCCTCGCCGCAGGTGACGTTCTTGGTCTCGTGGAAGCTGAAGCAGCCCGCGTCGCCGAGCGCGCCCAGGGCCTGGCCGTCGAGGGTCGCGCCCAGGCCCTGGGCCGCATCCTCCACGATCTTCAGTCCCTTGCGCCGGGCGATCTCGAACAGCGGCGGCATGTCGCAGGCGATGCCCGCGTAGTGGACGGGCAGGAGCGCCCGGGTCCGCGGCGTCAGGTGGCGCTCGACCTGCTCGGGGTCGAGGCCCAGGGTGCGCTCCTCGATGTCGACGAGCACGGGTCGCGCGCCGGCCCGCAGCACCGCGTTGGCCGTCGACACGAACGTGAAGGAGGGCACGATGACCTCGTGACCGGCACCCACGCCGAGCGCCATGAGCGCGAGCTCGAGGGCATGCGTGCAGGAGGTGGTGAGCAGGACGCGCGGCGAGCCCAACTGGGTCCCGAGCCGCTCCTCGACCCGACGGCAGAACGGCCCGTCGCCGGCCGTCTTGCCCCCGAGAGCCCGAACCAGGTGCTGGGTTTCGCTGTCGTCGAACCACGGGCGGCTGAGCGCGATCGGCCGGTCTTCGTTCATCGGAGCAGGTTGCGGCCGTAATGCTAGCACACGGTTCCGCCGTCGCCCGGCGCGTCTCCGGGACGCTGCCGATCCGGACAATTCGCTTTGTCCAACCACACTTGGCGCGTGATTCGCCTCCTGCGTCGCGACGCGTCCGCGGACCGGCGGGGAGGCGGCGCGCGCGAAACCCTTGACACTCCCGGAAGCAGCGCGCTACCATTTCGCGACTAAGTACCGGACAAACCTAGGTTTTTAGCGAACTCATGCCCGTCAAGCTCGGCGAGTTGCTGCTCAAGGAGAACATGGTTACTCCTCAGCAGCTGCAGGAAGCTCTCAGCCATCAGAAGATGAATGGCGGGAAGCTCGGGAAGGCTTTCGTCTCTCTCGGCTACGTCCGCGACGAGGAGATCACGAGCCTCTTGTCACGCCAGTACGGCGTGCCGTCCATCAACCTCGAGCACTTCGAGGTCGATCCCGCCATCATCAAGATCATCCCCGCGGAGACCGCCCGGAAGTACCAGATCCTGCCCCTGAGCCGCTCGGGAGCGACCCTCACGATCGCGATGGCCGACCCGACGAACGTCTTCGCCATGGACGACATCAAGTTCATGACGGGCTACAACGTCGAGCCCGTGGTGGCCTCGGAGATCTCCCTCGACGAGGCGATCGAGAAGTACTACGGCTCGTCGCGCTCCCTGCAGCTCAAGGGCGACGGCAGCAGCGGGGGCGGCGCGCCCATGGGTCTCGGCGCGAGCCCGTCGCTCAAGGACGTCATGGACGGGCCGGCCCTCACCCTCGACGACATGGCCTCGGTCGGGCTGTCCGAGGTCGACCTCGACGCGATGGGCGAGGAAGAGGCCGACGTCGAGACCGTGAAGACCGACGACGACGAGATCGACCTCGGCGCCCTCGCGAAATCTTCCGAGGCCGCGCCGGTCATCAAGCTCACGAACGTCCTGCTCATCGACTCCCTGAAGCGCGGCGCCTCCGACATCCACATCGAGCCGTACGAGAAGGAGTTCCGCGTCCGGTTCCGCATCGACGGCATCCTCTACAACGTCATGGCGCTGCCCATGAAGCTGCGCGACCCGCTCACGTCGCGCATCAAGATCATGGCGAAGCTCGACATCTCCGAGAAGCGCCTGCCCCAGGACGGACGCATCAAGATCAAGATGAAGATCGAGGACCGCAGCCGCGACCTGGACTTCCGCGTCTCGTGCCTGCCGACGCTGTGGGGCGAGAAGATCGTCATGCGGCTCCTCGACAAGTCGAAGCTGATGCTCGACATGACGAAGCTGGGCTTCGAGCAGGCCTCCCTCGACAAGTTCCAGCGCGCGATCGCCAAGCCCTACGGGATCGTGCTGGTCACGGGGCCCACGGGATCCGGCAAGACGAACACGCTGTACTCGGCCCTCGCCTCGCTCAACAAGCCCGACACCAACATCATGACGGCCGAGGATCCGGTCGAGTTCAACCTGCCCGGCATCAACCAGGTCAACATCCGCGACGCGATCGGCCTCAACTTCGCCGCGGCCCTGCGCTCGTTCCTTCGCCAGGATCCCAACACCATCCTCGTCGGGGAGATCCGCGACTACGAGACGGCCGAGATCGCCGTGAAGGCCTCCCTCACGGGCCACCTCGTGCTCTCGACGCTCCACACGAACGACGCGCCGTCGACGGTCTCGCGCCTCGTGAACATGGGCATCGAGCCGTTCCTGGTCGGGACCGCCGTGAACCTGATCCAGGCCCAGCGCCTGATCCGCCGCATCTGCTCGAACTGCAAGGCGGAGCTGACCGACGTGCCGTCGAAGACCTTGACGGACATCGGCTTCGCGCCCGAGGTCGTCGGGACCTTCAAGATGTACAAGGGCCGCGGCTGCGGCGTCTGCAACGGCACGGGCTACAAGGGGCGCGTCGGTCTCTACGAGGTGATGGAGATCAGCGAGGGCATCCGCGACCTGATCATGGTCGGCGCCACGTCCGTGGAGCTCAAGCGCAAGGCCCTCGAGGACGGCATGCTCACGCTGCGCCTGTCCGGTCTCGAGAAGATCAAGCTGGGCATCACGACGATCGAGGAAGTCCTGAGAGAGACCGTCCACTAGGAGGCCACGCGTGGCTGTCAGCCTGCACCAGCTGTTGAAGACGATGACCGAGATGGGTGGCACCGACCTCCACGTCACCACCAACTCTCCGCCCCAGATCCGCGTCGATGGCAAGCTGCGGCCGCTGGACCTGCCGCCGCTCACGGCCGTGGAGACCAAGCAGCTCGCCTACAGCGTGCTCACCGACGCCCAGAAGCATCGCTTCGAGGAGAACCTCGAGCTCGACTTCAGCTTCGGCATCAAGGGCCTGGCGCGGTTCCGGGCCAACGTGTTCAGCCAGCGCGGCGCCGTGGCCGCCGTCTACCGCACGATCCCGTACGAGATCCGCAGCTTCAAGGAGCTCGGCCTGCCGCCGGTCGTCGCCACGATCTGCGACAAGCCGCGCGGCCTCGTCCTCGTGACGGGGCCCACGGGCTCCGGCAAGTCCACGACCCTCGCGGCCATGCTCGACAAGATCAACAACGAGCGCCACGAGCACATGATCACGATCGAGGACCCGATCGAGTACCTGCACGCCCACAAGAAGTGCGTCGTGAACCAGCGCGAGCTCCACGCCGACACCCACTCCTTCACGAACGCGCTGCGCGCGGCGCTCCGCGAGGACCCCGACGTGGTGCTGATCGGAGAAATGCGCGACCTCGAGACGATCGAGTCCGCGCTCCGCATCGCCGAGACGGGCCACCTCACCTTCGGCACGCTCCACACGAACTCGGCCGCGTCGACGATCAACCGTATCGTCGACGTGTTCCCGGCGCACCAGCAGCCCCAGATCCGCGCCCAGCTGTCCCTGGTGCTGGAAGGCGTCATGTGCCAGAGCCTGCTCCCGAAGTCGAGCGGCACCGGGCGCTGCCTGGCCATGGAGATCATGGTCCCGAACGCCGCGATCCGTAACCTGATCCGCGAGGACAAGATCCACCAGATCTATTCGACGATGCAGACCGGCCAGGAGAAGTACGGGATGCAGACGTTCAACCAGGCGCTCGCGACGTTGTACTTCTCGAAGCAGATCACGCTCCAGACGGCCCTCGGAGTGAGCTCCAACGCCGAAGAGCTCCAGGACATGATCAATCGTGGCGCCGGGCTTGCGACACCGCAGTCCGGAGGCCGGCCGCCCGTGCGGCCGCGTTAGTAGGGAGGCCCTCGATGCCCGCTTTCGTCTACAAAGGCAAGACCCGGGACGGCAAGTCGGTTTCCGGCGAGCGCGTCGCCGACAACAAGGAAGCCGCCATGGCGCTCCTGCGGAGGGACCAGATCCTGGTCTCGTCCGTGAAGGAGAAGGGCAAGGAGGTCTCGGTCCCGAAGCTGGGCGGCAGCGTGCCCGCCAAGGACCTCGCGATCTTCGTGCGCCAGTTCTCGGTCATGATCGACGCCGGTCTCCCCCTCGTGCAGTGTCTCGAGATCCTGGGCGGTCAGCAGGAGAACAAGACCTTCGCGAAGATCCTCCAGCAGACGCGCATGGACGTCGAGGGCGGCGCGTCCCTCGCCGACGCCATGCGCAAGCACCCCAAGGCCTTCGACGAGCTCTTCACCAACATGATCGCGGCCGGCGAGGCGGGCGGTATCCTCGACACGATCCTCAAGCGCCTCGCGACCTACATCGAGAAGGCCGTGAAGCTGAAGGCCCAGGTCAAGGGCGCGATGGTCTACCCGATCGCCGTCATCGCGATCGCCGGCATCGTCATCGCGGTCATCCTGTGGAAGGTCATCCCGACCTTCGCCGCCATGTTCGAGGGCCTCGGCGCCGAGCTGCCCCTGCCCACCCGCATCGTCATCGCGGCCTCGAACTGGTTCGTGCGGTTGCTGCCCCTGCTGGTCGTGCTCCTCGTGGGCGGTACCTTCGCCTTCCGCCGCTACTACGCGACCTACGGTGGACGCCGCGTCATCGATCGCGCCGTCCTGAAAGCGCCGATCTTCGGGCCCCTGATGCAGAAGATCGCCGTGGCGCGCTTCTGCCGCACCCTCGCGACGCTCATCTCCTCCGGCGTCCCGATCCTGGACGGCCTCGAGATCACGGCCCGCACGGCCGGCAACTCGATCATCGAGGACGCGATCATGAACGTCCGGAAGGCGGTCGAGGGCGGTCTCACGATCGCCCAGCCGTTGCGCGAGTCGAACGAGTTCCCCTCGATGGTGGTGCAGATGATCGGCGTCGGCGAGCAGACCGGCGCCCTCGACGCGATGCTCTCGAAGATCGCGGACTTCTACGAGGAGGAAGTGGACCAGGCCGTGGCGAACCTCCTGACGCTGATGGAGCCCGTCATGATCCTGTTCCTCGGTATCACCGTCGGCGGCATCGTCATCAGCATGTACATGCCGCTGTTCTCGCTGATCTCGCAGCTCAGCCACTAAGGGCCGGCGGCCGCGGCGGCGGCGTCCATGGAATCCACGCTCGAGCGCAAGCTCAAGCGGCTACTCGTGCTCAGGGTGGTGATGGTCACCACCCTGCTTCTCATCGCCGTTTACGTCGAAGCGGTGTCGGAGACGCTCGCCCGCGTCAACCCGCTGTACTTCCTCATCGCGACGACCTACGCGCTCACCATCGTCCACGCCGTGGCGCTGCGCGTGTTCCCCAGGCCCGGCCCGCTGGTCTACGGGCAGGTTCTCTGCGACCTGCTCAGCATCACCGGTCTCGTCTACCTCACGGGGGGGATCCGCGCGGGCGGCTTCATCCTGCTCTACCCGATCTCCGTGCTGTCGGGCAGCGTCCTCCTGTTCCGCCGCCAGGGCCTCGTGTTCGCGGGCGTCGCCACGATGTTCTACGGCGCGCTCTTGTGGGCGGTCCGTTCCGGGCTGGTGCCGCCCCAGGGCCTCCAGGACGCGCCCTATGCTCCCGCCAAGCATCTCATCTATTCCATCTTCGTCACGGGCGTCGTCTGCGCGACCGTCGCGATGGTCGGCTCCTACCTGGCCGAGGGGCTCCACAGCGCGGGGGAACGCCTGGAGGCGGCGACGGAGCAGGTCGCCGACCTTCGCGAGTTCAACAAGCTCATCGTCGACAGCATCCATAGCGGCCTCATCACGGCCGACGCCAGCTCCGTCGTGCTCTACGTCAACCCGGTGGGGGTGAGGATCCTCGGGCGCAGCGTCGCGGCGATCCAGGGAAGGAAGCTGGCGGCGGTGTTCGGCGCGCCCGCCCTCGACCCGGCGGCCCTCGCCGCCCGCGCGGCCGACCGCGGCTTCGCGCGCCTCGAGCTCGGCTACGAGTCGCCGGAGGCCGAGCGCCGGGAGCTGGGAGTCTCGGTCTCGCCCCTCGCCACCGGCGCCCCCGGCGGCCAGGGCTTCCTGCTGGTGTTCCAGGACCTCACGGAGGTGAAGCGCCTGGAGCACGAGGTGCGCATCCGGGAGAAGCTCGCGGCGGTGGGCGAGATGGCCGCCTACCTCGCCCACGAGATCCGCAACCCGCTGGGCTCCATCAGCGGCTCGGCGCAGGTGCTCATGTCCGAGTCGGAGATCTCGGCCGACCAGGCGCGGCTCCTCTCGATCATCACGCGCGAGTCCAAGCGGCTCTCGGACACGCTCAACCAGTTCCTCTTCCAGGCGCGGCCGGCGCCGCGGCCCATGGGGCCGGTGGACGTCGCGCGGGTCCTGGCCGAAGCCGTGACCCTGCTGCGCAACGGCCCGGAGGTCTCCCCGGCCCACCGCGTCGACTTCGAGGCGGAGGCCGGTCCGTGCGTGTGCCTCGCCGACAGCGACCAGGTGGCGCAGGTGTTCTGGAACCTCGCCCGCAACGGCCTCGAGGCGATGCCCCAGGGCGGCGTGCTGCAGGTCCGGTTGTCGCGGCGCGCGAGCGAGGCGGTCCTCGTGGTGCGGGACCAGGGCCGCGGCATGGGGCCCGACGAGCAGCGCGCCCTGTTCGAGCCGTTCCACTCCGGCACGCCGCGGGGCACGGGCCTGGGTCTCGCCATCGTCTACCGGATCGTGCAGGAGCATCGCGGCGACATCACCGTGCGCAGTGCTCCTTCCCAGGGGACCGAGGTGGAGGTTCGCCTCCCGCTCATCGGAGTCCCGGTTCCGGCCTGACCTCGAGGGTTGAACGCCCTCGGGGCGCGCTATAGCATCGCCCCTCACAGCGGAGCTCCCGGCACTTTGAAACGCATCCTGATCGTCGACGACGAGCCGTCCATGCGCGAGATGCTCGGCATCATGCTGCGCAAGGAGGGCTTCGAGGTCCTCGCCGCGGAAAGCCGGGCCCGGGCCGCGACGCTCCTCGGCCAGGGCCCCGTCGACATGATCCTCACCGACGTCAAGCTGCCCGACGGGGACGGCCTCGAGATCCTGCGCCACGTGAAGGCCGCCTCGCCGGAGACGGTCGTGATCGTCATGACGGCCTTCGGCTCCCACGAGATGAACGTGGCGGCGATGCGCCTGGGCGCCGACGCGTACCTGACCAAGCCCTTCGACATCGAGGAGCTGAAGCTCGTCGCGCGACGCGTCATCGACCGGCGCAAGCTCGAGGAGGAGAACCTCCTCCTCAAGGCCGAGTTCCACAGCCGCCACGCCCTGGGCAGCATCATCGGCGTGTCCTCGGCCATGGCGGCCGTTTTCACGATGGTTCGCTCGGTGGCCGGGACCAACTCGACCGTGCTCATCACGGGCGAGAGCGGCACGGGCAAGGAGCTGGTCGCGAAGGCGATCCACACGCTCTCGCCGCGGAAGGACGCTCCCTTCGTCTCGATCAACTGCGGCGCCCTGACCGAGACGCTGCTCGAGAGCGAGCTCTTCGGCCACATGAAGGGGGCGTTCACCGACGCCCACCAGACGAAGAAGGGCCTCTTCGAGGCCGCCCACCGGGGCACCCTCTTCCTGGACGAGGTCGGGGAGACGCCGCCGTCCATGCAGGTGAAGCTGCTGCGGGCCCTCCAGGATCGCAAGATCCGGCGCGTCGGCGGCACGGACGAGATCGACGTGGACGTGCGCCTCGTCGCGGCCACGAACCGGCCGCTCACGACCCTCGTGCGCGAACGGCGCTTCCGCGAGGACCTCTTCTACCGGCTCAACGTGATTCCCCTCCACATCCCGCCGCTGCGCGAGCGCCGCGACGACATCCCGCTCCTTGCCGAGCACTTCCTCATCCAGTTCTCGAGCGAGATGGCGAAGGCCGTGGCGAAGATCTCGAGCGAGGCGATGACGCGCCTCACCCAGTACGCCTGGCCCGGCAACGTCCGAGAGCTGGAGAACGTCATCGAGCGCGCGGTGGCCCTCGAGACCACGCCGGCGATCCTCGTCGAACGGCTGCCCGAGGCGCTCCAGACTCCGGCGGGCAGCGTGCCTCAGGACAGCCAGGGGAATCTCGGCCACGGCTTCAACCTCGACGAGCACATCCGTGCCATCGAACGGGACTTCCTGCGCGAGGCGCTCAAGCAGGCCGCAGGGGATCGGGCCGAAGCCGCCCGCCTCCTGGGCGTGACCCCGCGCTCGCTGCGGTACCTCGTCTCGAAGTACGCGGCGGACGACCCCGCCTGACAAAAAACGGCAACTGCCAAAATTTGTCACGCACGCCCCGGGTCACATCGTAACGGGGTCTAGTAGAATCAACGACTTGGACCGGTATCGTGTATGGCACTGCTCTTGCTCTAAGGGCGGCCAGCCATTGCAATGGTGAAAGGAAAAGAATCGATTATGAAGAACCAGAAGGGCTTTACGCTGATCGAGCTGCTGATCGTCGTCGCGATCATCGGCATCATCGCGGCGATCGCGATCCCCAGCCTCCTCCGTGCGCGCGTTTCCGCGAACGAGTCGGCCACCCAGGGCGACATCCGTACCTGGATCTCGGCCGAGGCGGCTTACGAGGGCGCGAGCAACGGTAACGGCTACGCTCCGACGCCCGTGTGTCTCAACGTTCCGTCGGGCGCCGGCTGCATCCCGAACTACGCGGTGACCGCTCCGACGTTCCTGGATCAGGTTCTCGGCACGGCCGCGGCCGTGTCCACCAAGTCCGGCTACACGCGCATCTACACGGTCACGCCGAACGCGGTCGGCTCGGGCTTCGACGGCTACTGCTACTCGGCCAGCCCGACGTCGCTGAACCGCACGGGTACGCGCAGCTTCGGCGGCGACGCCAGCGGCGTCCTCGGCGGCACGCAGGGCCAGCTCGACTGCTGCGTGGGTTCGCCCAACGGCGTCGGCACGCTCAACACCACGCCGGCGGCCTGCGCGCCCCTCGGCTAGTCTCGTCCTTCCTTCGGGGGGGACTACGGTCCCCCCCGCGTTTCCTCCCTCAATCTCCTCTTCACACGCGTCGCTTTCCTGGGCTCTCCGACAGAATCATGAAAGACAATCGCGGGTTCACGCTCATCGAGTTGCTCATCGTCGTGGCGATCATCGGCATCATCGCCGCCATCGCCATCCCGAGCTTGCTTCGTGCCCGCGTCTCGGCCAACGAGTCCGCCGTCACCGGCGACATCCGCACCGTGCTCTCCTCGGAGGCGGCCTATCACGGCGCCAACGGAGGCGAATACGGCCAGATCAGTTGCCTGTCGGTGCCGTCCAATGCCGCCTGCATCCCGGGCTACGGCGTCACCGCTCCGACCTTCCTGGATCCGATCCTGGCCGCCGTGCCCATGTCGAAGAGCGGCTACACCCGCGACGCGAACTACTTCGGTTCGGGAGCGCAGGCCAACGACGTCGCGACGTACTGCTATGCCGCGAGCCCGACCTCGCTCAACCGCACCGGCACGCGCAGCTTCGGCGGCGACACGAGCGGCGTCGTGGCCGGAACGATGGGTGTCTTGAACTGCTGCACCGCCGGCTCCATCCTCGGTTGCCAGGCGATCGGCCAGTAGCGCCTCCAATCCGGCTTGTCTGCTAGAATCCTCGCGTTCTAGCACGGCATGAACGTCTCCTCCTCCACTCCCACGCCAGCTCTCTCGTTCGCCCACCTCTCGAAGTCCTACGCCGTCGGCTTCCTGGCCCGCCAGCGCCGGGCGGCCCTGACCGACCTGACTTTCGACGTCGCCAGGGGTGAGGTGTTCGGCTACCTGGGCGCCAACGGCTCGGGCAAGACCACGACCATCAAGACCCTGATGGGACTGGTATTCGCCGACTCGGGAGAGGCGCGCGTGCTGGGCCTGCCGCTCGCCGATCCGGCCTGGAAGGCACGCGTCGGGTACCTTCCCGAGCAGCCGTACTTCTACGACTACCTGACTCCTCGTGAGTACCTCGACTACGTGGGTCGGCTCTTCGGGTTGTCACCCTCGGTGCGCACGGAGCGCGCCAACGCCCTGATCGAGGAAGTGGGCCTCCAGGACTCCCGCGACGTCGCGGTGCGACGCTTCTCCAAGGGGATGGCCCAGCGCCTCGGCCTCGCCCAGGCCCTCCTGAACGATCCGGAACTCGTCGTCCTCGACGAGCCCATGTCGGGTCTGGATCCCATCGGCCGCAGCCTCGTCCGCGGCGTGATCCTGCGCCTCAAGCGCGAGGGTCGCACCGTGTTCTTCTCGACCCACATCCTGCCGGATGCCGAGACCCTCTGCGACAGGGTGGCCCTGCTGCGCGAGGGCCGGCTCGTCAAGGTGGGCCGCCTCGACGAGATCCTCGAACGCGACGACCGCAACCTCCTCGAGGTCCTGGTGAGCGGCGGCGACCTGGCCGGCATTCCCGAGGCGAGTCGCACGGGGCGGATGGGCGAGCGGGCGACGCTCCAGGTGACCGAACCCGAACTCCTCGCGACCCTCGAAGCGTTGAAGCGGGGCGGCTCGCGCGTCCTCTCCGTGCAGCCGATCAGGCAGTCCCTCGAGGACTACTTCATGAAGGAGATGGGCAAGGGCGGGGGAGGCCCCGCATGAGCGGCCTGAAGCGCATCGTCGCCGTGGCCGCCAACACCTTCCGCGAGACGGTGCGCGAGCGGGTGCTCTACAACCTGGTCTTCTTCGCCGTCCTGATGACGGCCTCGAGCCTGCTCCTCGGCAACCTGTCGATCCGGCAGGACGAGAAGATCGTCAAGGACCTGGGCCTCGCGTCGATGGACATCTTCGGCACCTTCATCGCCCTGTTCATCGGCGTCGGACTGATCAGCAAGGAGATCGAGCGTCGATCGCTGTACCCGCTGCTGGCCAAGCCCCTGACCCGCTCGGAGTTCCTGCTCGGGAAGTTCGCGGGACTGTGCTTCACGCTGTTCGTGAACATCGGGCTCATGTCGATCGGGCTCATCGTGACGCTGCTCGCTACGCACCACCGGGCCGATCCGGCGCTCTTGAAGGCGATCTATCCGATCTTCCTCGGGCTCATCCTCGTCGTGGCCGTGGCCCTCTTCTTCTCGAGCGTTGCCTCGTCCTCGCTCCTCGCGACGCTGTGGACCATCGCGGTGGTCGTCGCCGGGCGCTTCTCCGACGTTATCCGGAACATGCGCCAGGTCTCCGAGGTGCCGGACTGGCTCGTCACGGCGCTGTACTGGGCCGTCCCGAACTTCCGCAACTTCGACGTCAAGAACGCGGTCGTCTACGGCGACCCCGTCCCGGTCGTGGCCCTGGCCTGGATGACGGCCTACGCGATCGTCTACAGCGCCGTCCTGCTCGGCGCCGCCCGCCTCGCCTTCGGCTCCCGGGACCTGCATTGACGCGCTATCTCTTCCTGCTGCTCGTCCCGCTCGTGCCGTTCGTGCAGACGCGCTTCGACGCCGTGGTCGGGACGCGTGACCTCGCGGAGGGCCGGATCTACCTGCGCACCGCGAGCGAGGTGAGGCGCTTCACGCCGGGCTTCGACAACCTCATGGCGGACCTGTACTGGCTGCGCACCGTGCAGTACTTCGGCGAGCAGCGGGCCTTCGCTCCCGACCCGCACTACGACCTCCTGCGGCCCCTGATCGACATCACGACCGGGCTCGATCCGCGCTTCGAGCTCGCCTACCGCTACGGCGCGGTGTTCCTCTCGGAGCCCCGGCCGGCGGGCGCCGGCAAGCCCGCCGAAGGTATCGAGGTCCTGCAAGCCGGGGCCCGCAACCTTCCGAAGTCCTGGCGCGTGCGCTGGGACCTCGGGAGCTTCTGGTTCGTCTTCATGAGGAACTCCAAGAACGCCGCCGACGTGCTGATCGACGCGTCCAGGATCGAGGGCGCGCCGTTCTGGCTCGAGAGCCTGGCCGGGAGCTTCCTGATGGGCGACGACCGGAAGGCCTCGCGTGCCATCTGGCAGCGCCAGTACGAAACGGGCTGGGGCGCCATCCGTGACAATGCCATCCACCACATCGAGGTCATCGACGCCCTCGACGCGCGGGATGCCTTGACGGCGGCGGCCGCACGCTTCAAGGAAGCGAACGGCCGTTTCCCACGCCGGCTGTCGGAGCTGGTCGACGCCGGCCTGGTCCGGGCGATCCCGGTGGATCCCTCCGGCACGCCCTTCGACTACGATCCGGAGACGGGGAAGGCCGCGATCGCCCGAACGTCCTCTCAGTGGCGGAGCAAGTATGAATAGATTGAGGCAGGTCGCTCTCGCACTCCTCGCCGCAAGTCTTCTCTCGGCGCGTCCTGTCCGCGCCGAAGGGCCGGCGCCCGGCGCGACGCCGCCGCCGCAGCTCGCGATCGGCGACGTGGTGCCGGCGTTCGAGGCCGAGGGCGTCGACGGCACGCGCCGCACGATCAACTTCCCGAAGGGCAACGACACGCTGCTGATGTTCTTCCTGAGCGGATGTCCGGCCTGCCACAAGATGCTGCCGCTCTGGAACTCCGCCTTCGCGCGCCGTCCCGCGAACCTGACCGTCTTCGGCGTGCTCCTCGACCGGGAGCCTCCGGGCTGGTTCATGGCGACGCCGCTCTCCTTCAGCGTGTTGCGCTCGCCGGGCGGGGAGTTCAACAAGTCCTACAAGCTCTACCGGGTGCCCATGACGCTGCGGGTGAAGCCCGGGGGCATCGTGCGGGACATCGCCGTCGGCCCGGTGGACGCGATCAGGCTCGGCGAGTTCTTCCAGCCCTGACCCAGACGGCGCACGCGAGCGCGAGGCTCGCGGCGCCGATCCAGGCGCCCGCGATCACCGACGCCGGGCGGTAGCGCAACCGGACGTCGTGGGAGCCGGCGCCCACGCGCACGGCCCGGAACGCGACGTCCGCGCGCAGCAAGTCGACGTCGGCGCCGTCGACACGAGCCTTCCAGCCGGGATCCCATGCGTCGGAGACGACCACGAGGCCCGGGGCGCTGGCGTCGACCCTGGCCACGACCGCGTCGGCGCGAAGCTCCGTGATCTCGCAACTTCCCACGAATCCCTCCTGGGCGGGACGCATGGGCCCTTCGGGCAGGAGCACCTCCTGCCGCGCATCGAAGCCGGGCTCGACGAGGAGCGCAGGCTCGTCGCCCTGGCGGACGCCGCTCACCACGCGGCACCGCTCGGCGCCTCCCGGAACGTCGTAGAGCAGCTCGTCCTCGAAGTACGGCCCGTGGAACCGCCCACGCACCGGAACGTCGGCTCCGAGGGCGTTCTCGTGGAGAGCCACAAGGCGGCCGACTCCCGCCGCCGCCAGTACGCGAGGCCACTCGGGCGCGCCGCTCTCCTGCAGGGCGAAGGTGTTGAGCTTCACGAGAGGCGCCGGCTGGATGCCGAGCACGTCGCGCCCGAAGCTGCCCGCGACCTGGAAGCCCGCGTTCACGGGGCCCGTGGGGTAGAGCCGGGCGCCCATGGCTCCGCGCCAGCGTTCGCGCGGCACGTTCTCTCCGACGACGACGTCAGCGCGCGGACGGCCGAGCAGGGCCGGAGCGAGGCCCGGCATCGCGGCGTAGTCGAACACGTAGACCCGCTCCGTGTCGCCGGCGGGAAGCGCCTGGAACGCCTTCGGACGGACGCGGTAGAAATCGCCGGGAGCCGTGGGGTTGAGGTCCCGGTGGAAGAGCGCGAGGTCGCCGATGCCGAGCGCCGCGACAGCCGCGGCCACGAGGCCCGCGCGCCCCGGCCGCTTGCCCAGGAACGCGAGCGCGGCCAGGACGATCGCGAGGCCGGCGAGGCGCAGCAGCGCGGCCGCGGCGCCTCCGTGACCCGGCATCGATACGGCGGCGGCGATGGAAGCGAAGGCCAGCAGGCCCAGTGCGCCGGCCGTTCGCCCCACACGGAGACGTGGCCGCGCGTCGAACCCGGCCCCGGCCAGGAGCGCAACCGCCATCGAGACGAGAAGCATCGCCTTCGCGGGGTACCGCATCATTCGCAGCGGCGGGAGCAGCGCGGCGGCGGCGGGGTAGAACGGGGTATGGCGACCGAGCGCGAGCAGAAGCGCGAGCCCCAGGGTGAGCAGCAGCAGCCCCCGGTGCCGGTGACCTCCACGCGCGGCCCCGAGGGCGGCCAGGAACAGCGCGGGCGCGCCGAGGTAGAGCGAGAACAGGTAGGGCTCGCGGGACTCGAAGAAGGCGGCGCGCCACGCGGCAGGGATCGCGGCGTCGTCCCAGGCGAGCGGCACGAGCTGCTGCAGGGCGAACGCGGGGTGCACCGACCAGTAGTCCCGCGCGGCCGTCGCCAGGTTCGCGCGGCTGGAGTGGAGCACGAGCTCCATCGACGGCAGGAACTGCGCGGCGGACAGCCCCGCGGCCAGCACGCCGGCCAGCGCCAGCGCCGCCAGCCGCTTCCGTAGGGGCGGACCGCCGTCGCCGACGCCCGTCCACGTCAGCCCGAGCAGAACGGGCGCCGCGAGCAGGAGGAAATCGGGCGAGCCCGCGAGAACGCCGAGGGCGAGCCACGCCGCCAGGACGACGACCGCGCGTGGGCTCGCCGTCTGCTTCGCCCGATCGGCCGCGAGCAGGATCCAGGGCAGGAGAGCTGCGCCCGCCAGGTGGTTCCAGACGTTGCCCAGGGACAGCAGCGGGCCGCTGCAGACGAAGAGCGCGGCCGCGACGCAGGAACCGGCCGGCGACGTGCCCCAGCGGCGGGCGAGGGCCCGCACCCCGAGGGCCGCGAGCATCAGGTGAGCGAACAGGTAGAGCGTGTAGTAACGCTCCGGCGTCATCACCAGGTTCAGCCACGTCAAGGGGTAGAGGACCTGCGCGTTCGCGTTGGCCAGGAGGGGCTGGCCGAAGCCCACGTAGGGATCCCACAGCGGCCAGGCGCCGGTGGCCACGCTCCGGGCGAAGCTCTCCATCTGGCCGTACCACTGCAGGTGCAGGTCGCGCTCGAAATAGACGCGGCCCTCGAACAGCGCTTCGCGCATGTGGAAGGCGACGAGGGCCACGAGCCCGGCGACGGAGGCCCGGGCGCCGGTCTTCACAAGAACTTGAGCTTCCGCGCGGCGAAGGCGCTCATGCGCAGGAGCAGGAGCCCGTGGCGGAAGCGCGAGATGTTGGTCTCACCGTAGCGCCGCTCGTGGTAGCGGATCGCGAGATCGACGATGCGCAGGTTGAGGCGCGCGGCGCCGAAGAGCAGGTCGAAGTCTCCGAAAGGGTCGAAGTCCCCGAAGTACGAGCGGTTCGCGGCGATCCGCTCGTAGTCCTCGCGGTAGAGGGCCTTGGTCCCGCACAGGGTGTCGCGCACCTGTTGGCCCAGGAGCCAGCCGAACAGCAGGGCGAAGAACTTGTTGGCGAGCAGGTTCAGGAAGCGCATCGCCTTGCCCTCCATGGGGTAGACGAGGCGGGAGCCGTTCACGAACTCCGCCTTGCCGCGCACCAGGGCCTCGACGAACTTCGGCACGTCCTCGGGAGCGACGCCCATGTCGGAATCGAGGATGAGGACCACCTCGCCGCGCGCCTCGCGGAAGCCCAGGCGCACCGCGTCGCCCTTGCCCCGCCCGGGCTGCTTGAGGAAGCGCAGCGGCTTGTCGGGATGGGCCGCGATCGCGCGCTTGATGGCGCCCTCGGTGTCGTCCTTGGAGTTGCCTTCGACGAACAGGAACTCGCTGTTGGGCGGCAGGCTCGGCAGCCGCGCGACGAGCGGTTCGATGTGACCTTCCTCGTTGCGGCACGGGATGATCACGCTGGTGCTCGGATGCGACGAACGGGTTCCCGCGAAGCGCTGCGGCATCGGCCGTGCCGTGAGGCCGTACATCAGCGCGAGCTGGTCGACGAGGGGCAGCCGCCCCACGTACTTGTTCAGGAGGTCCGACACGAGCGGCAGCGCCACCGGCATCACGATGTCGCGATCGTGACGGATCACCTCGAAGTCCGCGAGGGCCAGCATGTGGACGACTTCCTCGGGCGGCAGCCACGACTGAGCCGGCTGCTCGTACTTGAGGCGCAGCAGCTCCGCGAGGCGCAGCACCGGTTGCCACAGCCGGCTGTAGCTGTAGATGAAGATGCGTGTCCGGGCATGGCACACCGCATGGAGCGCTTCCATGGCCGCCTGCACGTCCGTCAGGTGGGTCGCGACGTTGACCATGACGATCGCGTCGAACGGCCCGCCGGCCTGGGCGAGCACCCGGGGGTTGACGCCATCTCCCTCGAGGAAATGCAGCGCACCGCCGTGGGTCGCCCGGGCGGCCGCGATCGCCTTGCCCGAGACGTCGATGCCGACGCCGCGCGAGGCCCGGAGCCCCGCGAGCAGGTCGCCGTTGCCGCAGCCGATCTCGAGCACCCGCGAGCCCGGCGGGATGCGGGCCGCGACCACGCGCTGCAGGCAGCGGTAGTAGTAGCGCCGCGCGCGGCGCGCTCGTTCCAGGCCGTCGTGGTTGTCGTCGTAGAAGCGGCGGACCTCTTCGAGGAGCGGGTCGGTCACGGAGCCGACCGCCGTCGCTCCGCGCGGTACCAGTCGATCGTGCGGCGCAGGCCCTCCTCGAACGAGGTGGTGGCGCGGAAGCCGAACAGCCGCTCGGCCCGCGACGTGTCCAGAGAACGCCGCGGCTGACCGTCGGGTCGGGTCGCGTCCCAGCGGACCTCGCCCTTGAACTCCATCAGCCGCACGAGCGTCGTCACGAGGTCGCGGATCAGGATCTCGAAGCCCGCGCCGAGGTTGACGGGCTCGGGGCCGTCGTAGCCCCCGGTCGCGAGGGCGATGCCGCGCGCCGCATCCTCGACGTAGAGGAACTCGCGGGACGCGCGGCCCGTGCCCCAGACCTCGATGTGGTCCGCGCCGGCCTCGAGGGCGTCCTGGATCTTCTTGATCAGCGCCGGGATCACGTGGGACAGCGACGGGTCGAAGTTGTCCCGAGGCCCGTACAGGTTCACCGGAAGCAGGTGGATCGCGTTCATGCCGTACTGCTGCCGGTACGCCTGGGACTGCACCAGCAGCATCTTCTTGGCGAGGCCGTAGGGCGCGTTCGTCTCCTCGGGATAGCCGTCCCAGAGCGTGTCCTCGCGAAACGGCACCGGCGTCAGCTTCGGGTACGAGCAGATCGTGCCGACCGTGACCACCTTCGGCACGTTCGCGAGCCGGCAGGCCTCGAGGAGCTGCACGCCCATCATGAGGTTCTCGTAGAAGAACGAGCCCGGGTTCTCGCGATTGGCGCCGATTCCGCCGACCCGCGCCGCGAGATGCACCATGACGTCGGGGCGTGTTTCGGCGACCAGGCGCGTCACCGCGGCCCCGTCCACGAGGTCGACGTCGCGCTTGCGCGGCACCACGATCTCGGCCGCGCCGTGCCGCCGGAACTCCTCGACGACGTGGCTTCCGAGGAAGCCGGAGCCGCCGGTCACCACGATCCGCTTGCCCGAGATGGTCATGGAACGGTCAAGGTACCACGCGATCGCGACGGGCTCTACTGGTAGAACCAGTAGCGGAACGACGCGTAGTGTCCCGAGAGAGCGAGCCGGACCGGAGCCGTCGTGAGCGCGCCGCCGGGCACGAGCAGGACCTGCTCGTCCCACCCGTTGGCGGGACGGAACGAGGCCTCGGCGACCGCTCGTCCACCGCACGAGACGGTGAGACGCGACTCCTGGAACCCGAGGCCGAGGCCGCGCGGGCCGGAGCTCTGGTAGACCCGTGCGCTCAGCTCCGGCGCCGTGCGCATCACGATCAGCAGGTCGCGGCCGGGCTGGGCGCCGACCCTGAAGGACTCCTCGCCGAGCACGGCGCGTCCGGCGTCGGCGACGCGGCGTGGTCCGTCGGCGAGGGCGTAGTCCGCGACGCGGGCGGTCCCGCGCAACGCGAGGCCGCCGAGGAACGAGCGAACGGAGTACGCGTGGCGACGCTCGTCGTCGCCGTCGCCGACGTTGAGCCGGTCCACCTCGCGGCGTCCGGCGATGGCCGCCGCGGTCCGGGGCAGCCACGGCGCCGTCGCGGCGGAGAACGTGGTCCAGCGCGTGTGGAAGACGAGAAGCTCGTCGGATCCGCTGAGGGTCCGGTACACGGGCGGGCCGTCGGCGAGCTCCTGCAACGTCGGAGAGCCGTCCTGCAATGCCTCCGAGCTCAGCAGCCATTCGGGCCGCTCCGATTCCGGCAGGCGGACGAGCCCCTCGAGCATCGCCACGTCGCGCTCCGACGTGCGCCCTCCGAAGAAGGCCGGCGACGTCACGCCGTGGAGGTTCGTGTTGCGATGCCCCGTGAGGTACTCGACGCTCGTGGCGGCGCTCGCGATGCGCGCGCCGGGCGGCAGGTGCGTCGCGATCCAGCGGGCGGCGGGAAGCTCGCGTCTCGCGAGGCTTCCGGTCATCTCGGCGTAGAGGCCGGCGAAGCGCAGCGTCGAGAGCGCGCCCAGGGCGAGGAGCAGGCCCGCGACGAGGGCGAAGGCACGCCGGTCGGTAGCGGCGTCGTTCCCGGACACGAGCCGCGAGAGGCAGCCGACGCCGACCGCGACCAGCACCAGCAGCGAGGGGAACGTCCACAGCAGGTACCGATTGAAGTGGACGCCCATGAACATGTTCGGGACGTCGAGGGCGCCGACGATCGCGAGGAAAGCGAGCCACAGGAGCAGCGGCCGGCGCACGCCGGGCTCGCCGCGCACCACGGCCAGCAGCACGAGGAGCAGACCGAGGGGCGGAAACATCAGGGGCGCCCAGCCCCGCGCGAAGCCGATCGAGGCCTGCGAGGGATACAGGCCGAGGAGCAGCCCCCGCACCACGTCGACGGCGTACTCCGAGGCGAGGCTGAGACCGTCGATCCGGCCGTAGTTCGCGAACAACGACTTGTCCGCGACGGAGCTTCCCAGCCAGGCTCCCGCCACGACGCGGTTGAGCGCCAGCACCGCGAGCCCCGCCAGGACCGGCAGCGCGAAGGCCCGACGCCGGGTCTTCTCCGTGCGCAGCCACCAGGCGCCCGCGACCAGGAGGGCGAGCGGCAGGCCTTCGGGTCGCGCGAGCGCCAGCAAGGTCGCGGCCGTCACGGCGCCGGCCAGCGGGCCACCGCCCCAGGCCACGACGAGGCGCTCGAACAGCCACAAGGACAGGAACAGGAAGAGCGCGATGTCGGAGCCGTACAGGAAGCCCCACGCGACCGGGCCGCCCAGGGCGACGAGCGCTCCGGCCAGCAGTCCTTCGCGTGGGCCCGCGAGGCGCTCTCCGACCTGGCGTGCCACGACGACCGAGGCGACGAAGAGGGCCGCGCCGAGGATCACCGCGAAGGCGACGAGTCCTTCGCCGCGAGCGCCGAGCGCGTGGGCCACGGCCAGGATCGCGGTGTGGAGCAGGCTCGTGGCGCCGGTGGACGCCGGCTCGCCGGCGTTGTAGTGGAAGGGATGGCCCTCGGCCATCGCCTTCGCGTACTGGCACACCACGTAGAGGTCGCTGATCGCCGGCACGAAGCGCCCGCTCGTGGCCGAGAGGGAGAAGCCCAGGAAGACTCCGATCACGAGGACCGACAGCAGCACCAGGCTGCGCGTTCCGGCACGCGTGTCGAGGGGCACCGCGCCGGGATGTTACTACGCGCCGCATGCGAGAATGGGCCGCCATGCACCCCCTGCTCCAGGGCTTCGCGGACCTGCTGCGCCCGCCGGTCTGGGAGTGGTTCGCGTTGCTCGTGGGGATGCTGGTCGGGAGCTTCGCGAACGTCTGCATCTACCGCATTCCGGCGGGGCTCTCGGTCGTCTCGCCGCGCTCGCGCTGCCCGGGCTGCGCCTCGGAGATCCGCTCCCTCGACAACATCCCCGTGCTGAGCTGGCTGGCGCTGCTCGGCCGCTGCCGCGTCTGTCGCCGCCGCATCTCGGCGCGCTATCCGGCGGTGGAGGCGGCCAACGGTCTCGTGTACATGGGCCTCGCGCTGCGCCTCGGCCCGACGCTCCCGGCCGCGCTCGCGATGGCGTTCGCGACCCTGCTGCTGATCCTCAGCCTGATCGACCTCGACCATCACCTGCTCCCGAACGTGCTGACCCTGCCGGGCATCGTCTTCGGCCTCGTCGCGAGCCTGCTCCGCGAGCCGCCGTCTCCGTTGGAAGCGACCCTCGCGGCGCTCGGCGGTTACCTGGCCCTCGCGCTGATCGCCCGCGCCGCCGAGTGGTACTACGGCGAAGAGGCCCTCGGCCAGGGGGACTGGAAGATGGTGGCGATGCTCGGCGCCTTCCTGGGCGCCAAGCCGACGCTGCTCGCGGTGCTGCTCGGCTCGTTCTGCGGAGCCGTGCTAGGGCTCAGCCTCGTCGCCCTCGGCACGGGCTCGAGACGCACGCGCCTGCCTCTCGGCACGTTCCTCGGGCTCGGGGGCCTGGCGACGCTGCTCGCGGGACCCGCGCTCCTGAACTGGTACGGAAGCTTCTTCCTTGGCTGACCTGCGCCGCCCGATCCTGCGCTTCGCCGTCGGGGTGGCCGCCAGCCTGCTGGTGTTCTTCGACGTCCAGGGGCTGCTCCAGACGCTCCACTCGCAGGCGAAGGTGAGGGACCGGGTCGTCGCCGCCGGCCGCGACACGGCCCTGCGGCTGCGCCCGGCGCTCGAGATATCCCTGACCCGCGGCGACGCCGGGCTCCAGGAAGCGGACCTCGAAGCCCTCCGCAGCGGCCTCGTGAAGGAGTTCGAGATCTTCGACGTGACGGGGATGGCGCTCCACGGCTACCCGGCTCCCGCGCCCGTCCGGCACTGGCTCGGCCGCTCCGACCTGGCCGCCGCCCTCGCCGGCCAGGTGCTGACGTTCGGCCCCTTCGCCGGCAACGAGCCGCGCCTCCTGGCCTACATGGCGCTGCGCACGCCGACCGGCCCCGGCATCGCCCGCTTCTCCATGCCCGTGCCCCAGCTGGTGGAGGACCTCCGGGAGCGCCGCGACACGCTCCTCGCCCACGCCGCCTCGCTGTCGATCGTGATCGTGGGGCTCGCGTTCCTGCTGCTGCCGCGCCGCGAGGAGCCGGCCTCGGGTCCACGCGCGCTGGACGCGTACGAGGAGGCCATGGGGCGGCTCCGGGACCGGGGCGAGGCGCTGTCACGCGAGCAGGAGGCCCGGCGCCTCGCGCTCGAGGAGCGCCTCGAAGCCACGGCGCCGATGGCGCGGGCGGGCGAGCTGACGGCAGGGATGGCCCACGAAGTGCGCAACGGCCTGGGAACGATGCTGGGCTACGCCCGTCTGATCGAGCGCGGCGCCCCGGCCTCGGAGGCCCAGGCGGCAGCGACGGCGATCCGTGAGGAATGCGAGGCCCTGGAGACGGTGGTCCGCCGCTTCGTGGACTTCGTGAAGGACGAGACGCTGCAGATCGCTCCCTTCGACCTGCGCCGGCTGCTCAACCGCGTCGTGGCCCGCGAGAGCCGGGGACGCGCCGGTGCGAGCGCGGTCGTGCTGCCGGGTCCCGACGTGGCCCTCGACGGCGACGAGGAGATGCTCGAGCGGGCGTTCGAGAACCTCGTGCGGAACGGCCGCGAGGCCGCCGGGCCGGAGGGGCGGGTCGAAGTGTCCGTCGCGACAACGGCCGAGGCGACCCAGGTCACGATCGCCGACGACGGGCCGGGCCTCTCGCCCGAGGAGCGCGGCAACTTGAGGCCGTTCCTGACCACCAAGGCCGGCGGGCTGGGGCTGGGCCTTCCCATCGTCTATAAGATCGTCGGCCTCCACGGAGGCACGGTCCTAATGGGGGACCGAAGTCCCCACGGACTCGCCGTGAGCATCTTCCTGCCACGCCCGGCTGCAACGAACGTTACGGAAGGTAGCGGCGAACGTCCCGGCCCCGGGGCATGAAAAAAGTCGTGACGAGTTCGTAAGCTGCTGATACAATTTGCGTTAAGAGACTATCGGACACGCAGGGAACGAAGTTTGCTATAGGGAGGGCCACCATGCACCTGTCGCCGAACGCGAGTCGGGGTCGGGCACCGAGCGCGGGATTCAGCCTTATCGAATTGATCGTGGTCGCGGGGATCATCGGCGTCCTGGCCGCCGTTGCCGGCCCGCCCATCCGCAACTACATGCGGACCTCGGCGATCCGGGCGGCCATCAACCTGCTTTCGGGTGAGCTCCAAACGGCCCGTAACAAGGCCATCACCAAGAACGTAAGCCTCGGAGTGGTCCTCCTCTTTCCGTCGAACCGGACCTACCGTTGGGTCATCGAGGACGACCAGGACCCCACGGGCGGCATCACGGGCCAGCGCCGCGACATGAGCGTTCTGGTCACCGAAGCGGCCCAGCTCGGCCCGCTCCGCACCCTGCCCGAAGGCGTGAACTTCGTGGTGAGCGGCGCGAACGCGGAAGGCATCCGCTTCAACGGCCTCGGAGCCGCGTGCTTCCCGGCGGGAGCCGGCGGCTCCTGCCCGGTGCTCGATACCGGCGTGAAGGTCGTCACCCCGGTCGGTGGCGGGGCCGACTTCAACATCAAACTGTGCCAGCCCAGGACGGGGCTGTGCCGTACGGTCCTCGTCGGCGTCGGCGGCCGCATCAGCATGACGCCCAACTGGGAGGCTCCCTGATGAACCCCGAGCGTCGCCGTTCCTCCGAATCCGGCTTCACGCTGATCGAGGCGTTGATCGCAATCGTCGTGCTGGCTTTCGGGATCATCGGCATCACCAACCTCTTCGTGGTCGCGACCGCGTCGAACCAGATGGGCAACATGACGACCTCGGCGGCCGTCCGCTCGGTCGAGACCCTCGAGAAGCTGAAGGCGCTGCCGTTCAACATGTTGACCCCCGGCGGAAGCCTGACCGCCGACTCCGGCGCGAACCCCACGCCTGAGGTGACGGTCGCAGGCGTGCTCGCCTACAACTGCCAGGAGACCGTGCCCGGCGTGGGCCTCGTCCGGAGCCGTTGGACCGTGGTCGGCGACTTCCCCGGTGGCAACGACGTCCGCTACATCACCGTCCGGTCCGAGGTCAGTGGTCCGTTCGGCGGTCAGCTCTCGCGAGCTGAGTACGCGACCTTCCGGACATGCACGACGCGCGGCTGTCCCAATGTGCCGGCCCCGTAGGGAATGACAACCATGAACCCCTCGAACGCTTCGAACAGAAACAGCCAGGGCGGCTTCAGCATCGTCGAGCTGATGATCGCCATGGTCGTCACGCTGATCGTCACGGGAGCCGTCTTCGGCCTGCTCAGCGGCGGTCAGAGCGCCTTCAAGGTCCAGCCCGAGCGCACCGACCGTCAGCAGAACATCCGCTCGGCCCTGGACCTGATCATCCGCGACGTGGCATCGGCCGGCGTCGGCATGCCGTCCTTCGCCCAGGTCTTCACTCCTCTAGTGAACGGCTCGGGCCCCGCGGCGAGCCCGTTCGGCGGCGGGACCGACGAACTGCAGATCCTGGCCAATTCCGAGGGCTTCCCCAACGAACAGGCGTGCAACATCGATGGCAACCGGATCATCCTCAGGAAAAAGGCCATCGACTTCGGCGCGGGAACGAACGTGATGCTCCTGTTCATGGACGGCAGCTGGACCGTGAAGACCGCGGACAGCTTCGCCCAGGACACGGGCGCGGGCAGTTGCACGGGAGCGGACCATGTCGCGGTCACCCTCGATGGTGCGGCCTGCGCGCCGAGCGCCACGGGGCTCGGCAACGCCGGCGCCGCGGCCAGCATCAACCCGACGGCCTGCGGCGTCGCCGCCGGCACCCAGTGCTGCAACGTCGACACCGAAAAGGGGCTCGGCTTCGGCGAGGTGATCCGCTACCGCATCAACGTCGATGCGACCGGCATCCCCAACCTGGAGCGGTCGGTCAACGGCGGCGTTTTCCAGATCGTGGCCCGCGCGATCGAGGACCTCCAGGTCCAGTACCTCAACCAGCCGGGCGCGGTGTTCGACTCGGCGCCCGTGATCGACTCGCTGGGCGTCGACTTCACGACGCTCATCACGCAGGTCCGGGTGACGCTGAGCGCCCGCGCGGTCACGCCTCGCCTTCAGGGAGCGACCTACGCCTCGGGCACGGCCAACGCGGCCCTGCGCGGATCGTTGACCGCCCAGATCACGCCGCGAGAGGCCCTCGCGACGCTCACGACCGAGACGGGGACGCCCAAGTGGAACTAGCTGTGTCATTGAAGGGGCTTGACGTCATGCGCGATCCGAGACGGAACGAGACCGGCTTTGCCCTGGTGCTCGCGTTGCTTGCTCTGCTGCTCCTGACGTTCCTGGGGCTGACGCTCGCCACCACGACGTCGACGGAGCTGCAGATCGCGAACAACTACCGATGGAGCCAGCAGGCGCTCTACAACGCGGAATCCGGCCTGGAGCTCGCCAAGCGCTACATGCAGGAGTACACCGCCTGGCAGATCTTCGTTCCGGCTCCGCGCGCTACCGCCGACATGGGAACGAAGCCGGCCTGGACTTCGCGTCTCGGGCCAGCTGGCGAGGAGAACCGGAGCTTCGAGAACTACCTGTGCGACACGAGCGCGGTCGGCTACGGGACCGTCCTCGACATTCCCACGTTCACGTACGCGTTCCAGAACGTCTCGACCTTCTTCGGCCAGCCCGTCTCGGGCAGCTTCACGGTCTGGGCCCGGCGCAAGATCGACGTCGCTGCGACGGGCGAGGTCGCGGACTCGGTCCAGAACGATCGCTTGATCCTTACCGTCGAGGGTACGGCCCCCTACGCTTACACGGCGGCCGACGTCGCGGCCTACTCGAGCGCGTTCCGCCGCAGGGCCGTGCGCGTGCTCGAGGTCGAGGTCCGGAAGGTCGATCCCTCGGAGTGCGAGAACAGCTTCCAGGGCCAGGCGGGCATGGGCGCCCTCGGATCGAACTACGACGCCTGCAGCGCCGTCAAGGCCGAGGGCGTCCCCGGCGCAGCGTCGGAAGTCGTTCCCAACAACTGAGGCGCGTGATGACCGGATCTGGCGGCAGCGCAATGGACGAAGTGAAGGAGAGTCGGGCGGCTATGACCGAAACACGACGTGGTTACTGGTCGGGCGCGACGCGGGCCTGCGTGTCGGGTCTGGCGATCGGCATGACGCTGCTGCTGTCGAGCAGCAGCGCACGCATGGCCGTCGATCCCGGCATCGACCCCCTGGAGATCCTGAACCTCCAGGTTCGCCCCAACATCATGCTGGTGCTCGACAACTCGGGCTCGATGGGCGAGACCACGGTGGGTGAGGATCCTCTCGGCACGGCGGCGATCAAGGACATGGGGAACGAGGTTCCCGATTCCAAGATCTACATCGCCAAGCAGGTGCTCGACAGCTTCGTCCAGAACAACCAGGCTAAGGTCAGCTTCATGTTCGGGCAGTACACCCAGGACGTAGACCTGGGCCTGGCCGACGTCAATCGCTACACATACTACGCGTACCAGGTCGACCAACCGAACGCGGAGTTCATCGAGGTCGAGCCGAGCGGCAACAGCAAGGACGCCGGCGCCACGAACTCGAAGCTGCGGCGCAATGCCGGCGCGGCTCCGTTCGACATCAAGAACGAGGCCGGCGGCACGCTCTACATCATGGCGGCGGCCCGTTTCTTCAACCGTCAGCGGATCTACACGCTCGCCAGCGGGACCTACTGCGGCGTGGCCGCAGCTCTCGAGCCGGCCGACCCGATCCCTTTCGTCGTGATCGAGCGCAAGAACGCCTGTGCCGACGCCGCAGGCAACGGGTTCAGCGCCAAGTTCACGTTCGGAGGCGTGGCGCGCTCCACTGGAACCAACGGGTGGCAGGGCATCGGCGCCGACACGACCTGCGGGGGCTTCAAGGCTCTGACCGACATGGCGGCGTGCACGGACAACGCCCAGTACGCGACGCTCGGCCCCTTCTTCAGGCCGGAGATGCAGTACACCGCGACCGGCGACATCGTCTTCAACGGAACGGGCGAGATCCCCGCGATCACACTCGGGACGACAGCTGCGATCCCGGCGGCTCCGATCTCGATCGGCGCGGGGCGCAACGATCCCGTTCGCAACGGCATCCGCGCGGGCGCGAACACGCCGATCGCCGAGAGCCTGAAGGACTTCAAGAACATCTTCTCGGGCACCGGCGTCAACGGAGACGGCCAGAACCTCTGGTTTACCGGCCGCACCAACGTCTCGGCGATCAGCACACAGACGCCGGTCAAGCAGCGCACGTTCGCGATCGTGGTGACGGACGGTGATGACACGTGCCGAACGGACACGAGCGCCAATAGTGGAGACGGGGATCCCGACGGCGCTGGACCCCTCGTGGGCAACGACCTCGCGCCGCTGCGCGCGGCCTACCAGGCCCAGCTCCTGTACCAGAAGATCACGACCGAGGCGGCCTCGGGCGTGCCCACGTTCATCATCGCCCTCGGTGGCGGAGCCAATCCGCAGCGCGCGAACTGGCCGGCCTTCGGGGGCTCGGGCATGGTGCGCGCCGTCACTCCCTACGGCTCCGACAATCGCTGGACGACGGCTCCGACACCGGCCGAGATCGCGGCGTGTTCCACGTGCCGCCCGGCCTTCCTGGCGGCCGATGGCGCCGCACTGGGCGCCGCGCTCCAGGCCGCGATCGACCAGGCGGTCGACTCGGGCGAGTTCTCGGCTTCCGCCAGCATCGTGAGCACCGTGTTCGAGCTGACGGTGGACAACGCGGCGACGACGACGATCGACGAGTCTCCCCTCGATCCGAGCACGCGCTACAACCAGCGCATCAACATCCTCTACCAGACGACCTTCGAGCTGCCCACCTGGAAGGGCCGCATCTACGCCTTCCGGAACGACGGAACCTTCCAGGCCGCGCCGGGCGTCAACGACCGCAACATCTGGGAAGCCGGAGAGACCCTCTACAAGCGCGTCGTGTTCACGATGCAGGGCGCGTCGCGTCAGGGTCGCCCCAACAACCGCTTCACGTTCGCGGAGCTCCACGACGGAGCGACCGTCAACACGATCGGGAGCTCGACCGCGCTCATCAAGCGCCGCATCTTCACGTCGAACAGGAACGGCGTCTTCCCGCGCACCGAGACCGGCAGCGCCGACCCGGCGCAGTACGACTCGGCGACGACCGCCGGCCGCAACGTGGTCGCGATGTGGCCGCCCAACCAGTCGAACCTGACCTCGGGTATCGGTCAGATCGACGACCCGAGCGCTGCCGTCAGCAGCCCTATCGACGGCGCCCTCGGCATCTCGGCCCTGACTTTCACGGACCTTCAGACGGAGTTCGGCGCCTGCACGGCGTCCACTTCGGGGGGCCCCGCGCCCGCCGCCTGCGGCGTCGTCGCGACGCAGACGGGGCAGGCTCGCAAGGAGGCGCGCCAGATCCTGATGGCGTATCTCGCCGGCGCGACGCCGGTCAAGGGCAACGACGGCAAGCCGCTGCGCACGGTCGCGGCGGAGCCGGCGCCCAACCAGCTGCTCTTCGAGGCACGCCCCTGGCTGCTTCTCGATGGCACCCTCGCGGCGCCGGCGGTCGTGTCGCCGCCCCTGCGCTTCCCGCCGAGCACGCACATCGCGGAGTTCCTGCTGTACCGCGACGGACGCCGCGACGCGGGTGGACAGGGCATTCCTGAAGTGTCGAAAGGCTACGGGCTACGCAATCCCGACTTCGACGACAAGGACCCGGAGACGAAGCCCACCTTGAAGCCCGTGATGTCGGTGGTGTACGTCGCCGCCAACGACATGCTCCACGCTTTCCGCGCCGGCCCGAGCTGCGCCAACGGGGCAGACTGCGTCCCGCCGATGGCCGGGGAGCAGGGCAGCGAGGAGCTCTGGGGCTTCCTCCCGTGGGATCAGCTGTCCAAGATCCGCGAGCTGCGCGTGCTCGGCCAGGTGAAGTCGCCCCACACCTACGTGATCGGCTCGTCCGTCCGCGCCGCGTCGATATTCGTCGACGACCCGGACGGCTTCGACTCCAATGGCGTGACGTTCACGGGTCACTGGCGCACGGTCATCTTCTTCGGGCGCGGACCGGGTGGCAAGGCCTACACGGCTCTTGACGTGACGGGGCCGGGCCCCTTCACGGTCGATGCGCTCGACACGAACCCGCCGTGGGTCCTGTGGAGCCGCGGCAACGTCGACACCCGCGACGGCAGGACGGTCGCGTCCGGTGGCGTCGCGAACGGCACGGCCGCTGACGAGGTCCTGTATCGCGACATGGGCGAGACCTGGGCGGTGCCGGCGATCGGCAACGTCTCCCCGACGGCGACCTGCGACGACGGTTCGACTGCCGAGTGGCGCCTGTTCACTGGATCCGGATACGGCGAGGCCGGCACCAGCGAGGGCAAGCGCTTCTACCAGCTGAAGGCGTTGACCGGCGACATCTGCAAGAGCTCGCTCGTGCCGGGACGGAACGGCTATCTCGTGACGATCCCGGACAACGCGCTCGTCGCGGGGCCCTCGGCCTACAACGCGCGGGCCCAGGACCCGCCGGCCACGTCGACGCCGGATCCCGACGACACCGTGTCGCGTATCTACTTCCCGGACGTGCACGGCCGGATCTGGCGCTACACCACGTCGAGCGGCAACCTGTTCTACGACGCCGGCGCCACCCAGCCGTTCGGCAACTCTGTCGCGCTCCTCAAGATCGGCGCGGTACCCGCCGTCTTCGCCGAGTCCGGCAACGACAAGCGCGCAGCCGAGAGCGACGGTCCGTTCCAGATGTACGGCGTCTCGGACCCGGTCGACGTCAACACGTTCACGACGCCCGGCACGATCATCTCGGGATTCCCGATCTCGTTCCCGGCGCCGCCGCCGTCGAACATCGCCTTCCGCGGCACGGTGCAGCCCACGACCGCGTTCAACGCGAACAACCAGCCGCGCGTGTTCTTCGCGGGTACGCGCTTCAACCCGGCCGGTGCCACGAGTTGTTTGAGCAGCTTCGACACCATCCTGTTCGCGGTCAGCGGAAACAACGGTGGCGCCGTGTACGACTTCGGCGGCTCTGCCGCCGCCGATCTCTACACGATCATTGCCGGCAACAAGACCACCGGCATCCAGGCCATCGGCGGCAGCGTCCTGATCGGAGACAGCGGTTCGCTGGCTTCGGCCCCGACGCCGACGCCCGATCCGAACCCGACCCCGACGCCCGGCGCGCCGGTGCCGGCGTACATCATCGCGACGAACCAGAAGAGCCAGTCGCCGGTCTGCCGCTCGCGCTAGTTCGCCCCGTGCTCGGTGTCCCCTGTCCCGCGCTATCGGCGGGGCAGGGGCACAGGAGCTGAACAAATACTTTAACTGTGCACTGGAAAGTGCTATGGTTACGGCATGAAGGCAGGTGAGTCGAAGCTCTGCCCTTCGTGCGGACTGAAGAACAAGTCGAAGTGGGAGTTCTGCGCCCGCTGCGGTGAGTCGCTTCAGGACGTCGAGGCCGGCGCTTCGGATTCGGTCGCAACCCCGGACGAGCCCATCGTCACCGGTCAGGAGACGACGGGCGCTGGGCTGAGGAACTGGGTAGGGCTCGCGATCGCCCTGGTCGCGTGCGTCTTCGTGCTCACCCAGTGGCACCCCACGCCGGCCGAGGCGGATTCGAGCCTCTTCGTCTCACCGCGGGACGGGCAGATCAGCCAGAGTAGCGACGTGCCGGACATGCCGTTCACGATGCCCGCCCCGGGCCTGCAGGATGGCCAGGCAGATCTGTTCGTGGGCGACATCGGTGGCGCGGTCAGCAAGCTCTCGCGGGCCGTCGCGGCTGCTCCCAACGACCCGATCGCCCAGTACTCGTACGCGCAGGCGCTCTGGACTTCGGGTGACCGCGAAGCGGCTCTCGAGCACTACCGCCGGGCCGCGGCGCTCTCGCCCGAGACGGTCAACTATCGACGCGACTACGCGAAGGCCCTCGTCTCCATGGGGCGGGGGGCCGAAGCCATACCCGAATACCAGGCCGCCCTCGAGCGCCAGCCGAACAGCCCGGCCTACATGCGCGAGTTGGCGACCCTCTACGCCCAGGCGGGCAACACCGCGGGAGCGGTCGACCTTCTCACCCGTGCCTCGCAGCTCAAGGTGGGAGACGCCAGCCTCCTGAAGGAACTCGGGCAGGCCCAGGAGCGTTCGGGCAACAGGCAGGCGGCGGCCGACATCTACCGTCGCGTGATGACGGCCGACCCTCGCGACGCCACCGCCCGCGCGATGCTGTCCGAGCTCGTGTTCACGGAAGGGCGTCAGGAAGAAGCGATCGCGATGGTGCGCGAAGGCCTCACGGCAGGGGCTCCGCCGTCGCTCTATCGTGCCCTGGCGAGCCTCCTGGAGCGCAACGGCCGCACCCAGGAAGCCGCCGAGAACTATCGGCTCTACGCGCAGCGCGCCGCCAGCGCCCCCGACGCCGGCGCCATGGCCGAGCGCGCCCGGATCCTGGAGCAGAGCGGACGCTCCTGACCATGCGCCGTGCCCTCGTCCTCGCGCTCGTGGCCTCTTTCGCGGGCGGTGCCGCGTCGGCCCAGAGCCTCTCCGACCTCGCCGCGAAGGAGAAGGAGCGGCGGAAGAAGGCGAAGGCCGCGCCCACCTTCACCGACGAGGATCTGAAGAAGGCTCGATCGTCTTCGGGGCCGATTTCGGCCAACAGCGTGGCCGAGCCCTCGGGCGGCCGTGAGACCAACGACGAAGACCGCGAAGCTCCTCCCGACCTGCCGGCCGCCGACTCTCCCGACGCCGAGGAGGTGTGGCGCGGCGCCGTCGAGCAGCGTCGCAACGCCATCGTCGAGGCCGAGAAGAACGTCGCGGAGGCCCAGAAGAAGCTGGACGCCGCGCGGTCGAGCGTAGGACAGCCCCAGCCCTCCGATGGCTTGCGCCAGATGCCCGTGTCGCCCCTCGTCAAGGAGGCCGAATACGAGGCCGCGGAGAAGGCGCTCGGGGATGCGCGGGCGGCGGTCGACGCCGCAAGGCGCGCTCTGACGGCATTCGAAGAGCGCGCTCGCAAGGCCCGCGTTCCGCCCGGCTGGCTCCGCTAAGATCGCGGCGTGCCGATCCTCGTCGTCGAGGACAAGGACTCGCTCCGGACGATGCTCCGGAAGACCCTCGAGTCGCGTGGACACACCGTGGACGAAGCGGGCGACGCCTACGAGGCGCGCAAGAAGCTCCAGGCCACGCGCTACCTCCTCGTCCTCACGGACCTGCGCCTGCCGGGCGGCAGCGGCTTCGACGTGCTGGAAGCGGCCCGCGAGGCCGATCCCGAGACCCCGGTGATCGTCATGACCGCCTTCGGCACCGTCGAGGAAGCCGTGCGCGCGATGAAGCAGGGCGCCGCCGACTTCCTCACGAAGCCCGTCGACACCGACCACCTGCTCCTGCTCCTCGACCGCGCCATCGACCGTCGCCGGCTGCGCGCGGAGTACCTCCTGCTCAAGGAGGAGCACCAGCGCCGCTTCGGCCTGCCGCGCGTCCTGGGGGACGACCCCGGGCTCAAGGAGACCATGCTCGCGATCCAGCGCGCCGCCCAGAGCGACGCGACGGTCCTGATCCTGGGCGAGAGCGGCACCGGCAAGGAGCTGATGGCGCGCTCGCTGCACCAGCTCTCGAGCCGCGCGAAGGCGCCCTTCGTGGCGATCAACTGTGCGGCCATCCCCGAGGCGCTCCTGGAGAACGAGCTGTTCGGCCACGAGCGCGGCGCGTTCACCGGCGCCAACGCCCGCAAGATCGGCAAGGCGGAGACCGCGCAGCACGGCACGCTGTTCCTCGACGAGATCGGCGACCTGCCGCTGGCGCTGCAGGCCAAGATCCTGCGTCTCGTGCAGGAGCGCCAGTTCGAGCGCGTGGGCGGCCTCGCGACGATCAGCGTCGACGTGCGGGTGGTGGCCGCGACCAACCGTTCCCTCACCGAGGCCGTGGCCCAGAAGCAGTTCCGCGAGGACCTGTTCTTTCGCCTGTCCGTGCTGTCGGTGACGATCCCGCCGTTGCGCCGCCGTCGCGGCGACATCGTCCCGCTCGCCGAGGCCTTCCTCGAGCGCTATGCCGCGGAGCTGGGACGCAAGGGCCTGAGCCTGTCGGAGGCGGCACGGCGCGCGCTCCTCGACCATGCCTGGCCCGGGAACGTCCGCGAGCTCCAGAACAGCCTGGAGCGGGCCGTCATCCTCGTGGAGGGCCAGGCCATCGGACCCGAGCACCTGCGTCTCGCGCCGCCGGCGGGCGAGGCCCTGTCGCTCGGCGACGTCATGGACCTCTCCGGTCCGCTGGCCGAGGTGGCCCGGCGCGCCGCGGCGCGCGCCGAGGACGAGGCGATCGCGCTGGCCCTGAGGCGGGCCGACGGCGATCGGGCGGCCGCGGCGGCCAGCCTCGGGGTGAGCACGTCCACCCTGGCCCGCCGCCTGAAGGAGAGCTAGGCCTCTTCGACGCGCTTCTTGGGCCGGATGTTCGCGGCCAGCACGCGCTTGCGCAGGCGGATCGCCGCCGGCGTCACCTCGACGAGCTCGTCGGCGTTGATGAACTCGAGAGCCTGCTCGAGGTTCAGCACGCGGTGCGGCGTGAGGCGCACCGCCTCGTCGGCGGTGGACGCCCGCATGTTCGTGAGCTTCTTCGCCTTCGTGATGTTCACGTCCATGTCGGCGGGGCGGGCGTTCTCGCCCACGATCATGCCCTCGTAGACCGAGATGCCCGGGCCAACGAACAGCTCGCCACGGTCCTCCAGGTGCGCGACCGTGTAGGCCGTCGTCTCAGCGGAGCGGCCGGCCACCAGCACGCAGGTGGCCCGGCGCGGGATGTCCCCCTGCCACTCGACCGCGCCCTCGACCACGCTGTTCATCACCGCCGCGCCGCGGGTGTCGGTCAAGAGCTCGGTGCGGATGCCGATGAGGCCGCGCGTGGGCACCTGGAACTCGAGGCGCACACGACCCGTGCCGTGGTTCACCATCTTCGCCATCTTGCCCTTGCGCAGCGCCATCTTCTCGAGGACGACGCCCATGTAGGTCTCGGGCACGTCCAGGACGAACAGCTCGAGGGGCTCCTTGCGCACGCCGTTCTCGGTGTGGGTGATGACCTCGGGGTTGGAGATCGCGAGCTCGAAGCCCTCGCGCCGCATCATCTCGATCAGGATCGCGAGCTGCAGCTCGCCGCGGCCCGAGACCGTGAAGGAATCGGCCGAGTCGGTGGGCTCGACCTTGATCGAGACGTTCGTCAGGAGCTCCTTCTCGAGGCGCTCCTTGAGGTTGCGCGACGTGACCCACTTGCCCTCGCGGCCGGCGAAGGGCGAGGTGTTGACCGAGAAGATCATCGAGATCGTGGGCTCGTCGATGCGCAGCGGCGGCAGCGGCTGGGGCGTCTCGGCCGACGTGATCGTCTCGCCGATCTGGATGCCGTCGAAGCCCGCGAGGGCGACCACCTCGCCGCAGTCCGCCACGGGCGTCTCGATGCGCTTCAGGCCGTCGAACACGTAGAGCTTGCGGACCTTGGTGGTCACGATGCTGCCGTCGCGCTTGCACAGCGCCACCTGCGTGTCGACGGTGACGCGGCCCGAGAAGATGCGGCCGATCGCGAGGCGCCCGAGGTAGTCGCTGTAGTCCAGGTTCGCGATCAGGAGCTGCAGCACGCCGTCGGGCGAGCCCGTGGGCGGCGGGATGTGCTTGATGATCGACTCGAACAGCGGACGCAGGTCGGCGCCCTCGCCGTTCGGCTCGGTGCGGGCGTAGCCGTCCTTCGCGTTCGTGTACAGGACCGGGAACTCGAGCTGCTCCTCGCTCGCGTCGAGGTCGATGAACAGGTCGTAGACCTCGTTCAGCACCTCCTGGGGACGGGCGTCGGAGCGGTCGATCTTGTTGATGACCAGCACGGTGGGCAGGCGCGCCTCGAGGGCCTTACGCAGCACGTAGCGGGTCTGGGGCAGCGGGCCTTCCGAGGCGTCGACGAGCAGCATGACGCCGTCGACCATCTTGAGCGCGCGCTCGACCTCGCCGCCGAAGTCGCTGTGGCCCGGGGTATCCACGATGTTGATCTTGGTGTCGCCATAGTGCACGGCGGTGTTCTTGGCCAGGATCGTGATCCCGCGCTCGCGCTCGAGGTCGTTCGAGTCCATGACCCGGTCCTGGTGTTCCTGGTTGGCCCGGAACACGCCGCTCTGCTGGAGCATGGCGTCGACCAGCGTGGTCTTCCCGTGGTCGACGTGGGCAATGATGGCTACATTTCGCAAGTTCATAAAGGGTCGGATGTTATCACGGCCCTATAATTCCCGCTGAATTCCGCCGATGCGCCTCCTGCACGTCGCACCTTTCTACGAGCCGGTCTGGGGACTGGGAGGCATGGTGCGCGCGGCCTCGGGGCTGTGCCGGGCCCTCGCCGCCCGGGGCCACGACGTGACCGTCGTGACGGCCCGCCTCGACCCCACGCACGCCGCACAGGAGGTCGAGGGCGGCGTTCGGATCCTCCGCTTCGACGGGCCGGCCGCTCTCGCGCGGCAGCTCTTTCCGTGGGCTCCAGGCCTCACCCGACGCCTGGGCGAACTGCTCCGCGAGGTCGACGTCGTGCACATCCACGGCCATCGCAACGGCCTCGCCGTGAGCGCCGGCCGGGCGTGCCGGCGCGCGCGCGTGCCCTTCGTCCTCCAGCCCCACGGCACCTTCCCCAGGCACGGCCAGCGCGTGTTCGAGAAGCGCGTCTTCGACCGCGTCGTGGGGGAGCGCCTGGTGGCTCAGGCCGCGGAGCTGATCGCGGTGAGCGAGGCGGAGGCGGCCGAGCTGCCGCGACCCGCCCAGGTGATCGGCAACGGCGTCTCGATGCCGGATCCCGGACATCCGGTGCGCCATCCACGGCGCCTGCTGTTCGTCGGGAACGCCTCCCGGCAGAAGCGCAGCCATCAGCTCCCGACGCTGCTCGAGTCCCTGCCCAAGGCGCGCCTCGACGTGGTGGGGCCCCTCGCTCCCGACTTCGCGAAGGCCTTCGGCGCCGAGGCTCCGCGCGTCACGCTGCGCGGGGTGCTCGACCACCGCGAGCTGGCGCGCGCGTACGCCCAGGCCTCCCTCGTCGTGCACCCGGCGGTGGGGGAGACCTTCGGGCTCGTGCCTTTCGAGGCGGCGCTGTGCGGAACCGCGGCGGTCGTGGCCGGCGGCCACGGCTGCGGCGAGTGGTTCGGGCGGGCCGGCGGGTGCGTCGTGCCGCCCGACGATCCACTGGCCTTCGCCCGCGAGGCCGAGAAGCGGCTCACCGACCGGGCTCTCGCCGCCGCGGAAGCGAAGGCCGTGGCGTCCTTCGCCCGCGCGAACCTGACCTGGGAGCGCGTCGCCGGCCGCCTCGAGGTCCACTACCGCCGCATCGTCGCCGAGCGCGGACGCGGAGTGGCTTGAGGGGCACGCGGGCGGCGCTGATCGCGGCCGCGCTCGCCGTCGCCGTCCATCTGCCGTCGTTGTCCGGCGCCTTCCTCTACGACGACGTGCGGACGATCGTCGAGAACCGGACGCTGCGCGACCTCTCCCGTCCCCTCGCGATCCTGCGCTTCGAGCCGGCCCGGCCCCTGCTCACCCTGACGTGGGCCCTCAACTACGCCGCGGGCGGCCTGCGGCCGTGGTCGTACCACCTGGTCAACGTGCTCGTCCACGCCGGGAACGCCGCGCTCCTGGCCTCCCTCTTCCTGTGGATGGCGCGACGCTCGGGCCGTCGCCATCCCGAGGCCTCGGCCCTGCTGGGCGCCTGCCTGTTCGCCGTGACGCCGATGGCTGCGGAGACGGTCGCCTACGTCTCGAGCCGCTCGACGGCCCTCGCCAGCCTCTTCACCCTCGCGGCCCTGCGGGTCGGCGCCGCGGGGCTCGAGGGCCGCCGCCGTCGGCTCGGCCCGGCCTTCGCGCTGTTCGTCGCGGGCCTGCTCGTGAAGGAAGAGGCGGCCTGCTTCCCGCTGCTCTTCCTGTTGCTCGACGCGTTCTTCGTCGCGAGACTCGATGCGCGCGACCTGGCACGTCGGGCCAGGCTCCACGCGCCGTTCCTGCTCGTGCCCGTCGCCGGCCTGTTGGCGCGCCGGAGCGTCGTCGGCGCCTGGCTGCCCGCCCCCGCCCACGACACCTTCACCTATCTCTGGACCCAGCTCACCGTGCTGCCGGCCTACGTGGTCCGTGCCGTCGTGCCTTTCGATCCCGCCTTCTTCCGCGGCGTGCCGCTCAGCCCGTGGCCCCCCGACGCGGCCGGCGTCGCCTGGGCCGGCCTGGCCCTCGCCGCGCTGACCCTGGCCGTCGTCAGGCCGCGCCGTTGGCCCGAGGCGTCGTTCGCGCTGCTCTGGTTCGTGGCAGCGCTCCTGCCGTCGTCGTCGGTCGTGGCCCTGCGCGAGATCGCCGTCGACCATCGCGCGTACCTCGCCGGCGCCGGCGTGCTCTACGCGCTCGCGGGCGTGCTGTGGGCGCCGGGCCGGTTGCCGTTCGCCGTCGCGATCCTCGCGCTCATGAGCGCCCGCTCGGTCCAGTACCAGCGCGTGCTCGGGGATCCGGTGCGGGCCTGGGAGGACGCCGTGGCCCGCGCGCCGTTCTCGATCCAGGCGACGCGCGCGCTGGCCTCCGCCTACGCGGAGGCCGGCGATCCGCGGGCCGAGCAGGCGCTCCTGCGCGCCGCGTCGCTCGCTCCCGGAGATCCGCGCACGTGGGCGAACCTCGGGGCCTACTACCTCGAGCGCCAGCGCCTGGACGCCGCCGAGCAGGCCTGGCGCCGGGCCGTGGTGCTCGCTCCCACGGATGCCCGCCTGCGCGACAACCTGGGAGCGGTCCTCGAAGCCTCGGGGCAACTGGACGCCGCCGTCGTGGAGTACGAGGCCGCGCGCCGCGGGCTTCCGCCCCTGGCGCAGCCGCGGATCCGCCTCGCGGAGATCGCCTTGCGGAGAGGCGAGGCCGAGCGCACGCGGGCGCTCCTGGACGAGGCCACCCGCCTCGAGATCGACGAGCAGGAGATCCGCGCCATCCAGGACCTGCAGCTGCGCCTGCTCCGATGAGGCTCGCCACGGCCATCGTCCTCAACTACAACGGGCGGGGTTTCGTCGCCGAGTGCGTCGCGAGCCTGCTGGAGCAGGACCTCGAGGACCTCGACGTGCTGGTCGTGGACAACGGATCGACCGACGGCTCCGCCGAAGAGCTCGAGGCCGCGTTCGGCGCGCGCATCCGCCTGTTGCGCACCGCGCGCAACCTGGGCTGGGGAGCGGGCAACAACGTGGGGATCCGCGCGAGCGAGTCGCGCTACGTGATCCTCGTCAACAACGACGCCGTCGCCGCGCCCGGCTTCGCCCGGCAGCTCGTGGCCGCCGCCGAGGCGCGTCCCGGTGTCGGCATGGTCGCCGCGAAGGTCCTCGACCACGCGCGTCGTGACGTCATCGACACGGTGGGACACCTGCTGCACCGCGACGGCCTCAACCGGGGCCGGGGTCGTCTCGAGACCGATCGCGGCCAGTACGACGGCGAGAGGACGGCGTTGTTCCCGAGCGGCGCCGCGGGCCTGTACCGGCGCGCGATGCTCGACGCCATCGGTCTCTTCGAGGAGTCCTACTTCCTCTACGGGGACGACGCGGAGCTGGGCCTGCGGGCGCGCCTCGCGGGCTGGGAGTGTGCCCTGGCGCCCGAGGCCGTCGCCTTCCATCGCTACTCGCAGAGCGTCGGCGCCCACTCCGCCCGGAAGGCGTTCTTCGTCGAGCGCAACCGGGTGTGGCTCGCGCTCGAGCTGTTTCCCGTCGGCTCGCTCGTCGCCATGCCGGGGCACACGGCCGTCCGTCTCCTGCACCACGCGGCCGGCGCCGCGTCGGGCGTCGGCGCTGCGGCGCGCCTGGCGGGCGAGGCCTCGGCGCTCACCCTCGTCGCCGTCACGCTCCGTGCGTGGCTCTCGGCTCTTGCCGGACTGCCGCGAGCCCTGCGGGCCCGGAAACGCGTGGCCGCCTTGCCGGGCTTCGATCGGGCCCGTCTCGGGGACCTGCTCCGCGAGTTCCCGCTCTCGTCGCGGGAGGCGGCGTTCAAGGACTGAGGCGGTTCTCGTCGCGCGCGACGCGTGCCGCGATCCAGAACGCGAACACGACCGCCAGCACGGACAGCGCGGCCGCCCGCTCGTCATAGGCGGGCCAGAGGCTGGTCGCGAGATGCGAGCCCCAGGTGAGCAGCGCGAGCCCGACGCCGAAGGCCGGGTTCAGGGCCGCGAGGGCGGCGCACAGCGTGAGGAAGGCGTAGTAGTAGTTCGCCATCCTGAACAGGATCGGCAGCAGCCCGGCGGCGACGACCGCCGCCACCCACGGCTTGTGCCCGCGACAACCCCATGCGATCAAGGCCAGGTAGGCCGCCTCCAGGCCATGGAGGAGCCAGCGGCGGCGCGCGAGGGTGTCCCGTTGCCCCGCGGACCAGGCCTCGAAGGTATCGGGACGCTGCGGATCGAACGTGAGCGCCTGGCGCAGGTCGTCGGAGTACGCGAGGGCGGTCGCGAGGCCGAGCCGGTTTCCGGCCTCGGTCGCCAGGTACTTGCGGCTGTTGGCCGCGAACGCCTGCCATGCGGCGACTCCGCCGCTGAGCGCCGCGGCCGCTGGCAGGAGGAGCAGCAGGGCCAGCCCGCCCCCGAGGGCGAGCCCCTTCAGATGGGCGAGCGGCGCGCGCGCGCGGTGGCGGAGGAGCTCCGACGCCGCCTGGAGGCCGAGGCCCAGCAGCAACACCCCGGGAAAGACCCGGAGCAACGTCGCGTAGACGAGCGCGAAGCCGGCCAGGCCGTAGCGCTCCCGCCGCAGCGCCCACAGTCCCGCGACCGAGAGGAAGAACCAGTCGAAGCGCAGGAACGCCCCGCCGGTCCACGCGAACCGCGAGAGCGTGTTGGTGCCGAAGAAGATCAGCGCCACGCACCCGGCCTCGAACCCGAAGCCGGCGAAGATCAGCGCCAGTGCCAGAGTGATGAGGATGAAATCGAACGAGAGCAGCACCGCGATGCCGCGGGGCGTGGCGGGCACGGCGCTCGCGACCAGGCGCCCGGCCACGGTCCAGACGGGCGTCGCGTTGAAGCCATGGTCGAGCTGTGCGTTCGCCCACTCGGAGCCGACGAGGCCCCGGAACACGCGCACGTCGTCGCGGAAGGCGGACCAGCGCGGGGGCGTGAACCGGCCGCGGCAGAGCTCGGGGCGCGTCAGCGCGTCGCTCGCGAAGACGACCGTGTTCGTGGTCAGGTCCCGGATGCGCCTGTCGGCGAGGGCCGCGGTGCCTTCGTCCTCGGCCTGGGCGACGGCGGCGCAGTCGTAGAGGTGGTCGTAGCCCAGCTCGGGGAAGTACTTGGCGCCGACGTAGTAGTGGTAGACGTCCCAGGCGTGCGCCACCGAGTGGTAGCGGAAGTTGCCGAAGTTGACCCACGCGAGGGCCGAGAGCGCGGCGGCCAGGCCCAGGAGGACACGGGCACGGATCACGAACCGCGGACGCGCCAGCGAGAGCAGGGCCGCCGCGAGGCCCAGCACCGCGATTCCCCCCTGGAGAGTGCCTGTCGCCGTCGGTGTGAGCTTCGGCCACGGAGGGAGCGGACCGTTCGGCAGGCTGGTATCGAGCAGCGGAGGCCAGGGCCGAGGGAGCTGCGCGAACGCGCGCAGGCGCGCCACGGCGTACCGGCCGTCGCCCGACGTCGCCCGGACCCGTAGGAAGCGCGCCCGATGCTCGGCGTCGAGGACGACGCTCCGGGTTCGCAGGCCCGGCGGGCCGTAGGCCGCCGGCACGCGCCAGAGCGCGTCCCACGAGTCGCCGTTCTCCGAGGCCTCGACCCAGTACACGTCGTTGCCGTCGGCCTGGAGCAGCAGCGCCCGGAAGCCGACCGAGCGGCCCAGGTCCACGAGGAGCGAGTCGCCGGGGTCGGCGAGAGCGGTGACGGTGGCCGCCTCGGGGCCGCTGCCCTCGGGGAGGAGGGGCGCCTCGATCAGCGTGCGCGGATCGGTAGTCGCCGCCTGGACGCTTCCCGCTGCGAGCCAGAAGCCGAGGCCGAGGAGCGGTGCGAGGCGTCGCATCGCGGCGAAGCATAGCGCGTTTGACTCGTCGCGAAGGCGGCCACTATCATCGCGGCTTCGGTGAGAGGAAAGTCCTGAGAACATGAAGCAGAAGCACCTCGTCTCCCTGAAGGACTACTCGCGGGCGGACATCGAGGAGATCTTCGCCCTCGCCGACAAGGTCAAGAAGGATCCCGGGAACTTCCGCGAGGCGCTGCGGGGCAAGTCCCTCGCGATGATCTTCCAGAAGCCCTCGACGCGGACCCGCGTGTCCTTCGAGGTGGGGATGTTCCAGCTCGGCGGCATGGCGTTGCACCTGAGCGCCGCCGACATCCAGCTGCACCGCGGCGAGTCCGTCGTGGACACGGCGCGGGTGCTCTCGCGCTACGTCGACGCGATCATGGCGCGGGTCTTCGCCCACCAGGACATCATGGACCTCGCGAAGAACTCGACGGTCCCGGTGATCAACGGGCTGTCCGACCTCCTGCATCCCATCCAGGCCCTCGCGGACTACTACACGCTGCGCGAGCGCCGCGGCAACCTCGACGGCCTCAAGATCGCCTACGTCGGCGACGGCAACAACGTCTGCCACGAGCTGATCCTGGGCGCCACGAAGCTGGGCATGGAGATCGCCGTGGCGGCGCCCACCGGCTACGAGCCGAACCCGCTGATCCTCAAGAGCGCGATCCGCGACGCCCAGAAGGGCAAGTCGCCCGTGCCCACCGTGACGCCGGATCCGATGGTCGCCGTGGCCGGCGCCGACCTGGTCTACACCGACGTCTGGACGTCGATGGGGCAGGAGGCCGAGGCCGAGAAGCGCATCAAGGCGTTCCACGGCTTCATGGTGACGTCCGAGATGATGGCGGCCGCCAAGCCCGAGGCGCTCTTCATGCACTGCCTCCCGGCTCATCGAGGGGAGGAAGTGGCCGCCGACGTGATCGACGGCCCGCAGTCCGTGGTCTTCCAGGAGGCCGAGAACCGGCTCCACGTCCAGAAGGCCCTGCTGCTGCTCCTGCTCGGCGGCGCCTAGCGCCGGGCCGCTGGCCTCGCGGCCATGGCGGCGAGGGCGCCGCGCACGTCGGCCGGCGAGACGTCGTCGCGCACGGTCACGCGGCCGATCGCGGTCGGCAGGATGAACGGCACGCGCCCCCTGCGGGCCTTCTTGTCGTGGGCGATCGCCGCCAGGATCGGCTCGACGGCCAGGCCCTTCATGGCCGGCCGCGGCCCGATCCGGTCGGTGGCCTCCGCGATCGCCTCGACGGCCGAGGCGCGCAACAGGTCCTTCCGTCCCGCGATCCACGCGGCGCCGATCAGGCCCCAACCCACGGCCTCTCCGTGGGTGAACCTGCGGTAGTGCGTGACCGCCTCGAGGGCGTGGCCGATCGTGTGGCCCAGGTTCAGCACGCGTCGCAGGCCGCCTTCGCGCTCGTCCTTGCGGACCACGTCCGCCTTGAGTCCCACGGCCGCGGCGATCGCGCTCTCCAGGCCCTGGCGATCCCACCCCACGAGCCCCTGGGGCGCCTCCGCCATCGCGCGGAAGAGCGCGCGATCCCCGAGGATGCCGCACTTGAGGATCTCGTAGGCGCCGCTGCGCAGCTCGCGCTGCGGCAGCGTCGCGAGCAGGGCCGGGTCCGCCACCACGGCCCGGGGCTGATGGAACGCGCCGAGCAGGTTCTTGGCCTTCGGGTGGTTCACGCCGACCTTGCCCCCGACCGAGCTGTCCACCATCGCGAGCAGGGTCGTCGGGATCTGGACGAAGTCGATGCCCCGCATGTAGCTCGCGGCCGCGAAGCCCGCGAGGTCACCGATCACGCCGCCGCCGAACGCCACCACGACCGCATCGCGGCCGAGACCGGCGGCCACGAAGGCGTCCTGGACCGCGGCGAGCGTCGCCCGCGACTTGTGACGCTCGCCGTCGGGCACCAGGACCCGAGCGAGGCCGCCGAGCTTCCCGAGCCCGCGCTCCACGATGCGGCCGTGAAGGGACCAGACCCGGCGGTTGGAGACGACCGCGAATCGGCGACCACGGAAGCCCTTCAACACCTCGGGCAGCGAGCCCAGGAGACCGTGCCCGATGTGGACGGCATAGCTGCGGGCTCCGAGGTCGACTCCGATCGCCGTCATCGCGGGCCGAGTCTACAGCAGCGCCGGACCACCGGCCATCAGCGGATCCAGCCGGGCAGCGCTCCGGCGCGGCGCGCGCGCTCCTCGAGCTCTTCCTCGCGGGCGCGGATCTGCTCTTCGAGCTCTCGCAGGTCCGATTCGAGCTCGGCGACGCGCGCCTCGGGTCGCGGAGCCGGGTCGGCCCGGGGCTTCGCGCCCGCCTGCGCCGCCCGGAACGCCGCGTCGCGGGCGCTGCGGCGCGCCTTGTCGAGGCGCGCGCGCGCCGCCTGCGCCTGGCCCCGCAGTCGCGCGAGACCGCCCCGGACCCGCGTGGCCTCGGCGCGCCAGTACTCCTCGCCGCCCGCCTCGGCCGTCTTCGCCGCCTTGACGCCCTTCGCGGGTCCCGCTGGCTCGAAGGCCGGGGTCGAGAGAACCCCGGTTTCGCCGCGCCGCGGCGCGATCCGGTCGAGATCGTCGTTCGTGAACGACGTCCGGGCCTTCTCGCCGTCCGCGTGGCCGATCGTGGCCACGCTCATGAGCCACACACACATCCACTCTCTCTTCATGAACGGTTCCTTTCTGGTTCGCTGGCAGAGAGAGGCCGCGGCGGGGAGAGCGTGCCGCGGAGCGACCGGAGAGTAGAGCAGGCCCACCGCGGCCGTCAAGGGTTTTGTTGATAGAATCGCGCGCTTCCGATGCCATGAGCGAGAACCTGCTGCGGACGGACTACCTGGTGCTCGGCTCGGGCATCGCCGGCTTGCGCGCGGCCCTCGGCCTGGCCCCGGCCGGACGCGTGCTGGTCGTCACCAAGGACCAGCCCAGCGAGAGCAACACGGGCTATGCCCAGGGCGGCGTGGCCGTGGCGATGGCCACCGACGACGACACCGACCTGCACCTCCAGGACACCCTGTCGGCCGGAGCCGGGATCGTCTCGCAGCCGGCGGCCCGCGTGCTGGTCGAGGAAGGGCCCGCCCGCATCCGCGAGCTCGCCGGCTGGGGCGCGCGCTTCGACCGGGAGGCGGGCCGATACCACTTCACCCGCGAGGCGGCCCACTCGCGCAGCCGGGTGCTGCACGCCCTCGGGGACGCGACGGGCTGGGAGATGACGCGCACGCTGCTCGAGCGCGCGCGACGCACCGACGCCGTGGAGGTGCGCTCCTTCGCGTGCTCCACCGACCTGGTGGTCGAGGACGGGAAGGTCGTGGGGTGCCGGTTCATCGACGATTCCGGAGCCGCGAACCTGGTGCTGGCCCGGGCGACCCTGCTCGCGACCGGAGGCGCCGGCCAGGTGTTCTCGGAGACCACGAACCCGCCCGTGGCTACGGGCGACGGCCTGGCCATGGCCCTGCGCGCAGGTGCCGCCCTGCTCGACCTCGAGTTCGTGCAGTTCCACCCGACAGCCCTCGCCATCGCGGGCGCGCCGCGCTTCTTGATCTCCGAGGCGGTTCGCGGGGAAGGCGCCCACCTGCGCAACGCGGCCGGCGAGCGCTTCACCGAGGAGCTCGCGCCGCGCGACCAGGTGGCCCGCGCCATCTTCCGCGAGGCGCGGGCCGGCCGAGGCCCGGTGACCCTCGACCTTCGCCACCTCGAGGCCGCCCGGGTGAGGACGCGCTTTCCGCGCATCCACGCGACCTGCCTGCGCTTCGGCGTCGACATCACGGCCGACCTCGTGCCGGTCACGCCGGCCGCCCACTACGTGATGGGGGGCGTCGCGACGGACCTCGAGGCCCGCACGACGCTGCCCGGTCTCTACGCGGCGGGGGAGGTGGCGGCGACGGGCGTTCACGGCGCGAACCGGCTCGCCAGCAACTCGCTCCTCGAGGGGCTGGTGTTCGGTGCGCGCGCCGCCTCGTCCATGGCTTCCGACGCCTGCCCGGCGCCCACCGAAGCGCCCGAGCCGAGGGCCAACGCGTCGGCGCGCCGCGCGGACGTGCGCGCCCGCCTGCGCGAGCGGGCCTGGACGGGGCTCGGGGTCGAGCGCGATGCCGCGGGCCTGCGGGGCGTTCTGGAGTACGTCGACGCCCTGGCCGTCGCCGACGACGCGCCGGCGCCGGACCGGGCCGCGGTCGAGGACCGCAACCTGGCCCTCGTGATGCGCGCCATGGCGCGCTGCGCCCTCGCCCGCGAGGAGAGCCGCGGCGCTCACTTCCGCCTGGATTTCCCCGAGACCCGCGACGACCGCTTTCGCGCCCACACGCGCCTCGACGCGGGCGGCCTGAGCTTCGTCGACGTCGACGTCCCCGTGCCCGTGGAGGCGCGCTGCTGACATGAACAGGGTCCTGTTGTTCCCCTTCGCCGAGTACTGGTGGTTCTACCTGGCGTTCACCGGCCTGGTCCTGGTGCTGCTGCTCCTCGACCTCGGCGTCTTCCACCGCGAGGCCCACAAGGTCTCGATCCGCGAGGCCAGCCTGTGGACGGTCGTCTGGGTCAGCCTGGCCCTCGCGTTCAACGCGGCCTTCTATTTCTACATGCTCGAGCACCTGCCGCTCGACCCGCGTCTCGCGGCCATACCCGGCTTCAACGCGGTGGCGGTCGCGCGCCAGACGGCCCTCGAGTTCCTGGCCGGCTACGTGGTCGAGTACTCGCTCTCGGTCGACAACATCTTCGTGTTCGTCGTGGTGATGGGCTACTTCAAGGTCCCGGCGCAGCTCCAGCACCGCGTGCTGTTCTTCGGCATCCTGGGCGCGCTCATCTTCCGTGCCCTGTTCATCGCCCTGGGCGCGCTGCTGCTGCAGCTCGAGTGGGTGATCTGGATCTTCGGCGCGTTCCTGGTGGTGACCGGCGTGCGCATGATGTTCGGCGGCGACGACACGCCGGTCGAGCCCCACGAGCGCTGGGTGATCCGGGCCTTCCGCAGGCACGTGCCCGTGACGGGGGAGTTCCGCGGCCCGAGCTTCTTCGTGCGCGACGAGGGCCGGCTCCACGCGACGCCGCTCTTCATCGCCCTCCTGTTCCTCGAGATGACCGACATCGTGTTCGCCGTGGACTCGGTGCCGGCGATCTTCGGCCTCACGAACGAGCCCCTGGTCGTCTTCACCTCGAACATCTTCGCGATCCTCGGCCTGCGGAACCTGTACTTCCTCCTGGCGGGTGCCGTCGACAAGTTCCACATGCTGAAGTACGGCCTGGGCGTCGTGCTGATCTTCGTCGGGCTCAAGATGGTGTGGCTGAACCGGCTCTACGGCGGCCACTTCCCGATCAGCCTGTCCCTCGGCATCATCGTCGGGACGATCGCGGCGTCGGTCGTGCTGTCCCTCGTCTTCCCCAGCAAGCAGGAGTCGCAGTGAGCAACGAAAAAGACCGCGTCATGAAGGCAATCACCCCGAAGGGCACCGACTACTCGCAGTGGTACCTGGACGTCGTGCTGAAGGCGGACCTCGCCGACTACGGCCCGGTCAAGGGCTGCATGGTGATCAAGCCGTACGGCTACGCGATCTGGGAGAACATGCAGGCCGACATGGACCGGCGCATCAAGGAGACCGGCCACGTCAACGCCTACTTCCCGCTGCTGATCCCCAGGAGCTTCCTGGAGAAGGAGAAGGCGCACGTCGAGGGCTTCTCGCCGGAGTGCGCCTGGGTCACCATCGGAGGCGGGGAAGAGCTGCCCGAGCCCCTCGCGATCCGGCCCACCTCGGAAGCGATGATCTGCTCGATGTACGCGAAGTGGGTGAACTCCTGGCGCGACCTGCCGGTGCTCATCAACCAGTGGGCGAACGTGCTGCGCTGGGAGAAGGTCACGAGGCCGTTCCTGCGCACGACCGAGTTCCTCTGGCAGGAAGGCCACACGCTCCACGAGACCGAGGCCGAGGCCGAGGAGGAGACGCTCAAGATGCTCGGCGTCTACAAGAGCTTCTCGGAAGAGATGCTCGCGATGCCCGTGCTCCACGGCCGCAAGACCGACAGCGAGAAGTTCGCCGGAGCCTTGCGCACGTACTCGATCGAGGCGCTCATGGGCGACGGCAAGGCGCTGCAGGCCGGCACGTCCCACAACCTCGGCCAGCACTTCGCCACGGCCTACGGCATCGAGTTCCTGGGCCGCAACCAGGAGCGCGAGAAGCCCTGGTCCACGTCCTGGGGCACCTCGACGCGGATGATCGGCGGCCTGATCATGACCCACGGCGACGACTCGGGCCTGATCCTGCCGCCGAAGGTCGCGCCCTACCAGGTGGTGATCGTGCCGATCCCGCCGCGCAAGGGCGACGTGAACGAGGCCGTGCTCCCGAAGTGCCGCGAGGTGATGGCGGCGCTGCGCGGCGCCGGCATCCGCGTGCACCTGGACGACCGCGACCAGCAGATGCCGGGCTTCAAGTACGCCGACTGGGAGATGCGCGGAGTGCCGCTGCGCCTCGAGCTCGGCCCGAAGGATCTCGAGAAGGACCAGTGCGTGCTGGTGCGCCGCGACAGCCGTGAGAAGGCCTTCGTGCCGCTCGCCGGCCTCGCGCAGAAGGTGGGCGAGCTGCTCGCGACGATCCAGTCGGGCCTGCTGGAGAACGCGCGGAAGTTCGTGGCGGACAACACCACCCGTGTCTCGAGCTACGACGAGTTCAAGCAGGCCATGGCCGAGAAGCGCGGCTTCATCGTGGCGGGCTGGAACGGCGACCCGGCCATCGAGGCGCAGATCAAGGCCGAGACCCGTGCGACCATCCGCGTCATCCCCATGGAGGAGCGCCCGGCGGCCTGCATCGTGACCGGAAAACCCGGACGCGAGGTGTATTTCGCTCAGGCGTACTAGACGGTTGGGGAAGCGTCACAAAGCCGCGCAGACTTGTTCCCGGCCGGTCCCTAGCGTCGACACACAGAGGCGCTCGATGCGCGACCTCGGGAGGACACCGTGGAAGCCCTGATCGCGCTGCTGGTCCTGGGACTGGCGGCCGTGATGCTGATCGTTCCGATCTTCACCTTCATCGCCTATGCGCGTACCAACCGGCTGAGCACCGAGGTCGAGGGGCTCAAGTCGCGGCTGCGGACCCTCGAGGGTCGCGGCCCTCGACCCCCGGTCGAGGCTCCAGCGCCGCAGCCCGTGCCGACGCCGGCGGTTGCGGTTGCGGTGCCAGCCCCTGCGCCGCCACTCCCTGTCCCTGAGACGCCGGTCGCCGCGACGCCGGCGGCCGCCGAGCGGCCCCGACCCGAACCCCCGGTGACGCCGCCGTCGGCGCCTCCCGACCTCGCGACCAACCTCGGCCCCAAGATCCTGGTGGGCTTCGGAGCGCTGGCAGTGTTCGCCTCCCTCGCGTTCTTCGTCAAGTACGCCTGGGACAACGACTGGGTCGGCCCGACGGGCCGCGTGCTCTTCGGCCTCGTCGTGAGCCTCGGGTTCGTCGCGTTCGGCCTGCGGCTGATGAGCAAGGTCTACCGGCCCCTGGGCCAGGGCCTCGCCGGCACCGGCTTCGCCGGCCTGTACGTCTCGACGTTCGCCGCCCACGGCGTCTACAACCTCATCCCGCGCGAGCTCGCGGGCGTCTTCCTGCTGGGCGTCACGGCCTGTGCGATCCTGATCGCGCTCCGGCTCGACGCCCGGCTGCTCGCCACCCTGGCCTGGGTCGGCGCCTACCTGACTCCGGTCCTCCTCTCGACCGGCCGGGACCAGGCGCTCTCCCTCTTCGGCTACCTCTTCCTGCTCGGCGCCGGCGCCGTGGCGATCCGGCGGCGCAAGACGTGGCCCGAGACGGCGCCCCTCGCGCTCTTCGGCACGATCGTCCTGTACGTCGGCTGGTGCGCGGAGTACTACCGGCCGGGGCGCTTCGGGGTGGCCGCGGTGGGTCTCGTGGCCCTCACGGCCCTCTTCACGGAAGTCCTTCCGATCGCGACCCTGCTCCTCGCGGGCGTCGGGGCGGTGGCGCTGGCCGTCGACGTGGATCGTCCGGTGGCCCTCACGGCCCTGCTCTGTGCCCTGGCCGCCGTCGCGATGCTGCGGCGCGCGCGCTTCGCTTTCGCCGAGGCCGTGACGATCCTCGCGAGCTGGGTGGCGATCGCCGTGTGGCTGGGCCAGTTCTACAAGCCCGAGCGCCTGGGCGACGCCTTGCTCCTGGCCGTGTCCGTGGCCGGCGTCTACTTCCTGGCCCTGGCGATCCGCGGTCTCCTGATGGGCGCCGCGATCGGAGGCGCGGGGCTCGCCACCCACGTGATCGGCGCGAGCCTCTTGTGGTCGGTGCTGTACCGGGCCTTCTACGCGACGAACCCCTCGTTGCTCGGCGGCCTCTCGGTGGCGCTGGCGGCGGTCTACCTGATGCTCGGTCTCGGGCTCTCGCGGCGCGAGGGTGGAGAGACGGGCCATCTCCGCGTCGCGCTGGGCCTGGCCGCCACGTTCGTGACCCTGGCGATCCCCGTGCAGCTCGGGCTCCACGGCATCACCCTGGCGTGGACCTTCGAGGGCGTGCTGCTCCTCGCCCTGGGATTGCGCTTCCAGTCGCCGCTCACGCGGCTCGCAGGTTACGGGGTCCTGGCCCTCGCCGTCCTCCGGCTCTTCGCCCGTCACGTGCCGCTCCACGACGAGGCCTTCGCGCCGTTCGTCAACCCGGCCTTCGGCACCTGGCTGTGCGTGATCGTCGCCCTGGGAGTCGCCGCGCGGCTCTTGCGGGGGACCACGGCCACGGGCCCAGAGGGCCTCATGCGGCCGTTCCTGGGCGGCGCCGCGCTCGTCTTCCTGTTCGGCCTCCTCACGGCCGAGACGAACGCGATGTTCGAGCAGAAGGCCGCGGCCGCCGCCATCGACGGCCTCGACGACGTGGCGCAGCGGGCGCGTCTCGCGGGAGGCCTCGCGATCTCCGTCCTGTGGAGCGCCTTCGCGGTGAGCCTGCTCGGGGCGGGCCTGGTGGTCCGCAGCCGCGCGCTCTTCTGGACGTCCTACGGGCTGTTCGCCCTGGCCGGCTTCAAGGTCGTCTTCATCGACCTCGCCGAGCTCCACACCCTGTATCGGATCCTGTCGTTCCTCGCGCTGGGCGTCCTCTTGATGCTCGGCGCCTACGTCAATATCCGCTTCAGCGATCGGCTCAAGCCGCGGGTCGAAGGGTGATCGGCCTCGGCGTCGGGCTGCTGCTGGTCGCGGGGGCATGGGAGCGGCCCATCGACGTCGGGCCGGGCGGCCGCGTGGCCGTGGTGGTCGACCGCCAGGTGCGCTCCCAGGCCCGGCTGGATCTGGGCGACGTGCGCGTGGTGGACGAGCAGGGCCACCTCGTCCCGTTCCTCGTCGAGCGCTTCACGACGACGACGCGAACGCGCCTCGAACCCCGGCTTCTCAACCGGGAGTTCGTGAGGGGCCAGCAGGAGAGCGTCACCCTGGACTTCGGCGAGGCGGTGTCGAAGGACAGCCTCGTGCTCGCCCTGTCGGGAGACAACTTCCGTCGTCGCGTGAGCGTCGAGGCCAGCGACGACGGCCGCGCGTTCACCACGCTCACGGAAGACGCCTACGTCTTCGCGATTCCCGGCAACCCGCCCTCGCGTTTCGAGACGGTCCGGCTGCCCGCGAACGACCGGCGCTACCTGCGCGTCGTGGTGCATCACGGCGACGGGGACGGGCCGCGCTTCGACATCCTCTCGGCCGCGGCCGAGGGCGGCCCGCGGCGCGTCGGACGGAGTCAGTCGCTGACCCCGCGGCTCTCGCGCTTCGAGGATCCCGAGCTCCATGAGACCCAGCTCGTGCTCGATCTCGAGGCGCGCGGCCAGCCCTTCGAGGAGATCCGCCTGGAGCTGGCCGACGCCTCCTTCTTCCGAAGCGTCGTCGTCGAGGCGCGTCGCGACGACGTGACCCCCCGTAGCGATGGCGCCCCGCGTGCCGCGCGCTGGGTCGGACTCGGCGGGGCGGCCCTCTACCGGTACAGCGAGCGCGGACAGCTGCGCCAGCAGACCGCGATCCACGTGGCGGGCCGCGAACGCGCCGTGCGCCTTCGCATCCGCAACCGCGACGATCGGCCTCTCGACGTGACGGCGGTCAGCGTGGTCGTGCCGGTCGAGCGCCTCGTGTTCGAGGCCGTGCCGGGTCACGTCTACCGTCTCCGCTACGGAGGCCCTGCCGAAGCGCCGCCCGAGTTCGACCTCGCGCGCACGGCGGGGGACCCCGCGGCCTTCGGCGCTTCGGCCGTCGAGGTTCGCCTCCAGGAGCCGCGTGCGCTCGCCGCCGGCGCCGACACGCGGCCCTGGACCGAGCGTCATCCCCGGCTGCTGTGGACGGCCTTGCTCCTGGTCGTGGCCGCCCTGGGCGCCGTCACCTGGCGCGCATTGCGCGCCGCCTAGCCGTCGCTCGCGACCAGAGGCCGTCCAGGACCGCGCGGTGCTGGGGCCGCACGGCCTTGACGTCGCGGTGGGACTTCTTGAGGTTCTCGCGGCCCACGATGGCCGTGAGAGCCGCCACGCAGTGTGCGGTGTGGGCGGGGACCTCCGCGGCCAACGCCACGAGCGGGGCCACGAAGCTGCTGTCGCCGACACGGCCGGCGGCCGCCAGCAACGTCTCGGCCTCGAGGGGTGGGCGCCGTGCCAGGCGCTCCCGCAGGTCGTACAGGGCGATCCGGCTGTCCCGGGCGGCCAGGGCCGCGTGGAGGCGTGCCGCAGCCAGCCCGAAGGCGGCCGGCGTGGAGCCCGACTCCCGCAGGGAGACGAGCGCCCGGTGCAGCCGGGTTACGGCAGCAGCGCCTTCCGGGAGCGAGGCGAGGAGGGCGTCGACGTCCTCCGCCGCCATGCGGGCTCCGCGGCCGTCCTCCTGGCCGGCCTGGGCCAGGATCGCCTTCCGCTCGTCCGCGGGGAGCTGATCCACGACCGTGAGGGCCAGTGCCCGGACCGGCGCCTCGAGCCCGGAGTCGAAGGCGGCGCCGAGAAGCGGCTCCATCGCCTCCTCGACGCCCGCGGCGAAGAGCTGCAGGAGCGCCCGGGTCAGCGCTTCGCGGGCTTCGAGCCCCGGACGCCGCAGCGCCTGGACGAGGGCGGGAAGCGCCGCCGCGGTCTCGCAGGCGGCGGCCGCTGTCGCCGCTGCCGCGACCACGCGGGGGTCCGGATCCTCGAGCTGCCGCAGGACCTCGGGAAGCGCACGCGCCGACGTCAGGCGCTCGAGGACACGCAGCGCAGGCACGCGGGCCGTCTTCGGTCCCGAACGGAGCGTCTCGAGGAGGGCCGGCACGGCTCGCTCGCCGACCAGCGTCAGGCGCGCGATCGCGGAGTCGCGCTGAGCGACGGGCCCGGTGCCCAGCGCCGCGATCCACTTTTGAATGTCCGCGGAACGCGATGGTACGATCGTCATCGATGAGCCGCCTCGCCGCCGTCGCTGCAATCGCCCTGGCGCTCGTGCCGCTGGCCGGAGCCGCCGCGGGTGCGGAGCTCGCGCCCCTCACGCTCCCCTCGGGCAAGGTGCTCCAGGTGGAGCTCATGGTCAAGGACGAAGACCGGGCGATGGGCGTCATGTTCCGGCCCTCGCTGCCCGAGGACCGCGGCCTGCTGTTCGTCTTCGAGGAGCCCGACTTCCACGGCTTCTGGATGAAGAACTGCCGCTTTGCCATCGACATGGTGTGGCTCGACGCGGATCATCGGGTGGTGCATGTCGCCGAGAGCGTGCCGCCGTGCACGAAGGATCCCTGCCCGATCTACGCGCCGATGCGCAAGGCGTCGTACGTCCTCGAGGTGAACGCGGGCCAGGCGCGCCGCGAGAAGGCCGTGATCGGCTCGACCCTCGAGTTCAAGCGCTGACGCCCTCGGGCGCGTCCCTGCGTCGCGGCTTTCCGAACAGCCACGCCACCAGCACTCCCAGCAGGTAGAGCCCGATCATCGGGAGCGCCAGCAGCGTCTGGGTCACCATGTCGGGAGTCGGCGTGAGGATCGCGGCGACGACGAACGAGCCCAGCACCGCCCACTTGATCTGCCGCAGCAGGAAACCCGCCGTCACCAGGCCGATGCGCGCCATGACGAAGATCAGCACCGGCAGCTGGAAGACGACGCCGAGCCCCAGCAGGAACCACGAGTAGAAGGACCAGTACTCGTCGATCTTCGGCAGGAACTGCATGTCCTGGCCGCCGAACTGCCCCAGGAACCCGAACGTGATCGGGAACAGGTACGCGTGGCCGAAGGCGGCTCCGGCGATGAAGAAGAAGCTGCCCATGACGATGAACGGGATCGCGTAGGCCTTCTCGTGCTTGTACAGGCCCGGCGCGATGAAAGCCCAGACCTGGTAGAGCAGGAACGGGGCCGCGATGAAGATGCCCGCGAAGAACGACATCTTCATGTAGAGCACGAGCGCCTCGGACGGGCCCGTGTAGATGAACTTCACGTTGGGGTCGTGGGCCCGCAGCGGCTGCGTGAGCAGGTGGAAGATCTGCTCGTGGAAGTTCCAGGACACGGCGAAGCCGACGGCCAGCGCGATCGCCGACCGCACGAGGCGCACGCGCAGCTCGTCCAGGTGCTCGAGGAACGACATCTTGTCGGGGTCGGTGAGGGCCATCGTGGAGCGCGGCCGGTGCTACTTCGGCTCGGTGGACGCCGTGGTGTCGCGCTCGACGGTGTGGGCCGGGGGGGCCGTCTCCGTCTCCGGCGCCGGCACGACCTCGGCCGAGGCCGGGGCCGGGGCGACGATCTGCGGGGGCGGCGCCGCGTTCTTCAAGCGATCCGCCTCGACTTCGTCCTCGATGGTGCGCTGGAACTCGTTCGACGCCTTGCGGAACTCGGCCATCATCTTGCCGAGACTCTTGCCCATCTCCGGCAGCTTGCGCGGCCCGAAGACGATGAGGGCGACGATCAGGATCAGGAAAAGCTCAGGTCCGCCCAATGTTCCGAACATGATCTGGATGTTACACTTGTTCGCGTTCGCCGTGCGTCCCGAGCGGGCGCCGTGACGGCGCTGGGCCCGGCGGGCCGGCTCTCGTTCGAGCCCCGAGAGCGCCCGACGCGGGACGTGCGGAAGGGAGCATGAGCTTCATCGACCCCGAGTACGACGGCGGCGGCGACGACGATCTCTCGATCAAGGGCGAGATCGAGACGTCGAGCGTGCCCGAGCTCCTGCGATCGTTCCTCGCGAGCGGCGAGACCGGCATCCTCACCTTCCGCTCGGGCGAGGTGACGAAGAGCCTGTACCTCCAGGAGGGCAAGCTGGTCTACGCGGCCAGCAACAACCCGGACGAGCGCCTGGGGGAGAGCCTCCTGCTGCGCGGCCGGATCAGCGCGCGCCAGTACATCGAGGCCGGGCAGTTGATCCGTCCCGGCCGGCGCCTGGGCGCGATCCTGGTCGAGCTCGAGGCGATCGAGTCCGAGGAGCTGACGCCGGCCGTCGAGCAGCACGTCCGGGACATCCTCGTCGACCTCATGACCTGGACGCGCGGCGACTACGAGCTCGTGATGAAGGAAGTCGATTCCCAGAACCTCGTCACGGTGAGCCTCAACATCGAGAACGTGATCCTCGAGGGCCTGCGCCGCTCGCGCAACTGGAGCCAGATCACACACGGTCTCGGTGGCATCGACGTCGTGCCGATCAAGACGGGCAATACCGACGTGCTCTACAAGCTCGAGCTCACCGAGGAGGAGCAGGAGCTGCTCGGCCACGTGAACGGCAACTCGACGGTCGAGCAGATCTGCCAGGTCTCGTACCTCTCGAACTTCGAGACCTGCCGCACCCTCTGGGCCTTCAAGGTGCTGTCGCTGATCCGGATCGGCCAGGAGGGCGACGTCGAGGGCGTGAGGGCCCGCGAGCGCGCCATGGACCTCGAGGAGATCGTCGAGAAGTTCAACCAGATGTTCGGCCGCATCTACACGTTCCTGCGCGGGCGCCACGGCGACGAGGCGGACCGCTTCATGCAGACCGCCCTCGACGAGGTGTCCCGGACCTACGGGGCGCTCTTCGACGGCGTCGACCTCAGCCACTACGGCCGGGCCGACTTCGAGCAGATGCTCGCGAACGTTGCGGACCTGCCGCCCGAGCAGCGGCGCTCGCTGATGGTGGACGCGCTCAACGAGCTGGTCTTCGCGATCCAGCTCGCCACGCGCCAACGCCATGGAGCGGAGGAAGAAGCGGTGATTTCCGGCATCATCAAGGACGGGCTCCGGCGCCTCGGCGCCGGCTAGGGAGGTCGAGTGGCGCAAGACGACTACTACTACGAGATCCAGCTGACGAACAAGCAGCTGGTCTTCTACTTCCTCGCGGGCGCCACGGGGCTCGTCCTGAGCTTCCTAGCCGGTGTGATGGTGGGGCGCGGTGTCGACCAGACCGCGTCGGCGGCCGAGTCGGCCCAGGTCGCCGCCCAGCGCCTTCCCGAGGACAGGATCGTCACGGAAGAGCCGCCGACCACCCGCCCCGCCCCGCCGGCCGCGGAGGACCTCACGTACGCCCAGCGCCTGGAGAGCGACAAGCTCGACGACACGTTGTCGAGCGGAGCGAGCGCGCCCGCCGGGAGCGGGTCGGCGTCGGCGAAGCCCGCGGGGCCTCCGGTGACCGCAGCCGCCAAGCCTCCCGCGACCGTGGCGTCGGCGAAGCCGGCGCCCGCCACCACGCTCGCGGCCCGGCCGCCGGTGACGACCCCGAAGGCGCCACCCAGCACCCTCGCCGCGGCCAAGCCCGCGGCATCGGGAGCGGCGCCCGGCGCCTTCACGATCCAGGTGGGCGCGTTCAAGGATCGCGCGACGGCCGACTCCATGGTCGGGAAGCTGAAGGCCAAGGGCTTCGCCGCCTACGTCATGACGCCTCCCGGCGGCAACGCGCAGCTCTTCAACGTTCGGGTGGGCTCCTTCCCGGCGCGGCCCGACGCCGAGCGCGTCCAGGCGAGACTCCGCGACGAGGAGAAGTTCAAGCCCTTCATCGTCCGGAACTAGCTTGAGCCAGGCCTCGACACCGACGCGCCTGCCCGAGTGGGCGCGGAAGGGGAGCCCGCTCGCTCCCGGGGCGCGCGAGCTCCGGGTGCTGCTGCGGGACCAGAAGCTCAGCACGGTGTGCGAGGAAGCGCGCTGTCCCAACCTGGGCGAGTGCTTCTCCCGCGGCACCGCCACCTTCATGCTGCTCGGCGACCGCTGCACGCGCCGTTGCGGCTACTGCTCGATCTCGACGGCCAGGCCCCTGCCGCCCGATGCCGGGGAGCCCGAGCGGGTCGCCGAGGCCGCGGCCCGCCTGGGACTGCGCTACGTCGTGCTCACGGCCGTGGCCCGCGACGACCTCCGCGACGGCGGCGCCTCGCAGTTCGCCGCCACGATCCGGGCGTTGCGCGAGCGGCTGCCTCGCGCCGAGGTGGAGGTGCTCACCCCGGACTTCAAGGGGGATCCCGACGCCCTCGCGATCGTGCTGGCGGCCCGTCCCGACGTGTTCAACCACAACATCGAAACGGTCCCGCGACTGTTCCCGAGAGTGCGGGCCCAGGGCGACTACGCCCGCAGCCTGGAGCTGCTCGGGGGACTGAAGGCCCTCGCCCCGGGCCAGGTGACGAAGAGCGGGCTCATGGTGGGTCTCGGCGAGAGCGACGCGGAGATCGACGCCGTCCTGGTCGACCTGCGCGAGGTCGGCGTCGACATCGTGACGCTCGGACAGTACCTGCGGCCCACCCGCGACCACGAGCCCGTGGACCGCTACGTCACGCCGGAGGGCTTCGTTCGCCTCGGCGATCGTGCCCGGTCCCTGGGCTTCCCGACCGTGTACTCCGGCGTCTTCGTGCGCTCGTCCTACAACGCCGCCGAGGTCGCCGGGCGTCACGCCGTGGGACTCTCCGCCGGCGCTTGAGCCGTCATTCCCGCGACGCTCTCGCCGCACTGTCGGGGATCCTGCTGGCCCTGTCGTTCCCGAAGTTCGGCCATGGCGCCCTGGCCTGGGTCGCCCTGGCGCCTCTCCTGATCGCCCTCGCCCAGGATGGCGGCGTCAACGGGTTGCGCCTCGGCTACGTGACCGGAGCCGTGTCGGCGCTCGGAGTCCTGTACTGGACGTCCTTCGTCGTGGTGCAGTTCGGAGGCCTCAGCCTGCCCGTGGGCATCGCGGTGATGCTGTTGCTCTGCCTGGCATTCGCCGTCTTCCCGGCGCTCTTCGGCTGGCTGATCGGACGCTGGGTGAGGGCGGTCGGCCGCCAGGCGCTGCTGCTCTCGCCGGTCGCGTGGGTCGCCACGGAGATCCTGCGCGCCCACACGTTCTTCTCCTTTCCGTGGTGCCTCCTCGGCTACAGCCAGGTGGACAACACGCCGTTCCTGCAGGTCGCCCGCTTCGGAGCCGTCTACGCCGTCTCCTTCGTGGTGGCGGCGTCCTCGGCGGCGCTGGCCTTCGTCGCCGTCGAGCGCGAGCCAGCGCGGCGCCGCGCCGCGGTGGTCGGGCTCGCGCTGTTGCTGGCCGTGGTGGCGGGCGACGGCTTCTGGCGCGTCGCTCACCCGCCGCAGGCGACGGGCCGCGTCCGCATCGGCCTGGTGCAGGCCAGCATCCCCCAGGAGGAGAAGTGGGACGAGGCCCTCGCCTTCGCGAACCTCGATCGCCACCTGGAGCTCACGGAGACGGCGGCCCGTGCGGGGGCGAAGCTCGTGGTGTGGCCCGAGTCCTCGGTGCCCTACTACTACGACGATGCTCCCGCGGTGGCCGACCTGTTGCGCTCGGCCGCGGCGCGCCTCGGCGTCGACCTGCTCTTCGGGAACGACGACCACGAGCGGGGCCCGGCGGGACGCACCTTCGTGGGCGCCAAGATGATCGCGCCCGACGGCGCGCTCCGGCTGCGCTACCACAAGATGCGCCTCGTGCCCTTCGGCGAGTACGTGCCCTTGCAGCCGCTGCTCACCCTGGGCGGACGCGTCGCGGCGAAGGTCGTCCAGCAGGTGGCGGACTTCAGCCCCGGCGAAGAGCCCGCCGTGGGGAACAGCCAGGGGCACCCGCTGTCCACCACGATCTGCTACGAGGCGATCTTCCCGGACCTGTCGCGCCGCTTCGTCCTGGGCGGGTCGCAGCTGTTCCTGAACATCACCAACGACGGCTGGTACGGGCGCACGTCCGCGCCCTACCAGCACTTCGCCATGGCGCGGCTGCGCGCGGTCGAGAACGGGCGCTACCTCGCCCGCGCGGCGAACACCGGGATCACGGCCGTGGTCGACCCGTTCGGCCGCGTCCTCGAGAAGACCGCGTTGTTCGACCGTACCGTGCTGGTCCGGGACGTGCCCTTCGTCTCGGAGGTGACGCCCTATGCGCGCCACGGCGACGTGTTCGCGTGGGGCTGCCTCGGAGCCGCGGTGGCACTGACCGCCGCCCTCCTGCGCCGGCGCTGACGGCCGAGTCCGCTACAATGCCGTGTTTCCGGAGGACGCCTTGCCTCATCCCTTGATCCCGCGTTTCCAGGACCTGGTCGCGAGGGCCGCGGACGTCCGCGGCTATCTTTGAGCAGTCCAAACTCGAAGCCGAGCTGGGCCGCCTCGAGGAGCAGATGGCCGGCGCCGACTTCTGGAAGGACCAGCAGGCGGCCCAGAAGGTCCTGCAGCGCCGCAAGCGGCTCGAGGGCGATCTCGCGCTCCTGAAGCGCGTGCGGACCCAGGAGGACGACGCCCGCGTCCTCGTGGAGTGGGCCGAGGCCGGCGAGGACGTGGACAAGGACCTGGCGCCGGCCCTGGACAGCCTGGAGAAGACCGTCCAGGGCGCCGAGTTCCAGAAGATGCTGGGCGGCGAGCACGACCGCGCCAACGCCATCCTCTCGATCAACAGCGGGGCCGGCGGCACGGACAGCCAGGACTGGGCCGAGATGCTGCTGCGCATGTACCTCCGCTGGTGCGATCGCAAGGGCTTCAAGCGCGACATCACCGAGATCCAGGCCGGGGAAGAGGCGGGCATCAAGAGCGCGACGGTCCTGGTCCAGGGCGAGTACGCCTACGGCTACCTCTCGGCCGAGGTGGGCGTCCACCGCCTGGTGCGCATCAGCCCCTTCGACTCCAACGCGCGGCGCCAGACCTCTTTCGCTTCCGTGTTCGCGTGGCCGGAGATCGACGACAACATCGAGATCGAGGTCCAGGAGAAGGACCTGCGCGTCGACACCTATCGCTCGAGCGGCGCCGGCGGGCAGCACGTCAACGTGACGGACTCGGCCGTGCGCATCACCCACCTGCCGACGGGCATCGTGGTCTCGTGCCAGAACGAGCGCAGCCAGATCCGGAATCGCGAGGTCGCGATGAAGGTGCTGAAGTCGCGCCTCTACGATCTCGAGCTGCAGAAGCAGAAGGCGAAGCTCGACGTGATCGAGAACTCGAAGAAGGAGATCGCCTTCGGCAGCCAGATCCGCTCGTACGTGCTGCACCCGTATCGCATGGTCAAGGACCATCGCACGAAGTACCAGGAGGGCGACGTCGACCGCGTCCTCGACGGCGACCTCGACAGCTTCGTGAACACGACCCTCGTGGCGCGCGCGAAGGGAACCCTGGGCCAGGCCGTTCCCGACGAGGACTAGACCCCGGGCGTCCCCGTGGCCGGCTCGAGCGCCTCGCGCACCCGGGCGGTGAGGCTCGTGGGCGAGAACGGCTTCGCGAGCAGGGGCGCGTCCCCGACCATCTCCCCGCGCTCGATCGACGGGTCGTCGGCGTGGCCCGACATGAACAACACCCGCACGCCGGGCCGGAGCTGCCGCACGCGCTCGGCCGTCTCCCCGCCCATCATCCCGGGCATCACGACGTCGCTCAGGAGCAGGTGGATCGCGCCGGCGTGGCTGGCTGCGATCGCCACCGCCTCCTGTCCGTCGGCCGCCTCGAGGACGCTGTAGCCCGCGTCTTCGAGGATCTCCCGGGTCAGCTCGCGCACCATCGGCTCGTCCTCGGCCACGAGGATCGTCTCGCTCCCGCGCAGCTGGGGCAGCGTCGGAGCGTTCATGCCGCGAGCCCGCGTCTCCGTGCGCGGCAGGTAGAGCCGGAACGTGGACCCGCGTCCGACCTGGCTGTCGACCACGATGTGCCCACCGCTCTGCTTCACGATGCCGTAGACACTCGACAGGCCGAGGCCCGTGCCCTTGCCGCTGTCCTTGGTCGTGAAGAACGGCTCGAAGATGTGGCTGCGCGTCTCGGGGTCCATGCCGATGCCGGTGTCCGAGACCTCGAGGACGACGTGGGGCCCGGGCGTCGACTCGATGTGGGCATGGACGTAGTCGGGGTCGAGCTCGACGTCGCTGGTGGCGATCGAGAGCCGTCCGCCCCGCGGCATCGCGTCGCGGGCGTTCAGCACGAGGTTCACGACGACCTGCTCGAACTGACCCGGGTCGACGAGCACGTGGCCCTGCGCGGCGAGATCGAGGGCGATCTGGATGCGCTCGCCCGCGAGGCGCCTCGTCATGGTCTCGAGGCCCCTCACGAGCACGTTGGGGTCCACGATCTCCGAGAGCAGCACCTGTTTGCGGCTGAAAGCCAGGAGCTGCCGGGTGAGGGCCGAGGCGCGCTCGCCGGCGCGCCGGATCTCCTCGGAGTGGCGGCGCAGCGGGTCCCCCTCGGGAAGGCGCGCCAGCAGCAGGTCGCCGTAGCCGAGGATGGCGGTCAGCAGGTTGTTGAAGTCGTGGGCGAGACCGCCCGCGAGACGGCCCGCGGCCTCCATCTTCTGGACCTGGCGCAGCTGCTCCTCGAGCTCGTGGCGCTCGGTGACGTCGAGGCTGAAGACGATCACCCCGATGATCTGGCCTTTCTCGTCCCGGTACGGCAGCTTGTCGGTCTGCACGAAGCGCCGTCCGCCGCTGGCGGTGCGCAGGCTCTCGAGGATGCCGATCTTCGGGCGCCCCGAGAGCATGACGTCGAGGTCGTCCTCGTAGAACTGCGCCGCGTCGTCGGGGTACAGGTCGTAGGTGGAGCGGCCCTCGACGTCCTCCGGGCTCAGGCCCAGGGTGGCCGCGGCCGCGCGATTGGCGCGGATCACGCGGTTGTACTTGTCCTTGTACCAGATCATGGCGTTGACCGAGTCGAGGATCATGCGGCGCTCGGCCGCGCTGTCGCGCACGGCCTGCTCGGCCCGCTTGCGCTCGGTCACGTCCTGGCAGAAGCCGAGGAGGCAGGTCTCGCCGCCCATGTCGAGCAGCTCGAGGGACAGGAGGATGTCGCGACGCTCGCCCGCGCGGGTCAGCACCGCGGTCTCCATGTCCCGCAGCGAGCCCTGCTCCTTCAGGAGCGACACGGCCTGGGAGCGATCGTCCAGGTCGTTCCAGAAGGCGATGTCGACCGACGTGCGCCCCACGACCTCGTCGCGCGGGTAGCCCACGAGCCGCAGGAAGGCCTCGTTCACGTAGAGGTAGCGCCCGTCGGCCAGGGCGCTGATGCTGAGGGCCGCCGGGCTCGCGCCGAACGCCCGCGCGAAGCGCTCTTCCGTCTCCCGCAGGGCCTGCTCCGCCCGCAGCCGCTCCGCCTCGCGCTGCTGGAGCGCCGCGATCGTCTCCTCGAGGCGCGCGGTGAGCCGCGCGTTCTGGATCGCGATCGTCGCGGGCGCCGCCAGGGCCTCGGCCGAGGCCTCGTGCTGCTCGGCGAAGAATCCCGGCTCGCCCTTGTCGACCGAGAACAGGCCGACGATCGTGTCGCCGCGCAGCAGGGGCACGCCCATCCAGCTCCGGACGTGGCTCGAGACGCTGCGGTCCCACTCGGGCTCGAGCAACGTGTCGGCCACCACCTGGGTCTCACGGCGCTCGAGCAGGCGGCCCAGGCTCTTGTGGGTCGCGGGCGAGAGCGCGAGCGGGCGCGAGGCTTCGGCGCCGGCGAAGCGGTCGTACCCGCGCCGCGCCCGGACCTCGAGCTTGCCGTCCTCGAGCAGCATCACGCTCGCGCTGTCGTAGGGAACCAGGCGCTGGAGGTAGTCGAGGAGCGTCTCGAGCACGGCCTCCATGTCGCGGCCCTCGATGAAGGCGAGGTTCGCCGCCCGCAGCGTCGCCGCCACCTCGGCCGTGAGGGCCGGTCTCGTCACGAGACCGGCCCCGCCGCGCTCGCCGGCCCGCGCGGCTCCGTCCCGGCCACGAAGGGCTCCATCGCGACGCCGGGCACGCCCGGCTTGCCCGGCCGGCCCATCTCGTCCACGGGCACGAAGACGATGTTGCCGGGGATCGGGTACTGCTCGATGGGACGGTCCTTCATGGCCTGGCTCCAGAAGTCCATCCAGATCGGCAGCGCCGCTCGCGCACCTTCCTCCCTGGGCCCGAGGCTCTGGCGCTTGTCGTCGTAGCCCACCCACACGGCGGCCGCCAGGGACGGCTCGAAGCCGACGAACCACGCGTCCGTGTAGTCGTCGGTGGTCCCCGTCTTGCCCGAGACCGGGCGCTTCAGGGCCCTGGCGCGCGTGGCCGTACCGTGCTCCACGACGCCCCGCAGCAGGCTCGTCATCAGGTACGCCGTGTCCGCGCGCACCGAGTCCACCGCCTGGGCCCTGTTCTCCTCGATCGTGTTGCCGTCGCGGTCGGTGATGCGCACGATCAGCATCGGCGTCATGCGCAAGCCCTGGTTCGCGAAGGTGCCGTAGGCCGCGGTCATCTGCAGCGGCGTCGCCTCTCCCGCTCCCAGGGCGATCGGCAGGTAGGGCGGCAGCTCGCCCGTGAGCCCCAGCTTGCGGGCGTACTCGATGCCCTTCTCGATGCCGACGGCCTGGAGCGTCCTCACGGCGGGGATGTTGCGGCTGTCCGCGAGGGCGCGCCGCACGGGAATGGGGCCGAGGAACTTGAAGTCGTAGTTGTGCGGCGTCCAGACGGTCTTGTTCCAGGGGTTCGGGAACGACATCGGCGCGTCGTTGACGATCGTCGAGGGCGTCCAGTCGAGGAGCTCGAGGGCCGCGGCGTAGAGGAGCGGCTTGAAGGCCGAGCCCACCTGGCGCATCGCCTGGGTCGCGCGATTGAACTTGCTGCGCTCGAAGTCGTAGCCGCCGACCATGGCCTTCACGGCGCCGCTCTTGACGTCCATCGCCACCAGGGCGCCTTCGACCTTGGGCTCCTGGTCGAGCAGGACGTGAGCCTCCTTCTTCTCCGGGTCCGGATCCAGCGACACGATGGAGAACGGCGCGATCGTGCCGCGCGGCAGGACGTCGGCGACGTTGGTCTTGCGCGTCCACTCGATCTCGCGGCTGGTCACACGCGCCCGGTACTCGCCGATCTGCACGACGGCCACGGAGCGGTCCGAGGCGAGGACGACGCCCCGGACCACGTCTCCCGTGGCCATCGGACGGCCCCAGTCCTCGAGGTCCACGCGCTCGGGGAAGACGCCGTCCTTGAGGATCGAGGCCGTCGGCGCGACGAAGCCGCGCGATCGCCGGTCGAGCACGCGCAGTCCCTTGCGCACCGCGGCGTTGGCCGAGCGCTGCAGCGCGGGATCCAGGGTGGTGTAGACCCGCAGGCCGCCCTGGTAGATCCGCTGGGATCCGTACTCGCGCTCGAGGTACTTGCGCACCTCCTCCAGGAAGTGGGGCGCCACGGACGGCGGATCCTTGCGCACGTGGAGCACGAGGGGCTCCGCCTGCGCCTTCCGGGCCTCGATGTCCGAGATGTACTTCTCTTCCACCATCCGGTTGAGGACGTGGTTGCGGCGCTCGCGGGCGCGCTCGGGGTTGTCGATCGGGGACAGGCGGCTCGGGTTCTGCGGCAGCCCGGCGAGGAGCGCCGCTTCGGGCAGGCTCAGGGCCCCGACGGACTTGCCGAAGAAGAAGCGGCTCGCGGCCTCGACGCCGTACTGGCCGTGGCCGAAGTACACCTGGTTGCAGTAGAGCGCGAAGATCTCCTCCTTCGTGAAGTTCTTCTCGATCTGGAAGGCGAGGATGATCTCCTTGATCTTGCGCTCGTAGGTCTTCTCGGGCGTCAGGAAGAGCAGCCGCGAGAGCTGCATCGTGAGGGTGGAGGAGCCTTGCTCCTTGCGGCCCGAGCGGAAGTTGGCGAGAGCCGCCCCGGGAATGCGCCAGGGGTTGATGCCGAGGTGCTTCCAGAACTCGGCGTCCTCCACCGCGACGATCGCGTTGCGCAGCACCGGCGGCACGTTCTTGAAGCCAATCACGACGCGCTTCTCGATCGCGAACTCGCCCAGCACGCTGCCGTCGGCGGCGAACACCTGCGTGATGATGTTCGGCTGGAAGTCCTCGAGAGACGAGATCTGGGGGAGGTCGTTCTCGTAGGCCAGGAACACGCCGAGGAGCGAACCTCCGAGGATCGCGACGACCAGGAGCGACGTGACCCAGAGTCTCCGGAACGTGAGGACGCGCGGCGGCGCGCTCACGACGGCGGTTGGCATGGGCCAACTATAAGGCACGCGCCCCGGCAGCCGTCGCCGGGCTCAGGGGTGGTGGTCGCGTTCCTTGGCCCGCGGCGCGCTGCGCGGCTGCTGCGTGGGCGGCGGCGGCTGGGGCGCGCGTCGCGGCTCGGCCCGGGGCTGGCTGCGTGGCTCCACGCGCGGCTCCACCCGCGGCGTCGAGGTGCGCGGCGTGGCCGAGCGCGGCTCGGAGCTGCGCGTCTCGCTCAGGGGCCGGAACATGCGCCGGAGCACGTCCCGATCGGGCTCGCTCTCGCGGGGCCGCGGCGTCGCGGCCGGCTGTGGCCGTTCGTTACGCTCGGCACGCTCGGCCTCGCGGTCCGCCCAGCCCGAGGGCCGCGGGGCGGCCCGGTCGGCTGCCGCCTCGTTGCCGTCGCTCGCCCGGGCGCCGCTCTCGCTGTACCGGTTGTCGGGCCTGGGATGGCGCAGCACGGCGCCGGGAATCGTGGTCGCGGGATCGTCGCGGAGCTCCGGAACGGTGTCACCCGCTGTCGGCTTCAAGCGGATGTTGCGCGGCATGGCGCCACCGCGCCGCATCGGAGACTCGACGTCGATCACGCGCAGGTCGCGCGACGGTCGCGCCCGGGCCGACTCCACGACGTGGAGGTCGCGCACCGCCTCGACCGGAGGGCTGCTCCGGCGCCGCGCCGTGTCCCGGGAGGTGAGCTCGTTGCGGCGCGAATACACCCAGGCGGCATCGCCCCAGCGGCCGGCCGATCCGCGGGGGACGGCGTTGCCGAGGCTCACCGGCCGATCCCCGCGGCCGAGCGGGCACCAGCCGACGTAGTCGTTGCCGACGGCCCACGACACCCAGGCCGGGCCCCAGGACGCGCCGGGAATCCAGTACCAGCCGACCGCCGAGGAATGACCCCAACGTCCGTAGTGCGACGGGGCCCAGCCCCAGGACTCCTGGGGCACCCAGGTCCAGCCGTACGACGTCCAGATCCACCGGCCGTTGGTGTAGGGACTCCAGCCCGCGTCCACGTAGGGCCGCCAGACCTGCCCGACCTCCGCCACGAAGTACCAGGACCCATGGCTCTCGAGCTCGCTCGCGTAGGGGTCGATCTCGTCCGGGAGGTAGCGCTCGCTGTTGCCCGACCAGGCCGTGCGGTCGTCGCGCTCGGCGCACCACGCCGCGAAATCGTCGCCGTCGCGGCGGTCGAAGCGCACCGGGCTCTCGGGCGTGTCGCCGCGCCGCGACCAGGAGCGCTCGCCGGCGCCGACCGAGACCCGCCGACGGTTGGCCTCCAGGTCCGCACTGCCCTCGGAGACCGTGAGCTGCGTGCCTCCCGCGTCACCCTCCACGCGGAACGACGCGCCTTCGCGTGCAACGACGTAGCCGGCCGGCGTCTCGATCTCGATCTCGGCGGCGCCGCGGTCCCGGCCGCTGAACTCCAGGCGGCCGGCCCACAGGCGCAGCACGAGGCGTTCGGTGCCGTTGTCCTCGTGGGCGACGTAGTCGAGCTTGCTGCGCGAATCCAGCCGCAGCACGCTGCCGTCCGCGAACTGGAACTCGGCGCGGCCGCCGCCGTCCGTCCACACGCGATCGCCCGGCAGGAAGGGGACGTTGGCGGTGGCATCCTCGGCGCTGGATTCGGAGGCCCGCTGCAGCACGACGCCGTTGTCGGCGTAGCGGACCCGCCCGTGGCGATAGTCCTCGTCCCAGGCCGAAGCCGGCACAGCGCCGACCGCCACGGCGCATCCGAGCAGGACCCATCGCATCGCACTCACCCCGGGAAGGCCAATAGCAAGGCCCGTGCCGTGCCTTGGTACGGTAAATTCTCTGTACTGGTCGCCATTTGTGAGCCCTTCCAGCGGCCCTTCTGTCCCCCCGGGAGTACGCGCCGGCTAGCGCCCGTTGCGCGGAGAGATCACTCGTCCGTAGGCCGAGGCGCGGCCGATCCTCTCGAAGCACTCGAAGGCCGCCCGGCCCACCTCCGCGATCGCATCCTCGGCCGCGTGCTCGTCACCGGCCAGGGTGGTCATCACGCTGATCGCGAAAGGGCGGCCGGTCGCGTAGATGATGCCGGAATCGTTGCGGACTGCCTCGAGAGACCCGGGTTTGTTGGCGATCCGCACGTCCTCGGGCAGCAGGCGCGGCAGGTCGCTCTCCTTGTGGATCGAGAGGTGCCTGAAGAAGGCTTCTGTCGCGGCCGGACCCAGCACCTTGCCGCGGTAGAGCGTCTCGAGCAGGCCCGCGAGCTCCCGCGGTGTCGCGACGTTCTCGCGGCCCTCGCGAGCGGCGGCCAGGTCCATCATCTTGCGCCGCAGGCGGACGTGCCGCAGCCCCAGCTCGTCCATCAGCCCGTTGACCCTGGCCAGCCCCACCCGGTCGTTGGGGCCGTTCGTGGGGCCGTTGCCCCTCCGGCCCAGCTTGAAGGCGCGGGGGCCCCGGTTCGTACCCCGCCTCGGCCGGGCCGTCAGGCCTCCCAGGAGGTTGCTGCCCGGCCCCGGGCCCTCGCCGTCGCCGGGTTCGGAAGCGCAA
>CADEEV010000025.1 GCA_902826455.1 uncultured Acidobacteriota bacterium | reverse complement strand
CCTCCGAAGCCGAAGGTTACAAGTTCGATTCTTGTCGGGCGCACCACCACCCCAACAACTCCAGATCACAACGGCATCAGGAGCATCCAGATGCCAAGGGCGCCGATGGCCAATCCGATGGTCTGGCCGAAGCGGCGGGGCGACAGTCCCAGCAGCATCCGCTCGCCCACGAGGGTCCCGATGAGCACGCCGACCGTCGCGACCAGGATGGGTGCCCACAGCGTGAGCAGTGCCGTCCCCGCGTGCCAGAGGTAGACCGGCGTTCGCGCCGTATCCACCAGGAGACCGGTTGCCGTCGCAGTCGCGACGAATCGGAGCGGGGGAAGGCCGAACGCCGTCAACGCGGCTGAGCGCAGGCCGCCCTGGTTGCCGGCGACGCCGCCAAAGAAGCCAGACACGAGGCCGAAGAGCGCGATGACGGGCCCCCGCGGTTGCCAGCGAGACGCCCAGCCCGTGAGCTGTGCGACGGCGGTCAGGAGCAGGAGACCACCGAGGACGCGCGTCAGGGCGCCTGGGCCGAGGCGCGTGTAGAGGAGGGCGCCCACCATCGCCCCCCCGGCGCTGAGCAATCCGAACCGCACGAGGACGGTGCGGTCCACGTGGGCGCGCAAACGCCAGCAGCGGAACGCCGTCGCCGCCGCATGCGGCAACGTCACCAGCGCGACGGCCGTTGCGGTGCCGAATCGAACGGCGAGCAAGGGCGTCAGCAGGCTGCCGATTCCGAATCCGACCACGGAGGCCGTGGAGCCGGAAAGGATCGCGACGAGGAACACCGCGACCAGGAACACAGGGCGATTCTACCGACGGCAAGCGCTCGAGGGCGGCGCTTCTACTCCAGGCGCAAGGCCCGCACGGGATCGACGCGCGTGGCTCGCAAGGCCGGGAGCGCGCTGGCCGCGAAGGCGATCAAGAGGAGACCGGCCGCGACCGAGGCCAGGGTGAGCGGGTCGTGGGCGCCGACGCCGAACAACAGGTTCTCCATCAGGCGGCCGAGCGCGAGCGCCCCCAGGACACCGAGACCCACGGCGATCGTGGCGAGGGTCATGCCCTGGCGCACGACCATGCCGAACACATGCGCCGGGCGGGCGCCCAGGGCCATGCGCACGCCGACCTCGCGCGTCCGCTCGCCCACCGCGAACGACACCACACCGTAGGTACCCACCGCGGCCAGCAGCAGGGCCACGGCGGCGAAGCTGCCCAGCAGCACCAGGACGAACCGGCGCTGGCGCAAGGCGCCCGCGAGCGCGCCCTCGGCCGAGTCGACCTCGAACAGGCTGAGCGTGGGGTCGATCGCACGAAGGGCGGCTCGCAAGCCGGCGGCGGCGGCGAGCGGATCGGAGGCGGTGCGGATCGAGATCGCCACCGAGGGTTGGGGGTTCTGGTCGATCGGAAGGTACATCGCGGGCGCGGGGCCGGCCTCGATGCCCTCGAACCGCTCGTCACCCGCGACGCCCACGATCTCGCGGGAGACGCGGAACACCCGGATGCGGCGACCGACGGGGTCTTCGCCCGGGAAATGGCGCGCGGCGAAGGCTTCGTTCACCAAAGCGACCGGCGTCGCGCCGGGCCCGTCGATGCGGGCGAACTCCCTCCCGCGCAGGATCGGAACCCCCAGCGTGCGGAAGTATCCGGGGCTCACCGGACGGTAGGACGCCTCGTCCTCCTCTCCGGGAGGCGGCGCCGGGCGTCCCTCGACCGTCACGCCCGTCGTCCAGCCCGGATCCGCGGGCCCCTGGTGGGCGAAGGCCACTCCCAGGACGCCCGGCTGCGCCTCGACCCGCTCCCGCAGCGCGTCCGCGAAGGCGGTATAGGCCGGCCACGCCAGGACGGGCCAGCCCTCGGGGAACTTGTAGCCAGGACCGGTGAGGCTCACGTGGGCCAGCAGCAGGTTCCGCGGGTCGTAGCCGGGATCGACGCGACGGAGGTTGTCGAAGCTGCGCACCAGCAGGCCGGCTCCGACGACCAGCACGAGGGCGGCGGCGAGTTCGAAGGCCACGAGGAAACGCCGCGCGCGCATCGCGGCGCCCCCCGCGACCCTCCCGCCGTCCTTGAGCGAGGCCGCGGGCGGACGCCGGGCCCCGCGCAGCGCCGGCAGCGCACCGAACACGAGCGCCGAGGCGAGCGAGGCGAGGAGCGCGAAGAGCAGCGCACGGCCGTCGATCGTGCACTCCTGCAACCGGGCGAGGTCCTCTGGGCCGAGGACGCGCACCAGCGCGACCGCTCCCCCGGCGAGCAGCGTCCCCAGGGCTCCACCCAGCACGGCCAGCAGCAGGCTCTCGGTCAACAGCAGGCGGAAGATGCGCAGCGGCGCGGCGCCGAGCGACGTCCGCACGGCCAGCTCGCGCTCGCGCGAGATGCCCCGGGCGAGGACGAGGTTCGCGGCGCTCGCGCAGGCCAGGAGCAGCAGCAAGGCGACCGCACCGAAGAGCAGGAGCAGGGCCGGACGCGCACCGCCCAGGACCTCGTCCGCCAGCGGCCGAACCCAGGCCCCGCGGCCCGCGTTGTCGTCGGGGTAGGCCCTCTCCAGCCGGGCCATGACCGCGGAGGCGTCGGCCTGTGCGCTCGCCACCGTGGCTTCGGGCTTGAGACGGGCGAAGACGCGGAAGTTGTGCATGCCGCGGTTCTGCTCGTCCGCGTCGAAGGCCAGGGGCTCGAACATCTCCTCTCGCAGCCCGGAGATGGTCGCGCGGTCGGGCACGACGCCGACGATCGTTGCCGCCGTCCCGTCGAGGAGCACGCTGCGGCCCACGACGTCGGGCGCGGCGGCGAAGCGCTCGCGCCAGAGCCGCTCGGTGAGGACGAGGACGCGCTCGGCCCCGGGCCGTTCGTCGGCGGCGTCGAGGATGCGACCGAGGACGGGCCGCACGCCGAGCAGCGGGAAGTAGGTCGAGCTGACCCGGGCCGACGACACGTGGGCCGGGTCCGCCGCCGTGCCGAGCGTGCGGTTCTGGCCGGTGCGGGCGGCCATCGTCTCGAAGGAGCGGCTCTGCTCCACGAGGTCGAGGTAGTCGGGGGCCGAGGCCGCCTCGCGATCCGTGCCGCGCAGGCGGTCGTTCTCCCAGACGATCACCAGCCGATCCGGATCGGCGTAGGGCAACGGCTTCAGCAGGACGCCGTCCACGACGCTGAAGAGGGCGACGTTGCCTCCGATGCCCAGGGCCAGGGTCGCGACCACGGCCGCGGCGAACCCCGGCTGGCGAGCGAGGCTGCGGAGCGCGAGATGCAGATCGTCCCCGAACTTCCTCATGATCGAGTCTCCTGTTCCGCGAACGTGGCGGGCCGGCCTCCGGCCGCGCCTCCAGTCGCGGAAGCGCTCCGCGGCGAAGCCGCTCGCGAGGCTCGCGGCCTCGGCCCAGTACCACGCTGCAGCGCGAACCCTCCCGCGGCCGGTGCGCTCGGCGAACTCCTCGTCGAGATCGCCGAGGGCCGCGTCCGCGGCGGGACCCTCGGGCTGGAGGAGGACGGCGAGCCGCCGGGCCGCCGCCGGAGGAGAACGACGACCCGGCGTCACTCGGCCTTCCCGAGCGCCGTCTCGAGTCCGGACCAGAGCCGCAGCAGCGTGGCCCGCGAGGCGCGCAGCGCCCGGAGACCCGCGGCACTCACCCTCACGTAGCGCCGCGGCCGGCCGCCTCGCGCCGGGCCCGCGTCTCCGGCCCGGCCAAGCAGCAGGCCCTTCTCCTCGAGCCGGGCGAGGGTGACGTACAGGGCGCCGCGCGAGACCCGTCGCCCTCCGCTCGCCCGCAGCTCGTGAAGGATGCGCGTGCCGAAGGCGTCCTCGCCGGCACGCAGGACGGCAAGCAGCACGAGCTGCTCGAACTCGCCCAGCAGAGGAACCGGTGCCATGCCGACATTGTAGGCTTGGCGACGGCGACGTCAACGCATTTTGTCGGGCTCCCTCAGCGGCGCGCCTGGATCACGAGGTTGAACGGCGTCTCGGCGACGACGCGCGCCTGCCCAAAGCCGGCCGCGGAGAGCACCTGCGTCAGTTGCTCGGGCCCGGCCTGGGCTCCGAGCGCCAGGCGGCCGGACTGCGACAGCGCATTGGGCGTGCAGAGGGCCGTCGAGGCCGCGTAGTACATGCGGGCCACGGGTCCCACGTTGTCCTCGACGGCCGCGGCGGCGCGGGGCTCGACCAGCATCAACGTCCCGTCGCTCACGAGCGCCTCGAGGCTGCGCTCGGCCGCGCGGCCGGGATCGCCCAGGTCGTGGAACGCGTCCATGAAGGCGATCAGGTCGTAGTCCCCACCGGGAAACGCCGTGGCCGACGCGACCTCGAAGCTCACGCGCTCCTCGACGCCCGCCGCCTTCGCCCGCTCCCGGGCGATGCGGATCGACTCCCCGTGCAGGTCGAAGCCCACGAAGCGCGACTTCGGGTACGCGAGGGCCATCACGATCGTCGAGGCGCCGTGACCGCAGCCGATGTCGGCCACCGACGCGCCCTCGCGCAGGCGCGCGTCGACGCCGTCGAGGGCCGGGATCCAGGTGGTGGTCAGATGCTGGCGGTAGCCGTTCCGGAAGAAGGCCTCCGTTCCGCAGAACAGGGACGCGCCGTGCTCTCCCCAGCCGATCCCGCGGCCGCTGCGGAAGGAGTCGACGAGCCGCTCCGTGCCGTTCCAGAGGGCCGCCGCGACGTCGAAGGCCGGGGCCAGGAAGGCGGGGCTTCCTTCGGCCGCCAGCACCATCGCATGCTCGGCCGGAAGCGCGAAGCGGGCGCTCGCCGGCTCGTAGCTCAGGTACCCTCCGGCGCGCTGGCAGTGCAGCCACTCGCGCACGTAGCGCTCGTGGGTCCCGGTGCGCCGCGCCAACTCGGTCGAGGTCTGGGGCCCGCCCTCCGCCAGCGCCTGGTACAGGCCGAGGCGATGGCCCACGAGCGTCATCGCTCCCGAGAAGACGCTCGAGAGGTCGCCGAAGACCTGTCCCGCGAACCGCTCCACCGCTTCCGTGTTCAACGCCGTGCTCGCCTGGCTCGTCATCGAGAGTCTCCTTGAGTCCGCTCCCGGTCCGGGGCGGTGATCTGGGACGGCTCCTCGTCCACGGCCATCATCCGGATCGACAGCTCGGCGATCCCCGGATGCGCGCGCAAGCCGCCGATGATCGGACTCGCGACGTACGCCTCCGCCGACGCGCGGTCGGCGAAGAGGTAGAGTCCGGCCGCCGTGGACGTCTTCTCGTCGAGGGTGAAGAGCTTCCAATGCAGACCGGGCATGCTGGCGATGGCCGGCGCCACGTGGGCGCACAGGGCCCGGTAGTCCTCGGTGGGCAGCCTCAGCTTGAAGTGGACTTGAAGTGTCGTGCGTTGCATTTCATCCTTCTCCTGTGTTCACAGTGAATGTAGGCAGCGTGCCGCCGCGCTGCTCGAGATCCACGTGAGAAGTCGATGAGAAGGAACGGCACGATCCGCGAGCGCCTCGAGCGCGAGCAGGCGGCAGGCTTCTTCGGGCGCGAGCGGGAGCTCGCCGATCTCCAGGCGCGTCTCGTCGACGACGGCGGACCCGCCGTGGTGTTCGTCCACGGCATCGGCGGCATCGGCAAGACGAGCCTGCTCGACGCCCTCGAGCGTCGCATCCAGGAAACTGGAGTGGCGCTGCTCCGGTTCGACTGTGGGGCGATCGAGCCGACGCCCCGCGGCCTGCTCCACGCGCTGGGCGAGCGGCTCGCGCGCGACGTGCCCTCCGTCGACGCAGCCGCGAGGGCCCTGGCGGAGATGGGCCGGGTCGCCCTGGCGTTCGACGACTACCAGAGCTTCCGGCTGCTCGACGCGTGGCTGAGGCGGGACTTCATCCCCGCCCTTCCCGGCCAGTCCCGGACGCTGCTCCTCAGCCGGGAGGCGCCGGCCGACGGTTGGACGCTCGCCGCGGGCTGGCGCGGCCTGTCGTACACGCTGAGCCTCGGCCCCCTGGACGACACGGCCGCCGACGCCCTGCTCGAGAGCGAGCATGTGCCGGCTCAGGCCTTGCAACGGATCCGGACCTTCGCCAGGGGTCACCCGCTCGCGCTGCGCCTTGCCGCGGGCGCGAAGGTGGACGCTGCTGGATCGCCTGCAGCGTCCATGGAGCCGGATCAGGTGGTCGCCGCCCTGGCCGCGCGCTTCCTGGACGACGTCGAGGACGCCGAGACGCGCCGGGCCTTGACCGCCGCCGCCGTGTTGCGCCGCGCGACCCGCTCGTTGCTGGCCGCCATGCTCGGCACGGAGGCGATCGATCCGATCCTCGCGCGGCTGCAGGCGCTGCCCTTCGTCACGCTGGCCCACGACGGCCTGGTGATCCACGAGGCCGTGCGCTCGGCCCTCGCCCGCTCGCTGAACGCCCTCGATCCCCAGCGCTACCAGGACCTGAGGCGTCTCGCCTGGAACGGCCTGCAGCGCGAGGTCGAGTCCGTCGGCCGCGTCCAACTCTGGCGCTACACGGCCGACATCCTCTACCTGGTGGAGCAGCCCTCGATCCGCGAGGCCTTCTTCCCCACCGACATCCCACAGCAGCTCGTGGAGCCGGCCCGGCCCGACGACGCGGCGGCGGTCGCGGCGATCACGCTGCGGCACGACGGACCCGAAGGGGCCCGGGCGGTCGACGCCTGGTGGCAGGAGCTGTCGGAGGCGTTCTCGGTCGTGCGCGGACCTCGCGGCGAGGTGGTGGCCTATTCGATCCTGGCCTTCGCAGGGCAGGTGAGCGCCCGCCTCGAGAGGCAGGACCCGGTGGCCGCGGCCTGGCGCGCCCACGCGGCCTTGGCACAGCTACCCACGGACCGGCCGGTCCTCTTCTCCCGGCGCCTCCTCACGCGCGACGGCGGCGAACGTCCCTCGATCGAGCGCGCGGCCTGCTTCCTCGACATCAAGCGCACGTACCTCGAGACTCCTCGCGCGGCCCGGATCTACGCCGCGATCCATCCCGACGACGAGCTTCTCGCGGTCTTCCAGCCTCTCGGCTTCCGGGTGCTCGAGGAGCTGGCGGTCGAGCAGGACGGCCGGGAGCTGGCGACGGTCATGCTGGACTTCGGGCCGGGCGGCATCCCGGGTTGGATCGCGCGGCTGGTGGACGCTCTCTACGGCGTGCCCACGCCACGCCTCGGGCTCGACGTGCCGTCGCGAGCGCTCGTGCTCGACGGGCGCCGCGTGCCGCTGACGCGCCTCGAGTTCGGCGTGATGGAGTACTTCGCTACCAACGAGGGCCGCGTGGTGACGCGCGAGGAGCTGCTGCGCGAGGTGTGGAAGCAGCCGTTCGGTGGGAGCAACGTGGTCGACGCGGTGATCCGGACGCTCCGCAAGAAGCTCGGGAGCGAGAACGGGACCGTCGAGACGGTCAAGGGCCACGGTTACCGATTCCGTGGCTTCGGCCCGGGACCTCGTTGATCAGCGACTGCGACGCCGCCAGGTCGCGGGGGGCATGCCGAACTCGCGCTTGAAGGCCCGGTTGAAAGCGGCCTCGGACTCGTAGCCGACCCGCTGGGCCACGTGGATCACGGGCTCGCTTCCCTCCTTGAGCGCCCGCGCTCCCAGCGCGAGCCGCCATCGCGTCAGGTACTGCATCGGCGGCTCGCCGATGAGGAGCCCGAAGCGGTCCCCGAGCGCGGAACGGGAGAGCCCTGACTCCCGACCCAGGTCCGTCACGGTCCACTGGCGGGCCGGATCGGCGTGCATCAGCCCGAGGGCGCGGCCCACGTGGGGATCGCGCAGGCCCGCGAGCCAGGTCCGCTCCTGGTCCGGAACCGTCTCCAGGTAGGAACGGAGCGCCTCGACGAAGAGCAGCTCCGACAGCTTGGTGATCACGGCATCGGTGCCGGCCCGCGGCGCGCGGCTCTCCTCGGCCGCGTGCCGGAGGGTCGTCACCATCCAGGCCGCGGAGGGACTCTCGCCGAGCGGCACGCGCAGCATGCGCGGCAGCGCGCCGATCATCGGCCGGCACAGCCGGCTGTCGCAGGCGACGTAACCGCAGATGAACCGCGTCCGGTCGCCGCCGCCGCCGTGCACGATGCGGGCGAGCCCGCCCCCCGGAGAGGCCTGGACGAGGGTCTCGGCGCGCAGCGGACCGCGCCGCACGTCGCTGCCGAGCAGGTGCGCGTCGGCGTGCGGGAACAGGATCAGGTCGCCCGTGCGCAGTTCCAGGGAAGCGCCCTCGCCGGGCAGCCGGGCGCGGCAGCCTCCCTCCACGACCAGGTGGTAGATCGCGACGTGCTCGGCGCTCGGCAGGATCTTGCGCGTGTCGACCCCGCCCGGCGCCGAGTCGATGCACCACGGGCTGGTGAACTCCGCGTCGAAGAAGACGCCGGCCTCCAGGCGGAGGGTCTTGAGGACTTGCGAGAGGTGGTCCACGGATCAGGGGTCGAGATCAAGTACGGCGGCGCGCGCAAGAACCATGGCGCTTGCGTCAAGTCTGGATTGGATCGCGAGCCGAGTATAGCAGCAGGGCTCGTGGGGGCTCGGAAAGGACCAGAGATCATGCAGACCGCAGTTCAAGACACCGAGGTCGATCGCTACGCCCGGTGCGTCGAAGTCTCCAAGCGCGTCCGCTGGGAGATCGACCGCGACGTGATTCGCGGCCGCGTCATGGACTTCTCGACGAAGTTCCTCCCGGACGGCCTCTCGGGGGTCCGCGACCTGGCCTTCCTCACGACGGAGGAGCAGCGCCTGGTCAGCCAGATCCAGGGCCGCACCTACGCGAACATGTTCGGGCTGGTGGAGCGCTTCATCACCGTGAAGGTCCTCGAGCTGAGCCACGAGCGCGGGCTGGGCGACCAGGTCGCCCTCGAAGCCCTCGTCCGGCTGTCCGACGAGGAGATCAAGCACCAGGAGCTGTTCCGCCGGCTCGAAGCCATGACCGCGGCGGGCATGCCGGCGGGCTACGCCTTCGCGCCCGAGCCCAACCGCGTGGCGCAGGCCGTCCTCGCGAGCTCGACGTGGGCGGTGCTCGGCCTCACCTGCCACATCGAGCTCTTCACCCTGGCGCACTACCTCCAGGCCATCGAGCACGAGGCCGGCATCTCGGAGCTCTGGAAGGACGTGTTCCGCTACCACTGGCTCGAGGAGTCGCAGCACGCGATCCTGGACGAGCTCGAGTGGCGGCGCGAGGACGCCGCTCTCACGAAAGAGCAGCGCGACGCCGGCGTGGCCGACCTGATCGAGCTCGTGCGCGCCGTGGACGCCATCCTGCAGGTCCAGGCGACCGCCGACGGCGAATACTTCATCGGCGCGTGCGAACGCGACCTCGCCCGAGACCAGGCCGAGGCCGTCCGCAAGAGCTTCCTGCGGGCCTACCGCTGGCAGTACATCGGCTCCGGTGTCACCGACGAACGGTTCCTCAAGATCCTCGGGAGCCTGGTCGACGCCGACCAGGCGGCGCGCATCCAGTCGGCCCTGCGACCGATCCTGGCGTCGCGGCAGGCGAGCTGAGGGATGAAGGCGAAGAGCGCGTTCCCGGCGCTGGGGCTCGTGCTCGCGCTCGCACCCGGAGCGCGGGCGACGGTCGAGGCGAACGAGGTCCCGATCACGCTGGCCGAGGCGCTCGACCTCGCAGTGCGGGCGAACCCGGAGCTGCAGGCGGACGCCGCCCGTGTCGACGCCCAGGCGGCGCGCGCCGAGGCGGTGCGACGGTCGCGACGGCCTCGCCTCGGCCTGGCCATGGACTGGGTCCGCACGGACCAGCCGGCCGGGGTGTTCGCGAGCCGGCTCGATGCCGGCCGGTTCGCTGCTGACTCCGAAGGCGGCGCGATGAACGACCCGGACGCCCTGGGCCACCTGGGCACGAGCCTGTCGCTCGAGGTGCCCGTCGATCCCTTTGGCAAGACGCGCCGTCTCGCGACGGCCGCCGCTGCCGAGAGGGACGCCGCCTCGGCGGGCGCGCGCGACGCGGTCCTGGAGGTTCGGCTGCGAGTGATCGAAGCCTATCGCCAGGCCGACCTGGCCGGTCGGACGGTCGCTGTCGTCGAGGGGGTCCTGGCCGTCGCCCGAGCCAGGGAAGCGGAGATCGAGGCGCGCGTCGAGGCGGGCGGCGTGCTGCAGGCGGACCTCCTGCGGGCGCGCGTGCGCCGGCGCGACCGCGAGGCCGAGCTCGCGGAGCGCACGTCCCGGCGGCGCATGGCTGAGGCGGGCCTCGACCGCCTGCTGGGAGCTCCCGCGGGAACGAGCTACCGCACCACGGGGGGGCCGGGCCCGGTCGACTCGCTGCAGGGCGACGAAGCGGCGTGGGTCGAGAGGGCCCTCCGCGAGCGACCCGGCCTCGAGAGCGCGCGCCGCAGGGCCGCCGCCGCCTCGGCCGTCGCGAGGCACGAGAAGAGTGGCCGGCTCCCCGACGTCGACCTGTTCGGGCAGGTCCGGGACGACCGGATCGAGGTGAGCCACGGGAAGCAGTCGTTCTCGGTCGGCCTCACGCTCCGCTGGAGACTCCTCGACCCGTCGCGGCGCACGCGGGAGACGGCGGCCGCCGCCGAGGAACGGGCGGCCGCGTTCGACGCGAGGGCGGCTTCGGACCAGGTGCGCCTCGAAGTCGTCATCGCGTATCGCCGCGCCGTGTCGGCACGCGCACGCCACGCGGCCACGGTCGGCGGGCTCGAGGAGGGATGGGAGGCCTTCCGTGTCGTGCAGGAGCGACGGAAGGCGGGACTGGCGACCCTCACCGACGAACTGGACACGGAGACGGCCGCGCTCGGCGCGGCGCTCCAGGAGATCGCGGCCGCCGCGGAGGTCGCGGTGGCGGACGCGGCGCTCCGACGCGCCGCAGGGGAGCTGTGACCATGCGACGCCTGGGCGGAGGAGCGATGCTGGTCGCGGCCGTCGGGCTGGTCGCCTGCGGGAGCCGCGGGACGCCGAGAGCGTCCGAGGCTCCCGGGACGCCGGTGCTGGTGAGGACCGTCGCCGCCGTCCGCTCGGCGGGACCGGGCGAGGTGGCCGTGCCCGGGACCGTGCAGGCCCGGATGCGTGCCGTGCTCTCGGCCCGGATCGTGGCCTCGGTCGTCGCGCTGCCCTACGACGAAGGCGAGTCGGTCGCGGCGGGCGCGGTCGTGGTCCGCCTGGCCGACGCGGCGCTCCGGGCCGCCGGAGCCGCCGCGGACGCGGGCGCGCGTGCGGCGGAGTCCGATCTCGAGCGCACGCGGACGCTCCTCGCGAAAGGCGCCGCGACGCCTCGCGAGCTCGAACAGACGACGGCCGTCGCGATCGCCGCGAGGGCCCAGCTCACGGCGGCCAGGGACAGCCTCGCCTACTCGGCGCTGCGCGCGCCGTTCGCGGGCCGGCTGGCGGCGCGCCGGGTGAACGTGGGCGACGTGGTGAGCCCGGGCCTGCCGCTCGTCGAGATCGAGGGAGGCGACGGGCTGGAGCTGCGAGCGACGGTCGACTCGACGATCGCCGCCACGCTGCGCCCCGGCGCGAGGATGCGGGCCGTGGTGGACGGTCAGCCGGTTCCCGTTGCGGCCACCGTCACCGCCGTCGCACCCTCCGGGGACGCGACCACGCATCGCTTCGATCTGAAGGCGCATCTGCCGCCGGTCCCGGAGCTGAGAGCGGGGCTGTTCGCGCGCCTCCTCGTCCCCGGGTTGCAGGCCGAGGCGCGCGTCGTCGTCCCGGCGACGGCAGTCTTCGAACGGGGCGGGCTGACGGGCCTCTTCGTCGTGCGCGACGGCCGGGCTCGCCTCGTCTGGGTGGCCCTCGGCGCGCCCGGCGAGGGCGGCATCGAGATCCGGGCCGGCCTCGAGGCCGGCGAACGCGTGGTGCTCGACCCGCAAGGACTCCGCGACGGCTCCGCCGTCGTCGAGCCGCGTGAGTAGCGTGCGCGCCGGATTCGCGGGGAGGGTGGCCCGCTTCTTCATCGACAGCAAGCTCACCCCGCTGTTGATCGCAGCCGCGCTCGGACTCGGCGCCTTTGCGCTCCTCGCCACGCCGCGGGAGGAGGAGCCGCAGATCCGCGTGCCCATGGTGGACGTCAGGGTGGCGTGGCCGGGCGCCGAGCCAGCCGAGGTCGAGAGCCGCGTCGTGGCGCCCCTCGAGCGCCTGCTCTGGGGCGTGCCCGGCGTCGAGCACGTCGACTCGGTCTCCCGCCCCGGGTTGGGGATGGTCAGCGTCCGGTTCAGGGTGAACGAGTCGAACGAGGCCAGCCTCGTCAAGGTCTACGAGCGTCAGTCCGCGATGGGCTGGCTGATGCCGCGGGACGCCCTTCCGCCGATCGTCGAGCTGCACACCATCGACGACGTGCCGTTCCTGACGCTCACGCTTTGGGGCGAGGGCTGGTCGAGCGACCGCCTGCGAGGCCTCGCTGCGGAGCTGGCCCAGGAGCTCTCGGAGGTACCCGACACGAGCCGCGCGCAGCTCACGGGCGGCCAGCCGCGGGTGGTGCGAGTCGAGCCCGACCCCGACCGGATGGCCGCGGCAGGAATCACGTGGACGCAGCTCACGGGCGCGCTGCAGGCGGCCTCCAGCCGCCTGCCCGCGGGGTCGTCGGTGCGTGACAACCGGGAGATCCGCGTCGAGGTGGGCTCGCTCTTCCGCAGCTCGGAGGAGGTCGGCCCGGTCGTCGTCGGCCTCTCCCAGGGGCGCCCGGTGTACGTGTCGCAGGTGGCCCGCGTGATCGACGGTCCGGACGAAGCGACGGACGCCGTCTTCTTCGCCGCGGGGCCGTCCGGCGAGGGAATCCCGGGCGGCGAACACCCGGCCGTCACGATCGCCCTCTCCAAGCGTGCCGGCGCGAACGCCACGGCGCTCGCCGCCGAAGTCCTGCGCAAGGTGGAGGCGTTGCGGCCGGGCCTGCTCCCCGCGGAGGTCCGCGTCGAGGTCACGCGCAACTACGGGGAGACGGCGCAGGAGAAGTCGAACGAGCTCGTGGAGCACCTGCTCCTCGCCACGCTCTCGGTCGTGATGCTCGTCTCCCTCGCCATGGGCTGGCGCAGCGGCCTCGTGGTCGGCATCGCGGTGCCGGTCACGCTCGCCCTGACCGTCTTCATCTACTACGTCGCCGGCTACACCCTCAATCGGATCACCCTCTTCGCGCTCATCTTCTCGATCGGCATCCTCGTCGACGACGCGATCGTGGTCGTGGAGAACATCGAGCGCCACCATCGCGAGAAGCCGGGACATCCCTTCCTGCGCGTCGCGGTCGAGGCGATCGACGAGGTGGGAAGCCCCACCGTCCTCGCCACCGTCACCGTGATCGCGGCCATCCTGCCCATGGCCTTCGTGGGCGGGCTGTCGGGGCCCTACATGAGGCCCATCCCGAACGGAGCCTCCGCGGCCATGCTGATCTCCCTGGCCGTGGCGTTCGTCGTCACGCCCTGGGCGGCGGCGCGCATCTTCCGCCGCGACGCGGCGGCCGAGCCGGTCGAGCGGCGCGAGGGGCTCTCCACCCGCGTCTACCGCCGGACGATGAGGCTCCTCCTCGCGCGGCGCTCCGCGCGCTGGGCGTTCCTCGCCGTGGTGCTCGCGCTCTTCGCGGGCTCGCTCGCCCTCGTGGGCTTGAAGCGGGTCAGGGTCAAGATGCTGCCCTACGACAACAAGAGCGAGTTCCAGGTGCTCGTCGATCACCCGGAGGGGACGCCCCTCGAGGTCACGCTCGAGACGGCGCGGCGCCTGAAGGATTCGCTCGCCTCGGTCCCCGAGGTCCGGAACCTGCAGCTCTACGCCGGCACCTCCGCCCCCTTCAACTTCAACGGCCTCGCCCGCCACTACTTCCTGCGACGGGCTCCCCACCTCGCGGACTTGCAGGTCAACCTCTCCTCCAAGCACGACCGGAGCGAGCAGAGCCACGACATCGCCAAGCGCGTGCGGCCCGTCCTGGCAGCGATCGGGAAGGGCCGGGGCGCGAGCGTGAAGGTCGTGGAGGTCCCGCCAGGTCCGCCCGTGATGGACACCATGGTGGCGGAGATCCATGGCCCGACCCCGGAGGCGCGCCGGGAGGCGGCACAGAGGGTGCGCGCCCTGTTCGAGACGACCGCGGACATCGTGGACGTACACGACTCGATGGAGGCGGAACGGGCCCGCGTGCACGTCAGCATCGACCGAGAGAAGGCGGGCCTCAAGGGCATCTCCGCGGCGGCCGCGGTCGAGACCCTCGCCGGACCGGGCGCCGGGCGCGACGTCGCCCGGATCGAGGATCCTGCCTCGCGCGAGCCGGTGCCCGTGCGCGTGCGGCTCTCCGCCGCCGACCGGGCGAGCACCGAACGCCGTCTCGCCCTCCGCGTCGAGGCCGCCACCGGGGCGCAGCTCTCGGTCGGGGAGCTGGCGCGGGCGGAGCGCGTGCCGGAGCTCCCCGCGCTCGTGCGGAAGGACCTGAAACCCGTGGTGTACGTGATGGGCGACCTGGCCGGGGCGAGCGAGAGCCCCGTCTACGCGATCCTCGAGCTCGACCGGAAGCTCGAGGCGCTACAGCTCCCGGGCGGCACGGGCATCGAGCGCTATTCGACGGCCCCTCCCCGGACCAGCGATCGCGTGGCCCTGAAGTGGGACGGTGAGTGGCAGATCACGTACGACCTGTTCCGCGACCTCGGCATCGCGTTCGCCGCGGTGCTCGTCCTCATCGCGATCCTGGTGATCGGCTGGTTCAAGTCCTTCGGGGTGCCGCTCGCGATCCTCCTGCCCATCCCGCTGTCGCTGATCGGGATCCTCCCCGGTCACTTCCTGTTCGGCGCCTTCTTCAACGCCACGTCCCTGATCGGCTTCATCGCCGGGGCGGGGATCATCGTGCGCAACTCGATCATCCTGGTGGACTTCGTCGAGCTGAAGCTGGCTCTCGGGATGGACCTCGAGGAAGCCGTGGTGGAGGCGGGCGTCGAACGCTTCCGCCCCATGCTGCTGACGGCCGCGGCGGTCGTGGTCGGCTCGTTCGTGATGCTCTTCGACCCGATCTTCCAGGGTCTCGCCATCAGCCTGATGACGGGCGAGGTGGCGGCGACCCTGCTCTCGCGGCTCGCGGTCCCGGTCGTCTACTACCTCCTCGCGCGGCGCGGCTGGACGCAGCGGGCTGCGCTCGAGCCGCGAGCCCTCGAGCGACTCGAGGGCTCGGCGGCCTAGCGCGCCGATCGGCTCGGGCCTACCGGGGGTAGCCACTCCACACGTACTCGAGCGCCTGCGGCAGGGTCTGCTGCTTGGTCTCGAAGTCCGTGTGACCCGAGTTGCGCACGAAGCTGAACTGGTAGTGGTAACCCTTCGCGGCCAGCACGCGCGCCATGTTCTCGCTCGCGAGCACCCAGTCGTGCCGCTCGTCGCGCATCACGTTCGGGTTCAGCAGGTCGCGGTCGCCCACGGCGAGCCAGACGCGGATCGGCTTCACGGGGCTGTTCGGGATGAGGGTCTCGTGGAATTCCCAGGCACCGCCGGGCAGCCCGGGATCGTGCGGCCATTGCTGGTTGATGGCCGTGATCGAGTAGGCGAGGACGCGGCGATAGAGGTCGTTCCGGTACCAGGCCATGATCAGGGCCGCGGATCCGCCCGAGCTCCCGCCCATCGTCGCGCGGCCTTCCGGGTCCTTCGTCAGGGTCACGCCGTATCGCCTCTCGACCTCGGGCAGGACTTCCGTCTCCACGAACTCGGCGTAGCGACCGGACATCGTGTCGTACTCGAGGCCGCGCTGGCTGCCTTGAGCGTCGCCGCCGCCGTTGCCGATCGAGATCGCGATCATCGCCGGCACGCGCTTCCGGGCGATCAGGTTGTCCAGGGTCGTGAAGAGCAGGGGGTCCGGACCGTCGGCGCCGACGATGAACGGAGCGGCCGTGCCGGCCACGTACTGCCTGGGCACGTAGACCGCGACGTTGCGGGTGTACGGCGCCGGACGGCTGGTCGTCACGATCAGGCGCGTGGGATCGTTGGGATCCGGCGTGCCGAACGTTCCGGCATCACGCGCGATGCCGGGGTAGATCCTGCTGTCGGCCGAGCGCATCGTGAACGTGGAGACGGCGCCTCGAGGCACGCCGTCGTGCGGGATCGTCTCCGGCGCCGGGGCGTGAGTGGGCCCGAGGATGAAGTTGCCGTCCACGTCGGGCGGCGGCACCGCACCGTCCGGCAGCTCCCGCGCAGCGACGAAGCCGGCGGTGTGCGGATCCCGGGTCGGCGGCTGCGGGCGAGGCGTCTGCGCCAGACAGGTCGCCCCGACTCCGATGCCAGCCGCGACCAGGAGCCAGCGTTCTAGGCATGCTCGCTTCATGAGGCCTTTCTATCCTGTCCGCATCGAGGGTGGACGCCAAGCGCTGGCCTCATTCCTGCATGGGCTCATGGCGTGAGGTGATCTTATGAAGCGTCTTGGAGTCATCGTCATGGCCGCCTTGTCGTTCGCGGTCCTGAGTCCCGTCGGTCACGCCGACGACAAGAACGACCACAAGCAGTGGCGGAACCGGCAGGAGCGTCGCAGCCGAGACCAGCAGCGAGCCCAGGAGCGTGAGCAGCGCGAGGCCTGGCAGCGCTATCGCGCGCGCTCCTGGGAGACCGAGCATCGCACCTGGCAGCAGCGCGGAGGCTACAGCGGCCCCCGCATCACCGATTCCTACTTTCGCGCGTACTACGGCCGCAATCACTACTTCCGCGTCTACAGGCAGCCCTTCCGGATCGTCGACGGCTCGCCGCGCTTCCAGTTCAACGGCTACTGGTTCAGCTCGGTCGACCCCTATCCCGAGTACTGGGGTCCCAACTGGTACCAGAACGACGACGTCTACGTGGACTACGTGAACGACGGGTATTACCTCTTCAACCGGCGCTACCCGCAGCGGCCCGGCATCGCCCTTCACATCTCGTTCTAGAACGGCGCGCACTCGACGGGCGGCCCTCGGAGGGGCCGCCCGTCGTCCTCGTGACCGCTAGCTAGCGAGCCACGTAGCCGGCCGTCACCTCGCCCTTGTGCGCGGCGAAGGCCGCGAGCACCTCGCCCTTCTCGCGGGCGGGCACCTTGGCGAAGTCGAGGGATCGGCCCAGCTCGGCCGCGACCTCGTCGAACTCCGCAGGCGAGATGTGGAGGTCCCGGTGCGCGTTCTCGAGTCCGAGCAGGGTCTTGCCCGGCCGCACCGGCGTGTACTGGAACGGCCCTCCCGCCGCGGCACAGACCCAGAGCGTGCGCATGAACTTCAGGCCCGGCAGCCGGTCCAGGTTCTGTGTGTGCCACTTGCGCAGGGCCGGGTTCTTCGAGTTCTTGCCGACCACCGGGTTCTCCACCACCGCGTCGCTGAAGTGATCCACGACCGCCGCGACGGCGAAGACGCCGCCGAGGCGCTCGTAGAGGCTCTTCTCGGGCTCGGCGGCCTGTGAAGTGCCCGCGCCGAGCAGCGCTGCGAGCGTGACTGCCGCCGTCACGAATCCGATCCGGCTTGCCGTCTTCATCTGTCTCCCCCTTCTGCCGAAACGACCCCTCACTGAATGGAGTCGCGAGAAGGCCGGAGGTGACAAAGCCGTCGTCAGGAAGTCCCGGTGCCCACTTCCCCGGCGCCGCGGGGGACGAACAACACGGCCACGAACGCGCAGGCGGTGTAGACGGCCAGGAGCAGGAACAGGGACCGATAGCTTCCCTGGAGATCGAAGATGGCCCCGTTCAGCGGGTCGGCCACGCCGCCCAGGGCAAGGCAGAGCACGAAGAGAGCAGCGAGGATCCCCCGCTTCTCCTTCGGCGCGGGTTCGATGAAGAGCGGGTAGGCGTTCACCGACGGCAGGGTCCAGAACACGGACGCCAGGGCGAGCAGGATCGTGGCCGCCTTCGGGGTCGAGACGCGATCGGCGACCACGAAGGTCGCGGCCATCAGGGCGAGGCCGAGGAGGATCGCGTTGCGGCGGCCGATGCGCACGCCGATGAAACCGGCCGGCAGCGCGCCGATGACCCCGCCGACCGCCCAGGCGATGAAGCCGAGGGTCATGTCCTCGGGCGTGCCGCCGAAGCGCTCCGTGCCGTGGAGCACGTACCAGCTCGCGAAGCTCTGGAACGTGACCTGCAGCAGGAGGGCCATGAGGAAGATGCCCCGGATCCCCGGCAGGGTCCCGCCCACGGCCGCGCCGAGCGCCCCGAAGAGCGCGCGGAACGTGTTCTCCTCCGCCTCGGCATTGTCGCCCTGACGCTCCCTGGGCTCGCGCAGGGAGAGCAGGAACGTGACGGCGATTCCGAGCACCGTGGCTGCCGCGATCAGGAACGCCGGCCGCATCCCGAGCTTGAGGCCGAGCATCAGGAACACGATCGCGCCGACGCACATCTGGAAGGTCACGGAGGCGGTGCCCAAGGAGCGGAAGCGCGAGGGCACCAGGTCGGCCACCAGGGCCTGGAACGGGGCGCGCATGATGTTCATGCCGGAGTAGAGGACGACCATCGCGCCGATCAACCCCGCGAGGCCGAGGGCCGGAGACGACGGAAGCACGGCCATGCCGACCGCGGCCAGCACGAGGCCGGAGAGGACGAGCGGCAGCCGGCCGGTTCCGCGGGTGCGCAGGCGGTCGGACAAGCCCCCCGACCACGGCACGAGCAGGAACATGATGACGTTGTCGAGCGCCAGCACCAGGCCGATGAGCGTGCGCTCCTCCCCTACCACCTGCCGCACCATCGGCGGGATGAAGTTGCTGAGGAGCGGCCCGGTGACGCCGAAGAAGAGTCCGCCGAGGCCCACGACGGCGCACAGGAGGTAGGGTGTCCGCGCCGTCCCGGTCTCGTTCATCGCGCGCACTCTACACCGAGGCCGGCAGGTCGAACGCCGCGGCCAGGCCGTCGGCGACGGCGAGGCCTGCGAGCGTCGGCACGAGGCGTTGCCGGGTCACGACGATCCGGCCCTCGTCCACGAGACGCGACACGAGCGTCGCGTTCGTGGCCAGCAGGTCGGCGCGGAAGCGTCGCTGCCAGGAGGCGAGGTCGATGCCGGCGGTCGTGCGCAGGCCGAGGAGCAGCGCTTCCTCGGCCAGCTCCTTCGGCCCGAGCCGCTCCTCGGCCTCGACCGGTCGCTCGCCCGATGCCAGCCGCGCCTCCCACTTCGGCGTCGCACGTTCGTTCCACCAGCGGCGGGCGGTCGCCCCCGCGTCGGGCGCCGCGAGCGAGTGCGCCGACGGCCCGAGGCCGAGGTACGGCGTGTGGTCCCAGTACTTGCGGTTGTGCCGCGACTGGTGCGCCTCGCCCCGCGCGAAGTTGGAGACCTCGTAGGCGGGCCAGCCCGCGTCCGCGAGAAAACGGTGCGTGAGGTCGAAGAGCGCCGCCTGCTGCTCCTCGGGCATCTCCGAGAGCTGGCCCTGCTTCGCGAGGACGCCGAAGCGGGTGCGCTCGTGGATCGTGAGCTGATAGCACGAGACGTGCTGGGGCTCGAGGACGACGGCCGCGGCCAGGTCGCGTTGCCAGTCCTCGGCCGTCTGTCCCCGCAGGCCGAAGATGAGATCGACCGAGACCGTGTCGAAGCCGGCGGCCAGGGCCGTCCGCACCGCGGCCTGCGCCTGCGGGCCGTCGTGACGGCGGCCGAGGAAACGCAAGGCCTCGTCCGAGAACGACTGCACGCCGAGGGACAGCGTGCGGACGCCGAGGGCGCGCCAGGCGGCGCACGCCTCCGGCGTGACGTCCTCGGGGTTGGCCTCGAGGAAGACCCACGGCGCGGGCGTGGCGAAGGCGAGATGGCTGCGGCAGGCGTCGAGGATACGGGCGAGCTCGCCCGCGGGAAGCTGCGACGGCGTCCCGCCGCCGAAGTAGACGGTGTCGAACGGGTGCGGGTCCTGCCACCCGGGGGCCGCGAGCGCGACCTCCGCGATCAGCCGCGAGGTGAAGCGCCGCCGGACCGGCGATGCCGCCTCCATCACCGAGAAGTCGCAGTACGGGCAGATCGACGAGCAGAACGGGATGTGGAGATACAGCCCGGGCCTACTCGTCGTCGTTGTCGTCCTCCGTCTTCAGCACCGACACGAAGGCGGACTGGGGGATCTCGACGTTCCCCACCATCTTCATCTTCTTCTTGCCTTCCTTCTGCTTCTCGAGCAGCTTGCGCTTGCGGCTGATGTCGCCGCCGTAGCACTTCGCCGTCACGTCCTTGCGGAAGGGGTTGATGGTCGAGCGCGCGATGATCTGGCCGCCGATCGCGCCCTGGATCGCGATCTTGAACTGCTGGCGCGGGATCTTCTTGGCGAGGCGCTCGCAGTAGCGCAGCGCCCGCGGCCGCGAGAACTCGCGGTGCACGAGCTGCGAGAGGGCGTCGACCTTCTCGCCGTTCACGAGGATGTCGACCTTCACCATGTCGCCGAGCCGGTAGTCGAGCATCTCGTAGTCGAAGGAGCCGTAGCCCTGGGTGATCGACTTCAGGCGGTCGTAGAAGTCGAACAGCACCTCGGCCAGCGGCAGCTGGCTCGTGACCTCCATGCGCCCCGCGGCCAGGAAGGTGTACGTGGTCTCGACGCCGCGGCGCTCGCGGCACAGCTCCATGACCGCGCCGAGGTAGCGCTCGGGCGTCATGATCGCGGCCTTGATGTACGGCTCGTAGGCCTCCTTGATGGAGGCGGGGTCGGGATAGAAGCTCGGGTTGTCGATCCAGACTTCCCTGTCGTCGTTCAGCACGATCCGGTAGCGCACCGAGGGCGCCGAGAGGATCAGCGACAAGTCGTATTCGCGCTCGAGGCGCGCCTGCACCACGTCGAGGTGCAGCAGGCCCAGGAACCCGCAGCGGAAGCCGAAGCCCAGGGCCGCGGAGCTGTCCTTCTCGTAGATGAGCGACGCGTCGTTGAGCTTCAGCTTCTCGAGGGCCTTGGTCAGCTCCTCGTAGTCGTCGGTCGACATCGGGTAGAGCGACGAGAAGACGACGGGCTTCGCCTCGCGATAGCCCGGAACCGGCTCCGCCGCGGGGCGGTCGGCCTCGGTGAGGGTGTCGCCGATGGCCAGGCCCGCGAGGCTCTTCATGCCGGCGAGCACGTAGCCGACCTCTCCCGCCGACAACTGCTTCACCGGCACGCGCTTCAGGGTCTGGTTGCCGACCTCCTCGACCTTGTGCTCGGCGTCCGAGTGCATCAGCCGCACGCGGGTCGGAACCTTGAGCGTGCCGTCGAAGAGCCGCACCAGGAGCACGGCGCCGCGGTAGGAGTCGTACTGGGCGTCGAACAGCAGCGCCTTGAGCGGCGCCTCCGGGTCGCCCTTGGGGGGCGGCAGCTTCGTGACGATCGCCTCGAGCAGGTCGTCGATGCCCGTGCCCATCTTGGCCGAGACCTGGATCGACTCGAACGGGTCGAGGCCCAGGTCGCGGTCGATCTCCTCCATCACCCGGTCGATCTCGGCGGACGGCAGGTCGATCTTGTTGATGACGGGCACGACGGTGAGGCCGAACTCCATGGCGAGGTACAGGTTCGCGACCGTCTGCGCCTCGACGCCCTGGGAGGCGTCGACCACCAGCAGGGCGCCCTCGCAGCTCATCAGCGAGCGCCGCACCTCGTGGGAGAAGTCCACGTGGCCCGGCGTGTCGATCAGGTTGAGCTCGTAGGTCTTCCCGTCCCTCGCGGTGTAGGGCAGCGTGACGGTGTTCGCCTTGATCGTGATGCCCCGCTCGCGCTCCAGGTCCATGGAGTCGAGGATCTGGTCGCGGAACTCGCGGTCCTCCACGGCGCCGCAGCGCTGGATGAGGCGGTCGGCGAGCGTCGACTTGCCGTGGTCGATGTGGGCGATGATGCAGAAATTGCGGATGTGGTTCATGGTCTCCGGGGCTGCGATCCGGCCAGCAGACCCGTCAGTCTAGCCGAGACGGCTCGCTTGACGATGCCCGCGATCGGCGTGATGCTCCCGGCCATGAAGCTCGAGAACGCCGTGTTGTCCTTCGCCCTCGTCTCGGCGCTCGGCGCCGGAGCGACCGTGCAGGCGCAGACCGCCGCGGCCGCCTCGGAGCACAAGAGCGTGAGGGGTACCCTGATCGCCGTCGACACGACCCTGAACGCGCTCAACATGAAGACGGACGACGGCAAGCAGGTGAGCTGGCGCTTCGAGAAGGGTGTCGTCGGCGAGCTCGCCGCCTTCAAGCCCGGCGACGCCGTCATCGTCATCTATCGCCAGCTCGGCGCCGACAAGGCGGTCACGGCCGTGGCGTTCCCCGGCGCCACGAAGACGCCCGTCTACGTCAACACCACGAGCGAGCGCGTGGAGCTGTTCAGCAGCGCGATGACCGACGGCGTGTGCAAGGCGGCAGGCGCGCCCGCCGACCACAACACGATCCCGGTCGGCGGCCGCGCCGAGGCCATGGGCGAGTGCTGGTGCTGCGCGCCGGAAGGTCTGACCTGCGCGCCGGCCAACAAGACCGGTGTCGGCAAGGCGTTCCTGACGCGCTGCTACAACTAGCCCAGCGCCAGGCCCCGCAGGCCGTGGACGAGCTCCTGCACGAGGGGCGACGCGTCCGCCTCGGGCGTGGTCACGGCACGGAGCACGAGGCCCGGGAGCGCGGGCCGTACGCGCACCTCGACGAGAGCCCCGGCGGCCAGCTCGGGCTTCAAGGCGTGAGCCGGAAGCAGGCCGAGCGCCGTGCCTCCGGCGAGAATGCCGCGCTTCACTCCCTCGACGGTGCCGAGGGCCTGGGTGCGGGGATGCGGCAGACCGGCGGCCTCGAAGTGCCGGCGCAGGGCCTGGTGGTAGTCGCCTGCCGCGTCGCTCATGTAGAAATCGCATCGCGCCAGGTCGTCGGCCGAGGCCGTGCGGCCGGCGAGCGGATGCGCCGGCGCACCGAAGATCACGAGCCGCCCGCGCGTGAGCATCGTGTCGTCGTTCCGCCCCGCGTCCATCTCCAGGACCAGGCCGAGGTCGCTCTGGCCGGCCGCGACGCTCTCGCGGATCTCGGCGCAAACGCGCGTCGCCACCTCCAGGCTCACGCGGGGCCATTTCTCGCGCAGCTCCGCCAGGCGCGCGGGCAGGACGTAGGTGCTGATGGATTCGACCGCGGCCACGGTCAGGGTGGCCTTCACGTCGCTCGCGACGACGGCGAGCTGCGCGACGATCTCGCTGGTGAGGCCCAGGACGCGCCGCGCATAGGGCAGTAGCGTCTCGCCCGAGCGCGTGAGGCTGATCCCCTTCCCCGCCTTGCGGAACAGCTCTGTCCCGAGGGCGCGCTCGAGCGAGGTCAGCGTCTCGGAGACCGTGGACTGCGAGAGGCCGAGGCTGCGGGCCGCGCGGGTGTGGCCGCCCGTCTCCACGACGCTCACGAAAACGCGGAGGTGGCGGAGCTCGAGGTCGGTCTTCACGGTCCCCTTCATACCATCGCCGCGGCCGATGCGGAGAATCGGCGCTTTGGCGCGGGGACCTCGCTCCGGTACACAAGGCTCATGAACAGCGAAGCCAGCACCGCAGCGCTCCTCGTCATCGACGTCCAGAAGGGCTTCGACGATCCCGTCTGGGGCCGCCGCAACAACCCCGAGCTCGAGGAGCACGTCGCGGCCCTGCTCACCGTGTGGCGGGCCCGCCGCCTTCCCGTTCTCCACGCCCGCCACATGTCGACGCTGCCCACCTCGCCGCTGCGGCCCGGTCAGCCCGGCAACGAGTTCAAGACCGCGACGGCGCCGCGCTCCACCGAGCCGGTGATCGAGAAGAGCGTCAACAGCTGCTTCATCGGCACCACCCTCGACGCGGACCTGCGGCGCTCCGGCATCACGAGCCTCGTCCTGGCGGGACTTACCACGAACCACTGCGTCTCGACGACGGCGCGGATGGCCGGCAATCTGGGCTACGACGCCTGGGTCGTCTCCGACGCGACCGCGGCCTTCGACCGCACGGGCCCCGACGAGGTGCTCTACCCCGCGGAGCTCGTCCACGCCGTGGCGCTGTCCGACCTGCACGGCGAGTTCGCCTCGGTCGTCGACACGCGAACGCTCCTCTCCGAGGGCGGGAGGCGCGCATGAAGATCCACGGGCTCGCGGCCGGCTCTCTCCTGCTCCTCGCTCCGCTGCTCCTTGCCGAAGGACCCGCGGAGCCGTGCGCGGATTTCTACGCCTACGCCAACACGGCCTGGCTCACGGCCAACCCGATTCCCGAAGGCCAGTCGCGCTGGAGCCCGCGCAGCGCCGGCCGTGTCGAGAACCAGCGTCGTCTGCAGACACTGCTCACGGACGCGGACGCGAGCCACGCCCCGGCCGGAAGCGCCGAGCGGCTCGCGGGCGACTTCTACGCCTCGTGCCTGGACGAACCGCGCGTGGACGCCGCGGGTGTCGCGCCGCTCCAGCCGTTGCTCGCCGAGATCGACGCGGCGCAAACACCGTCGGACGTCCAGCGGGTCCTGCGGCACCTCCACGCGATCGGCGTCTCCGTCGGCTTCACCACCGCAGGCGCACCGTCCTACCAGGACCCGAAGCGCTTCGTCCTCAACGTCTCGGCCGGCCGGTTCGACGCGCCGGCCGACCGCGCGCACGTCGCCGCGATCCTCGCCCTGGGCGGCGGCACCGCGGAAGCCGATGCGATCGTGGCGCTCGAGGCCGCGCTGAGCCAGGGCGCGCTCGACCCCTCCGTCGATCCGGCGCAGCTCGACCACCCCACCACGTTCACCGAGCTCGTGGCGCTCGCCCCGTCCGTCGACTGGGCGAACTACCTCGACGAGGCCGGGCTGGGCCACGACGCCGTCAACGTGGCCGAGCCGCGCCTGCTGCGCCAGCTCGATCGCGCGCTGCGCCAGACGCCTGTCGCCGTCTGGCGCAGCTACCTCCGCTATCGGCTCCTCGACGCGGCCGCGCCGTATCTGTCCCACGCGTTCGTCGAGGCCTCGCCGGCCCGAGGCAAGGCGCGGGCGGCTCACTGCGCCGAGACCACCGAGGCCCTGCTCGGCGATGCCGTCGGCCAGATCTACGTCGAGCGCCACTTTCCGCCGGCGGCGCGGGCCCGTGTCGAGGCGATGGTCACGAGTCTTCGGGCCGCCGTCGACGAAGGCGTCGCGAGCGCCGCGTGGATGAGCCCGGCTACGCGCACGCGGGCCCTCGAGAAGCTCGCCGCCTACGACGCGCAGGTCGCAGCACCTCACTCGTGGAAGAACCTCAGCAACCTGCCGATCCAGCGTGACGCCTTCTGGGCCAACGTCGTGGTCGCCCGGCACTTCGCGGTCCAGGACGACCGTCGGCGCATCGGCCGGCCCACCGACCGCAACGTCTGGCTGCTGCCGGCGTCCTCCTCGGCCGCCTACATCGACGCCCAGCTCAACCAGATCGTGCTCCCCGCCGGCTTCCTGCTGGGCCTGGGCTTCCGGCCCGGGATCGAGGATCCCGAGCTCTACGGCGGGATCGGAGTAGGCGTCGCCCACGACATCACCCACGCGATCGACGCGGGCGGCGCCGACTTCGACGCCCAGGGCCGGCCGCTGCCCTGGTGGAGCGCTTCGGATCGCGAGCAGTTCCAGGCGCGCGCCGCGTGCGTCGACGACCAGTACGCCGCGTTCGAGGTGGAGCCCGGCCTGCGGCTCGACGGCAAGCGGGTCGAGAGCGAGGCCATCGGCGACCTGGGCGGCGTGCGCCTCGCCTACCGTGCGCTCGTGAAGGCGCTGGCGGAGCACCCGGTCCCCGTCCGGGACGGGGTCACGGCCGAGCAGCGCTTCTTCGAGGCCTGGGCCCACGCCCGCGCGGAAGCGGCGACGCCCGAGACCCTGCGTGCCCTCGCGAAGACCGACTCCCACGCGCCGGGTCGCTTCCGCGTGCTCGGCACCCTCGCCAACCTGCCGGAGTTCGCCCAGGCCTTCGGGTGTCGGCCGGTCGAGACACGCTGCTCGATCTGGTAGCGAGCCCTAGAGGAACCCCGGCCGGGCGAACGCGGGATCGGGATAGCGATAGAAGCCCTGGCCGCTCGCGACTCCCAGGTGACCCTTCCGGACGAAGTTCTCGTCGAGGTAGCGCGCGTAGTCGTCGCCGATCCGCTGCGCGACGTGGTACACGACGCCGAGGCCCATGCGGTCCATCATGCCGCACGGGCCCAGGCCGGTCCGCAGCGTGATCATCCAGGTGCGGTCGATGCTCTCGGGGTCGCTCACGCCGCGCACCAGCAGGTCGAGGGCTCCGGTGCACCAGGGCACGAGCAGGCTGTTGACGATGTAGCCCTCCTGCTCCTTGCGGATCGGGATCGGCACGAGACCGATCTCCGCCGCGAAGCGCAGCACGTCCTCGAACACGGCCGGGTCGGTGCCGGGATGGCCCATCACCTCGCCGATGTTGGACTCCCAGACCCCGATCGCGAAGTGCAGGGCCAGGAACTTCGCGGGCCGGTCGACGAAGCCCGCGAGGGCGCTCGGAGCCAGCGTCGAGGTGTTGGTGGTGAAGACCGTGCGGGCCGGGGCGTGGGCCGCCGCCTCGCGCCAGAACGCCTCCTTGATCGAGAGCGACTCGGGCACGGACTCGCTCACGAGATCGGCCTCGCGGACGGCCGCGGCCAGGTCGGTCGTGTACGCGAGGCGCGCGAAGGTTCCGGCGATCTGCTCCCGCGTCGCGCCCCTCGCCCGCGCGAAGTGCTCCGCGTACTCCCGATGGAACGCCTTGCCTTTCTCGAGGCCCGCGGGAATCGCGTCGTAGACCGTCACGTGCTTGCCGTGGAAGGCCATCTGCCACGCGACCTGGGATCCCATCGTGCCGGCGCCTGCCGTCGTGATCCGCGTGAAGGGCATGGCGAAACTCTAGGACCGCGGCCCTCCGCGAGGCATCACGAGAACGGAGTTTTCTTGCCTAACCCCTTCGGGTGACGGTGTTCCGCGAGCAGGTACTCCGCCAGCAGGTCCGCGTCGCGGCAGCGCGGCGAGGTGCGGCGCGCGACCAAGGCCAGGGTCCGCGACGGCACCGGGGCCTGCAGGGGACGCACCACGAGCCGCGTGCCCTTGAGGATGCCGGCGTCGAGCGCGATGCCGGGCAGCAGCGTGACGCCCAGCCCGCCTTCGACCATCTGGATCAGGGTCGGAAGGCTGGTGGCCTCGACCCGCGAGTCCCAGCGGCCGCGGCGCGGGCTGCACGCCGCGATGGCGTGGTCGCGCAGGCAGTGACCCTCCTCGAGGAGCAGCACGTCGCCGCTGTCGATCTTGCGCAGGGCGATGTCCTTCTCCTTGATCGCGGGATCGCCCTCGCGCGCCACGAACGAGAACTCGTCCTCGAACAGCTCGCGCACGTAGAGGTCGCCGGTGTCGAAGGGCAGGGCGATCAAGGCCACGTCGAGACGCCCGGCGTGGAGCCGCTCGAGCAGGCGCTTCGTGAGGTCCTCGCAGAGGTGGAGCGTCAGCTCGGGAGGGGCCCGGCGCAGGTCGGGGAGCAGCCGCGGCAGGAGGTAGGGAGCGATCGGGGGGATGGCGCCGAGCCGCAGCGCCCCCGAGAGCGGCCGCGTCGCGGAGCGCGCCGCCTCCGACAGGTCCGTCGCAGCCGCCAGCAGCTCGCGGGCACGGGCGACGACGTCCTCCCCCACCGTCGTGAGCCGCACGTTGCGGTTGTCGCGCTCCACGAGCTGCACGCCCAGCAGGCTCTCGAGCTCCTTGATGCCCGCGGACAGCGTCGACTGCGTGACGAACTGCGCCTCCGCCGCGACCCGGAAGTTCAGGTGCTCGGAGAGCTCGACCAGGTAGGCGAGCTGGCGGAGAGTCGGGAGGGCAGCCATCGAGAGACTCGATCATTGTAACCAAGATAAATCGTTGGACCGCTCGGGTGTTTTCGGCCCACACTGGCGAGGATTCATGAAAGGAACCTTCCAATGAGCGACGAGAAGACCGAAGCCAAGTGCCCGTTCGGCCATACCGCGGGCCCGGGCGCCGGCACGTCGAATCGCGACTGGTGGCCGAACCAGCTGCGCCTCGACCTGCTGTCCGACCATTCCTCCAAGACGGATCCCATGGGCGAGGACTTCGACTACATCAAGGAGTTCAAGAGCCTCGACTACGCCGCGCTCAAGAAGGACCTGGCCGCCGTCATGACCGACTCGCAGCCCTGGTGGCCCGCGGACTTCGGCCACTACGGCCCGCTGATGATCCGCATGGCCTGGCACAGCGCCGGCACCTACCGCACCGCCGACGGGCGCGGCGGCGGCGGCCGCGGGCAGCAGCGCTTTGCGCCCCTCAACAGCTGGCCCGACAACGTCAACCTCGACAAGTGCCGGCGCCTGCTCTGGCCGGTGAAGCAGAAGTACGGCCGCAAGATCTCCTGGGCCGACCTCATGATCCTCGCGGGTAACGTGGCGCTCGAGACGATGGGCTTCAAGACCTTCGGCTTCGCCGGCGGCCGCCCCGACGTCTGGGAGCCCGACCACGACGTGTACTGGGGCAAGGAGACGAAGTGGCTGGACGACAAGCGCTACACGGGCGACCGTGAGCTCGAGAACCCGCTCGGCGCCGTCCAGATGGGTCTCATCTACGTGAACCCCGAGGGCCCTAACGGCAACCCCGATCCGGTGGCCGCGGCCCGCGACATCCGCGAGACGTTCGCGCGCATGGCGATGAACGACGAGGAGACCGTCGCGCTGATCGCCGGCGGCCACACCTTCGGCAAGACCCACGGCGCCGCCCCCGAGTCCCACAAGGGCGCCGATCCGGAAGGCGGCGATCTCGAGAACCAGGGCTTCGGCTGGACGAGCGGCTTCAACACGGGCCTGGGCGTCGACGCGATCTCGAGCGGCCTCGAGGTCACCTGGACGACGACGCCCGCCAAGTGGAGCAACGACTTCTTCAAGCACCTGTTCGGCTACGAGTGGGAGCTCACGAAGAGCCCGGCCGGCGCCAACCAGTGGAAGCCCAAGGGCAACGCGGGCGCCGGCACCGTGCCCTCCGCTCACGACCCGTCGAAGAAGATCGCGCCGAACATGCTGACGACCGACCTCTCGCTGCGCTTCGATCCGGCGTACGAGAAGATCTCGCGGCGCTTCCTCGAGCACCCGGACCAGTTCGCGGACGCGTTCGCCCGCGCCTGGTTCAAGCTCACCCACCGCGACATGGGCCCCAAGGCGCGCTACCTCGGGCCCGAGGTGCCGAAGGAAGACCTGATCTGGCAGGATCCGGTCCCGGCGCCGAGCGGCAAGCCGATCGACGCGCAGGACGTCGCGTCGCTCAAGGCGAAGCTGCTCGCCTCCGGCCTCAGCGTCTCGCAGCTCGTGTCCACCGCGTGGGCCTCGGCGTCGACGTTCCGCGGCTCCGACAAGCGCGGCGGCGCCAACGGCGCCCGCATCCGTCTCGCTCCGCAGAAGGACTGGGCGGCCAACCAGCCGGCCGAGCTCGCGAAGATCCTGAAGACCCTGGAGGGCATCCAGGCCGAGTTCAACAAGGGTGCCAAGAAGGTGTCGCTGGCCGACCTGATCGTGCTCGGCGGCGGCGCCGCAGTCGAGAAGGCCGCGAAGGACGCCGGCCACGACGTCACGGTGCCGTTCACGCCGGGGCGCACCGACGCGACCGCGGCGCAGACCGACGCGGCGTCGTTCGCCGTGCTGGAGCCGGTCGCCGACGGGTTCCGCAACTACCTGAAGAAGACGTACGCCGTCCCGGCCGAGGTCCTGCTCGTCGACAGGGCGCAGCTCATGATGCTCACCGGTCCGGAGCTGACGGTGCTCGTCGGCGGGATGCGGGCCCTCGGCGCAAACCACGGCAACTCGCAGCACGGCGTCTTCACCAAGAGGCCGGGCACCTTGACGAACGACTTCTTCGTGAACCTGCTCGACATGAGCACGGAGTGGAAGCCGACCTCCGACGCGAAGGAGACGTTCGAAGGACGTGACCGCAAGACGGGCCAGGTCAAGTGGACCGCGAGCCGCGTCGATCTCGTGTTCGGCTCGAACGCGATGCTGCGCGGCTGGGCCGAGGTCTACGGCAGCTCCGACGCCCAGGTGAAGTTCGTCAACGACTTCGTCAACGCCTGGACGAAGGTCATGACCCTCGACCGGTACGACGTCCGCCAGGGTACCGAGGAGAGCTAGAGCCGTCTCGGGGGCCGGGCAGCTGCGGCTGCCCGGCCCTTTTTTGTTTTGGTTCGAGTCCCGTGATGCAACTGGTCGAACGCAGCGAACCGCTCGAGGCCCTCGGCCGGCTGGCGGCCGAGGCCGCGTCGGGCCGCGGACGGCTCGCCCTCGTCGAAGGCGAGGCGGGCCTCGGCAAGACCACGCTCGTCCGCAGCTTCTGCCAGGCGCGACCGGCCGACCTCGGCGTCCTGTGGGGCGCCTGCGATCCGTCGTCGCTGCCGACTCCGCTCGGACCCCTGGTCGACGTCGCGACTGGCCTCGACGCGGGCTTCCGGCGCCTTCTCGAGCGGGAGGCGCCGCCGGCCCGGATCTTTGCGGCACTCGGCGACATCCTCGCCGCGTCCCCCTGCGTGCTCGTCCTCGAGGACGTGCACTGGGCCGACGAGGCGACGCTCGATCTCCTCGCCTACCTGGGCCGGAGCCTCGAGGGACTCCGCAGCCTCGTGGTCGTCACCTACCGCGACGACGAGATCTCTCCACAGCATCCTTTCCGGATCGTCCGCGACGGCCTCGTGGCCTGGGGTGCCCAGCGCCTGCGGTTGAAGCCGCTGAGCCCGGAGGGCGTCGGCCGGCTCGCCTACGGCACCGGACGCGACCCCGGCGCGCTCCATGTACGCACCGGCGGCAACCCGTTCTTCGTGACCGAGGTGCTGGCGACCGACGGCGACACGCTGCCGCCGACGCTGCGCGACGCGATCCTCGCGCGTGCGGCGCGCCTGAGCGACCCGGGCCGGCGCGCCCTGGAGGCGGCGGCCGTGCTGGGTCCGCGCTTCCCGGCGTCACAGCTCGCCGAGATGGGCATCGAGGCCACGAGCTTCGAGGAGAGCCTTCGCGTCGGCGTCCTGGTGCAGGACGCGGGCCTCGTCGCGTTCCGTCACGAGCTCTCGCGCGACGCCATCCTCCGGATGCTGGCGCCGGCGCGCGCGGCCGAGCTCAACGCCCGGGCGCTCGGCGTTCGACGGCACCTCGCCTCGGATCCCGAGGCCCTCGCGATGCTCGCCGCCCACGCCGAGGCCGCGGGCGACGGCCCCGCCGTCCTCGAGTTCGCACCCCGGGCCGCGCGCCGCTCGGCCGCCCTGCGCGCGCACCGCGAGGCCGCCGCGCAGTACGCGCGGGCGCTGCGCTGGGCGGCGCCCCTGCCGCCGGCCGAACGCGCGGCCCTCGAGGAGGCGCTCTCCTACGAGGGCTACCTCACGAGCGCGTTCGAGGAGGCGCTCGCCGCCCGCAGGCGCGCCTTCGAGATCTGGCGCAGCCTCGGCGACGGCACCAAGATCGGCGAGAGCCACCGCTGGCTGTCGCGTCTCGCCTGGTTCCTCGGACGCAACGAGGACGCCGAGCGCGAGGCGCAGCTCTCCCTTGCGGCCCTGGAAGGGATCGGGCCCGGGCCCCAGCTCGCGTGGGCCTACGCGAACCTGGCCCAGCTCCACGTCCTCGCCGGCCGCGTCCAGGAGGCGAAGGACTGGGGGCAGCGCGCGATCGACCTGGCCGAGAGTCTCGGCGAGAGCGAGATCCTCTGCCACGCGCTCAACAGCGTGGGCCTCGCCCGCTACCACGAGACCGACGACAGCGGCGCCGTGATCCTCGAGCGCAGCCTGGCCCTGGCTCTCGAGCTGCAGTACGAGGACCACGTCTCGCGTGGCTACACGAACCTCGCCACGCGGACCCTGGCCCTGTTGCGCTTCGAGGCCGCGCGCCGCTATCTCGACGACGGGCTGCGTTACGCAAGCGAGCACGACCTCGAGTCCTATCGCCTGTACCTGCTGGGGTGGCTCGCCCTGTGCGAGTTCTGGGAAGGGCGCTTCGACCAGGCCGCGGCCCTCGCGGAACAGGTCCTGCGCGACCCGCGGCTGAGCGGGCCCGGCCGCGTGCAGCCCCTCGTGGTGCTCGCGCGGCTGCGGACGCGGCGCGGCGAGCCCGGCGCGTCCGAGCTGCTCGACGAGGCGCATGCCCTCGCCGCCGAGACCGACGAGCTGCAGCGCGTGGGCCCCGTGGCCGTCGCGCGCGCCGAGGCGGCCTGGCTCGCGGGGGACCTCGAGCGCGTCCGGGAGATCGCGCGCCCGGCCTTCGAGCGCGCTCGCGATCGCAACCATCTCGCGGTCGGCGAACTCGCCTCGTGGCTGTGGCGGGCGGGCGACCTCCACGAGGCGCCGGCCCGCGCGGCGCTCCCCTATCGCCTGCAGGTCCAGGGCGACGCCCGGGCCGCGGCGGACGCGTGGCGGGCCGTGGGGGCTCCCTACGAAAGGGCCATGGCCCTCGCCGATCTCGACGACGAGGCGGCGCTGCGCGAAGCCCACGACACGTTCGAGCGCCTCGGAGCGACGCCCATGGCGGATCGCCTGCGCCAGCGCCTGCGCAGCCACGGCGTGCGCAAGATGAAAGCTCGGCCGGCCTCGCAGGGGAGGCCGTCGGGCCTGACCGCGCGCGAGGTCGACGTGCTGCGGCTCGTGGCGGAGGGATTGCGCAACGCGGAGATCGCGGAGCGCCTGTTCGTATCGACGCGCACCGTGGACCACCACGTCTCCGCGCTGCTCGGCAAGCTGAACGCCCGCAGCCGGGCCGAGCTGGCGGGCCGCGCCGCCGAGATCCTGGGATAGGCGGTCAACGAGGGCGTCGAGGGGCGACCGCCGTGACGTCTTCGACCAGGCGGCTCAGGAACGCCTTCACGTCCGTGCACGCCGCGAGCGGCGCGCTCTGGCCGGCCCACAAGGGCATCAGATCGGCCCGTCCCGCGGCTTCCGCCGGAACGGCCAGGCTCTTCGTGAGGGCGCGCTGGAGCGGATAGGGCAGCAGCTCGGCGTCTTTCGGAGCGAGCTCGCCCATCAGGCGGTTGTGGATCCCGCGAGCGAGGCGACCGGTGAACACGCGCGTGAGCGCGGTGTGACCCGCGCGGTCGCCGCTCAGGGCGTCGCGATGGATCGCGCTCGAGCCCGACTCTTCGCACGACAGGAACACCGTCCCCATCTGCACCGCCTGGGCGCCGAGGACCAGGGCGGCGACGACACCCCGCGCGTCGGCGACGCCCCCCGCCGCGATCACCGGGATCGCGACGCGATCGGCGATCCTCGGCACGAGGGAGAACGTCCCCGTCAGCGAGTCCTCGGCCTCCCGAAGGAACGAGCCGCGATGGCCTCCGGCCTCGAAGCCCGACGCCACGACGGCGTCGACCCCCGCCTGCTCGAGGAGCGAGGCCTCCTCGGGCGTCGTGGCCGTGCCGACCGTGACGATGCCCTGCGTGCGGCACTCGTCGAGGATCTCGCGCGGGGGCACGCCGAAGACGAAGCTGAACACGGGGACCCTGGCGTCGATCAGGACCCGGACCTGGTCCTCGAAGCGGCGCGGCGCGTAGGGTTCGTAGCCGGGAAGAGACGCGCCGAGAGAGGTGAAGTGGCCGGCGAGTCGCGCGAGGCTGCGCTCGAAGGCGGCCGCATCGGAAGTCCGGGCGCCGGCGTCCTCCATCGACACCCACAGGTTCATCGCGAACGGCCGGGCCGTGAGCCCGCGGATCTCGGCCACCACGTCGCGAATCGCCTCGGGCGGCAGGCCATGGGCGCCGAAGGATCCGAGCCCGCCGAAGTTCGAGACGGCCGCGGTCAGCCTCTGGCACGAGAGGCCGCTGAACGGGCCCTGGACGATCGGATACTCGATGCCGAGCCGTGCCGTGAGACGGTTGCGGTTCCAGGCCATCTAGCGGATCAGGCCGAGCTGCTTGCCCAGGACGCCATCGAGGGTGCGATCGGGAAGCAGGCGGGGCAGCAGCCAGCGCGACATGCGGTTCCTGAGGATCGCGTAGCGGGTCTTCGGCTTCGGCGTCGTCAGCGCGTGATGGACGAGAGCGCCGACGTCCTCGGCCGGCAGGCCCTTGCGGCCGCTCTCGACGAAGTTCGTCACGAACTTGCGCAGCGGCGCGTCGAAGTCGCTGCCGGCGAAGCGTGCGACGTCGATCTCTTCCGCCTTGTCCCAGATCGGCGTGACCACGGCGCCGGGCCCGACGATCACGAGGTCGATGCCGTAGACGAGCAGCTCGCGGCGCAGCGACTGCGAGAGGCCCTCCAGGGCATGCTTCGACGCCACGTAGGGCGCGAGGAACGGCGCGGCCAGCTTCCCGGCGACCGAGCTCATGTTGACGATCCGGCCGGGACCGCCGCGCAGGCTCCGGTCGGCGCCGAGCAGGGGCGCGAAGGCCTGGGTCACGCTGACGACGCCGAACACGTTGACCTCGAACTGGCGCCGCAGCTCGTCGAGGCCGAGCAGGAGCAGCGGCCCGCCGACGGCGATCCCGGCGTTGTTGACGAGGCCGAGGAGGGTCTCGCCGCCCAGCGCCTCGCGCACCCGGGCGGCTCCCGCCTGGACCGCCGCCGCGTCGGTGACGTCGAAGACCAGCGGCTCGAAGTCCGGCCCGAGCTCCGAGCGCAGGCGCTCGCCGTCGGCCGCCTTGCGCACGCTGCCGAAGACGCGCAGGCCCTTCTGGACCAGGACGCGGGCCGTGGCGGCTCCGATCCCGGTCGAGGCTCCCGTGACGACGACGCTCCGCTTCCCCATCTCCGATTCCTCCAGCCTTTCGACGGCCCTACTCGATGCGCGACGGCACGTCGGGAGCGCGCTGGCTCGCGCGGAACTCGATCACGCGCACCTCCGCGACGCCGCGCGCGACGAACGGATCCTGGCGCGCGAGCGCCTCGACCTCGGCCTTGGTGCCGCCGGTCGCCAGGATGATGCCGCCGTCGCGCGGGAGCTTGCGGCCCGAGAGCACGAAGCGCCCGGCCGCGTAGTTCGCGTCCAGGAATGCCATGTGGGCCTTCATGTGCTTGTCGACCTCGGCGAGCGCCGCCGTGTACGTGAGCTCGATGACGAACATGGTTCGAGCTTATAGGATCAGGCATGGCTCAGCGCAAGGTCCGTTGGGGCGTTCTCGGCGCGGCGCGGATCGCCGTCAGGAAGGTGATCCCGGCGATGCAGCGCAGCGCCTTCTGCGACGTCGCGGCCCTCGCGTCGCGCGATCGCGCCAAGGGCGAGGCGGCGGCGGGCGAGCTCGGGATCCCCAGGGTCCACGACTCGTACGAGGCGCTGCTCGCGGATCCGACGATCGACGCGGTCTACAACCCGCTGCCGAACCATCTCCACGTGCCGTGGTCGATCCGCGCCCTCGAGAGCGGCAAGCACGTGCTGTGCGAGAAGCCGATCGGCCTGGACGTCGCGGAGGTCGAGAGCCTGATCGCCGCGCGCGACCGCACCGGCCGCCGCGTCCAGGAGGCCTTCATGGTGCGCACCCATCCCCAGTGGCTGGGCGTGCGCGAGATCGTGCGCTCCGGGCGGATCGGCGCGCTCCGGGCCATCGGCAGCCACTTCAGCTACTTCAACGACGACCCCGCGAACGTCCGCAACGTTCCCGAGTGGGGAGGCGGTGCGCTCATGGACATCGGCTGCTACCCCATCACGATCTCGCGCTTCCTCTTCGGCGAGGAGCCGCGGCGCGTGCTGGGCCTCGTCGAGCGCGACCCGCGCTACGGCGTCGACCGGCTCACGTCGGGTGTCCTCGACTTCCCTTCCGGACAGTCGACGTTCACCGTCGGCACCCAGATCGTCCATTCGCAGCGCGTCCAGGCCTTCGGGACGAAGGGCCGCGTCGAGGTCGAGATCCCGTTCAACGCCCCGAACGACCGGCCGTGCCGCGTGCGCGTCGACGACGGCGGCGACGTGTTCGGCTCGGGGATCGAGACGCTGACGTTCGAGGCCTGCGACCAGTACACGATCCAGGCCGAGCTCTTCTCCCGGGCCATCCTCGAGGACCTGCCGACGCCGATCCCCCTCGAGGACGCCCTCGCGAACATGCGCGTGATCGCGGCCGTGTTCCGGTCCGCGGAGACCGGCGCTTGGGTGGAACCCTAGCGGCGTGAGCTACGATCGGGGCATGGCTCGCGCGTCGCTCGCACTCGTCTTGTCGCTCGCACCGCTCGCCGGCTGCGCAAGCACCGGCACGAGCGAAGCCCCGCCCTCACCCGCGCCGGCCGAGTGGGCGCTCTCGTGGGCCGACGAGTTCGACGGGCCCGACGGCTCCGCTCCCGACCCGAGCCGCTGGGTGGCCGAGGTGAACGGCAACGGCGGCGGGAACCAGGAGCTGCAGTACTACACGGACCGCCCGGCGAACCTGCGCATCCAGGACGGCCGGCTCGTCATCACGGCGGCTCGCGAGCGCTACACCGGCCCGGACGGGACGCGCGAGTACACGTCGGCACGGCTCACGACGACGCCCGCGTTCCAGCAGGTCTACGGCCGCTTCGAGGCGAGCCTCAAGGTGCCTCGCGGGCAGGGCGTGTGGCCGGCGTTCTGGCTGCTCGGCCAGGACGTGGAATCGATCGGCTGGCCGGCCTGCGGCGAGATCGACATCATGGAGAACGTCGGCTTCGAGCCCGCGACGGTCCACGGCACGATCCACGGACCCGGGTTCTCGGGCGCCCAGGGGATCAGCGCCGGTTACTCCCTCGCCTCGGGCGCGTTCGCCGACGCGTTCCACCAGTTCGCCGCCGAGTGGGAGCCGGGACAGATCCGCTTCTACGTCGACGGCGCCCTGTACGCGACCCGCACGCCGGCCGATCTGCCCAGGGGCGCTTCGTGGGTGCTCGACGGCCATCCCTTCACCGTGATCCTGAACCTCGCGATCGGGGGTCACTGGCCCGGAGCTCCCGACGCGACGACCGTGTTCCCGCAGGCGCTGCAGGTCGACTACGTGCGCATCTACTCCCGAGCGGCGCGCCAGGCATGACGGTGCTGCTGCGCCCCGCCACCCCCGACGACCGCGACGAGCTCGCGCGCATCTGGCACGAGGGCTGGTGGGACGCTCATCCCTACTTCGCGCCGCAGCTCGGGCCCGAGCGCACGCTCGCCTCGTTCGTCGAGCGCATGGGCACGCGCATTCCGATCACGACCGTGGCCGAAGCCGACGGCCGCGTCCTGGGCTTCGCGGTGATCCACCACGACGAGCTCGAGCAGCTGTTCGTCGATCGCGCCGGCCGCGGCAAGGGCATCGCACCGCGCCTGATCGCCCATGCCGAGGCGGCCGTGGCGGCGGCGGGATACCCGCTCATCTGGCTCGCGGTCGCGACCGAGAACCATCACGCCCGCCGCTTCTACGCGAAGAGCGGCTGGGTCGAGAGGGACGCGTTCGAGTACCAGGCCGAGACCACGAACGGTCCCGTGCCGGTGCCCTGCTTTCGCTGCGAGCGCCGGCTCCGCGACTAGGTACGACTCAGCAACCGCGCCCGGGGGAGGGCGTCGGCTCGAGGCTCAGTGCGCGGTTACGGACTTCTCCACCGCGCGACGGCGCCCGAACGGCAGCAGCATCGGCACCTGGGTCCGGTACTGCGCGTAGCGGCCGCCGTGCTCCTTGATGAGATCGTGCTCCTCGAACTGGATCGCGACCAGGATGTAGACCGTCGTCAGGACAGAGAACACCAGGTGCGCCACGGTCATGGTGGGCGTCGCCCAGAACGCGATGAGCCAGCCCCAGTAGAGCGGATGGCGCACGATGCCGTAGGGCCCCGGCGTCACGAACGAGAGCGGGCGGTACGGGCGCTCGCGGAACTCGAGCCACACCTGACGCAGGCCGAACAGGTCGAAGTGGTTGATCAGGAACGTGCACCAGAGCAGCAGCGCCCAGCCGCCGGCGTACAGGCCCCACAACGCGACACGGCCGGCCGGGTTCTCGACCGACCACACGACGCCGCCCATGGGGCGCCACTGCCAGAAGAGCAGGATCAGGGCGAGGCTCGACAGCAGCACGTACGTCGAGCGCTCGGCCGCGGCTGGCACGAGCTTCGTCCAGGCGCTCTTGAACCAGGGGCGGGCCATCACGCTGTGCTGCACGGCGAACAGCGCGAGAAGCCCGGCGTTGACCAGGAACGCGGTAGTCAGCGAGCCCACCGCCGGGCCGTCGAGACGGGTGGGCACGGCGAACCCGCCGATGAACGCGATGGCGTAGAGGAACGTCGCCAGGAACACCACGTAGCTGGCGATACCGTAAGCAAGGATCAAGCTCCGACGCATCAGGCCTCCTCGATTCGTCCCTCGTCTCGCAGAAGATCTGCGGCGGGACGCCCGACGGCCATAGGGTAGGTTCCCCATCTTGCGGAGGCCATGGGTGTTCTGTCCCGGTTCGGGCGGAATCGCGAGGCGGCGTCGGGACAATTGTCCCGGCCCGCCCAACTGCTTGACCCACATCGACGAAGGCCGCCTGATAGACTGCCGCGATGCCCCCGATCTGCGACATCTGCGGCGCCACGACGACCGAGGGCCCGATGGTCGAGGGCCGCAAGGACTCGGGCACGCGCGTCAAGTGTCCCAAGTGCGGCCAGTACGGCATCGACGACGACCTGCGGAACCGGCTCCGCGGGAAGCCCTCGTCGCTGAGCAACGACGACCGGTCCCTGCTCTCGTCGCTGACCCGCACCGCGAACCGTGAGCGCGACGTGATGGTGCTCGACCGCTACGTCTGGGACATGCTGGCGCTCGCCCGCAAGAAGCCACGGGGCCGCCGCTAGCGTCCCAACCCCGGGCCGTCGGCCGGCGTCTCACCCCCACCATGCTCCTGGACGCTCGCTTCGTCCTGCGCGCGCTCGCGCGCCGGCCCGCGTTCGTGCTGGCCTCGAGCGTGAGCCTCGGCCTCGCGATCGGGGCCAACGCCACCGTGTTCAGCGTCGTGAACGCCCTGCTGCTGCGCCCGCTCCCCTACGCCGAGCCCGAGCGCCTGGTCGCGATCTGGCCCGGCAAGTTCCTGGCCAATCGGGAGATCGACGCCGTGCGCTCCCGCGCACGCAGCTACCAGGACGTCGTGAGCTTCAGCCCCGGATGGCTCATGGCCCTCACCCGCGTCGAGACGCCGCGGCAGCTCGATGCGGCGCGCGTATCGGGCCGCTTCTTCGCGACGCTGGGCGTGCCGCCCCAGCTGGGCCGGACGTTCACGGAAGCGGACGAGCGGCCGGGCCAGGACCGCGTGGCCGTGCTCGGGGACGCGCTGTGGCGCGAGGCCTTCGGCGGCGAGCCCTCGGTGATCGGCCGCTCGATCCGCCTGGACGGCGACGCCTACGAGGTCGTGGGCGTGATGCCTCGGGGCTTCCGGACCTTCGACGCCGGAACCGACCTGTGGACGCCGATGACGGTCGATCCCGCGGCTGCGACGTGGACGGGCGCGATGGCGCTCACCTACGGCCGGCTGAAGCCTGGCGTCACGGCGGCCGCCGCCACGGGCGAGCTCGGTCCCCTCGCGCGGCAGGTGCGCGACGCGCTCGGGCTCGCGCCGGACTGGAACCAGGGCGCGGCCGTGGTCCCGCTGCGGGAGGAGCTGGTCGGGCCGGTACGACCGATGCTGCTCGTGCTGACGGTCGCCGTCGGCCTGCTGCTGCTCATCGCGGTCTCGAACGTCGCGAACCTGCTGCTGGTGCGGATCGAGGAACGCCGCGGCGACCTCGCGGTGCGGGCCTCGCTCGGCGCGACGCCGGCACGCCTCGCCGCGCTCCTGATCGGCGAGAGCCTCGCGCTCGGGGCGCTGGGTGGAGCCCTGGGCGCGGCCCTCGCCTTCGCCGGGGTCGGAGTGCTGCGGAGGCTGCTCCCGGCCGATCTTCCACGCGTGTCGGAGATCGCCGTCGACGGGCGCGTCCTGCTGGGCGGGCTGATCCTCACCCTGGGGTCCAGCCTGCTGTTCGGCCTCGTGCCGGCACTCCAGGCCCGGCGCGCCGGCCTCGCGCATGGCCTGCGCTCCCACGGTCGCGTGGCCGGCGGCGATCGCACGCGGGGCGCGGTGGTCGCCCTCGAGATCGCCCTCGCGCTCGTGCTGACGGCCGGCGCGTCGTTGATGGGCCGCACGCTCGTGGCGCTGAACCGGGTCGACTCGGGCCTCCGACCCGACCACCTCCTGACGCTGCACCTGCAGCCTTCGGGCCGCGACACCGACGAGGCGCTCCGGGCCTACTGGGACGAGGTTCTCGCCCGGGTCGAGTCGGTGCCGGGCGTCGTCTCGGCCGCGACGATCCTGCACCTGCCGACGAGCGGCCGGAGCTGGAAGGCCGACGCCGCGGTCGAAGGCCGCGTGGCCGGACCCGGTGAGGCTCTGCCCCGCACCGCCTGGCAGTCGGTCTCGCCGGGCTACTTCGCGACCGCGGGTGTCGCCGTCGTGCGCGGGCGCGCCTTCGCCGCATCGGATGGCCCTCACGCGCCGCGCGTCGCGGCGGTCAACACGGCCTTCGCGTCGGCCTTGTTCCCAGGAGAGGACCCGGTCGGACGCCGCGTGCGCCTGGGTCGCGCCACGCAAGAGGAGTGGGCCGAGATCGTCGCGGTCGTCGCGAGCGTGCATCACGACGCGCTCGACCTGGCGCCGGGGCCCGAGGTGTACGTGCCGTTCGCGCAGAGGGTGGTGGTCGCGAACTCGCTGATCGTGCGCACGGCCGTGGATCCGGCGCTCGTCGCGACGGCGGTCCGCGAGGGCATCGCGGCCTTCGACCCCGACGTGCCCATCTCCGGTGTGCGCACGATGGACGCGCTCTATGCCGCCTCGCTGGGCCGGCAGCGGCTGGTGCTGATCCTGCTCGCCTCGTTTGCCGGGGTCGGCCTCGTGCTGGGAGCGGTGGGGGTCTACGGCGTCGTGGCCTGCGGCGTGCGGCTGCGGCTGCGCGAGCTGGGAATCCGCGCCGCCCTGGGAGCCGATGCCGCGGCCCTGCGCCGCCTCGTGGTCGGCTCGGGGCTGCGCTACGCCGGGCTCGGCGTCGCGCTGGGCCTGCCGGCGGCCCTCGCCTTGTCCCGGCTGCTCCGCAGCCTGGTGTTCGGCGTCACGACCCACGACCCGCTTTCGTTCACGGCGGTGCCGCTCGTACTCCTCGCCGTGGCCGGCGTCGCTAGCTGGCTTCCGGCCCGTGGCGCGGCCCGCCTCGATCCCTCCGTCGTGCTGCGAGAGTAGGGTTCAGGCCTTGGCGCCGTGGCGCCGGGCCATGTCCTGCGCCATTTCCGTCACGCGCTTCCGCAGCTCCTTCGGCTCCACGACCTCGACCTCGGGTCCGAGGCCGAGCACCGCGAGCGCCGCCTGCTCCAGGGTCTCGGTCGGCAGGACCACGGTCCTCCAGCCCTGGGCATCCGCGGGTTCGGCCTTCGCCGCGGCCTCTGCCGCATAGGCGCCGAGCTTCGCGAGCCGCCTGAGCCCGATGGCCGTGGACCGCAGCGTGGCTTTGCCCGGACGCAGGCCAGCCTCGAAGCGCTGCAGCTCCGTCGTCCAGAAGGCCGCGAGATCGAGATCGGCGGGCCGCTCGAACGTGGCTTCGGTCGTGGTCAGCGCCAGCACCTTCGAGACTCGGAAGATCCGCGGCGTCTTGCCGCTGCGCGCGACCACGTACCAGGAGCCGGCCTTCAGCACGAGGCCGAGAGGCTCGACCTGCCAGTCGCGGGTGTGGGTCCAGCTCTCGTAGCGCATGCGGACGACGCGCTGGTCGAGCACGGCGCGCGCCAGCGCCGGCAAGTGCTCGACGGGCTCCGCCGCGCGGTACCAGTCGACCGGGTCGAGGTGGAACCGTGCGCCGATCCGGCCGGCGCCTTCGCTCAGCGGCGCCGGCAGAGAGGCCAGGACTTTGCGCTGCGCGCTCTTGGCCGCGGCCCCGAGGCCCAGGGCCTGGGCCGGCCCCGGCAGCCCGATCATGAGCAGGGCCTGCGCCTCGTCGGCCGCAAGGCCCGTGAGCTCAGTTCGATAGCCGCCGAGAAGCTGGAATCCCCCGCCGGGTCCCCGGTCCCCGTAGACCGGCACGCCCGCCGCGCTCAGTTGGTCGATGTCGCGGTAGATGGTGCGCACCGAGACGCCGAACTCCGCGGCCAGGGCCTCGGCCGTGAGGCGCACCCGGAGCTGCAGCAGGATCAGGATCGAGAGGAGCCGGCTCGCGTGCACGTCGATATATCCCAGGGAATCCTGACGTTGGATGTCAGGAGGGATCTTCTACGATGCCCGCACCATGAACAAGCCCGACGACGCCGACCGCCGCAAGCTCCTGCAGACGATGGCCGGCCTGGCCGTCGGCTCCATGCTCCCCTCGGCCTCCGCCACGGCCGCGGTGCCCGGCCCGACCCCCGGCAAGCCCGGCGACTTCGAGTTCCTGGCCGGCCACTGGAAAATCAGCCACCGGCAGCTGAAGGCGGGCACCAAGGACTGGATCACGTTCGCCGGCGAGGCCACCTGTTGGACGGTGCTCGAAGGCGTCGGGAGCGTCGAGGAGCTCCGCTTTCCCGACCGCAACGTCGTCGGCATGGGCCTGCGGCTCCTCGACGTCGAGAAGAAGCTGTGGTCCGACTACTGGGTGAGCCGGCGCATCGGCGTGCTGACGTGCCCCGGCATGACCGGCTCGTTCGAGAACGGCGCCGGCATTTTCGAGGCCGACGACGAGGACGACGGCAAGCCGATCCGCGTGAAGGGCGTGTGGGACCGCATCACGCCGACGTCGTGCCGCTGGTGGCAGTCGATCTCCCGGGACGCGGGCAAGACCTGGGAGGACAACTGGTTCATGGACTGGAACCGCGCATGACGACCCTCGCCGACACGTCGTACCTCGACCGCATGCTCGCGTTCATCGGCGAGGCGCGGACGGTCGATGCCCTCGTGGACGGCGCCGCGCAAGTGGAGTGCACGGTCCGCCGGCTCGGCCAAGCCCGGCTGCTCGAGCCCTACGGCCCGGGCAAGTGGACCGGCGTGCAGGTCCTCGCCCACCTCGCCGACGCCGAGCAGGTCGTGGCCTATCGCACGCGGCAGGTTCTCACGCAGGAGCCGCATCGGATCCAGGAGTACGACGAAGGGCTCTGGGCCGATCTGTACCCGACCATCGACGCCGAGACGGCGCTGCAAACGTTCCTCGCGGCGCGGCGCTGGAACCTGCAGCTGGTGCGAAGCCTGACGCCGGCGCAGCTCGAGCGCGTGAGCGTTCACCCGCGCCGTGGCGAGGAGAGCCTGGGCACGACGTGGCGCTCGCTCGCAGGCCACACCTTCAACCACCTGAGCCAGCTCGAGCGGCTGTAGCCAGCCTCTCGCCAGCCCCTAGCGGTACTGCCGCCTCCGGATCGCCTGGAGCCGCTCGTCGCCCGGGCCTTTCACCCGGAACGCGAGGCTGATCCGCTCGCCCACCGGCTCGGTCGTCTTGGGGATGCCATGGGTGTAGTGAAGCTGCGTCTCGTAGCTCATGAGCAGCAGGCTGCCCGCCTCCAGCTCGGCATGGAGGGCCGGTTGGTTCTTGCCCTTGCGCCGCAGCGTCATGCGCCGGGTGGCGCCGAGCGACACGAGCGCGATCGGCGCTCCGGGCTCGAGCTCGTCTAGATGGTCGTTGTGGGGCGCGACGCTGTCGTTGCCGTCGCGGTAGCGGTTGAGACCGACGCTGTTGAAGGCCACGCCCACGCTGGCCGACAAGCGCTCGCCCGCATCCTGGAGCAGCGGCGGCGCCAGCGCCAGCTCGAAGTGCGCGGTCAGCCGCGGCACGTCGAGCTCGCGGTCGTACATCAGGCGGCGTTGCGCCTGCCAGTCGATCGTGTCGCGCAGCTCTTCGAACCAGGCCTCCGCGAAGAGCGGTGGCAGCCATTCCGGCGTGTAGACGAAAGACCCGTACTCGTCCTCGGGAAGGACGACCCCCGCGGTATCGAATAGCGCCAATTGCGACATCGGTACTGCTCCTCGGTGGGCAGAGTCGCACGGGCACACGCCCATGGAGGTCCGGATGGCGAAGGCTTGACGAAGGTGCGCGTTGAAAAGCATGGCCCCGGCGCGTGCATCAGTTCTTTCCCGACGCGCCCCCGCTTGCATTGGGGTCTACGATAGGCACGTCGCTGGTCGTCCGGCGTCCCAAAAGAAGGAAGGAAGGGCCCCGCATGCAGATCACAGACGTCCTCTCGCAGATGGGCGGAATGGCGTCGATGGCACGCGAGCTCGGCGTGAGCGAGTCGCAGGTCGCGGCCGCGTCCGAGGCGCTGCTGCCGGCGATCCTGGGCGGGTTCAAGAAGCAGGCGCAGGCCCACCCGTCCGGCCTCGATGGGCTCGGCGGCCTGCTGGGACAGCTCGGCGGCGGTGGGCTGCTCGACAACGTGCTGGCGCCCGAGGCGACGGACATCGGCCGTGGCAATGACATCCTCGGGCAGATCTTCGGCTCCAAGGACGTGAGCCGTAGCGTCGCGCAGAACGCCGCGGCGCAGTCCGGGCTCGACCCGGCGCTGATCAAGAAGCTGCTGCCGATGCTCGCGATGCTGGTGGCCGGCTACATGGCGAAGCACCACGCTGGCCAGACGCAAGCGCCGGCCGGCGGTGGGCTCGGCAGCGTGCTGGGCGGGCTGCTGCGCGGCACGCCGGATCCCCCGGGAGCGGCGCCCGGTACGATGGGCGGGCTCGCGTCGATGCTCGATCTCAACGGCGACGGCAATCCCCTCGACGACATCCTGGGGATGGCCGGCAAGCTGATGCGCTAGGGCGTCAGCGCTCCGTCAGGGTCGGCAGCGTGTCGACCACTAGCTTCCGCACCGCCTCCGGCTTCAGGCGCGCCAGCTCCGCGAGGCTGAGTGTGCGGCCGGCTTCGGCCGCGACGCGGTAGCCGAGGTAGTAGCCCGAGCGCTGCGGGATGTCCAGGTTCGAGCTGCCCAGGAAGTAGCGCGCGTAGTCGGCCGGGCTCTCGCTGTCGAGGAGGCGCAGGGCCTCGGGCACGAGGCGCGGCAGCGCAGCCTGGGTCTCGGGAAGCGCCGGCAGGCAGCACACCTCCGTCTCGGCCACGGCCGGGTTGAGCTGCCGGCTCACGTACGTCGCGAGGCCCTCGGACCAGAGCGCCCAGTAGAAAGCGTCCGGGCTGTCGGGGACCACCGCTTGATGGTGGACGTGGAACAGCTCGTGGACGACGAGTGGTCCGAGGCGCGGGCCCTGGGTGCGGGCGGCGACGTCGAGGCCGAACATCAGCGAGCGCGTGCCCGCCACCGTCCTCACCGCACCATCGAAGGCGCCGGCCGAGAACAGGACGTACACCGGCTTCGCGCACTGGAAGCCCGGGAACGTGGCGCGGAAGTGCTCGAGCTCCTTCGGCAGATCGGTCGCGAGCTGGTCGGAGAGGGAGCGCATGCGGGCCTCGAAAGGCTTCGACTTCTCGAGGGCCTTCGGGACGAGCTCGTCCTCCGGCATCGGCATCTTCGCCAGGATCGCGTCGTAGACGTCGCGATGCGGGCCGTGGAGTCGCGCCCGGAACAGCTCGGCTTGGCGCGCCGCGGGCAGTTCCTTGGCCTCGGCCCAGAAGCTCCAGAACTCCGGCATCAGGTTGGTGACCGCGCAGTCGGGGGCCGCGACGCCCGGGGTCATTCCGAGCGCCTTCACGTAGCCGCGGTTGATGCGCGTCCTGGCGAAGCGGATGTTCTCGAGAAGGCCGGCGAGGGCCGCACGGCCGTGCTCGAGCGGCGGCCGCAGCTTGTAGTTCGCCTCGAAGTCGTAGGTCCGTGCCGCGGCATAGGCGACGACCTCGTCCCAGTACGGGGGCCGCGCGATGCTCACGATCGAGCTGGTGGCGTCGATCTTCTTGTAGGGCCAGAAGGCCCAGCCGATGTCGTGGCCCTCGAGGAGCTTGATGCAAGCCGCGATCCACTCGTCCGTGTTCTCGCCGCTCTCGCCGAGCCACAGCGGAACCTCGTGCTTCGCGCGGAAGTCGAGGAACGGCTGGATCGACGCGTCGTTCGTCTCGTTCCAGTACTTGTGGAACGTGTAGACGCTGTTCGCGTCGAAGGGTGGGCCGAACACGGTGAAGTTCGTGTTCCAGCGCGCGCCGCCCAGGAAGATCACGTGGTTCGGGTCGACCGCGCGGACCGCCGCGACGATGCGCTTGTAGAGCGGCTCGAGCGACGGGTTGTAGCGGTCGAGGCCCTCCCAGTGCGGGATCGGCTCGTTGAGCAGGTCGTAGCCGAGCACCGCCGGCTCGTTGCGGTAGCGCTCGGCCAGTTTCTTCCACACCTCGATCGTGCGGGCCTGGGCCGCCGCGTCCTCGAACAGCCACGGGTAGCCGTGGGAGTCGTCGATGTTCGCGCCCGTCTGGCCGCCCGGGGCGCAGTGCATGTCGAGGATCACGTACAGCCCCGCCTCGCGCGACCAGGCGATCACGCGGTCGAGCAGCGCGAAGCCGTCCTCGTGCCACACGACGGGCTCGCCGTCAGAGGCGAGCACGCGGTAGTGGAACGGCACGCGGACCGAATTGAGGCCGATCCTCTTCAGGTACTGGATGTCGTCGCGGGTCACGTACGTGTCGCGCCACTGCTTCCAGAAGGCACGCGCCGCTTCGGGGCCGACGAGGTCGCGGAACAGCTCCTCGATCTGGGCCGCCGACTGCGGGCCCTTCTCGAACCGGAACATGTAGCCCTCGGGTACCAGCCAGTTGCCCAGGTTCATGCCGCGCAGGAGCAGCGGCTTGCCGTCGGTCCCGAGGATCCGCGTGCCGTCGACCCGTGCGAAGGGCGCCGGCGTCTCGGCGTGAGCCGCGGCGGCGAGGCCGAGGACCAGGCCCAACGCCCACTTCACTTCAGGCCCTCCGCCACGTACAGCGTGTTGAGCGGGTCGCGGTGGGTGTAGGCGTAGGCCTTGCCGTCGTCCGTGACGTGCAGGCTCGTGATCCGGCCGCCGGCGGACTCAGGAGGACCGAACTCCACGAACGGCGTCCGCTGGCCCGTCACGACGTCGACCTTGAACAGCTTCGCGGGCTGGGGGCCGGGGCCCCGCACGATGAGGAACCGGCGATCGGCCGTGAAATTGAGGAAGTTCTCGTTGGGCGAGAGCCCGGGCACGACGCGCGCGGGGCCGCCGGACAGCGGCCGGATGCTCACGGTGCCGGCGTCGAAGGTCGCCACTTCCTCGAGGTCGAACGACGGCAGGATGTTCTCGCCCTCGGCGGTCACCGGCACGGGCTCTCCCCCGTCGATGTTCTGCTCCCACAGCCGCGGCTGATGGCCCGCCTCGTTGGCGAAGTACATGACGCGCTTCGAATCGCTCACGAAGGCGCCGACGTGGAACTGGGCGATCGGGCCCGGCGGCAGCTCGCGGCGTGCGCCCGCGCCCGTGGGCAGGAGCGACGCGTGGGCCGGCGCCGAGATCGAGAGGACCAGCACCCACTTGCCGTCGGGCGACAGGCTCTGGGCGGCGCCGGTGCCGAGGCGCACCGGTGGCGACCCGTCGGTGCCGCGGAGGTAGGCCGTGTACTCGGACCCGCCGCCGAGGCCCTCCTCGTCGAACAGCAGCGTCTTCCCGTCGCGCGACAAGCTGCGGGTGATGCCGAAGTCGAGCCACGACAGCTCGCGCTCGGCGGCCGCCCCCGGCGCGCGGCCGAAGATGCGGGGCTGGCCCGTGCCCAGGATCAGGAGCAGCTCGCCTTCGGGGCTGACGTCGGCCACGTCGACGCTGCCCGGCAGGGTGTAGACGAGGCGCTCGCGCCCCGACATGTCCACCGCGTGCACGCTGTGGTCGGAGCCGAGGCGGGATCCGGAGAAGTAGACCTCGTTGCCGTCGCGGGACCAGGCGATCGCCCCGAGGTCCGTCCAGTCGGCTGAGAGCGTCGTGCGCTTGCCCGCGAGGTCGACCATGGCCAGGTCGCCGCGATTGTCGTTCGCCACCGGGTGCTCGGTGAACGCGATGCGGTCGCCCTTGGGCGACATGCGAATGGTGCGGAGCTGGGCCGCGGAGTAGAGGACCTTGCCGGCCGGGAACTCGATGCGGGACTGCGGCAGGCCGGAGCGGAGGATCGCGAGGTCCGAGCCGCTCGGGTTCCAGTCGCAGCCGTCGACGCCGTCGAGGACGTCGCGGGGCGCGCCGCCCGCCATGGGCATGCGTGCCAGGGTGCGCTTGCCGGGCCCGCGCTGGAGGCGCACGGCCAGCTCGCCCTGGGACGACAGCCCGCACAGGGCCGCGTCCTCGATGTCGAGGGCGCGGTACTCGGGCCGCTCGACCTGGGCGACGAGGAGCTTGCGCACGGAACCGACGAACGACTCGTAGACGACCGAACGCCCGTCGGGGGCGAAGCGCGCCTGGGAGATGAGCTCGCGCTGGAACGTCACCCGCGTGAAGCTCGGGACGACGGGCTTCTTGCGGCCCATCCCTCCGAAGAGCACGCCCAGGGCGATGCCGCCGCCGAGGAGCAGCAGGCCCGCGCCCGCGAGCACGGCGCGGCGCGACGGCGTCGAGCGGCCGCCGCCGAGGGCCGGGACGGTCGTGGTCTCGGAGACTCCCGAGAGCTGTTCCAGGTCGAAGGCGATGTCGCGGGCCGACTGGAAGCGCTCCTCGGGGCTCTTCTCGAGGCAGTGGCCGACGATGCGCTCGAGGGCCGGCGGCAGCGTGCGGTTCGTGGCGCTGAGCGAGGGCGGGTCTTCCTTGAGGATCGCGTTCATCGTCTCGATCGACGAGCCCGCGTGGAACGCGCGCCGGCCCGAGAGCATCTCGTAGAGCACCGCGCCGAACGAGAAGATGTCGGAGCGATGGTCCGCGGGCTGCGCCCGCACCTGCTCGGGCGACATGTAACCCACGGTGCCGAGGACCTGGCCGGCGTCGGTGGCGTTCGTGGCCGTCGGCGCGTGACTGCCTTCGCCGCTCGGCACCTCCCGCAGCTTCGCGAGGCCGAAGTCGAGGATCTTGACGCGGCCGTCGCGGGTCACGAACAGGTTGTCGGGCTTCAGGTCGCGGTGGACGATGCCCTTCTCGTGGGCCGCGGCCAGGCCCTTCGCGACCTGGGTCGCGTACTCGATCGCCTTGCGCACCGGCAGCGGCGTCGCGCCGATCCGCTCGCGCAGCGTCTCGCCCTCGAGGAGCTCCGCGACCACGTAGGGCGCCCCGTCGTGGGTGCCGGTGTCGAAGACCTGCAGGATGTTCGGGTGGTTGAGCTGGCCGGTGGCCCGCGCCTCCTGGTCGAAGCGCCGCAGCCGCTCGGCGTCGGCGGTGAGGCTCGCCGGCAGGACCTTGAGGGCCACGTCGCGGCCGAGGCGCGCGTCGTGGGCCCGATACACCTCGCCCATGCCCCCGGCGCCCAGGGGTGCCGTGATCTCGTAGGGACCGAACTTGGCTCCAGCCGCGAGGGACAAAGCGCCGCGATCTTAGCAGACGCGGTCAGGGCCGGCCGTAGACGCGCTCGGCCTCGTGGGCGTTGTGGGCGCTGCAGCGCAGCGACAGGTTCTCGACCGTCGTCTCGCCGCCGTGGCCGAAGGCCTCGAGGTGGTGGAACTCGAGGAAGGCGCGGGCGTCGCAGCGCCGGCCGTCCTCGGCCACGAACGCGCAGCGGCCCGAATCGCGCAGCCACACCGCGCGCTTCACGTGGGCCGGCACGTGGCGCGAGCGGGCTTCGGCCCCGCGCGGGGGCCGCGGCTTCGTGGTCTCGGCCAGCTTCTTCCGGGCCACGTCTTCGAGCAGCAGCGACAGCGCGCGGTCGAAGATCGCGCCCGGATCGCCGCTCGGGATCTCGCGGCGCAGCAGGTCCTGGGCCTGCCGCAGCTTCTCGCTGGTCGCCTCTCCCACCGTGAACTGGACCTTGTAGCGGTCGGCCGCGAGCGGCGCGACCGCCGGCCGAGGCGCGCCGACGGGCGCGAAGAGCAGCTTCTGGATGGAGGGCGGCACCTCGGGCAACGGGGCGAGCGCCGCGACCATGGCTTCGACGTACCGGCGGCTGCGGCCGCGGACCGCCTCGAGCAGCGCCGCGTGGTTGTCCTGCTCGAGATGCGGGGCGAGGAGCCGGAGCGTCCCGAGGTTGAGCGAGCCGTCGGCCAGCCGCTCGAGCACCACCGGGAACCGGCGGCAGGCCCGGGCGGCCGCGATGCGGTTGCTGGCCGAGTACTCGGCCACTCGCAGCACGGTGGTGCAGTAGCTGAAGATCGAGGTGTAGCCAGCCTCGAGGTGCAGGCGGCGCCGGTCGAACTCGGCCAGGAGCGCCAGGAAGGCCACGGCCGCCGCGCGCTCGCCGTCGGCCGCGCCGCTCAGTCGCTCGAGCAGCTCGGGCTCGGCCAGGCGCCGGGCCTCGTCGACGCGCGCGGCGTGCGGGTTCGCCATCCCGGCCGATCGTGCGCCCGCGGCCGGTCAGGGCAGGTCCGATCTGCGCCGGAGCCACGAGACATCTCTCCGCGAGAAGTCAAGAGAGGCTTCGCGGCGGGCGCCTCCTAGCCGAGCTTCTTCTTGAAGAACTCGAGGGTGCGCTCCCAGGCGAGCTTCGCGGCGGCCTCGTCGTAGCGCGGCGTCGTGTCGTTGTGGAAGCCGTGGTTCGTGCCGGGATACGTGTGGGCCGCGTACTCGACCTTGGCGGCCTTCAGAGCCGCCTCGTACGGCGGCCAGCTCGCGTTCACCCGCTCGTCCGTGGCCGCGAAATGGAGCAGCAGCGCGGCCTTGATCCGCGGGACGCCCGCGAGGTCGGGCGCGACGCCATAGAACGGCACGCCGGCCTCGAGCTCGGGCAGGCGCACCGCGAGCGCGTTCGTGACCCACCCGCCGAAGCAGAACCCGGTCACCCCGAGCTTGCCCGTCGACGCCGGGTGCTCGCGCAGGAACGCCGCGCCCGCCGCCATGTCCTCGAGGATCTTGTCGCGGTCGAGGCCGCCTTGCAGCTCGCGGCCCTTGTCGTCGTCGCCCGGATAGCCGCCCACGGAGGTCAGCGCGTCGGGGGCGAAGGCGAGGAAGCCGGCGACGCCGAGTCGCCGTGTCACATCCTCTATATAGGGGTTGAGGCCGCGGTTCTCGTGGACCACCAGCACCGACGGCTGCTTGGGCGCGCCGGCGGCGGGACGCACGAGATAGCCCTTCACGGTGCCGTAGCCCTTCGGCGACGGGTAGCTCACGTACTCGGTCTTCAGGCGCGCGTCCTTGGCCGGGACCTGCTCGGCCCAGGCGTAGTGCGGACTCAGGGCGTCGAGAAGGCCCGCTGCGGTCATGCCGCCCACGGCGAAGCGCGACGCCTTCTCGAGGAAGCCGCGGCGGTCGACGCCGCCGTGGACGTACTGGTCGAAGAGAGCGAGGAGCTCGGGATCGAATTCGGCCGCCGTCTTTCGTTCCTGCATCTCAGGAACCTACCACCGTTTTTCGCTCCAGGGCAGCGAGGCGCGCGGCGCGCAGGGCCAGGTAGTTCCGCTCGGGCAGGCTCGCCGTGCGGCGGGCCGCCGCCTCGTAGTGCCGGATCGCGGCAGCGCGATCGCCGGCTTTCTCGAACAGGTGCGCGCGCACGGCGTCGAGCCGGTAGTGGCCCGCGAGCCGGCCGGGAACGTCCAGGCGGTCGAGCAGCGCGAGCCCCGCGGTCGGCCCGTCGACCATGGCCGTGGCGATCGCATGGTTGAGGGCGGCCATCGGGTTGTCGGAGAGCCGCAGCAGGACGGTGTAGAGCGCCACGAGCTGCGGCCAGTCGGTGTCCTCGGCCCGCGCCGCCTCGTCGTGGACGGCCGCGATCGCGGCCTGGAGCTGGTACGCGCCGACCCGCCCGAGCGGCAGGGTCGCGCTGATCAGGGCGATGCCCTCCGCGATGGCGGCGCCATCCCACCGGCTACGGTCCTGCTCGTCGAGGGGGATGAGCTCGCCGTTCGGCCCGCTGCGGGCCGGCCGGCGCGCGTCGGTCAGGAGCATGAGCGCGAGCAGCCCCGCCACCTCCGCATCGTCGGGCAGCGCCAGGCGCACCTCGCGTACGAGGCGGATCGCCTCGCTCGCGAGCTCCACGCGCTGCAGGGACGGACCGATGCTGCTCGCGTAGCCCTCGTTGAAGATCAGGTAGAGCACGTGGAGCACCGCGGACAGGCGCTCGGCGCGCTCGGCCGGGGTCGGCATGCGGAACGGGACGCCCGAGGCCTGGATCGACTGCTTGGCGCGGCTGATGCGCTGCGCCATCGTGGCCTCGGGCACCAGGAACGCGCTGGCAATCTCGGCCGTGGTGAGGCCGCCGACGGCGCGCAGCGTGAGTGCGATGGCCGAGGGCGGGGTGAGGGCCGGGTGGCAGCACATGAACAGCAGGATCAGCGGATCGTCGTCGTGGTCCGGGGCGTCGAACGGGTCCACGGCGATCGACGCGCCCTGGACCAGGAACGTCTCGCGCCGGCGCCGCGCGAGCTCGCTGCGGAGCTGATCCGTCATGCGCCGGGCCGCGACCTGGATCAACCAGGCCCGCGGGCTCTCCGGGAGACCCTGCGTCGGCCACTGCTGGGAGGCGGCGAGCAGGGCCTCCTGGACCGCGTCCTCCGCCGACGCGAAGTCCCCGAAGCGGCGCACCACCGCGCCGAGAACCCGCGGCGTGAGCTCGCGCAGCAGGTCCTCGACGCCGGGCTCGAGGCGCTCCGTCAGAGCTCCGCGGGCGGCACGCCCATCACCTGCCGCACCTCGATCGCGATGCCGAGGGGCGCACCTCCCGGCCCGGGCGCGGACGAGGCGCGCGCGGCGATCGCGTAGGCCCGCTCGGTCGTCGGCACGTCGACGATCCAGAAGCCGGCCAGGAACTCCTTGGCCTCGGGGTACGGGCCGTCGGTCACGGCGGGCTGGCCGTTCTTGCCGGCCTTCACGATGCGGGCCTCGCCGGGCGTGTCGAGGCCCTCGGCCGCCACCAGCTCGCCGGCGGCGATCAGCTCCTTGTTGAGGTCCATCATGAACTGGATGTGGGCCTTGAGGTCGGCCGGGGGCCACTGGAACACCTGCCACTCCCCCGTCCCGCGCGGCGCGTGCATCATCAGCATGTACTTCATCGTTTGACTCCTCTCGGCGCCGGATATCGGCGCGTTCACAGGAGACGTCGGAGCCGACCCGGCGTTCTCGACACGCTCCCGCCGCTTTTTCCTGGCAGCCTTCTTGCTCCCGGGAATGATGACAGCACACGAGGGGGCGTGCGACGGCTCGGAAGGGGATCGCTTCTACAAAGCGCCGCTCCGATTCGTCCTTCGAAAGGAGAGCGCATGAAGGCAACCGAGGTGTTCCTGGCCCAGCTCCAGCGCGAGGCGCCCATCACGCGCCGGATCCTCGAGCGCGTTCCCGAGGGCCACGACGACTGGAAGCCGCACCCGAAGTCGATGCCTTTCGGCTACCTGACGAGCCTGGTGGCCATGATGCCGTCCTGGATCGAGATGGCCATCGTGAAGGACGAGCTCGACCTGCAGCCCAAGGGCGGCTCGCAGTTCAAGGCGCCCGAGAACCCGAAGGCGGCGGACCTCGTGAAGCTGCACGACGAGGGCGTCGCGAGGGCCCGTAAGGCGCTCGAGGGGACCACGGAGGAGAAGCTGCTCACGGGCTGGAAGCTGCTGGTGGCCGAGAAGATCGTGCAGGAGTCGCCGCGCCACGCGGTGATCGCCGATACCTTCACGCACCTGGCGCACCACCGCGGCCAGCTGAGCGTCTACCTGCGCATGCACGACGTCGCGCTGCCGTCGATCTACGGCCCGACCGCCGACGACAAGACCTTCGGCTAGGCTGTAGCCGTGCCACGGCAATACGCGCAGGGCGGTCGCGCCGTGCCGGGCGCCGCCGCATCCGGCCACGGCGGCGTCCCGGCCGGTCCGCCGCCCTCGCTGCGCGAGCGCTTCGGCGCCCTGCGCAACCTGCCGCCGTTCCTCAAGCTCATCTGGAACACGAGCCGGGGCCTCACCGCCGCGGATCTCGCGTGCCGCCTCGCGCGCGCGTTCCTTCCGGTTGCGACGCTCTACGTCGGCAAGCTGATCATCGACGAGGTGGTGCGGGTCTCCGCCCTGGGCCCGTCCCAGGCGGGCGCCCTCGAGTGGCTGAGGAGCGGACGCCTCGATCACCTCTTTCTGCTGCTCGGGAGCGAGCTCGCGCTCGCCGTCCTCTCCGACGTGCTGGGCCGCGTCGTCTCGCTCCTCGACGGCCTGCTCTCGGAGCGCTTCTCGAACACCACGAGCATCCGCCTCATGGAGCACGCCGCCTCCCTGGATCTCGAGGACTTCGAGGACAGCGAGCTCCAGGACAGCCTCGAGCGCGCGCGCCGCCAGAGCTCGGGACGCACCAGCCTGATGAGCCAGCTCTTCGGTCAGGCCCAGGACATGGTCACGATCGCGAGCTTCGCGGCCGGCCTCATGGTCTACGCGCCCTGGCTGATCCTCCTGCTGCTCGTGGCGCTCGTCCCGGCCTTCATCGGCGAGGCCCACTTCAACGCCCGCAGCTACTCCCTCAACTACCTGTGGACGCCGGAGCGCCGCGAGCTCGACTACGTCCGCCAGACCGGAGCGAGCGTCGAGACCGCGAAGGAAGTGAAGATCTTCGGCCTCAACGCCTTCCTGATCGAGCGCTACCGGACCCTGTCGGAGGCCTTCTACGCGGCCAACCGGAGGCTCGCGGCACGCCGCGCGGCCTGGGGGGGCGTGCTCACCGCGATCGGCACGTTCGGCTACTACGTCGCCTACGCCTTCATCGCCTGGCGCACGCTGCGCGGCGAGTTCACGATCGGCGACCTCACGTTCCTGTCGGGCTCGTTCCGGCGCCTGCGGAACCTGCTCGAGACGCTGCTCCTCGGCTTCTCGCAGGTGGCGGGACAGGCCCTGTACCTCGAGGACCTGTTCTCGTTCTTCGAGATCCGGCCCGAGATCGTCTCGCCTCCCGACGCGCGCCCGGTGCCCGTGCCGATCCGCTCGGGCATCGCCTTCGAGGACGTCGGCTTCCGCTACCCGGGCGCCGAGCGCTGGGCCGTGCGGCACCTCACCTTCACCCTGAAGGCCGGCGAGGTGCTCGCCCTGGTCGGCGAGAACGGCGCCGGGAAGACGACGCTCGTGAAGCTGCTGGCGCGCCTCTACGATCCCGACGAAGGCCGCATCCTGCTCGACGGGCACGACCTGCGCGAGTACGACCTCGCGGCGCTGCGCTCGAACGTCGGCGTGATCTTCCAGGACTTCGTGCGCTATCACCTGACCGCGGCGGAGAACATCGCGGTGGGCCGCATCGAGGCCCGCGACGACCGGCCGCGCATCGAGGCCGCCGCCCACGCGAGCCTCGCGGACGAGGTGATCGAGCGCCTGCCCCAGGGCTACGACCAGGTGGTCGGCAAGCGCTTCCGCACCGGCGTCGACCTGTCGGGCGGCGAATGGCAGAAGATAGCGATCGCCCGAGCCTACATGCGCGACGCCCAGCTCCTGATCCTCGACGAGCCCACGGCCGCCCTCGACGCGCGCGCCGAGTTCGAGGTGTTCCAGCGCTTCAAGGAGCTGTCGGAGGGCAAGACGGCCGTGCTCATCTCGCACCGCTTCTCGAGCGTGCGCATGGCAGACCGCATCCTGGTGCTGGCCGAGGGCCAGCTCGAGGCGGCCGGCACCCACGCGGAGCTGCTCGCGGCCGGCGGGCGCTACGCCGAGCTGTTCGAGCTCCAGGCCGCGGGCTATCGGCCGTGAGGCGCCGCTGCGCCCTGATCGTCGCGGCGCTGATGCTGTGCCGCTGCACCGAGACGACGGCGCCCGCGACGCCGCCCACCGCGACGCCCGAGCCCGGCTTCCAGCCCACACGGGCGAACGCGGCGCCGGCCCCCTCTCCGCCGCCCAAGGGGATGGTGTGGATCCCCGGCGGCGAGTTCTCGATGGGCGCCCTCGACCCGCGCGGCCTCGAGCATGGCGGCCACGACCCGATGAACGACGCGCGGCCGATCCACCGCGTCTCCGTCGACGGCTTCTGGATGGACGCGACGGAGGTCACGAATGCGCAGTTCGCGGCGTTCGTGAAGGCCACCGGGTACGTGACCGTCGCCGAGACCCGGCCGACCCAGGAGGAGTTTCCCGACGCCGAGACGAAGGACCTCGTCGCGGGATCGGTGGTGTTCGACCCGACCGCGCAGCCGGTCGCCCTCGACGACGAGTACCAGTGGTGGCGCTACGTGCCGGGGGCCAGCTGGCGGCACCCGACGGGACCGCAGAGCGACCTCGAGGGCCGCGGGAACCTTCCCGTCGTCCAGGTCGCGTACGAGGACGCCGTCGCCTACGCGACCTGGATCGGCGCGCGCCTGCCCACCGAGGCCGAGTGGGAGTTCGCGGCCCGCGGCGGCCTCTCCGGCCAGCTCTATCCCTGGGGCAACGAGCTTCGGCCCGCGGGCCGCTTCATGGCCAACGTGTACGAGGGCCACTTCCCCGTGAAGGGCAGCGACCCGGGCGAGGACGGCTTCGCGGGGCTCGCGCCCGTCGCGCGCTATCCGGCGAACGGCTACGGCCTGTTCGACGTGGCCGGCAACGCCTGGGAATGGGTGAGCGACTGGTATCGGCCCGACACCTACGCGACGCTGGCTGCGGCCGGCGGCGTCGCCCGCAACCCCAGGGGACCGGACGGCCCCTTCGATCCCGCCGAGCCGGGGGCTCGGAAACGCGTCCACCGCGGCGGCTCGTTCCTGTGCACCGACCAGTTCTGCACCCGCTACATGATCGGCACGCGGGGCAAGGGCGAGGAGCGCACGGGCACCAACCACCTCGGTTTTCGCTGCGTGAAGAGCTGAAAGAGTGACGGCGCGCACGGTTTCTCGGGGAACGCCGGCCGCGTTTCCCTCGTAAAGAGCGGGGTGATCAAGAAAGTGGTCAAGGCCCTGGCCTACGCCGTGGCGGCCCTGGTCGTGGCGGCCGCCGGCTTCGCCCTCTACATCCAGCTCTCGGACCTGCCCAGCTACACGCCGAAGGCCGTGTCGTTCCCGGTGGACTACACGCCGGAGCGCGCGGAGCGGGGCAAGCGGCTCGTCACGATGCTGTGCGCCGGCTGCCACAACGACCCCACGACCCGGGCCCTGACGGGCCGCCTCATGGCCGACGCGCCTCCCAAGTTCGGCACGATCTACTCGCCGAACATCACCCAGGACCGGGAGTACGGCATCGGCGAGTGGAGCGACGGGGAGCTCGCGTACCTGATCCGCACCGGCATCACGCGCGACGGCCGCTACACGCCCCCGTGGATGCTCAAGCTCCCGCTCCTCGCCGACGAGGACCTGAAGGACGTGATCGCGTTCCTGCGCTCCGACGATCCCCTGGTGCGGCCGGCTCACGTGCCCGATCGCCGGCCGGTGCCGTCGTTCTTCACGAAGTTCCTGACCCGCGTCGCCTTCAAGCCGCTGCCCTATCCCGACGCGCCCGTCGTCGCGCCGCCGGCCACGGACCCGATCGCCTACGGCCGCTACCTCGTGGTCGGCCGGCTGGACTGCTACGCGTGCCACTCGAAGGACTTCGCCACGGTCGACGCTCTCGTCCCCGAGGACTCCCAGGGCTTCCTGGGAGGCGGCAACTCGATGCGCGACCGCGACGACCATCCCGTCTTCACGGCGAATCTCACGCCCGACGCCACGGGCCTCGGGACGTGGACCGAAGCGGATTTCCGCCGCACGCTGAAGCTCGGCCTGCGGCCCGACGGCCGGCCGCTGCGCTCGCCGATGACCGCGCGGCCCGAGCTGACCGATGCGGAGATGGGCGCGATCTGGGCCTACCTGCGCACGGTGCCGCCGATCGTCAACGCGGTGCCGTCGCCGTGGCCGGAAGCGCCGATCGCCGACGCGGGTCGGAAGGTCTTCCACAAGTACGGATGCAACTCGTGCCATGGCAACGACGGCGGCGGCACCTACGACATCCGCCGGGGCATCCCGAACTATGCCACCGACGAGGCGCTCATCGACTACATCAAGCACCCCGAGCGCACCAGGCCCGGGATCGCGATGCCGACGTGGGACGGCACGATCGAGGAGAGCGAGTACGCGGCCCTCGCGCGCTTCGTGAGGACCCTCGCGGCCGCCCCGGCGCCCCAGGGCGACTAGCCGGGACTAGGCAGCCCCTTCCGTGGCGGGCGTCCGGCCCGCCACGATCCACGCCGCGCCGCACATCGCGAGGCAGATGAAGAGGCTCGTCCACTCGGCGCGCAGCGTCGGCGCCCCGACGACACGCGGCACGTGGACGAGCAGCACCCAGGATCCGAACATCGCGCCGAGGAGCGTGGCCCCGAGCCGGCCGCGGATCCCGCTGACGATGGCGACACCGGCGGCGGCGAACGCCACCGCAGTGGCGTAGGTCCAGAACGAGTGGAACGGAATCCAGTTCGGGATCACGAAGGACACGTACTCGTGGTGGACGACGTGGAGCGTCGCGAACACGAACAGCGACGCGCCGAACGTCAGGCGCGCGACGCGCGCGACCGCGGCCGGCTCCCCCGCCAGCACCCACGCGCCGCAGGCGAGTGCGAGCGTCTCGAAAGTGGTGGTCCAGAGCCCGCCGTTGTAGGGAGCGCTGATCACCGGCGGCAGCTGCAGGAACGCCACCCAGAGCGTCAGCAGCCCGGCCAGCACCATCGCCCCGGGCCGCGTGGCGCGGCCGCTCACGAGGGTGAGGCCGGCCGCCACGAGGATCGCCCCGCTCAGGAATGCGAGAGCGCCGCGCGCCGGCACCCAGAGCGGGACGGGCTCGAGTCCGAGCACGCCTTCGGCGGAGACGAAGTTGAGGAACCCGAGCGCGGCGAGCGCCACGCCGAACAGCGCGCGTCCGACGTCGAGAGCGGCCTTCATGGGCCGGAAGCTTAGCGCAGAACGCGCGGGCCCGAAGCCTAGCGGACGGGCCGCCGCAGGCGGGGATCCGCGAGGATCTCCGCCGCCTTGCCGGCCGCCTCCGAGCGCGTGCGCGCCCCGAGCTTCGCGAGGAGCGCCGAGACGTGATGGTCCACCGTCTTGGGCGACACGAACAGGCGCTCGCCGATCTCCGCGTTGCGCAGCCCCTCGGCCACGAGCCGCAGCACTTCGAGCTCGCGCGTCGTCAGGCCCGAGGGGTTCGCGCGCGTCGACTTCCGGGGCCGCCGCTTGAGGCCGCGCACGCCCCGCTCGCGCAGCGCGCGCGCGACGCGATCGGCCAGTGGGCGCGCCCCGATCGACTCGAGCAGGGCGTGGGCCTCGCGCCGGGACGCGTCGTCGTCGAGCTCGGCCAGGGCCATGGCGGCCTCGTAGGGCGACCCGATCCGCCGCCAGTGCTCGACCGCCGCCGCGTGGTCACCGGCGATCTGCAGGGCGTAGGCGGGCGCGGCGCGCTCGGGCGCCGCGGGCAGGCCGTCCACGCGCCACAGCCAGAAGGCGAGCTCCCCCACCATCCACGGAATGTCCCGGGCCAGGGCCAGCTCGTACGCCGCCGAGGCCTCGCCCGCCGCCTTCTCGCAGTCGCCGTCGAGCCAGGCGGCCTCGGCGCGCGCCGCGCGCACGGGCCCGATGCGCTGGATCTCGCCGGTTCCGGAGGCGAGGGCCAGCGCCTCGTCGAGCAGCTCCCAGACCCCGCTCTCGCCGCGACGGGCCCGCACGCGGCCGAGAGCGACCAGGGGCTGGACGCGGGTGGGCACCGCCAGACGCGGCTGCTTCAGGAGCTCGCTCGCGACGCGCGACGCCTCGTCGTAGCGCCCCTGCCAGAACTCGCACAGCGCCAGCCAGCCGGTCATGTAGAAGCGCCAGGCGTCGAGATCGTGCTCGGTGCAGTACTCGATGCCGGCGTCCAGGTAGCGCCGCGCCTGGACGAAGTCGCGGCTCGCGGTGGGGCCCGACGACAGGTTGGTGTAGGCCCGGGCGACGTGCTCCTCGATCTCGATCTCCAGCGAGAGCGCGAGGCTCCGCTCGAGCAGGGCGATGCCGGCGGAGCCGTCGCCCTGCGGCACGCGCGCGGTGCCCACGTTGTTGAGGGCGTGGGCCAGCAGCTCGCGATCGCCCTGCTGCTCCGCGATCGCCATCGCCCGCTCGCCCCAGGCCACGGCCTGGTCCGTGTCACCGGAAAGCATGTGGAGCTGCGCGAAGTTGCTGCAGGCCCAGCCGAGCTGCAGTCCCGGGCCCAGCGGCTCGAGCCGTTCCACGGCTTCGCGAGCGTACCGCTCGGCCTCCTCGTTGCGCCCCAGGAACCAGGCGAGACGCGACAGCCAGCGACAGTTCTCGCCCAGCTTCGCGTCGTCGCCGGCCTCGCGCCAGAGGGCGAGGGCCTCGGCGCGCGCGTCGTAGGCCTCTTCCATCTGGCTCGTCAGGTAGCACTCGTAGGAGCGCGCCTCGCACAGCCGCGCCCGCTCGGGCGGCGGCAGCATCGCGGCGAAGCGCAGGGCCCGGGCGTATTGGTCCGCGGCCGCGCGGTGCGAGCGCAGGGCGGCGGCGCGGCGGGCCGCGGCCGGCGCGAGCTCGAGCACGGCGTCCCGGTCTCCGGACGCCTCGGCGTGATGCGCGAGGCAGGCGAGGTCGTCGTCCCCGGGATACGCTCGGCGCCAGGTCGCGAGGGCGCGGGCATGCAGGTGGATCGCGGCGGCGGCCGGGATCGACGCGAGGATCACGTCGCGCACCAGCTCGTGACGGAAGCCCACCTCGGTGCCCGAGGCGACCAGCACGCCCGACGCGAGGCATGGCTCGAGGGCGGACGCGCCGACGTCGGCGACATCGACGACCAGCTCGGATTCGGTGTGGGGGCCCAGGATGGCCGCGGCGTGCAGCACCTCGGTCGCGGCCGGGCCGAGACGCGCGGCCCGGGCGAGCACCGCGTCGCGCAGCGTCGGCGACGGCAGGCCGCTGCCGGCCGACAGCAGCTCGGCGAGGAAGAAGGGGTTGCCGCCCGTGCGCTCGTGCAGCTCGCCGGCATCGTCGCTGCGGTCCCCGACGAGGGCCGCGACGCCCGCGACGCTCAGCGGCCGCAGCGCGAGCCGCCTCACGCCGACCGCCGTGGCGAGGTCGCCGAGAGCCATGCGCAGCGGATGCCGGGGGCCGACCTCGTCGTCGCGGTAGGTCGCGACCAGGAGGCTGCGCGTGGTCTCGGCGCGGCGGCCCAGGTAGCGCAGCAGGTCTAGAGTGGCGTCGTCGGCCCAGTGCATGTCCTCGAACACGAGGACGTGGGACGCCGCCTGGAGCGCGTCGCGCACGGCGGAGAACAGGCGGTGACGCGCCACCTCGGCGCCGAGCAGCCCGGGCACGGGCTCCCCCAGGCTGGCGGCGACGTCCAGGAGCGGCCCCAGCCCGCGCGGCAGCGACAACGGGTCGCAGGCGCCCCACGCGACGCGCTGCCTGGCCAGCGAGTCGGTGAAGTGGCGCACGAGCGTCGTCTTGCCGACGCCGGCCTCGCCGCCCAGCAGCACCAGGCGTCCTGCGCCCGACGCCGCCTCCTCCGCGAAGCGCCGCAAGGCGTCGAGGGACTCGGTGCGCTCCAGCAGCTCCAACGTCGCCACCCTCCCCAAATCGGCATTCTAGTCTCGCAGTGCAGGCTTTCCCCCGCAGCCTCGGGAGGGGTGGGCCTGCTTCCGCCCCCCCATGAGGCTCCCCGTTGACCTTCGCGAAAGCGGGGCCCTACGATGAGCCGTGCCTCCCCCCCTGAGAGCCAGCGCCGGCGAGGCCGAGTCCCTCGAGACGGGGCTGGTGCTGGCGGGCCTCGACGCGCTGCGGCAGATCAGCGGCGACGAGGTGATGCGGCGGATCCTGGGGCAGGCCACGGCCGCGCAGCGTCCGCAGACCGACGAGTCGGGCCGGGTGCCGATCGTCGACTACCTCCACTACCGGAACACGGCGGTCGAGGTGCTGGGCGACAAGTTCCAGGTGATCGCCTTCGAGACGGGCCGGACGCTGGTGCGCAACCTGCGCCATCCGAAGGTGGACGAGATCCGCAACCTCGTGGAGCGCATGGCGGACAACCCCAACAAGCTGTTCCTGATCGGTCAGGCGGCCGTGCTGGCCGCCCGCCACAACCCGGGCGTCGTGCGCGCGGCCTTCAAGCCCGATGGCGTCCTTGCCATCACGATCGAGGCCTGCCCCGAGTGCCGGGGCCTCGAGCGCAAGACGCCGTTCTGCTTCCTGAACCAGGGCGTGATCGTGGAGTTCGCGGAGCGCTACCTGGACGCGCGCGTCCACACCGAGGAGACGCGCTGCATGGCCCAGGGCGACCCCGTGTGCCAGACCGAGGTCGCCCTCGAGGGCTGACGTGCACGAGCTCTCCGTCGCGACGAGCCTCGTGGACATGGCGTGCGAGAAGGCCCACGCGATGGGCGGCGTGCGGGTCGAGGCGCTGCACCTGCGCCTGGGCCCCCTGTCCGGCGTCGTGAAGGACGCGCTGCTGTTCTCGTTCGAGGTGGCGGCCCAGGGCACGCCGATCGAGGGCGCGCGCCTGGTGATCGAGACCACGCCGATCACGGTCCTGTGTCCGACCTGCGCCGAGGAGCGCGTCCTCGCGAGCGCGCAGCGCCGGCGCTGCCCGGTGTGCGACACTCCCACGCCGGAGCTCACGGGCGGCCGCGAGCTCGAGCTGCGGGCCCTGGAGGTCTGGGAAGATGCCGCCGCGCATCGTTGAGGTCCGGGAGGGCGTCCTCAAGAAGAACGATCTGCTGGCGCGGGAGCTGCGCGAGCGCTTCCGGCACGCGGAGGTCACGGTCGTGAGCCTCGTCTCGAGCCCGGGCGCCGGCAAGACGACGTTCCTCGAGCGCACGCTCCGGGAGCTGAAGGCCCACTCCCGGGTCGCCGCGCTCGTGGGCGACCTCGCGACCGACAACGACGCGCGCCGGCTGGCCCAGGACGGCGTCGCCGTGCGTCAGATCGTCACGGGCACCGTGTGCCATCTCGAGGCCCAGATGGTCGGCGAGGCCCTCGCGGGCTGGGACCTCCCCGCCCTGGACTACCTCTTCATCGAGAACGTCGGCAACCTGGTGTGCCCCGCGAGCTACGATCTCGGCGAAGACCTGCGGACCGTGCTGTTGTCGGTCACCGAGGGCGAGGACAAACCCCTCAAGTACCCGACGATCTTCAACTCGGCCGATCTCGCGCTGATCACCAAGACCGACATGGCCGAGGCCGCAGGCTTCGACCGAGCGGCGGCCCTCCACAACATCCACGAAGTGCGGCCGGGGCTCGAGATCCTCGAGGTGTCGGCCCGCACGGGCGCCGGCATGGCGCGCTGGCTCGAGCGCCTGGCGGCGCCGATGCCCGCGCGCGCCTGAGGATCACATCCGGCGCATCCGCATGTAGGTGATGAGGCTCGGGATCGTCGCCCAGAGCAGCCAGGCGAAGGCGAGACCGGCCGGGATCAACAGCCATTGCCACCAGGTCATGCTCCACCTCCGTTCAGCAGCTCCCGCACGACCTGCGCCGCCTCGCCGACCGCCCGCTCGACGGGCGGGCTCAGGCCCATCTCCTCTTCGAGGCGCGCGGGCTCGCAGCCCACCACGAGCAGGCGGGGAGGCGTGCCGCCGAGCGAGCGCAGCCAGCGCAAGACCGCATCGGGAGACATGGAGTGGGCGTCCGCCAGGACGCCCGCGGCCGCTCCGTGAGCATCCTCGCCGAGATCGGGCTCGATCACGTAGACGGTGCCGGGCGCGCCGCCGCGCGACGTCGCGTCCACGAGGATCGCCGTCTCGTAGCCGCCGTCGAGGAGCTCGTAGGCGAGGTGCATGCCGCGGATCCCGAAGTCCGCCACCTTCACGCCCTCCGGCAGCGGCTCGGCCGCGAGGCGCCGCGCCACCTCGACGCCGAAGCCGTCGTCGCCCAGGAAGACGTTGCCGAGGCCGGCCACGAGGACGCCGTGGCCGCTCATGCGCTGTCCCGCTCCGGCGCCTCGAGGGGCTCGATCTCGTCGGGGTCGAAGTAGAAGAAGCGGCCGAAGGACGCGTGCAGGTCCGCGGCCGGGTCGTCCTCGACCGTCACGGCCACGTAGGTCCGGTCGTCGAGGTCGGCGTACACGCCCTCGACGCGCCCCACGTGGCCGTCGAGGAACGTGTCCATGGCGTCGGCGCGGCGCCGCGGCCGCAGCCGCACCCGCGAGCCCTTCGAGACGCGCGCGCCGCAGACCTCGACCTCGGCCGTCTCGGGCGGCGCCGTGCCCGGCGGGTTCACGAAATCCTCCCAGTCGGCGAGGGTGTCGCGGCTCGGCACGCTGCGCATGGCTCCGTGGAGCCGCGCGAACACCTCGGGCGGGATCGAGTCCGAGCGCTCGACGATCTGGCGGGCGCGCTCGTCGGTCGCGCGGGCCTCGGCCTTCTCCTCTTCGGTCAGCGTCATCACGCGCAGGGTGAGGATCTCGTCGATCTCGGTGGCGTCGCAGAGATCCCCGGGGCTCTCGGGGGCGATCGCCGGGTGGTCGTAGAGGATGATCGGCGACGACAGCATCTCGCCGCGGCTTCCCTCCGGGCCCACTAGCACCGGCCAGGTGTGGAGGTTCCGGCAGCCGGCGACGGCCTCGGCGGCCCACCACGGCGGCTCCAGGAGCGACACGAACGCGCCGCCGCGCAACGCCCGCAGCGTGTGGGCTCCGACCAGCGACCGGCGCACGGCCTGGTCGCGGCTGGCATCGTCGGCCTCCGGCCAGGCGCCCTGGTTCTCGATCCGGACCCGCAGCTTGAGCAGCGAGCCCAGGGCTTCGGCGCCGACGCGCACGCTGCCGACGATGGGCCAGCGCCGCCGCAGGATGCGGCCCACGCGCTCGCCGCGGCCGTCGCGCACGTCCTCGACGTCGAGCCCGCCAGCGATCTCCAGGGGGATCGCGCGGTCGAGGTCGGCGTCGAGCGCGAGCTCGGGCCCGTCCACTTCCCGCTCGACGCCTTCCTCCCACGTCACCAGGCGCCGCCCGTCGACCTCGAGGCTCTCGACCGTCTCGAAGGCGCCGTCCGCGGTCAGGCGCTCGAGGCTGCGCGCCTGGACCTGGAGGAAGCGCACGCGTACGGACAGGCGGGGCGCGCCCTGGGGCTCGACCAGGCACTCCGTCTGCATCGCCCAGGGCTCGGAGCTGCCGGTCTCGGCATAGCCTCGCGGCACCACCACGCCGAACTGCCAGCGCACCTGGTTCTTCACCGACGAGGCCCTGTACGGGTAGAGCACGTAGCCCTCGTAGAGCACCGCGTCGGCGACCCTCCTGCCGAGCTCGAAGCTCATGCGGGCTTCCCCGCGTCCACCTCGGAGAGGAGCGCCTCGACCGCCGCCTCCCAGGTCGGCAGGGAGCGCTCGCTCTTGAAGCGGTAGAGCGCCTCGAAGCTGTCGCGGCGCAGGCGGAGCCAGGCGCTGTCGGGAAAGTACCGGTCCATGACGCCGCGCCACACGGCGACCGGCAGCGCGAACGCCGCCTCCTTGTCCCAGGACACCGGCTCGACGCTGAAGCCCGTCTCGCCCTGGACGAAGACCGTCCCGCTGAAGAGCAGGAGCAGCGGGATCTCGCCGCCGGCGAGGGCCTGCAGGTACTTCGCGGCCGCGACCTCGAAGTCGTAGGTGCAGACGATCGGCAGGTCCACCTCGGTCGAGCCCTGGAAGCCCGGCAGCACGACCTGCACGTGGGTCCACAGCAGCGTGCGCAGGGTGTCGCCGAAGCGGCCCGGTTCCCCGAACAGCTCGAAGAGCTGCGCGCTCTCCGCGACGTCGTAGTGGCGGCGGCGGGGCTCGATCTGGACCTGGGCGCGCAGCGCCAGGGCGTGGACCTTCTCGCCGCTCGTCTCGTCGACGCGCAGTCGCAGCATGAGCGTCGGCACCGCGGCGTAGGGCTCGGCGCGAGCCCCCACGACGCGGAAGGCGAGCTGCGTCACGAGGCCCGCTCCCGCACGCCGTCGAAGAACGCCTCGATCTCCCGCCAGGCGTCCTCGCCGCCGTCGAAGCCCTTCCAGTGGCGCTTCACGCGGCCGACCAGCTCGTAGCAGGCGTCGATCGGCACCAGGTAGGACTCGAAGGTGCCGCGGCGCCTGTAGATGAGCAGCGCCTCGACGTCGGCCGCGAGGTCGCGCAGGTGCGGGTTCTCGGCCACGAGCTCCGCCCACGTGTCCATCGGCAGCAGCGACTCCGTGGCGCCGGCCGGACTCGGGTAGAAGGCCACGGTGCGGTTCTGGCTCGAGTTGTGGAAGAAGAACGCCATGTCGACCGGAACCTGGAGGCGGTCCCATTGCCCGTGGCTGACGGCCTGGGCGCCGAAGGCGAGGTAGCGTTCGGGCACCGCGCGGTACTTGCCGGCGGCGGCGCCCTCGGGCGCGAACAGGAAGTAGCAGGGCCGGCACGCGCACATCAAGCGGCGCTGCTCGACCTGGACGACGTGGGCGTGGGGCTCGCCGATCGGGACGTTGCAGAACTCGCACGCCTCGCCCGCGGGCGCTCGAGGGGCCGGCGGCTCGAGGAACCGCCGGAGCTTCATGCGGCTCCGAGGGCCATGGGCACCGCGATGCGCACCGTGCCGCTCTCGTCCAGGAGCGGCAGCGGCTCGAGGTGACGCGCCGCGTCGTCGAGGCAGCGTCCCGCGGCCTTGAGGTCGAAGCGCCGCGCGCAGGTCGGGCACGTCAGCAGGCCCTCGTGGAGCGAGGCGGTGGCGAGCAGCGAGCCGCACGCGCAGGCGTCGCGGTAGGCGTAGAGGCTCTCGCCGACCCGGCAGACGACGACGCGCTGGCCGGCCACGTCCACGGCCGCGACGTCGGAGCCGTCGAAGAGCGGGGCCGAGCCGAGGCGGATCCATTCGCCCGGGCCGAGGGCCGCGCCGGGCGGGCTCCCCTTGCGGCGCTGGATCTGGAGCAGCGGGCTCGCCGGAGCCGGCTCGGTCACGTTCTCGACGTGGACCCGGCTGATCTCGGGGGCGGCCTCGAGCAGGGCCTTCTCGATCGCGAGCTTCACGGTGACCGTCGAGGACGGGCAGCCGTCGCAGCTGCCTTCGAGCCGCAGCATCGCCACGTCGTTCTCGACGCCCACGAAGTGCACGCCGCCGCCGTGGGAGCCGAGGTAGGGCCGGACGCCGTCGAGAGCCTTGCGGATGCGCGTGTCGGTGTCGAGGGGATGCAGCCCATGGAGCACGAGCAGGCTCGCGACGAGCGGATCGTCGGCGAGACGCTCGCCGAGCTCGGGCGCGAGCTCCACGACCCGCGCGAGCCCGGCTCCGTAGATCTCCATGAGCAGCCGGACGAGCTCCTCGCCCTGCTCTCGCGCGCGAGGATCGGGAGACGCGCCGAGGGCCCCGACCAGCTCCTCGATCCGGTCGCCGACCGCACGAAGGTCGCGGTTCTCCACGCGTTCGGGCTTACGTCAGATCCACGTCGGTGAGCGTCATCGGGGAGTGCCGCTGCTCCACGACCCGCCCGTCGCCGAGATACATGTGGACGCCGCACGGCAGGCACGGGTCGAAGCTGCGCACGGCGCGCATGATGTCGATGCCCTTGAACTTCTCGGGCGGGTTCTCCTCGAAGATCGGCGTGTTCTGCACCGCGTCCTCGTAGGGCCCGAGGGTGCCGTAGCTGTCGCGGGGGTTCGCGTTCCAGGGCGTGGGCGGGTAGGGATGGTAGTTCGCGATCTTTCCGTCGCGGATCACCATGTGGTGCGAGAGCACGCCGCGCACCGCCTCGGTGAAGCCGCAGCCGATGCCGTCCTTCGGCACCGTGAACGGCTCCCAGGTCTTCGTGTGACCCGCCCGGATCTCCTTGAACGCCTGCTCCAGGAAGTAGAGCGCGCAGCCCGCGGCATAGGCCTGGAAGTAGGTGCGCGCGCGGTTGCGCTCGATCGCGTTCGACCACTTCGGGATCTTCCACTCGAAGGAGACCTCGGGCTTGAGCGCCGTGCGCGGGAGGTGGATCTGGACGCTGCTGCCCGTGGCCTTCACGTAGCCGCAGTCCACGAGGCCCGCGAGGGCCGTCGTCCAGAGGCGCGCGATGGGCCCGCCCCCGGTGTCGAGGGCCAGGTGGTCCTTGCCGTCGAACCAGCGCGGCGACATCACCCAGCTGTACTTGCCGCCGAAGTCGCGCTTCTGCGGCTTGGGCAGGGTGTGCTGGTTCCAGGGATGCCGGCGGTCGACGGGGTTCCCCAGGGGATCCTTCGAGACGAACGTCTCCTGGCCGGTCCAGTCGTCGTAGAAGGAGCTGCCGAGGAGGATCCGGATGCCGAGGTTGATCTCGACGAGATCGGTGGTGACGAGCTTGCCATCCACCACGACGCCGGGGGTCACGTACATCTTCCGGCCCCAGTTCGTCATGTCGCGGTAGCTGAAGTTGCAGTACTCCGGGTTCTGGAACGCGCCCCAGCAGCCGAGCAGGATGCGACGCTGGCCGACCTTCTCGTAGCCGGGGAGAGCCTGGTACATGAAGTCGAACAGGTCGTCGTGCAGCGGCACGACGCGCTTCATGAATTCCACGTAGCGCATCAGCCGCGCCATGTAGTCGGTGAAGAGCTGCACCGTCGCGACCGTGCCGACGCCGCCGGGATACAGCGTCGAGGGATGGACGTGGCGCCCTTCCATCAGGCAGAACATCTCCCGCGTGTAGCGGCTCACCTGGAGCGCCTCGCGGTAGAACTCGCCCTCGAACGGGTTCAGGGACTTCATGATGTCCCCGATCGTCTTGTAGCCGTGGGCCTGTTCGTTGGGAGCGGCGGTGTGGGCCGCCTTCTCCCACACGCCGGGGTTCGTCTCGCGGATCATCTTCTCGCAGTAGTCGACCCCGACCAGGTTCTCCTGGAAGATGTTGTGGTCGAACATGTACTCGGCGGCCTCGCCGAGGTTCACGATCCACTCGGCCAGGTGGGGCGGCCGCACGCCGTAGGCCATGTTCTGGTTGTAGACCGAGCAGGTCGCGTGGTTGTCGCCGCAGATCCCGCAGATGCGGCTGGTGATGAAGTGGGAATCGCGCGGGTCCTTCCCTTTCATGAAGATGCTGTAGCCCCGGAAGATCGACGAGGTGCTATGGCACTCGGCCACCTTGCGCTGGCCGAAGTCGATCTTCGTGTAGATGCCGAGGCTGCCGACGATGCGGGTGATCGGGTCCCAGTTCATCTCGACCAGGTTGGTGCCCGGAACCTTCGTGATCGGTCGCGTGGTCGTCGCCATGTGCTCCCCCTCTTCCGCTTGCGATCACCAGGTCTTCGTGTGGCCGGTCGTGAGCTCGGGGCGCCGGTGGCGCCACTTCGGCTCCCTGTCCACGGTGGCCGCGGTGATGCCGCGGAGCGCGCGGATGAAGGTGCCGTACAGGCCGCTGGCGGCGGTCGACACCTTGCTGCCGGGGGGCTCGTCCATGAACGGCATGAACTTGTCCGGGAAGCCCGGCATCGTGCAGCCGATACAGATGCCGCCCACGTTGGGGCAGCCGCCGACGCCGTTGATCCAGCCGCGCTTGGGGACGTTGCACTTCACGACCGGGCCCCAGCAGCCGATCTTCACGAGGCACTTGGGCGAGCCGTACTCCTTCGTGAAGTCGCCTTGCTCGTAGTAGCCCGCGCGGTCGCAGCCCTCGTGGACCGTCGCGCCGAACAGCCACTTCGGCCGCAGGCACTCGTCGAGCGGGATCATCGGCGCGGCGCCCGTCGCCTGGTAGAGCAGGTACAGGATCGTCTCGGACAGGTTGTCGGGTTGGATCGTGCAGCCCGGCACGCAGACGATCGGGTTGCCGGCCTTCGACTTCCACTCCCATCCCAG
>CADEEV010000024.1:20859-71914 GCA_902826455.1 uncultured Acidobacteriota bacterium | reverse complement strand
GCGGCGGTCTTGGCCATGGCCGGCAGCGTGTTGGGCGCGATGCGCGTCCACGAGCTGACGCGGACGTCGACGCCGTTCTCGAGGGCTTCTTCGCCGAGGTACTTGCCCCAGTTCCACACCATGATCGACATGTCGACGGGGCACGGGAACGGGTTGACGCCGAGCTGTCCGAAGCCCCGATAGATGAGCGGGCGGATGTAGCACGCCTCGAGGCCGTTGGCGGCCACGGTGTCGAGGATCGCCTGGTTGAAGGCGGCCTGCTCGATCGGGATGTCCATGCGGTAGATCTTGGCGGAGTCGAAAAGCCGGCGCGTGTGCGCCTCCAGCCGGAAGATCGCGGAGCCCTCGGGCGTCGCGTAGCAGCGCACGCCCTCGAAGACCGCGGACGCGTAGTGGATGACGTGGGATCCGATGTGGATCTTCGCGTCGTCCCAGGGCACGAGCGTGCCGTTCATCCAGATCTTGTCCGACTTCGGGAAGGCCATCGTGCTTGGGATTCTAGAGCCTGGGCCGCGGCGCTGTCAACGGAAAGGGTAGGGAAGTCTCTGAGACGTGGAGAGTTAGCGCTGCAGGCCGAAGACTACTGGCGCTCGCCGCAGAACGGGCACGTGTCGGAGCGCGCGTGCAGGGGCTTCCGGCAGTGCCAGCAGAACGCCTTCTTGGGCACCTCGCGGGCCTTCAGGCGGCGCCGGATGTCCTCCATCTCCGTGGCCTTGTGGTCGATCTCGCCGGCGGTCGCGAGGTCCTCGATGAGCTCCGAGGCGCGCTGGTAGCGCTCGCTGACCTCGGGCGAGAGCGACTTCATGATGATGTCGGAGATCTCTTTCGGGATCTGGCTGTTGCGCAGCTTGGGGGGCGTGCAGCGGCCCTGGGCCACCATGCGCTCGATCTGGGCCGGGTTCGGGCTGAAGTAGGGCAGGGTGCCGGTCAGCATCTGGTAGAAGATCACGCCGACCGAGTACACGTCCGAGGCCAGCACCGCGCGGCCCTGGAACTGCTCGGGAGCCATGTACGGCGGGCTGCCGATCACGGTCGTCGCGTGGGACTTCTCCAGGAACCGCGACGTGCCGAAGTCGGCGACCTTCACGATGCCGCTCTCGGAGATCAGCACGTTCGCCGGCCGCAGGTCCCGATGCAGGACGGAGGCCGCCTGGGCATGCTCAAGGCCCTTCAGGATCTGCAGGATGTAGTTGAGGGCGCGCGCCGTGTCCAGGGACTTCTCACGGTCGAGGACGGCCTCGAGGCTCTCGCCCTTCACGTACTCCATGACGATGAAGAAGACGTTCTCGACGCGCTCCGCCGTGACGATGCCCACGATGTTCTGGTGGTCGAGGGCGGCCAGCAGGCGGGGCTCCTGCAGGAGGTCGTCGAAGTCCCCGCTCTGGCGGTGGGGGACCTTGATCGCGACCTTCTTGTCGATCCAGACGTCCTTCGCGAGGAAGACGGTGCCGAAGCCGCCGGATCCGAGGTTGGAGAGAATCTGGTACTTACCGACAGCCTGTCCCAGCAGGAACATTGGAGGTGCGCGGAGTATAGCAGAGCGCTCCCACGCGACCCGGGAGCGCCGGCGCTAGCGCAGGTCGCCCCAGAGTCCCTGGGCGAGCGCCACGGCGGTGATGGCCGCCGTCTCCGCGCGCAGGATCCGCGGGCCCACGCTGATGGCCGCGAAGCCGGCCGACGTGAGGCGTTGGGCCTCCCGATCGTCCCAGCCGCCCGCCGGTCCGATCAGAAGCAGGATCGCGCGCGGCGCCTCGAGCGAGGCGAGCGGCGCATTCTGGCCCGTCTCGAGCAACAGGGCACGAGCCCCCTCGAAGGGACGCGCCAGCAGCTGGTCGAGGGTCGTGGTCGGGGCGACCAGGGGCACCGTGGCGCGACCTGATTGCTCCGCGGCCCCGCTCGCCACCTTGTCCCAGCGCTCCTGCCGCGAGCCCTTGAGCGCGGGCCGCGCGACCGCGTCCGTGCGAGCCGTCACCACGGGCCAGACCTCGGCGACGCCGAGCTCCGTGGCCTTCTGGATCACGAGCTCCATGCGGTCGCCCTTGAGAGGGGACAGCGCCAGCACGATCCGGAGCGGCGATTCCGCGCGCGGCGCGACGGCGTGCAGGAGGTGGACCACGACGCCCCGCCGCGAGACGTCCTCCAGGACGCCGTCGAACTCGTTCCCCGCGCCGTCGAAGATGCGCACCGCGCCGCCGGTGCGCAGTCGCAGGATCTCGCGGGCGTGATGGGCGGTGTGCTCCGGGAACGTGACGCGCGCCCCGGGAGCGGCCCCGGGCAGGTGGAAGCGCGGGACCGTCACGCTCGCATCCGCACGACGAGGCAGGCCCACTCCCCGTCGAGCCGTCGCTCGACGGGGCCGGCGTGGGAGTAGGCGGCCGTCACGGCCTCTGCCTCGTCGACCAGCAGGCCCGACAGGATCACGCGGCCCCCCAGCTTGACCGCCGCGAGGATCTCGCGGGCGCGTTCCCGCAGGAGGGGTGCGGTGATGTTGGCCACCACCAGATCGTAGCTGCCCGCCGGGACGCCGCGCGCGCCGTCGCCGCGGACGAGCTCGGGCGTCACGCCGTTGAGGGCCGCATGCTCCCGCGCGTTCTCGAGAGCCTCGGGATCGTTCTCGATCCCGACCACCCGCGAGGCGCCGAGCTGCAGCGCGGCGATCGCCAGGATGCCGGTGCCGGTGCCCACGTCGAGCAGGCTCGCCCGCGGCCGGGCCACGAAGGCCTCCTCGAGAGCGCGCAGGCAGAGGCGCGTCGTCTCGTGGGTGCCCGTGCCGAAGGCGCGTCCCGGGTCCATCAGGATCAGGTGCTCGCCTGCGGCGACGGACGCCGGCCGGTCCCAGGGCGGGGCGATGCGGAACGAGCCCACGTCGAAGCCGCGGAAGTTCTCGCGGAAGCGCGCCACCCAGTCCACGTCGGGAACGGCGGCCGGTTCGATGACGGCGCCGGGGAGGGTGGCGAGCGCCGCTCGGACCGTGGCGAGCTCCGTGTCCGTGGGGAAGTAGGCGAGCAGGCGCGAGTGCCCGGGAAGGCCGGCCTGCACCTCGACGCCCAGGGTGCCCAGCTCCCAGAGCACGGTCGAGGCCGTCTCTTCGTCGGCGTCCGCAACCGTCACGAGGATCGCTTGGACCGTCATGGTGAGCTCGGACCGACTCGGGAGGACGCCTCCCGGCTAGCCCAGAATGTCCTTGACCTTCTCGAAGAAGGATTTGTCCTTGCCGTCCTTCAACTCGGGAACCGGCAGGGTCTTCTGGAGCTGCTCGAGGAGCTTGCGCTGCTCGCCGGTCAGCTTGCTCGGGACGATGACGCGCACCGTCACGTGGAGATCGCCCCGGCCGCGCGACCCGAGGTGCTGGACGCCGTGGCCGCGCACCCGGAAGCTGGCTCCGGACTGGGTTCCCTCGGGGACGTTGACCTTCGCCTTGCCGCCTTCGGGCGTCGGCACCTCGATCGTCGCGCCGAGCGCCGCCTGCGTGAAGGCGATGGGCATCTCGCAGTGCAGGCTCGCGCCGTCGCGCCGGAAGAAGGAGTGCTCGGCCGCGCGCACGACGACGTAGAGGTCGCCCGGCGGTCCGCCCGCGCTGCCGGCTTCGCCCTCGCCGGTGATCCGGAGCTGGCTGCCGGTGTCGACGCCGCCGGGGATCTTGATCTGGATCTTGCGCTCCCGCTCGATGTGCCCCTCGCCGTCGCACTCCTTGCACGGGTGGGTGACCACCTTGCCGGTGCCGCGGCAGCGGTTGCAGGTGCGGGCCACGCTGAAGAAGCCCTGCTGGAAGGAAACCTGCCCGGCGCCGTTGCAGGAGGTGCAGGTCTCGGGCTCGGTGCCGGGGGCGCTGCCGTTGCCGCCGCAGGTGGCGCAGGTCTCGGCGCGCGGTATGCGGATGTGGGTCTCGGTGCCGAAGGCGGCTTCCTCGAAGGAGAGGTCGAGGTTGTAGCGCAGGTCGGCGCCGCGACGCGGCCCGCCCCGGCGCCGGCCGAAGGCGTCGCCGAAGCCGAAGAAGTCCCCCAGGATGTCGCCGAAGTCGGCGAAGGCGCTGGGGTCGAAGCCGGCCGCGCCCCCGGCGCCGCCCAGGCCCGCATGGCCGTAGGCATCGTAGCGGCGGCGCTTCTCGGGATCCTGGAGGACCCCGTAGGCCTCGGCCGACTCCTTGAACTTCTCCTCGGCCGCGGCGTCGCCGGGATTCCGGTCGGGGTGGTACTTGAGGGCGAGCTTGCGATAGGCGGACTTGATCTCCTGCTCGGAGGCGGTCTTCGACACTCCGAGAACCTCGTAGTAGTCCGCCTTGGTGCGCGTAGCCACGAAGCTCCCGGGCGCCGGCTACGGCCGGAGCATGGCCTGGCCGATGAGGCTCGCGGCGCGCTCCATGTCGGCGAGGCGGGCGCGCAACTCGTCGACACCGCCCTCGCTGCGGGCCTTCTTGGCCTTGTCCATGGCCGCCAGGATGCGCTCCTGCTCGTCGGCGGTGAGCTTGCCCTCGAGGGCCTGCACGGAGCGCATGGTGTTCGCGACCAGGCCGTCGAGCTGCCGCACCACGGCTTCCTGCTCCTTCTGGGAGCGCTCGTTCTGCTCCCGGGAGCGCGTCTCGGTGACGAGGCGCGACAGATCCTGTTGCGAGAGGCCGCCCGAGGGGTGGATGACGACGGACTGGCTGCGTCCCGTGGCCTGGTCCTGGGCGCTGACCGAGACGATGCCGTTCACGTCGATCTCGAAGGTGACCTCGATCTGCGGCACGCCCTTCGGAGCCGGGGGGACGTTCGTCAGCTCGAACTTGGCGAGGCTCTTGTTGTAGGCCGCCATGTCGCTCTCGCCCTGGAGGACGTGGACCTCGACCTTGGTCTGGTTGTCGGCGACCGTGGTGAAGACCCGTCCCTTGCGGGTCGGAATCGTGCTGTTGCGCTCGATGAGCGGGGTGAAGGTGCCGTCCTTGGTCTCGATGCCCAGGGTGTGGGGCGTCACGTCGAGGAGGACGAGCTCCTTGACCTCGCCCGCGATGATGCCGGTCTGGATCGCGGCGCCCATCGCGACGCCCTCGTCGGGGTTCACCGCGCGGTTCGACTCGCGGTTGAAGACCTTCCGCACGATCTCGGCCACGCGCGGGGCGCGGGTCTGGCCGCCGACCAGCAGCACCTCGTCGATCTGGTCCGCGCGCAGGCCGGCGTCGGCCAGGCAGCGCTTGCAGGGCTCGATGGTGCGCTCCAGCAGGTCGTCCGTGAGACCCTCGTACTTCTGGCGCGTGAGGACCGTGTTGAGGTGCTTCGGCCCGGACGCGTCGGCGGAGATGAAGGGCAGCACGATCTCGGTCTGCTGCGCCGTCGAGAGCTCGCACTTCGCCTTCTCGGCCGCTTCCTTCAGGCGCTGCAGGGCCATGCGGTCCTGGCGCAGGTCGATGCCGGTCTCGCGCAGGAACTCCTCGATCAGCCAGTCGATGACGCGCTGGTCGAAGTCCTCGCCGCCCAGGAACGTGTCGCCGCCCGTGGCGCGCACCTGGAAGAGGCCCTCGGCCATCTCCAGGATCGAGATGTCGAACGTGCCGCCGCCGAGGTCGTAGACCGCGACGAACTGGCCCTTGGCGTTCTTGAGGCCGTACGAGAGCGCCGCCGCCGTGGGCTCGTTGATGATGCGCGAGACCTTGAGGCCCGCGATCAGGCCGGCGTCCTTCGTGGCCTGGCGTTGCGGATCGTTGAAGTAGGCGGGAACCGTGATGATCGCTTCCTCGACCGGCTCGCCGAGGTAATCCTCGGCCGCGGCCTTCAGCTTCTGCAGCACGAAGGACGAGATTTCCGGCGGGGAGTAGACCTTGTCCTCGATCTGGATGTGCACGTCGCCGTTCGGGGCCTCGGAGAGCTGGTACGGCATGAAGCGCCGGGCCTGCTCGACCTCGGTGGAGTTGAACTTGCGCCCGACCAGCCGCTTCACCGCGAAGACCGTGTTCTTCGGGTTCGTGAGGGCCTGGCGTTTCGCGATCTGGCCCACGAGACGCTCGCCCTTGGCGGTGAAGCCGACGATGGACGGCGTCGTGCGGGCGCCCTCCTGGTTCGGAATCACCTGGGGCGCACCGCCTTCCATGACGGCCACGCAGGAGTTCGTCGTGCCGAGATCGATTCCGATGGTCTTACCCACGAGTTCCCTCTGGACTCTCCGCGTCCCCCTTTGCGACCTTGACGAGGGCCGGGCGAAGGAGCCGGCCCCCGAGAAAATACCCCTTCTGGAAGACCTCGACAACGGTGCCGTCGGCCTTCCCGGGCACGGCCTCGTACGACAACGCCTGATGCACCTCGGGATCGAAGGGCTGCCCGAGGGCATCCTGCACGCTCACGCCCTTCGTCTCGAGCACGCCCAGCAACTGGCGTCGCGTGAGCTCGATGCCCTCGCGCAGCGTCGCTTCGTTGCCGCCGGCCTCGAGGGCCCGGTCGAAGTTGTCGAGGGCCGGAAGCAGGGCCTCGAGAAGGCCTGCGGAGGCGTCCTGGGCCGCCTGCTGCCGGTCGCGCTCCACGCGCTTCTTGTAGTTCTCGAAGTCTGCGCGGCGCCGCAGCAGCTGGTCGCGCAGCTCGTCTCGTTCGCGACGCAGCGCCTCGAAGGCCTCGCGGGTCAGCTCCACCGGGGCGTCGGGCTCGACGGCGGCGAGTCCGGATGCGGACTCGGGAGCGTCCTCGCCGGGCTCCGGCTCGTCCTTCAGCGTGCCGCCGTTGCCCTTGGAGCCGCTCACGCGCGCAGCTCCTGGAGCGCCCGGGAGATCTCCCGGGCGACATGATCGACGAGGGCCACCACCCGCGCGTACTCCATCCGGGTCGATCCCACCACGCCGACGCCCCAGCGCGACTCGCCGTCGATGGGGTAGCTCGCGGCCACCAGGGACGTGTCGCGGAACTCCGGCTCGGGGTTCTCGCGGCCGATCAGGATGCGCACGCCTTCGTCCGAGAGGCAGGCGTTCAGGATGCGCACGAGGCGCCCCTTCTCCTCGAAGGTCTTGAACAGCAGGTGCATCTTCGCCCGATCCTCGAACTCGGCCTTCTCGAGGATGTTCGAGGCGCCGTCGAGGTAGACGCTGCCCTGGCCCTCGCTCGCGAAGGCGGGGCCGCTCACCGAGAGCACCTTCTTCAAGAGCGAGTCGTAGAGCGCCTTTTCCTCCTGCATGAGCGCCATCAGCCGGCCCCGCACCTCGGAGAGGCGCAGGCCCGCGAAGTGGGCGTTCAGGTAGTTGGCGCACTCGCGAAGGTCTTCCGCGCTCAGGTCCTCCTCGACCTCGACGACCTTGTGGGTGATCAGGCCGGACTGGCCCACGATCACGACCAGCACGCGAGGCGCCGGCAGGCGCACGAAGTCGATCTGCCGCAGGCTCGTCTGGGCGATGTCGGGCGCAAGCACGAAGGCGACGTTGCGCGACAGCAGGGAGAGCAGGTGGCAGGCGTTCTCGATGACTTCCTGGGGCGAGCCCTCGCGGCGCATGCCGCTGCGGATCGCGGCGGCGTCGCGAGCCTGGAGCGGGGGCTTGCCCATCAGGGAGTCCACGTAGTAGCGGTAGCCGTCGTCGGTCGGCACCCGTCCGGCGCTCGTGTGGGGGTGATCGAGGAGCCCAAGGCGCTCGAGCTCCGCCATGATCGTACGGACTGTCGCCGACGAGAGTGGCCGGCTCAGCAGACGGCTCAGGCTCTCGGAACCCACGGGCTCGCCGGTTTCGACGTGGGCCTGGATCAGCGACTTGAGGACCTCGCTGGAGCGGTCGTCGAGGGCGGGTGTCGTCATGTCTGGATGGCGGAAATTATAGCAGGTTCGCGGGAGGCCCCTAGTCGATCTGGGCTCGCTGCAGCGCTCCCGAGTAGTCGATGTAGATGCTCTTCCACTCGCTGAACACGTCGAGGGCCTGGACGCAGGCCTCGCGATGTCCGTTGCCCGTGTTCTTGGCGCCGCCGAAGGGCAGATGGGTCTCGGCACCGATCGTCGGCGCGTTGACGTAGAAGATGCCGGTCTCCATCTCGTTCATGGCGCGGAACGCCTTGTTCACGTCGCGGGTGTAGATCGAGGCCGAGAGGCCGTACTCGACGGAGTTGCCGACCTCGATGGCCTCTTCCAGGGAGCCCACGCGGATCAGGCTCACGACGGGCCCGAAGATCTCTTCCCGGGAGACGCGCATCGCGGGCGTGCAGTCGCCCAGTACCGTCGGCTCGTGGAAGAAGCCATGGGCCTGCGTACCGCCCGCCAGCCGCTTGCCGCCCGTCAGCAGGGTCGCACCCTCGGCCTGTCCGACGGCGACGTAGCTCTCGACGCGCGCGAGCTGGGCCGCGTTGATGATGGGACCCATCTCGATGCCGGCCTCGAGACCGTTGCCGACGCGCAGCGCCCTGGCGCGGGCCACGAAGCGCTCGGTGAACTCCCGAGCGACCGCCTCGTGGAGCACGACCCGGCTCGCGGCCGTGCAGCGTTGCCCGCTCGTGCCGAAGCCGCCCCAGACGGCGCCGTCCACGGCGAGGTCGAGATCGGCGTCCTCCATGACCATGACGACGTTCTTGCCGCCCATCTCCAGGTGGCAGTGCTTGAAGAGCCGCGCGGCGGCCTCGGACACCTTGCGTCCCGTGGCGGTCGAGCCCGTGAACGAGACGACGCCCACGTCGGGATGGCTCACGAGAGCGGCCCCGGCTTCGGGCCCGCCGGTCACCATGTTCACGACGCCGGGCGGCAGGCCCGCCTCCTCGAGGGCGAGCAGCAGGTTGACGGTCGACAGCGGCGTGTCGGGGGCGGGCTTGATCACGACCGTGTTGCCCAGGATCAGGGCGGGCATCATCTTCCAGGACGGGATCGCCATCGGGAAGTTCCAGGGCGTGACCAGCCCGGCGACGCCCACCGGCATGCGCACGGACATCTGGAACTTGCGCGCGAGCTCCGATGGCGTGGTCTGGCCGAACTGCCGGCGGCCCTCGCCGGCCATGTAGTACGTCATGTCGATCGCTTCCTGGACGTCGCCGCGAGTCTCGGCCAGCACCTTGCCCATCTCGCGGGTCATGGCGGCGGCGAACTCTTCCTTCCGGCGCACCAGGATCTCGGCTGTCCGGAAGAGGATCTCGCCGCGCTTCGGGGCGGGAAGGGCTCGCCAGCGGGGAAGCGCCGCCTTGGCCGCCGCCACGGCACGCAGCACGTCCTCGGCCCCCGAGTCGGCGAACGTCCCGATCAGGTCGCGAGCGTCGGCGGGATTGCGGTTCTCGAAGCTGGCGCCGGAGGCGGCGGGCACGGAGGCGCCGCCGATGCGGTTCCCGAAGACGGCGGGTGCGCTCACCTACGCGGGCTTGGTGGCGCCAGGGGCGCGGCCGGTGGTCTCGCTGCGACCCTTGAACGTGGCGCCTTCGGCCACCACGATGCGGGGCGCGCGAATGTCGCCGGTCACGTTGCCCGTCGCCTGGATCTCGATGCGCGTCTTGGCGGTGCAATCGCCCACGAGGGTTCCGCTCACGACCAGGCTCTGCGCGTCGACGGTGGCGCGCACGGTGCCGCCGGCCGCGACCCGCAGCTCCCGCGAGATGCGCACCTGGCCTTCGACGAGGCCTTCCACCACGACGTCCTCGTCGCCGAGGATCTCGCCCTTGAAGATCGCCTTCGGCGCCACGACGCTGGCTTTCGAGCCGGCGTCCCTGGCGGGGCCGGCGGTCACGGGAGCGGCCGGCGCGGGAGCGACCGGCGCCGACGGCCGAGGCCCCGGCGTTTCAGGTTTTGCGTCGGACTTGCCGAACAGACCCAAAGGGAACCTCCTCGTACGAAACGTCATCCAGTCTCGGGGTAGTGGAGCGGGCGGCGGGACTCGAACCCGCGACACCGAGCTTGGGAAGCTCGTACTCTACCAGCTGAGCTACGCCCGCCCGAGACGACGAGACGCGATGATAGCGGCCGGGCTTGCGCCCGGTCAACCCTGCGCGATCAGGCGCGGATGACGCCCAGCACCTCGTCGCGGCGCCGCTCCATCTCCGAGGCGGAGTAGGCCTCGAGGTTGAGGCGCAGCAGCGGCTCCGTGTTCGAGGAGCGCACGTTGAAGTGCCAGTCGTCGTAGTCGACGGAGAGGCCGTCGAGGCGCGTGATGCGGCCGTCCTCGAAGCGCTCCTCGAGGCGGCGCATGGCGCCCTCGACGTCCGCGACCTTGGAGTTGATCTCGCCCGAGAGGTGGTACTTCGCGCGCAGGGCCGAGAGGATCTGGGACAGCTTCTGGCCGCGCAGGCCCAGCAGCTCCAGGATCAGCAGCGCGGGGATCATGCCGTTGTCGGCGAACCAGTTCTCACGGAAGTAGAAGTGACCGGAGACCTCGCCGCCGAAGACTGCGCCCTCGTCGCGCATGCGCCGCTTGATGAAGGCGTGGCCCACGCGATGCATGAGCGCCGTGCCGCCGGCGGCGCTCACGAGGTCGTTCACGGCGCGCGAGGCGCGCACGTCGTACACGATCCGCGCGCCGGGCTCCTTCCGGCAGAAGGCCTCGCCCAGCAGCGCCGTGACGAAGTCGCCGGGGACGAACTGGCCCTCGTCGTCGATGAAGAAGCAGCGATCCGCGTCGCCGTCCCAGGCGATGCCGAGGTCGGCCTTCTCGGCCACGACGCGCTCCATGATCTCGCGGCGGTTCTCCTCGACGAGGGGGTCGGCCGGGTGGTTGGGGAACGTGCCGTCCACGTCGAAGTACATGCGGACCTGCTCGAGGGGCAGGGTCTTGAGGATGGGCTCGGCGCCCAGGGCGCCCATGCCGTTGCCGGTGTCGAGCACGACCTTGAGCGGGCGCACCCGCCTGGCGTCGATGAACGACAGGCAGTGGCGCGCGTACTCCTCGCGGATCGTCCGTCGCGCCACGGCCGGCCCCGCCGCGGCCGGCGTGTCCGCGAAACGCCCCGCGACCAGGGCCTCGCGGATCTCCTTGATCCCGGCGTCGCCCGAGAGGGCCAGGGCGCCCTTCCGGACCATCTTGATGCCGTTGTACTCCTTGGGATTGTGCGACGCGGTCACGATCGCGCCGCCGTCGAGGTCCTGGCTGGCCGCGAAGAAGTACATCATGTCGGTGCCGACGATGCCGATGTCGACGACCTCGCAGCCCTCGCTCGCGCAGCCCGCCATGAAGGCTGCCGCGAGTCCCGGCGAGGAGGCGCGGGCGTCGCGGCCCACGACGACGCGCTTCGCCTTGAGGTAGTCGACGAAGGCACGGCCGATGCGCCGCGCGGTCTCCTCGTCGAGCTGGCCGGGCGCCAGGCCCCGCACGTCGTAGGCCTTGAAGATGCTCGCGTCCACGGACTGGCTCATGTCATGCACTCCGCGAGAAATCGCTGAGGATCGAATCCTCGCCCAGCACGGCGCCGGCGCGGACCACGGCGTGGGCGCCGACCCGGACCCCGGCCCCGAGTAGCGCCCCTTCCACCTGGGCCTGCGGACCGATGAGCGCGCGGTCCCAGACGACGCTGTCGCGGACCGAGGCGCCGGCGGCGACCTCCACGTTCGAGACGAGCACCGCGCCCGGGCCGAGGCTCGCGCCGGCGGCCACGTCGCAGCCGTGGCCCACGAAGAAGGGCGCCGTCAGCTGGGCCGAGGCGTGGATGCTGGCGCTGTTGGCGACGAAGCCGCCCCGGTGCGCCTGGCCGTGGAGCGCCACGGGGAAGCGGCGGGCGAGGATGTCGCGATGCACCTGCAAGTACTTCTCGGGCGTGCCGATGTCGATCCAGTAGCCGCGGTGGACGTGGGCCATGACCCGGTCGCCCCGGCCGATGAGGGTGGGGAAGAAGCCGCGCTCGATCGAATGGTTGACGGCTTCCGGGATGAGCTCCAGGGTCCGCGTGTCGAGGACGTAGATGCCGGCGTTGATGGTGTCGGTCGTGATCTGGGAGGGGTCGGGCTTTTCCACGAAGCGCCGGACCCGGCCGTCCGGCTCCGTCTCCACGAGGCCGAACGCAGCGGGGTTGGGAACCGGGGTGAGCACCAGCGTGGCGCTGGCCTTGGAGCGGCGGTGCATCTCGACGACGGCCGGGAGGTCGACGTCGGTCAGGATGTCCCCGTTGAACACGACCGTCACGTCGTCGAGGTGCGCGAGCGCGTTGCGCACGGCACCCCCCGTGCCGAGCGGGGTGTCCTCGACCGCGTAGCGGATCCGGCAGCCGACGCCGCTGCCGTCGCCGAAGACGCGCTGCACGCGCTCGGGCTTGTAGGCGACGGAGAATACGATCTCGGTCACGCCGGCGGTCGCCAGCAGGTCCAGTTGGTGCTGGAGCAAGGGCCGGTCGGCGATCGGGACGACCGGCTTGGGGGTGGCGAGGGTCAGCGGTCGCAGGCGCGTTCCCTCGCCTCCGGCCAGGATCACTGCTTTCATCGGTGGCTCATCCGGGCGGCGATCATAGCACTCGCGGCCCGAGCCCCAAAAGGCGATGTATCTAGCGGCAACAGAACCACTTCCAGAGATTTAGATCATTGACACCCGAGCCGGCGCTCGTCTATAGTCGTCGTCTTCTATGAACCTCGAAACGAAGCACAAGGAGCCGGCCGTCGCGGGCGCTGCCGCGGGCTCGGCGGCGCTCGTCGAGCGCATCGGAAGCGGCGCGGCTCGCGTCGGCACCATCGGTCTGGGTTACGTCGGTCTGCCGCTGTCGGTGGAGTTCGGCGAGGCCGGCCTCGAGGTGATCGGCTTCGACCTCGCCCAGGAGAAGATCGACGCGGTCAACAGGGGCGAGTCGTACGTCAAGGACGTCGCGAGCGAGCGCCTGCTCCGCCTGGCGAAGAGCGGCAAACTGCGCGCGACCACGAACTTCGACGACCTGGCGTTGTGCGACGCGATCGTGATCTGCGTGCCGACGCCGCTCAGCAAGACGAAGGACCCGGATCTGGGCATGGTGGTGGACGCGGCCCGCGCGATTGCGAAGCGCCTGCGCGCGGGTCAGCTCGTGGTCCTCGAGAGCACGACCTATCCCGGAACGACGGAAGAGCTGATCCTGCCGATCCTCAACGAGCGGGGACTCGTGGTCGGGGAGTCCTTCTTCCTGGCCTTCTCGCCCGAGCGCGTCGATCCCGGCAACCCGCGCTACCACACCCGCAACACCCCCAAGATCATCGGCGGCGTGACGCCCGCCTGCACGACGGCGGCCAAGGCCCTCTACGGCAAGGCCGTCGATACGGTGCTCACCGTGTCGACCCCGCAGGCCGCCGAGATGGTCAAGCTCCTCGAGAACACGTTCCGGAGCGTGAACATCGGCCTGGTGAACGAGGTCGCGCTCATGTGCCAGCGCCTGGGCATCGACGTCTGGGAAGTCATCGACGCCGCCGCCAGCAAGCCCTTCGGGTTCATGCCGTTCTACCCGGGGCCCGGGCTCGGCGGTCACTGCATCCCGATCGACCCGTTCTACCTCTCGTGGAAGCTCAAGACGCTGAACTACCGGGCGCGCTTCATCGAGCTCGCCGGCGAGATCAACTCCGAGATGCCCGAGCACGTGTGTGACCTGGTCGCCGACGCCCTCAACGCCCAGAAGAAGAGCGTCAACGGCAGTCGCGTGATGGTCCTGGGCGTCGCCTACAAGCGCGACATCGAAGACGTGCGCGAGTCGCCGGCCCTCGACATCCTGAAGCTGCTCGAGACCCGGGGGGCCTCCGTCTCGTACCACGACCCGTTCGTGCCCTCGCTCAGCCTCGACGGCACGAGGCTCCACTCCGTCGAGCTTCTTCCCGGCGTGCGGGAGGCGGACGTGGTCGTGATCGTCACGGATCATTCGGCCTTCGCCTACCGAGAGGTGGTGGATGCGGCGCGCGTGGTGGTGGACACCCGGAACGCGACCCGGGGCATCGTGTCGGCCAAGATCCTGAAGCTCTGAGGCGCAGGGCGTGAACCTTCCGAACGCGCTCACGCTGCTGCGCATCTTCCTCGTCCCGGTGCTCGTGACGCTGCTGCTGACGCGCACGGCCAACAGCCTGTTCCTGGGCATGGGCGTCTTCGGGCTGGCCGTGCTCACCGACTATCTCGACGGGTACTTCGCGCGGCGGCGGAACCAGGTGACCCGCCTGGGGATCCTCCTCGACCCGATCGCCGACAAGCTCCTGACCACGGCCGCCTTCATCGCCCTCGTCGAGCTGGACGCCGTGCCCGCCTGGATGGTGATGATCATCATCGGACGGGAGTTCGCGGTGACAGGCCTCCGGAACGTGGCGGCCGGCCGGGGCGTCCTGATCCCGGCGTCGGCGCTCGGGAAGGGGAAGATGGTGTCCCAGGTCGTGGCGATCTTCCTGCTGCTCTTCGCGACACGCTGGCCTGCCGTCCGGGTGCTGGCCCTGGGCGCTCTGTGGGTCGTCGTCGCGATGGCGCTGATCTCCGCCGTCGACTACTTCCGCCGGTTCTGGAAGGACGTCGTGCGGGCTCCGCAGCCGCGAACCGGCGCCTAGGCTCAAAGAAAAAGGGCCCGGAGCGACCCGGGCCCTTCAGGAACAGCCCCGACCGGGCGGCTAGCGCAGCTCGATCTGATCGCCGTTCATCACGGCGTCCTTGCTGTAGATCACCTTGGCGACCGAGGTCTTCTCGTAGGCCAGGATCACGGCGATCTCGCCGACGACGTTGCGCGGTGTCGGCACCGACGGGTAGATCACCCGCGAGACGGAGAACACGTTGCCGGGAGCGACACCGGCCTCGGTGCCGACGTCGATGATCACGATGTTGCCTTCGGCGGCGATCGTGGCGTCACCGGCCTGGTCGACGATGTAGCCCTGGGTCTTGCCGGAGGGCGGCGTCAGGCGATCGGCGTGCGGCCGCTTCAGCAGCAGGGGAACGTTCGCCTTCTCGAAGGTCTTCAGGTAGTCGCCGATGTGGATGTCGGCGCAGGCCTGTTCGACCATCAGGGTGGCGCTGTTCTCCTGGACGAGGATGACGCGGCCCCAGCCCGTCGGCTCGATCTTGGTGCCCAGCGTCTTGCCGGAGACGGGGTGCTTGACGTCGTAGGTGGCCTGCTGGAAGGAGAAGACGTCGCCGGCCTTGATGCCTGCGTTCGTGCCCTTGTTCAGGTAGAGGATGTCGCGATCGGCGTAGGCGTTCTTGTCCGTGCCCTCTTCGGTGCCGATGATGCGCAGGCTCTTGTCCTCGGCCTGGGTCGCGATGTACGGGGCGCACTGGATCGTGACCTGCTCGGTCACCGGGGAGAGGACGGCGCCGGCTTCGCCGACTCCGGCCAGGCCCTCTCCGGGCAGCCCCTCACCGGCGCCCTCTTCCGTGCCGAGGGCTCCCGCCTCGCCGGCCCTGTCGGAGACGAGGCTGACGTTGGGGAGGAGGATCGGGTCGCCCGGATAGATCCAGTGGGCGTCCTTGATGTATTTGTTCTGATCCCAGATCTGGGGCCAGAGGTAGGGGTTCTTCAGGAAGCGGGCGGAAATGTCCCACAGCGTGTCGCCGCGGACCACGATGTAGTAGGAGGCTCCCTCCGGGATGCTGTCCGGGTAGGGATTCTTCGACCAGTGGCGGGCAACGGGAGCGGGACCGGTGAGCAGGCCGGATGCGTCGGCCGGGGCGCCCTGCGCGAAAGCCACCTGGGAAAAGACCAGGGGAAGCGCCGCGAGGGTGCCGAGAATGGCTGTTCCCTTCGATCTCACTGCCTACCTCCTGGACGGGCCGGCGACCGTCCCCTAAATTCAGAGCGTCCAGAACTTCGGGCCGAGCAAGAAGCCAGCGGACGCCCGCGAGTCACCCGGAAGTTTGGCGGATGCTAGCAGGAAAAAGGATTCATCGTCAAGACTTTTTTTGCAGAGTCTAAAGTGTCACTTTAGCTCAGGGACCCGTCACTGGGGCCTCGGGAGTCGGCGTGGGGGTGGGGCCCGGCGCCGGCTCCTTGCCGGGCGCGAGCTCAGGCTGAGCCTGCTGGATCTGCTCGATCAGCTTGCGGGCTTCGGGCACCCGCGGGCTCTCGGGATAGTTGTCGATCAGCCTCTGGAGGTGGGGAAGCGCCTCCGTCTTGCGGGCCGAGAGAATCAGGCACTCCCCGAGGCGAAAGAGCACCTCGTCGAGGGCGTCGTAGTCGGGATAGTTCGACAGGATGCCTTCGTAGCGGAACACCGAGGCGCGATAGGCCTTGCGGGTGCGCTGGTAGAAGTACCCGGCGCCGAACTCGGCGCGGGCGAGGCTCTGCCGGGAGTCCTTGATCCGCTGACGCGCGGTCTCGACGTAGGGAGAGTTGGGGTAGAGGTCGAGCAGGCGCTCGTATTCGGCCAGGGCCTTGTGGGTCGAGGACTGGTCGCGATCGGCGCCGTTGCGCTGCTTGAAGTAGGACTCCCCGGTCTGGAACTGGGCGTAGTCGCTCTTGGGATGGGAGGGATAGAGCGTCACGAAGTCCCGATACTCGGACACGGCGAGGATGTAGTTGCCGGTGCCGCCCTCGCCGAAGTGGCTGTCGGCCAGGTTGAGGCGGGAGGCGGGCGCGAACTCGCTCTGCGGAAAGGCGTCGATGATGCGCCGGAAGTGCTGGCGCGCGCTCTCCCACTGGTGCTTCTCGAAGGCCTTCTGGCCCGCGTCCCAGATCAGCTGGTCCGAGTTCGACGCGAGCGTCGCGAGGTCGGCCTCGCCCGAACTGCAGGCGGCCAGGCCCGACAGGAGGAGGATCGCTCCGAGACGCTTCATGTGCGGTTCCTCATCCAGTCCCATTCGCGGGCGAGCCCCTCGCGCAAGGAGACGGTGGACCGGAAGCCCAGGTCCTCGCGTGCGGCCCCGGTGTCGGCGAGCGTGTCTCTCATGTCCCCCTTCTGGGTGGCCTCACGGACGATCTTCGGGTCCCGTCCCGTGACGGCCCGGACCTGGTCCAGCACGTGGTTGAGCTCGACCCGGTCGCCGCCTCCGACGTTGTAGACGCGCCCGGGTCGCCCCTGGTCGGCGGCGGCCCGCGTCGCCGACACGATGTCGTCGACGAACGTGAAGTCGCGGGTCTGGCGGCCGTCTCCGTACAGGTGGATCTCGCTTCCGTCACGTGCGGCCTTCAGGAAGCGATGGAACGCCATGTCCGGGCGCTGCCGTGGGCCGTACACGGTGAAGTAGCGCAGGCTGACGACAGGCAGGCCGTGATTGGTGCCGTACAGGTGGACCAGGTGCTCGCCCCCCAGCTTCGTGACCCCGTACGGCGAGACGGGCCGGCACACGCCGTCCTCGCGCAGCGGCAGGGCCGGCGTGTCCCCGTACACCGACGACGATGACGCGTACACGAAGCGAGGCACCCCGGCGGTCACTGCCGCCTCGAGGAGGCGCTGCGTGGCCAGCACGTTGTTGTCGACGTAGATCTCGAAGTCCCGTCCCCAGGAGGGACGCACGCCGGCCTGGGCGGCGAGGTGGTACACCTGCGACGTCCCCTCGAGCAGCGACGGCAGCGCCAGATCCTGGAGCCGTCCTTCGACCAGTCGGTAGGAAGCGTGACCGCGCGCGCCGGCGAGGTTCTGCTCCTTGTCCGCGCGCGGGTAGAAGTCGATGAAGGCGTCGATGCCGAGGACGTCGTGGCCTTCGGCCAGGAGACGCTCGACGAGCTGGGACCCGATGAAGCCGGCGGCGCCGGTCACGACCACTTTCACTTGAGGAGGCTCCGTAGGGGGGCGGGAAGCCGCCGGGGACGGCCGTCGCCGTCCACGGCGGCATGCAGCGTGCGTCCCTGGGCCAGGGGCTGCGGCGTGCCCTCGCGGTGGACCTCGTAGTCGAACCCGACGCTCGCGCCGCCGAGGGACGCCACGACGGTCCGGATGTCCAGGACGTCGTCGTAGAGCGCGGGGCGCAGGAACCGGGCGCTGGCCTCGATCACGGGGAGGCGGAGGCCCTCCGCCTCGAGGTCGCGATAGGTGACGCCCATCTCCCTCAGGAGATCGGTCCGAGCGACCTCGAACCAGGCGAAGTAGTTGCCGTGGTAGGCGACGCCCATCTGGTCCGTCTCCGCGTAGCGCACGCGCACGCGGGACGACGAGGAGGGACTCACCGGCAGGCCTCGACGAGGGCCCGAGCCGCGGCCTCGGGATCCTTCTGGCCGAAGACCGCCGAGCCGGCCACCAGCACCTCGGCACCCGCTTGCGTGAGCGCGCGCGCGTTGCCGAGGTCGACGCCGCCGTCGACCTCGATGAGGGTGGCGAGGCCGCGCTCCTTCACGAGACGCGCGAGACGGCCCACCTTGTCGAGGCTCGAAGGAAGGAACGACTGTCCTCCGAACCCCGGGTTGACCGACATGAGCAGGACGTAGTCGAGCTCCGGCAGGATCTCGTCGAGGGTCCCGAGGGGCGTCGAGGGGTTCAGGACCACGCCGGGGCGGCAGCCTCGCGACCGCAGATGGGCGATCGTGCGCTGCAGGTGGGGCACCGCTTCCACGTGGACGCTGATCCAGTTCGCGCCCGCATCGACGAACGCGTCGACGTAGCGATCCGCGTTCTCGATCATCAGATGGACGTCGATCGGCAGCCGCGTCGCCTTGCGGAGCGATTTCAGGACGGGCGGTCCGACCGTCAGGTTCGGCACGAAGTGCCCGTCCATGACGTCGAAGTGGATCAGCCCGGCGCCCCCGCGCTCGGCCTTCGCGATGTCGTCGGCCAGATGCCCGAAGTCGGCGGAGAGGATCGAGGGCGCGAGGATCAGGAGTCCCCCTTGCTGACTTCGAGGGCGACCGAGGAGTGGGGGCTCACGCGGTGCCCGGCGGCCGGCGTCTGGCGCAGGACGATGCCCCCGCTGGCACCGGGGTAGGGCCTGTAGCGGACATCGGTCACCTTGAGGCCCGCGACCTGGAGGGCTCCGAGGACGTCGGTCGCCCGCTTGCCGATCAGGTCCGGCATCAGATAGTCGCCCCGGCCGGCGCCACGGCTGACGAGGACGGACACGCCGTCCTCGATCACGTCCACCTCGCCTGGAAGCGGACGTTGAACGAGCACGGTGCCCTCCGGCGCCGGGTCGTCCACTTCCGCGACGCGCGTGATCGTCACCTCGGACTGGTCGATCGCGAGGCGCCCCGTGCGCAGGCTCTGGCCCTCGATCGCCGGCAGTGTGATGCGCCGCGGGCCGAGGCTCAGCCACACGCGGACGCTCCGATGGCTCTTCAGGGCCGCGCCGGGCTCGGGTTCCTGCGCGACGATGTGATCGTGAGGGATCCGCGGGTCGTTGCGCCGCCCCTCGATGCGCAGGAGCAGGCCGCGCGCCGAGGCGAGGTCGCCGGCCTCGGGCACGCGCTTGCCGAGCATCGAGGGAACCTCGACCTGTTGGGACGTGAGCACGGAGCGCATCGTGACCAGGGCCGACAGGCCGGCGATGGCCGTGGCGGCGATCGCCAGGGCCAGGTTGCGCACGACGAAGTAAAGGACGCGCTTGACGCTCAAGAGACATCAGAAAATATCACAACCTGCGCGGCGGCCGGCTCAGGCCGCGGGCCTAGGCGTGCCGCAGCGCGGCCGCGAAGAAGGCATCCCCGGCGCCGAGGAGCTCGGTGCGGACGTGGAGGCCCACCGCGAAGGGACGCGCCCAGGCGGGCGGAGCCTCGAGCCGGTACGACGGCGTCTCGTCGAGGAAGCGCTCGACCACCTGTTCGTTCTCCTCGGGCTCCGAGGAGCAGGTCGCGTACACGAGAAGGCCGCCGGAGCGCACGAGGGGCGCCAGGCTCCGGAGCAGGGTCGTCTGCAGGCGCGCGTGACGGGAGGGATCCGTCGGCCGGGTGCGCCAGCGGATGTCGGGGTGCCGCCCGATCGTACCGAGTCCGCTGCAGGGCGCGTCGAGAAGCACGCTGTCGAAGGTCGCCTCGGGAAACGGCGGACGGCGCGCATCCGCTCCGACGATCCTGACCGACGCGGTCCTCCAGCGCCCGACGAGGCGCGCCATCGCATCGCGACGCCGTGCGCCAGGCTCGCCTGCGTACACCACTCGGTCGCCGCCGAGGTCGGCCATCAGCGTGGCCTTGCCGCCGGGAGCCGCGCAGGCGTCGAGGATGCGACCCGGCATCGAGGCGAGATGCGCCACGACCTGGGACCCTTCGTCTTGTAGATAGAGGACGCCGGCCTCGGCGAGGGCCACGGCGCTGCCGCCGGTCGCCTCGAACGCCCCGGGGAGCGTGAGGGGTCGAAGCTGCGTGCCGGCCTGCGCCACGCGCTCCGGCGCGTCCCGGACCCGCGGGTTGAGTCGGACTGCCGCCTGAGGCTTGGCCAGCAGCGCGTTCGCGCGGGCCACGGCGCCCTGGGGACCCAGCCGGCCTAGCCAGCGCTCGGCGAGCCACGCCGGGAGAGAGCCGGCGCTGGTCAACCAGGCGAGCGGCTCGGCCACGGGATCGGGAAGCGGCCGTGGGCCCTCACGCCCCAGACGCCGCAGCACCGCATTGACGAAGCCGCCGGCGGCGGGCGTGTGCGCACGCACCAGGTCGACGGCCTCCGACACGGCCGCTCGATCCGGAACCCGGAGCTCGAGCATCTGGTAGGCCCCGAGGCGCAGGACCGCGAGAGCGGCCGGGTCGACGCGCTCGAGCGGGCGGTCGATGAGGCCCGTGAGGACGTAGTCGAGCCGGCCGCGGGCACGAAGGGAGCCGAGCACCAGCTCGTGGAGGAAGCTGCGCTCGCGAGGATCCGAAAGCGCGAGATCCGCGTCGGCGATCTGGTCGCCAAGGGTGCCGCGGTCCTGCTCGAGGGCCAGGAGCACCTCGACGGCCAGGCGGCGGGCGGGGCTCGGCACCTACGCGAACCGTGCGTCGGGCGCCGGCCGCGCGCCGGCCGCGAACGCCGCGCCACCGACGCGCTTGCGCCCCTCGAGCTGCAGCTCGAGGAGCCCGAGGCGCGTCCCGTTCCCACAGGCGACGACGAGGAATCCATCGACGACGGGACCGATCGTCCCTGGAACGCCGGGTCCGTCCGGGAGAACTCGCGCTTCGAGCACCTTCAGGAGCTGACCGCGCCAGGTCGTGAACGCGCCGGGCCACGGCGTGAAGCCTCGCAGGCGCTGGTGGATCACCGTCGCGGGCTGCGACCAGTCGATGCGCCCGTCCTCCTTCCGCAGGATGGGCGCGAGGCTTGCGGCGGCGTGGTCCTGGGCTCTCGGCTCCAGGCGGCCCGCCGCAAGGCCCGCGACGGTCTCGATCAGGACCTCGGCCCCCAGCACGGCGAGACGCGTTTGCAGCTGCTGCGCCGTTTCCTCGGGACCGATGGGTGTCGTCTTCTCGAGCAGCACGGGGCCGGTATCGAGGCCCTCGTCGAGGAGCATCGTCGTGACCCCGCTCTCGGTCTCGCCGCGGGCGATCGCCCACTGGATGGGAGCGGCGCCGCGATAGCGCGGCAGCAGGGAGCCGTGGACGTTGATGGTCCCGAGCCGCGGAATGGCCAGGATGGCGCCCGGCAGGATCTGACCGTACGCGACGACGACTTGCAGGTCGGGAGCCAGGGCCTGGAGGGCCGCGACGGACTCGGGCTCGCGGACGCGCCGGGGCTGCAGCACGGCGATGCCCCTCGCTTCGGCCACCGGCTTGAGGGGAGGCGGGGCGAAGTCCCGTCCTCGTCCCTTCTCCTTGTCCGGCTGGGTGACGAGCGCCAGGATCTCGTGGCCGGCCGCGAGCAGCGCCTCGAAGGACGGAATCGCGAAGACCCCGCTCCCGAGGAACACCACGCGCACTTCAGTCCTCCCAGTCGTCGGCGCGGGCCCGCTTCTTCAGCTTGCGCTTCATCAGATCGCGCTTGAGAGGCGAGAGGCGGTCCACGAAGAGCAGGCCGTCGATGTGATCGATCTCGTGGCAGAAGGCACGCGCCAGGAGCTCCGTGCCCGTGTAGACCCGCTCCCGGCCCTCGAGGTCGAGGCCTCTCACGACGACGCGGGCCGGGCGGGTGGGTGAGCCCGCGTAGCCCGGGATCGACAGGCAGCCTTCCTCGTGCTTCTGCTCGCCTTCTTTCTCCACGAACTCCGGGTTGATGAGGTGGAGCAGCTTGCCCTTCTCGGTGCCGGTCGAAAGGTCGACGACGATCACCCGGAGCGACACTCCGATCTGGGGAGCCGCGAGCCCGATGCCCGGCGCGGCGTACATGGTGTCGACCATGTCGCGCACGAGCAGGGCGGTGTCGGCATCGATGTTCGTGACGGGAAGGGAGGCCGTGTGCAGGACCGGGCTCCCCCACTTCAGGATCGGCCGGATCGCCACGCGTCCTACTCTTCGGCCGGCGGGCGGCGCGCGAGGAACTCACGGGTCCGCGTCCGCGTGGCTTCGAGGTGATCAAGGTACTCGTCCAGGGAGTCGCCACCGAACTTCTCGAGCAGCGAGTCGGCCAGGACGAGGCTCAGCATGGCCTCGCCGACGACTCCGGCCGCCGGGACGACGCAGGTGTCGCTGCGTTCGACGGACGCGGTGCGTGGCTCCTTGGTCCGCATGTCGATGGAGCGCAGGCCCATCAGCAGGGTGGGGATGGGCTTCACGACGGCCTGGGCGCGCAACTCTTCGCCGTTCGTCACGCCTCCCTCGAGGCCGCCGGCACGGTTGCTGCCGCGATGTAGCCCGCCGTGGCTGTCGTCGTAGAGGATCTCGTCGTGGAAGCGCGCCCCCGGCGTGGCACCGGCCTCGAAGCCGGCGCCGAGGGAGACCGCCTTGACGGCGTGGATCGACATCAGGGCCTGGGCGATCCGTCCATCGAGCCGGCGATCCCACTGGGAAAAGGAGCCGAGGCCGGGCGGCAGACCTCTGGCGATCACCTCGAAGACGCCGCCGAGGCTGTCGCCGTGCCGCTTCGCCTGGTCGATCGCGGCGACCATCGCGCCCGAGACCGCGCCGTCGACGCAGCGCACGCTGCTTGACTCGACGTCGTCGAGAGTCTCCCAAGACACGGGCTCGGAGCCGAGGGCGGCGTCGCCGATACGGAGGACGTGGCTGCGCACTTCGGCGCCCGAGGCCCGGAGCACCGCCTTCGCCAGCGCGCCCGCCGCGACGCGAGCCGTCGTCTCGCGGGCGCTCGCGCGCTCGAGGACGTTGCGGAGGTCGTCGGTCAGGAACTTCATGGCGCCGGCGAGATCGGCGTGGCCGGGTCGCGGGTGCTTGAGCGCACGGCGCCGGGTCGCGGCCGGAGGCTGGGGGGCAGGGGACATCACGTCCCGCCAGTTCTCGAAATCCTTGTTCCGGATCTGCAGGGTGACCGGGCTCCCCAGGGTCCGGCCGTGGCGGACGCCCGACAGCACCTCGACGCTGTCGCTCTCGATCTTCATCCGGCCGCCGCGCCCGTAGCCGCCCTGACGGCGCTTGAGATCGAAGGCCATGGCGTCGAGGTCCACGGGAACCGCCGCGGGAAGGCCGTCGACCACGACGGTCAGCGCGGGTCCGTGGGATTCGCCGGCGGTGAGGTATCGCAGCATTGATGTCTGAAGTCTCTCCAGCGACAGGGCGGGGGAGCGAATCCGGGAGAGTAGGCCACGAGGTCGCCGGGTGTCAAGAACGAGGCGTGGCATGTCCGATAATGGGACTATTGCCTACGGTGTTATGGAGTCGAATCTACCGATTATTGGAATGTCTCGATGTGCAGACGTTTGACTTCTCGTAACACTCTTTAGTTCTGTGTGTTGCAGAGTTTCGCGCCGGCACGTCTCCGGGCACAGCCCTTGCCGTAGCAAGCCGCGATGTCTCCGAAACACCGGGGCCTCGGGGAGGCCTCTACGTTCAACGGATTCAACTCCACCTGGAGGAAAGAGATGAACGCATCGCGACTTCGTTTCGCGATCTTCGCGCTGTTGGCCGCGGTTGTCGCACTCGTCCCAGCTTCGAGCTGGGCGCAGAGCGACGCGGGCAGCATCGACGGCCGTGTCTTCGACGAAACGAAGGCGGCGGTCCCGGGCGCGTCGATCACGGCCAGGAACGTCGGCACAGGTCTCACGCGCACCGTCACGTCCAGTGCGAACGGAACGTTCAGGATCGGATCGTTGCCGGCCGGCGAGTACGAGGTCACGTCCGAGCTCACGGGCTTCGGCAAGCAGGCCCGCCGCGTGATCGTGCAGGTCTCTTCGACCGCGACGGCCGACTTCTCGATGTCCGTCTCCCAGCAGGCGGAGACGATCACGGTGACCGGCGAGACGCCGCTCGTCTCGAGCACCACGTCGGACGTCGGCCAGGTCATCACGCAGAAGCTCGTGGAGAACATCCCGCTCAACGGTCGCAAGTTCCAGGATCTGTCGCTCCTGGTGCCGGGCACGCGCTCCGCCAGCTACTACGACCCGACGAAGACCGAGGTCGGCGGGGTGAGCTTCTCGGGCGGCACCGGCCGTTCGGTGATCATCAACGTCGACGGCGGCGACAACAACGACGGCGTCGTGCGCGGGCTGCTCCAGCAGTTCAGCTCCGACGCAATCCAGGAGTACAAGGTCACGACGAACCGCTACAGCGCCGAGTACGGCCGGTCGGTCGGCGGCGTCGTGAACGTCATCACCAAGAGCGGGACCAACGATCTCCACGGCACGGCGTTCCTGTTCGCCCGTGACCAGCGCCTCAACTCCCGCACCTTCTTCGAGGAGCAGGCGAACGCTGAGAAGCCCGACTTCGACCAGCAGCAGTTCGGCGGCACGATCGGCGGGCCGATCTCGAAGGACAAGGCGCACTTCTTCCTGTCCTACGAGCGCAACCGGCGCAACGAGCAGACCCAGATCACCACCAACGGCGTCCTGCCCGACGAGGAGGGCTCCGTCGCGAAGCCCTTCCGCAACCACCTGTTCACGGGCAAGGTCGACTTCCAGGTGAGCGCCAACAACTCGGCCTACGTGCGGTACTCCCTCGAGGACCAGAAGCGCGAGAACGACTTCGTGGGCGGCAACATCCTGGAGTCGGCGGGTGCTCTCAACACGAACAAGATCCACTCGGGCATCCTCAAGAACACCACGGTGCTGGGCAGCAGCAAGCTCAACGAGTTCGTCGTGCTCTACCAGCACTTCACGAACAACCTGGTGGCGAACGACAACAGCAACCCCCAGGTCGTGACCCCGGACTTCACCTTCGGCGCCAGCGGCAACACGCCGCAGCAGACGATCCAGAAGCGTCTCCAGGTGCGTGACGACTTCTCGTTCCGCAAGGAGGGCTGGGCGGGCGACCACGACTTCAAGGTCGGCGCGGAGGTGCTCGCCTCTCACTACGGCGGGTTCTTCATTCCTACGCTGTACGGCAACTTCATCTTCAACACCCAGCGCCCGGGCGGAGTGAACGCGTACCTCAACGGCATCGCGGACACCTGGACCGGGTCGGCCGGCACCAACGAAGCCGACGACGACTGGACGTACCTCGCCGGGTATCTCCAGGACGACTGGAAGCCCACTCCGCGCCTGACCCTGAACCTGGGCGTGCGCTACGAGATCCAGAAGGGGCCCTACGCGAACAAGTTCAACCCGGTCGGCAAGACGGCTCTCGCCGCCGCGGGCTTCCCGAGCCAGAACGTGCAGGACAAGAACAACGTGGGTCCCCGCGTCGGCTTCGCCTACGACGTGAACGGCAACTCGAAGCTCGTGATCCGTGGCGGGTACGGCAAGTACTACGACGAGATCTTCCAGAACGTGACGCTCTACGAGGCTTGGAGCGACCCGGCTTCCGCCCTCAACTTCCTGACGCTGTCGCCGCCGCCGTTCACGCCGCTCCAGTACGCGGCCAACGCCGACGCGATCCGCAACTCGCTCCTCGACCCGACCTTCGCGGGTCAGCTCACGCGCATCACCGCCCCCGATCTGGTGCAGCCGCAGGCGCACCACTTCACGGGCGGGTTCTCGGTGCAGCCCGGGAAGAGCCTGGCCTTCGACGTCGACTACGTCCACACCACGGGCCAGAACCAGGTGCATCGCTGGCAGATCAACAACGCCCAGAACCTCAGCACGCGGATCTCGCCCGCGGGGGTCTTCGCTCCCAACCTGGGCGCGCTGCGCATCGAGGGCAACCGGGGTCACTCCAACTTCGACGCGGTCTACGTGGCCGGCAAGTACCGCACGTCGCGGACCCAGATCCTGGGCACCTACGCTTGGTCCACGGCGAAGAACATCGCCAACGACTTCGGCTCACAGCCCGGAGACCTGACCAACCTCGACTTCGAGGGGGACTACGGCTACTCGGCCGATGACATCCGTCACCGCGTCACGGGCGCCGGCGTGTTCGACCTGGGGCACGGCTTCCAGGTGTCGTCGGCCATGCAGTGGAACACGGGCAAGCCCTACTCGGGCGCGCTTGTGGCGGCCGGCGCCCGCAGCGGTCTGCGCGCCAACGATCCGGCCACGGGTCGGCCGTTCCCCCGCAACTCGTTCCGCGAGTTCAACCCGCTCGGCACGGCCGAGTTCTCGCAGTTCGACGGCAAGGACGGCTCGTTCTTCACCCTGGACGCCCGCATCTCGAAGTCCTTCACGTTCGCGAAGGACAAGTCGGTCGAGGTGCTGTTCGAGATGTTCAACATCACGAACCACGTGAACTTCCTCGTGGACCCCAACCAGGGCTTCAACGTGATCTACACCGCGAACAACTTCGGGACGCCGACGCAGGTGGTCCCGAACAGCCAGCGGCAGGCGGAGTTCGGAGTGCGCTTCCGCTTCTAGGCCGCAGAGTCGTTCGACGCGGGCTCGGGCGGGGCCGTCGGCCCCGCCCGTTCTATTTCTGGCCCTGTGCCTTCAGCAGCAGTGCCAGGTTCTCACGGGCGCTGTCCTGGGTCGGGTCGATCTCGAGGGCGCGCCGCAGGTCGGCTTCGGCGCCGGCGACGTCGCGGGCCCGCGCCCGAAGCGCGCCGCGGCCCACGAGTGCCGGGGCGTAGTCGGGCTCCTGCGCGAGGATCGCGTCGTACTCGCGTCGCGCCTCGTCGGCCTGGCCGGCCTCGGCCAGCACCTTCGCCAGGTCGAGGCGCACCATGGCCTTGGCCGGATCGGTCGCGACGGCGCTGCGCAGCTCGGCGATCGCTTCGGCATGCCGCCCTTCCGTCGCGAGGACGCCGGCGCGCAGGACGCGGGCGTCGGTGAACTTCGGGTCGAGCGCGAGGGCCGCGTCCGCCTCACGCAGCGCTTCCGCGCGTGCGCCCAGGTTCAGATGGCAGATGGCCATCCAGAGGTGGGCGTAGGAGCTCGTCGGGACCAGCCCCACGTAGGTTCGAAACTGGGCGAGCGCCTGGCCGAACCGTCCGAGGCCCATGTAGGCGCTGCCCAGCACGAGCTGTGCGAAGGCGTTGCGGGGCTCGTCGCGCAGGACTTCCTGGAGGATGGGCAGCGCCTCCGCGAAGCGGCGGTCGCGCACCGCGCCGTTCGCCCGGCGCAGGCGGTTGAAGACGCCGATCATGTCCTTGGGGTCGACGCGCGACGCGGTGGCCGTCACGCCCGCGTCGTGGCTGGCGCCGACGTAGCCGAGAGCCGAGAGCTTCTCGAGTGCCTCGCGATCGAGGCTAGACAGGCTCATGGCGCCGGCGCTGCCCGCCGTGAGCCGCTCGAGCTCGGCCCGGAGCGCCTTCGCGGTCTCGGGCTGCGCATCGTAGAGATTGCGCGTCTCGCCCGGGTCCTCGCGCAGGTCGTAGAGCTCGGGACGCGGCGCGTCGATGAGCTTGTAGCGCTCGTCGACCAGGGTCCGGAGCGGCGCCCAGTTCATGTAGAACTGAGGCAGGAGCGTCTCGGCGTGGGACGGCTCGGCGCCACCCTCCGCAGCACCCAGGATCAGCGGAACGAGGCTGCGCGCGTGGGACGTCGGCAGAGGCGGCGCACGCAGGATGTCGAGAAGGGTCGGCGTCAGATCGATGCCGCGCACCGGCTGAGTGACGACCTTGCCGGTCGGGAGCCGTCCCGGCCGCCACAAGAGGAAGGGGATCCGGATCGCGCTCTCGTAGACGAACATCGAGTGCGTCTCTTCGCCGTGCTCTCCGAGACTCTCGCCGTGATCCGCCACCACCGCGACCAGCGTGCGATCGAGACGGCCGAGCGCTCGCAGCTTGTCCAGGATCGACGCGATGGCGGCATCGGCGAAGGCGATCTCTCCGTCGTAGGGCGATCCCGGCACGGCCTCGCGGAAGGGGCCGGGCGGCGCGTAGGGCTCGTGAGGGTCGTAGAGGTGGAGCCACGAGAAGATCGGCCGCTCCGACGACGCGCGGCTCTCGAGCCAACGCGACAGCGCGAGGGCCGTGCGATCGCCCCGGCGCTCGGCCTCGAGGGTGAGGACCTGGCGCTGGGCGCCTTCCATGCGGTCGTCGTAGACGTCGAAGCCGCGGGCGAGGCCGTAGCGCCGGTCCAGGACGAACGCGCTCACGAAGGCGCCCGTCTGGTAGCCGCGCGCGTGGAGGGTCGTGGCCAGGGTCTCGTAGCGGTCGGCGAGGTAGAAGTTGCCGTTGTTCCGGACGCCGTGCTCGAAGGGATACAGCCCGGTGAACAGCGAGGCGTGGGCGGGCAGGGTGATCGGCGCGCTGGCGTAGGCGCGCTCGAAGCGCACGCCTTCGGCCGCCAGCTGATCGAGCCGGCGCGTGCGGGCCGGGGCGTACCCGTAGCACCCGAGGTGATCGGCCCGGGTCGTGTCCAGGGTCACGAGCAGCAGGTCGAGGGGCGGATCGGCCGGAGGCCCGCTCGCGGGCCGCCGCAGCCACCCGAAGACGCCGACAGCGATGATCGCGAGAGCTGCTGCCCCGAGCCAGCGGGCGGAGGATGGCCGGCGCGGCGGCGTGTCGGGCTCAGGCCGCCGTTTCACCGGGACAACTCCTTGACGACTGCGACCAACGGCGCCTGGTGGGGATCGAGGGACAAGGAACGGCGCAACGCGCGCAGGCCGCCCGGTCCGTCTCCGGCCTCGAGCCGGGCGAAGCCGAGCCCGTTGAGGGCTGAGGTCGTCTCGCCGCCGGCGGTCAGGGCACGCTCGAAGTACGAGACGGCTTCGGCCGGCCGGCCGCTCTTGGCGAGGGCCCCGGCGAGATCCACGAGCGCCTCGGCGTTGCGGGGCTCAAGAGCCACGGCGGCCTCGAAGAGCCGCAGCGCCTCGGGAAGGCGTTGACTGCGAACCCGAACCACGCCGAGCTTGATCATGGCGCCCACGTCCTGCGAGTCGTCCGAGAGCAGGCGCTCGTAGAGGGAGCCGGCCCGATCCACGTCGCCGGCCGCGAGAGCCAGCTCTCCCAGACCGCGCCGCGCCTCCGCGTTGTTGGGATCCACGGCGAGGACCGCCTCGAAACCGGCTTCGGCCTCGGGACGGCGTTCGAGGGCGCGCAAGGCCCGGGCCCGAAACAGCAGGGGCTCGGGCGCGCCCGGAGCGAAGCGCAGCGCGCGGTCGAACGTCGCGAGGGCAGACTCCTTGTCGCCGGCGAGGCGCTGGGTCTCGCCGAGCAGGATCAGGTCTTCGAGGTTGGGAGCGGTATTGCTCTCGAGTCGCTTCAGGTCGGCCAGGGCCTCGCGATGCCGCCGGGCCATCTGGAAGGCGATCGCCCGGTAGCGGCGGGCGAGAGGCATGTCGGGCTCCGCCGCCAGGACGGCGCTGAGGGCATCGATAGCCATGCCCGGGTTCGCCCGCGCCTCGGCGAGGCCCCGCTCGAGAAGCTGCAGGATCTCCCGGCCCGCCTTGGGGTCGCGGAGGCTTCTCCGGGTCGTGGGCGCCGACCCCGCCAGGTAGCCGAGGGCCCGCAGTCGCTCGGCCGCATCGGGGCTCTGCGTCGAGGCCGCGTCGGGCGCAGGAGCCGCCAGCGCGGCGTGGAGAGGGCGTTCCAGTTCTGTCACGCTCTCCGGACGCGTAGCGGCAAGGTCGTGCTCTTCGTGGGGATCGCTCGCGAGGTCGAACAGCTCCGGCACCGGGGCGGCGATCAGCTTGAGCGAGCGCGTGCGCCAGGAGTGGAGCGGCGCCCAGCCGAGGTTGAGGCTGGCGAACAGGGATTCCGAATACGTAGGAGCGTCCGCCATTGCGCGGCCCTCGATCGCCGGCCGGAGGGAGCGGCCGTCGCTCGCGGGCAACGGCGGTAGGCCGGCGAGGTCGAGCAGCGTCGGCAGGACGTCGACGCCGCGCGCCACCGTCTCCACGACCCTTCCGGCGTCCACGCCCGGACCGGCGAGCAAGAACGGGACGCGCAAGGTCGAGTCGTACAGGAACACGCCGTGCGTGGCCTCGCCGTGGTCGCCGAGGCCCTCGCCGTGATCGGCGGTCACGAGCACGAGGGTGCGGCCGGGCTCGCGCGTCTCGAGCTCGTCGAGGAGGTCGCCGAGGCTCGCATCGACGAACGCGATCTCGGCCTCGTACGGGTGGCCCGGAAAGCGCGCCGCGACAAGGGTGGGGGCTTCATAGGGCGCGTGGGGGTCGAAGTAATGGATCCACGCACACCACGACCCGCCGGCGCCGCGGATCCAGCGCCGCGCGGCCTCGGTCGTCGCATCGCCCGGCCGCTCGACATACGGCGCGCGTCGCGGATCGCTGCCATGGGGGAGCTGGTCGTCGTAGTGGACGAATCCGCGTCCGAGGCCGAAGCGGTGATCCAGGGGGAAGCCCGAGACGAAGGCGGCCGTGCGATAGCCTTCGGCCGCGAAGCGCTCCGCAAGGGTCGGGAGGCCCGCCGGCAGGACGAAGGCCCCGTTCTCGCGCACTCCGTGGCGAGGCGGCAGCAGGCCCGTGAGGATCGACGCGTGTGACGGCGCCGTCAGGGGAGCGTGAGCGATGGCCGTCGCGAACCGCACGCCTCGCGTCGCGAGCCGGTCGAGACTCGGCGTCGCGCCGAACGTGGCTCCGTAGGCGCCGAGGCGATCGGCGCGGAGCGTGTCGACCGTCACGAGGAGAACGTTGGGTCGCGCCGGACGCCGCGGCTCGAGGGGCCGACGCCAGGACAGGACGCCGGCGCCCGCGGCCGCCACGAGCAGCACGACGACGCCGACGCGCTTCAAGAGCGCCCCCGCAGCGAGGCGCGAAGCCGCGCGATCTCGGACTGATCGTGACGCAGGCCCAGGGAGCGGTCGAGCAGCGCGGCCGCTTCCTTCGTGCGGCCTTGCTTGAGCTCGGCCCAAGCCAGGGCGTTCAAGAGATCGATGCCGGGCTGGGGTGCTAGGGCCAGGGCCGAGCGGTACTCCGCGGAGGCCGCCGGCCACTGGTCCAGGAGCGAGAAGGCGGCGCCGCGCAAGAGGGCCCGTTCCATCGAGGGAGCCGTCGGGCCCAGGACGTCGAGTGCAGCCGCGGCTTTTCCCAGGCCCAGTTGCGCGCGCGCCAGGTCGACGCGCACGGCGTCGCCGTCCGGAGCGAGACGCAAGGCGGAGGCGAGGACTTGCTCCGCCTCGCCGGGGCTCCGCGCCCCAAGCAAGGCCGCGCCATAGAGGGCCAGATGCCGCGGGGAGTGCGGTGCGCGCTCGGCGCCCCGGCGGAGGACCGGTACGGCTGCGGCGGCGCGCCCCTGGGATGCCAGGAGCTCGAGCAGGCCGGTCAACGCCTCGGCAAACGCAGGGTCGCGCGCGAGCGCCGCGCGAAACTCGCGCTCGGCGTCCCGCGGACGCCGTCGCGAGAGCTCCAGGAGGCCCTGAGCCGTGCGCGCGGGCGCGCTCGTGCGCTCGGCCTCGGACAGGTCCGCGAGGATCGGCTCCATGGCGGTTGCGAGGCCCGACCGCGCCGCGAGGGTCGCGGCGGGCACGAGAACGTCAGCCGCAGAACCGGGAACCCGAGCCGCTCGCGCATAGAAGACCATGGCTTCGGCGGCACGCCCCTGATCCGCGGCAATCCGGGCGGACCAAAGGAGCGCGCTCAGGTCGTCGGGCCTGGATTCGAGGCGGGCACGGAGCTCCCGTGCCGCCGCATCGAGCCGGCCGCGGCGATACAAAGCCTCCGCCAGGTTGAGGCGCGCCAAGGAAGAGGGCGTCGATCCCACGTAGCCGAGGGCCCGGAGCCGCGCCTCGACCTCGGCGTCGAGCGGTCCACGCGCGGCTGTGCCCTGAGGCGCCGCGTCGGGCACCTCGACCCGAGGAGCGGTCGCGGCGGCCCCGCCGTCAGGAACGAGCCCGTCGACTACACGCCCCGTCATGCGGGTCGTCGGAGGCAGGCCCGCCGCTGTGAGCACGGTGGGAGCGATGTCGAGCGGGGAGACGAGCCCGACGTCGCGCGCGACGCCGTTCGCGTGACCGGCGAGCACGTCCGCGCGAATCGCGCCCACGATGCCGTAGGGCCGGTGCCAGGCGGTGGCGGGCCCCGTCAGGTTCGCGGGGTCCTCGCGAACGTCGGCCGAGGCGGAGTGGAACCCGTGATCGGAGCAGATCACGAACCATGCGTCCGGAGGCGCCGCCCTCGCGAGGCGACCCAGCACGGCGTCGACGTCCCGGTATGCGGCCGAGATGGCGGCCGGTCCCAGGCTTCCATCGCGCACGAATCGGTGCGACACCGTATCGACGGCCTCGAAGTACACGGCGAGCAGCGCCGGGCGATCGCTGCGGAGCGCTTCTTCGGCGATCGCACCGTAGGTGCGGGTTGCGGCCACGGTCGCAGCGAGGTGCGTGACGGGGTCGGCATAGAACGCGCCCTCGTTCCGACCGAGGCCGGCGCGCGCCGTCGCCACGCGGGCGGCTGCGACCGGCACGTGCTCCATGAGTTCTTCGGTCGTGATCGAGGCCGCGGACACGAGGAGCGGGTTGAAGCGACCGATCGCGGAAGCAGGGAAGACGCTGCCGGCGTCGATCTCCGGGAGGGCGCGGGTGAGCTGCGGCGCGACACGGTCCGAGACGATGGTGCCGACGATGGTCTCGACGGGCCAGGTCGCCCACCAGCCGATCACGGCGGAGGAGCGCCGCGCCCGCGAGAACAGATTCCAGAGCGCCGGCACACGACGGCTCGTCGCGGCGACGGGGGCCTGTCCTCCGCCTGGCAGGTCCACGACGAAGTCGAGGACGCCGTGCTCGTCGGCGGGCCGCCCCGTGGCAATCGTCGTCCAGAGAATCGGCGACACGAGAGGAGGCTCGGCTCGGAGGACGCCGGTCCGTCCGTGCGCGCGCAGCCGGCCCAGGTTGGGCAGCTCTCCTGCCCGGGTGAGCGGATCGATCGCCTCCCAGTCCCCGGCGTCGATGCCGAACAGGACGACGCTCGGGCCCGGTGCGGGCACGGCGGGGGGGCGGGCGCAGGACACCGCTGTCGACAGGACCAGCAGGCCCAGGGCGCCGGCCCGCCGGAAGGGGATGCGCAGCGCCATCCAGGCCGCGATGATAGCCCACGCCCGAGAGCGTGTGACAGTCGCCGGAGCGTCACAACCCCACGCGAGCGTGCCCGGGCTATCCATAAAGTGCACGCTCGATGACGTAGGGAGGATGCCCATGACAACGCCCCTCGTGACAGCCCGTACACGCGTCGCCATGAGTGGAGCCTTGTGCCGCTGGCAGATGGCCGCGGCTGTGGCGGTGGGCCGCCACGCCGACGCGGTGGAAACGGCGCGGCGCGCCGCGCGCGGCGGCCAAGCCCTCGACCTCGCCCTCCAGGAAGCCGAGGCGCTGCTGCCGCTCCTCCGTTTCGCCGAGGCTCTCGCGATCGTCACGCGCGCCCTGGCGCGTTGTCACGATGCCGACGTCGAGACCCGCCTCCGGTTGGTCAGGAGCCACGGCCTGTTCATGACGGGCCGCGTGCAGGCGGCCTGGTCCGAGCTCAAGCGGGCCGCCGCGACGGCGGCGTCGGAGCCGACGCGCGCACTCTGCGCAGAAGCGGAGGCGAGGCTGCACGCGCGTGATCAGGCGCTCGACGCGGCGCACGAGTGTATCCGCCGGGCGTGGACCATTCATGCCGCGTGCGGCTCGCCCGACGGCCTGGGACGGGCCCTCGAGATCGAAGCGAGCGTCCTGCGCAGCGAAGGGCGGTTCGCCGAGGCCCTGGGCGTCCTGGGACATCGTCTCGAGATCGTCTCCGCCAGCACACGCCTCGACCTCATGGCGGAGGCGCGCATGGACCGGGGCGACCTCCTGGCGCTCCTGGGTCGTTGGGAGGAAGGCCGCCGCGACTTCGACGGCGCGATCTCCTTGTTCCGTGAGCTCGGGGATCCCCGAGAGCGCGTTCTCGCCATTCCCCGACGCGCCATGATCGACCTCGCTCAGGGCGACCTGGACGCCGTCCGTGGGGCGGTTTCGCAGGCGCGGGACGCCGCAGGTTCCGATTCGTCGCCGTGGGTGCTCGCCGAGCATGCCCTGCTCGCGTCCGACCTCGAGCTCGCCGCGGGGCAGCCCGTACTCGCGGATGCCGCAGCGGAGGAGGCCCTCGCGCACTTCGCCCTCGTCCTCTCCGCGGACGGGGAGTGTCGTGCCCGAGTCCGCCGCGTCCACGCCTTGCTGGCCCAGAAGCGCTGCGACGGGGCGCTTCACGAGGCGGAGCGAGCAGTGCGCGGGGCGCCCGATTGCCGGCCGGACGTGGGCTTGCTCGCGCTGCTGGCGGAGGGACGCGTGCTCCTCCGGTCGGCGCGCGACGCCGCGACCGACCGCTTCGAGAAGGCGAGGGAGCTGGCGCAGGCCCGCAGCGGTCTCGCCGCTGCCGCCCAGCTCGGGCTATGCCTGGCCCGGGGCGATGCGGGCGACGCTCCTGTCGTGGCGCGTGCGATGGCGGAGTTGAAGGCCTGGGGGGACCAGCGCCTGGTGGCCATGGCGAGCGCGGATCTCGCGGAGCTCACGCGGCCCGCACGGGCCTTGGCGGTCGAGCCGGTCGTCGCGGCTCCCCCGCGGTTCCCCGAGATCGTGGGGCGCTCCGAGGGCCTCGAGATCCTCTTCGAACAGATGGCGCGAGCCGCCGGCACCTTGCTCCCCGTGCACGTGTTCGGGGAAACCGGAACCGGCAAGGAGAAGGTGGCGCTCGCCCTTCACCGGCATTCCTCCGTGGCGAGGGGACCGTTCGTCGCCGTCAACGCCTCGTCCCTGAGCGACGAGCTGTTCGAGGCGGAGATGTTCGGTCACGCGCGCGGCGCCTTCACGGGAGCGGTCGTCGAGCGGCGCGGTCACGTCGCCGAGGCCGACGGCGGCAGCCTCTTCATCGACGAGGTCGCCGATCTGAGCGCACGGGGGCAGGCGAAGCTCCTGCGCTTCCTGCAGTCGGGGGAGTATCGCCGAGTCGGCGAGACGCAGACCCGTCAGGTGCGCGTGCGCGTGATCTCCGCGGCGAACGTCCTTCTCGGCGAGCGCGTGGCCGAAAAGGCGTTTCGCCAGGACCTTCTGTATCGGCTGGCGGGGTTGACGCTTCGTCTCCCGCCGCTGCGCGAGCGGGGCGACGACATCCTGCTGCTCGCGCGGCACTTCGTGAAGCTCGCCGCCGAGCGCGAGGGCTGTCCGTGCCCCACGCTGGGACGCGATCTGGCCGAGGACCTGCGCCGCCACTCCTGGCCGGGCAACATCCGAGAGCTCGAGAACGTGGTGAACCAGCTGGTCGTCATGGCTGCGGGAGGCCCGTTGCGCAGGGAGCACCTCGTGATCGCGTCGACGCCCGTCCGGACCGAAGCGGCGCTGCGCATGGGACGCGCCTCCTTCGAGCGGGAGCTGATCTCACGGTCACTGACCCAGAACGGCGGGAACCGTACGCGAACGGCCGCGAGCCTCGGCATCAGCCGACAGGGGCTGGCCGTGAAGATGCGGCAGTACCGTCTCGGCTGAAGGAGAGCCTCGTCCTACGTGGCCACGAGTCGTTCGTGGAGAGCCCGGACGACGGGCGCCAGCATGGCCTCGTCGAGCAGAAGGCTGATCCGGAAGCTGGAGGTCGAGACGCCGTGCAGCGAAGCATCGGCCTCCGCCACGACGGCCAGGGCCGTCCTGAGGTTCCCATAGCGGGCGTTGATGCCCGCGCCGATGGCCGAGACGGCGCCCACGCCTTCCCTGATCTGCAGCGCACTCCCGAAACGCCTCGTCAGCGTCTCCCGAAGGCGAGCGAAGTCCGGGACGTTCTCGACCGAAAGGACGATCGAGGTGAGACCCGGCGCGCCTGCGCGGTGCAGCAGCTCCTTGCCTCCCGTCTGGGAGTCGTCGAAGACCCGTAGCAGCTCGTCGAGTCGCTCGTCGGGCAGGCTGAGGAGCACGAGGCCGGCCTCGCTCGTGACGCCCACGACCCGTCCCGGGGCCTTGGGAGGGAAGCGCCGGACGACGGTCTCGCCCGGGTCCCCCGACGTGGCGCGCGCGTAGATCGCGATGCCGCGATCCTTCGCGAACTCCACGGCCTGGGCGTTCAGCACCCGCGCGCCATGCTCCGCGAGCTCCTGCATCTCCTCGTAGGAGATCTCCGAGAGCCGGCGCGCCCCCGGCACCACGCGCGGATCGGCGCCGTAGATTCCCGCGACGTCGCTGTAGATCTCGCAGGCCTCGGCGTCCAGGGCCGCGGCGAGAGCGACCGCCGTGGTATCCGAGCCCCCGCGCCCCAGGGTCGTGATCTCCTTGCGGTACGAAACGCCCTGATAGCCGGCGACGATCACGACGCGTCCCTGCGCCAACTCGTCCTGGATGCGATAGGGTCGCACCTCGACGATGCGTGCGTTCGCGTGGGCGTCGTTGGTGATGATGCCGGACTGCGAGCCCGTGAAGCTGACGGCGGGCACGCCACGATCGTTGAGGGCCATGGAGAGCAGCGCCATCGACATCCGCTCACCCGCAGTGAGGAGCATGTCGAGCTCGCGTCGCGCGGGGTTGTCGCTGATCTTCCGCGCCAGCGCCAGGAGCTCGTCCGTGGTATCGCCCATGGCGGAAACCACGACGACGACGTCCTTTCCGGAGGCCTTGAGGCTCGCGACACGGTCGGCGACGACGCGCATCTTGTCCACGTCCGCGACGGAAGATCCGCCATACTTCTGAACGACGACAGCCACTGCGCGCCTCCGGGCCGCGATTGTAACCGGTGCTATGCTGCCGCCCCATATGTCCAGCGCCAGCGCGCCGCGGCTCAGCACGTGGCAGAGCCTGTGCGCGGTGGCCGGCAGCTGGCGTCTCGCCTCCGTCGCGCTCCTGTCCTTCGGATCGGGACTGCCTCTCGGGCTGGTGTGGATCGCGATCCCGACGTGGATGGCGAGCGTGGGCGTCGACATCAAGATCGTCGGGCTCTTCTCCCTGGCCCAGGCGCCCTGGAGCTTCAAGGTTCTCTGGTCCCCGCTCATGGACCGCTACCCGCTTCCGTTGCTCGGGCGCAAGCGCGGCTGGATGTTCCTCAGTCAGCTGGCTCTGCTCGCCAGCGGCCTGTGGCTGGCCGCCGAAGCGCGTGATCCTCATGCCGTCACCGTGGGCATCATCACGCTCGCGATTGCGTTTGCGTCGGCGACCCAGGACATCGCCTACGACGGCTACACGGTGGAGGTGCTGCGGAAGGACGAACACGGGCCGGCCGTGGGGGCGCGCGTCGCGCTCTACCGTGCCGCGATGTGGATCTCCGGGCGCCTCACGATCACGCTGGCCGGCCGGACCGGCTGGCCCTTCGTGACCCTCGCGACGGCACTCCTCTACGTTCCCACGGCGATCGTGACGTGGCTGGCTCCGGAGCCGGAAGCTCCAGCCGCGCCGCCCCGAACCCTGCAGGAGGCAGTGTTCGAGCCGTTCGTCGACCTGCTGGGGCAGCACCGGGCCCTGGAGATCCTCGCCTTCGTCGCGCTCTTCAAGCTGAGCGACAACCTCACTCAGGCGCTCACCGGCCCGTTCCTGGTGCAGACGGGCTACAACGCCTTCGACATCGGCGTCGCCGGCGGAACCGTCGGTCTCGTGGCCATCCTGGTCGGCACCTTCCTGGGCGGGCTGCTCACCCAGAGCCGGGGCCTCGGGCCGGCGCTCTGGATCTCGGGATTCCTCCAGATCTTCTCGAACCTGGGCTACGCCCTCGTGGCGATGGTCGGCGTCAACCGGCCGATCATGTATGGCGCCCAGGGCTTCGAGTACCTGATGAGCGGCCTCGGCAACGGCGCCTTCGGAGTGTTGCTGCTGAGGCTGACCCAGAAGCGCTTCTCGGCCACGCAGTACGCCCTGCTGTCGAGCCTCTTCACGCTGCCGCGGGTCCTCGCGGGTCCTCCCGCGGGTCTCTTGGCCGACGCCATCGGCTGGCGGGACTTCTTCATCTTCACCGTGGTCACGGGCATTCCGGGCATGGTGATGCTCCAGCGCTTCGTGCCCTGGGGTGTCCGTGAGCCGGAGTTCCACGTGGCTGCCGCGAACGGCCAGCGGCGGCTCGGTCGGGTGGAGCGTCTGGGTTGGGCGCTCCTGATCGGGGCCGGGGCCTGGCTCGCGAGCCTGATGAGCCTGGCGCTGGTGGCTGCCGCCAAGGCGTCGCGAGCCGGCAAGGGCTTCGATTGGATCGGAGCTGCGATCCCGCTGGTCCGTCCGGTGAGCGTCGCCGACTGGACGAGCGCCGTCGGCGTGGCGGTGATCGGGGCGCTGGCCGCGCTCGCGACTGCCGCGGCCTTGTCGGCGCGAGGCCGCTCGCCCCGATCGGAATAGCCGGCCCGGAGCGGGCGTACACTTGACAACAGGGGAGGGAACGGGCGGAGAGCCGCCGGTGTCCAAGCCCCTGAAGGCAACCACACGGGAGGTCTCCCATGGCCTCGAGTGAAGTCGCACTGGGATCGGCCAAGGTCGTCGGCTCGGGTCGCTCGACCGAGGTGGGTCTGGTCGAGCTGTGCCGCAGCGGCGACCCGCAGGCCTTCGCGCAGCTCGTCAGCCTTCACGAGGGGATGGTCTTCAACCTCGCGACCCGACTTCTGGGAAACCCCGAGGAAGCGAAGGACGTCTCACAGGACGTGTTCCTCCAGGTGTACCGGGCCCTCGGCCGCTTCGAGGGCCGCAGCAGCCTCAAGACCTGGATCTACCGGATCTGCGTCAACCAGTGCCGGAACCGCCGGCGCTTCTGGCGGCGCCGCCATACCGACAGCGCCTGCCCGTTGGAGCTGATGACCGCCTCCGAAGAAGCGCAGATCGCCGCCGACCGGAACGAAGCGAGTCCATTCGACGGCGTCGCGCGGCGCGAGAAGGCCGCCCTCGTCCACCGGGCGCTCCAGAAGCTGAGCTTCGACCATCGGGTCGTCCTGCTGATGCGGGAGAACGAAGGCCTGTCCTGCGCCGAGATCGCGAGCACGCTGGGTGTCGCGGAAGGTACCGTGAAGAGCCGCCTCGCGCGCGCGCGGGACGCGTTCCGATCGACGATGCTGCGTGCGGCAGGGGAGGGAGCATGAACTGTCGCGAGGTCCTCGCGAGCCTGTCGGCCTACGTCGACCGCGACCTGTCCGGAGCGGGGGGGCACGCGATCGACGCCCATCTCGAGTCCTGCGCCGCGTGCGCGGCCCAGCTCCGAGGACTGCGCGCGAGCCTCGACTGCCTGGCGGCGCTTCCGCGGATCGCACCGCGAGAGTCCGTGGCCTCGCGGGTTCTCGACCGCCTGGAAGTCGAGCGGCGGGGGCCGGGCCTGGCGCTGCTGTTCCGCCCCACGGCGGCGTCGCGCCCGCTGATGCTCCCCAGCCTCGTGCACGCCGCGTTCTTCCTGGTCGCGGCGGCCGGCATCGGCTTCGCGTTGCAGCGGCCCCTGGTGGGACCCTCGGCGTGGTCGCGCGTCGGCACCGAGGAGTACCCCGAAGTCGTCCAGGTGCCCCGAGTCACCAGCGCTGCTCTCGCCGACGGCCTGCTCTCGGAGGGCGCCGAAGGCTCGCTCTTCTTCGAGACGCGCCTGGCTCGGGACGGCAGCGTCGCGACGGTTAAGCTCCTCGAAGGCGACGCCTCGGAGGCCGCTCCGGTGATCGAGGCGCTTCGGCGCGAGCGTTTCGAGCCGACGCGACTGCGAGGGCAACCCGTGGTGGTGAGCGTCTATCGCCTCATCAGTCGTCTCGACGTCACCGCACCGCGGACCTGATCGCCTTCGCCGCTCGGATCACCGTATCGGCCTCGAGCCCCGCGAGCTCGTTTCGGGGTGCTCGAAGGGTGGTGACGCGAGGCCCCACGGGCGCCCAGGTCGCCGGATCCGTGGGGCCGAAGAGCGCGAGGGTCGGGACCCCGTAGGCCGCGGCCAGGTGGCTGACTCCCGAGTCGTTCCCGACGTACAGGCTTGCGCCGGCGAGCACGGCGCCGAGCAGGCGCAAGGGGAGACCCTCGAGGCGGACCGCGTCCGATAGCCGCGCGGCGAGTGCGTCTCCCGTCTCGCCGTCGGCCGGGCCGACGACGAGCGCGACCCGGCCGAGCGCCACGCCCAGGGCCGCGAAGCCCTCGACCGACCAGTTCTTCGAGGCGGAACCACTGCCGGGATGAAGGACGACGTAGCCATCACCGAGCGCTCGCCTCACGTCGTCCGCCTGGGCTGACTCGAGGGCGGAGGGCTCGAGAGAGGGCCCGGGCCAGATCGTCTCCGCGCCGAGCCTCACCGCGGCCTGGGCGTACCAGCGCGCGGCATGGAGCCGCGGCGGCGGCACGGGCTCGACGGACAGGACGTGCCCAACATGCGTGCGAAGGGCGGCCAGCAACGGCTCGTTGCGGGTGATCGCGAGCGCCGCCGTCAAACCCGAGAGCTGGGTCGCCAGCGGCTCGGGGCACGCGCGCGCATCCGCGAGCAGCGCGGCGACGTCCGGGCTCTCCCAGGGCAGCACGTCCACCTGGCCCGCGTGCTCGAGAACACGCGCCGCACCCGAGGGAGCCAGCAGCGTGACGTCGAAGCCCGCACGGCGCAGGCCGGCGATCGCCGGGCGGAGGAGCAGGACGTCGCCAAGGGCCCCCGCGCGCACGATCAGGACGCGGGGCCTGGACACCGGGCCGTGGCCTAGGGGATCTCGATGCGTGCGGTCGCGATGTTGCCCAGCAGGTCCGTGGCGCGCACGACGAGGATGTGCGGACCCGGAGCCGGCAGAGCCCCCGGCGAGATCTCGTAGGTCTCCTCGAGCGCGTCGTTGATGCCGTCCGTCGGATGGACCTCCTGCCAGCGCCCGCCGTCGACCGTGTACTCGGCCTTGCGGATCAGGCTGCTGTCGTCGTGAACGACCGCCCGGACGCGCGCGGGGGTTCCCGGGTTGACGGTGAGGGTGACGACCGGCGGGGTATTGTCGACGCTGAAGGGCGCGCTCTCCTTGTCGCCGGCCAGGGCGAGGGTCTCGGGGTTGCTGGGCGTGTCCCGCGCCGTCACCTTGATGACGTAGCGGCCGTTGGGCACGGTGGAGGTGTCCCAGGTGAGGACGCTGTCGCTCGCCGCCTTGCGCAGGGTCCGGAGCCGCGTGTCGCCGACTGCGCGGTACTGGACGTCGTAGACCAGGCTGTCGCCGTTGGGGTCGTCGGCCTTCCACTGGAAGGTCTGGAGCCCGCGCTGATACAGCTTCCGGCTGTACGCCGTCGGGGACATGGCCGGCGCCTTCGGGGCGGCGTTCGGCCGGGTATCGGGACCTTCGCCGGGCTCGAGGCCGAGAACCTCCACCTCTCCCGTGACCGACACCGGCTTCTGGAAGACCTCGCCCGGCCCATAGACCGTGATGCTCTGGATCTGGGGCCGCAGGTTGCGCTGCAGGTACGCGGCCGAGACCGCGTCGAGGACCGGCGAGATGCCCGACTTGCCGACGAGCACCGTCCGCACCTGCAGGAAGCGCGCGCGCTCGCTGACGATCGGGTCGCCATCCTTTTGTATGTAGCTGCCGGACCAGTCGGTCCACGTCGTGTCCGGCGCGCTCGTGTTGCCGCTGCGCGTCTGCACCTCGATGCGCGTGCCGGCAGGCAGCTCCGCTTCCCAGCCGATCCGGCCCCAGGCCGACACGGTCTCGGTGTCCTTCACCTTCGACGTGAAGCTGCCACGCTCGCCCGCCTTCGCGCCGAGCGACAGCACCTTGCCCGGGTTCGAGGTGGCGAACACGGTCGTCCCGTCCTCGCCGTGCTCGAGCGCCGTGACCTGCTCGCCGGGGAAGGCGCCGACCATGCTCCAGGTCCGATCGTCGCGGACCTCGAAGATCTTGCCCTTGTTGCCCGTCGCCACGAGGAGCCCGGTCGCGACCTTCAGCAGGGCGTGGGGCGTGTCCTCGGACGACGACCACAGCGTGTCCACCTCGCCGGTCGGGAGGATCCGGAGCACGGCTCCGCGGGCTCCGGCGGCCCGGACGGCGTCGTTGCGTGGAGCCGGGCTCGGGTTCGGAGCGGGGAGCAGCGAAAAGCTCTCGGTCACCGTGACGTCTGCCGAGCCCGTCGTGGCGGGCGGCAGGGTCAGGGTGGGCGCGGGTCGAGCCTCGTCGCGATCCTTCGCGTCGACGGCGACGGCGTAGAGGCTCCCGTCGGCGCCGAGCTCGAGGGCCTTCACCTCGCGAAACGGCGAGTCGTAGAGCACGAACGTCTTGCCGGCGGCGTTCAGGCGGTAGACGATGCCGCCCGGCGAGCTGCCCGCGTAGATGTCGCCGCCCGAAGTGGCGAGCGACACGAGATGGGTATCGGAGCCCGTGAAGAGCACTTCGCCCTTGCCCTGGGCATCGACCCGGTGGAGGCGCCCCTCGCCGCCGGTCGCGACCAGGAGACGGCCCTCGGTGTCGAAGGTCATCGCCCAGATGTACTTGTCGTCGGGATCGTAGAAGGGCTTGCCGACGCCGTTCTCGTCGACACGATAGACCTTCCCGTCCGGAGAGGTGCCGACGTACAGGCGCCCCGAGCGGTCGACGGCCAGGGCATGCACCTCGAGCTCCGCCGCGTCGAAGTACAGGCTCGCCTTGCCGGCCTTGTCGATCCTGAAGACCTTGCCGTCGTTGCCCGTGCCGGCGTACAGCGCGCCCTTCGGGTCGCGGGCGAGGCACCAGACGAACGGCGCCTCCGTGTCGTGGAGCAGCCTCGAGGCGGGCGCCAGGCGCAGCCGGCCTTCGGAGTCGACCGAGAGGCCTTCCGAGTCCCCGTCGAGGAAGTCACGCGCGCCCTCGATGCGGAAGAACTGCGGCTGGGCGGCATGCAGGGACGTGGCCAGGCACAGCCACACGAACGCGATACGGAGCGAGCGGGACATCGATCCTCCTGGAGCCCGTTAGCGCTCCACGGTCAGGCTGATGAGACGGGAGCCGGTGAGGGAATAGTCGGTGGCTACGTCGGCGTCCCAGATGGCGGCGGTGCGGAGCGGCACGATGCCGCTCTCGCCGCTGCCGAGCACGGAGAGGACCGACGGGGGGAGCGACTGCATGTACTCGCCGCCGACGATGGCGCCCTCGTCGGCGCGCATGAGGCGGGCGTAGAGGTGATTGTTGCGGCGCAGGCTGTTGATCGCGCGCACGAGCTGGTCGAGGTCCCTCGGGATGAAGGGCTGACGCATCTCGCGCTGCTCGAGGTTCGTGATCGCGTTCGAGTCGGAGACGAGCAGGGAGTACGAGCCCTCGGGAGCGTTCGCCGGGATCGCCACAGGGATCGTCTCCGTGCGCGTCTCGCCACGATGGGTTCGCAGCGCGACGCGCAAGGGAAGCGTCGTGCCGGGACGGATCGGGCCGCTGCGCTCGATCCACGCGCGCTGGATCGTGGCGCTCTGCACGCTCTCGAGGGAGGAGGCGATGACCTTCAGGCTCTCGACGGTCACGGGCTCGAAGTCGTTGGACATCACGTAGCCGAGGGGCGCCGCCACGAGGGCCGCCGCCTGGCCCGCCGGCTGATCCTCGGTGAACAGGTCGTCGAGCTGGACCTCGCGGCCGCCCGAGAGCTTGAGGCTGGCACGCACGCGGATCGTGGAGGTGCCGAAGGCGCGCTCGCTGCCCTGGAGCGCGGAGAGCACCGAGACGTAGGCGAGGACCGGCGACAGGAGCTCGTCCTCGACGACGCGGAAGTGGAAGTTGCGGGCCTGGCCACGGCTCGTCGCGAGCAGCACCTCCACGGGGATCATGCGGGGCGGCATCCCGAGGCGGCCCGCGATCGCCGCGGAGCGATCCTGGTCGACGGTGCCCACGGGCTCCATCGGGGCCGTGATCTTGAAGGAGGAGTACAGGCTGGGAAACACGGAGTAGACGTACGCCTTCGTCATCGGGAACTGCGTTGGACCGAGGTTGTAGAACGGATGGCCGAAGGCGTAGACGCGATCGCCGTCGATGTGGGTCACGGTTCCGGTGGCCGAGAGATCGAAGTCCCCGTCGACGAGCGAGACGCCCACGGCCGAGCCCGGCTCCAGCGGGGGCGAGGGCACGGCATCCATCGAGCCCCGGGAGGCGCCCGCCACGGGAGTGAAGCCCAGGCCGCCGAAGAAGCCCTTCGCCCACTCGAACACCCCTGGGTCGAACCCCGAGAAGGTGAGGGGCAGGGACAGCGGCATCAACGAGGCGCCGGCGAGTCCCATGGGCAGGCTCGAACCGCGCAGGGACGCGGGGTCGGCTGCGACCGGTCGCAGCGGCCGTTCCAGGGCGGCGACGAAAGCGGCCCGATCGAGCGGTAGCTTGGGACCGCCGGGCCCGAGCCGGGCCGAGAAGCGCGTCGACGCCGCCCGTGGCGCCAGCGTCTTCGTCTTCGAGATCATGTCGTCGATGGGCGTGATCCCGCCGATGGTCTCCTTGGAGAAAGGGAACCCGTAGGAGACCGCGCCGATCAACTTCCCGTCGATGAAGACGGGGCTGCCGCTCATGCCGGCGATCACGCCGGTGTTCGCGAGGGGGCCGCCTTCGAGCCGGGCCAGGATCATGCTGTCGCCGGGTCCGAGCACGTTCTCGAGGACGCCGAGGATCTCGACGTTGAACTCCTCGATCCTGGTGCCCGAGAAGACCGTCCGCCCGATGCCCTTCTGGCCGGGCTGGATCTGCGACAGGGGCATGATCGTGGGGACGGGGCCGGCAGCGAACGCGGCGGGGGAACAGGCCACTAAGGCCAGGAGCATCAGGCGCTTGAACATCTCCATTCGATCTTATGGGCCGCGCCCGGCAGCGTCAACGCGGCTTGACGCGCCGACGAGCCGACTCGTAACATCGGCCCTTCATGCCCGCGCGACCGAAGGCCGCTCTTCCCGCATGTCTCGCCGGCTGGCTGATCCCGGGTGCCGGTCACATCCTGCTCGGACGCAAGGGCCGGGGCCTCTTCTTCCTGGGCGCCCTCGGTGCGCTGTTCGTACTGGGCATCGCGATGGACGCCCGGTTGCAGATGTACCTGGGCCTCGACGATCCGCTCTCCTTCCTGCGCAGCCTGGCCCAGATGGCGATCGGCCTCCCGTACTTCGTCGCGCGCGGCCTCGGCTTCGAGGCCGGCCAGGTGAAGGCCGTGACCCACGAATACGGCAACACCTTCACCGAGGTCGGAGGGCTGCTCAACGTGCTCGTGATCCTCGACGCCTACGACATCGCGATCGGACGCAAGGCGTGATCGCGAGCCATCTGCTGATCCTGGTCGTCTTCTCGAGCCTCGTGGCCTCGGTGTTCGCGGTGCTGCTGCGCGACGACGCGCGTGCGCGGCTGCGCTTCGGTCTCTGGGTCTTCGGGTCCTTCGTGTTCTCGGCCGTCGTCGCGGCCTGGATCATGAAGCCCTTCCCGTCCTAGCGGTGCGTCGCCTGGCACTCTGGGGGCCGGTGGCGGTCTGGCTCGCCGTCATCTTCGCCGCCTCGGCCCAGAGCAACGTGGGCAGCTTCGGCCGGATCCCGGACTGGATCACCCACGGCATCGAATACGGGATCCTCGCGGTGCTCCTGTGCCGGGCCTTCGCCGGCGGCTTCGGCGCAGCGCTCTCCCCGCGCGACGCCCTGCTGGTCGTCGCGCTCGCCACGGCCTGGGGAATCTCCGACGAGTGGCACCAGTCGTTCGTGCCCGGACGCCAATCGAGCGCGGCGGACGTCGGGAAGGACCTGCTGGGCTGCAGCGTGGCGGTGCTCGCGTGGCGCGCGCTCTCCGTCGGCGCCGACCCCAAGCGGAGGAGTCGCCTGGCATGAGCCTGCGGATCGCCGTCATCGCCGGAGACGGCATCGGTCCCGAAGTGATCCGCGAGGCGAGCCGCGCGCTCACCACGGTGGCGGCGGCGTCCGGGCGCAGCCTGTCCCTCACGGAGTTCCCGTGGAGCGCCGATCACTACCTGAAGACCGGCGAGACCCTGCCGAAAGGCGCGCTCGCCATGCTCCAGGAACGCTTCGACGCGATCCTCCTCGGCGCAATGGGCGACCCGCGGGTGCCGGACAACCGTCACGCAGCCGACGTCCTTCTCGGCTTGCGCTTCCAGCTCGACCTGTACGTCAACTACCGGCCCGTGAAGCTCTTCCACGAGCGGCTCTGCCCGCTGAAGGCGGTGACGCCGCCCGACGTGGACTTCGTCGTGTTCCGCGAGAACACCGAAGGTCTGTACGTGATGATGGGTGGCAATTTCAAAAAGGATACGCCGGACGAGGTGGCCACGGACGTAGACCTCAACACCCGCAAGGGGGTGGAGAGGATCATTCGCCACGCCTTCGAGTTCGCGGTCCGCACGGGCCGCGGCCGGGTCACGATGTCCGACAAGTCGAACGTGCTGATCCACGCCCACGATCTCTGGCAACGGACCTTCCGCGCCGTCGCGGCCGAGTTCCCGAAGATCGAGGCGCGCCATCTGTACGTCGACAACCTGACCTTGCAGATCGTGCGGGATCCGCGCCAGTTCCAGGTGATCGTGACCTCGAATATGTTCGGCGACATCGTCACCGACCTGGCGGCCGGGCTGCAGGGAGGCCTGGGCATGGCGGCCTCGGGCAACATTCACCCTGGCAAGCTCAGCCTCTTCGAGCCGGTGCACGGCTCGTCCCCGCCTCTCGCGGGCAAGGACGTCGCGAACCCGATGGGCGCGATCCTCACGGCCGGCCTGCTGCTGGAGCACGTGGGCTGGGCCGAGGAGGCGCGCCGCGTCGAGGAAGCGGTGGCGTGGGCGATTCGGAACGACGCCCTCACGCCCGACGTCGGCGGTCGCCTGGGCACCCGCGAGACCGGCGAAGCCATCGCCGCGCGCCTTCGCTAGAATCGAAGCTCCATGATCCAGAAGCCGGCCGTCTCGCTCACGCCGGGCAAGCGCGTGCTGTTCCTGACCCGCGATCCCGAGACGATCCGCGAACAGCTGCGTGGGGAGCTCGACCTCCGGATGGAGGACCTCGGCCCCGGGGATCTCATGGACGACATCAACACCGACGCCATGACTCCGGCGTGGGCCTGCTTCGACTATCGGCCCGAGGACATCGCGGTCAACGCCTACGCCGGGATCACGGTGAACGGCGAGCGTCTCTTCCCCGCGGGCGCGCTGATGGCCGGCAACTTCGAGGTGATCGTCTCGGGGTTGCGCAAGGGTGTCGGGTCGTCCCGCGAGACGGCGGTGCAGGCCGAGAAGTGGTCGGGGATCCGCATCGCGATCGCCGGGTCGTTCGCGCCGATCCACGCCCGCAACAACATCGCCCAGGGCGTCCTGATGGGGGACCACGCGATGCTCGTACGGCTGCAGCGCGGCGAGAGCATCGATCTCGCCGAGTTCCAGCGCGGCTGGGACAAGGTGACCCGGAAGGTGATCGCGGCCGGCGGTCTGTTTCCGTTCACGAAGGCGTTCGCCCGCGGCGAGGCAACGATGCCGGCGCGCGACACGGCGGCGCGGCCCATGAACCTCGCCGAGAAGATCCTGGCCCGCCACGTGGTGGGGGAGTCGGGGGCCGTGGCCGTGAAGCCCGGAGATGCGGTTTGCGTGCGGGTGGACGGCGGCTACTCCCACGAGTTCACGACCGCACAAGTCCACTACTTCCTCGAGCAGGAATACGGCCCGGGGTATCGCCTCGCGAACCCGGCGAAGTTCGCGGTCTTCGAGGATCACCTGATCTACGCCGACGGCGTCGCGAAGATGGCGCCCTTCTCTCCGAAGATCCAGCTGCTGCGCGATCTCCAGCGCTCGTTCCAGAGGCACGCGGGCGTCCAGGACTTCTCCGCGCAGGGCGGCGTCTCGCCCGGCATCTGCCACAGCGTCGCCCGCGAGCGCATCATCGAGCCCGGGGACTTCATCCAGGCCACCGACAGCCACACGTGCATGGGGGGCTCCGTGAACTCCCTCGCGTACGGTGTCGGCGCCACGGAGTATGCGGCCCTCGTGCTCTCGGGCTTCACGTTCGTCGAGGTTCCGGAGGCGATCCGCTTCGAGCTGCGCGGCGCGCTGCAGCCCGGCGTCACGGCGAAGGACGTGATGCTCCACATCCTGGCCACCCACGCGCGGCGCCAGGAGACCCTCGACCGCGTCATGGAGTTCGGGGGGCCGGGCCTCGCATCCCTGTCACCCGACGAGCGCGCCACCCTCGCCAACATGGCCACGGAGTGCTCGGCCAAGGCCGGCGTCGTCGAGGCGGACGAGGCGATGCTGGAGTGGATCGCGGCGCGCCGCCCGGGAGTCTCGATCGACGCGTTGCGCCAGAAGACGGTGATCCCCGATCCCGGCGCCGTCTACGCCGGCGGTGTCCATGTCGTGGACCTCGACTCGATCCGGCCGATGGTCGCGACCCCAGGGGATCCCGCCCAGGGCATTCCTTCCGACCCCACGAACGGCGCGTACATCGAGGACCTGGGCGAGGTGCCGATCGACATCGCCTACGGGGGCTCGTGCACCGCGGGGAAGGAGGTCGACCTGGACCTCTACGCCCGCGTCATGGCCGAGGCCCTGGCGGCGGGACGCCGCGTGAAGGAGGGTGTCTCCTTCTTCATCCAATACGGCTCCAAGGCCGTCGAGGCCTACGCGGAGCGGCAAGGCTACGTGGAGATCTTCGCGAGGACGGGCGTGCGCGTGATCCACCCCGGCTGCGGCGCCTGCATCGGGTGCGGGCCGGGAGTGTCCGAATCGCGCGACCAGGTCACCGTGTCGGCGATCAATCGCAACTACCAGAACCGGTCGGGTCCCGGGCGGCTGTACCTGGCCTCGCCGCTGACTGTGGCCGCCTCGGCCGTGGCCGGCCGCATCGTCGCCTACCGCGAGGGGATGTTCGCCGCCGACTAGGAGACGGGCCGCAGCCAGCGCGGGAAGTCGAGGCTGAAGCCGGCGGGAAGCGAGAACAGCACCTGGCGGTTCGAGCCGTCGGCGTTCACGCGGACGAGCGCCGGGATCCCGGTCGACACGGGGATCTCTGCAAAGGCGATCGAGCCGTCGATGGCCCAGTCGGGCGCGCTGCGCCAGGCCCCGCCCCTCGCGACCGTCCGGAGGTTCGTGCCGTCGCTGTCGACCGCCAGGATGTCCCAGGTGCCGCGACCGCCGTTGCCGGTCGCCGTGAGGCGCCGGAACACGATCGAGGCGTTGTCGGGCGAGAAGTCCGGGTCGGCGTCGGAGCCGACCACGTAGGGCGTTCCGGTGAGGGGCTCGGAGCCCGGGCCGCCGGTCGTGATCGGAAAGATCGAGGCCACGTTCTGGAAGGCCCAGATCTGGCCCTTGCCGTCGGCTCCGATGCGCTCGTACACGAGGAACTGCCCGCTGGGATCGATGCGCGGGCGGCGCTCGCGGATGCGGTTGTCGCAGGGCGGGGTGACGCCGTTCTGGCCGGTCGGGCAGCTGAGGTTGCGGGTGTCCTGCTGGTTGTCGGCGGTGGGCCGAATCGGATCGGTGCGGAACAGGTCTTCGCCGCCGATGCCCTGGGCGCTGTAGACCACGAGATCCTGCACCGGCGACCAGTCCATCCCGGTTACCTTCTGGCTGGCCTCGACCAGGTTCGCCTGGGCCTGCCGGTCGAGGTCCGCGAACACGAGGGCGTAGCCGTCGTCCGCTCTCAGGACTCCGTCGCCGTTCGTGTCGGTATCGAGAACCCGCAGGATCGCGCGCCGGCGATCGGGAGCGAGGACGACCTCGGCCGTGTCGCAGGCGAGCGCCGTCTCGTTGCAGAACGTGAGCCGCGTCAGGCTGGCGCCGCCCGCCGACAGCGAGAAGGCCTCGCGCCCGCTCCCCGCCGTCTCGCTCCAGCCGTTGCCCGTGAAGACGAGGCCAGCGTCGGCCGTGGGCTTGCCGGTCCTGATCTGTCCCTCGAAGGGATTGGGGTAGTCGCCGTTGCACGCCGCGAGGGCGAGCGGGACGAGGGCCGTGGCGAGAGCGCGCATCCTCTTCACTGTCGCGAGACTAACTCCCGGCTTCGCGCCGAGTCAAGGAAACCGGCGCGAGGTTATAATCGGCGGTCTTTGCGCCTCCGAAACCGGGGCGCACGAGGTCATTGAGAATGAGCGAGGACGTGGTGATCCTGGGCGGCGCGCGCACGCCCATGGCCGAGTACGTGGGAGCCTTCAAGGACGTTTCGGCGCTGGAGCTCGGGGCGCACGCCACGCGTGCGGCGCTCGAGCGGTCGGGAGCCCGGCCGGAATGGGTCGACCACGTGGTCATGGGAAACGCCCTGCAGACCTCGGGCGACGCGATCTACGGCGCACGCCACGTCGGCCTCAAAGCCGGCATTCCCATCGAGACCCCGGCGCTCACGGTGAACCGTCTGTGCGGGTCGGGCCTGCAGTCCGTCGTGAGCGCGGCCCAGATGATCCGCCTCGGCGAGGCGCGCCTGGCCGTCGCCGGGGGCATGGAGAACATGACCCAGGCGCCGCACGTGATCCGTGGCGCGCGCTCGGGCTTCGGCCTGGGCCAGGGCAAGCTCGAGGACTCGCTGATGGTGGCGCTCCTCGACACCCACTGCGGGCTCTACATGGCCCAGACCTCCGACAACCTCGCGAAGCGCGACGGCATCACGCGCGAGGCCATGGACGCCTACGCGCTCCGTAGCCAGAAGGCCGCGGCCGACGCTCTCGCGCGCGGCGTGTTCCAGGAGGAGATCGTCGCGGTCGACGCGCCCCAGGGCCGCAAGACGATCCGGGTCGAGGCCGACGATCACCTGCGGCCCGAGACGACCCTCGAGGGACTGGCCGCGCTGCGGCCGGCCTTCGGAAAGGACGGGTCGGTGACCGCCGGCAACGCCAGCGGCATCGTCGACGGCGCCGCGGCCCTGGTCGTGGCCGGACGCGGCGAGGCGGGCGCTCGCGGCCTGAAGCCGCTCGCCTCCGTCGTCTCCTGGGGCATCGCCGGTGTTCCTCCCGAGATCATGGGGATCGGTCCGGTGCCCGCGGCGCAGCGGGCGCTGGCCGCGGCCGGCCTCTCGCTGGCTGAGCTCGACGTCGTGGAGATCAACGAGGCGTTCGCCGGCCAGTACCTCGCCGTCGAGAAGGCGCTGGGTCTCGTGCGCGAGAAGACGAACGTGAACGGCGGCGCGATCGCCCTCGGCCATCCCCTCGGGGCGACCGGCACGCGCCTCCTCCTGACGCTCATGCTGGAGCTGCGGCGGCGCAAGGGAACCTACGGCCTCGCGGCCGCCTGCATCGGCGGCGGCCAGGGCATCGCCGTCATCATCAAGCTAAA
>CADEEV010000024.1:0-20849 GCA_902826455.1 uncultured Acidobacteriota bacterium | reverse complement strand
CGGGGGTGGCGGCGTCATGGGCTCGCGCGTCGGCCAGGTCGCCGCGGCGGCCGGCCACGCCGTGCTCGTCCGCGAGGTCAGCGACGACATCCTCAGGAAAGGACTCGGCAAGATCGACGCGTTCCTCCAGAAGGGCGTCGACAAGGGCAAGCTGGCCGCAGAGCGCAAGGCGGAGGTCGTGGGGCGGCTCAAGGGCACCACGCAGCTCGAGGACCTTTCGGCCTGCGACATCGTCATCGAGGCGGTGGTCGAGAACCTGGCGCTCAAGCGCGAGGTCTACCAGGCCCTGGACGCTGCCTGCCCGGCCCACACGATCTTCGCCTCGAACACGTCGTCGCTCTCGATCACGGAGATGGCCGCGATGACGAAGCGCGGCGACCGCTTCGTCGGCCTGCACTTCTTCAACCCCGTGCCGCTCATGAAGCTCGTGGAGGTGGTGCGCTCGCCGCTCACGTCTCCCGAGTCCTTCGAGGCCGTCTACGAGTTCGCGAAGGGCCTCGGCAAGGCGCCGATCCGCGCGACGGACAAGGGCGGGTTCATCGTGAACCGCCTGCTGGTGCCGTACCTGCTCGACGCGATCCGCGCTCTCGAGGAGGGCGTCGGCTCGATCGAGGACATCGACCGTGGCATGCAGCTCGGGTGCGGCCATCCCATGGGGCCGCTGACGCTCCTCGATTTCGTGGGCAACGACACGACCTACTACATCGCCAACATCATGTTTGACGAGTTCCGCGAGAAGCGCTTCGCGCCCCCACCGCTGCTGAAGCGGATGGTCCAGGCCGGGCTCAACGGTCGGAAGTCGGGCAAGGGCTTCTACGACTACTCGCAGGAGCCGCCGGTTCCCATGCGCGGGCTCACGGCATGAGCTTCGAGACCCTGCTCGTCGAGGTCCGGGATCGGGTGGCCTTCGTCACGATCAATCGTCCCGAGAAACTGAACGCCCTCAACGCGCGCGTGATCGCCGAGCTCGACGCCTGCTTCGCGTCACTCGGAGCCGACGACGCGGTGGGGGCGGTGATCCTGACCGGAGCCGGCGAGAAGGCGTTCGTGGCCGGCGCGGACATCGCCGAGCTCGCCCAGCAGACGCCCGTGGCCGGGCGCGCGACGTCGATGCGCGGCCAGGGGGTCTTCGACAGGATCGAGAGCCTCGGCAAGCCCGTGGTCGCGGCCGTCAACGGCTTCGCCCTCGGCGGCGGCTGCGAGCTCGCCCTGGCGTGTCACCTTCGCGTCGCGTCGGAGAACGCCCGGCTCGGCACGCCCGAGGTGAAGCTGGGGCTGATGTGCGGCTACGCCGGGACGCAGCGCCTGCCGCGCCTCGTCGGCAAGGGGCGCGCACTGGAGCTGCTCCTCAGCGGCGAACCCGTCGACGCGGCCGAGGCCCACCGCATCGGGCTCGTCAACCGGGTGGTCGCGAAGGATCAGCTGCTCGCCGAGACGGAGGCGCTCGTGCGCAAGATCCTCGCGAATGCGCCGGTGTCCCTGCGCTTCACCCTCGAGGCAGTCAACGGGGGCCTCGAGATGCCCTTCGCGGAGGCGCAGGCCGCCGAGGCCGCCCTGTTCGGCCTGCTCTGCACGACGGCGGACATGAAGGAGGGCACGCAGGCCTTCCTCGGCAAGCGCAAGGCGGAGTTCACCGGCAAGTGACGAAGGCGCGGACCAAGAGCGCACCCCGGCAGGAGTCGAATGGCGCCGGCCTGCGCGTGGCGATCGTGCGCGCCCGCTTCAACGAGCGCGTCGTGGACGGCTTGACCGAGGGCGCCGAGGCCGCGCTCACGGCGATGGGCGTCGCCCACGTGAGCGTCTTCGACGTGCCCGGCGCCTTCGAGCTGCCCCTCGCGGCGCAGGCGGCCGCGACGTCCGGCCGCTTCGACGCGGTCGTCGCCCTGGGCGCCGTCATCAAGGGCGGCACGGACCACTACGAGCACATCGCCCGTGAGACGGCCGCCGGGCTGCAGCGCGCCGCCCTCGCCAGCGGCGTGCCCGTGGCCTTCGGGGTCCTGACCGTGGCGAAGGCGTCGCAGGCACTCGAGCGCTCGCGCAAGGGGCCCGACAACAAGGGCGCCGAGGCCGCGCGCGCCGCGGTCGCGTCCGTTCACGCCCTGCGGGCGATCCGGGCGGAGCGCTAGGCCATGGGTCGCAGGACCAAGGCGCGCGAGTGCGCGTTCCAGATGCTGTACCAGGCGGACATGAGCCGCGCGCCGATCGACCAGGTCGTGGAAGCGTTCTGGCGCGTCCGCACCACCACCGATCTCACCCGGGGAATGGCGGACCGCATGGCGCGCGGCGCCCACGGAGACCTCGAGGCGATCGACGCCGCGATCGGGGCGGCGTCGACCCACTGGCGCTTCGATCGCATCGCCGCCGTGGACAGGAACGTCCTGCGCCTCGGCACCTTCGAGCTCATCCACGACAAGTCGACGCCGTCGGCGGTCATCATCGACGAGGCGGTGGAGATGGCGCGCCGCTTCGGGGAGGCCGACTCGCCTTCGTTCGTGAACGGCGTCCTCGACGCGATCATGCGCAAGGTGCGCGGGGAGGGGAAGCGTGTCCGAGGAGCGTGAGGGCCTGACGCCGCCGGTTCCGGGCTGGCCCGAGGAGTCGGCGATCCGTCTCCAGAAGGCGGAGGGCCTGCGCGCTGCGGGCGTCGAGCCCTACCCGAACCGCTTCGTCCGCAGCCACTCCCTCGCGGAAGTGGCCGCGGCCTGGGGGGCGCGCACGGCCGAACAGCTCGAGTCCGAGCCGGCGACCGTCCAGGTGGCCGGGCGCGTCATGCTGCTGCGGCCCATGGGCAAGGCGAGCTTCGCGACCCTCAGCGACGGCGAGGGCACGCTCCAGCTCTACATCCGCAAGGACGAGGTGGGCGAGGACGCCTTCAAGCTGCTGGGCCTCGTCGATCGCGGGGACTTCGTCGGAGCCTCGGGCACGGTCATGAAGACCCGCACCGGCGAGCTGTCGGTGAAGGCGAAGACGCTCACGTTCCTCTCGAAGGCGCTCCTGCCGCCGCCGGAGAAGTGGCACGGCCTGACCGACATGGAAGTGCGCTATCGCCAGCGTTACGTGGATCTGCTCTCGAACCCGGAGGTGCGGAAGGCGTTCGTGACCCGCAGCCGCATGGTCGGCGAGATCCGGCGCCTCATGGACGAGCGCCGCTTCGTCGAGGTCGAGACGCCGATGATGCACCCGATCCCGGGTGGCGCCCTGGCGCGACCGTTCGTCACGCACCACAACGCCCTCGACGTCGACCTCTTCATGCGCATCGCCCCGGAGCTGTATCTCAAGCGACTCGTCGTGGGCGGCCTCGAGAGGGTCTACGAGATCAACCGCAACTTCCGGAACGAGGGGCTGTCGGCGAACCACAACCCCGAGTTCACCATGCTCGAGTTCTACGCCGCGTACTTCGACTGCCGCGACGTGATCGACATGACGGAGGCGCTGATCGCGGGAGCCGCGGCGAAGGTGGCGGGGGACCAGCCCTTGCCGTTCCGGGGCCGCGAGGTCTCCCTCAGGGCTCCCTTCGCGCGTGTCCGCATGAACGACGCGATCGCGAACGCCTTCGCGTCCGACCCCGCGGCAGGATTCACCCCGGACAGTCTCGACGACGAGGCCCAGCTCGACGCGTACGTGCGCTCCGAGGCGTTCGCCGGAGCCTGCCGGCGCGCCGAGGTCGACCGCGACGGCTATCTCGCCCTCTCCCACGGCAAGCGGATCGCCCAGCTCTTCGGCGACTTCGCGGAGAAGAGCCTGTGGGCGCCGACGTTCGTCATCGACTACCCGGTCGAGATCTCGCCGCTGTCGAAGCGTCGCGCCGACGACAAGGGCGTCGCCGACCGCTTCGAGCTCTTCATGTGCGGGATGGAGGTCGCCAACGGCTTCTCGGAGCTCAACGATCCCCTCGAGCAGCGCGAGCGCTTCCTCGACCAGGTCCGCCAGCGCGCCGGGGGCGACGGCGAGGCGCACCTCATGGACGAGGACTACATCCGCGCCCTCGGCCACGGCATGCCGCCGACCGGCGGGTGCGGCGTCGGCATCGATCGGCTCGCGATGATCCTCACGAACTCCCCGTCGATCCGCGACGTGATCCTCTTCCCGCACATGCGGCCCGAGGCCGGAAGGAAGCCCCCTGCCGTTTGAGCTGCGGATCGCGCTGCGCTACCTCGCGGCGCGACGGAAGCAGGCCTTCATCTCGGTGATCTCCGGGATCTCCATCCTGGGCGTGGCCGTGGGCGTGATGGCCGTGCTGATCGCCCTGGGCCTGATGACGGGACTGCAGGCCGAGGTCCGGTCGCGCATCCTGGGAGCCACGGCGCACATCAGCGTCTTCCGCAGCCGCTCGAACGCCATGGAGGACTACCGCGAGGTGGCGGAGCGCCTGCGCGGCGTGCCGCGCGTCCTGGGCACGGCGCCGGCCGTCTACGGGAAGGGCCTGCTCACGAGCGGCGGAGGATCGGCGGTCGCCACCCTCAAGGGAATCCTCCCGAAGGAGGAGAGCACCGTCACGGAGATCGCCCATCAGGTGGAGGAGGGCCAGCTCGCCGACCTCGTGACGCCGGAGGAGGGCATGAGCCCGATCCTCCTGGGCAAGGACCTGGCCGCGGCGCTGGGCGTGGGCGCCGGGGACGTGGTCACTGTGACGTCGCCCCAGGGACGCCTGTCGCCGATGGGCGTGCTGCCCCGGATGGCGAAGTTCCGCGTGGCCGGCATCGTCCGCAGCGGCCTCTACGAGTTCGACGCGGCGTGGGCCTGGCTGCCGATGGCCTCGGCGCAGCGCCTCTTCGACATGGGGGACAGCGCGAACCTCGTCGAGGTCAAGGTCGACGACATGTACGAGGTGCGCCCGATCGCCGGCGAGCTGCTGAAGACCCTCGGCGAGGGCTACATCACGACGGACTGGATCCAGATGAACCAGAGCCTCTTCTCGGCGCTCTGGCTGGAGAAGACCGCGATCGCGATCACGATCGGGCTGATCGTGATGGTGGCGGCGCTCAACATCGTCGCGACCCTGATCCTCATGGTCATGGAGAAGCACCAGGACATCGCGATCCTGGTCTCGATGGGCGCCGCCCGCGGCGCGGTGGCGCGCATCTTCATGTTGCAGGGCACGGTGATCGGCGCCGTCGGGACCTTCGCGGGCGCCGTCCTGGGTTGGGGCGCGTGCCGCGTTCTCGACCACTACCGGCTGATCCGCGTGCCCCAGGACGTCTACCAGATCTCCTACGTCCCCTTCACGCTGCTGCCGACCGACGCCGCCATCGTGATCGTCGGCGCCCTCGTCACCTGCCTGCTCGCGACGATCTACCCGGCACGCGGCGCCTCGCGCCTCGACCCCGCCGAGGCCCTGAGGTACGAATGAGCCTGCTCGTCGCGCAGAAGCTCGTGAAGGGCTATCGCACGGCCGCCGGCTACGTGCCGGTGCTGCAGGAGCTCGACCTCGACGTGGCCGAGGGCGAGATGCTCGCGATCACCGGGGCTTCGGGCGTCGGCAAGTCGACGCTGCTCCACGTGCTCGGCACCCTGGATCGCCCCGAGTCGGGGAGCGTGCGGCTGGGCGGTCAGGACGTCCTCGCCCTGGGCGAGACGGCGCTTCGCTCGTTCCGGAACTCCACCCTCGGCTTCGTCTTCCAGTTCCATCACCTGTTGCCGGAGTTCAGCGCCCTCGAGAACGTGGCGATGCCGCTCCTGATCGCGCGCAAGCCGGAGAAGGAGGCCTGGGCCCGCTCGCGCGAGCTGCTCGTGGAGCTCGGCCTCGAGCACCGGCTCGAGCACAGGCCCGGCACGTTGTCGGGAGGCGAGCAACAGCGGGTGGCCGTCGCGCGAGCGCTTGCTCAGTCGCCCCGGGCCCTGCTGGCCGACGAGCCCACGGGCAACCTGGACGAGGAGACCGGCGACCGGCTGCACGGCCTCCTGCGACGTCTCAACGGTGAGAGGAAGCTCACCGTGGTCGTGGTGACACACAATGGTCGTCTGGCCCAGGCCTGCGACCGAAGGCTGAGCCTGGAAGCGGGCAAGCTCCGTCCGCTGGGTTAGAATCCGGGGTCCGGGGTCAACGGGAGGTCCATGTTCGAGCGGTACACGGAGCGGGCGCGGCGGGTGATCTTCTTCGCCCGCTACGAGGCCAGCCAGCTTGGCAGCAACTCGATCGAGACGGAGCACCTGCTGCTGGGACTCATCCGCGAGGGCAAGGGCCTGACCTCCCGCATCTTCAGCAAGAGCCACCTCTCGATGGAGACGATCCGCAAGGACATCGAGGGCCGCGCTCCGTACCGCGACAAGGTCTCGACCTCCGTCGACATTCCGCTCTCGGCCGACTCCAAGCGCGTCCTGTCCTACGCGTCCGAGGAGGCCGAGCGGATGCTCCACAACTACATCGGGACCGAGCACATCCTGCTGGGCCTGATGCGCGAGGAAAAGAGCGTCGCCGCGTCGATCCTGGCGGAGAAGGGGATGCGCGTCGGGACCGTCCGAGAGGACATCGTCCAGCTCCTGAACGAGAAGGCGAACGTCGGCAAGTCGAAGGAGACGCCGCTCCTCTCGGAATTCTCCCGTGACCTCACCGAGGCCGCGGCCCGCGGCGCTCTCGATCCCCTCGTCGGCCGCGCCGAGGAGCTGGCCCGGATCATCCAGGTCCTGTGCCGGAGGACGCGGAACAACCCCGTCCTGATCGGCGAGCCGGGGGTCGGCAAGACGGCGCTCGTGGAGGGCCTCGCCAACAAGGTCGTCCAGGGCGACGTGCCGATCTACCTCGCCGACAAGCGCATCCTGGCCCTGGACATCTCGCTCATCGTGGCCGGCACCAAGTACCGCGGCCAGTTCGAGGAGCGCCTGAAGACGATCATGCGCGAGCTCACCGAGAGCCGGAACATCATCATCTTCATCGACGAGCTCCACACCCTGGTGGGCGCGGGTTCGGCCGAGGGCAGCCTCGACGCCGCGAACATCCTGAAGCCGGCGCTGTCGCGCGGCGAGATCCAGTGCATCGGAGCCACGACCCCCGGGGAGTACCGCAAGTACATCGAGAAGGACCGCTCCCTGGAGCGCCGCTTCCAGGCGGTCAAGGTCGCCTCGCCCAGCGAGGACGAGACGGTCGAGATCCTGCGGGGCATCAAGGACCGCTACGAGAAGTTCCACCACGTCACCTACCGGGACGAGGCCCTCGAAGCGGCGGTGCTCCAGTCGAACCGCTACATCACCGATCGCTTCCTGCCCGACAAGGCGATCGACCTGCTCGACGAGGCCGGCAGCCGCGTGAAGCTGCGCGACGCCCAGGCACTCGAGGACCAGCCCGAGTTCTCGCGCAAGATCCGCGTCGTCGTGGATCGCAGCGAGCCCGAGATGGGCCGGTCCTTCCTGCGCGACGAGGAAGTGGCCCAGCGCGAGAACCTGACCATCGTCCGGGAGCACTGGGACATGGGGGGCAGCGGCGGCCACGAGGTCACCAAGGAGGACATCGACGAGGTCGTCTCCAAGTGGACGGGCATCCCGATCACGGCCGTCAAGGAAGAGGAGTCGACGAAGCTGCTGCGCATGGAGGAGGAGCTCCACAAGCGCATCGTGTCCCAGGAGAGCGCGATCAGCGCCGTGGCCCGGGCGATCCGCCGCACCCGCGCCGGCCTCAAGAACCCCAACCGCCCCGTGGGCTCGTTCATCTTCCTGGGCCCGACCGGCGTGGGGAAGACGGAGGTCGCCCGCAGCCTGGCGGCCCTTCTCTTCGGCTCCGAGGGGCGCCTCGTGCGCTTCGACATGTCGGAGTACATGGAGAAGCACTCGGTGTCCAAGCTGATCGGCTCGCCGCCCGGCTACGTGGGCCACGAGGAGGGCGGTCAGCTCACGGAGCGCGTCAAGCGCAACCCGTACTCGGTCGTGCTCCTCGACGAGATCGAGAAGGCGCATCCCGACGTGTTCAACATCCTGCTGCAGGTCTTCGAGGACGGGCACCTCACCGACGGCCTGGGCAACACCATCGACTTCAAGAACACGATCCTCATCATGACGTCCAACATCGGCGCGCGTTACATCGAGAAGCGCGGCCGCATGGGCTTCACCTCGGGCGAAGCGCGACAGACGGCCGAGGAGATCTCCGAGCTCGTGATGGGCGAGGTCAAGCGCACCTTCAACCCGGAGTTCATCAACCGCATCGACGAGATCATCGTCTTCGAGGCGCTCACCGAGGACGACCTGTCGAAGATCACCCGCCTGCTCGTCGACCAGCTCGGCGAGAACCTCAAGGGCAAGGGCATCACGCTCCAGATCCGCGACGAGGGCGTCGCCTGGATCCTGCGCAAGACCCTGCCGGAGCGGGCCTACGGAGCCCGGCCGCTGCGCCGCGCGATCCAGCGCCACGTGGAGGACGCCCTCTCGGAAGCCTTCATCCGCGGCCAGATCCGCACCGGCACGCCGATCGAGATCGGCGTCACGGAAGGAGCCTTGTGGTACTGGCAGGACGGCCGCGGCGGAGCGCTGTCGGCTTGAGGGCCCCGATCGACGCCGTGCGCGCGCTCGCCCTGGCCCTGGCGTGCCTGGGGTGGCTGGCTCCCGCCGCTCTCGTGAGGGCGCAGGAGCCTCCGGCCGCCGAGACGCCGCAGGAAGAGGAGCTCGAGCCCGAGGCGCCGGCTCCGGCCGCGGCCTCGCCGCTCCAGCCCGCCACTGGCCCGATCGTCGAACGCGTCGACATCCTGAGGAACCAGTACCTGCAGACGGAGACCCTGGCGTACTACATCTCGACGAAGCCCGGCGACCGCTTCGACGAGCTGCGGCTCCGGGAGGATTTCCGGCGCCTGTGGGACACGGGCTTCCTCGACGACCTGCTCCTCGACGTGCGCGACGGAGCGCGGGGCAAGATCGTGAGCTTCGTGGTGCGCGAGCGCAAGCGGATCCAGATCGTGGACTACCGCGGCAGCAAGGCGCTCACGACCACGAACATCGAGGACGAGCTCAAGAAGAAGGACGCGATCGTGCGCATGGACACGTTCTACGACCCGGGCAAGGCCCGCAAGGTCGAGGCCGTGATCCTCGGGATGCTGAAGGAGAAGGGACTGTCCTTCGCGTCGGTGAAGCACGAGACGAAGAACGTCGGGGGCGCCGGCCTCCAGCTCTCCTTCATCGTGGACGACGGGCCCAAGACCAAGGTCAAGTCGATCACCTTCGCCGGCAACGCCATCTATTCCGACGGCAAGCTGCGCGGCCGCATGAAGAAGATCAAGCAGGCGGGCTTCTTCAACCTGTCCTGGCTCAAGGGCAGCGCCAAGTTCACCGACGAGAAGTGGGCCGAGGACCAGGAGGCGCTCCGGGACTTCTACCTCGACAACGGCTACGTGACCGCCACCGTGGGCACGCCGACCCTCGAGTACACCGACGGCAAGTCCGGCTTCCTCAAGAAGAAGCCGGTGAAGTGGCTGCACGTCGACGTCCCCGTCACCGAGGGTGACCAGTACCGGGTCGGCGAGATCAAGTTCGAGGGCCTGACCGTCTTCAAGGAAGAAGGGCTGCGTCCGATCTTCAAGCTGAAGACCGGGGACGTCTATCGCGACTCGCGGCTCAAGAAGGGCTACGAGAAGGTCCGGGACATCTACGGCTCGACGGGCTACTTCCAGATGACGGGCTTCACGAAGCGCAAGCCCGATCCCGAGCGCAAGATCGTCGACCTCACCCTCACGATGGAGGAGGACAAGCGCTACTACGTCGGGAAGATCGTCTTCACGGGCAACGACACCACGCGCGACAAGGTGATCCGCCGCGAGGTGTACATGAACGAGGGCGACGTGTTCAACACGGAAGCCCTGAAGATGTCCATCCGGCGCGTGAACCAGCTCGGCTACTTCAAGCCGATGGAAGCCCCTCCCGAGTTCTCGCTGTCCGAGGGCGCCGACGACAAGCTCGACCTGACCTTCAAGGTCGAGGAGCAGAACCGCAACCAGTTCACGTTCGGCGGCGGCGTCTCCGGCCTCGAGGGCACCTTCGTGAACGGCTCGTTCTCGACCGCGAACTTCCTCGGTCTGGGCGAGACCTTCCAGGTGTCCTTGCAGAGCGGCAAGCGCACGAAGAACTACCAGGTCTCGATCACCGAGCCGTACTTCCTGGACCGCCCGATCACGGCGGGCTTCGACGTGTTCAAGCGCAAGATCACGTACGAGAGCTTCGGGACGTTCGTGGGCTACACCCAGGAAGGCACGGGCGCCAGCTTCACGACCGGCTTCCCGGTGGGCCGCTTCAGCCGCATGTTCCTGAACTACGGCTTCGAGGTCGTGAAGGTGCAGGGGAACACGTCGTCCAGCACGGGCGGCACGACGGGCCAGACCCCGGTCTTCGATCCCTTCCTGTTCGGCGGCGAGACAAACCGCAAGGAGAGCCGCCTCACGCCCTCGTTCAGCCTCAACACCACGGACAACCCGTTCCAGCCGCGCTCGGGCAAGAAGTACACCGCGACGCTGCAGTTCGTGGGCGGCCCGTTGGGCGGGACGGTGGACTTCATCCGGCCCACCCTCGAGACGGTCTGGTACATTCCCCACACCAAGAAGACCGCGCTCGGCGTCCGGGCGGAGTTCGGCTACATCAAGCCGTTCGGGGACACGACGCACCTTCCGTACTACCAGCGCTACACCCTCGGCGGCGAGACCCAGATCCGCGGCGTCAACATCCGCACCGTGGGACCGGTGGACTCGCTCAACCGCTCCCTGGGCGGCAACAAGTACATGCTCTACAACGCCGAGTACTATCTGGACATCTTCGGGCCCCTGCGTTTCCTCCTCTTCTTCGACGCGGGCCAGGCGTATCTCGAGGGAGAGAAGATGAGCTTCAAGGAACTCCGCACGTCGACGGGTGCCGAGCTCCGTTTCATGATGCCCGTCATCAACGTGCCGTTCCGATTGATCTACGCATGGAACCCGCAACGCGACGTGTTCCAGGACAAGTCGACGTTCAAGTTCGCCGTCGGCACCACCTTCTAAAGGAAGCCTAAGGAGCAGACATGAGAAAGACGCACCTCCTCGCACTGTCGTTCGCCGCGGTCGCGCAGGCCGCATACGCCCAGGATGCGCCGAAGCAGCGCATCGCCACGATCAACATGGAGCGGGTCTCGACGGAGAGCCTGCTCGGCAAGGGCTACGCGAAGAAGCTCGAGGACCTGAAGAACGAGATCGACGCCGAGGGCCAGAAGAAGCAGGCGGACCTCAACAAGATCGACGCCGGCATCAAGGCGATGCAGGACGATCTCGAGAAGACCGGCAGCGTGCTCTCGCCCGAGGGCGCCGACAAGAAGCGCCAGGAGATCGTGAAGAAGACCCGCGACCGCCAGGCGTTCCTCGAGGACGGCCAGGCCGAGCTGCAGCGCATGCGCGACCGGGCCCAGCAGCAGGCCCAGGCCCTGGAGAACGAGTTCCAGGTGAAGATCCGCCCGAGCATCGAGGCGGTCGTGAAGGACAAGGCCATCGACATCCTTCTGGACAACCGCGTCGTCCTCGTGGCCGCGAAGGAGTCCGACATCACCGCCGACGTGGTGCTGAAGTCGAACGAGGCCGAGAAGGCCGCCGCCGCGAAGCCCGCGGCTCCGGCCCCGAAGCCTGCCGCCCCGGCCCCGGCCGCGACGCCCGCTCCCGAGAAGCCCTAGCCGCTTCGAAGGAAGCCTCCCGGCCCCGCGCCAGGGCGCGCGGGCCGGGAGTTTCTCCATGTCCATCAACATCGGCCGGCTGATCCGGCAGATCCCCAGCCAGTACCCGTTCGTCCTCGTGGACCGGGTCCTCGAGCACGACGCGACCGGTCTCGTGGCGGTCAAGAACGTCACCGGGAGCGAGGATTTCTTCGAGGGCCACTTCCCGGGCGCGCCCGTGATGCCCGGCGTGCTCCTCATGGAGAGCCTTGCCCAGGCGGCGGGCCTCTGGCTGCTCGAGCGGGCCCCGGATCCGAGCGGGCTCGAGGTGCACGTGGTCGGCATCGACCAGGCGAAGTTCCGCCGGCCGGCGGTGCCCGGGGACCACCTGCGTCTCGACGTGCGCGTGCTGCACCAGCGCGGCGGCCTGTGCCGCGTCCGCGGCGAGATCCACTGCGACGGCCACCGGGTCGCGGAGGGACGCCTCCTGCTCCAGATCCGCGAGAGCGCCGTCGCGCTGGTGGACCCGAGCGCCCGGGTGGCCCCGGGGGCCGTCCTCGGCGCGGGCGTCCGGATCGGCCCCTACTGCACCGTCGGACCTCGCGTGCGGCTGGGCCGCGGCACGCTCCTCGAATCCCACGTAGTCGTGGACGGCGACACGGTGGTGGGGGAGGAGAACCACTTCTTCCCCTTCGCCTCGATCGGCATGGCGCCCCAGGACCTCAAGTACAAGGGCGAACCGACGCGGGTCACGATCGGAGATCGCAACGTGTTCCGCGAGTCCGTGACCGTGCACCGCGGCACGACGGGCGGCGGCGGCATCACGCGGATCGGCTCCGACAACCTGCTGATGGCCGGCGTGCACATCGCCCACGACTGCCAGGTCGGCAGCCAGATCATCTTCGGCAACGCGGCCACCCTGGCCGGCCACGTGGACGTCCAGGACTTCGCCATCGTGAACGCGTTCTCGGGCGTCCACCAGTTCTGCCGCGTCGGCGCGTACTCCTTCATCGGCGGCTACACGGTCGCGACGAAGGACGTGCTCCCGTTCTCGAAGGTCGTCGGCAACCGGGCGTGCATCTACGGCATCAACGGCATCGGTCTCACGCGCCGCGGCTTCTCGGCCGACCGCGTGAAGGCGATCCGGCAGGCCTTCCGTGTGCTGCTGCAGAGCCGGCTCAACACGAGCGACGCCGTGGCGCGCCTCGAGGCCGAGGGCGCGGGGAACGACGACATCCGCGGCCTCGTGGAATTCATCCGCTCGAGCCGGCGCGGCGCCATCCTGAAGCGCCGGTCGGGATCGGGCGACGCCGACGACGAGGAATAGCGGCCTTCCATGGAGCCGCTCGGGCTGATCGCCGGCAACGGCCGCTTTCCGTTCCTCGTGGCCGCCGCGGCGCGCCGTGCCGGCCGGCGGGTGGTGGCGGTTGCGATCCGCGAGGAAGCCGATCCGGCCCTTGAGGCGGAGGCCGACGAGACCCACTGGGTGTCCCTGGGCCAGCTCGGCAAGGCGATCGACGCCCTCAAGGGCGCCGGCGTCCACGAGGCCGTGATGGCCGGCCAGGTCAAGCACCGGCAGATCTTCTCGGACGTGGTGCCGGACCTGAAGCTCATGGCAGTGATCGCCCGCCTGGCCCTCAAGAACACGGACAGCCTGCTGGGGGGCGTCGCCGACGCGCTCGAGCGCGAGGGCATCCGCCTGCTGCCGTCCGTGGCGCTGCTGGCGGAGCAGATGGCCTCGCCCGGCGCCATGACCCGCAAGGGCCCGAGCCGCGACGAGCAGAAGGACATCGACTACGGCCGGGAGATCGGCCGCGCCCTGACGAAGCTGGACCTCGGCCAGACAGTGGTCGTGAAGGACCGCGCCGCCGTGGCCCTGGAGGCGATGGAAGGCACGGACGAGACGATCGAGCGGGCCGGCCGCATCGCGGGGCCCGGCGTCGTCGTCGTCAAGCTCGCGAAGCCGCGCCAGGACATGCGCTTCGACGTGCCGGTGGTGGGCGAAGCGACGATCCGCACGATGGCGCGGGCGAAGGCCCGCGTGCTCTCGGTGGAGGCCGGCAAGACACTGTTGATCGACCGGCCCGCGGTGATCCGCGCCGCGGAAGAGGGCGGGATCGTGGTCTGGGGAACGGCCGAGTGATTCGCCTCGGCATCATCGGCGTCGGCGCCCTGGGCCAGCACCATGCCCGCGTCTATGCCTCGCTCCCGAGCGCCCGACTGGCCGGCGTCTACGACGTGGACCCGGCCCGGGCCGCGGAGATCGCCGGCCGCCACGGGGGTCGTGCCTTCGCTCACCTGCGCGACATGATCGCGGAGGTCGACGCGGTCTCGGTCGCGGTGCCGACGGTGGATCATCACCGGGTGGCGCGGGCGTTCCTGGAGGCGGGGAAGGACGTGCTCGTCGAGAAGCCCATCACGACCACCCTCGACGAGGCCGACGACCTGATCCGGCTGGCCGCGGCCCGGGGCGCCCTGCTGCAAGTGGGCCACATCGAGCGCTTCAACCCGGCCGTCGAAGCCCTTCGGGCCCATTCCCACCAGCCGCGCTTCATCGAGGTTCACCGGCTGGGCTCGTTCTCGCCCCGCAGCCTCGACATCGACGTGGTGCTGGATCTTATGATCCACGACCTGGACATCGTCCTGTCCCTCGACGGCTCCGAGCCGGTGCAGGTGGACGCCGTGGGAGTGCCCGTCCTGACCGCGAAAGTGGACATCGCGAACGCCCGGCTGCGCTTCGCGTCGGGCTTGATCGCCAACCTGACGGCGAGTCGGGTGTCGGCCGAAAAAATCAGGAAATTCCGCGTCTTCTTCCCGAGAACCTATATCTCAGTGGACTTTGCGGCCCGCGAGACCCAGGTCTATCGCCTGGAGGATGGGATCGCCGGGCAACCGGAGATCGCGATCGAGCGTACCTCCTCTCCGGAGGAGGAGCCCCTCAAGCGCCAGCTGGACTCGTTCCTGCAGGCTGTCCGGGATCGCACGAGGCCCGCCGTCCCCGGCGAAGATGGCCGCAGGGCTCTCGCGCTGGCGCAGACGATCGTCGGCCGCATGCGGGAGCAGGACAGCGTAAGATAGTCGGGAGCCACAACATATCGGGGCTCTCGTTCAACGGCCCCGAGGTATGGGGCCGACGGTTGGACACCGGCGACGGGGGCGTGCTAACCTCGTCGGCTTGGTCCTCATCGAGGTGGACCGGTAAGTGGAGCGCTTCGACCAGCGGCAGGGCTTTCTGACCTCGGCCCTGGTGCACTCGGTGATCATCATGGCCCTCGCCAGCCAACCGCAGTTCTTTGCCCGCAAGGCACAAGAAACGCCGAGCCCGGAGACGCCGGAGGTGTCGCGCCGGGTGTTCATGCCCCCGCCCGAGGTGCTCCGGCAGCTCGCTCCCCGCCCCGTACCGCCTCCCCGGCCCCAGCCCAGACAGCCTGCCCCCGAGCCCGTTCCGACCCCGGTGCCACCGCCGGCCCGCAACGATCGTATTCGGGTCGGCCCGCAGCTGGACACGGGCGAACGGAAGGTGCTGAACCTGGCCGACATCGCGACGGACGCCCCGAAAGGCCTCCCGAACGCGCCGCCCCGGACAGTGGCCCCCGGGAACGACCCCAACTCGCGTGCGGCCGAGCGCCGTGCCATCCAGGAGGAGATCGAAGGCCGGCCAGGCACGACGCTGCGCGACGGCGACGGCTCCCAGGCCCGAGGCGACGGGGGCGCTCGTCGCGTGGTCGAGGGTTCGATCGGCGAGTCGCTCCGGAACCTCGAGGGCCGGCTCGCCCAGAACAGCCAGCTCGGTCTCCCGTCGGGGACCGCACAGCGCCTGGGCGGCCTGATCTTCGACCCGCAGGGCGCCGATTTCACCGCGTGGCTGCGTCACGCCGACAGCGAGTTCCAGCGCAACTGGATCCCGCCTCAGCCCCTTCTCATGGGCTTCCGGGGCCACGTCGATCTCCGGTTCGTTGTGGCTCGGAACGGGAGCGTCACGCAGCTGGAGGTCGTGAAGACGTCCGGCATCCCGGCCCTCGACCGGGCCGTCGCCAACCTCGTGCGCGGCGCGAACTTCCTGCCGCTGCCCTCCGACTACCGACCCGACCAGATCGTCTTCCAGTTCACGGTCACCTTCGAGGATCCCCGGCAATCGTGAGACGCCTTCTCGGGCCGAATCACCGCGGGGCGGTCCTCGCCGCCACCGTGGCCGCGACGGTTGCTGGGCTCACGAGCTGCCGCAGCGTTCCGCGCGCGGCGCCGGTCGTCGTCCCGCCGTCGTTCAGCGCGGACGTCGTCGTGCCCGGACAGGGCGGTCCGCCGATCCGGATCGGCATCGTGACCGACGCCGCGAAGGTATCGATCGGCGCCGATTCGGGCATTGCGGTGTGGATCGGCGCTCCGGGCAGCGCGAACCCGCGTCGGGTCGCGCTCGCGGTCGCGACCCTGCGGCGCAGCGGCTCGTCGGCGTCGGGCGGCAGCGTGTTCCGGGCGCAGGTCGCGAGCCTCGGGGACGAGACGGCCGCGAAGCAGGCGGCCGAGCGGGCCCGGGACGGCGCCGGAGTGCCGCCGACGACCACGTGGAATCGCGAGACCGGCACGTACCAGGTGCGCCTCGGCGCCTTCAAGACGCGCGACGAGGCCCTCGCCCTGGCGCGGCGTCTCGGAGACAAGGGCTTCCCGGGGGCTTTCGTCGTCGAGGAGACGAGCGTCGCCGCGGGAGCGACCCTGAAGCTGCTCGAAACGGGAGAGGACTTCGCGTTCGCGACGATCGTTCCGGAGACGGCGGGGCAGTCGATCACCGTGGATTCCGTGCCCTATCGCGGCATCCTCGAGGTGCGGCCCGGCGACGGCGACAACCTGACCGTCGTGAACGTGCTCGACATGGAGGACTACCTGCGAGGCGTCGTGCCGAACGAGCTCTCGCCCCAGGCCTTCCCGCAGATCGAAGCGCTGAAGGCGCAGGCGATCGCGGCCCGGACCTACGCGCTGCGCAACCGCGGGCAGTTCCAGGCGAAGGGCTACGACCTCTGCGCGACGCCGACCTGCCAGGTCTATCGGGGGCGCTCCACGGAGCACGCGCTGTCGGACCAGGCCGTCGCCTCGACCCGTGGGCAGGTGGCCCGCTACCACGGCGAGCCGATCAACGCGCTGTACACGTCCACCTGTGGCGGCCACACCGAGGACGGCGCGAACATGTTCGAAGGCACGCCCACCCCGTACTTGAAGGGCGTCGCGTGTCTCCCGGAGCGGGCGGCCACGGCCGAGGTACGGACGAGCGCCTCGACGCGCGCCGTCGGCGACGAGGACGGGCTCAATCGGGACGTGGCCCTGCTGGTCTCCCTCGACGTGATGGACGCCAAGGTCTACACGCCGGGGAGCCTCAAGGGCAACGCGAGCGACGGCGACGTGCGCGACTGGACGGCACGGCTGCTCACGGCGCTGCGCCGCAAGGGCTGCGACAGCCCCGTCGAGGGCGGCGTGAACCGGCGCGGCGCGGCCTTCGAGCACCTCGTGGCGTCGCTGTGCTGGACGGAGCGCGGCGAGCGGCTCCTCGCTCCCGGGGACGCCGACTATCTCCTCCAGGTGGACGACGCCCGGAGCCTCGCGAGCGACGGCCAGCGGCTCGCAGCGGCGGTGCTGATCCAGGAAGGCGTCCTGAGCCCGTTCCCGGACAACACGCTCCGCGCCGGCGACCCCTTGACCCGTTCGCAGGCGGTCGGCTTGCTGGCGCGCCTGGCCGAGAAGGCGGCGGCGCCTGCTTTCGTGCACGCCGAGCTCCAGTCCCTGGGCGACGGCGAACTCCGCATCCGCCGGGGCGCCGAGGCCGAGACGCTCCAGCTGGATCCCGCCGTGCGCCTGTTCCGGTCTCTCGACGGCGTCCGCGTGGCGGCCTCGGAAGTGAGCCTGACGGCGGGCGACAAGATCCACCTCGTGGCGCAGGCCGGACGCATCACGTTTCTCGAGGCGGACCAGAGTCGCATGGGCCCGTCGGCCGACCGCACGTCGCGCTACTTCCGCTGGGAGGTCCGTCTCACGCCCGCCGAGGTGGAGAAGGCGATCGGGCGCTACGGCAGCGTGGGACGCGTGCGCGACATCGCGGCGGTCCGGCAGGGCGTCTCGGGCCGCGTCGTGGAGATGGCCGTCACGGGCAGCGAGGGGAAGCTCACCCTCACGGGCCTCAAGATCCGCTGGGCGCTCGGGCTGCGCGAGAACCTCTTCGTCATCGAGCGCGAGCGCAACGACAAGGGCGAGATCGCGCGCTTCGTGTTCACGGGAAAGGGCTGGGGCCACGGCGTGGGCCTGTGCCAGGTGGGCGCGTTCGGGATGGCCCAATCGGGCGCCACCTACGCCCAGATCCTGCAGCACTACTACACGGACATCACGCTCGACCGCGCCTACTGAGCCGCGCGCCGATTCTTTGACACGCGCGGGAGCGTCCCGTAAAATCCACGGAGTCTAAGAGATCCGATGGCTACGACTCTCGCGAAGGGGATCGAGGCGTTCGCCGTTCCGGGGGGCCTCAAGGGGCAGTTGTCGCAGCTTCCCCTTCCGGACATCCTCCAGTACCTCCGCGTGTCCGACGCGACCGGGATCCTCTCGCTCGTGTCCGGCGGTGCGCGCAAGGCCCTCTACCTGAAGCAGGGGCGCGTCGTGTTCGCGTCGAGCAATCTTCCGAACGACCGCCTCGGCGAGATCCTCATCCGCGAGGGCAAGATCACGGTCGATGAGTACGACACGTCGATCCGCGCCATCTCCAAGGGCAAGCGCCAGGGCAAGGCCCTCGTCGAGATGGGCGCGCTCTCGCCCAAGGATCTCTGGGAGGGCATCCAGTTCCAGGTCCGCGAGATCGTCTACAGCATCTTCCACTGGGAAGAAGGCCAGTTCCATTTCGAGGAATCGGGTCTCCCCGAGAAGGAGCGCATCACCGTCGACGTGGACATCCTCGAGCTGCTGCTCGCGGGGCTCCGGCGGATCGACGCGAACGGGCCGATCCAGTCGCGCTACCCGCAGGGCGACGCGGTGCTCGAGCGCCTCGAGCCCGACGACCCGAAGTACCTCGAGCCCTACGAGGGCCACGTGCTGCACCTCGCCGACGGCGAGCGCAGCGTCCTCGAGATCTGCCGGGAGAGCGAGATCGGCGACAACGAGACGCTGAAGGTCCTGTACGCGCTGCTGTGCGCGGGTCTCCTGCGCGTGAAGGGCAAGAAGGTCCGCGCCCTCGACCAGGACTTCATCCCCGAGGACACGATCCACGCGGTCCTCAATTCGTTCAACCAGATGTACGGGTACATCTTCCGGTACATGGTCCGCGAGGTGGGCCCGATCGCCGAGAACGTGCTCGAGAAGTACCTGGGCGGACTACGGGAGACGCGCAAGGACATCTTCGCGGGCGTCAAGCTGCAGAAGGACGGAACCCTCGATCCGGCGCTCCTCGAGCGCAACCTCAACCGCTTCCCCGAGGACGGACGACGCGGCCTGCTGGTGGACGGCCTCAACGAGCTGCTCTACGCGGAGCTGCTCGCGGTGAAGCGCACGCTGGGCGCCGAGCACGAGGCGAGCATCATCAAGGCGCTCCGCGACCGCTGAGCCTGCCGACCCGCGCCCAGATCCGCGGCGCCTCGATCCTCCTGCTGCTGGTCGCCCTCTACATCGCATGGCGTCTCGTCCGCCTCGCCTGATCGCGATCGTCGGCCCCACCGGTGCCGGCAAGAGCGCCGCAGCCCTGTCTCTCGCCGCGCGCGTGGGCGGCGAGATCGTGTCCTGCGACAGCCTGCAGGTGTACCGGGGCCTCGACATCGGCAGCGCCAAGCCGACGCCCTCCGAGCGGGCGACCGTGAGGCACCACCTGGTGGACGTGGTGGAGCCGGGAGAGGAGTTCTCGGCGGCGCGCTGGGTGGCCCTCGCCCGGCGCGCTCTCGAGGAGATCGCGGGCCGCGGCCGCGTGCCCCTCGTGGTCGGCGGCACCGGCTTGTACTTGAGGGCGCTGCTCCACGGTCTCTTCGAAGGGCCCTCTCGGGACGAGGCGCTGCGGCGCCGCCTCGAGGCGATGGGGGAGCGCTACGGGCGGGCCCGCGTCCATCGCCTGCTCCGTGCGGTCGATCCCGAGGCCGCGCAGCGCATCGCGCCGGGCGATCTCGTGCGCGTGGTGCGGGCCCTCGAGGTCTATCGCGCGACGCGGCAGCCGCTCGCGTCGCACCACCAGGCGACGCGGCCCGGGCTCTCGGGCTACGACGTCGGCATCTTCGGCGTGTCGCCGCCGCGCGAGCAGCTGCGCGAGCGCGTCGAGCGCCGCACGCGAGGCATGCTCGAGGCCGGGCTCGTCGAGGAGGTGCGGGGCCTGCTCGAGCGCGGCGTGCCCGCGGAGGCGCGACCCCTGCAGGCGATCGGCTACCGCCAGGCCCTCGCAGTGATCCGCGGCGAGCTGGATCTCGAAGCCGCGCGGCATGCTATCGTCACCGAGACCATGCGGTACGCGAAGCGACAGCGCACGTGGTTCCGGCACCAGGCCCAGGTGACGTGGTTCGCGGAGGCCGCTGCGCTGGACGCGGCCGCCGCGGCCTGGCTCGAGGCCGAGGCATGAAGCCGGCCGGCCCCTTCCGGCGCGCGATCGTGATCGTCTGCGACGGTCTCGGCGTCGGCGCGGCTCCCGACGCCGCGGCCTTCGGCGACCAAGGGAGCGACACGCTGGGCCACGTGCTGGCTTCGCGCGACGTCCGTATCCCGCATCTCGCGGAACTGGGGCTCGGCAACCTCCCGCCCAGCTTCGACGGCGCCCGCCGCAGCCGGACGCGCGGCGCCTTCGGCAAGATGGCCGAGCTGAGCGCCGGCAAGGACACCGCCACGGGTCACTGGGAGATGACCGGTCTCGTGACGACGGTGCCGTTCCGCACCTATCCCGGCGGCTTCCCGGCGGAGCTGATCCAGGCCTTCGAGTCGCGCATCGGGCGCACGGCGCTCGGGAACAAGTCGGCCTCGGGGACCGAGATCCTGAAGGAGCTCGGCGAGGAGCACGTGAAGACGGGCCGTCCGATCCTCTACACGTCCGGGGACAGCGTGTTCCAGATCGCCGCCCACGAGGACGTGATCCCCCTCGAGGAGCTCTACCGCATCTGCCGCGACGGCTACGAGATCGCCTGCCAGCAGTCCGGGGCGTGCCGCGTCATCGCGCGGCCCTTCGTGGGAACGGGGGCCGCGGACTTCAGGCGCACGACGAACCGCCGCACCTACCCGGTACCGCCGACTTCGGAGACGCCGCTGGCAACCCTATCACACGCCGGTTGCGCGG
>CADEEV010000023.1 GCA_902826455.1 uncultured Acidobacteriota bacterium | reverse complement strand
AGGAGTTCTTCGGCAAGGAGCCCCACAAGGGCGTCAACCCCGACGAGGTCGTGGCGGTCGGCGCCGGCATCCAGGCCGGCGTCCTCTCCGGAGACGTGAAGGACCTGCTGCTGCTCGACGTGACGCCGCTGTCCCTCGGCATCGAGACCCTGGGCGGCGTCTTCACGCGCCTCATCGAGCGCAACACCACCATCCCCACGCGCAAGAGCGAGACGTTCTCGACGGCCTCCGACTCGCAGCCCTCGGTCGAAGTGCACGTGCTGCAGGGCGAGCGGCCCATGGCGAAGGACAACCGCACCCTCGGCAAGTTCCAGCTCGCCGGCATCCCGCCCGCGCCGCGGGGCGTGCCGCAGATCGAGGTCACCTTCGACATCGACGCGAACGGCATCGTCAACGTGTCCGCGAAGGACCGCGCCACGGGCCGTTCCCAGGCGATCACGATCACCTCGTCCTCCGGCCTCGGCAAGAACGAGGTCGAGAAGATGGTGCGGGACGCCCAGGCCCACGCAGACGAGGACAAGAAGCGCCAGGAGGAGATCGAGGCGAAGAACCGCGCCGACAGCCTGATCTACTCGACGGAGAAGACGATCCTCGACAGCAAGGACAAGCTGGATGCCGCGGACGTGAGCGCGGCCGAGAGCGCCGTGGCGGAGGCGAGGAAGGCGGTCGAGGAGGGCGGCAAGGAGCGCATCGAGGCCGCGATCGGGGAGCTCACGAAGGCCTCGCACCGGCTCGCCGAGGTGCTCTACCAGAAGGCCGCCGCCGCGGGTGCCCCGCCCGAGGGCGGCGCGCCTCCGCCAGGCGCCGACAAGAAGGACGAAGGCGACGTCATCGACGCGGAAGTGGTCGACAAGAAGTAACGGCGGTCCATGGACTACTACGAGCTTCTGGGCGTCCGAAAGAGCGCGAGCGCCAACGACCTGCGCCGCGCCTACCAGAAGCTCGCCCGCCGCCTGCATCCCGACCTCAATCCCGGCGATCCCGTGGCGGCCGACCGCTTCGGAGCGGTGAGCCGCGCCTTCGACGTGCTCGCCGACCCGCAGCGCCGCGCGGCCTACGACCGCGGCGAGCGTCCCACGCCTCCGCCCCCGGCCATCGCCGCCGTGGGCTTCGAAGGCTTCGACTTCTCGGTCGAGGTGAAGGGCGCCGGCGCCGGCTTCCAGGAGCTCTTCGACACGGTGCTGCGCTCCGCCCCGACGGCCGCCGCGGACGGCGCCGAGCGCGGCGAAGACCTCGAGCAGCGGGCGCAGATCGGCTTCGACGAATCCCTGGCGGGCGCCCGGCGCCGGCTCCACCTCGTGCGCTCGGAGCGCTGCCCGGCGTGCCGCGGCAGCGGCGACGTCGAGCAGGCCCCGGTTGCGTGCCCCCAGTGCCGCGGCACCGGTCAGGTGCGCGCGAAGCGCGGCCACATGGTGTTCTCGCGAGCGTGCGCGGCGTGCGGAGCGACGGGCGTGCTGACCCATCGCCCGTGCGCGCGCTGCGAGGGCGAGGGCCGGCTGGCCCAGAGCGAGTGGATCGACATCCGCATACCTCCCGGCGTCCCCGACGGAGCCCGCATCCGCCTTCCCGAGGCCGGCAACGTGGGGCGGCGCGGCGGGCCTCCCGGCGACATGATCCTCGTGGTGGACGTCGAGCCGCATCCGTTCTACCGGCGCGAGGGCGAGGATCTCGTGTGCGAGGTGCCGCTCACGCTCGGCGAGGCCGCCATGGGCGCCCACGTGGAGGTGCCGACGCCCGACGGGCCCATGACGATCGAAGTCCCGGCCGGCACCCAGACCGGGCAGCGCTTCAGGCTCCGCAAGCGTGGCGCTCCGCGCCTCGACGGCACGCGCTCCGACCTCTACGTCCAGGCCCGGGTCACGATCCCGGCCGTCACCGATACCCGCGGCCGCGAGCTGCTCGCCGAGATCGCGAGCCGCGAGGGCGCGGATCCGCGCAAGGACCTGCTGAGCGCCACGGGGAGGAAGAGCTGATGGCCCGGAAGCGGAAGGTCGGGACCGAGGGCGTGCCGGGGCAACCGCCGGGGCCCCAGGGCGGCAAGTACTACATGATCAGCGTCGTCGCCAAGAGCTACGACATCCATCCGCAGACCCTGCGCCTGTACGAGCGCGAGGGGCTCCTGAAGCCCTCGCGGACCGACGGCAACACGCGCCTGTACTCCGAGGCGGACCTGCGCGAGCTCGAGGTGATCCTGAACCTCACGCGCGACCTGGGCGTGAACCTGGCCGGTGTCGAGATCGTATTGAACATGCGTCGCAAGATGGAGCAGATGCAGGCGGAGATGAGCGAGTTCGTGGGCTGGGTCAAGGACGAGATGGTGCGCGGGAACCGCGACGGCTGGCAGGAGCGCTTCGAGAAGGCTCTCGTGAAGCTGCCGCCGACCCAGCTCGTCCGGCAACCCCCCGCGGCCCCTCCCGACACGCACTAGCTCATGCCGCCCGGCAAGATCCCGTCGCCTCGCGAGCGCGCCGCCACCGGCGACAGCCTGAACGCGTACATCCGCGAGATCGCGAAGTTCAAGCCCCTGAGCGCGGAACGCGAGAAGGAGCTGGGCGTGCGCATCCGCCAGGGCGACGCCCAGGCCCTGAACGAGCTGGTCGAGGCGAACCTGCGCTTCGTCGTCTCGTACTCCAAGCGCTACCGGGGGCTCGGGCTGTCCTTCATCGACCTGATCCACGAGGGCAACCTGGGCCTGATCGAGGCCGCGAAGCGCTTCGACCCCGAGCGCAACGTGAAGTTCATCTCCTATGCCGTGTGGTGGATCCGCCAGGCCATCTTCCACTCGCTGGCCGAGCACACCCGGGTCTTCCGCCTCCCTCCCAAGATGTCCGGGCAGGTGTCGCGGCTCGGCAACGCCCGGGATCGCCTCGCGGCCGAGCTCGAGCGCTCGCCGACCTCGGAGGAGCTCGCCAAGGAGACCGACCTGTCGGTGAACGCCGTCGAGGACCTGTTGCGCATCGCCGGCGAGGACCTGTCGCTGTCGAGCACGGTGGGGGAGGACGGCACCCTCGAGCTCGGCGACACCCTGGAGCAGGAGACGGTGCCCGAGGTCGAAGGGGAGATGATCCGCTCCTCCTTCGAGGAGCAGATCCAGAAGATCGTCTCCGAGCTCGACGAGAAGGAGCAGGAGGTCATCAAGATGCGCTTCGGCCTCGACGGCGAGGAGCCCCAGACCCTGCAGGAGATCGGCGAGCGCCTCGGGCTGTCGCGCGAGCGCATCCGCCAGATCGAGAGCAAGGCGAAGGAGAAGCTGCGGCGCAACCAGCGGGCCCAGGGCCTGCGCGGCTATCTGAACTAGACTAGCCCGATGGCAGCGCCCTGCGAGAAGTGCGGAGACACCGGGTTCGAGATCGTGACCCGTGACGGCAAGGAGTTCGCCCAGGCCTGCTCGTGCCGCCGCGTCACCCGCAACTCCGAGGACGCGATCATCGACGCGTGCCGCATCCCGGCCCGCTACGAGCACTGCACCTTCGGCACCTACGAGCCCGACCACGGGTCGCGGGCCGAGGCGCTCACGAGCTGCATGACGTACGCCGACGGCTATCCGTACGTGGGAACGAACGACGCCGGCCTGGGGCTGCTCCTCACGGGCACGAGCGGCGCCGGCAAGACGCACCTCGCGGTGTCCGTGCTCCGCGCCCTCGTGACCGAGAAGGGCGCGCGGGGGCAGTTCTGGGACTTCCACTCGCTGATCCGCGAGATCCGGAACTCGTACAACGAGCAGACGCGGACGACGGAGCTCGAGGTCCTCTCGCCCGTCATCGACGTGGACGTGCTGCTGCTCGACGACCTCGGCGCCTGGAAGATGACGGACTGGATGGTGGACACGCTCTTCTACATCCTGAACGGCCGCTACATGGCGCAGCGCGCCACGATCATCACCACGAACTTCGTGGACAAGCCGGCCAGCGTGGCGCGCAACGACGATTCCTTCCGGCGCACCGAGTACCTCGTGGACCGGATCGGGGTCCCCTTGCGCTCCCGGCTCCTCGAGATGTGCCTCGTGGTGCAGATCGCCGCGGACGACTACCGCCAGGTGCGGCAGGACGGCAACCGCAGGGCGATCCTGGGCGCGCCCAAGGCCGTCCGCCCGCGTCCCTGACGCGCGGGTTCGTCTAGTATCCTGCCCCCACGTGCCCCGGCCCCGCGCCGTCGCACGAATGTCACATGATCATTCCGGCGTCGACGTACGGATCCGACGAGACCGGCCTCGTCTGCGGCTATGCCTTCGAGCCCGGAGAGGCCGGACGCGCCCTCGACTCGGCCGAGGCCGTACGCCTCGCGAAGACCTGCGGACCCGGCAGCCAGGCCGGCACGTTCCTCTGGCTGCACTTCAACGTGTCGAACGCCGCCGCGGAGCCGTGGATGCGGCGCCACATGGGCCTGCCCGAGGACTTCTTCGAGTCGCTCCACGGTCCGTCGCCGTCGACGCGGGTCGAGCAGTCCGCGGATGCCCTCCTCGCGGTCCTGAACGACGTCCTCTTCGACTTCGCCTACGACGCCTCCCACGTCTCGACGCTCACCCTCAGCGTCACCGCCGGCCTGCTCGTGAGCGCCCGCAGCAAGCCGCTGCACTCCATCGACCGGCTGCGCGAGGACGTGCGGTCCGGCGCGCGCTTCCGCTCGCCCGCCCACATCCTCGCGCACCTGCTGCACCTGCAGGCCGACGGCCTGGTGCGCATCGTGCGGGACTCGACGCTCCGCGCCGACACTGCCGAGGACAACGTGCTCGCGACGCGGATCCAGACGAGCCGCGCCGATCTCGGCCGGCTGAGGCGCGTGCTGGTCCGCCTCCAGCGCCTGCTCGCCCCCGAGCCGGCGACGCTGTTCCGCCTGCTGAGCCGTCCGCCGGCGTGGCTGCAGGAGGCCGACGTCCAGGAGCTGCGCGAGGCTGCCGAGGAGTTCTCGACCTCGGTCGCCGACTGCGCCGCCCTGGTGGAGCGCGTGAAGCTGATCCAGGAGGAGCTCGCCGGCCTCATCGACGAGCAGAACAACCGCAGCCTCTTCATCCTCACCGTCGTCACCGTGCTCGCGCTGCCGTTCAACGTGGTGGCGGGCCTCTTCGGCATGAACGTCGGAGGCATCCCGTTCGCCGACCACAGCGCGGGGTTCTGGCTGATCGTGGTCTTCGTGTCGCTGCTCACCGCCCTCGCCGGCGCCCTGGCGCTGCGCCGGCGCTAGCCGCTCTAGCGGGGCAGGCGGAGGACGTGGCTGAGGAAGAGCCCCGTCGTGACGGCCACGAACAGCGCCGCCGTTGCCGTGACGGCTGGCGCGAGCCGCGGCGGCACCAGGCTCGAGGCGTCGTCGAAGCTGCGCCGGCGGTAGGTGGCGAGGAGCCAGGCGGCGAAGAGCAGGAGATTCGCCTGGGCGTTCACCAGCGTCGCCATCAAGCCGACGACCGACGCCTCGCCCCGGATCTCTTCCGCGATCCAGGGCATGCCCCGGGCCGCGTACCAGGCGACGGTGTCGTCCTCAGGGGCGGGGCTGGCCGGCGCCAGGACGTGCGGGCCCGGGATGTGAGGCCGCGCGAGGTGGGTGAGGTACGGGTCGTGGAGGAGCATGTTGGCGAGCAACGTCACGCTCAGGCCGGCCATGAGGAGGCGGGCCGGCCGGACCCAGGCCGCGCACAGGCCGAGCAGCGGCACGACGAGGAAGAGGTGGTTCTCGTGCATGTGCGTCGAGAGCACGAAGAAGCCGAACGCCGTCGAGGCCGAGGCGAGATAGACGGCCTGCGGCTCCTCGGAGCGCCAGAGGCGCACGAGCGTCGCGAACACGAGGCTCGCGAAGACGGCCAGGGCGAGGGCGCTCCACGTGACGAACGGCCACGGACCCTGGCGCGCGTCGATCCACGAGGGGCCGCCGCCGAGGATCCACCACACGTTGTGCGCGTTCACGCTGAGGTACGGGTTCACGTCGAGCTGGGTCCGTAACGCCCGCAGGCCCGGGCCGAGGCGTCCCGCCGCGGCGAACGGGGCCAGCACCCAGCCGAAGAGGATCAGCGCCGCGAAGGCGCTCCTGACGCAGCGGCGCGGGCCGAACCGCTTCAGGGTCTCGAGCGCGACGAGGGGTACCAGCACGTAGGCGAGGGGTTTCGCGAGGGCGGCGGCCGCGATCAAGGCCCACGAGAGCTCCGGGCGGCCGCGCACGAGCGCCACGAGGGAGAGCACGGCGAGCAGCGCGAAGAGCACGTCGGTCTGCCCCCAGGTGGCCGTGTCGAAGATCAGCGCCGGGTTGAGGGCGATGAGCGCGCAGGCGAGGTCGGCTCGATGCGGCGCGATCCGCCGGGTCTCGGCGTACGCCACGACGGCCAGCAACAGGATCATGGCGCAGAGCGGCAGGCGGATCAGGACGTCGAGGAGCCGGTCGTCGGCCCAGGCCGCGGGCGACAGCGCCTTCACGAGGTGGCCGATGAGCGAGAGCATGTAGGGAACGAGCGGCGGGTAGTTCATCGCCAGGTTCATCGGGTCCGCGGCGGCCGTGGGCCAGTACGCGGCCTCGAGGCCGCGATCCGTCAGGGTCCGCATCCAGAGCCGGTACACGAGCAGGTCGCCCATGCCGTCTGGGAGCATGGCGAGCCCGCCCTGCAGTATTGCGGAGGCCGCGAGGGCGAGCCGAGCGCGTCGGCTGAGGAACGTCGTCAGCTCCGGAACATGAAGTACACGGCGCCGACCAGGCACAGGCCGGCCCACAGGTAGTCGAGCTTCAGGGGCTGGCGCATGTAGTACACCGCGAACGGGATGAACACGGAGAGCGTGATCACCTCCTGCAGGATCTTGAGCTGCGCCAGGCTCAGGACCGCGTAGCCCATCCGGTTCGCCGGCACCTGGAGCAGGTACTCGAAGAGTGCGATGCCCCAGCTGACGAGGGCGGCGAAGTACCAGGTCCTTCCCTGCAGGTCGCGCAGGTGGGCGTACCAGGCGAACGTCATGAAGACGTTCGAGCACACGAGCAACAGCGCCGTGATCACGGGAACCGGCACGGGAGACTCCTTGTCGTTTAGGTGAGGCCGCTCGACACGAAGCCGAGCATCTTGCCGGCGAGCAGCGCGGTCGTGCCGGTGAACCGGCAGCCGGCTACGCAGCCGCCGCCTTCCATGGGCAGGCTCCAGCGCACCTCCACGCCCAGAGCGACGTGGGTCGAGGCGTCCTGGCTGTGGAGGATCACGCGCAGCAGGTCCCCGGGGGCCACGATGTCGGGCATCTCGAGGCGGCAGCCGCCGCCGCTGGCGTCGACCATCTGTCCCATGAGCTTCTGGTGGCGGGAGCGGACGTCGATCTCCACCTTCATGATGATCGGGCGTCGCACCCGGCGACGCCGCTCGGTGCGGTCGCTCATGCCGATCCAGCCCGAGAGCTTCTGGGCGAGGGCGATCAGCTCCTCCGCGGCGATCGGCTTGACCAGGTACGCGGCGACGCCCTTCGTGATCGCGTCGGTGAAACTGTCGACGTCGCCCTCGTAGGCGAGGACCAGGACCGGGACGCCCTTCAGCGCCGGGTGGGCCTGCAGGCGCCGCAGCGTGCCCATCCGGTTGTCCCGCGGGCTCTGGTCGTCGAGGACCAGGAGGCGGGGCATGAGCAGGTCCTTCGCGACGAGGACGTCGGCCTCGGTGGCCGTCGCCACCTCCATGCCGCCGCGCAACAGCGTTCCTTCGACCCAGGCGCGGTCACGCGTGTCCGGGCCGACCACCAGGGTGTAGCTCAACGCCGTCTAGTCTAAGGTCGAAGCGCCCTTCGGTCCCAGCGTCAGCAGGTAGGCGCGCACCGCCTCGATCTGCTTCTTCTGGTCGCCGCCGAGGATCTCGGGGAATGCGTTCTCGGAAGCGTTCTCCGGGAAGTTCGACGGCATGCGCGTGCCCGGCATGATGCTGCCGGGGTCGGCGAGCCAGTGGCCGAGGAAGTCGGCGCGCAGACGCTCCGGCACCTTGGCGAGATCGGGCGCCATGTTGGCGGGATCCTGGTTCGGCAGCTTGCCGCCCACCACGTGGCACTTCACGCACTGCCAGCGCCCGAACAGGTCCTTGCCCGCGGCGATCATGGCCGCGTTCGTGACCGGCTTCGGCTCGTAGGGGTAGGGCACCTTGTCCTGGGCCGCGAAGTACTGGGTGATGGCGTTCGTCTGCTCCTCGGTGAACTCGAAGGTGGGCATGCGCACCTCGAGCCACGGGCGGATGTGGTTCTCGGGGTGCTGCAAGAAGCCGTGGAGCCAGTCCGTGTGCACGCGGGCGCCCTCGCCGATCTTCGACTTCTCGTTCCACAGCATGGGCGGCGACAGCGCCTGGGCCTGGATGGGGTCGCCGCCCGAGGTCTCGAGCTGGTCGGCGATGAGGGCGCGCATGGAGCCGCCCTTGGCGCCGATCTGGTGGCAGCCCTGGCAGTTGAGGTCGCGCACCAGGCGGCGGCCCTTCTCGACCACGCGCTCGTCGCCCGAGAGCTGCTTCTGGGCGGCCAGCGGCACCTGCTCCTTGGTGAGGGACAGGACCGCAGTCACGATCGCGTCGGCCTCCTCGGGAGCCACGTGGAACTTCGGCATGCGCAGCAGCTCTTCGGGCTTCTTCGACGGCTTGTCGCGGTCGTAGATGCGCGGCTCGAGCAGCTTCTGCTTCACCCAGGCCGGCAGGGTGTGGGGGATCTCGTGCTCGAGGAAGCCGAAGTCCAGGCGCTCGACGAGCTTCGAGCCCTCTTCCGTGAGCTCGACGCCGATCGGCGAGGTCTTCTCGAAGCCCGAGATGACGTGGCAGCCGAAGCACCCGTAACGGCCGATCGTCTTCTCGCCCAGGAACTGGGTGCGGTCGTGATCGTTCATGGCCGCGAGCTTCGCGTCGGCGTCCTTGATCGTGAACTGAGTCGTCAGGTACTCGCGGACGATCGTGTCGCGGACCTTGACGTCGAGGGCCGGCCGCGGCCGCGCCACGAAGGCGTCGTTCTTGAGGCTCATCAGGTACGCGGTGATGTCGCCCGCCTCGCCCTCGGTCAGGCGCAGGTTGGGCATCTTGGTCTCGTGCCAGTAGCCCTTGGGGTTGCGGATCCACGAGTAGAGCCAGCCCGCGTTGACCTTGGAGCCCGTGCCGTCGAGGTTCGGGCCGTGGCTGCGGAACGACGCCATCGTGAAGCCCTCGACGCCGCGGCGGTCGTCGCCGATGCGGTGGCAGCCGAGGCAGCCGACGCTCTCGAAGAGCTTCTTGCCCTTGCCGAGGTCGCCCCTGGGCGGCGCCGGGTAGGCGCCGTCCTTCGCCGACTTCTCGACGATGTAGGCCGTGACCGCGTTGGCCTCGACGTCGTTGCGCGCCTTCTGGTCGGCGGTCTCGTTGACGCGGATGTCCCAGACCTGCGGCATGCGCGTCGCCCGGAAGCCCTTGGGCTCCTTGATCCAGCGGTAGATGAAGTCCTCGTTGGTCTTGGTCGCGATCTTGGTGAGGTCGGGGCCGATCTTGCGCAGGTTCTCCCAGCCCTTGATCTTGTGGCAGCCGAAGCAGCCGTAGCGCTCCACGAGCATCACGCCGGCGTTCAGGCGGTCGGCCTTCGGCACCTCGACGTTGCCCTGGTGGCACTTGAGGCACTGGGACTCCGTGTGGCCCTTCGCCAGCATCGGCTGGTCCCACAGGTGCCAGCGCTCGTACTCCTTCGTGCCGGAGTACTTGCCCCAGGCTTCCTCCGACTCCTTGCTGGCCGGCGTGTGCACGGCGTTCACGAAGCTCGTGGCGCGGCCGCGGCCCTGGTGGCAGACCGTGCAGCCGATCTTCTCGATCGGGTGGGGCCCGCGCAGGTACACGTCGATGTCGGGATGGGAGGTGAAGGGCTGCGGCGCCTTCTCGTAGCCCTTCTTGTCGATGCCGAGGTGGCAGGTCGTGCAGCGATCGACCTTGGGCGTCTGGATGAAGATCACGTCGTCGTTGAGGCTCGCCGGCATGATCTGCTGCACCTTGAGCGACGGGTTCGCGAGATCGAGGACCGGAAGGTTGCGCACCTTGAAGACGAAGCCCTGCTGGTCCTTCTTCAGCTTGGCGTCGAGGCGCTGCAGCTCGGCGGTCGCCTCTTTCTGGGCCTTCTCGGCGTCCAGGCGCGTCTTCTCGAGATCGGCGATCCTCGCGTTGACCGCGGCCTGGCGCGCGAGGACGTCCTCGAGCTTCGTGCGCAGGTCGGCCCACTGGGCTTCGAGGGCGTCGAGCTTGGCCTTCTTCTTCGCGGCGTCCGAGTGGCCGAGGTGGGCGGCCTCCTCGTAGTCGTAGCGCTTGACGTCGATATTGGCCTTCGTGAAGCGGTAGTTCTGGTCGATCGCGTACCACTCGGCCTGGAGCTTGTCGGCTTCCTTCTGGGCGGCCGCGATCTCGGAGCGCTTCGCCGCGACGTCGGCGTCGCCCTTGGCCACGGCGGCCCCGAGGGCCGCCAGGCGATCGGCGCCGATCTTGCCTTCCGCGGCCTTGCGCTGCTCCTCGGTGGCCTTGATCTCGAGTTGTCCGAACTCGATCTGGTACTTCTTCCATTCGCGGTTGTAGTCGGCCCAGATCATCCACGAGAACGTCACGAGGAGCAGGATCGACGTGACGGCGAAGAGGACGGAGAGCTTCTCCGTCCGGGTCGCCATTTCGGGGTCGCGGCCAGGCTCGGGCTTTGCCATATTAGATGTTGAAGAAGATCTCCGGCAGCGCGACGATGTACTTCAGGTCGAAGAGCCAGCGCAGCATCATCTTGATGGGCAGCGCGATCTGGAGCAGCAGCAGCATGACGAACACGGCGTAGCGCCACGGCCCCAGCTTCTCGAAGTACTTCTTGAGCCAGGTGCGGGCCAGCAGCCCGGGCAGCACGACCACGTAGACGAGCGTCGCCAGGATGCCCGGGATCTCGCGCACGAACATGTTCTTGGGCAGGCCGACGCCGAGGGCCTTCACCCACACGTATTCCGAAAGGTTCACGTTGTTGAGGGCGAGCAGCTTGTGGAGGTCCCAGTACTCGTAGGGCCCGAAGAAGTTCCAGTTCGGGCCGCGCAGGAAGGTGCCGAGGATGACGAGCAGCACCCACTGGATCAGGAAGCCGAACATGAAGATCGTGATCTCGACCTTGCGCTCCTTGAACGTGTAGTAGCCGTTCCCCTTGGGGTTCATGTCGATGTAGGGGATCGCCATGAGGCCCACGATGATGAGGCTCGGGAACACGACGCCGGCCAGCCAGGGATCGTAGTAGACGAGCATCTCCTGCAGGCCGAGGAAGTACCACGGCGCCTTCGACGGGTTCGGCGTGCGGGCGGGGTTCGCGGCCTCCTCGATGGGCGCGTGGAACGCGAGGCCCCACACGACCAGCACGATCATGCCGATGATCATGCAGAGCAGCTCGGTGTAGACGAGGTCGGGCCAGACCCAGGTCTTCTCGTTCTCGCCGTTCGAGGCCTCGTTGGGAGGCTCGCCGCGGGCGATGCGCTCGTCGTTCTGGTGGGCCTGGTGCATCGAGAGCCAGACGAAGAAGCCGACCAGGAACAGCATCGCGACGATCGGCACGTTGTCGGGCTTCTTCACGATCAGCGCAAAGTTGTGGTCGAGCATCGACACGGCCAGGAAGATCGCGCCGAGGATGCCGAGGGCCAGGGCGACCTTCGGCGCCCAGAACGCCTTGTAGCGCATGGACAGGAAGAACAGCACCGACGCCAGGGTGATGAAGATCTCCGGCGCGGTGAGGAAGTTGATGGCTCCCTTGAGGGCGTCGACCATGATCGCGCTCCTACACCGGACCCGAGATGCCGCCGTCCTTGCGCACGCGCCAGAAGTGCACGGCCATCAGGATGCCCGCGATGAGCGGGATGCCGACGCAGTGCAGCACGTAGAAGCGGAGCAGGGCGCCCTCTCCGACGAAGCGCCCGCCCAGCAGGGCGAAGCGCGCGTCGGAGCCCGCGTGGACCATCTTCACGTCCCCCAACGCCAGCAGCTGGGCACCTGGCCCTTCGTACCCGAGGAGCGGCGTCGCGCGGGCCATGTTGGACCCGACCGTGATGGCCCAGATCGCGAGCTGGTCCCAGGGCAGCAGGTAGCCGGTGAAGGAGAGCAGCAGGGTCAGCACGAGCAGGATCACGCCGACGTTCCAGTTGAACTCGCGGGGCGGCTTGTACGAGCCGGTCATGAACACGCGGAACATGTGGAGCCACACCGTGATGACCATGGCGTGGGCGCCCCAGCGGTGGATCTCACGCATGATGCCGAGGGGCACCTGCTCCGCGAGGTCGATGATGTCCATGTACGCGTAGGCGACGGTGGGCCGGTAGTAGAACATCAGCAACAGGCCCGTGAAGGTCTCGACCAGGAAGAGGAAGAAGGTCAGGCCGCCCATGCACCACGTGAACTTGAGGCGCACGCCGCTCTTGCGGATCTTGACGGGGTGCAGGTGCAGGAAGACGTTGGTCATGACGACGAGCACGCGGTTGCGGCTGGTGCTCGGCATGCCGTGCCGGAAGATCGACTTCCAGATCTGGGTGTCGGTGATGTAGTCCCAGGTCCGGGTCAGGAACGGCTCGGGAGGCTTGGTCGCGTTGGTCGCCATGCGCTGCTCTGGTCCTCCTTGCGGGGTCGCCGGCTCAGATCTTCAGGAACGCCTCCGGATTCGTCCACTCGCCCTTCTCGAACTGGAACTTCGTCGACTTGTCGACCAGGATCTGGCCGTCGTCGGCGAGCACGATGCGGGCGCGCTCGAGAGGACGCGGCGCGGGACCCTCGAAGTTGATGCCGCTCGCGTAGAAGCCGCTGCCGTGGCACGGGCACTTGAACTTGGCCTCCGCCGCGAGCCAGTTGGGCGAGCAGCCGAGGTGCGTGCACACCGCGATCAGGGCGTAGAAGCCTTCGGGCTGCCGCACGATCCACACGCTGAAGGCGTCCTTCCAGCGCGTGTCGACCTCGCCCACGTTGTACTCGCCGGGGAAGCCGGCCTTGAAGGCCTGGGGCGGCTCGAACAGCACGTTCGGGAACAGGAAGCGCGCGGTGGCCACGAGGCTCGACGCGCACGCGGCCGAGAACGCGGCCCAGCCGATCGGCAGCGACCAGATCATGAAGCCGCGGCGCGAGACCTCGGCGGGCGCGGCGGCCGCCGGCTTCGGCGCGGGGGCTGCTGCGGCAGGGCCTGCGGGCGCTGGGGGCTTCGGGGCTGCTGCGGCGGGGGGAGCGGATGCTACGGGAGCGGGAGGAGGTGCAGGCACAGCGGCCGCCGGCCCCGCGGCGGGAGCCGCAGCGGCCGGCTCCGGCTTCGCCGGTGCCGCGGGCGCCGGTTGAGGCGCGCCCTCCTTGTCGTCCTCGGCCATGGCAGACCTCGCCTGGTTCCAACGACGGATTGATGGGACGGAATGCGCGCGTATTCTACCGTCCGTCGCTTCCGTGTCAAGAAGTTCGCGTCGCGTTCGGCGACGGCTTCAGCGCTTCGCGGCGAGCGCCTCGCGCGCGGCTTCGCGGATCCGCAGGCTCGGATCCTTCTCGCGCAGCGTCTCGAGAGAGGCGCGGATCGCGGCGTCGTCGAGGCGCGCCGCCGCGGCGATCGCCGAGAGCGTCGCGTCCTCGGCCTGCGCGGGAGACACGTCGGTCGCCTTCGCGAGCGCGGCGCGGTCGAGCATCTGCAGCAGCACCGGCACGGCGGCGGGGTCGCCGCGATGGCCGAGGGAGATCGCCGCGTTCCAACGCACGTCGGCCACGGCGTCCGAGAGCGCCGTCACCACCGCCGCCTGTGCGGCGGGATCGGGGAAGGCACCGAGGGAGTGGACCGCCGCCTTGCGGTAGCCGGGATCCTCGCTCGCGGCGAAGCGCAGCAGGTCGGGCACGGCCGCGGGATCCCCGATCACTCCGAGCGCCCAGATCGCGTAGATCACCGTCTCGGAGTCCGGGGCGTTGGGATCGAGGGCCTCGCGCAGCGCGGGCACGGCCGAGCGATCGCCGAGGCGGCCCAGCGCGAGCGCGAGGTAGCGCCGGACGCGCGGGTCGTCGTTGCCCGACTCCTTGAAGAGCGCCACGGCCTCGCCGACGAACTTCGGGTCGGAGAGCGCCGCGTCCTTCTTGCCCTGGAGCACCTTCGAGAGCTCGAAGGCCGCCTGCCAGCGGCGGTTGGCGCCGCCGGAGCGGACCTCGCCGAGGTAGTCGCGGGCGGACTTGCCTTCGGAAGCGATCAGGCCGAAGACCACGAACACCGTGACGCACACGGCCACGATCGCCATGGGGAAGATGAAGAACTGCAGCACCAGGAACGGCGTCGTCTGACGCGGCTCCTGGCTCTCCTCTCCGGGCTCCTGCGGCGGCGTGTCCGCCAACGTCCTAGTGGGTCCGGGTGCGATCGCGGAGCCGCCGCAACGTCAGCTCCACGTCGATGATGAGCGCCTCGGTGGTGTTGTCGAGCTGGTCGAGGACCCGGTGGAACTGCATGTAGTCGGCCTGCTCGGGCTCGTCGGCCTCCGCGAGGTTCTCGAGGCGCGCCGCCCACTCCATGAGGCTCTGCAGGCTCGCCTCGCCGTGGGAGTCCATGTGGGACGTCTCGGTGCGCCCCATGTCCAGGCCGCGCATGAACGCGCCGATCTCGCGGCGGCGATGCTTGGCGCGCTCGATCACCGTCTGGAACGTGCGGCGCGCGGTGGCCGAGCGGGTGGGCAGCACGGGCTCGATCGAGCCCGAGTCGAAGCGCAGGGTCATGGCCGTCGCGTGCTTCAGGATCTCGGGCCGGTGGGTGGCGTCCCCGCCGCGCTTCGCCACGACTTCCTCGACGCCGGGCTCGAGGCCCTGGTGCTCGGACGCCGCGCAGCCGCGGAAGAAGTACTGCAGCTCGTCGGCGTCCTTGGGGCCGCCCGGGATGAGCAGGTCGCCCGGGACGAAGAGCTGGCCGTCGGGACCGCGGCGCTGCGACAAGGCGCTCTTGCGCGAGGAGCGCTTCGGCGGCTTCGTCGCCGGCTTGACCACGGTGCCCGGCGCCACCGGCAGGAGCGTCACGGCCTTGATCGGAACGCTGCCCTTGCCCGGAGTCTTGAGCGGCTTCGTCAGTGCCGGCTTCGCCGTGACCAGGGGCGCCGGCGTCGCCTTGAGAGGAGCCGGAGCGGGTTTGGCGGGAGCCGGCTTCGCCACCGCGGGTTTCGTCACGGCCTTCGCCGGCGCCTTGGCCGGCTTCGTCGTCTTCGCGATCTTCTTGGTTGTCACTTTCGCCTTTGTCTGGGCCTTCTTCGCTGGGCTCTTCTTCTTGTTCTTCGCCGCGCTGGACATGCTCGTCGCGCCCCCTTCGCTAGGGAAGGAAAAGCTTCTGGAGACTCCGAAGGATGTTGTTGCGGCTGCGCGCGGGCTCGGCGCTGCAGCCTGGAGAACCCACTTTACCATAGCCCGTTGCGGGCTCCGGACGGAGCGCGACGTGAAACGGGGCGTGCCGCGACCCTTGCGATCGCGAGCGGCGACGGAAGCCCGACGATTCCCGAAACGGGCTCAGCCCGGGTGGCTGAGCCCGTCCGGCTGCGCGGAACTAGCTGGCGCGCAGGTAGCTGGCGGCGCCCGACGCGGCGCGCTGACCGCTGCGCAGCAGCGCGTCCTTCTGGTCGCCGAGCTCGCGCGCGAGCTTGCGGCGGGTTTCACGGCCCGAGGCCGGCGCCGTCAGCAGGCCGACGATGGCGCCCACCGCGCTGCCCGCCAGCGCGATGCCGAGGTACTTCAGGTTGCGGGACATGTCGCTCGATCTCCTTCGTGAGTTCCGGGTACGGCCCCCGCACAGCGACGTAGCAATCGGAATGCCAGCGCGCGGACGCTCGCTGTCGAGTGGAAATACGGCGCCATCCGGGGCTTTGTTCGAAACGCAGTCGCGAACGCGCGGAGGGCAGTGGCCGGCGCGCCACGATGGCCGCGCGCGGCGTGGCGCTAGGGCCGCACGATGTCGGAGATCCGGCGGGCGAGCGCCGCCGGTCCGGCTCCCTCGAGGTTGGTCAGGACCACGGCCACGACCCTCTGGTCCGGCCTCATGTAGAGGACCGTCGCCACGCGCGGCTGCCCGCCCGTGTGGGAGATCTCGCGGCGGCCGTCGCGCTGGGCGACGTTCCAGCCGAGGCCGTACCCGATGGCCCGGCCGGTCTTGGTCGATTGCCTCGTGAAGGCGGCCGCGCGGGTCTCGGGCCGGAGCAGCCTGCCGTCGAGGAGAGCGATGCCAAGCCGCGCCAGGTCGGACGCGGTGGCCACCAGGCCCCCGCCGGGGATCTTGTAGCTCGTGTCGGCGAGCTCGGAGTTGCGGAGCGCCCCGGCCGCCGTCATCCGATAGCCCAGGGCCCGATGGGGGATCAGGGCCTCGCCGTCGTCGTCCCGGGCGGCTGTCATTCCCGCCGGGTCGAAGATCCGCTTCTTCAGATAAGTAAGGAAGCGCTCGCCCGAGGCGGCCTCGACCACGCAGCCGACCAGCGTGTAGCCGTGGGTCGTGTAGTTGAAGCGGGTGCCGGGCTCGGCGATCAGGGGGTCGTCCTTGAAGACGTCGAGGCCCTCGAGCAGGGTCGCGAAGCGCCGGATGCCCTCGCCGACCGGCCGCCCGTCGACCGGGTCGGACCCGAACTCGCCGTCCTGGTAGTGGCGGATGCCGCCGAGGTGGGCGAGCAGCAGGCGCGTCGTGACCGTCCAGGGCTTCCTGGGAAAGCTGGGGACGTAGCGCCGGACGTCGGCGTCGAGGTCGAGCCTGCCGGCCTCGGCGAGCTGCAGCGCCGCGATGGCCGTGATCGGCTTCGAGATCGAGGCGAGACGGAAGACGGTGTCCGGGGTGACCGGAACCTGGTTCTCGGCGTCCGCGAGGCCGAAGCCCTGGGCGTAGCGAACCTCGCCGTCGAGGGCGATCGCGACGCTCAGGCCCGGCACCCGCGTCGCCGTCTGCATCTCGGCGACCGCCGCTTCGATGGCCTTCACCTGCGCGTCGGGCAGGCTCCCCGCCCAGGCGGGTACGGTGAAGAACAAGACGACGGCCGCGAAGCCGCCTACTCGAGCCAATCCTTGTCCTTCAGCTTCTTCGGCACGTACTCCTCGGTGATGAAGCTGATACCGCGGCGCGACAGTGCCTCGAGCTCGAACTTGAGGCCGCTCCGCACCATCTCCTGGATCTCCTTCTGCCACTTGGCATGCCTGAACCAGGGGTACGCGAGCATCTGCTTGGCGCGGTTGTTGTCGCCGTCGTCCATCTTGATCGAGACGTTGCCGGGCAGCTGGTACTTGTCCTTGTCGAACGACGACAGGCCGACGAAGCGCGCGTCCGGCACCGCCATGCGCATCGACTCGTAGGCGAGGTTGATCGAGCCCTGCTTCATGACGCTGTAGATGTAGAAGCCCCACGGGTCGTTGTCCACCAGCACGTAGACCGGCAGCTTCAGCTCGCTGTGCAGTCGCTGCACCAGCCGCCGGACGCCGCGCGGAGGCTGGCCTCCGCCCTGCACGATGATGCAGCTGTTGCGCTTCCAGAACTTGTCCTCGTTGAAGCGCGTCCACACCGCGTCCTTCTCGATCAGCAGGACGTACTTCGCCTCGTGCTTCTTGAAGGTGATGATGTTCTCTTCGACGATCGAGGGCACCGCCCAGCCGCCCGAGCCCATCCGTCGCAGGTCGATCGTGTCGCCGGTGTCGACGATCGTGATCGGCCCGACCATGGAGCCCTTGCGCGCCGCGAACAGGTGCAGCTCCTCGCGCAGCGCGTCGACCGTCACCTCGAGGTCCTCGATGATCGGATCGGACTCGTCCTGCTCCTCGAAGGTGTTCTGCTTCGTGTCGCCGATCGTGTGCTTGGTGACGTAGTAGAGGTCGCGGATGCTGGTCGTCTTGCCGGAGTCGATCAGCTCCTTGCAGGCCTCGCTCACCAGGAAGGTCTGCATGAACTTCTTCGCCATCGACACGTTGAAGAAGTATCGCTTCTGCTTCTGGCTGCCGAGCTCCACGAGGCGCCGCTTGTCGCTCCACTTCACGTTGGCCAGCGAGCGCACCGGGATGTCGAGGGACGGGTTCTTGCCGCCCGCCACGGCTTTCAGAACGCCCTCGGCGAGCTTCTCGATCTTCGCGACCGTCTTCTTCGAGACCGCGTCCTTGCGGGGCGCCATCACTCCTCCTCAGTCTCGGCCGCGCGGCGCGCCTTTGGCTTCGCGTCGCGGCTCTCATCCTGCGCCCGGCCCTCTTCCTCTTCGGCCATCGTCACCTGGTGGGCGACCTTCAGGAACTCCCGCTTGATCGGCCCCGGCTTCCTGTCGGTGATCTTGCCGATCGCCGCCGCGACTTCTTCGATGTAGAGCTCGAAGATGCTGCGGCGCTGCGCCTGGTAGTCCGCCGCCTTTTTCTTGCGGATGAAGGTGGCCAGCTTGCGGCCGCACTCCTGGGCCGCGAGCTGGATCTCCTTGAGGATGTCGGGGTAGTGGGCGACGGCTTCCTTCGACTCGCTCGTGAAGGGCACCCAGACCGAGGCGATGTGGACGAGCAATGCCATGGGGCCGACCGGCAGCGAGCCCTTGGGCTGGCTGAGCAGGTAGTTGCGCCAGTCCGTGCTCACGATGCCTTCCGTGATGCCGCAGGCGCCGCGCTGGAACAGCAGCGGCACCCGGTTCGCGAAGCGGAAGAGCTCGATCGTCTTGTCGGCGGGCCAGCTGCCTCCGTAGGCGAGGCCGACCTCGACCTGGAACGGGTTGCCGCGGTAGACCTTGGGCGGGCGCGTGACGGTCGCGATGAAGTAGTTGTGGCCCTTGATCTTCTCGACGCCCTCCTCCGCCGGCGCGTCGGGCACGGCCGGCATCGCCTCGGGCGCGGGCGCCGCGGCCTTCACCGCCTTGCCGGGCTTCTTCTTCATGCCGGCCGAATCGAGATCGAGCTGCGTGCTCTCGTCGCCGCTGTCGCCCTCGCTCTCGATCACGCTCAGGAAGCTCACGAGCCCCTTGCGCATCAGCTCGTCGCCGATAGGGCTCAAGCAGTTCGTGGGCGGGTTCATGAGCTTCGTGGCCGCGATCGCCTTGTGCAGCTCCTCCGCCATGGTCCGGTTGGAGGCGAGAAGCCGCGGCCGCGTGGCCTTCTTGCCCCAGGGAACCTTGGCCAGGATCTCCTCGGCGGCCTGGCTCGAGACGCGGCTGAAGGTCGTCTGCAGGAAGCCGCGCACGTCGTGGCTCTTCGACTCGGCCGCCGCCAGCATCAGCGCCCCGAGCTCGACGCCGTGCGGGTGCGGCTTGATCTCGAGCGCTTCCTTGGGGAGCTCGTTCGTCGCGCGCGGGAACACGAGGGACTCGTTGCCCGGCGTGCTGGCGCTCGTGCGCTGGGCGGCTCCCACGGGACGCGTGTAGCGGATCGCCGCGTGGGGGTTGGCGAGCGCCGTGTGCTCGACGTAGCGGTTGACGAAGCGCTGGCCCTGCTGCCAGTTCGCGACGATCTCGAGCTCGACGCGGGTGCCGTGCTCCTGGTGCCACTCGGTCAGCGTGTCGTCGTGGGTGACCACCGGCTCGTTCTTGCGGGTGTCGAGCTGGATGTCGAAGACGTGGGCGTCCTTGCGCTTGCCGACGCGGCTCGTGACGCGGACCGGCTTGCCCGTGGTGAGCTGCCCGTACATGGCGGCCGCGGAGATCCCGATGCCCTGCTGGCCGCGCGACTGTTTCAGGCGATGGAATTTGCTGCCGTAGAGCAACTTCCCGAAGATCTTCGGGACCTGCGCCTTGACGATGCCGGGGCCGTTGTCCTGCACCACCACGACGAAGCGACCCTCGCCCTTCGTCAGCTCGCCGCTCCCCGCGTCGAGGGCCAGGTCGCGCACCTCGATCAGCAGGTCGGGCAGGATGCCGGCCTCCTCGCAGGCGTCGAGGGAGTTGTCCACGGCTTCCTTGATGGTGGTGAGGAGCGCCTTCGAGGGATTGTCGAAGCCCAGCAGGTGGCGGTTCTTGACGAAGAACTCCGCCACGGAGATGTCGCGCTGCTTCGTGGCCATGGTCTCGGCGGTGACCCGGCGCGCTGGTGCGCTCTTCGCCGCCGGAGCGGCTTCGGCTGCCGGAGCTTCGGACTCGGTCACGACCGCGGCCGGAGCCGCCGGCGCCTGTCCCTCCTCGAACAACCCGAGCTGCGGCTTGCCGGCCTTCCGGCCCCGCGCCACGGCCTTCGTCTCGCTGGACGCCTTTGCCAATCGAAGTCCCTCCGCCCTTGAAGCGCGCGAGTCTAGCACGCGGGTTTGCCGCGCCCGGTCCGCGCCGGGCTACACTTCGACGGTAACCGCGAGGTGCGATGAGCGACCGTCCCTTGACCTACGGGTCGTATCTGAAGGTGCCCGAGCTGCTGGGGCTGCAGGAGAACCGCTCCGCTCCGGCGCACCACGATGAGCCCCTGTTCATCATCATCCACCAGGTCTACGAGCTGTGGTTCAAGCTCATGCTCCACGAGATCGACAGCGCCGTGGAGCTGCTGGGCGCCGACCGCGTGGGGGAGGCGACCCGGCTGCTGCGCCGGGTGGTCGAGGTCCAGCGCGTGCTCGTGGCCCAGGTGAAGGTGCTCGAGACCATGCGGCCCCAGGACTTCCTGGGCTTCCGCTACCACCTCAACCCGGCCTCGGGCTTCCAGTCGATCCAGTTCCGGGAGATCGAGTTCCTGCTCGGTCTCAAGGACCCGCGCATCCTCGAGCACCTGCGCTCCGAGCCCGAGGAGACCGCCCGGCTCGCGGCCCGCCTCGCCACGCCGTCGCTGGCGGACGCCTTCGCGGCGTTGCTCCGGCGGCGCCATCCCGAGGCGGCGGGCGAGGATCGGCAACTCGAGGCGCTGGTGGCCATCTACGAGGCGCCCGAGGCCCATGCCGACCTGCTCGCCCTGGCGGAAGTGCTCCTCGACATCGACGAGAACCTGTCGATCTGGCGCGCCCACCACGTCCAGATGGTCGAGCGCATGATCGGAGCCCGGCGCGGCACCGGCGGCAGCGAGGGAGTCGCCTATCTCCAGAGCACCCTCCCGAAGCGCGCCTTCCCCGACCTGTGGCGCGTCCGGACGCGCATCGGCCAGGAGCCGGCCTAGACGCCTCCTGGCCGTTTGAAGGTCGGCCGTAAGCCCGGTAGAATCAGGGTCTTTCGCTTCACCAAAGCATCGTTTCCGCAAGGAGACCCTCATGAGTCAGCGGGCAGTCGTCCCGGCGCTCCTCATCCTTCTCGCCGCTCCGCCAGGAGCCGAGGCCAAGCAGAAGATCGCCTCGACGCGCGAGCTGCTGCAGGCCGGCTTCTTCCAGGACTTCGACGAGCTCGATCTCGAAGCGTTGCTGGGAGCCAACGACGTCAAGATCAACGTCGCCGCCCGCTACGAGGACAATCTCGCCGAGTCCCCCGGAGTCGTGACGGTCGTGACCGCCGAGGACCTGGACGCGATCGGCGCCCACAGCCTCGAGGACGCGCTCCACGCGTTGCCGGGCGTCGAGGTGCTGCGCGACGGCCTGGGACGGCCCCGCGTCGTGATCCGCGGGCTGTCGTCGGGCGCGACGGGCGGCGGCTCCGAGAACGTGCTCATCCTGCTCGACGGGCGCCGCATCGACGACCCCCTGCTGGGCGGCGCGACGCTCGTCAACATGGCCATGCCCATCGGCAACATCAGCCGGATCGAGCTGCTGCGCGGCGCGGCCTCCGCCCTCTACGGGTCGGGCGCCCTGGGCGGGGTCATCGACATCCGGACCTTCCGGCCCGAGGAGTACCAGGGCATCGAGGCCTCCATCGAGGCCGGCTCCTTCGCGACCCAGCGCTATTCCCTGCGGGTAGGCAGCGAGGCCGGCGATCTGAAGACCTTCGGCTTCCTCCAGTTCGAGTCCACCCATGGGCCGCGACGTCGCCTGCCGAGCGACTCCATGACGGGCCTGGGAGCGACGGCGGCGCCCGGCCGCACGGACGACGGGTTCCGGCAGATCGAAACGAACTACCGCGCCAACTGGAAGGAGTGGGAGGCGGGCATCAAGATCTCGAACGTCCGGGCCGACGGCTTCGTGGGCCTCGTGGACGCCCTCGGGCAGAACGACCTCTCGTACCGCCAGACCCAGATCAGCCTCGGCTGGAAGCGCGTCCTCGAGAAGGCCGGCACGCTCCGCGTCAACGCCGAGTGGACCCAGAACCGCATGCAGGAGTTCCTGCAGCCCCTGGCCGACGGCTTCAAGGCTCCGGCCGCCGGGGGCGGCCAGGCGACGTTCGCCGACGGTGCGCTGTTCAACGAGGACTTGAGCTCGCGTCACTACGGCGTCGAAGGGCTCCTCGAGCGCCGGGCCGCCGGCCACACCTTCGTCGCCGGCGTGGCGCTGCGGCGTGAGTCCGCGCTCGATCCGACCCTCGACGCGAACTACAACTTCCTCACCGGCCTCGCCGTGACGGCGGACGCGCCGCTCTTGGTGCCCGACGGCCACAGCCGCACGATCGCCTCCGCCTTCGTCGAGGACGTGTTCCAGGCGTCCGAGCGCCTCTCGCTCACGGGATCCCTGCGCGTCGACAACTACTCCGACGTGGGGGCGACCGTGAGCCCGCGGGCGGCCGCCGTCGTGACGCTGCCCCGCGACCTGAACCTGAAGCTGGTCTACGGCCGGGCGTTCCGGGCCCCGACCCTGGCCGAGCTCGAGGTGACGCTTCCCCCGTTCGTCTCGAATCCCGACCTGGACGTGGTCCGGGCCGACAGCGTGGAGGCCGCGGTCTCCTACCGGCGGAAGGCCTTCCGCGTCGTCGCCTCCGGCTACGCGACCTGGCTTCGCGACGCCATCGCGCCGCTCGGCCCGTTCGATCCCCGGCACTCGCGGCCCCTGGCGAACGGCTCCGGCACCGATCTCAAGGGAATCGAGCTCGAAGTGCGGCGGACGCTCGGGACCGGCAACTCGGTCTTCGCGAACTACGCCCTGCAGCAGGCCCAGTACCAGACGGGCGGCGCCGACGTGGCCGGCGTGCCGACGCATCTCGGCAACGTCGGCCTGACCCTGTCCCTGGGCGATCACATCCGTGCGACACCCCTGTGGTCCTTCCGCTCGAGCCGGCCGCGGGCCGTGGGCGACGCGCGCGCGGACACCCCGGGCTACAGCCTGTTCGGCGCCACGGTGCGGGCCCTCAGCGTGTACCGCAAGCTGTCCCTCTGCCTCTCGGCCCAGAACCTGTTCGACAAGAAGTACGCCGACCCGACGTTCACGGGCGGCGTGCCCGACGACTACCCCCGCTCGGGTCGTCGCGTCCTGGTGAGCGCGAGCTACGAGTTCTAGCTCCCGATGACCCTGGCTCCGTTCCGTCGCGTCGCAGCCGGCCTCGCCTTCCTGGTGTTCCTGCACCCGGTGGTCGTGGTGGCGGCGGAGCCCATGCCGCTCAGCCCCGACCTTCAGGTGCCGCTCATCCTGAAGGTGCTGACCTACGACCGCCACTTCGAGTCGAAGGCGGGCCGCGAGCTCATCATCGGCGTGGTGTACGAGCCGGGAGACCCGGACTCCCTCAAGTCCGCCAGCACGATCATCGCGACGCTGCTGCGGTTTTCGGGCAAGACGGTGAAGCGCCTGCCGATCCGGTACCAACTCGTGGCGATGGACCAGATGGCCCGGCTCGTGCCGAGCATGGGCATCAGCGTGCTCTACGTGGCCCCCGGCAACGCCCGGAACCTCGCGGCCCTCACGCGCTTCAGCCAGGCGAACCACGTGACCACCGTGACCGGCGTGCCCGGCTACGTGACCCAGGGCGTCGCCGTGGGCATCGACGTGGCCCAGGAGCGGCCCCAGATCCTGATCAACCTCTCGTCGTCGAAGGCCGAGGGGAGCGAGTTCGACGCGAGCCTGCTGCGGATCGCCAGCGTCATCAAGTGAGCCTGAAGCAGGTCTTCCGCAGCCTGTCGATCCGTCGCAAGCTGACGATCATCGTCCTCGGGACGAGCGCGGCCGCCCTCCTCGTCGCCTGCATCTCGTTCATCGCCTACGACCACTTCGCGTTCTCCGACCGGATGGTCCGCGACCTCGAGGTCGTCGGAGACGGCATCGGCGTCATGAGCAGCGCCGCCCTGTCCTTCGATCTGCCGGAGTCGGGCAGGGACATCCTGTCCGCCCTGCGCGTCTATCCCCACATCGCCGAGGCGTGCCTCTTCGACGCCAACGGCAAGCTCTTCGCGCGCTACGTGCGGGCGGGGGAGCTCCCACGGGAAATCCCGGCGCCGGAGCCCGAGGTTCCCGCGTTCCTGCCACGGGAGCTCGTGCTGTACCGGAATGTCGTGAAGGACGGCGAGCTCCTGGGCTCGCTGCACCTGCGCTCCGACCTGGGCGAGCAGCGCGCCCGTTTCAGCCAGTACGCCCGCAGCGTGCTCGTGGTGCTGCTGTTCTCGTCGGTCGTCGCATTCGTGCTGGCGTCCTGGCTGACCCGGCTCATCTCCAAGCCCATCCAGGACCTCGTCGACATCGAGACCCGCGTCACGACCACGAAGGACTACTCGGTGCGCGCCGTGAAGGCGGCGGACGACGAGCTGGGCCGGCTCATCGACGGCTTCAACGAGATGCTGGTCGAGATCCAGAGCCGGGACGCCGAGCTCACGATCGCGAAGGAGGCCGCCGAGGAGGCGAGCCGCGCCAAGAGCTCCTTCCTCGCCAACATGAGCCACGAGCTGCGGACCCCGCTCAACGCGATCATCGGATACAGCGAGATGCTCCAGGAGGAGGTGGCCGACCGCGGCCTGCCCGAGCTCGGCTCGGACCTCAAGAAGGTCCACGGGGCGGGGCGCCACCTGCTGGCCCTCATCAACGACATCCTCGATCTCTCGAAGATCGAGTCGGGGAAGATGGAGCTGCTCCTCGAGACCTTCGAGGTGCGCTCGCTGCTCGAGGACGTCGAGAGCACGATCCATCCTCTCGTCGAGAAGAACCACAACACGCTCGTCGTGAAGGGCGGCGCGATCGCGGGCGCCATGCACGCCGACGTGACGCGCCTGCGGCAGGTGCTGTTCAACCTGCTCTCGAACGCCTGCAAGTTCACCGAGAACGGCTCCATCACCCTTGAGGTCGCCCGGGAGCGGCGCGAGATGGGGGACGACATGGTCTTCCGCCTCACCGACACGGGCATCGGCATGAGCCCGGACCAGCAGGTGCGGCTCTTCGAGGCCTTCATGCAGGCCGACGCCTCCACGTCGCGGCGCTTCGGCGGCACCGGCCTCGGCCTCGCGATCAGCCGGCGCTTCTGCCAGATGATGGGCGGCGACGTCACCGTGTCGAGCGTCCTCGGCAAGGGCTCGACCTTCACCGTGCGGCTCCCGGCGACGGTCCCGGAACGCGCCACGCGGGAGCTCGAGCCGGCCCGGCCCGTGGGGACCGTGCTCGTCATCGACGACGATCGGGACGCCTGCGACCTGCTCGCCCGGGCGCTCACGCGCGAGGGCTTCCGCGTGGTCACGGCCGCGACCGGCGACGAGGGTGTCGCGGCCGCGCGCGAGCACAAGCCCGACGCGATCACCCTCGACGTGCTGATGCCCGGCATGGACGGCTGGGCCGTGCTCAAGTCACTGAAGGCGGATCCCGAAGTCGCGCGCATCCCGGTCGTGATGATCTCGATGGTCGACGAGCGCGACATGGGCCGGGCCCTGGGAGCTGCCGACTACATCCCGAAGCCCATCGATCGCGAACGCCTGGCGGCGGTGCTGCGGCGCTTCCGGGGTCCCCATTCGCCGTGCCCGGCCGTGATCATCGAGGACGATCCCGCGTCGCGCGAGGTCCTGCGCCGGACCCTGGAGCAGGACGGCTGGCGGGTCTGCGAGGCCACGAACGGGCGCGAGGGCCTCGAGCTGCTCGAGGCGGGCGCTCCCGACCTCATCCTCCTCGATCTCATGATGCCGGAGATGGACGGCTTCGAGTTCGTCGAGGCTCTGCGCGCCAACGCGGCGTGGGCCGACATCCCGGTGGTAGTGGTCACGGCCCGGGATCTCTCGGGCGCCGAGCGGGAGCGCCTCGAGGGCCGCGTGCGCAAGGTGCTCCAGAAGGGCGCCTTGTCCCGAGACGCCCTCGCCCGCGAGATCCGCCGCATCGCCCGCCTCTAGCGCGCCCCCCTGTCCGTCGGTCACGCGGCCGCGCTAGAAGCGCCTCGCGCGCTGGGCTATGATCCGCGGCTATGCCGATCGGAACTCCATTCCACCCTCGCGTCGCCGCCCTCTGCGAAAGCCAGATGTGGCGCGACTGGTCCGGTTTCTTCGCGGTCTCGAGCTACGAGGTCACCCACGAGCGCGAGTACAACGCGATTCGGAACGCCGCGGCCCTGATCGACATCTCGCCGCTGTTCAAGTACCGCCTCTCCGGCAAGGACGCCGTGCGCCTCGTGGACCGCGTGCTCACCCGCGACGCCACGAAGATCGCCGTCGGGCAGGTGGTCTACGCGAGCTGGTGCGACGGCGAAGGCAAGGTCATCGACGACGGGACGGTCTCGCGTCTCGAAGACACGGTCTACCGGTGGACGGCGGCCGAGCCGAACCTGCGCTGGTTCCGCGAGAACGCCCTCGGCCTCGACGTGAGGGTCGAGGACACGTCGGAGACGCTGGCGGCCCTGGCCCTCCAGGGTCCCACGTCCCGGGAGATCCTGAAGGCCTGCACCGACGGCGACATCGGCTCCCTGAAGTACTTCCGCGTCAAGTCCTTCAAGTTGCGCGGCATTCCCGTCGAGATCTCGCGCACCGGCTACACGGGCGACCTCGGCTACGAGATCTGGATGGAGTCGTCCCGCGCCCTCGAGGTCTGGGACGCGCTCATGGAGGCCGGCCGTCCCTACGACATCACGCCCAGCGGCATCTATGCCCTCGACGTGGCCCGCATCGAAGCCGGCCTGATCATGCTCGACGTCGACTACACGAGCTCGCGCCGCGCGGTGATCCCCACGCAGCGCTATTCGCCCTTCGAGATCGGCCTCGGCAAGTCGGTCCACCTCGAGAAGGCGCCGTTCATCGGCCAGGCGGCCCTGCGGAAGGAAGCGAAGAAGGGGCCGGCGCGCCAGCTCGTCGGCATCGACGTGGACTGGATCGACGTGGAGCGCCTCCACGACGAGGTCGGCCTGGCACCCGCCCTGCCGGCCACCGCATCGCGGGTGACCGTGCCGATCTACCGCGACGGCATCCAGGTCGGCTACGCGACCAGCACCACGTGGTCGCCGTCGCTCAAGAAGATGATCGCCCTCGCCACCGTGCAGAGCGACTGCGCCGAGCTGGGCACGAAGCTCCAGATGGAGCTGACGGTCGACCACAAGCGCAAGCAGGCGGGCGTGACGGTCGCGAAGCTCCCCTTCTTCAACCCGCCGCGCAAGACGGCGTAGGCCGCTAGCCCTTCCGTTTGGTCCTGCGAGGTGCGGCCGCGACGGTAGCGGCGGCCGGCGCCAGGCCCGTGAACAGCAGGTCCTGCATGTCGGCGGCGATCTGCTCGGCCGAGATGGGCCCGTCCGGCCGGTACCACTTGTAGATCCAGAGCACCATCCCGAGGAACGCGAAGGCCGCGACCTTGGGGTTCACGTTGCGGATCTGGCCCCGCCGCAGCGCCTCCGAGAACGAGCTCTCGAGGAAGCGCACGTAGCGCTTCTTGCGCGCGTTGATCTGGGAGCGCGCGTCGCCCGTCAGCGTCGCGTGCTCGTGCAGGATGATCGTGATCTCCTTGCTCCAGCCGCGGGTGACGAGCAGGACGTTCTTCTCCATGCAGGCCTTGAGACGCTCCAGCGGATCCGGGATGTTGAGGACCTGGAAGAGCACCTGCTCCTCGAAGACGTCCATCCCGTAGTTCTGGATCTCGAAGAGCAGCTGCTCCTTGCTCTCGATGTGATGGTAGAGCCCCGCCTTCGTGAGGCCGGCCGCGGCGGCGATGTCCTGGACCGCGGCGCCCTCGTAGCCCTTCTCGCAGATCACGCGGGCGGCGATCTCGAGGATGCGCCGCTTCTGGTTCCGCGCGTCTTCCTTCTGGGCGCTCTTGCGCGCCGCGTGCGCCATGTCGATCCTCTTTGGCTCGGGTGAAGCGCCGTACTATTCCGCGCGCGAACGACTCGTGTCAACCGTTAGAATCACACTGCCATGGCCCTCGTGACCGCCGAACGAACCTACTTGGAGATGCGGAGTGCCGCCGAGCTGCGCCCGGCACGCAGCGAGGCCGAAGGGCTCCGGGTGGACCTCGTCGCCGAGTGCCCGCCCGCGTTCTACCGATTCCTCTACGGCGGCGTCGGCGCCGCCCATCACTGGGTGGATCGCATCGGCTGGAGCGACGCGCAGATCCGAGCCCACGTCGAGCAGCGGGGGCAGCAACTCTACGTCCTGTATTGCGGCGGGGCTCCGGCCGGCTACTTCGAGCTCATGCGTCACGCCGATGGCTCGACCGAGGTCGCCTACTTCGGCCTCTTCGCGGACTTCCATGGACGTCGATTGGGCGCGCACCTGCTCACCGTCGCGATCGAGACCGCGTGGGCGGGCGAGCCCACGCGCGTCTGGCTCCACACCTGCACGTTCGACCATCCGGCCGCGCTCCCCAACTACGAGAAGCGCGGATTTCGCCCGTATAAGCGCGAAAACTACACGGCCGAGGTGCCAGCCGAAAGTCATGATTATCGCGAATCCATCGATAGTTAGAAGTCGATCGCAAGATCACTGCTGAGCTTCACGCATCTATTTCCCTTTCACCCCAGCAGAAGTCCGGCGACGCCCAGGGTGACGTTGTGGCGCCTCCGAAGCGACATTTCCGAGGCGAAGTCTCGCGCGGTTCCTCAGAGCGCTTCCCATAACTCATTGTCCAGCAAGATATTGTTGCCACTCAAGGGTGCACCACAATATCTTGCGTTTTTTCCTTGACAGGTCGCGCCGGCGGGGTCGACAATCGCGAAACATTCCGGCTGACTCCGCTCCCTGCGCTCCCAAGGGCAAAAGCGAACGGTTTAGGGCTTGTAGACGAGACAACGAGAAGGAGGACGCGTCCCTATGTCGACTCATCCCTTGGAAAATCCGCGAAGCGAGACCCGGCCGACGACATCCACCGAGAAACACACCGGGCTGACCTTCCGGCGCTACTTCTCCAAGGAAGGTCGCCACCCCTACGACGAGCTCGTGTGGGAGGAGCGCTCGGCCGTCATCAACGACGAGCGCGGCCAACCCGTGTTCGAGCAGCACCGCATCGAGATCCCCACCACGTGGAGCCAGACCGCCACGAACATCGTGGCCTCGAAGTACTTCCGGGGTGCCCTCGGCTCGGAGCAGCGCGAGCGGAGCGTCAAGGGCCTGATCTCCCGCGTCGTGGACCAGATCCGCATCTGGGCCGACGAGCAGGGTTACTTCGCCACAGCGGCCGATCTCGACGCCTTCTCGGACGAGCTCACCCACCTGCTCGTGAACCAGAAGGCCGCCTTCAACAGCCCGGTGTGGTTCAACGTCGGCATCGAGAAGCGACCGCAGGCGTCCGCGTGCTTCATCAACGCCGTCAACGACACGATGGACTCGATCCTCACCCTGGCCAAGACCGAGGGCATGCTCTTCAAGTTCGGCTCGGGCACCGGCTCGAACCTCTCGGGCATCCGCTCGGCCAAGGAGCCCCTCGCGGGCGGCGGCACGGCCTCGGGCCCCGTCTCGTTCATGCGCGGCTACGACGCCTTCGCCGGCGTGATCAAGAGCGGCGGCAAGACGCGGCGCGCGGCCAAGATGGTGATCCTGAACGCGGACCACCCGGACATCGCCGAGTTCGTGAACTGCAAGGCCGAGGAGGAGCGCAAGGCCTGGGCCCTCATCGACGCCGGCTACGACGGCTCCTTCAACGTGAAGGGCGGGGCCTACGACTCCGTGTTCTTCCAGAACGCGAACCACTCCGTGCGCGTCACCGACGAGTTCATGCGCGCGGTGGTCGAGGACAAGGAGTGGAGCACGAAGAACGTGCTCGGCGGCGAAGTGGCCGAGACCATGCGGGCCCGCGACCTCATGAAGATGATGGCCGAGGCGGCCTGGCAGTGCGGCGATCCCGGCATGCAGTTCGACACCACGATCAACGACTGGCACACCTGCTCGAACACGGCGCGCATCAACGCCTCGAACCCGTGCTCGGAGTACATGTTCCTCGACGACACGGCCTGCAACCTCGCCTCCCTGAACCTCATGAAGTTCCGCAAGGAGGACGGCGAGTTCGATACCGAGGCGTTCAAGGTCGCCTGCCGCACGCTGATCACGGCCCAGGAGATCCTGGTCGACAACGCGAGCTACCCGACGCCTTCGATCGACAGGAACAGCCACGACTACCGGCCCCTCGGCCTGGGCTACGCCAACCTCGGCGTGCTGCTCATGGACCGCGGCCTGCCCTACGACTCCGACGCCGGCCGCTCCTACGCCGCCGCCGTCACGGCCCTGATGCATGGCGAGGCCTACGCCCAGAGCGCCCGCGTGGCCGCGGCCATGGGGCCGTTCGCCGGCTACGCGAAGAACGCCGAGCCGATGCTGCGCGTGATCGACAAGCACCGGCAGCACTCCCACATGATCGACTCGACGCTGGTGCCGCGGGAGATGCTGCAGGAAGCCCAGGTGGTCTGGGACGAGGCGTACACCCTCGGCGTGCAGCACGGCTACCGCAACAGCCAGGTCACCGTGCTGGCGCCGACCGGCACGATCGGCTTCATGATGGACTGCGACACGACCGGCATCGAGCCCGACATCGCCCTCGTGAAGTACAAGAAGCTCGTGGGCGGCGGCGTCATGAAGATCGTGAACCAGTCGGTGGCGGGCGTCCTCAAGAAGCTCGGCTACTCGACGGCCCAGACGGAGCAGATCGTCGCCTACGTCGACCAGAAGGAGATGATCGAGGGCGCGCCGCACCTGAAGGAAGAGCACATCGCGGTGTTCGACTGCGCGTTCCCGCCGGCCAACGGCAAGCGCTCGATCGCGTACATGGGCCACGTCAAGATGATGGCGGCCGTGCAGCCGTTCCTGTCGGGAGCCATCTCGAAGACGGTCAACATGCCGACCGACGCGACGCCCGACGAGATCGCGAACGCGTATCTCGAGTCGTGGCGCCTGGGCCTCAAGGCCGTGGCGGTCTACCGGGACGGCTGCAAGCGCAGCCAGCCCCTGTCGACCGGCAAGGAAGAGGCGAAGGTCGCGCTGGCGACGGCCGGCCTCGAGCCGCAGCCCGCGCGCCGCAAGCTGCCCGACGAGCGCCGCTCGATCACCCACAAGTTCTCGATCGCCGGCCACGAGGGTTACATCACGGCCGGGATGTACGAGGACGGGAAGCCCGGCGAGATCTTCCTGGTGATGGCGAAGGAAGGCTCCACGATCTCGGGCCTGATGGACGCCTTCGCGACCTCGATCTCGATCGCGCTCCAGTACGGCGTGCCGTTGGAGGCCCTGGTCGAGAAGTTCTCCCACGTCCGCTTCGAGCCGTCGGGCTTCACCAAGAACCCGGAGATCCCCTTCGCGAAGAGCATCACGGACTACATCTTCCGGTGGCTCGCCTCGAAGTTCCTCTCGCCCGAGCAGGCCCAGGCGATCGGCGTGCAGCTCTCGAACGCCCAGGGCGGGATCAAGGCCGAGGCCTACGCGCCCCTGGCGGCGGCGCCGGTCGCCGAGACGCAGGTGGCCGCCGGAACCGCCTTCCGCAACCAGCTCGACGCGCCGTCGTGCCACGTCTGCGGCAGCATCATGACCCGCAACGGGGCGTGTTATCGGTGCGCGAACTGCGGCAGCACGAGCGGCTGCAGCTAGGGTGTCGTCCATAGCGGCGAAGACGGAGCAGGCCCCGCTCGGGGCCGACGGGAGCGGGCTGCGCCCGGGAGGGGCAACGCTCCCTCGCAGCATCGGCGGCCTGGGATCTCGCGAGGCGGTGCCGGCGGCTCCAGTCCGCGACCAGTACTGGGATCACGCCCGGAATGCCCTCGGGATCGCGCGCCTGCTCGTCCAGGACCGTCGGCCCGAAGCCCTCATCGACACGGCCTGCCGGGCCGCGATCGACTCCGCGAGCCGGGCCGCTCTCGAGCAGGCCGGGATGCGGTTCGAGGGCGACGCCGAGCGTGCCCTCGCACGGCTGGCGGCGCCGCGGGATCTGCTGTCGGCCGTCAGCTCCGGGACGCCGGCGAACCGGCTCGAGAGCTGCGAGCGGGTGATCGCCTGGGTCGCGGCCTACTTGCGCAGCGAGGCCCCCGAGCGTTCCTGGGGATACTGAGTAGGCGCGAACTCTCGCCGCCACGCTGCGGCGAGCCGTCCGATCCAGCTGCTCGAAGTCACCGACCGGGGCACGATGTGGCGGGTCTCCGGCGTCTCCTGGCGCTGCGGCACCGGCTGGGGGACAGGGATGGTGGCGGCTCTGCGGCTCTGCACGGCTCCTCCTCGCACCCCCCACTAGACGCAGCGCGGGGGCCCGGAGTTCCACCGTCCGGATCCCTCGTGCGCGATCGCACAACGGGTAACTCACACAGCCTGTAGCGCTTTTTTCTTGACAGGAACGCAAGATATGGCGGATCCTGCCCAAAGCGAGGCCCCTGCATGGACGAATTGCGGCAACAGGCCACCGATGTGCTGGCCCACCTGAGCGAGGAGCAGCTGCTCATGGTCGTCGCCTACGCTCAGTGCCTGAAGGACGGCGAGACGGCCATTCCGATCGAAGGCTTCGAAGGCCTCGCCGAGGAACCGGCCTGAACGGCTCCTCGCGAGCCTCGGAAGCCCCGCGCCGGGCGATCCACTCACTCTCCATCTCTCTCGCACGGCATCCGGACGTCGTCGAGTTCGCCCGCGCCCTGGTCGCGGGCTACGGAGCGCGGGACCGGATGGCGCGCGTCGCGGCGGCCTTCACCTTCGTCAACCACCTCGTCTCCTGCCCGCCGGCGAACGAGGGCGAGTGCCGCGACGGCGTCGACGTGCTCCTCGCCCTGGCGGGAGAGCAGGAAGGCCCCGCGGTGATCCTGACCGCCCTGCTGCAGGCCCTGGGCGAGCGCGCCGCGGTCGACTACGCCCCGGGCATGGCCTTCGTCCGAGTCGAGATCCGCAGCGAGGACCTCGGTCGCCTGCCGCCGTGGTCGAACCTGATGGTCGCGAGCGGGCGCTACTACATCCCCCTCGACGCGCGCCGGCCGCGTGGTCCTCTCGCGCACCTGCCTCGGCTCGTCCGCGAGGCCATGGTGCGTCCCGGGACCTCCGGCCGTTCCTGAGACCGGCGCTCCTCGCGCAGTGAGCGGAACTTCGACACCGGCTGCCGCGTTTCCCTCCGAGATGGGGACGCCACTGGTCGAGTTCCGGGAACTGGCGGTGTCGTACGGGCCGCTCCAGGCCCTGGGCGGCGTCTCGGGAGCCTTCCTGCCCGGAGCGACCGGCCTTCTGGGCCCCAACGGCGCCGGCAAGACGACGCTGCTCAAGACGCTCCTGGGCTTCCTGAGGCCCGACTCCGGCTCGCTCAGGGCCTTCGGCCTCGACCCCGGCGTCGTGCCCCTCGAGGTGCGCCGGCGCATCGGCTACATGCCCGAGGTCGACTGTCACATCGGCGGCATGACCGCGAGCGCGTTCGTCGCGTTCGCCGGGGAGCTGTCGGGAATGCCGCGCGACGAGGCCATCAGCCGTTCCCACGAGGTCCTCTACTACGTCGGCCTCGGCGAGGCGCGCTACCGCACGGTGGACCAGTACTCGACCGGCATGAAGCAGCGGGTGAAGCTGGCCCAGGCCCTCGTCCACGACCCGGACCTGCTCCTCCTCGACGAGCCCACGAACGGCCTCGACCCGGCGGGCCGCGACGAGATGCTGGACCTCATCGGCGACATCGCGACGCGCCGCGGCATCAGCCTGGTCCTGTGCTCCCACCTGCTGCGAGACGTCGAGCGCGTCTGCGACACGGTGCTCGTGTTCAACCAGGGCAAGGTCGCCGCCAGCGGTCCGATCGCGAGCTTGACCAGCGCCCGCCGCGTCGCCTTCGACGTGCGGCTGCGCGGCGAGGCGAGCGCGTTCCTGACCGACCTCAAGGACGCCGGCTGCGACTGGCGCGAGGGCGAGGACGGCCTGCGGGTGTTCCTCGGGCCCGACGCCGGGCCAGAGCTGCTGTTCCGCACGGCCCGGGAGTGCGGCGTGCAGATCCGCCACCTGCGGCCGGCCGCCGAGAGCCTGGAGGACGTGTTCCTCCGAGCCCTCGGCCACGAGGTGCAGGCGTAGTGCCGATTTACGAGCAGGCCTACCGGCGCTGGGAGGCGCGCGGTCCGCTCCGGGCGGTGCGGTTCTGGCCGATCACCCGCGAGGCGTTGTCCCTGGTCCTCGCCAAGCGCGCGTTCATCGGCCTCCTGGTCCTGGTCTGGATCCCGTTCGTCGTGCGCCTGATCCAGGTCTACATCGTGACGCGCTTCCCGGAAGCGGGACGCGTGCTGCCCGTGGACGGCCGCCTGTTCGGCGACTTCCTCAACCAGCAGACCGGGCTCACGCTGCTGCTCTCGATCTTCGGCGGCGCCGGGCTGATCGCGAACGACCTGCGCACCGGAGCGATACTCGTCTACCTGTCGCGGCCGCTGACCCGACGCGACTACGTCCTCGGCAAGCTGTCGGTGCTGATGGCGCTCAACTACTCCGCGACGCTGCTGCCGGCGCTGCTCCTCTACGCGGTGTCGCTCGGCCTCGCCCCCGAGCTCTTCCTCAAATGGGAGCTCGCGTGGATCGCCCCGATGATCGTGCTCCACGCCACGATCCTGTCCCTGGTCGTGAGCCTGGTGGCCCTCGCGATCTCGGCGCTGTCGCGCAGCGCCCGCGTGGCGGGCCTGGCGTTCGCCGGCGTGATCGTCGGCCTCGAGATCGTGCGCGGCGTGCTCGAGGGCATCCTCGACCGGCCCGAGGCCCGGGTGCTCTCGCTCCAGAACGACCTGCGGATCATCGGCAACCTCCTGTTCGGCGTCGCCGAGACCGGCGGCGCGGTGCCGGCGATCTACCCGATCGCCGTGCTCGTCCTGACCGCGGCCGGCTGCCTCGCGATCCTGCGCGCGCGGGTGCGGGCGGTGGAGATCGTCAGGTGAGCGCCGCGAGCCTCGAGTTCGTGCGCGCGTCGCGCTGGTACGGACCCGTCATCGCCCTGAACGACGTCACGACGACGGTCGGTCCGGGCGTCACGGGCCTGCTCGGGCCGAACGGGGCGGGGAAGTCCACGTTCCTCAAGCTGGCGGCGGGCCAGATCGCCCCCAACCAGGGAGAGGTCAAGCTGCTCGGCAGGCCGGCCTGGGGCTCGCCCGAGGTCTTCCATCGCGTCGGCCTTTGCCCGGAGCCCGACGCGTTCTGGGAAGCGATGACGGGGCAGCAGTTCGTCGCCTCGCTGCTGCGGCTGTCGGGCTTTGACGCGGCCGAGTGCCGCACGCGCGCCGAGAGCGCCCTCGCGCAGGTCGACCTGCTCGCCGCCAAGGATCGCAAGATCGGCGGCTACAGCAAGGGCATGCGCCAGCGCGTGAAGCTGGCCCAGGCCATTGCCCACGACCCCGAGGTGCTGCTGCTCGACGAGCCGGTGAGCGGCATGGATCCGGTGAACCGCCGGCGCGTCGTGGACCTCGTGAAGAAGCTCGGGCGGGAGGGCAAGACCGTCGTGGTGTCGAGCCACATCCTCCACGAGGTCGAGGCCATGACGCGGCGCGTGCTCCTGATCCACAACGGCCGCGTCCTCGCCGAGGGCGACGTGCGCGAGATCCGCGACCTGATGGACGAGCATCCCCACACGGTCGCGATTCGCGCCGCCGACCCGCGCTCCCTGGCGCGCCAGGTCGTGGGCCTCGCGAGCGTCGTCTCCCTGAGCTTCGGGGCGGAAGGGGAGTGGGTGACGATCCAGACGGCACGGCCCGACGAGTTCTATGGCGCGCTGCAGGCCGTCGCCGTCGAGGCCGGCATCACCGAGATGTATTCCCCCGACGAGAACCTGGAGTCGGTCTTCCGGTACCTGGTGGCGCGATGAGCCGCGACACGGGCCGGACCCTGCCGACGCTGGACGGCGCTCGCGCCGTCTTCGCGCTCTCCTTCGAGCGCCTGTTCTGGAGCCGTCGCAGCCTGCTCATGGGAGTCCTGCTCTGCCTCCCCGTCGTCTTCGGCGTGCTGTACCGGGTGGTGCTCGTCGCCAAGCTCCCGACGCGGCTCTCGGGCTTCGACCTCTACGGCACCGTCGTGGCGCTCTACTACATCCGCAACGTCGTGCCCCTGGCCGCGCTGTTCTACGGCACGGCCCTCGTGACCGACGAGGTGGAGGAGCGGACGATCACCTATCTGTTCACGCGCCCGATCCGGCGCAGCTCCGTGCTGCTGGGAAAGTTCGCGGCCTATCTCGCGACGACGCTCTGCCTCGTGCTGCCCGCGACCGTCGTCACGTATTTCCTGCTGACCACGGCGGCCGGGCTCTCCGGAGCGACCGCTCACGGTCTCGACCTCGTGCGCGACCTCGGCGCGCTCGCCATGGGTCTCGTGGCTTACGGCGCGTTCTTCGCTCTCGCCGGCGTGACGCTGAGGCGCCCCATGATCCCCGGCCTGCTCTTCCTGTTCGTGTGGGAGCTCGTGGCGAACCTGCCCGGCTACCTGCCGCGCCTCACGATCACGGCCTGGCTGCGGTCGCTCGTCACGCACCATCCCGCCGAGGAAGGCCTCGCGCAGATCTTCGCCCAGACCCAGCCGGCAGGCCTCAGCCTGGTCGTGCTGTCGCTCCTCGCCGGTGCGTTCCTGGCCCTCGCCGTTCGGATCTTTTCCGAGCGCGAGTACGTACTGGACCAGTAGCGCTACACTCGAAACCGGGGGGCATCCATGTCGCGCAACGGCGTGCTGGCGTCGGTGTCGGTCGGTCTGGTCGTCCTGGGCATCGGCGTCGCCCTCAGTGGCCTCGCGGCTCCGGCGGCGACCCTCACGAGCCGCTTGCCGGCGGTCACGCAGGCCTTCCCGGCCGACGCCACGTTCGTCGGCGGCTTCGACGTGAAGCGCCTCGCGGCCAGCGCGTTCTACCAGAAGCAGGTCGCGGCCCGGAACCTCGCGCGGCCGGACGCGTTCCGGCACCTCGAGGAAGAGACGGGCCTCAATCCCGAGCGCGACGTCGACCGTGTCTTCGTGGCGGGCCTCCGGGGCGGCACGAGCGTCGCCGTGGTGCTCGGCGCGTTCGACGTCTACAAGCTCCGCGCGGCCGCGGCGCTCAAGGCCGGCGCCAAGGCGGAGAAGGTCGGCGACCTCGACTTCTATTCGTTCGCGGGCAAGAACGCCGCGCAGCCTCAGGGCATCGCGTTCGTCGACCAGGGCACGCTCCTGACGGGCGACGCCGCCGGCGTTCGGGCGATGCTGGAGGCTCATGGCCAGCACAAGGCCACGCTGCGGACGAACGTTCTCCTGGGCGGGCTCCTCGATCGCGCCCGGACCGACGCGACGTTCTGGCTCGTCGGAGACGGCACCCTGCTCTCCAACCTGCCCACGGGAGGTTCGAGCGGCGGCCTGGGCTCGAACTTCTCGATGCCGAACCTCAAGAGCCTGTCCGTTTCCGGGGACCTGGAACCCCTCGTCACGATCTCGGCGACCGGCGACGCCGCCGACGCGGCCGGTGCCAAGAACCTGGCCGACACGGCGCGTGGGCTCACGTCGCTGCTCGCCCTGCAGGCGGGGGCCAAGCCCGAGCTCAAGGAGCTCGCCACGGCCTTCACCATTACCCAGAAGGCGAGCCAGGTCGTGATCGACTTCCGGGTGTCGCCCGAGACGCTGGCCGCGCTCGCGCCGAAGCCGGCGGTCCCGACCGCGACGCCGAGGGCCCAGTGAACCCCGAGGACCTGCTCGGCTCCCTGCTTCGCGGCGCTCTCGCCGGCCGCGGCAAGCGCCATCGTCGCGCCGCGAGCGCCTTCGGTCTCGGCGGCTCGCACCTCGGGCTGCGCGCGATCGCCGGCGCTGCGGCGGTGGCGTGGGGGCTCTACGAGTCGTCCCAGAACAAGGCGACGCCGTCGGCCGCACCCCGCACGGCTCCCGAGGCGCCCGCCGTGGCCGGAGTGCCCGTGGAGGTCGCCCGGGCGATCCGCTTGCTGATCTCGGCGGCCCGCGCCGACGGCGACCTCGCGCCGGCCGAAGGCCAGAACATCGCCCGGCTGGCCAGCGCGGGCGGTCCGGCGGCCGAGGCGCTGGTCCGGGCGGAGCTCGACGATCCGCGGCCCCTGGCGGAGATCGTGGCGGGTGTCGCCGATCCCGCCCAGAAGGCCGAGCTCTACACGATGGCGTTCACGCTGCTGCGGGCCGACGAGACGGTCAGCGGCGCGGAGCGCATCTACCTGGCCCAGCTCGCCCACCGGCTCGGGCTCGACGCCGCGACGGCCGCGCGCCTCGAGACCGACGCGGCTGCCAACATCGACAAGGAGGATTGACGCGCATGCCTGACGAAGCCCAGTGGTACCTGGCGATCGGCGGCCACCAGATCGGTCCGGTGACCGAGGCCGAGATCCTCTCGAACCTGAAGAACGGCAGCGCGTCGGGCGACACGCTCGTCTTCACCGCCGGGATGTCGGGCTGGGAGCCGCTGAAGAGCGTGGCGGTCTTCGCCCAGCATCTCAAGAGCTCGACCACCGCGCCCCCGCCGATGCCCGGCGGCCTGCGCACCGCCCACGAGATCGATTTCCAGATCTACGGCGCCGAGATGCAGTTCGTCGAGGTGGAGCTCGATCCGGGCGAGAGCGCCGTGGCCGAGGCGGGCGTGATGATGTACATGACCCGCGGCATCCAGATGGAGACGGTCTTCGGCGACGGCAGCGGGCAAGGCTCGAGCACCGGGGGCGTGTGGGGCGCCCTGGTCGGAGCCGGCAAGCGCCTGATCACCGGCGAGAGCCTGTTCATGACCGTGTTCACCAACGGCGGCCAGGGCAAGCAGCGTGTCGCCTTCGCGGCGCCCTACGCCGGCAAGATCCTGCCCATGGACCTTAAGGCCCTGGGCGGCGAGCTGGTCTGCCAGAAGGACTCCTTCCTCTGCGCAGCCCGGGGCGTCTCGATCGGCATCGCCTTCCAGAAGAAGATCGGCGTCGGCCTGTTCGGTGGCGAGGGCTTCATCATGCAGCGGCTCTCCGGCGACGGTCTCTGCTTCGTCCATGCGGGCGGCACGATCCACACGATCGACCTCAAGCCCGGCGAAGACCTGCGGGTCGACACCGGCTGTCTCGTCGCGCTCCAGCCGTCCGTGCGCTACGAGATCGAGTTCGTCGGCAAGGTGAAGACCGCGTTGTTCGGCGGCGAGGGCATCTTCTTCGCCACGGTCCACGGGCCCGGGCGGGTCTGGCTCCAGTCCCTGCCGCTGTCGCGGCTCGCCGACCGCATCTCGCGGGCGATGCCGCGCGTGGGCGGCAGTGGTGTCGACGAAGGCTCCGTCCTGAACAAGGCCCTGGGCGGCCTCGGCGGCATCATCAGCGGCGACTGACGGCTAGTAGTTCGCGCGCAGCTCCACGCGGATGCGCTTCACCCAGTGGTCGCGCTCCTCGGGGCGCGGGCTGTCCTTGAACTGCTGCAGCTGGCCCACGACGGCGATGCTCGACTTGTCGCTCGTGCGCGACGAGATCTCCCCGCGATGCCCGCGCCAGCCCGTGGCCCAGAAGAAGTCGTCGGTGCTGTACGCGGCCAGGGTCGCGTCCTTGTCCACGTTCGCGAAGGTGTACTCGAGCCGCACCCGCGAGGTGTCGATGGAGCCCAGCACCGCGGCCAGCCACAGGCCCTTGTTCGAGCTGTCGATCGCGGTGTTCCAGCAGTAGTTCGCGACGAGCTGCAGGGGCGTCTGGGACGCCGTGCGGACCCGCGCCACGAGGTCGACGACGCGGTAGTCGCCCGTGATCTCGCCGAGCACGCGGGTGTTCTGGCGGCGGATCATGGGCTCGAGGCTCGAGGCGTCCTTCCAGTAGAGGAACGAGCCGACCAGCTGGAGGCTCGAGTCGCCCTGCCCGGGGAACGTCGCCTGGGCGGAGCCCAGCAGGAGCTCGACGGCCTCGTCGTCGAAGACGTGGCCGCCCTTGGACCACAGGCCGGTCAGGCCGAAGCGCGCGACGCCCTCCGCGTCCTTGCTCTGCAGCGTGAGGGCGGCGCCCTGGGGCCGCAGATCCCGGTCCCAGATCATCTCCGTGAAGGCCACGGGCATCTTGAAGCGCCCGCCGTCGAGACGCAGCCAGCGCGCCGGCTCTACACGCGCGAAGGCGAGGTCGAGGCGGGCGTCGCGCGAGTCGTAGTTGTCCCGCAGCAGGGTGGGCTTGGGGTCGACGTTCTTGTCGCTGCCGTAGTTGAACTCGCCGCCGACACCGAGGGAAAACCGATCCCCGCCGAACTCCACGCGCGGCTTGAGGCGGAACAGGCGACGCTGCTGGTTCGACGTGTCGGTCGTGGAGATGAAGATCTCCTGGGTCCATTCCTGGCGGACGAGGGCGTCGGCGTGGAATCCGAAGCTGGCCTTCTGCTTCTGGTAGACCGTCTGGTCCTGATCCTGGTCCTGGGCGTGGACGACCGGCGTCAGCAAGAGCAGCAGGGGGAGGACCGTGCCGAGTCTCTTCATCGCACCTCGTTCGTGAGCATCAGGACTGCGAAATTCTATCATCCCGCCGCGCCGTCACTGGCGCGCCGGCCGGATCTGATGGATCGCCAGGGCGGCGGCCCACTCCACGCGCGGAAGCTTCGTGAGAGCCTGCAGCGCGGGCAGCGCCGGCGCTGCCGCGGGACCGATCGCTCCCAGGGCCAGCGCGCACGAGCGCAACACGTGGACCTCTTCCGCCGCGCTCGAGCAGGTCGCCGTCAGCGCCGGCACGGCGCTCGCCGCGTCGGGCCCGAGCGTCGCGATCGCGTTGCCGGCCATCAGCCGCACGTTCGCATCCGGGTCGCGAAGAGCCGCGATCAGGGCGTCGAGAGCCGGGCGGGAGTCCTGCCCGCGATCGCGCAGCACCGTCGCGGCGAGGCCGCGGACGACGGGATCGGGATCGTTCAACGCCCGCGCGACGTCGGCCGCGCTGGCCGACGGCACCGCCGGCGCGCGCACGCCGAGGCCGGCAGCCCACGCGTCGCGACCGACGCGAGCCAGGACGATGTCGTCGACCCCCAGGACGTAGCCGGCCGAAGCCTCGCGTCGGCCGCTGCAAACGAACGTCAGCACGTGACGGCCCCTCGTGAGCTTCGGCCAGCCCACCTGCATCAGGGCCCCCACATACGTCTCGGGCGCATAGCCGTCGAACTCGCCCTCGCGCCGCACGTCGGCGCCGGGCTCGTGCTCGAGGGCGGCGGCCTCGCGTTCCTTGCCGTCGAGGAGCAGGCGGTACTTGCCGTAGTCGGAGCCGCGCGCGAGCTCGGTCGAGAGCTCGTAGTCGCCGTCGTCGGGCACGTCGAAGGGCACGTGGAGCTTTCCGCCGACGTCGTCCGGCACGAAGAGCAGCACGTCCTTGCCCCAGAACAGCTCCTTCGAGACCGACACCTTCCCGCCCTCGGCGCGCGCGTCGGCGAGGGCCCGGTCCACCTCGATCTGGAGGGCGTTCGCGTGAGCCAGGCGAGCGGCGCCATAGGGGGGCTCCGGCTGGTCGCGAGCGATGCCGTGCTGATACCAGAACGCGACGCTCGAGAGCAGGTCGGTGCGCTCGCCGAAGGCCGACTTCACGGAGCCGTCGCCGGGGTTGTTGAAGGTCCAGCCCTTGTGCTCCATCTCGAAGCGCAGGGACCGCGTGAAGGGAATCGGGTCGACGAGGTGCCATCGATACGCGCTCATGCGCGCGCCGACGTCCGTGCCCTCCGCCACGGGCACTCCGGTGTGGGCGCCCTCGCTCACGTGCAGGCTCCACGCGTCGTTGAAGTAGTCCTCGGTGCCGGTGCCGCTGAGGGACGGCGTCGACTCGCCGTCCACGAAGAAGTGGTCGTCGCCCTCGCCGAACCAGCCGGCCTCGCCCTGCACGGCCGACATGACGGTGCCCACGTACTGTCCGCGGCCCGCGACGCGCAGGAACTCGTACGGCCTGGCGCCCGAGTTCGGCAGCGCCTGCCGATACCGCGCGTGGAAGTACAACGTGTCGTCGGGAAGCGACGCGCGCTTCTCCCAGTCAACCTGGTAGTAGAGGTTCGCGACGCGGCGGCGGCCTTCGTTCGTGATCGTGATGCGGCAGGACTTGCGGAACGGCATCGGCCAGTAGCTGTTGCGCGAGCGGCCTTCGGAGCTGTCCCGGATCATGAGGGACTGCACCGGACGCTCGTAGCCCAGCCCCACCCCGAAGAAGTCGCCCAGGGGCGCGTCGACGCTGGGCACGTCGCTGCCGTCGTAGTAGATCCGCAGACGGAGCAGCCGGGGCCAGCCGTATTCGCTGTCGGCGACCGTGATCCAAAGGTGGGTCACGATGCCCGGTCCGGTCAGGTCGGCGAGCACCGTGGTCTCGCCCGGGATCGGACGCTTGCTGTCGTCGTTGGAGGCCGGGTCGGGGTTGTCGGACGACGCCCGCCGGGCCACGGCCGCGCGGGGCTCGGTGAGCCCGAACGGATCCTGGGCAGTGGCCGGCAGCGCGCACAGCGCGGCGGCGAGGGCGATCGCTTTCATGGCTCCTCCGGGTGAAAAAGATGCGCGATCTTCTCACGCCGGCCTAGCGCCCCGCGCCGCCCTTCTCCTTGCGGTAGCGGGCGGGAGGCAGGCCGTACTCGCGCTTGAAGGCGCGGTTGAAGGCCGCCTCGGACTCGTAGCCGACCTCGGCCGCGACCTGGGCGACGCTCTGCGCCGTCACGGCCAGGGACCGCGCCCCCAGGCGCAGCCGCCAGCGCGTCAGGTAGGCCATCGGCGGTTCGCCGAGGAAATGGCGGAAGCGCTCCGCCAGCACGGTGCGCGACACGCCGACTTCCCGCGCCAGGTCGGCGACGGTCCAGGGATGGGTGTGGCGACCGTGGAGCAGGGTCAGGGCCTTGCCGACCTCCGCGTCCCGCGCGCCCGCGAACCAGCCGGTCTCGCCCGGCGGGAGCGCCCGCACGTAGCGCCTGAGCGTCTCGGCGAACAGGGCCTCGGACAGCTTGGCCAGGAGGGCCGTCCCGCCGGCTTCCCGGCTCACCGTCTCGTTCACCGACACCTTGAGCGAGTTCTCCAGCCATTGGCCCGAGGGCTCTTCCCGGATGTTGACCTTGATGACCCGGGGAAGCCCGCCCACGAAGGCCGGGCTCAGCTGCGGATCGCAGGCGAGGAAGCCGCAGATGAAGCGCGAGCGGTTCCCGCCGCCGCCCAGCTCCAGGAGTCCCAGGCCGCGCTTCAACACCGCGGGAATGGCCTCGATGCCGTCGACCGGCTTCACGTAGCCGCCGCCGCCCAGGATGTGGCTGTCGCCGTGGGGGAACGTGACCAGGTCGCCGGTCGTGAGCTCGATGCGCTCGCTGTTCTCGAGGTCCACGTAGGCCCGGCCCTCGCACAGCAGGTGATAGATGATGACGTGGGCGCTGCCGGCCGAGAAGATCCGCGCGAGCCCTGCCGAGTCGGGCTCGAGGAAGCACCAGGGCTCCGAGAACTCGGCGTTGAGGAAGATCGCCGAGTTCAGCCGGATGATCTGGAGAAGCTGGGAGAGGGCGTCGACTTCGGTCACGACCCTAGCATCCCTTTTTCCGTCGCTTCGGCAAACCCTGTCGGACGTCCGGTCAAGTCGGATTCCCTCCGAGGTCGTAGGTTGCCTCTGACGCCGGACGCTCGGAGCCGGCTTGGAGAGGGTGAGTCATGAATCAGAGAGCGACGGCGTTGGCGGACCGTCTCGACCAGGGCGCTGCGGCCCTGGCGAGCCTGGCCGAGACCATGACGGACGCCGAATGGCGCACGAAAGTTCCCCGCGACGGCCGGACGATCGGCGTCATCGTCCACCACGTCGGGAACATGTACCCGATCGAGATCGAGCTCGCCCAGAAGATCGCCGCGGGCAACGCGATCACGGGGGTGACCTGGGACGTCGTGGCGGACATCAACGCCAAGCACGCCAAGGATCAGGCGAACGTCACGAAGCGCGAGGCCCTGGACTTCCTGCGCAAGAACGCGGCGGCGGCCTCGGCGGCCCTCCGGGTGTTCTCGGACGCCCAGCTCGACCGCGCGACCCCCGTTTCGCTCTACTTCGACGCGCCGCTCACGGCGCAGTTCTTCATCGAGGACCACGCGCTGCGCCACAGCTTCCATCATCTCGGCAAGGTGCGTCTGACGCTCGGCCGGTAGGCCGCAAGTCGTTCCGCCGTTTCCTCGGCCGCCGCGGGAGCATCCCCCCTCCTGCGGCGGTCGAGCTCTTTTGCCCTCCGCGCGACCCCGCTCCTCGTAGAATCGTGATCGTTCCGATGAGGATGCTCTCCGCCCTCGCCGTCCTCACCGCGTGCGTCGCCTGGTGGGCCTTCCATGGCGATCAGACGCGCCAGGCGCCCGCCTACGTCCTGAGTTTCGCGCTGGCCTTCGCCGCGTACCTGGTCGCCCTCGGGGCCTCGCGGGGGCTGTCGGCACGGGCGCTGCGTCTGTCGATCGGGCTCGCGGTCCTGTGGCGCGTCGCGCTCGTCGGCGTGCCCCCGCTCATGTCGGACGACATCTACCGCTACGTCTGGGAAGGCCGCATCCAGCTCCACGGCGGCAATCCCTACACCTGGACGGACCGGCCCGAGGCCGAACGCTGGCTGCCACTGCGGGACGAGACGTGGCGCCTCATGAACCACAAGGGCTACACCGCCTTCTACCCGGTGCTCTGGGCGATGGCCGTGCGGGCCGTCGTCGCCGTCCACGACTCCGTCGCCGCCATGAAGGCCTTCGTTGTCTTGTGCGAGCTACTGACCTTCGTCGTGCTCGCGAGGCTGCTCGCCAGCCGGGGAGCGCCCCGCGAGCGTCTGCTGATCCTCGCCTGGAGCCCGCTCGCGATCGCCGAGATCGCCGGCGGAGGCCACAACGATGCGCTGGGCATGCTTTTCGTGAGCCTGGCGCTCCTCGCGCTCGAGAGCGGCCGACCCGTGCTCTCGGCGCTCCTGGGCGCCCTCGCGTTCCAGACGAAGCTCGCCCCGGGCCTCGCGGTCGCGGCGTGGATCCGGCGCTTCCGCTGGTGGCACGTGCTCGCGGCGGTGGGGCTGGCCGGGCTGGTCGTGCTGCCGTACGCGAGCGCCGGAGACGGGCTGATGCGCAGCATCTCCGGCTACGGCCAGTTCTGGCGCTTCAACCAGACGCTGTTCGTGCCGCTCGAGGCACTGATGGGGCCCAAGCTCGCGCCCTTGGCCGCGGGCCTGCTCGTGGGCCTGACGGCGCTGTCGCTCGGGTGGTTCCGGGTCGAACCGGTGGCCGCCGGCCTCGCGACGACGGCGGTCATCCTCCTGCTCTCGCCCAGCGTCCTGCCCTGGTACGCGACCTGGCTCCTGCCGTGGCTCGTGCTGCGCGACGAACGCGGCGCCTTGTTGTTCACCGGCACGGTGGCGCTGGCCTACCTGGTCTACCCCGGGTGGCTCGCGGGGGGACCCTGGCAGATCGGTTGGGGCCTGCGAGCGCTCGAGTACGGGCCGTGCCTGGCCCTCGCGGCCCTGTCCATCGCCCGAGCCCGGCAACCTTCTCTCTTGCAGTCGCTTGGACGGTCGTGAGAGACTGCCGCTCGATCGCTTCCTGATGCGCTTCCTGGCCCTCCTCCTGCTCGCCTCTGCGCCCCTGATCGCCCGGGCGCAGGAACCCACGCCGACGCCGACCCCGCCGCCCGAGGGTGCTCCGGCCCCCGACGCGCCGACTCCCGACGCGGCGCCGCCCCCGGAGCCGGGTTCCGAGTTGCCCGTGCAGCCGGCGGACTACGGGCGCTTCAACGTCGGCGCGCTCTGGCTCACGCCCTCGCTACGGGTCGGCAGCGTCATCTACGACAGCAACGTGCTCTACGAGCCCACGGGTCAGCGCGAGTCCGACGTGATCGCGAGTGCCGGCCCCGGGCTCCTGACGGTGCTGCCGATCGGCCTCTCGGGCCGCTTCGAACAGGACAGCACGGTGCAGTACGTCTACTTCCACAAGAACACGGACAAGCGGCGCCTGAACACGACGCTGCGGGGCTCCCTGATCTTCGACACCACGCGCACGCAGTTCAACGCGACCGAGAGCTGGGCCCGCACCAATTCGAGGCCCGATCCCGAGGTCGACGCCTACCTGCTGCGCGACGTCGAATCGACGAACCTCGAGCTGCGGCGCCAGCTGGCGGGGCCCTTCTACTTCACCCTCCTCGGAAGACGGGCGCATACCCGGATCCTCGACGAGGAGCTCGTGCTCGGCAACGATCTCCAGGCCAACCTGACCCGCGACACCTACGTCGCGGGCGGCGAGCTCGAGTACGCGCTGTCGATCAAGACCAGCCTCGTGGGAGGCGGCGATCACCAGTGGGACCGCTTCCCGGAAGACGCCACCCGGAACGGCATGTGGAACCGCTTCTACGGGGGCATCCGGGTGGCTTCCGAGACGCTCCTCAGCGGGGAGGTGCTGGTCGGCACCCGGCGCTTCACCCGCGACGACAACGACCAGGGCCGGCAGCAGCTGTACACGAACAGCGTGTTCCGTTGGGTGTTCTCGCCGAGGACGAACATCTCTCTCGGCTACTCGAAGGACTTCGACTACTCGGCGTACACGACGGACGGCGAGACGCAGACCCTGGCCAAGGACCTCGCGAGCCTCAGCATCAGCAAGGAGCTGGGCTCGCGGGTGGACATCCGGCTGTTCGGCTCCTACGCGCGCCTCGTGACCGACGGTGCCATCCGGCTCGTCCTGCCTGACGGCTCGATCCAGATCGGCGACCGCGACGACAGCTACTGGCGCTACGGCGGGAACCTGGGCTACTACATTCGCGAGAACCTGCGCACCGGCGTCGAGGTCTCCTACTCTCAGCGCCAGTCCGACGTGGCCTACTTCGGGGTGCAGGGCCTGAACGTCGGCATCACCGTGACCTACACGCCGCCACAGCCGACCTACTGAGCCCGCGCAGGGCTGTTTGACTTGGCCCCCCGCCCTCGACAGAATCGCAAGTTGTCTATGCGCCTGATGAAGCCGTTCGTGCTCCTGCTCCCGCTCCTGCTGGCCCTGCCGGCCTTCCTGCACGCGGACGAAACCTACGAGATCGGTCCGGAGGACGTGCTGGCGGTGGTGGTGCTGGGCCAGGCCGACATGACGGCCGACTTCCCGGTGGACCGGGACGGCATGCTGACGTTCCCGGCCCTGGGCAAGATCAAGGCCTCGGGGATGACGCCCCCCGAGTTCGAGCGCAAGCTCACGACGCTGCTGGCCGACGGCTACATCAAGAAGCCCCAGGTCTCGGTCAAGGTCAAGGAATACAAGAGCCAGATGGTCTTCGTGACCGGGGCCGTGCCGAAGCCCGGTCTCTATCCGATCAAGGGCGACCGCTCGCTGAGGGCCCTGCTCGGGGACCTGGGCAGCCTGGGCAACGATTCCGGCCACGAGGTCGTGATCACGCGTGGCGCGCAGGTCGTGCCGGTCGAAGGCGGCGAGCCGCAGCTGGCGCCGGCGCTCAGCGAGATCCCGACCGACGCGGACGCGGCCACGGTCCAGCAGGTGGCCGCCACCGTTCCCGGCGCCCAGGTGTACCGCGCCCTGATCGAGAAGGCGCAGGCCGGCGATCCCGACAACAACATCACGCTGCAGGCCGGCGACACGATCTTCTTCCCCAAGGCGCGCCAGATCTACATCACGGGCCAGGTGGGCCGGGCGGGTCCGTACCGCTACCAGTCCGGCATGACGGTGCTCCAGGCCTTGACCCTCGCGGGCGGCGTCGGCCCGCGCGGCGCCGGGGGCCGCGTCAAGATCGTGCGGGTCGTGGACGGCGAGAAGAAGGAATTCAAGCCCGAGCCCACGGACCTGGTCGAGCCCGAGGACACGCTCATCGTCCCCGAGCGCTTCTTCTAGACGGCGCCGACGCGCCTCAGAAGGCGCAGTACGGGGTCACCACCACCGGCGAGATCGTCGTCAGGTGCTTCTCGATGTGGTTGCCCTTGTCGTCGGTGAAATCGAAGAGCAGGTCGGCGCTCGTGCTGTCGCTCCGGTTGAAGTCGAACAGGGCGACGAACCCGAAGAAGCTCCCGCCCAGGAAGTGGTTCGTGCCGCGCTGCGCCTTGATCTCGTTCACGCCCAGCTCCGAGACGTCGATGACGGTGGAGCCCCGGAGCAGCGTGAGGCGCGCGAAGTTCGCGTAGAAGCCCACCCCGGCGTTCTCGTCGACGAGGAGCGGAACCCCGATCCGGAAGCTCTTGACCGGCGAGCTGCAGATCTGGGCGGTGCCGACCTGGGTGAAGTTGATGCTGGCGCGCTGGGGTCCGAGCGTCGTGACCGGCGTCGGTGTCGTGATGCGGTTCTCGTCTTCGCACGACGCCAGGGCAAGAACGGCGGTCAGAAGCACGGCGGTCCTGCGCATCGGGGAACTCCTGCGGGGAATGTAGCACAAAGGCTGCAACCTCTTCCGGCTCCAGGGCCACGACAGAGCGATCAAAATGGGAGCGCCGAAGTTTTTCTGGAACCATTAACGAATACTATTGACACCGTTATTTTCGATCTGCTAGTCTCCCGCCTCCTTAGGGCCGCCGAAGCCAATTCGCACACCGTCGTAAGGCGCTCGGAGAGGCTGGATGACGCACTCGGGCAGGCACGGGCAACCCGCGGACCTCCTTCGCGTCGGGGCTTGGTTCGTTCTCGTCGCGGCCTTCGCGGCGTCCCGGGCTTCCGCCGCCACCGAGCCGCCCTTCCGGAAGCTCGGGGAACTCGAGCTGCGGCTCGCAGGCGTCAGCGCGACCGCCGAGCCCGCCACTCTCGTCGTCCCCAAGAACCTGGCCTCGGGCGTCCGGGTGGTCGTTCGCGCGGGCGGCGTCGCGCTGAGCCCCGAGGAGATCGCCCGGTTCGTCGGCGGGGCCTTCGAAGTCCAGGGCGAGCTCTCGGGGCCGGGTCTGGACACCACCCTGTCGCTGCCGCAACCCGGCGAGGCGGCACCCCTGGATCCGCTGCTGATCCACGTACCGCCCCTGTCGACTGCCGGCGACTACGTGCTCTCAGGCTTGCGGATCGTGGCCGATGGTCGCGTCGCCCTCGACGTCGAGCCGCGCAGCGTGAGCGTCCGGGTCATCGACCAGGTGCTCGTCACGTCGGTGCAGACACGGCCTCTCACTCTCGACGAGGTCCGCTCTCGCGGCATCGTCCTGGACAGCGACGCCTACCTCGGCTTCGAGTTCACGCTCGGCATGACCCTCGAGTCGTCGCCCGTCTCCTTCACGTTTCCCGTCGTCTTCGATGCCCAGGGCGTGCCGGTGCCGCAACCCCTGCTGCCGCCGCCACTGCCTCCTCGAGGATCGCGACCGGCCGCCGCCGTGCCCACGATCGTCCCGATGCTCCTCGAGGGCGAGGGTCCGCCCGGCCCCGGCGGAACGCGTCCTCGAATTCCACTCACCACCGCGGCGGGCGAGCCCATCCGGGTACCCAGCATCCTCGTCATCCCGGGCGACGTCGGATACCTGAAGCAGTTCTTCTCGGCCCAGCTCATCGTGGCGAACGGCGTGCCTGCGGGCTCGGGGCTCACCGTCACGGACGTGTCGGGAACGATCGGTCTGCCGCCGGGTGACGACCGGGAGGCCGGGACGATGGACGACCCGCTCTCGCTGCCCGCGACCGCCCGAGGGCCGCAGAGCGAACGGCAGCTCGTGCTCGACATCGGACCCGACGGCGAGTCGGGCACCGGCGACGATCGATCGAGGCTGCGGGCCGGCGAACAGGGCCAGGCCGAGTTCCTGATTCGTGGAGACCGGGAGGGGTTCCACAGCATCGCCTTCGACATCGCCGCCACCCTCGAAGGGCTTCCGACGGGGCCGGTGGCGATCTCGGGACGGGCCAGCGGCGGGGTGCTCGTTCGCAACCCCTACTTCGACGTGGCCTTCGCGGCCCCGGCGACGGTGCGCCAGGGCGAGAGGTTCAGGCTGTTCGCCACCGTGACCAACATCGGCCAGGGTCTCGGGAACGACGTCGGGGTGAGGATCGACGCGAGCCGCCTGAGCGGGGCGCGCCTCGAGGGGCCGCCGCGACTCTCGATCGATACTCTCCGGCCCGGCGACGCGGCGACGCTCGCCTTCGAGCTGCGGAGCGAGCGCACCGGCCAGGTCGTCGCCAGCTACCTCCACTTCGACACGCAGGACGGCTCCACGGGCGAGCTCGCGTTCACCCTCGGCGTGGGCGAGCGTGGCGTCGCGCTGTCGCCGGACACTCTCGTGCTACCGAGTGCCGTCGATCGGCTGCCTCCCGAGGTCGTGGAGTCCGCGCTGCGTGTGCTAGGCCAGGCGTGGAGCCTGGCGAGCGCCCCGCCCGGCCCCCTTCCTCAAGGCGTCCTGCGCGTCAGCAAGGCTCGGGCTTCGGAGAAGGTGCTCGCACTGGCCGAGGCCGGCCTGCGGATCGAGCTCGGGGCGCCTGCCGTCGACTCCGTGCGCGACCTCCTCTTCGACTTCCACGGGCCGGCCCCCGTCGACCCCGGCTTCGACCAGCTGCTTCGCGAGACCGAGGCGGGCCGCGCCTTCTCAGAGGCCATAGGTGGGGTCCTCGAGGCGGCGATGCCCGCTTCCGGCGGGGCCACGGGCTTCGAGCGCGAGAGCTCGGAGCGCGCTGCGGCCTCGCGGGACCTCCTCGCGATCGGCGTCGATGCGGCATCGCCGGTCGCTCTCACCCTGGTCGACGCGGCCGGTCGGCGTTCCTCGACGGACGGTCCGATCGCGATCGCCTCGAGCACGATCGTCCCGCTGTCGCCGGACGGCCGTCGCCTCCTGGCGCTCGTGACAGACCTCACCGCTTCTCCCTACACCCTCGAGCTGGCCACGCCCGAAGGATCGCTCGACGTGTCCGTCACGCTCCCCATGGGCGACGGCCGTTTCGCCCGCTTCGACCTGCCGGACCTCGCCAGCGGCTCTCGACTGACGCTCGATGCCTCGCGCCCGCTGCGGCTCCAACTGCGCCGCGGCCCCGCGGGCGACCCGGTCGAAGTGCCCCGCACGGGCCTGCTGGAGTCCGACGGCGCCCGCCTGGTCTCGGCGACCGTGATCGGCCCGGAGATCCTCGCCGGCTCCGGGCCCTTCGGCCAGCACCTCGCCCTGTTGTTCGATCGCGCGGTCGAGGCCACGTCCGCGGCCGACGTGACGCACTACGCGATCCCCGACAACGAAGTTCGCGTCGCGCGTCGGCAGCTCTCGGGGCGGCTCGTGCTCGGCATGCTCGCTCAGCCCGAGGGGCCCTACGTGCCGACCGAGCTGACCGTGGCCGGGATACGCGACGGTCGTGGCGCCTCCGGACCCAGCCGCTCCGTGTCCCTGGCCTCGCGTCTCACGGATGCGGGTGCCGTCGTCTCCGGGCGGGTCGTGAACGCCGACGGTTCCCCGGTCACGAACGCGCGAGTGACCTACGCGACGAACGTGGACGTCGAGTGTGGCGGCGCGCCGCCCCAGGGCGTGGCCGCAGTCGACGTGTCGAGCCAGGGAGCCTACGAGTTCCGCTACGTTCGACGCGACCCCTGCGGGCGACCCTTCGGAGTGCTCACCCAGGATCCGGCCACCGGCGCGCTCCGCCGTGCCTCGTCGTACGTCCGGACCGCCGGCGAAGCGATCGTCCTGGACCTCGTCTTGCTGGGCCGGGGATCCGTCGCCGGCATCGTGCGCGACCTCCAGGGAAAGCCCGTGCCTGGCGCGGACGTCGTGGTGCTGAGCGTCGCCGATGCTCAGAGCGGCGGCGCCACCCGAACCGACGGAGCCGGGAGGTATCACGTCGACGGGATCACGGTGGGGCAGGTGACCGTCAGCGTCTCGAAGGGAATCTTCGCCGGCTACTCCACGGGGCGCATCGATCGGGCCGGCACGCTGGCGCGCGTCGATGTCACGATGAGCAGCGGTTCGGTTCGCGTGTCGGGCACCGTGCGCACGCTGGACGCCGGGCAGCTCGCACCGGTGGCCGGAGCGCAGGTGCGCTGGTACGAAGCCGCGACCCTGCTGGGGCTCGCAACCTCGGACTCGACCGGCCAGTACGCGTTCGAGGGCATGCCGGCCGGCGCCTTCACTCTGCAAACGGCACTCAACACGCGCGATCGCGCCTCGCTCAGCGGCGTCGCCGCTGCGGGCGACGTGCTGATCGGGCGTGATCTGCTGATCGTGATCCCGCCCGAATCCGAGTACGGCTCGTTGTCGGGACGCGTGTCGACGGCCTCCGGAGCGCCCGAGCCCGAGGCGATCGTCAGCGTTGGGGACCGTGCGACCGTTGCCGCCGCCGACGGCTCCTACGTCCTTCCTGGCATCGAAGCCCGCTCGGGGATCGTGCAGCACGTCGTCGCGCGCGCGCGCGATGGCGTCCGCTCGGGGGACGCTTCCTTCGTGATGAACGTCGCCCAGACGCTGACGCGGAACATCGCGCTGTCCGGGGTCGGAACCGCGGAGTTCACGGTACTCGGCAAGGACGGAAGCATCCTCGCCGGCGTCGACGTGGGCTTGCTCGGAGCCTGCGCCGACGCGTGCGGCTGCCAGTTCAAGAAGACGGGCCCCGACGGGCGGGTTCGCTTCGAAGGCCTGCCGCTCGGTGTGGCCACCGCGCAGGCCCTGCAGCTCGGAACGATCGTCGATGCCGCCCGGGGCTCGGCTTCGATCTCCTCCGACGGAGCGATCGGGCGCGCCGTGCTGCAATTCGCGGGCACGGGCGTCGTCACGGGGCTCGTCCTCGATCCGGACGGCGCTCCCGCCCTGGGAGCCGAGGTCGCGATCCGGTCGAGTCGATTCGTGAACGACGGCTCCGTCTGCGGGCTCGCCTTCGGCGTTTCGCACCGCATCCGCACGGATGTCCAGGGACGCTTCGCGGTACCGCGCGTCAACGTCGGCCCCATCGGCGTCACGGCGCACCAGGCCTTCTTCCCGACCGACGTCGGAGCCCAGGGCAACCTGCTCACGGCCGGGAGCGCAGTGGCCTTCACCCTTCGCCTGGTCAATTCGACGGCCGGAGAGCTCTCGGGTCGAGTCCTCCTGCCGGATGGCGCGACGCCGGCGGGGAGCGGGGTCGAGGTCACGGTCGGAGGCGTGCTGCCCGACGTCACCGTACGCACGAACGAGAGCGGTGCCTTCCGCTTCGCACGCATCCTGCCCGCGGGGTCGTACCGCCTCACGGCTCGCGATCCGGTGACGGGCGGCGTGGTGCAGGAGCGCGTGTTCCTCCGCGCGGGCCAGGACGCCGTCCAGGACCTGCGCCTCAAGGGCAAGGGAGCGGTGCGCGTCCGCGTCGTCGACGGCCTCGACCGGCCAGTCGCGAGCGCCTACGTGAAGCTCGCCGAATCCGAGTTCCCGCTGCGCGGGTACGAGGCCGCGCTGAGCCTCTCGAACGACGGCGTGGCGACGTTCCCGGGGGTCTTCGAGGGGCCATTCAGCGCGGAGGCCTTCGACGCGCAGGGCCGTGGCGGGCGGGCGTCCTCGGTCCTTGCCGCGCCGGGATCCACGCAAGAAGTCAAGGTACGGCTCAACTCGACGGGCCGGGTCCGGGGCCACTTCTTCGAGCGCGACGGAACGAAGCCCATTCCTTACGGCATCGTGACCCTGCGACAGGCGGATCGCGTCTTCGGCCAGGTTGCGACCCTGGCGAGCGGGGACATCGGCGCGTTTTCGTTCGACTTCGTGCCGGCGGGAACGTTCGAGGTCACCGCCCAGGATCCCCTCTCGGCGCGGACGGCGTCCTTCGCGGGATCGCTCGAAGAGGAAGGTCAGGTCCTGGAGGTTCGGCTCGTCGCGCAGGGTCTGGGCACGGTCCAGGGATCGGTGGTCCTGAACGGAGCCCCGCGAGCCGCCGCCCGCGTGCTCGTCACGTCGGGAACCTTCCGGGTCGCGACGCTCACCGACGGCCAGGGCCACTACGTCGTCGACGGCGTTCCCGAGGGTCGCGTGGTGGCCGCAGCCAACCTCGGCGACGGGTTCCTCGCCGGTACTGGCGAGGGCATCCTGGCCGGAGACGGCGAGTGCCTGATCCTGGACGTGACGCTTCGCGGCAGCGGCGCGGTCTCCGGGCGCGTGCTTCGCGCCGACGGCGTGACGCCGGCGCCCCCCTCGAGCGTTCGCCTGAACGGAGCGGCGACGCAGATCGCGACCACCGGCCCCGACGGAAGCTTCCGTTTCGATGCCGTTCCTGTCGGCCGCGCGACGCTCGCAGCGGACGACTTGGGCAGTCCCGACTATGGACGGGGCGTGGTGGACGTCGTCGAAAGCCAGACGACGTCGGTCGACGTCCGCCTGAACGGACTGGCGGCGGCGAGCGTCCGAGTCCGCGACGCTCACGGGCAGTCCGTGTCCGGCGCGAGCGTCTCCCTGCGCGCGCAGTCAGTGGCCTACGGCGACGCCTCCCTGACCAATGGCACCACGGATGACCTCGGCGTGGCCTTCTTCCCGGAGGTTCTCGCCGGGAAGCTCTCGGCCGACGTGCGGAACCCCGCCGACGGCCTGACCGGCAGCGGCACGGGGCCCACGGCGCCCGACGGCGCGTCGGTCACCTTCGACGTGGCGCTTTCCGCGGCGGGCCGGCTCGCGGGCACCGTGATGAACTTCGACGGATCGCCCCACGCCGGCGCCCGAGTGGTGGGATCGCTGCCGGGGAGCGCCCGCATCGTCCATGCGGACGCCGAGGGTGCGTTCGCTTTCGAGACCGTGAGGGTCGGCGCGTTCGTCCTGGACGTGGATACGCCCGAGGGCGATCGCGCTCGCATCGCCGGGAGCGTCGCCGCGGACGCGACGACCCGGGTCGAGGCCCGCCTCACGGGCCTGGGCTCGGTCTTCGTCCGGGTCCGCAACCCGGACGGCTCGGGTGCGAGCGGCGTCCATGTCACCGCGACCTCCGGAAACAGGCGTCAGGCCGACACGGATGCCGGCGGCGTCGCGATCCTCGGCAACCTCCTCGCCGGGGCCGTGACGATCGACGCTTTCGACCCGGTTCGGACGAGCGGCGCCCGTACGACGGGCACGTTGGCGCCCGGGGCCGTGCTCGACGTCGGCCTCGAGCTGCGCCCCGCCGGACGAGTGAGTGGTCGAGTTCTTGGGCCGGATGGCACGACACCCGTGGCCGGAGCGCTCGTCTCGAGCGGCGTCCAGTCGGCAGCCAGCGACGACGCCGGAGTCTTCGAGCTCACGAACCTCCCGATCGACACCGACCAGGTCGCGCTCGTCTCGGTGGCGAACCGGATCCGTGGCGTGGCCCGCTTCCGACTGACGGTGGAGGCCCCCGATCGGGTGGGCGTGGAGATCGTGCTGGTCGGCCTCGGAGCGGTCGGTGGCTCCGTCGTCGACGCCAGCGGCAGTGCCGCTTCGAGCCAGGTCGTGCGCCTTCAGCATCCCTCGCCGTACGTCGGTGGAACGTTCACGGCCACGACGGACGCCTCGGGTCGGTATCGCTTCGACGCGATACCGACCGGCGCGTTCTGGGTATCCGCCGACGACGGCCTCGGCGATCGGGCCGAGGCGCCGGGCCAGCTCGATCGCCACGGACAGACGCTCGTGGTCGACCTGGGTCTGCTGTCGAGTGCCGTCGCCGTGCCCCTGGATCTCGACGACGCCAATGGCTTCCGCTTCCGAGTCCGGCCGGACGGCACGGCCGCGGGGCACGAGGGGCTGTTCGGGGATGGTGCACCGCACTGGACCGTCTACCAGGGCGATATCGCGCTTCCGTTCACGGGAACGGGAGCGATGGCGGCTTCGGCGCTCGAGCGGCGTGAGTTGAGGCTCCATCAAGAGACGGGGGATCTGCGCCTGGAACGACGGGTGTACGTTCCCGCCGACGGCTACTTCGTTCGATACCTGGACATCGTCACGAATGTCGGTGTCACGACCGCCGCCCTCGCGATCCAGGAGGGCATCGGGCTCGCGGAGCAGCTCGGCGGACCGATCGAGCCGGTCTCGACGTCGTCCGGAGACGAGGTCGTCGATGTTTCCGACCGCTACGTCGTTCTCGACGACCGGGACGGTGACTGGTACGCGCGCAGTGCCCAGGCTCCACACCGCCCGCCGCTCGGGATCGCTGCCGGTACAGGCGGGTCCGTGGCCCCGCGTCTCGAGATGAACGCGGGCCGCCTGGTCTACCAGTACGACGGCCTGCATCTGGAGCCCGGAGGGCGCGCTGCCGTGCTGCACTTCATCGCGCTGCAGGGCGATCGGAGCCGCGCCCTGGCTTCGGTGACGCGGCTCGAGAGCCTGCCGCCCGAAGCATTGATCGGCCTGTCGCCGCAGGATGCGGCCGCAATCGTCAACTTTGCCGTGCCCGAGAGCCTCCTCAGCGCGCTGGAGCCGCTGCCGCCCAACGACGGCTTCGTCTCTGGCCGGGTCCTGGCCGGAGACGGGGCGACAACCGTGAGCGGCGCGGCCGTCTCGCTCAAGAGCGACAGCCCCTACTTTGGGCGCCCGCTCGCCGCCATGCCCCTGGGCGACGGATCGTTCGCGATTCGCGCGACGGACGGCGCGTCCGACGGACGCCACGCAGTCCCGAGGACCGGGTTCGCGCTCACGGCCTGGGTGTCCCAGGCGGGCGGCCAGACGACCACGACCCGCGGCGACTTCCCGAGCAACGGCTCCATCGATCTCACGAGCCTGGCCGGCAGGGTTCTGCGCGCGAGCAGCAGCTCGACCCCGACACTTGGGGCCGTCGATCGCGACGCCGCATCGGCGTTCCGCTGGCGCGCGGGCGACGTCGCTTCTCCGGGCGCCGGCACGCCGTTCTTCGAGATCGCCTTCCCGCGCGACACCGTCATCGAGCGGATTCGTCTCGAGGGCGCCACCTTCCTGCGGGCGCGGCTCGAGGTCCGCGATGCCGCCGGGTCCGTCCTTTGGTGGCAGGAACGGAATCTCATCGGCGGCCTCGACCTCACAGTGCCGGCGATTGCCCACGCCCGGGCCGTACGCGTCGTGAACGTAGCCGACCTCGGGGCCGGCGCCCAGTTCGCGGAGCTCGAGGTGTACGGCGACAGCGGAGGAGCTCCGAGTGGACGGACCGGACAGGACGTCGTGTTCCATGGCACGGGTGTGATCGAGGCGCGGCTCGTCCGTTCGGACCAGACGCCCTACATCGGCGGGCGCATCGACGCGACGCCGTTCCTGACGATCGACCTGCGTGCCGCACCCGTGCACCGCTTCCTGGTCGTTCCGCCAGGTCCGTACATACTGCATGGCGCGCTTGCGGGGGATAGCCACGCCTCGGTGACCCGGTCGATCGATGTTGCCCCGGACCAGAGCACACCTGTCGTGTTGGTGCTGCCGGCCCTGGGCACACTGCAAGGGCAAGTCTCGAAGGCCGACGGTTCCGCGGCCACGGCTTCGTTGACCGTGACGGGCACCGGCGGCGACCGGTCCATGGTGGCCCATGGAGTCTTCGCGATGACGGACCTCGTGGTGGGGGACTACGAGATCCGCGCCTCACGCTCGCCGCTGACCCTCTTCCGGTCCCTCAGCATCCCCGAGCATCAGGTGGCGATCGCCGACTTCACGTTCCCGCCCTTCGGCCGGCTCTCGACGTCGGTGACCTCGGGAGGCCAACCGCTCCCGGACGCGATCGTGAGCTGGAGTGACGGTCCATCCAATGGATCGTTGGGCGTCTGCACCACGACGAGCGCCGGTGTCTGCACGATGGAGGATGTGACCGGCGCTCCGATCCGCGTCCGGGCACGACACCCACGCTCCCCCTTCATCACGGCAGAGACGAGCGCCGCCATCGCGTCGGAAGGACAGCAGGTATCGGCCGGTCTCGAGCTCCCGCAGCCTGCGAGCGCATCCGGCGTCGTGCGCCGACCGGACGGGACGCCGGCGGCGAATGCCGTGATCCGTGTCCGACTCGAAGACGGAACACTGGTCACGACACTGGCGGCGGATTCGACCGGCGCGTTCCTCGCCCCGAATCTGCCGCCGGGAGCCCTCCTGATCCAGACGGGTCGCCCCACGCACCCCACCCTCGCGTTCACGGAGATGCCCCTGCGGGTGGAGGCGGGACAGAACGCTGTCGCGAGCCTTGAGATCGCGGGCGCCGTCCGTGCTCCGGAGGACAAGCCGGTGTTCCGGATCCTCGTCCCATCCGGGGACTCGGTCGCCGCGACGGCTCTTGGCGTCGCCGAGGGTAGCCTCCCGGCCCTCGCCTCTCCTCAGGTGACGTCGTTCCAGGAAACGGCAGGTTCGGTCCTGTTGGCGGTGCGCGGCCCAGGTGGGCAGACGGGCGCTTTCCAACTGGTTGTGCCCGGTGGACGGGCCGTCCGGCTGCCCGAAGGCCGCATCGAGGGACGGGTCCAGCTGCGTCCCGGTCTCGCCGGGGCATCGGGACAGCCCGTGCGAATCACCTGCGGACACTTCGTGCGCCACGTCGCTGCCGACTCGGCAGGGCGCTTCGTGGCCGAGAGCGTTCCAGGTGGTTCCGCTCTCGTCGAGGCGATCGACCTGGCCGGCGTCGTTCTGGGTTCGGCCACTGCGCTGGTGGCCGAGCCCGGTACCAGCAGCGTCGAGATCCAGATCTCCGCGCGTGCGGCGGTCCACGTCTCCGTCACACGCGGCGGTCTTCCCGTCGCGGGCCAGGACGTGCACCTCGAGACCAACGACCCCGACGCGCCCGAAGGCGATCGGCACCGGGTCGTGACCACCGACGTCGCCGGGCGCGTGGACATCTCACTGCCGGCGGGTCTCGTGCGCGTGTCTCTCGTCGACCCCGTGACGGGCGCACCCTTCGAGCAGAACGGCAGCGTCGAGCCTGGCGGTGACCTCGAGCTCCACTTCGCGCTGCCTCAGATCGCTGCGACGCTGCGGGGCACGATCCTGCTTGGCGGCGGCGTGCCGGCTTCCGGCGCCGACGTCACGCTCTCAGGGGTCGGCGCCACCCGCGCAGGGGAGGACGGAGCCTACGCGTTCGTCAACGTTCCCGCCGCCACGACGACGGTGACCGCTTCGCTCGGAGGTTCCAGCCGCTCCGAAACGGTGACCCTGATGCCTGGCGAGGAGCGCGTCGTCGATCTCGTCCTTCCCGGGGCAGCTCTCTACGGGCGCATCCTCGAGCCCACTTCGGAGCCCGTGGTCGACGCGACGGTTCGGGCGTGTGGACCCGACGATTCCTTCACGGTGCAATCGTGCGTCACCACGACCACCGACGGCAACGGAGGCTACATCCTCGCCGGACTGCCTCACTGGAGGTTCTGCGCGACCGTCCCGTCGTGCAACAACGTGACGATCACTGTGACGGCGCTCGTCGGCGATGGCTCCGGCCTCACCGCGAGCGTCGCTCGACCGTTCAACCATACGCAGCCCGGGGCGCGGAACCAGGACCTCGTCCTGCCCGAGACGGGCAGCGTCGCCGGAACGGTTCGAGAGTCCTCGGGCGACGTCGCGGCCGGCGCCGACGTCCGGCTGCCCGACGGTCGCCAACAGACGACGGACGCCATGGGACGCTTCGAGTTCCTCCACGTGCGGCCCGGCCAGGTGCGGGTCCATGCCGAGAGCGCAGGCGACCGGCTTCCGGGACTGAGCGAATGGGCCCCGGTCGAAGCCCGTCGGGAGCTGAGGCTGGATGTGGGGCTCGCGGCATCGGGGACGCTCGAAGGCACCCTCGTCGACGAGGCGGGGGCGCCCCTCGAGCGTCAGGCGCGCGTCGTCGTGCTCGAGGCGCCGACGCCGTCGGCACGTTGGTCGCGTGTCGTGTCGACGGCGCCGGACGGGTCGTTCTCGCTCAAGGCGCCCGCTGGTCCCTACCGCATCGTCTTCGAGGGAGACTACGCGCCGGCGACGTGCAGGAACGACGGGCCGGCCGCGGTGGAGAGCGTCCTCGAGGCTGCGGAAACACAGACGAGCCTCCTCACCCGTGGCAGTCACATCGTCGCGGGAATCCTCTCAGGGCCGCTGGGTGCCTACGGCGAGGCCGACGATTGTTCGGGGCATCGGACGGCGTCTCCCGCCTTGCGGACGGACGTGAACGGCGTCGAGTACGAGCACGTCGTCGCAGCGGAGGCCGAAGGGCGAGCCCACCGTTACTTGCGCGAGTCCGTGGGCGGCCTCGAAGTCCGCAAACAGGAATACGTTCCGTCCTCAGGCGCTTTCGTCCGTACCCTGACCGTCGTGCGCAACACGACCGCGCTCCCGATCGATGCGCCTCTCGCATCTCTGGCCGAGCTGCCCGTTCCGCCGGTCGAGGGTTGTCCCGGCGGGCCAGCCTGGGTACTCCTCGAGACGTCGAGTGGCGACGCCGTCCTCGACGAGAACGACTCCTTTGCCATCGCCCGGCCCAATGGTCCCGGGCTCGCCATGGGAGTGGTCGCAGGTGAAGGACTGCAGCCCGGGGCCGCTTCCTTCGTGGCCGGAGAGCAGGACTACGCGGGCGATGGTTGCACCGAGGGCTCGACCGGCCAGTTCCGCTTCGTCCGCGAGTGGAGCATCCCGGCGGGCGCCACACGTGCGCTCTTGACCTTCAGCGTGTCGCGAGCGCCGGACGACGCGAGCCTGGCCGCCCAGATGCGCGCCCTGGCCACGCTCGACGATCCGGACGCGCTGACCGGCCTCACGGCTGACGACCGCCGCGCGATCGTCAATTTCGCGATCCCCGGGCAAACGCGTCTCGGTGGCCGCGTGGAAACCAGCCTGGGAGCGCGCGCCGGCAACGCCCAGGTCGTGCTCATGCAAGCCGGGACGATCGTCGACCGCACGACGGCCGCCGCCGACGGGGAGTTCGCCTTCCAGGGTCTCGATGCGGGCGACTACGTGGTCGTCGCGAGCGATGCCGGTCGCCGGCCAGGACGTGCCGTGGCGGATGTCGCGAACGGGCAGGAAGCTCGCCTGCTCGTGCGGCTGCCGGCCGACGACGAGCTGGGCACCGTCGTCGTTCAAGTGACGGGGACTTCGAGCATCGAGGGAGTGCAGGCAACCCTCACGCTCGAGGGCTACTCTCCCGCCTGGCAGGCGGTCGGGCTCTTCGACGCACAGGGCCGGGTCACATTCCAGGACGTCCCTGCGGGGCGCGTGCGTGTGGCGCTGGAAGAACCTCTCGATAGAGCCTTCGTCGAAGGCGACCACGTGCCGCCCGCGGCCACCTCGCTGGCACTGGTTCTCGTTCCCTCCGGAACCGTCACGGGGCTCGTTCTCGACGACGGGGGCGCGCCCGTGGCCGGCGCCGCCGTGGGCGTCCATGGTGACGGCGGCTTCCTCGATCGCGGAGAGACGAATGCCGAGGGGCGCTTCTCGTTGACCGTCGAGCCTCCCGGGACGTATCGCGTCGAGGTCTACGATCCCGTTTCGGGGCGCCCTGGCTCGATGCCAGTCACCGTCCTGGAAGCCCAAACGACGGAAGTGACGGTCGTGCTCGCGGCCGATCCGGAGTTGGCGACGCTCGACGTCACCGGCGTCTCCGTGTCCACCGGTGATCCGGCTCCGGGGCTTCCGGTCTTGCTCTCCGCGCCCGGATCCCTGTGGACCGCGCTCGGCACCCTCGATGAATTCGGCCGCGCGACCTTCCAACGTGTGCCGCCCACTGCCGTCGCGATTGCCGTCGGGGGCGGAGAGCCGGACGACGACACCGGGTTCGCCTGGGTCCTTCCCAGGGCAAACCTGCGTGCCGACGTGGTCGTTCCTGTCGGGTTGCGCGGGGCCTGGCCCGTGGACCTCACGGGCGCGGACCTCCAGCCGTATTTCGCTCGCGGGAACAGCGTGGTCGAAGCGAGCGGCAGCGGCGACGATTGGCTGTGTCGCCCCTTCTGCGCGGGTTGGTCCCAGTTCGTCGTCGGAGAATCCGAGAGTCCCTTCGTCTACTCCCAGTGGGCCACGGCCGGAATCACCCAGGCGGGCCGCGAGGCGAGCCTCGGGCCCGAGTGGTTCGAGGGGCTGCGTCTGTCGCGCCGCGTGTTCGTGCCGCCGAGCGGCCGTTTCGTCCGAGTGCTCGACGTGCTCGAGAACACCACGGACGCGCCCCTGCCGGTCGGGTACTACCTCGAGCAGGCGCACAATTCCTCGGCCGGAGCCTGGCAGGTCACACGCTCCTCGAGTGGCGACAGCGTGCTCGATGCCTCCGATGCCTTCGCCGTCGTCGAGAGCCTGGACCCCGACTCTCCGGCGATGGCCTGGGTGCGCTCGGGGCCGAACGCGGCGGCCGCGGCGACCGACAGCGTCGATGTCGTGGTCGAGGAACCCTGGACCTGGCTCGTGGCGCGAGGACGGTTGACCCTCCCTCCCTACGGGAGAGCGGTCCTGGTGCGCTTCACGCTCCAGCGGCCGAACGGCGAGGCCGACGCCGCCTACGCGGCGGCCGCGACGCTCGCCGATCTCACTGATCCCGAAGCGCTGCTGGGCGTGAGCCAGCCGGAGAGGGACGCGATCGTCAACTTCAGTTCCCCGGGGTCAGGCGCGCCTCCGCGCCCGTGAGGATCGCTGCCGCCCGATCGAAGGCCGCGACCAGCTCCGCTTCGTGCATCGGCAGATCCGCGAAGCGGCCGCCGTCGATCGCCTCGAAGATCCGCGGCACGAGCTCCTCGCGGTAGGTCGGCTGCGGCGCATAGAGAAGGTGCTTGAAGAAGGGCCGGCCCTTCAAGCCCTTCGGCTCGGTCATCGCGCGCTCGGTGAGGAGCAGTGCCGCGTTCACGTCGCGCACGGCGTCGGCCGTCAGGCTGCCGGTCGGCACCTTCGCGAGACGCGCCTCGAATCGGGTGGCCGCGGCCTCCCAGCGAGCGGCCGCCGCCCGAGCCGCGTCGAAACGCACCTTGCGGTCCGCCGGGAGCCGGGCCTCCACCGCTTCCAGGTACGAAGGCACGGCCTTCGCGTAGCGCGAGTACTGCATCGGCAGGATCTCGGCGTTCGCCAGGCGCAGCGCCAGCACCGACCAGACGCGCGCGAGGGCCGTGTTGTAGTGGAAGCCCGGGTCGGCCACCCGGCTCATCCACTGGTAGTTGTCGTACATCGAGTGGTACACGCCGTAGGGGCCGTCGAAGGTCATGTCGATGCAGCTCATGCCCAGGTGCTCCATGAACGCGGTGTAGTCCGTGGCGCCCACGATGCGCTTGGGCTCCGGCGCGCCTCCCGGCGTCGCCGCCGCCCAGGCGTCGTAGAGCGATCCGCCACTCGCGGGATCGGGCTCGTCGCGGAGCACGCCCTTCAGGAATTCCCCGAGGGCCAGCGTCGACCCGCCCTCGAACACCGGGCCCGTCGCGCCGCTGTCCACGTTGACGTAGACGACGCCGTCGGCCAGCAGCTTCTCGCGATTGTCCTTCGCCCATTGGGTCGAGCCGCCGAGCAGCTGCTCCTCGGCGTCCCAGTTGGCGAAGACGATCGAGCGCCGCGGCCGAAACCCGGCTTTCGCCGCGGCGCCCAGCGCCCGCGCGGTCTCCAGGAGCGCCGCCGTGCCGCTGCTCGGGTCGACGGCTCCGTAGATCCAGGCATCGCGATGGTTGCCCAGCACGACCCACTTCTCGGGCTCGACCGCGCCCTTGATCGTGCCGATGACGTTGCGCATGGTCCCGATCGTCTCTTCGTTGTCGGTCTTGAGCCGCACGCGGACAGGCCCCGGGCCCGCGCGGTACGTGAACGGCAGGGCGCCTTGCCAACTCGCGGGGCCCAGCGGCCCGCGCAGTCGCGAGAGGATCTCGGCGACCGCCTCGTGGGACATGGGGATCGACGGGATGCGGGGAAGCTGCTTGTCTCGCTCCTTGCCCTCGCGCCACTCGCCGTTCGCGGCCTTCGTCCAGTGGAACGTGAACGGCTCGCCGGCTCCGAGCCAGTCGTAGAGGATGGCGCCCCATTGCATGTGGCTCGGCGGTCCCCACGGACCGTCCGGATAGACCTCGCCCCGCGCATAGCCGTCCTCGGCAGGGTCGGAATAGATGATGGCGCCCACCGCACCACGCGACTCGGCCTGGTAGAGCTTGTAGCCGCGGTAGCTGTAGGGGTTCGAGTAGCGCATCACGACGATCTTCCCGCGCACGTCGACGCCCATGGCCGTGAGCGCGGCGAAGTCCTCCGGGCTGCCGCCGTTCGCATAGGCGACCTCGGCGGTCACGTCGCCGCTCGGCGCGTAGCCGTGGAACGGCACCTGCGTCGGATCCTCGTAGAGGTGGCTGTCCTTGTCCCCGGGAACGGGATCCTCGCTGAGCTTCAGCCTCATCGACACCGGCGACACGATCTCGACGCTCGCCGCGCGGCCGTAGGTCATCAGGGCGGGCGTGTCGTGGAAGTGGACGTCCTCGAGGCCGTACTCGCGGAAGCGGTCGCGCACGTACTCGGCGAGCTCCATGTTGCGCGGCGTGCCCGTCTGGTGCGGCTCCTCCGTCAGGATCCGGAGGTGGCGCCCGTAGCTGTCGGCATTCGGCACGCGCCGCACGAGGGCTTCGGCGTCCTTCTGGCGATCGCCCTCGGCGTGCGCGACGCCCGCGGAGAGGAACGCGAGTCCGGCGGCACGCAGGGCGAGGCGCGAGGCGTTCTGGAGCATATGGGGCCGGAGCCTAGCATGGCGTCGCGCGGTCCCCGGGGCCGTCCTTGCGACCAGGGGTCAGGCGGTGCGCAGCAGCTTCGCGAGCGCCGAGTCCCAGGCGAAGCGAGGCGCCGCCCGCAGCAGACGGCGCTTCAACCCGACGTAGCCCTGTTCGCCCAGGACGAGCTCCGCGAGCACGGAGCGGATCGCGGAGCTGCGCGCCGCATACGCGATCATGCGTCGGGTGAAGCCCGGCGCGTAGAAGCGATCGCGCAGTGCGGCGGCCTTCAGCAGGTCGCGTCCGAAGTCCTCGAGGCAGCGCTGCCCATACCGGGCGGTCGAGCCGTCCTCGACGAGAGTGTCGGCGAGGATCCGCGCGGAGCGCAAGGCGTAGTAGATGCCCTCGCCCGTGATGGGATCGGCGAGGGCCGCCGCGTCGCCGACCAGGGCCCAGCGCGGCCCCGCGATCTCTAGGAGCGAGCGCGGCTCCGACGACAACGACGGGATCGTGTGGGCGTAGCGTCCGGCATCCGCGTCCACGAGCGCGGGGAAGTGACGGACCGCCTCGCCGTCGAGGCGCGCGAGCATGTCGCGCGTGGGCACCGAGGCGAGGGGAGCACAGATCCCGACCGCGACGTGGTCGATCCGCGGGAAGAGCCACAGGTAGCCTTCGAGGCCGGGCGTGAACTGGACCTTCATCGACGACGTTCCGCGCGCGAACCAGCCGGCGGCCATCATCAGTCGCTCCGGGGGCACGGGTGAGAGGAACGTGCGTCGCACCAGGGAGCCGGCGCCGTCGGCGCCCACGATGACGTCGAACTGATGCTCCGAGTCCGCGCAGCGCAGGAGGCCGGCGGCGTCGACCATCGTGACGCGCTCCGCACGATGGGTCGCCCCCGCCGCGACGGCCCGGCGCAGGAGCCACGAATCGAGATCGCGCCGCGCGCAGACGGCGACCGGCCGCTCGAGGCGCAGCCGCACGACGTCGCCGGTGCCCGCGTCGAACTCGCAGCTCTCGAGCCAGTTCGCCGGCAACGGGTCGTCGGGCGGCGCCTCCGGCAACAGCGCGAGCGCCTTGCCCGTGACACCGCCGCCGCACGGCTTCTCCCGGGGATGGGAAGCGTCGAAGAGCGTGACGGCCACGCCCGCTCTCGCGAGGTCATGGCCGAGCAGGCTTCCGGCCGGGCCGGCTCCGACGACCGCGACCCTCACGCGGGAAAGGCTGCGGCGAGGATCTCTTCGGCCGACGCGGTCGCCGTTCCCAGCTTGCCCACCACGATGCCCGCGGCGGCGTTCGCCAGGGTCGCGGCCTCCACTAGTCGCGCTCCGGCCGCGAGGCCGAGAGCGAGGGTGGCGATCACGGTGTCCCCGGCGCCCGTGACGTCGTAGACCTCGCGCGCCGCCGCCGCGATGTGGGCGGGCCGGCGGCCGGTCTCGAACAGGCTCATGCCGTGCTCGCCGCGCGTGATGAGCGCCGCCTTGCATCCGAGGATCTTCAGGATGCGGTCGCCGGCCGCGCGCACGTCGCCTTCGCTGCGCAGCCGCAAGCCCGTCGCCTGCTCCGCCTCGTTCTGGTTGGGCGTGACGAGGGTCGCGCCGCGGTAGAACGAGAAGTGCCGCACCTTGGGATCGACGAGCACCGGCACGCGCCGCGCGCGGGCTGCCGTGAGGACCGCGCGCATGACGGTGCGGGTCACGACCCCCTTCTGGTAGTCCGAGACGATCACGGCGTCGGAATTGCGGATGGCCGTGCGGGCGCGCGCGAGCAGCGAGCTCTCGAGGGCGGGTGCGATGTCCTCGACGTCCTCGCGGTCGGCGCGGCAGATCTGCTGATGGCTGGCGAGGATGCGCGTCTTTAGCGTCGTCGGCCGGCCGCCTGGCGCCTCGACGAGCGCGTCCTCGACCCCCGCGAGGCGCAGCTCCGAGCGGAGGCGGGCCGCGGCGGCGTCGGCGCCCACGACGCCGGCGAGAACCGCGGCGCCTTGGAGGGAGCGGACGTTGCGGGCCACGTTGCCCGCGCCGCCGACGTGGAAGCTCTCGCGCTCGATCTCGACGACCGGCACCGGCGCCTCGGGCGAGATGCGGCGCACCCGGCCCCACAGGAACTCGTCGAGCATCACGTCGCCCAGCACGAGCACGCGCTTGCCGCGCATCGAGCGGAGGAGCGTGCGGGCTCGGGTGGCCGTCAGGGTCGTCATGGCAGGGAGGATTCTACTTTGCGTGACCCCAAAGGCCTCACTGGACGTAGCCCAGCGCCTTGAGGTTCTCGCGCTGTTCTTCCGTGAGCTGCGTGTCCGATGCGGCCGACGCGGGTCCCCGTCGCATCCCCAGGATCCAGCGCCTCGCGGTCTGGACGTAGTACTCGGTCTCGGACGCGCGGGCTGCGGCGAGATCGTGGGATTCGGCCGGATCCGCGACGACGTCGTAGAGCTCGGCCGCGTTCCGCGCCGTGTGGTAGACGAGCTTGAGGGCGCCCGAGCGCAGTGCGTACTTCGGCTGCTCCCCGGCGGAGCGCGAGAAGACCGCAACCTTCCCGGGGGCTCCGAGGGCGACGGGGAGCAACGAGCGCCCTCCGAAGGCCCGCTCCGAGCCGCCGCGTCCCAGCACGCCGAACGCGTCGGCGATCGTCGGCGCGATGTCGAGGGTGTCCACGAGCCCGGCGACGCGGGCTGCCGCGGGCCCGACGCCTTTCGGAAACTTCAGGACCAGGGGGATCTGCAGGGCTTCCTCGTAGACCTGGTCGAGATGGCCGACGTAGCCGTGCTCGAAGAGCTGGTCGCCGTGGTCCGCGGACACCACGACGAGCGTCTTGTCCCAGAGCCCGCTGGCTTCGAGGTCGCGGCGGATCCGGCCCACCTCTCGATCCACGTGGGCCAGGTTGCCGTCGTACAGGCGCCGGAGGTGGGCGACCTCGGCGGGCGACGGCCGCACGCGGCCCCAGTTCACGTCGGTGATCCAGTCGTACTTCGTCCTCTGGAGCTTCGTGAGGGGCCCGTCGGCTCCGAACATCGTGTCGAACGGCGGCGGGGGATCGTAGGCGAAATGGGGCTCGCGGAAGTGAACGTACGCGAAGAAGCGCCGCGTCGCGTTCGACGCGAACCACTCGGGCAGGACGCGGCGGAAGGCCTCCGCGTGGGCGCCGAAGCGCCGGAAGACCTCGTCGAACTCCGAGAAGCCGCGATCGAGGGCGAAGCCAGGGCCCGCGACGCCGTTGGAGACGAAGCCGGCCGAGTGGATGCCGTGGGCGCCCAGGAGCTCCGCCAGCGTCAGGCGGTCCTTGGGGAGCGGCGCGCCGTAGGGGACGCCGTTGTGGTGCTGGTCGGGATAGCTCGAGGTCCACGCCGAGCCCATGGCCAGCAGCGTGAAGCTCGCGACCGTGCGCGCGTTCTCGAACACGACGCCCTCCGAGGCGATCCGGTCGATCTCCGGCGTCGTGGGACGGTCGTAGCCGTAGCTCGAGAAGTGGCGGGCGCCCGCCGCATCGAGGATCACGTAGAGGACGTTCGCGTTGCGCAGGGCAGCACGGAGCGCGTCCGCCCGTGGATCGACGGCGACGGGTCCCGGTGGCTCGCGCAGGGGATCCCCCGAGCGCGCCGCGACGAGCCGCGCGGGCCCCCAACCCACGGGTGCCGTGCCCTCGGCGCGGAGACCGAGGCTCACCACGGAGCCTTCGGCAACGTCGAGCTTCACCGAGACTTCACGGGCCGTGGCGCGAGCGTCTCCCGTCCATAGCACGCTCTCGCCGGCACCGTCGCGGTCGAGCGTCACCCTCAAGGCGGCGGAGCCCCTGGCCTGCCCGGCGAGCACGGGCCTCAGGCGCAGGACGCCGTCGGCCGGCGCCCGGAACACGTAGCGCAACTCTCCCGGCAGCGCCTGCGTCAGGGAACCGCCCTCGAACGAGAGCGCCGGAGCCGCCCCGGGCGCCAGCAGGGCCGCGATGCCGACGTCGTCCGCCCGACCGACCGCGAGGCCGTAGAGCACGGCCGCCATCCGCTTGCGATAGGCCTGGACGGGCGCCGCCGTGTCGCCGAACACGATCTTGAGCCGATTCATTCCAGGGCGCTGCGCCGGCGCCGGGAGGTCGAGCCGATACCGCTGCCGCGCCGAGCGCATGGCGATGGGCCCGAGCGGTGTGTCGTTCAGGAAGGCCTCCGCCGACTGGCTGCTGAGTCCAGGGAACGGGGCGAGGTCGAGGGCCACCCGCCGATCGGTCGCCTCCTCGAACCGCAGGCCGATCTCCGTGGTCTGCGCGACCCAGGCCGCCGGATCGGCGAGCAGGCTGGCCGGCGCGTCGTAGAAGCCCGCGAGCTGGCTCGAGATCCCGGCGGGCGTGCCGAAGAGGACGACCTGGCCGGCTCCTTCGAAGCGGGCCGCGGCTCCTGCGGCCACGAGGTCCAGCACGACCGGCGGGTCGGCGCCTGGACGACAGGCGCACGCCAGCAGGGCCGTCAGGAGGAACGCGCGCTTCATGCCGAGAGCAGGGCGCGCGAACGGCGGAGGGCGTAGGGAATGGCCGTGACGATCAGGACGAACATCAGGATCTCGGAGTCGCCGAAGTTGTACTCGAACATGCCGGAGGCCAGGATCGCGCTCAACAACGCGAACGCCGCGACGGCCCCCCAATCCCGGGCGCGACGCGACTCGCGCCAGGCGTCGCCGAGCAGCGCTGCGACGAGCCAGAGCCACCACGCGAGACAGGGAAGGCCGCGCTCCGCGGCGACCTGGAGCACGTTGTTGTGCATGTGGGGAGTGAGGGCGTTCGGCGCGGCATCGAGGCGGTACTCGGGGTAGGCGTCGATGATCCGCCCCGGACCCTGGCCGAACACCGGCTTGTCCACGATCATGTCGATGCCCGCCTGCCACATGTAGTAGCGATCGGCCGTGCTCGCATCGAACTGGAGCCGGTCCATGACGGTCTGGGGGCGCGCGGCGAGGATCGCCACGATGGCCGCGCCGAGGAGCCACAGCGTCCGGGGCGCGCGCAGCACCGCGACGATCGCGAGGCCGACCACGGCCCCGATCCAGGCGTTGCGGGTGCGGGAGATGAGCAACGACCAGGCGGCCACCGGCGCCGCGACGGCGGCCAGCAGCGTCGACATCGAGGCGCCGGGCCACGAGCGTCGGGATGCGGCGACGGCCACGACCCCGCACGCGAAGGCCGCCACGAAGACGCGCTCGGCCTGCACGGAGAAGACCCCGAACGCCTGCACGAGCGTCAGGAGGCTCAGCGCGGCGAGGACCGCGACGAGAGCCGTGACGTCGCGCCGGCTGGGCGAAGCCAGGCCGCGGCCGCCGAAGGCGAGGCGCGCCGCCGCCACGATGAGCACGCCCATCGAGAGTCCGGACGCCGTCATGTAGTGGCCGAGGAAGCTGTGGGGGCGGTTGTTCGGCGTGTCGAAGCCGAGACAGTAGAACTGCAGGACGGCGCCCGCCGAGAGGACGAGGCCTCCGAGAAGCGCCGCGTCGAGCACCCGCTCGCGCGCCCGGGCCTCGGTCATCACGTCGGCGGCGGCGTAGAACAGGAAGAACAGGACGAGCTTCTTCGCGTCCTCGAAGGACTCGACCGGATCCCTGGAGAAGGACGCCGAGAGCAGGGTCCAGATGCTGAAGGCGAGGATCGGCGCGTCGACCGAGAGCTTGAGGAAGCGCGCCCGGCCCGTGGCGAAACGCGCGAGCTGGACGAGGAGGGCGGCGCCCAAGAGGACCTGCGCCGCGAAGATCGAAACGAGACAGGTGGCCGAGACGCCTGCGATGAGGCCGACGAGCGCCCGATCGAGCCCCAGGACTAGGCCTCGACCGAGGCCTCTTCGGGAAGCATGATCGGGATGTCGTCGCGCACCGGGTACACGCGGTGGCACTGCGCGCAACGCAGGCCCGCGCCGTCCTTCACCAGCGTGACCGGGGTCTTGCAGACCGGGCAGGCCAGGATCTCAAGCAGCTCGGGATGAATCGCCATGCGAGGCAGTCTACATCCAACCGGACCCGGGCCTGCAGCGGCCAGGGCTATGCTCGCGCATCGTCCGGCCACACACGCGGACGCCTGGGACGGACGCGCCGTCCCGTGACAATGAGCCGTCGTCGGCCGCTCTCCCCGGCCGGATTTGAAGGGGAGAGTGCCATGCGTGTGCAGTTCATCCAGCGTGAGAACGGGCCGGAGCGGCTCGAGTGCGAGGCCGAGATCGTCTTCGAGGGCGAGGGCCCGCTGTCGGGCATGAAGCTCGTCGGCTTCTCGCTCTGGAAGGGGCCCGAGGGCGACGTGTTCGTGACGTTCCCCTCGCGCGCCTTCGGGGCCGGTACCGACCGGCGCTACTTCGACTACCTGCGACCCGCCGAAGGCTCGGCCGCCGAGTCGAAGCGCGTGAAGGCGTGGATCCTCGAGGAGTTCCACGCCAGCCGGCGCGCGGCCTGAAGCGGTGGCGCCAGGGGGGCGCGGCCCGCGCCGCGCCCCCTCCTTCGAAGCTCCATCCTTATCTTTGACTGGCCCCGGAAGGGGTGTGAGAATCGAAAGCGATGAACGCTCTCTTCGTCTGCATGCTCCTCGCGGCCCCCCAGGACCCCACCGCTCGCGCCGCGGCGCTCGCCCGCGACAAGGCGGAGGCGTACTACCACTACAGCGTCGGCCTCCAGGCTCGCTTCAACGGCGACACCTCGGCCGCGCTCGAGGAGTACCGCCGCGCGCAGAAGCTCGATCCCGGAGCCGGCGAGATCCGCTCCGAGCTCGCGCGGCTGCTGCTCGAGTCCGGCAAGCTCGACGAGGCGCTGCCCGAGGCCGAGGCCGGCGTCGCCCTCGACCCGCAGAACGCCGATGCACGCTTCACCCTCGCCCGGCTCTACCAGCTCCAGGCCGAGGTCGGCAGCAACAACGCGCCGGCCCTGCGGCGCGCCGCCGCCGAGTACGAAGAGGTCTCGAAGCTCCGGCCCGGAGACCTGCTCTCGCTGCGCATCCTCGCCGACATCTACCGCCGTCTCTCCGACGACAAGCTGGCGGCCGCGACACTCGAGCGCTACCTCGAGCTCAACCCCAAGGACTTCGACCAGTACGCCCAGCTGGGCAGCCACTATCTCGCCCTGGGAAACACCGAGCGCGCGTCGGCGGTCCTGCAGAAGGCCATCGAGCTCGATCCGACCTCCTCGCGGGCGTATCTCGAGCTCGGCCAGTTGTACGCGAACGCCGATCAGGCCGACCAGGCGGTGCTGCACTTCCGCAGGGCGCTCGAGATCGAGCCGGGGAACGTGGCGGCCCGGCTCAGCCTCGGCGACGTGCTGCTGCGCGCGCGCCGCTATCCCGAGGCCCTGGCCGAGGCCGACGGCGTGCTTTCCGCGGATCCCAGGAACCCGTACGCACTCGACATCAAGGGCCGGGCCCAGCGCGAGACCAAGGACTACGACGGCGCTCTCGCGACGGCCGACCTGCTGCTCGCCGAGGACGTCAAGAACCCCAAGGCCACCTTCCTCAAGGTCACGATCGCCGAGGCCAAGCGCGACTACGCCCTGGCGGCGAGCCTGCTCGAGACGATCCTGGCTCGCAGCCGCAGCGGCGAGGACACCACCGAGTCCGGCGCGAACGACCGGGTGTTCCTGGTCCACCTCGGGTTCGCCTACCAGCAGCTCGAGCGCTACGCCGACGCGGCCGATGCGTTCGGCCGGGCGGCGACCAAGGGCGACGCCGACGCGGCGCTCTCGGGATACCGGATCGAGGCCCTGTTCCTGGCGAAGGACTACGAGAAGGGCCTGGCCGAGGCGAAGGCCGCACGCGTCCGCTTTCCCGAAGACACGGACCTCGCCACGCTGGAGGCGACGCTGCTGCGGGCCAAGGGCGACATCGCAGCCGGCATCGCGATCGTCGAGGGCCTGCGCCAGAAGAGCCCGAAGGACGTGAACGTCCTGCTGCAGATCGCGGAGTTCTACCAGCGGGCCCGACGCTACAAGGAGGCCGAGGACACGCTGCGCGCGGCCCGCACCCTCGACGGCAAGAACCTGCGGGGCCTCTTCCAGCTGGGCGCCGTGCTCGAGCGACAGAAGCGCCACGAGGAGGCCGAAGCCGTGTTCCGTGAGGCCCTCGTGGTCGAGCCCGACTCGCCGCCGGTCCTCAACTACCTCGGGTACATGAATGCCGATCGCGGCGTCCGGCTCGAGGAGTCCTTCTCGCTCATCGAGAAGGCGCTCAACCTGGACCCCGACAACGGCGCCTATCTCGACAGCCTCGGTTGGGCGCTGTACCGGCTCAACCGCCTCGAGAAGGCCGAGGACAACCTGCGCAGGGCCGTGACGAGGCCGGGCGCCAACGCCGTCGTCTTCGATCACCTGGGCGACACCCTGGAACGCCGGGGTAACGTCCAGGAGGCGCTGGTCTTCTGGAAGCAGGCCCTCACCGCCAGCGACGAGGACGAGGAGCTCGACCGCGGTCGCGTCGAACAGAAGATCCGGGCCGCCGAGAAGTCCCTGGGCGCCCAGAACCACGCCCCCTGAAGCGCGCGCTCGCCATCGCGGCCATCCTCCTCTCGGCCTGCTCGACCGCGTTTCCGCCGCCGCCGCCGGGCATCCCCGAACGAGCCCGCGCGACCTCGCACTACGGCGGGACGCTGCGCGTGTCGCTCAAGGGGCCCGAGTTCCGGGCGCGGACGCGGGCCCTCGTGGCGTTCCGCAGGCCTGACGCGTTGCGCCTCGAGGTGCCGGGTCCCGCGGGGCCCCGCCTGGTGGCCGTCGCGAACGGAGCGACGTTGACGGCCGTCTTCCCGGCGGAGCGCGCCGTCTTCGTCGGAGAGGCGACGTCCGAGGCGCTCGCGTCGCTCTTGGGCGTCCCGCTCACGCCCGCAGAGGTGATGGACCTCCTGGTCGGGGTCGGATCGCCGCGGCTCAAGGCCTACCGCGTGGGCTGGGGACCGACCCTGCCGCGCTCGATCGCCGCGACGCTGCCGGACGGAGGACGCCTGGACGTGACCGTCGACGATGCCGACGTGGTGCCCCCGCCCGCAGCCGCCTTCGAGACTCCGGACCACGAAGGCTACCGGCCGATCGAGGCCGGCGAGGCGCGCTCCTTGTGGAGCGCTCGTTGATCCGTCTCCCGTCGTACGCGAAGGTCAACCTGGGACTCGAGGTCCTGGGCGTGCGCGAGGACGGCTACCACGAGCTGCGTACGCTCTTCCAGACGATCAGCCTTCACGACGACGTCAGCCTGACGCTCCGACGCGCTCCCGGCGTCACGGTCGCCTGCGCGCACCCCGCGGTCCCCAACGACGCCTCGAACCTGGCGGCCAAGGCCGCCCTGGTCCTGGCACGCCACGCCGGGCGCCGCGACGGCGTCGCGATCACGATCGAGAAGCGTATTCCGGTGGCCGGCGGGCTGGGGGGCGGCAGCAGCAACGCGGCCACGGTCCTGCTGGGCCTCGACCGCCTCTGGAAGCTCAAGCTGGGGATCGACGGCCTGCATCCCCTGGCGCGCCAGATCGGGGCCGACGTCCCCTTTTTTCTTTACGGCGGCACGGCGCTGGGCCTGGCACGGGGCGACGAGATCTATCCCCTGCGTCGGCAGGTCCGGGGAACCGTCGTCGTCGTGGACCCGCGGCGGCCGGTTTCGACCGCGGCGGTGTTCCGGCGGATCGACGCGCGGTTGACACCCCGCGAAAACAGCAATACCATCTTCCGCTTTGTATCGAGGGACTTGGAGGCAGATGCGGGCTTCCCCGCGCTGACCAACGACCTCGAAAGTGCCGCCCTGGAAGAAGCCCCCGAGCTCCGGGACGCCGTCGTGAAGATTCGGGGGATCCTGGTTCGGGAAGGGGCAAAGCTCGCGGTGTTGTCCGGGAGCGGGTCGACTTATTTTGGCTTGTTCGACGACCCGCGACGGGCACGCACGGCGGGCGCGGCACTCCGCGTGGCGGGCTTCACGGCCCATCACTGCCGCGCTCTCTCCCACGACCAGTATCGGAAGGCGCTCCGCATACGTCCGGGTCTGCAGCGAGGATAGGACCAGGGGGAGGGAGGCACCATGGAAATCACGGATGTCAAAGTCATCCCGGTGGACGACGAGAAGCTCAAGGCCTTCGTTTCGATCGTGTTCGACCAGTGTTTCGTCGTGACGGATATCAAGATCATCTACGGTCCCAAGGGCCTTTTCGTATCGATGCCGAGCAAGAAGCGCAAGGACGGAACGTTCAAGGACATCGCCCATCCGCTCAACAACCAGATGCGCCAGTACCTCGAGGAGAAGGTGTTGTCGGTGTACAAGCAGCAGGTGACGCAAGGTCACACCACGGGTCCGGCTCCGGCTTCCGGCTCGGGTGCAGACAAGGCGGAAACGCCCCAGACCTAGGGTTTTCGGAGGAGGAGTCGGTCCGTCCCGGTTGGGGCGTGGCCAAGCGGTAAGGCGCGGGACTTTGAATCCCGTATTCGAAGGTTCGAATCCTTCCGCCCCAGCCAACCACAACGAGGCACGGACATTCGCCAGCGATGTCGCGAGAGTTGAGGATCTTCACCGGCAGCGCCCACCAGAACCTGGGGGCGGCGATCGCGCACTCCCTGGGGGTTCCCCTGGGCCGCGCCCATCTCTCCCGTTTCAGCGACGGCGAGATCTGGTTCCAGATCCAGGACAACGTGCGCGGCGCCGACGTCTTCGTCGTGCAGCCCACCTCGTCTCCCGTCAACGAGAACCTGATGGAGCTGCTGATCATGCTCGACGCCTTCAAGCGCTCGAGCGCCTCGCGCATCACCGCCGTGATCCCGTACTACGGGTACGCGCGCCAGGACCGCAAGGACCGCCCGCGCGTCCCGATCTCCGCGAAGCTCGTGGCCGACCTGCTCTCGGCGGCCGGCACCGATCGCGTCCTCACCATGGACCTCCACGCCTCGCAGATCCAGGGCTTCTTCGACGTGCCCGTCGACCACCTGTTCGCGGCGCCGGTGATCATCGAGTACGTCGACAAGCTGAAGCTCAAGAACCTCACGATCGTGTCGCCCGACGCCGGCGGTGTCGAGCGGGCGCGCGCCTACGCGAAGCGCCTCGACGCGTCCCTCGCCATCGTCGACAAGCGCCGCGATCAGCCCAACGTGGCCGAGGTGCACCACGTGATCGGCGACGTCACGGACCGGACGGCGCTGATCGTGGACGACATCGTCGACACGGCCGGCACCCTGGGCCAGGTGGCCCAGGCCATCAAGAACGCCGGGGCGCGCGAGGTGATCGCCTCGTGCTCCCACGCCGTGCTCTCGGGCAAGGCCATCGCCAAGATCGAGGCGAGCCCCTTGTCGAAGCTCATCGTGACCGATTCGATTCCGCTCTCCGAGGAGAAGAAGGCCTCCCCGAAAATCGTGGTGCTCTCGATCGCCGAGCTGCTGGGCAAGGCGATCCGCAACATCCACGACGAGACATCGGTCACCAGTCTGTTCGTCTAGTGTCGTTCGTCCAGTAAGGAGCGAGTCGTCATGGCTGAGATCGTGGTCGCGGCGGAGAGCCGCACCGAAACCGGTAAGAACGTCAACCGCCGCCTGCGCACCCGGGGGCTCATCCCCGGCGTCCTCTACGGCACCAAGAAGGAAGCCGTCCACGTCTCCGTGTCGCCGAAGGAGATCGGGACGATCCTGCGCAGCGCCTCGGGCGAGAACACGCTGTTCGACCTCGACCTCGGCGGCTCGCGCCGCAAGGTCATCCTGAAGGAGTTCCAGCTGGAGCCGATCAAGCACCAGCTGCTCCACGCGGACTTCTACGAGGTCGCCCTGGACAAGACCCTCGAGGTCAAGGTCCACATCGAGATCCACGGCGTCCCGGTCGGCGTGAAGACCCAGGGCGGCGTCCTCGACTTCGTGACCCGCGAGCTCGAGGTCGAGTGCCTGCCCATGGACATCCCCGAGAAGCTCGTCGTGGACGTCACCGACCTCGAGATCGGCAAGCACGTCCGCGTCTCGGACATCAAGGTCTCCGACAAGGTGAAGGTGCTCACCGAGGGCGACATCGTCGTCGTCCACGTGGTCGCGCCGCGCGCCGAGGAAGAGGTGGCTCCGTCCGCCGAGGCCGCTGCCGCCGAGGGTGCCGCCGAGCCCGAGGTCATCAAGAAGGGCAAGCCGGTCGACGGCGAGGCCGCCGACGAGAAGCCCGAGAAGGCCGAGAAGAAGGACAAGAAGTAGGCCTGCCGGCAGGGCCCATCCTGATCGCGGCGTGAGGTACATCGTCGGCCTCGGGAACCCGGGGGAGCGCTATCGCCGGACGCGCCACAACGTCGGGTTCCAGGTGATCGACGCCCTCGCGTCGCGATCGGGAGTGACGCACGGCGGCGAGATCGCCGAGGCCTGGATGGCCCCGGCGCGCATCGCCGACGCGGACGTGCTGCTGGTGAAGCCCCTCACGTTCATGAACCGCACCGGCCTCGCGGTCGGGCAGCTCCTGGCGCTGCGGGGCGGCGCGCCCGCCGACGTGGTGGCGATCGTGGACGACGTGGCTCTCGATCTCGGACGCATCAGGGTGAGGGCACGTGGCACCCACGGCGGCCACAACGGCCTCCGGTCGATGATCGACGTGCTCGGCACCGAGGACTTCGCCCGGGTCCGAGTCGGGATCCGCAAGGGCGAGATGCCGGAGGAGCTGGCCGAGTACGTGCTCGACCCGTTCCCGACGGAAGACGAAAGGACCGTAGAGGACGCCGTCGCCCGGGCGGCCGATGCGGTCGAATGCATGCTGCGGGAAGGGACGCAGGCGGCCATGAACCGCTTCAACGGAACCCCCCGCCCGTGCGATACTGGTGACGGTCGTACCGAGACGTAGCGGAGATGGTCGCGCCGGCCTGGGCCGGTGCTCTCCTTGCTTCAACTAGGGCCCTACGGGTCCGAACGAGGCGTGATCCATAAGGAGGATCAGAAAAAGTGAGCGAACGTGTCTACGAGATCCTGTTCATCGCGGATCCTGGCCTCGGCGAGCCCGAGGTGGATGCGCTGACGGCCACCATCCAGGGCTTTGCCGAGAAGGAAGGCGGCAAGATCCAGAAGGTGGAGAAGTGGGGCAAGAAGCGCCTCGCGTACACCATCAAGAAGCAGCGGGAAGGCTCCTACGTCCTCCTGACCGTCGAGGGCGGAGCGGCCCTCGTGGCCGAGGTCGAGCGGCGCATCCGCGTGATCGACGGCGTCTTGAAGTTCATCACGGTCC
>CADEEV010000022.1 GCA_902826455.1 uncultured Acidobacteriota bacterium | reverse complement strand
AGGGTGCTAAGTGATTTCCGCCCCCGAACGCAACGCATCAACCCTGCGCGGCACACCGGAGCATCAAGGGCATTTACCTACGACGCAAACGGAAATCTCACAGGCGACGGAACGCGGACATACGAATGGGATGCTGAGGATCGACTCGTGGCGATCAACGAGGGCATTTTACGAAGTGAATTTGCGTACGACGGCGCCCACAATCGGACCCGCATCGTCGAGAAGAACAACGGCATCATGACGGCGGACAGACGTTTCGTTTTTGCAGGTCTCGCTCCCTCCGAAGAGCGTGACGGTGGAAACGCAGTGGTCAAGCAATTTTTTGGAAAGGGCTTCAGGCACGGTAGTTCGAATTTCTATTGGATTGATGATCACCTGGGCAGTGTTCGTGATGTCACGGACAGCTCGGGCGGCCTGAGAGCCCGATATGAGTACGATCCGTGGGGGCGACAGGCAAAGACCGTCGGCGATGTAGATGCCCAATTCGGGTATGCCGGCCACTTCTCATATTCGAGCACTCTGCATTTGGCCCCAAGACGAGCCTACGATTCCTCGATCGGTCGTTGGACGAGCGTCGATCCAGCCGGCTTGATCGACGGGCCTAACCGCTATTCGTACGTGGGGAACGGTCCAATCTCCCATGTTGATCCCACCGGCCTAGCAAAATGGGACTGTGTGATCGTAGCAGTGAGCTTAGGCGGCGGGCCAGTGGCGGCGAAATGCAAGTCGCGGTGCCTTGACCGTAAGAAGGTGCACGCGTCTTACATAGGCTCTGTTGTCGGCTTCGGCGCAGACTTGGGCGACATTAGTCTGACCGATCCGTTCCCCGTGGCGGAAGCCGTCAATCTCGAAGGCTTCTTTGGTTCGGCGAGTGCTGGAATAGCGGGATTCGGTCTCAATCTCTCGTGGCAGGGAGTCTTCATGGGAGAAGGCATAGGATTCGACTACCCTTGGCCCGACTGGGGCGCAGGCAATGACTTGGACTACGCCGATGACTTTGTCCAGGAAACACGGGACACGGTGAAGAGGTCCTTCCTGCCAAGAGTGAAGCCCAAGTGGAAGTTTGATGCCGGAGGAGGCGGTTTCTTCGGAGCAATGGCCAACGTAACGGAGTATCACTGGGATTGCTGTGAGCCGTAGCCGCCTTGGAGAAATAGTGCGCACCTTCGTTCAAGCGGAGGTGCTATCAGGTAAGGGCCTCAAGCTAGCTGCAGTATTGCTCGTACTCGCGTGCGCAAATTGCGCTAGTCCTTGGTCTCGACTCGCGAGTCGCTATGCCACAGGTCGAGATGCTCCGAGTGACGCATTCGCGGTGCGTAAGGTCTCGTTTGAAATGACCGGGATGCGCGGACTCTTCACCTATCACAATGTCAAGATCGGCTTGGATCAAGAGGGGATGGTCCTGAAGTTGGGCGGAGGTTGGGGAATGATCAATAAGAACCTCTACATCCCGAGGTCCAAGATCGGAGCCTGTACTCGGGGCCAATGGTCGGCGACGGTCTGGGACACCGATATCACGGTGCCGGACGTCGGTGTGCTGATTTCTATTAGAGACAATGCGGGCCGTATCTCCGCTTGGTGCAAGCAGGAAGAGCCGGCGAAGGCAGAGGAATCTGGCGCAGATACCACGGTGGCTCAATAGGCTCGCTCGTTCGCGTATGAAACTCGCGCGCTCTGAGGAGTCCGAGAGAGGCCATGAGCACTCTCGGTAAGAGCCTTCGGAACCCCGCGGAGGCGGTGGGCATCCGAACGCCAGGCAAGCAGGTAGGGTGGAGAGTTCTCCAAACTCTTCCCAGCGCATGGGACATCACTTAAGGGCATCGCCCTTCTAATGTGCGGGGCGCGACACGGTGGCAAGCGACCTCCTGATTGCGAATCAGGCCGTCACCTCGATGAGCGTGCCTTCGGGCATCTTCACGACGGCCTCGTAGAAGCCGTCGCCGGTCGTGCGTGCGGCCGAGACCAGCAGGCCCGCGGCGGCGCAGCGGGCTGCCAGACGGTCGACGGCCTCGGGCGAACCGAGGCTGACCGCGATGTGGGTCCAGCCCATGCTCTCGGTGGGAGGCTCGCCGGCCACCCATGGGCCCGCCATGAGCTCGATCGTCGGGCCGCCGCCCGGCAGGGTCACGAAGTGAGAGGCGAAGCCGGGTCGCCGGCGGCTCTCGTAGCGCTCGCCCACGACCGCGCCGAAGAAGTCTCGCCAGAACGCGGCGGCGCCGTCCAGGTCCCGGGTCCAGAGGGCGACATGAGCGATCTTCATTGCGCTTCGATTCTGGCGCGCAACGCGTCGAAGCCCTGAACGACGAGGTCGGCGCCCGCCTCGCGCAGGACGGCCTCGGAGAACGTCGTCGTGAGGCCGACGGCGACGCAGCCGGCCGCCTTCGCGGCCACGATGCCGGTCGCGGAGTCCTCGATCACCCAGCAGTCGGCGGGCGCGAGGCCGAGCTCCGCGCAGGCCTTCTCGAAGACCTCGGGCGCGGGCTTGGGCCGGGTGACGCGGGCGCTGTCGACCACGACCTCGAAGAGCGGGGAGAGGCCGAGGCGCTCGAGGGTGGCCTCGCGATGACGCGGGGTGGCCGAGGTCGCGAGGGCGATCCGGAAGCGCTCGTGGGCCCAGCGCACGAAGCCCACCGCGCCCTCGATCGGGCGGAGCTCGTGCTCCAACTCCTCGAAGAGCCCGCGCTTCGCCAGCAGGATCGCCTCGCTCTCGGCCTCGCTCCGGCCGTGCTCGGCGGCGAGGTCGAAGATCATCGCCCGGTCCGTCCGGCCGGTGTAGGCGGCGAAGCGCTCCTCGGGGACGTCGATGCCGGCGCGACGCAGCGCCTCGCGCTTCGCGTGCTCGTGGAGGCGCTCCGAGTCCACGAGCACGCCGTCCATGTCGAAGACGATCGCCTTCACGACCCCAGTCTAGGGCTCGTCGCTGTTGCTGACGAAGGCGAGGCGCGTGCTGTCCGGGGACCAGGACGGCACGTTGATCGTGCCCTGGCCGCCGTAGACGTAGGCCACGACGCGGGCGGGGCCGCCGGCGACGGGCATCACCCGCAGCAGGACCTGCTTGTAGTAGGGATGGTCGCCGGGCTCGACGTCGGTGCCGAAGCTCAGGAACGCGATCCACTTCCCGTCGGGCGAGAGGTGCGGGAACCAGTTGTTGAAGCCGTCGTTCGTGACGGGCTCCTGCTGCGAGCCGTCGGGTCGCATGCGCCAGAGCTGCATCAGGCCGCTGCGCACGGAGTTGAAGTAGACGTACTTGCCGTCCGGGCTGTATTCGGGGCCGTCGTCGAGGCCCTTCGTCGTTGTCAGGCGCACCTCGGGCCCGCTGCCGTCGCTGGGGATAGCGTAGATGTCGTACTCGTCGCTGCGGCCGCCGACGAACACCAGCGTCTTGCCGTCGGGCGACCAGCCGTGGAGGTACGACGGCGTCTTGGGCGTGATGCGCTTCGGCTGCCCGCCCCCGATCGGCACCGTGTACACGGCGGACTCGCCGCCCTGGCTCTGGTCGCTGATCGCGAGCTGCTTCCCGTCGAAGGAGATCACGTGGTCGTTGTTGTTGCGGACGTTCGTGCCCGTGTCGATCGGCGTCGCCTTGCGTGTCGCGAGATCGAAACGGTGCAGGCGCCCGCGGCCCTCGCCGCTGCCGCTGGTGTTGAAGACGAGGGCCTTGCCGTCGTTCGTCCAGTTGGGCGCCTCGAAGGGATCCTTCGACGCGTGGATCAGCGTGCGGCGCCCCGTCGCGACGTCGAGGATCTCGAGGCGGCTGCCGATGAAGTCCTGGTACGGCCGGAAGTCGGCCTTGGCGGGCTTGATCACGCGCACGTCGCGGAAGATCCCCGTCTCGGTGACCTCGGGGTCGTGGGAGCAGAGGAAGAGTCCGGCGTAGACCTCGGCGCCGAGGTCGAGGTCCGCGACCTCGCTGACGGCGAGGGGCTCGCCGAAGCGCGCCACCGACAGGATGAGCCGGTTCCCGCGGCGCTCGAGCTGGAGGAAGTCGGGGCCGCTGACGGTCGACTTCACCTCCTCGGTCTCTCCGCCCGCGACCTTGCGATACTGCAGGGAGGTCAGGCCGTCGCCGTGGAGGGCCGCGTCCGCATAGGGCGCGTCGGCGTCGAGGCTGCGCCGCACGATCAAGCCGAGCTTGCGGTGCGGGTCCGTGCCCTTGCCGACGAACGCGACGCGGGCCTGCAGGATGAAGTCGCCCGTGAGCTTCTTCCACGCGAACTGGAACTCGTCGCGCGGGCCCCACATGTTCACGCCCGAGCCCGTGAGGGTGTACTCCTGGGCCGCGGCGTCGTAGCGCGTCGATCCCGGACGCTTCGGGCAGCCGACGTCCGACGACGCGAACGCGCCGGGGTCGGCGTCGGCGGCGAGGGCGGGCGGAGCGAGCAGGAGCAGGGCTAGGGCGAAGCGGGCGTTCATGCGGGGACCTCACTCTCGGTCTCGAGACCGAAACCGGACAGGATGCGGTGGGTGGCCTGGACGACCTCGGGGCTCGTGGGCTGGCGCGGCCGCGGCGCCGCGAGGCGCACCTCGTCGCGGATCCGGGCCGGGCGCTCGCTCAGGACCAGCACGCGGTCGGCGAGCTGGGCGGCTTCCTCGATGTCGTGGGTCACGAGCAGGACGGTGCGCGGCTGTTCCTGGAGCAGGCGCGCGAGCTCGCCGCGCAGCCGCAGGCGCGTCAGGTAGTCGAGTGACGAGAACGGCTCGTCCATCAGGAGGAGGTCCGTGTCCCCGCCCAGGGCCCGGGACAGCTCGACCCGCTGGCGCATGCCGCCCGAAAGCTGATGCGGGTAGTGGTCCGCGAAGCCCTCGAGGCCGATGAGCCCGAGCAGGCCCGCGACCCGCGCGTCGCGCGCCTTCGCGTCGGCCACGTGGCGCAGGCCGAGGCGGATGTTCTCCGTGACGGTCAGCCACGGGAAGAGCCCGTCCTGCTGGAACACCATGCGCAGGGTGCCGGCACGCGTGACGGTGCCCGCGCCGGGCCTGAGGAAGCCGGAGCAGAGGTTGAGCAGCGTCGTCTTGCCGCAGCCCGAGGGTCCCACGAGCGCCACGAACTCGCCGCGCTTCACGTCGAGGCTGAGGTCCCCGATGACGGCGGTGGCGCCGAAGCCGAAGCCGACGCGGTCGAGGCTCAGGAGCACATCGCTCATCGCTCGTACCCCCAGCGCACGCTCGGGATCCGGGTCAGGCCCACGAGCACGCGGTCGAGCACGACGCCGATCACGCCGATCGCGACCATCGTGGCCACGAGCAGGTCGATGCGCAGGCCGTTGCGGGCGTCCCACACGGCAAAGCCGAGGCCGTCGCGGCCCGCGATCATCTCGGCCGCCACCACCACGAGCCACGAGAGGCCGGCCGTCACGCGAAGCGCCGTGATCACCTGCGGGGCCACGGCCGGCAGCGTGACGTCGCGCAACATCTCGGCCCGGCTCATGCCGAGGTCCGAGGCCACGCGGAAGTAGACGCTCGGGATGTTCGCCACCGCCGCGCTCGTCGAGAGCACGAGGGGGAAGAACGCCGCCATGAAGATGAGGAAGATCGCCGGCGGGTCGCCGATGCCCAGCCACAGGATCGCGAACGGGATCCACGCGAGAGGGGACAGGCTCCGGAAGAAGTTCACCAGGGGCAGGAGCGCGGTGCGCGCGAGGGCCGAGCGGCCGATGACGAGCCCGAGCGGGATCCCGAGCCCGGCCGCGAGCAGGAAGCCGGTCGAGACGCGGAAGAGGGAGGCAACCGTGTCGGTCGCGAGGCGGCCGTTGCTCATCTCGGCGAGCAGGCCGCGCCCGACGGCCAGCGGGTGGGGAAAGAGGGACTCGGGGAACACCGTGAGGGTCGAGAGGATGGCCCAGAGGACGACGAGCAGCACCGGTCCCGATGCCGCGACGAGCCACGATCCTTCCTTCGACTCCGACTCAGGCATGCAGGGGAAGCTCCTGTAACATTATGTCCCGTGACCCGTCCCTCCCTCTGGCCCGGCCTCTTCCTTATTGTTATGGGCGCGGGATGCGCGTCGACCTGCACGCGCCGGCTGGACGTCCCGGAACCCGCTTATACCGAGGCGGTCTCGGCCTTCTACACGGGCCTCGCGGCGCTGCAGACCAGCCAGGAGGTCCTGGCCCGCGACAAGTTCCTGAAGGTCACGGAGCTGGTGCCGGCCGAGCCGGCCGCCTGGGCCAACCTCGGGCTGCTCTCGATGCGGCTCCAGCAGCTCGACGAGGCCGTCGAGCGGCTCACGAAGGCCGCGACACTGGCGCCGAAGAACGCGCCGATCGAGCGCCTGCGGGGCATCGCCGAGAGCCGCCGCGGGAACCCCGACAAGGCGATCGCCCACCTGAAGCGCACCCTCGAGCTCGATCCCGGCGACGGCAAGGCCGCCTTCCTGCTCGCCCAGGAGACGGAACGCCTCGGCAGCCCCCAGAACGCCACCGACGCCCAGCGTCTGCTCGAGGCCCTGCTCGGACGGTCCGAGAACCTCGTTGCCCGCCTCGAGGTGGCCCGGCTCAGCGCGAAGCGCGGGGACGCGGCGGCGCTGAAGGCGGCCGTCGCGGCGCTCGCCGCCCACGCGCCCGCGTGGCCTGCCGACGTCCAGCCGTATTGGCAGGCCTTGCAGGCGGCGGCCGCGGGGGATCCCCACGAGGCGGCCTCCCGCGTGGCGTTCCTCAAGAACGTGCTGGTCCGCACCTCCGCGTACCGGCGAGCGCTCGCGGCGATCAGCACGCCGCGCGACGAGATCGGCGAGCCCATCGCGCACTTCCTCGCCATGAAGGATCCCGTGTCGTCGGCTTCGGCGGCCGATCCGGGCCTCGCCTTCACGGTGGCGCCGGTGGCCGGGGCCGCGGGTACGGCCGCGACGTCCGCTTCCGTCGCATGGCTCACCGGCGAGGGCGCTCCGGTCGTGGTGGTCACGGACCCCGCGGGCGTCCGGGCCGGGACGGCCCAGGCCGCCTTGGGGATGGGCGGCGTCGCGGTCGTGGCCGCGGACCTCGACTACGACTTCCGGACCGACTTCGTGGCGGCGGGCTCCGGCGGCGTGACGCTCCTCAGGCAACAGGAGGACGGGACGCTCGCGGACGTGACGGCCCGCGCCGGCCTGCCCGACGCCGTGCGCCAGGCGCCGGCGATCGGCGCCTGGGCCGCCGACGTGGACACCGACGGTGACCTCGACGTGGTCGTCGGCGCCGCCGAGGCGACCCCCTCGGTGCTGCGCAACAACGGCGACGGCAGCTTCGCCGTCCGCGGTCCGTTCGCCGGCGTCACGCGCCTGCGCGACTTCGTGTGGGCGGACTTCGACGGCGAGGGCGTGCCCGATGCGGCGACCCTCGACGCCGACGGCCGGGTGCGCCTGTTCCTGAGCCTGCGAGGCGGCGACTTCAAGGAAGAGCCGCTTCCCGACGCGGTTCCGCGCGGCGTCGCCCTGGCGGCCGCCGATCTCGAGGGAACCGGCCGCTTCGGACTGCTGGTGGCCACCGCACAGGGCGGCGTCGCCGAGGCGCTGTCGGGCGACGGGAGCTGGAAGGTCCGCACCGTCGCGACCGCGACGGTGCCCGCGGATCTCGCGGCCGGAACGGCGCGCCTGCTCGTGGCCGACCTCGACAACAACGGCGGGCTCGACCTCGTCGTGGCGGGGCCCAGGACCTCGACGGTCCTGCTGCGCGGCGCCGACGGCGCCTACGCGGCCCTCGGCGGGCCGCTCGCGCTCGGCGCCCGGGCCGTGGCCGATCTCGATGGCGACGGCCGGCTGGACCTCGTGGGCGTCGCCGAAGGCCGCGCCCTCCAGGCGACGGGCCGGGGCACGAAGAACTATCACTGGCAGAGCGTGCGCTCGCGCGCCGCCACTTCGGCCGGCGACCAGCGCATCAACTCCTTCGGGATCGGCGGCGAGGTCGAGATCCGCAGCGGGCTGCGGGTGCAGAAGCAGCCCGTCACGGCGCCCGTCCTGCACTTCGGCCTGGGCGACGCCGCCCGCGCCGAGATCGTGCGCGTCGCCTGGCCCAACGGCACCCTGCAGTCGGAGTTCGACAGCGCGGCCGACCGCGTCGTGCTGGCCCAGCAGCGCCTCAAGGGCTCGTGCCCGTGGCTTTTCGCCTGGGACGGCCGGCGCATGGCCTTCGTCACCGACCTCATCTGGCGCTCGCCGCTCGGCCTGCGCATCAACGCCCAGGCCACGGCCGACGTGCTGATGACCGAGGACTGGGTCAAGGTGCGGGGCGACCAGCTCGTGGCGCGCGACGGCAGCTACGACCTCCGGGTGACCGCCGAGCTCTGGGAGACGCACTTCTTCGACCTGCTGTCGCTGCTGGTCGTGGACCATCCCGAGGGCACCGAGGTCTTCGTCGACGAGCGCTTCGCCGTGCCGGCGCCGAAGCTCGCGGCCGTCGTGACCGGGCCGCTCCAGGAGCTCGCCGCTGTCCGTGACGATCGGGGCGCCGACGTGGCCGCGGTGGTGAAGGAGCGCGACGACCGCAACCTCGATTTCGCCGGCCGCGGCGCGTACCAAGGCGTCACCCGCGGCCACTTCGTCGAGATGGAGCTTCCCGAGTCCGCGCCGCGCCGGGGCCCCCTGTATCTCGTGGCCCAGGGCTGGATCCATCCGACCGACAGCTCGGTCAACGTGGCGCTCGGCCAGGGATCCCGCGAGAAGCCGCGCGGCCTGTCGCTGTGGGTCGCCGATGCGGGCGGGCGCTTCCGGGAGGTGCGCAGCGGCCTCGGCTTCCCGGCCGGCAAGGACAAGACGATCCTCCTCGATCTGGCGGGGCTGTTCCCGGCTCGCGGCGCGCGGCGCTTGCGCCTCGCGACGAACCTCGAGATCTACTGGGACCGCCTGGCGTGGGCCGAGGGCCGGCCCGACGTCGAGGTCGCGCCCGCGCGGATGCCGCTGCAGGCCGCGGAGCTGCGGGCCCGCGGCTACTCCGTCACGAGCCAGGCGAGCGCGTCGGTGCCCGAGCGCCCGCAGTACGTGCTGGCCGGGACGACGCCGCGCTGGCCCGATCTCGAGGGTTACTACACGCGCTTCGGCGACGTGAAGCCGCTCCTCGCCGGCGTCGACGACCGCTACGCGATCCTGAACGCCGGGGACGAGATCGCGCTGCGCTTCGAGGCGTGTCCGGCGCCGGCCGCAGGCCTGCGGCGCGACTTCGTCGTGATCGGCGACGGCTGGGTGAAGGACGGCGACTTCAACACCACGTTCTCCCGCACCGTGCTGCCGCTGCCGACCCACGCGACCGGCCGCTACGACAAGGCTCCGGGCCGCCTCGAGGACGACCCCGTCTACAAGCAGCATCCCGGCGACTTCGCCGAGTACCACACCCGCTACGTGGCGGGAGACGAGGCGCGGGCGGCGCTCCACGCTCCCGTCGCGGGAGGCGGACGATGAGCGCCGGCCGCCGGGCGATCCTCGCCGTGCTGTTCCTCGCGCTCCTCGCGACGCCGGCGGCGATGCGCCGCTTCCGCCAGGCCCCGGAGCCCGCGACGCCCGGTGCGAGCGGCGCCCTCGAGCGCTACGGGTTCGAGCTCACGGAGTCGGCCAAGGCGGCGGGCCTCGACTTCGTCCACCAGGGCCCGAGCCTCGACCCGCAGCTCGCCCACATCATGCCGCAGGTGGCGTCCATGGGCGCCGCGGTCTCGGTCGTCGACTTCGATCGGGACGGGCGGAGCGACCTCTACGTCACGAACAGCGGCGAGGGCTCGCAGAATCGCCTCTACCGCAACCGCGGCGACGGCACCTTCGAGGACGTGGCGGCCCGCGTCGGCCTCGCCGACCTCAATCGCGCCGAGACCGGCGTGTCGATGGGCGCGGTGTGGGGCGACTACGACAACGACGGCTACGAGGACCTGCTGCTCTATCGCTGGGGCCGGCCCGAGCTGTTCCACAACGACGCCGGGACGGGCTTCGCGCGGCGCACCGACGGGATCGCGCTGCCTGCGTGGGCGAACGCGAACACCGCGCTGTGGCTCGACTACGACCGCGACGGCCGCCTCGACTTCTTCCTGGGCGGCTACTACCCGGAGAGCGTGAACCTCTGGAAGCTCGCGAGCACGAGGATGATGCCGGAGAGCTTCGAGTACGCGAAGAACGGCGGCCGCAAGTACCTCTTCCGCAACCTGGGAGGCGGGCGCTTCGAGGAGGTCAGCGAGAAGGTCGGCTTGAGCTCGCGGCGCTGGGCCCTCGCGGCGGTGGCCGCGGACCTGCGCGGCACCGGCTACCCCGATCTCTTCATCGCGAACGACTACGGCGTCTCGGAGCTGTTCGTGAACGACGGCGGCCGCTTCCGCGAGGTGGGCAAGGAGACCGGCGTCGGCTACGCGCCCAAGAGCGGCATGAACGCCACGGTGGGCGACGTGCTCAACCAGGGCCGCTTCGGGATCTACGTCTCCAACATCTCGGAGGAAGGCATCCTGCTCCAGGGCAACAACCTCTGGATGCCCACGGGCACGGGCGGCGGCCTTCCGAAGTACGAGAACCTGGCCGGGGCGATGGACGTGGAGCGCGGCGGCTGGAGCTTCGGCGCCCAGTTCGGCGACCTCAACAACGACGGCTTCCTCGATCTCTACGTGGCGAACGGCTACGTCTCGGCGTCGAAGGAGGAGAGCTACTGGTACGACTTCGCGAAGGTCGCGGGCGGCCACGAGCTCGTGATCTCCGACGCGAAGAACTGGCCCGCCATGGGCGCCCGCAGCCTGGGCGGCTATCAGTCGAAGCGCGTCTGGATCAGCGACGGCGCGTCGCACTTCATCGACGTGGCCACCAGCGTCGGCGTCACCGATCGCCACGACGGGCGCTCGGTCGTCTTCGCGGAGCTGGGAGCGCCCGGCGCCCTGGACGTCGTTGTCGCGAACCAGCGGGGACCGCTGGTGCTCTACCGCAACCGTGTGGCGGCCGGCCGGGACTGGATCGACTTCGAGCTCGAGGGCGGCTGCGTCGGCGAGCCGGGCGCCGCGCGCTGCACCAACCGGAGCGCGATCGGGGCCCAGGTCGAGCTGTGGTGGAACGGAAGGAAGCAGCTCCAGGAGGTCTCCGGGGGCGCCGGGTTCTGCGCCCAGAACCAGCGCCGGCTCCATTTCGGTCTCGGCGCCGGCGCCTCGCTCGAGAAGGCGGTCGTGCGTTGGCCTTCGGGTAAGATCCAGGAAGTGACGCGGCCCCAGCCGAACCAGTTGCATCGCCTCAAGGAGCCCGCGTGACCAGCCACGCCGTGGCCGCGCCGACGCCGCGCCGCTTCAGCCTCGACAACCGGTACCTCGCGCCGATCCTGATCACGCTGGTGCTGGTCGTCGGCCAGCTGAGCTTCGGCTTCCTGGAGAGCTGGACGCGCACGGCCCTCGCCATCGGCACGTCGATCCTCGTCGAGCTCGTCCTGGGCCGCGTCTTCGGCGGCGCCTGGCCCCACCTCGCGAGCGCCTACGTCTCGGGGATCAGCGTCGGCATCCTCGTGAGGTCCCCGGAGTTCTGGCCCTACGCGTTGTGCTCCGCGATCTCCATCACGTCGAAGTACCTGATCCGCGTCGACGGGCGCCACCTGTGGAACCCCTCGAACCTTGGCATCGTGGCGATGCTGGTGCTCGCCTCCGACACCGTGGCGAGCCTCTCGGTGCAGTGGGGCAACAACCTGCTGCCGATGCTGGTCGTCTGGTTCTTCGGGTCGATCATCATCTCGAGGCTGGGGCGCTTCCACATCACCCTGACCTACGTGGCCTCGTTCCTGGCCTTCTCGGTATTGCGGGCCTACCTGACGGGCAACCCCTGGCCCGCCGAGGTGGCGCCGATCACCGGCCCGATGTACCAGCTCTTCATCTTCTTCATGATCACCGACCCCAAGACCACGGTGCGCTCGTCGAAGCGCGCGCAGGTGGCCGTGGCGTTCCTGGTGGCGGCGGCCGAGGCGGTCTTCCGGCTGTTCCGCGTGATCCACGCGCCGTACTACGCCCTGTTCCTCGTGGGGCCCGCCGCCAACCTCCTCGAGATCCTGTACAACCGCCGCGCCCAGCGGCTTTCCCCGGAGAAGTGAGACCATGGCCGAGAGCAACGTCGTCGCCAACCAGAAGCTGATCCTCAAGAACCAGGCGCAGATCCTCGCCAACCAGAAGAAGCTCCTGAAGAACCAGGACAAGCTGGACCGCGTGATCCGCAACCAGGACACGATCCGGACGAACCAGGCGCGCATCCTGGCCAACCAGAAGCGCATCCTCAGCAAGTAGTCGCGGCTCGCCTCTTGGACCGCCCGCTCGACCGCGTCGTCGATCTGCTCGATCCCTCGCTGAACGAGCTCGCGGGCGTGTCCCTGGACGACGCGCGGCGCCGGGTGCTCTCGAACGATCCGGTCGCCGTGCGGAGCCTTCCCGGCTCCTTCGCCCTCGTGGCGCGCGACGGCGTCGCCGTGCGCATGGCGCGCTCCCTCGACCGGCCGATGCGCTACTTCCTCGCGAAGCGCAAGGAAGGCCCCGCGCTGTTCGTGGCCGACCGCATCGACACGCTGCACCGGGCCCTCGAGGCCGAGGGCCTCGCGGCGCAGTTCCACCCGAGCTACACGCGCATGGTGCCGGCGCATCACGTGATCGAGGTGCGGCTCGTGGGCTGCCCCGATCCCGATCCGACCTACCAGCGCTTCGTGGCGCCGGCGAAGGCGACGCTGCCGGCCGACCTCGACGTGATCGGGCGGCGGTACGTCGAGGCGCTCGCGGCGGAGATCGCCCTCTGGATCCGCGGCCTCGCCCCGGACGCGCCGATCGGCGTCGCGTTCTCGGGCGGCATCGACAGCGGCTCGGTGTTCCTCGTGACGTACCACGTCCTCAAGAGCCTCGGCCTGTCGCCGGCGCGGCTGAAGGCGTTCACCCTCGACCTCGGGCAGGGGCCGGATCGGGGCCAGGCGCGTGCCTTCCTCGACGCCGTCGGCCTCGGGCTGTTCCTCGAGGAGATCGAGGCCGATCCCGCGAGCCTCGACGTCGACGAGACGCTGCGCGTGCTCGAGGACTACAAGCCCCTCGACGTGGAATGCGCGGCCGTGGGCCTGGCGCTGTGCCGCGGCATCCGCGCGCGCTATCCCGACTGGCTCCACCTCGTCGACGGCGACGGCGGCGACGAGAACCTCAAGGACTATCCGATCGAGGCGAACCCGGAGCTGACGATCCGCAGCGTCGTGGACAACCTGATGCTCTACCACGAGGGCTGGGGCGTCGGGAAGATCAAGCACTCGCTCACCTACAGCGGCGGCTTGAGCCGCAGCTACGTGCGCACCTACGCTCCCGCGCGCCGCTACGGCTTCAAGGGCTTCAGCCCCTACACGCGGCCCGCGGTGGTGGACGTCGCCGAGGCGATCCCCTTCGCGGAGCTCACGCGCTACGACGTGCCCACGCTCTATTCCCTCAAGGGCGAGATCGTCCGGCGCGGCGTCGAGGCCGTGACGGGCCTCGACATGCCGGCGTTCCCGAAGCGGCGCTTCCAGCACGGCGCCGTGCCCGAGAGCGTGCTGCACCAGCGCCTGTCGGGCGCCGAGGCCACGTACCGACAGCGCTTCCTTGCGCTCTACGCCTGAGCTCCTGAGCGGGCCGTGGCCCGCGACGCCTCGCGAGCGCGACCGCTTCGTCCTGGAGCGGCGTCCGCCGCGGCCACGCCACGATCCCGATCGGCCGGGCGGTGTGGTCGTCGAGGAGGAGCGCAGCGAGAGCGGGGCGATCGCCCGCGTCGCGACCGTGTTCCTCACCGGCGCCGAGTGTCCCTGGCGCTGCGTGATGTGCGACCTGTGGCTCCACACCCTCGAGGAGCCCACGGCGCCGGGGTCCCTCGTGCGCCAGCTGGACCTGGCCCTCGGGCCGCTCGACCGCGAAGGCGCTCTGCCATCGCGGATCAAGCTCTACAACGCCGGCAGCTTCTTCGACCTCCAGGCCGTTCCTCTCGAGGACTACGGCCCGCTCGCATCCCGGCTGCAGCGCTTCGAGCAGGTCGTCGTCGAATCGCACCCGGCGCTCGTGGGCGAGCGCGTCGAGCGCTGGCGCGACGCCCTGGGGCCGGTCTCCCTGGAAGTGGCGATGGGCCTGGAGACGGCGCACCCCGAGGCCCTCGAGCGCCTGCACAAGCGCATGACGCTCGACCAGTTCGCGGCGGCCTCGGCCCGCCTCTCGGCGTACGGCGCCAGCGTCCGCGCGTTTCTCCTCGTACCGCCGCCCTTCGTGGCCCGGGACGAAGAGGCGGAATGGCTGCGCCGGTCGATCGCCTTCGCGTTCGAGTGCGGCATCTCGGTCGTGTCCCTCGTGCCGACGCGTCTCGGCAACGGCGCGCTCGACGCTCTCCACGCGCAGGGGCAGTTCCGTGCGCCGCGGCTGCGCGATCTCGAACAGGCCCTGGCGGCCGCGCTGCCGGAGCCGCGCGGCCGCGTGTTCGCGGACCTGTGGGACCTCGCGGCGTTCTCGGACTGCACGGCGTGCCTCGACGCACGGCGGACCCGGCTCCATGCCATGAACCTGGAGCAGCGCGTCCTGCCAGCCATCCGGTGCACGGCATGCGGCTGAAGGCCGACGTCGCCATCCTCGGCTCCGGCTTCAGCGGCTCGCTGCTGGCGCTCGTGCTGCGTCGCCTGGGCCGCTCGGTCGTGCTGATCGAGCGCGGCCGCCACCCGCGCTTCGCGATCGGGGAGTCCTCGACGCCCCTCGCGAACCTGCTGCTGGAGGAGCTGGCGGACCGCTACGACCTGCCGCGGATCCGGCCCCTGTCGAAGTGGGGCACGTGGCGCGCGGCGTACCCGGAGCTCGGTGTCGGCTTGAAGCGCGGGTTCAGCTTCCTTCGTCACGGCGACGGCGAGCCGTGGCGGCCGGACCCGGAGCACGCGCGGCAGCTGCTCGTCGCCGCGAGTCCCCACGACGCGATCGGCGACACCCACTGGTACCGCCCCGACGTCGACCAGTTCCTCGCGAACGAGGCCGTGAGCGCCGGGGCGACGCACCTCGAGGGCACCGAGATCACGGACCTCGAATGGACGCCGGGAGGCGCGCGCCTCACGGCGGCCGCCGTCACCGTCGATGCCGCGTTCGTCGTGGACGCGACCGGACCCCGCGGCTTCCTGCACCGGCGCCTCGGACTCGGGGAGCGAGCCTTCCGCTGGCTGCCCCCGACCCAGGCGCTCTACGCGCACTTCGAAGGCGTCGAGCGCTGGGACGCTCTCGTCCCGGGCGACGGCGCGCCACCCTATCCCGTGGACGACGCGGCCTTGCACCACGTGTTCGACGGCGGGTGGATCTGGGTTTTGCGCTTCGCCAACGGCCTCACGAGCGCCGGCGCGGGCCTGAAGGCCGACACGCCAGCGGACTGGGCCGGGTTGCTGCGATCGCTGCCCGCGGTCGAGGCGCAGTTCGCGACGGCGAAAGCCGTGACGCCGTTCGTGCACTCGCCCCGGCTCGCGTTCCGCAGCGCACACGTCCACGGCGACCGCTTCGCGCTGCTGCCGTCGGCCGCCGGCGTCATCGACCCGCTCCTGTCCACGGGCTTTCCCCTGACGCTGCTCGGGATCCAGCGTCTCGCGGCGGCGTTCGAGAAGGACGGCACGCCGTCGGCCGAAAGCCTCGCGGCCTATGCCGACGACACCCAGGCCGAGCTCGACGCGACCGAGCGGCTGGTGGCCGCCCTGTACGCCACGATGGGCCACTTCGCGCTCTTCAAGCGCCTGAGCCTGCTCTACTTCGCGGCGGCCAGCTTCAGCGAGGCCGCGCGTCGGCTCGGCCGCCCCGCGCTGGCGCCCGGCTTCCTGCTGTGCCGTCACGCGAGCTTCGGTCCCGACAGCGCGGCGATCGCCGAGGCGATCCTGGACGGCGAGCGCGGCGCGAGGATCGAAGCGCGCATCGACCGGGCGATCGCGCCCTTCGACGTCGCGGGACTCGGCGATCGCAGCCGACGCGACTGGTACCCGGTGCGTGCGGACGATCTCCTCGCGGCCAGGGAGCGCCTCGGCGCGAGCGAGCCCGAGCTCCACGGCCTGCTCGAGCGCTGCGGCTTTTCGGCCGCGGTGTAGACTGCCGGAGCTCATGCTGATGTACGCGATCCTTGCGTTGGCCGTCGCGGCCCTGGGGGGCCTCGGCTTCTTCGCCTACATGAAGCTCGTGAAGGCCGGCGTCTTCCGCTACAACAAGTGGGATCGCCGCGAGCGCGGCAGCCTCAGGGTTGGCGCCGCCGCTCCCGACCTGCCGGTCACCATGTTCGACGGAACGGCGACGAGCCTCTCGAAGCTCTGGCAGACGAAGCCCGTCTTCCTGATCTTCGGGAGCTGCACCTGACCGCCGTTCCGCAAGAAGATCGGCGATCTTCACCGCATCTACGACCAGCACAGGGCCCGGGCCGAGTTCCTCACTGTCTACATCGCCGAGGCCCATCCCGACGACGAGTGGCAGCTCGACTCGAACCGCGCGGAGCAGCTCGTCTTCGACCAGCCGAAGACGTTCGACGAGCGCAAGACCCTGGCGAAGGTCCTCCTCGACGCGTTTCACTACCGGGTGCCGCTGGCCGTCGACGGCCTCGACAACGCGTTCGACGCCGCGTTCGCCGCCTGGCCGGAGCGGCTCTACGTCCTCGCTCCGGGCGGCAAGGTCGTCTACAAGGGCGGCATGGGCCCTTTCGGCTTCGACACGGACGCGGCCGAAAAGGCCCTCGAGAGCTACCTCGAACGCTGACTACTCGGGCGGCGCGTCGAAGGTGACGAGCTCCTTCCGGAAGCCCTTGGTGCGGATGGCACCGTAGATCAGGCCGATGCCCAGCCAGAGCGCGCCCCACTTCATCGAGGCCCAGCTCAGGTTCCACCACAGGTTGAAGCAGAAGAACAGGCCGATCAGGGGGATGAAGAAGTTGCCGGCCGTCTTCTTCCCGGCGCGCACGAAGTAGCGCACGAAGGCCGCGAGGTTCACGCCCATGAAGGCGATGAACGCGCCGAAGTTCAGCATCTCGGCGCCGCGCTCGTACGAGAGCAGGTAGGCGCCGAGCAGGGCGAAGGCGCCCACGAGCAGGACGTTGTTGCGGGGGATGCCGCTCTTGGGCGCCACCGCCCCGAAGAACGGCCGCGGCAGGGCGCCGCTCTTGCCCATGCCGTAGAGCAGGCGCGCGGCGCCGAGCTGGGCGCCCATGCCGGAGCCGATCGTCGCCACGAGCAGCGTGGCGTTGACGATCGTGAAGAGGAACGTGCCGCCGGCCTTGCGCGCGATCTCGACGAACGCGGTCTCGACGCTCGTGAAGCCGTTCCAGTTGCCCCAGACGAGCTGGGCCGTGTAGACCTCGAGGGCCGACAGGATGCCGATCGCGAGGCAGGTGTAGACCGTGGCCAGCAGGATGTTGCGGCGCGGGTTCTCGACCTCCTCGGATAGCGTCGAGATGCCGTCGAAGCCGATGTAGGTGAGGGCCGCGAGCGAGGTGCCGGCGAGCACCTTGCCGGTCGAGAACGTCGCGGGATCGTAGAAGGGCCGCACCAGGTCGCCGCCGGTCAGGGAGGCGCCCAGCAGGTACTTGAGCGCCGAGCCCAGGAACAGGATCACGACGACACCCATGAAGATCGCCAGCAGCTCGTTCGTGCGCGCGCTCTGCTTGACGCCCCGCAGGTTGAGGCCGGTGAAGAGCGACGCGAAGAACAGTACCCAGACCGCCTCGGGCAGCATCCGCCCGGCCTCGGTCGCGACCACGAGCTTGCTGCACAGCACGGTGCAGATCACCGGGTTCAGCAGGTAGTCCATCACCATCGACCAGCCCGTGGCGTAGCCCAGGCTCGGATGGAGCTCCTGGCCGACGTAGGTGAAGGCCGAGCCGGCCGAAGGATAGGCGGCCGCCATCTTCCCGTAGCTGAAGGCGGTCGCGAGCATCGCGCACATGCCGATCAGGATCGTCGTCACCACGTGGCCTTCGGCCTTCATGCTGACGACGCCGTAGATGCCCATGGGCGCGACCGGCTGGATGATGACGACGCCGTAGAACACGAGGTCCCACAGCGTCAGCGTTCTCTTGAGGCTGCCGGCCGCGGCCGGCTGGGATTCGGTCACTGAGCGCTCTCCTTCTTCAGGAACGACTGGATGACGTTCTTCACGCCATCGCGATCGTAGACGAAGAAGACCTCCTCGGCGCGGGGCCCGCGCCGGAAGTAGTCGACCGAGTTCACGCGCGGGTAGTCCGGCCGCTTCGGCTCGGTGCCGGGGGGCAGGCAGCCGTTCTGCTCGGTGGGGTTGAGGCGCAGGTCGTGCATCGTCTCGAGGGCGTAGAGCTTCCGGCGCTGCACGTCCTTGCTCACGGGGTGGGAGTACACGGACTGCACCGACAGCTCCTGGCTCGAGTACGGGGCGAGGGACATGCCCGTGCCCGCGGGCCCGAAGGGATAGAGGTTGCGGAAGGTGTGGTTCGTGTAGAGCAGGAACGTGGCCGTGCCCTTGTACTTCTCGAGGGCCTCGGCCACCGCCACGGCGGCGTACTGGTGATCGCCGTGGGTGTCGAGCTGCGGGTAGGGCATCACGACGATCTGGGGCTTCACCTTCTTCAGGATCGCGGCCAGGTCGTCGACGACGTTCGACCAGCGGTTCGGCCCCTTGAGGTCCGGCAGCAGGCGGCCGACGTTGGCGCGGCGGTAGGGCGCCACGTCGGTGTTGGGCCCGTAGAGCTCGGGCACGATCTCGTTGGGCTTGCCGTGCATCGTCTTGAGGCGCGCGTCGAAGTAGCCGAGGTTGAAGCAGCGCTCGGGCGGGATGCCGCCCTGCCAGGGCACCGTGACGCTGTCCACGGCGCGCAGGAAGCCCTTGAAGAGGTACTGCTCGGCGGGGTCGGGGAACTCGTTCGCGTAGTTCGCGTCGCCGGCGTTGCCCGAGGTCACGGTCACGATGGAGGCGTTGCGCCCCGCGTAGAAGCCGAAGGCCGCGATCTCGGCGTCGTCGGGGTGCGGCGCCACGACCAGGATCGTCTTCGTGAGGTCGAGCCGGTTCGAGAAGACGCGCAGCGTCGCGCTGCCCGCCTCGATCGCGACGCCGTGGGTCTGGATCTCGACGGTCGCGCCCTTCTGGAGCTGGGGCTTGAGCGCGCTCAGGTTGAGCCAGCGCAGGCCCTTGCCGTCGGCGTCGAGATAGAGCGTCGCGCGGGCCGGGCCGGCCACCATCTCGACCCAGGGCTCGACGCCGGCCTGGGCGGCGATGCGCGCGCTCACGAGGGCCGTGTCCCAGTCGGCGGCCGCGGCGCCCGGCCAGGCGAAGCTGACGCCGGTGCCGGTGGCGGCGAAGGCGACCTTCGTCTCCTCGCCCTTGCCGGCCACGAACGCGTAGCTGTCGTCGGCCGCGGAGGGGACCTGTTCCGCGGCGAGGGCGAGACCTGCCCAGAGGAGTGAAGCCGCGGCCGCGTGCGCCAGGGTGCTCTTCTTCATGCTACTGACTCCTTCCGTTCGCGACGTTCCATCCGCCGAACTCGACGCCCAGGGCGCCGGCGCCCTCGCCGCGCGGGAAGGCGACCGCGACGTCGCGCTTCTCCCCGGGGAAGACGGACACGTAGTTGTCGGCCCAGTACACGGGCAGGATCTCCTCGCCCTTCGCGTCCACCACCTTGAGACGCACCTGGAAGGCGACGGTCTTGCCGGTGTTCTCGAGGCTCACGACCGCGCGGCCCTCGGCGCCGCCGGCCTCGAAGCGCGACGTCACCGCGAGCGTCGTCGCCGGCAGCGTGGAGAGCGCCGTCAGGTCGCTGTGGACCTTGGTGGGCGTGTAGAACCACTGGGTCTTCTTCCAGTCGAGGACGTCCTCCCGGGTCGAGAGCCAGTAGAGGTTCTCGCTCACCAGCGCCCCCTTCGCGTCGTCGACGCGCAGGCGCAGGAAGTAGGTCGGGCTCAGCTCCTTCGCCTTCGGCAGCGTGAGCGCCTTCGCGACCGCGTCCGGACCCACGTCGACCGTGGCGTTGCCCGTGAACTTGACCGTGCCGTCGAGGTTCACGAGGGAAGCCGTGACCTTGAGGCCCGTGAAGGACTCCTGCAGGTCGTTCACCACGACGATGCCGCGGTCGTCGTAGGAGTACTGGACGTGGAGCGGCTCGCAGGCCTTCTTCGTGCCGAAGTAGCCGCCGCCCGGCCGCAGGTAGTAGTCGTAGAGGTGCCAGATCATCGACGGCCAGGCGTTGTTGAGCATCCACTGGATGACGCCGGTGGAGGTGTACTTGTTGCGCGCGTAGCCCTCGAACATCGCGCGCTGGGACTCGTACGTCAGGGCCTGCGACTTGCGCGTGAAGTCCTCGAGGCTCGTGGCCTTGCCGTAGCGGCCCTCGAGGGCGCCGATGAACAGCTTGAGGTCCTTGAACTCGTCGCCGCCCGCGTGGAAGGTCCAGTACTCGTTGATCGGCCACAGCTTGTCGGCGGGGACGAAGCGCTTCAGGGACTCGACCTCGGGCACGGCGCCGCCCGGCCCGATCTCCGTCGCGAAGCCGAAGGCGCCGCCGTGGTCCTTGTCGGTGAGCCAGTAGCTGGGCGGCACGTAGTCGTAGGGCCCTCGCATCTTGACGCCGGAGGGACCCTCGACGCCGACGGCTTCGGTCGCGTTGGAGACGACCGGCTTGTCGAAGTTGCGCTTCTGCGTCACGGCCAGGTACGACTTCTCGACGTCGGGCGGCGGCGCGTAGTCGCTGCCGTTGAACCACGCGATCACGCTGGGATGGTTGCGCAGGCGCAGGATCTGGCTGTCGAGGGACGCGGGTGCCACGCGGTAGTCCTCGGCGTCCCAGTCCTTCCAGCGCTCCCACAGGTCGCAGCAGCACCAGCCCGGCATCACCAGGATCCCGAGGCGGTCGGCGAGGTCGTAGAACATGTCCTGCTCGAGCTTGCCCTCGAGGCGGATCGTGTTGAGGCCCATCTCGCGCACGTAGCGCATCTCGGTCTCGAGGCGCGACTGGGAGGCGGGCCGGAACATCATGTCCGAGGCCCAGCCGCCGCCGCGGATCAGGATCGGCTTGCCGTTCACCTTGAACATCCGGTGGCCGGCCGGGGTCAGCTCCGACGACATCTCCTGGATGCCGAAGCGCACGTCCTCGCGGTCCGAGACGGCGCCGGCCACGTCCACGTCGAGCGCGAGGGTGTAGAGGTTCTGGGCGCCCATGCGGTACGGCCACCAGACGCGGGGCTTCGCGATCTTCAGGCCCGGCGTGTCCTCGGCCGTGAAGCTGACCGTCTTCGTCTCCTTCGGGCCGAGGCTCACGGCCTTCGAGAACTGGACCGCCTCGATCGCCCCGCGCACGACGCCGCTCACGGGCGCGCCCGTGGCGTTCGTGGCCTCGACGGTGATCGCGAGCTTCGCGGAGGCGAGGGACGGCATCTCGAGCTTCGTGACGACCTGCGGGTGGCGCAGCGTGATCGGGCCGCTGTCCGTCAGGTAGACGTCGTCCCAGAGGCCCATGTTCTTGTCGGCGGGGGTGGGGTTCCAGTCGACCCACATGAACGCGAGATCGCTCGGCTCGGGTCCGCGCACCTCGACCGCCACGGTGTTGGCCGCCCCGGGCTTCGCCAGGGCCGTCACGTCGAACTCGTAGCGGCGGAACGTGCCGGCGATCTCGTCGGGCCCCGCGACCTTCGTGCCGTTGAACCACACCGTGCCGCGGTAGTTGATGCCGTCGAAGTGCAGGAACAGGCTGCGGCCCGCGAGGCGCGCGGGCACCTCGAACTCCTTGCGGTACCACCAGGCCGGCTTGAACGGGCTGTCGTCCGGCGTCGGCAGCAGCGTGAAGCGCTGGCCGATCGGATACTGGGTGCCCGGGATCTTGCGGAGGTTCATGCCGAAGTACGGGTCCTCGTAGGTCCCGTTCTCGACGAGCGCCCCGACGACGGTGTTGGGCACCGTGGCCTTCTGCCAGCCCTCGGGCTCGTAGCCGGAGCGCGACACGACGTCGCCCTTCTCGGCGACCTTGGCCGTGGACTGGATCGCCCAGCCCTCCCGCAGTGCCAGACGATCGGAATCGGCGCGGGCCGGCGCGGGCGCGAGAGCCGCGGCAGCCAAGAGCCAGAGAAGGGGGCGGCGCATGCAAGACCTCCTGGGAGTGAGCCGGAGGGAGGTTATTCCCAACCGGCCCCTCGCGCAAGACTTAATTAAACCGCTTTACTAATTTGCTAGTATGGGCAGCGGCGGGACGGGGGATTCACACACGTCTATGAGAACCAAGCGCAACGCCGGCGTCGGGACGCTGCTCCGCGGCATCAACCTGGACAGCGTCCTGGCCCTCGCGATCGACCGCGACGGGCCGTTCACGCGCACCGAGGTGATCGACGCGACGGGGCTCTCGGCGCCGACCGTCGGCACGCTCGTGGGGCGCCTCATCCGCAGTGGCCTCGTGCGCGACCTCGGCACCGGGCCGTCGAGCGGCGGCCGCCGCCCGTCGTTCATGGAGTTCAACGCGCGCCACGGCTTCGTGGCCGGCATCGACATCGGCCCCACGAAGACCCGCATCGCCGTCGCGGACCTGCGCGGCGAGCGCCTGGCCTACCGCGTCGTGCCGACGCCGCCCGGCCTCGGCCCGGCCGAGATGCTCTCGCGCCTCGCGAAGGAAGTCCGCGTGCTGCTGAAGGAGGCCAACGTGCCTCACGGCCGGCTGCTCGCGGTCGGCGCCGGAGCGCCGGGCGCCGTCGATCGCGACCGCGGCGTCGTCTCCCTCGCCCCCAACCTCAAGGGCTGGACCGAGGTCCCGATGGGCGCGATCCTGCAGCGCGCCCTGGGCGCGCCGGTCGTGGTCGAGAACGACGTCAACCTGGCGGTCCTCGGCGAGCACTGGCGCGGCGCCGCCCGCGGCCACGGCACGTGCGCGTTCATCGCCCTCGGCACCGGCATCGGCGCCGGGCTCGTGGTGGACGGCGCGCTGCACCGCGGCCATCACTTCCTGGCCGGCGAGATCGCCCTCATGTGCATGGGCCCGCAGTTCGTGGGCCAGGATTTCGGCTCGCGCGGCTGCCTCGAGACCCTGGCCGGCCTCAAGGCCCTGGCGGCGCGCTGGCCCCACGTGGCGCAGCGCGACCCGGACCAGTGGGTGAGCGAGCTGTTCGACGCGGCGGAAGCCGGCGACCTGCAGGCCCGCCAGGCCGTGGACGAGGCCGCGACGCTCATCGGCATCGCGGCCGCCAACCTGAGCCTCGTGCTCGACCCGTCGCTGATCGTGCTGGGCGGCGCTCTCGTGCAGCAGGGCGAGCCCCTGGTGCGCGAGGTGCGCCGCATCGTCGCCCGCGTGGTGCCGGGCCCGGGGGAGATCGTGGTGTCGGAGCTCGGCAAGGAGGCGCCGCTGTGGGGAAGCCTGCTGGTGGGAATGAACCTGGCTCGCGAGGGCCTGCGCGGGGCCCTGCGCGAGGGCCTGAGCCTTCCGAGCGGAGGCGCGTCGTGAAGCGCCTCGCCCTCGTCGCGGGTCTTCTCCTCGCGGCGAGCGTGGGAGCGGAGCCGGCCGCGACGGTCCAGGAGCGCCTGGGATACCCGAAGGACGCGCGGCTGCTGATCCTGCACGCCGACGACCTCGGCATGTCCCACTCCGTGAACCGGGCGACCCTGGAGGCGCTCGAGAAGGGCTGGATCACGTCCGCGAGCATCCTCGTGCCCTGCCCCTGGTTCCCCGAGGTCGCGGCCTGGGCCCGCAAGCATCCCGACGCGGACCTCGGCATCCACCTGGCCCTCAACAGCGAGTGGACGCCGTTCCGCTGGGGCCCGATCAGCGGCCGCGAGACGGTGCCGAGCCTGCTCGACGCCGACGGCTACCTGCCCCTCGAGGACGTGACGAAGGCGAAGCCCGCCGAGATCGACCGCGAGCTGCGCGCCCAGGTCGACAAGGCGAAGGCGTCGGGCGTGACGCTGACCCACCTCGACTCGCACATGGCCAAGCTCTTCGGCACGCCCGAGTTCTTCGAGGTCTACCGCAGGCTGGGCCGCGACTACGGCCTGCCCCTGCTCATGGAGCGCGTCGGCGCCCGGGGCGGGGACGCCTCGCCGTGGGCCACCCACGCCCAGGAGTCGGCGCTCGTCGACCTCGTGCTCTCCCACGACGAGACGGTCACGGCGGCCGACTGGCAGGCCGCCTACGAGCGCAAGCTGTCCGCCCTCGGCCCCGGCGTCTACGAGCTGATCCTGCACCTCGCCTACGACGATCCCGAGATGAGCGGCGCCACCTTCGACCATCCCGGCTGGGGCTCCGCCTGGCGCCAGCGCGATCTCGAGGTGGTGAAGAGCGACAGCTTCCGCGCCTTCCTGAAGAAGCAGGGCTTCGTGCTGGTCGGCTGGAAGGACCTCGCCCGCGCGATGCGCTAGGCGGGCATGTTGAGCGCCGCGGCTCCGATCACGCCCGCGGCGGCGCCCAGCTGCGCCGTGACGATCGGCGTCTTGTTCTCGATCAGGCGCTCGGTGAGCACCGGCCCCCACAGGTCGGACGCCTGGGACATGGAGCCGCCGATCACGATCTTCTCGGGATCGATCAGGCTGATGGCGAAGGCGCACAGGAACGCGAGGTCCTCGGCGAAGGAGCGCCACGCCGCGATCGCCGGGGGATCGCCGCCGCGGGCCCGGTCGGCGACCTCCGCCGCGTCGAGGCCCGCGTCCACGGTGCCGCCCGCGGCCTCGTAGCCGCGCACGATCCCGGCGCCCGCCAGGAAGTTCTCGAGGTGGCTGCCGCGCAGCGGCACGTTCCACACCTCGCCGGCCTGGCTCCTCACGCCGCGATGCGGCTTGCCGTTCACGATCACCCCGCAGCCGACGCCGGTGCCGAGGGTGATGCCGCACAGGTGACGCGCGCCGCGTCCCGCGCCGAAGCGCGCCTCGGCGAGGGCGAAGCAGCGCGCGTCGTTCTCGAGGGCGACCGAGAACGGCACGGCCTCGCCCACGAGGTCGGCGAGATCGACGCCGTCGAGGAGCGGCAGGTTCGGGGACTGGCTGAGGGCGGTCTGGTCCACGACGCCGGCGATCCCGAAGCCCAGGGCTTCGATGGGCCGGCCCGGGAGCGCCGCGCGGAACTGCTCGATCATCCCGCGCAGGTTTCCGCGCAAGGCGTCGCCGCCGAAAGTGGTGCCGGTGGGCACGCTGATCACGTCGGCCAGCAGTCGCCCGTCGAGGGCCACGGCGCCCATCCGCATCTGCGTTCCGCCCAGATCGACGCCGAGGTAGTACGGCCCGGTGGTCATTCGGCCGCGTACGCTATGCGTTCAGGGGCGAGCAAGTCAACGAGATTCATCGACCCCCCACCCTGTCCCTCCCCACGTCGGGGGAGGGAAGCGCTCTTCGTGATGGGCCGAAGAAACAGCAGCGGGCCCCGCGCTCCGCTGCTTATTGCTGCGCGATCGGCAGGATCTGATTCGCCTTCACCGCGCCGAGTTTCGTGCTCGTCCCATCGGGCCAGCGCACCTCGAGGGCGTCCACCTGGGTGGCCTTGCCGAGGCCGAAATGCAGCCGCGTGTCGTCCTGCGAGATGTAGCTCGTGCCGCTCTGCACGAGGCGCATCGCGCGCTGCGCTCCGGCCTGGATGCGCACGGTGGCGCCGATCGCGTCGGTGTTCTTGCCCTTGCCCTTGAGCTTGACGATCAGCCAGTTGCCCGTGGCCGCGAGCTCGTTGTGGAGCAGCTGCGGGCTGCCGTCGAGGTCGTTGATCACCACGTCGACGCGGCCGTCGTTGTCGATGTCGCCCAGGGCGAGGCCGCGGCTCACGCGCTCCTCGGTGAAGATCGTGCCGTACTGCGCGCCGACGTCGTCGAACGTGCCGTCGCCGCGGTTGCGGTAGAGCAGCTTCTTCTGGCGGTAGCCGGCGGCGGCCCCCGAGCGCGTCTTGTCGAGCTGGGGGTAGACGTGGCCGTTGACCGCGATCAGGTCCTCCCAGCCGTCGTTGTCGTAGTCGAGGAACGCGGTGCCCCAGCCCACGTAGGGCAGGCTCGAGGCCGCGGTCTTCGAGCGGAACGACACGTCGGTGAAGTGGGTGCCCTCGTTGAGGTAGAGCGCCTTGTACTCCTCGGCGAAGTTCGTCACGTAGAAGCTGAAGCGGCCCGTGTGGGTGTAGTCGCCGACGGCGATGCCCATGCTGCCCTGCTCGCCGCCGTCCTCGCTCACGGCGACCCCGAGGGGGAAGGCCTGGTCCTTGAACGTGCCGTTCTTCTGGTTGATGTAGAGGAAGTTCGGACCCGAGTCGTTCGCGACGTAGAGGTCCAGCCAGCCGTCGTCGTTCACGTCGACCCAGGCGACGCCCATGCCGAAGTACTCGTGGGGATCGTGGACGCCGGCCGCCGTGCTCACTTCGCTGAAGCGGCCGTTGCCGTCGTTGTGGAACAGGAAGTCGGAGTCGCCCGGCAGGCCGCGCGGTCCGCACTGCACCGCGACGCCCCGGAACTCGCAGGTCTTGCCCTTGCCGAACTCCGGCAGCTTCTTGAGGTCGAGCTTCACGTAGCGCGTCACGAACAGGTCGAGGCGGCCGTCCCGGTCGTAGTCGGCGAAGCCGCAGCCCGTCGACCAGCCGCCACCGGTGAGACCCGCGGCCTCGGCGATGTCGGTGAAGGTGCCGTTGCGGTTGTTGCGGTAGAGATAGTTGCGCCCGAGGCCGGTGACGTAGACGTCGCGGAAGCCGTCGCCGTCCACGTCGGCGACGCACACGCCCATGGCCCAGCCCGGGTGGCCGACGCCGGCCTTCGCGGTGACGTCGGCGAACTTGCCGTTGCCGAGGTTCCGGTAGAGCGCGCTGCGGGCGGCCTTCGGGTCGTTCGCGGTGTCGACCGTGAGCGAGTCGGTGAGGTAGATGTCGAGCAGGCCGTCGTTGTCGAAGTCGAACAACGCGACGCCGCCGCTCATGGACTCCACGATGTACTTCTTCTCGGGCGCCGCGTGGTGCTGGAACGTGATGCCCGCCTCCTGGCGGATGTCGCGGAACAACAGCTTCGGCGCCTGGGCCGAGGCGGAGGCCGCCGCGGCGGCGATCACGACTGCGAGGATGAGGCTCTGTCTCAAGGGGTGGCTCCGCGCTTCAGGTCCTTCAGTTTCCGGAACGCCTCGAACTCCTGCTCCGCCCGCGCCGCGTCTCCGGACTTCTGGTACGCCTGCGCGAGCTGGTAGTGGATGTTCGCATCCCCGGGCGCGAGCTGCGCCGCGCCGCTGAGCTCGCCGACGGCCTCCGCGGTCCGGCCCTGGGCGAGCAGGATCTTGCCGAGCAGGTAGCGCGAGTCCACGAACGTCGGGCGCGCGGCCAGCACCGCGCGGAGCGCGTCCATTGCCTCGGCCGGCCGGCCCAGCAGGTCGAGGACGTTGCCGAGGTTGTGGCGGGTCAGGATGTCGTCGGGGTGGGCCGCGAGCTCGGCCTCGAAGGCGGCCTCGGCCTGCTCGAGCTTGCCCTGCTTGAGGTAGATCACGCCGAGCGTGCCGTTGGCCTCGCGCACGTCGCGCTTCATCTCGAGGGCGCGCTGGAGCGTCGCGATGGCGCCGTCGAAGTCGCCCTGCTGCGCGTGAGCCTGACCCACGAGCACGCTCAGCTCGGGCGAGGCGCCGTGACGCGCGAGCAGGCGCCCGAACACCGGCTCCGCCTCGCCGCCGCGCTCGCTCTTCACGAGGGCCATCGCGTAGGCGAAGTCGAGAGTCGCGTCGGCCTCGCGCTGCGGGTCGTCCTGGAGCAGCTCCACGGCCTTGCCGAACTGCTGCGTGTTGAGCCAGGCCATGGCCAGCATGCGCCGGAGCCCCGCGTCGTTCGGGTTCTCGGCGGTCGCCTTCTCGAGGGGCCCCGTCGCCTTCGCGAACTGCCGGCTGTTGAAGTACGCGACGCCCAGCGACGCCTGGACCTGGGGCAGCGTCGGATCGAGCACGGCCGCCCGCGCGGCGAGCTCCGCCGCGGCCTCGAACTGTTCCGCCTGCGCCCGCAGCACGCCGAGGTTGAGGTGGGCCCGGGCCAGGGCGCTCGAGACGCGCTTCTGGAGATCGGCGCGCGCCGCGGGCGGGAGCTGCGCGAGGTCGGAGGTCTCGAGCAGCGGCGTGACGGCGTCGGGGTTCGCCGCTGCGCCGGGGCTCGGGTCGTGGGCCGCCGCCACGCGCCGCGCCTCGGCGAACTGCGCGTCGGCGCCCGCGGCGTCACCCAGCGCGCGCAGGGCGAGCCCGAGCTGGTAGTGGAACTTCTCGAGATCGGGCTCGCTGTCGGCGGCGAGGCCGATCGCGCGCGTCAGCTGCGCGGCCGCCTCCCCGGTGCGTCCCAGCCCCAGCAGCACGCGGCCGAGATGGTAGGCGTAGAGCGGCCGGGCCTCGGCCGCGGCGAGCTCGAGCGGCGCGAGCGCCTCCTCGAAACGCTCGGACTCGAGGAGCGCCAGGCCGAGCTGGTCGTTCGTGAGCGCGTCCCTGGGGGCGAGCTTCAGCTCCAGCCGGAACTCCGCGATCGCCTTGTCCAGGCGGTCCGGACCGGTGTTGGGATCGGAGCGCAGGATCATGCCGAGGTAGTAGTGGGCGTGGCGCACCCGTGGATCCTGGGCGAGCGCCGCCCGGAGCTGAGCCGTCGCCCGCGCGTACTCCGAGGCGTCGCGGTAGGCGCGGCCGATGAGCACGTGGCTCTGGGGAATCGGGCGCGCCGCGAGCACCGCCGCGAACAGCGGCTCCGCCAGCTCGGGCTTCTTGAGCCAGAGATAGTCCGTGCCGAGGTGGAAGGCGAGCTCCGGGTCGCCGGCCGTGTGGCGGGCGGCCTCGGCGAGGTTCGCGAGGGCGGGCTCGATCGCGTCCGTGGCCACGAGCGCGCGCGCCTGCAGCCGGAGCGCGGAGCCGTGGCCCGGCTGCTTCGCGAGCAGGGTCCGCAGCGGCTCGAGGGCCTGGGGCGCGTCGCCGACCTGGAGCCGGGCCGTGGCGAGCGCCAGGAGCTCGGCCGGATCGTCGCTCGCCTGGCCGGCCGCGGAGTCGAGCGCCGCGCGGGCCGCCGCCTTGTGGCCGGCGCTCCCCTCGAGCACGCCGACCAGGCGGAAGCCCTCGAACAGGGCGGCGCGGTAGGCGCGCTCGGCCGCCGGGAAGTCGCCGCGCTGCAGGCTGGCCTCGGCCTGCCCCACGCTCTGGGCGAGGCGGGTGCCGGGCACGGACTCTTCCTGTGCCGCGAGCACTCCGGGCACGAGCACGGCGAGGGCGAGACACGGGCGCAGCAGAGGCGCAAGCACGGGATTTTTATTCTATCCTTGGCGCCCATGATGCGAATCGCCCGCTGGCCGTGGTCCGTCGTCCTCGTGGTCTCCGCCTGTGCCCTCGCCGCTTCCGCCCTCCCCGCTCCGAAGTTCGATCCGGTCGCCTTCGAAGCGGTCGCCGCGCGCGCGGGGGTGCGCTTCACCACGGACTCCAGCCGGTCGGCGCGCAAGCACCAGCCGGAGACGATGGTGTCGGGCGTCGCGCTCTTCGACTACGACGACGACGGCTGGCTCGACGTCTTCGCGGTCAACGGGGCTCCCATCCCGTCCCTCGAGAAGGCCGGACCACGGCACTGGAATCGCCTCTTCCGCAACAACCACGACGGCACGTTCAAGGACGTCACCCAGTCCGCGAAGCTGGCCGGGCACGGCTACGACCTGGGCGTGACGACCGGCGACTACGACAACGACGGGAGGACGGACCTCTTCGTCGCGGGCCTGCGCCGCAGCACGCTCTACCGGAACAAGGGCGACGGCACCTTCGCCGACGTGACCGACGCGGCCGGACTCGGCAAGCCCGATGCGAAGTACGGTCCCATGTGGGCGGTGGCCGCGAGCTTCCTCGACTACGACCGCGACGGCCGTCTCGACCTCTTCGTCTCCCACTACGTGGTCTGGGAGCCGGCGAAGGAGCCGCTGTGCGGCAACCCGAAGGCGCCCGACTACTGCCACCCGCGGCAGTACGAGGGCCTGCCGAACGCGCTCTTCCGCAACAACGGCGACGGCACGTTCAGCGACGTCTCGGCCGCGGCGGGCATCCGCGGCCACGTGGGCAAGGGCATGGGCGTGGCCGTGGCCGACTTCGACGACGACGGCTGGCCGGACGTCTTCGTGGCCAACGACACGCAGCCCGCGGCGCTGTTCCTCAACAACGGCAACGGGACCTTCGCCGAGAAAGCCTTCGAGCGGGGCGTCGCGCTGACCGGGAGCTCCGACGCGATCGCGGGCATGGGCGCCGACGCCCGCGACGTGGACAACGACGGCCTGCCGGACCTGTTCGAGACGGCGCTCATGAACGAGACGTTCCCGCTCTTCAGGAACCTCGGCAAGGCCAGCTTCGAGGACGTCACGATCCGCTCGTCGCTCGCGCAGTTCTCGCGGCCGCGGGCCGGCTGGGGCAACGGGATCGTGGACCTCAACAACGACGGCTGGAAGGACCTCTTCGCGGCCTGCGCCGACGTCATGGACCCCCAGGGGGAGTTCAAGGCGCGCGTGGCCCAGTCGAACGCCGTGTTCGTGAACCTCAAGGACGGCCACTTCGCCGACGCGAGCGCCTCCGCGGGCGCCGACTTCCAGAAGAAGGCCGTGCATCGCGGCGCCGCCTTCGGCGACGTCGACAACGACGGCCGCGTGGACGTGGTCACGACGGCCCTCGACGGCGCCCTCGAGATCTGGCGCAACGTCTCGCCCACGCCGAACCACTGGCTGGCCCTGAAGCTCGTCGGCTCGAAGAGCAGCCGGGACGGCATGGGGGCGCGCGTGAAGGTCGTGACCGACGCGGGCCCCCAGTACTCCCACGTCACGACGAGCGTCGGCTACGGTTCCGCCTCCGACGTGCGCGTGCACTTCGGCCTGGGCGCGGCGCCGTCGGCCCGGGAGGTCACGGTCACGTGGCCGTCGGGCCGGGTCCAGGTGCTGAAGGCCGTCGAGGGCGATCGCGTGGTCGTCGTGCGCGAGCCCGACTAGGGCGGGGGAGTGCGGCCGGCCTTCCGATAGGCCTGGGCCAGGGGCGCCCGCAGGCTCGCGTCTTCCGGCGCCAGGCGCACGGCGGTCTCGAGCTCCACGATGGCCTCGGCCACGCGGCCCTGGCGCAGGTAGAGAAGACCCAGCGTCGCGTTGGCCTCGGCCACGTCGGGCCGCGCGGCGAGGGCGTCGCGCAGGGCCGCGATCGCGGACTCGACGTGGCCCTGCTGCGCGTAGGACTGGCCGACGAGCACGCTGAGCTCCGGGGACGGTCCGGCGCTCGTTCGCAGCCGCTCGAGCAGCGGGTCGGCTTCGGCGGCATGGCCGCCCTTGATGAGCGCCGCGACGTAGGCGAGCTGCAGCGACGCGTCGCTCTCGCGCTGCGGGTCGTCGCGGAGCAGCGCCGCGGCTTCCGCGAACGCCCGCGTGTTGAGCCGTGCGATCGCGAGCATCCGGCGCAGGCCCGGGTCCTCGGGGCTCGTCTCGCGGGCCTTCACGAGGGGCGCCACCGCCTTTCCGAACTGGCGGCTGTTGAAGTAGGCGATCGCGAGGGAGGCCTGGACCTGCGGCAGCCCGGGCGCAAGGCGCGCGGCCGTCGCGAGGCGCTCCGCGGCCGCGTCGAAGGCGCCCGCCTGCGCCTTCAGGATCCCGAGGTTCAGGTAGGCCTGGCCCAGGGCATTCTCGACGCGGGCGAGGAGCGCGGCCCGCGCGGCCGGCGGGAGGGCCGCGAGCGGCGAGAGCTCGCGCAGCGACGGCCCGCCCTTGGCAGTTGGCGGCGCCTGCGCATCGGCCATGTAGGTCGCCATCTGGTCGCGCTCGTCCGCGGTGTTCTGCTCGGACAAGCGCGCCACCTCGGCGAACGCCGCGGCGGCCTCGTCCGTCCTGCCCGCCGCCCGCAGCGCCTGGCCGAGGTGCAGCTGCATGGCCCGGATGCCGCCGGCGTTGGCGCCCTGCGCCCGCCCCGTCTCGAGCGCCTGTTGGAGGGCCGCCACGGCCTCCGGGGCGTGGCCGGTGCCGAGCAGCGCCCGGCCGCGGTAGGCGACGAGCCGCGTGTCGCGCACGCCGAGGCGCGCGGCCGCATCGAGGGCGGGCAGGGCTTCCTCGAAGCGCTGCAGCTCCACGAGTGCGACGCCGAGCTCGAGCCGCGAGCGGGGATCGTCGGGGGCGCGTGCGAGCTCGGCCTCGAACTCTCCGACCGCCTCCTCGAGACCGGCGCGGCCCGCTTGGGCCAGGGCCGTCATGCCCAGCTCGTAGTGCGCGCGCGGGAGGTGCGGGTCGAGGGCCAGCGCCGCCCGCCACTCGTCTCGGGCACGCGCGAAGAGGCGGAAGTCGGAGTACGTGCGGCCGAGGATCATGTGGGTCTGCGGGATCGGCCGTTCCGCAACGAGCTTCGCGAAGGCCGCAGCGGCCTCCTCGGGCCTCGAGGCCGCGAGCTCCACACGGCCGAGGGCGAAGAGCGCCTCGAGGTCTGCAGGCTCCTCCTGGAGCAGCGCGCGCACGATTTTCTCGGCCGAGGCGACTTCACCATTTTGGACTTCCGTGAGAGCGGTTTCAGCCCGAATGCGGCGATTTCCGGGGCTTGCGGCCAGTCCGTCGCCGAGCGAAGCGCGTGCCCGCACCGGATCCCCGGCGAGCCTCTGGAGGGTCCCGAGCAGCAGCCAACCCTCGCCCTGCGCGACCCCGTAGAGGCGCTCGGCCTCGGCGAAGCGGCCCTCCTGCAAACTCTTTTCGGCCTGCAAGATGGCCTGATCGAAGGCACTTGCGGGGGATTCGTCCTGAGGGGCGGCGGCCCGCGCCCCGGCGAGCAACGCGACCGCGAAGACGATGGCGGCGAGGCCCCGGCGCGCCCGAATCAGCGAAGACATTCGCGCGCCATTCTACGGGCGAAGTCGTGACCCGGGGTCGGTTCTGGCGACCTTACTCTTCAAGAAATCGTTACGTTCCAAGAAAATGCAGAGATGTTCCCGAGAAATATGCTTGACACACCTGCGCCGCGTATTTTATAAGACTTCCAACTTCGTAAACGCGATTAACTAAGAGTTCGGAGGACGACCTCGATGCGGAAACATTGGTTGCTTTCGGCCGCGGTCCTTCTGCTCATGGCGATGCCCGCCATGGCGCAAAGGATCTCGGCTTCCATCCGCGGTACCGTCACGGATGCGACAGGCGCGGTGATGGCGGGAGCCAAAGTCACCGTGAAGAACGAGGGAACGGGTTTCACCCAGAATCAGGTGACCAACTCGTCGGGTAACTACTCGTTCTCGGAGCTGCCGATCGGCAGCTATCGTGTCGAGGTCGAGGCGGCGGGCTTCAAGTCCGAGGCGCGCAGCAAGATCGTCGTGACCGCGGCCGACGTGCGCGCGATCGACGTGCAGCTCCAGACCGGCCAGGTCAGCGAGGTCGTGGACGTCGAGGTGGCCGCCGTCGCGGTACGCACCGTCGGCGCCGACGTCTCGGGCCTGATCAGCGGCGAGCAGGTGCGCGAGCTGCCGCTGAACGGCCGCAACTTCATCCAGCTCACGCTGCTCCAGCCCGGTGTCACGGCCCAGCAGGGTCTCAACACCAAGGACAAGGGGCTGCAGGGCGGTTCCGACGTCTCCGTCGGCGGCGGCACGACCACGGGCAACCTGTGGCTCGTGGACGGCGCCAACAACAATGACGTCGGCTCCAACCGCACGCTGCTGGTCTACCCCTCGGTCGACGCGATCGAGGAGTTCAAGATCCAGCGCAACAACTACGGCGCCGAGTTCGGCCAGGCCGGCGGCGCGCAGATCAACCTCGTGACGCGCGGCGGCACGAACGACTTCCACGGCAGCGCGTACTACTACATGCGCCGTGACAAGTTCAATTCGGCCGACTACTTCCTGGAGCAGACCGGCCAGGACGCGGCGCCCCTCCACTGGGACGACTTCGGCGGCACGTTCGGCGGCCCGATCCTCAAGGACAAGCTGCACTTCTTCTTGTCGTACGAGAAGAACAACGACAAGCGCAGCACGGTCCGCACCGCCCAGGTTCCGACCGCGGCCGAGCGCGCCGGCGACTTCAGCAACCCGATCCCGGGCTGCTCCGACCCGACGCCGATCGACCCGCTGACCGGCCAGCCCTTCCCGGGCAACGTGATTCCGCAGAACCGCATCGAACAGGGCGGCCTGCTGATGATGCAGCTCATGTCCCTGCCGAACGTCACCCAGGCGGGCAGCTGCAACAACTACGTGTTCGCCACGCCGACGCCGGTGAAGTGGGACCAGATCAACGCCCGCGTCGACTGGACCCTCGGCCAGAGCACCCGCATGATGGTGCGCTACACGCAGGATAGCTGGACGGCTTCGGCGTCCCCGAACGGCCTCTGGGGCGACGATCCGTTCCCGGTCGTCGCTTCGGACTGGGACCAGCCGGGCAAGTCGCTCGTCGCCCAGCTCAACAGGAACATCGGCTCGAGCATGGTGAACGCCCTGACGTTCTCCTACTCGGCCAACAAGATCAACGTGACGCGCGGCGGCGACAACCCCGAGCTCGCGACGCAGCTCGCCGAGGCCATTCCGACGGCCTACCCGGCCGACATCAAGTCCCGCGGCGGCGCCGGTCAGCCCGGCGCGATGTGGGGCTCCCTCGGCAACTACGGCGGCGGCATCCTTTGGAACCAGGCGCCCTGGACGAACAACCAGGACCTCTTCGTCCTCAAGGACGACTTCTCGGCCGTCTTCGGCAAGCACTTCGTGAAGGCCGGCTTCCTGCTCAGCACGAACAAGAAGAACGAAGAGCCGGCGAATACCACCCAGGAGTCGGTGCAGGTCAACGGGACGTACGGCTTCCGCGCCCCGAACGGCCAGATCTCGAACGGCCTCACGACGCAGAACACGATCGCCAACTGGCTCCTCCAGGGCATGGTCTGGAACACGAGCGAGATCCAGGCGAACCTCCCCGTCCAGCAGCGCTGGAAGGACTACGAGTTCTACCTCGCCGACTCCGTGAAGCTCACGCCGCGCGTCACCGCCGACTTCGGCGTGCGTGCGACGCACTTCACCCTGCCCTACGAGGCCCGCGACGTCTTCGGCAACTTCGACCCGGCGACGATCGACCCCGCGCTTGGCAACAGTCCCTGCAACGGCATGATCTACGTCCCCGGCAAGAACCCCTGCCCGGCCCTGGGCCTGGCCGGCGGCAGCGACGGTCCGAACCGCTCCCTGGTGCCGACCAAGTTCATGTACTTCGCTCCGCGCCTCGGTATCGCGTGGGACGTCAACGGTGACGGCAAGCTGGCCGTCCGCGGCGGCGGCGGTCTCTTCTACCAGCGCGAGCGCGTCAGCGGCGGTCTCGGCCTCGGCCAGGCTCCTCCGCTCTCGGGCACGGCGAGCGTCATCCGTACCCTCGGCAACAACACGCCGGTCGTCGGCGACCTGACGCCCTCCTACGGCACGCCCGCAACGGCCGTCTCGCAGGAAAAGGCGAACCCCTACTCCATCCAGTGGAACGTCGCGGTCCAGAAGGAGATCGCCCACAACACGACGATGGAAGTCGCCTACGTCGGCAGCGCCGGACGCAACCTCCTCGGTCAGCGCAACCTGAACGAGATCCCGGTCGCCGATCGCCTGGCCTTCGCCCAGACGGGCAACGGCGCGCTGCGTCCGCTGAACGGCATCAACACCTTCGGCGCCGGCAGCAACCTGGCGCTGTGGGAGCAGAACCGCAGCTCGATCTACCACAGCCTCCAGACGCAGGTCGTGACCCGCTTCGGACGCGGCTCCTCGGCCCAGGCCTCGTACACCTGGTCCAAGTCCATCGGCAACACGGGCCTCTCCAACGCGGACGGCCCGGGCTCCTACAGCGTCCTCAACGGCTACACGGACAGCACGCAGCCCGACCTGGATCGTGCCCGTGGCAACAACGACCGTCGCCACATCTTCAACGCGAACGTGATCCTCGCCCTGCCGTCCCTGGAGAACAAGGGCTCGGTGGTTCGCAACGTGTTCGGTGACTGGGAGGTCACGTCGATCGTCCAGGCCGCCACCGGCTTCCCCATCACCGTCTTCCTCGGCGTGCCTCCGGGGCTCGACGGCAACGGTGGCGCGGCCGGCACCGGCTTCACCGGCAACCAGCGTCCGAACGTGGTCGAGGGCGTGCCCTGCCGCGCCGACGGCAGCTCCAAGACCCAGTGGCTGAACGTCAACGCGTGGACGGTCAACGGCTACCAGATCGGAACCAACGGCAACTCGGGCCGCAACGTGTGCGACGGCCCGGGCTTCTTCCAGTGGGATGCGTCGCTCTACAAGAACATCAAGCTGGGTCCGAAGGTTCAGCTGCAGCTGCGTGCCGAGGTCTACAACGTGCTCAACACGGTGAACCTCTTCGGCACGTTCGGCGGCGCGCAGCAGACGACCTGGAATCCGCAGAACCCGGTCTACAACACCGGCAACCCGCAGACGGCGACCACGATCGTCAGCGCGACGAACCCCGGCGGGTTCGGCGAGCTCACGGCGGCGGCCGACCCCCGGGTCGTCCAGTTCGGTATCCGCCTCCGGTTCTAGGCCGCACCTAGAGCTGGTCTCTCAAGGGCTGCGGGCCTCCGGGTCCGCAGCCCGTTTTCGTTTTCAGGGTCTTTCTCGTTCCCGGGAGGGTGACGCTTCATGTCCTTGAGAGCCGCCGGTCTCGCCGTCGCCGTGCTCGCCGCCTCCGCCTCCGCCCAGGAGCTGCCCGACAGCCAGGCCTTCCTCGAGAAGCACCAGCCGCCGCAGCGCGTGGCGGCCGGCCAGGCCGCGAAGGTGAAGGCCCTCCTCGCGAAGATGACGCTCCACGAGAAGGTCGGCCAGATGACCCAGCTCACGCTGGCGGCCGTCTCCGACGGGAGCAACGAGAACCTCAAGCTCAGCCCCGCGAAGCTCGAGAAGGCGATCGTGGACGACGGCGTGTCGTCGCTCCTCAACGTCGCCGACATCGCCATGCCGGCCTCCTGGTGGCGCGAACGCCAGAAGGAGATCCAGGCCATGGTCGAGAAGACCCGCCTCAAGATCCCCGTCGTGTACGGCCTCGACTCGATCCACGGCGCCACCTACGTGGCCGGCGCCACGCTCTTCCCCCAGCCCCTGGGCATGGCGGCGACCTTCAACCCCGAGCTGCTCCTCGAGGGCAGCCGGATCACGGCGGCCGAGACGCGCGCCGCCGGCGTCGCCTGGAACTTCTCGCCGGTCCTCGACGTCGGCCGCCAGCCGCTCTGGCCGCGGCTCTACGAGACCTTCGGCGAAGACCCCTACGTCGCGACCGTGATGGGCGTCGCCGCCGTGCGCGGCTACGAGGGCAGCGACCCCGGAACCGCCACGACCGTGGGCTCGAGCCTCAAGCACTACATCGGCTACAGCTTCCCGACGAACGGCCACGACCGCACGCCGGCCCTGATCCCCGACACGCTGCTCCGCGAGATCTTCCTGCCGCCCTTCGCCGCCGCGGTGAAGGCGGGCGCGCTGTCGGTGATGGTCAACTCGGGCGACGTGAACGGCGTGCCCGGCCACTTCAACAGGCATCTCCTGGTCGACGTCCTGCGCGGCGAGCTCGGCTTCGACGGCGTCGCGGTCTCGGACTGGGAGGACATCAAGAAGGCCGTCAACATCCACCGAGCGGCGCCCGACGACAAGGAAGCGACCCGCATCGCCGTCCTGGCCGGCATCGACATGAGCATGGTGCCGACGGACACGAGCTTCGCGACGCACCTCGAGGCGCTCGTGAAGGAAGGCGCCGTGCCCATGGCCCGCGTCGACGAGGCCGTCACCCGGATCCTCACCATGAAGGCCCGCATGGGCCTGTTCGACGACCCGCTGCGCGGCACCCAGGCGCCGACCGAGGTCGGCTCGGCGGCCTCGCGCGCCAAGGCCCTCGAGGCGGCGCGCCAGTCGATCGTCCTGCTGAAGAACGAGGGCGGCGTGCTGCCGCTCAGCCCGACGGCGAAGGTGCTCGTCACGGGGCCGACGGCCGATTCGCTGATGTCCCTCAACAACGGCTGGACGATCACCTGGCAGGGCGACCGCGGCGAGCTCTACCCCAGGGACCGCAAGACGGTCCTGGCGGCGATCAAGGCCCGCGTGGGCGAGGCGAACGTCACGTACGTGCCGGGCGCCGAGCTCGAGAAGGAGCTCGACGTCGCGGCAGCCGCCACGGCCGCCGCTTCGGCGGACGTGGCGATCGTGTGCCTCGGCGAGAAGGCCTATGCCGAGACCCCGGGCAACATCGACGACCTGGCGCTGCCCGACGCCCAGCTCGCCCTGGCGAAGGCGGTGATCGCCGCCGGGAAGCCGGTCGTGCTCGTGCTCCTGGAAGGCCGCCCGCGCCTGATCCGGCGCGTCGTCGACGGTGCCAAGGGCGTCGTGCTGGGACTCAACCCGGGCCACGAAGGCGGTCAGGCCCTGGCCGAGGTGATCTACGGAGACGTGAACCCCAGCGGGAAGCTGCCGATCACCTACCCGCGCTTCGCGAACGCCCTGCTCACCTATGACCACAAGGCCTTCGAGGACCAGGACACGGGCTTCGGGCTCAAGGCGTACACGCCGGAGTTCGCGTTCGGCCACGGCCTCAGCTACACGACCTTCGCGTACTCCGACCTCAAGGTCACGCCGGCCGCGACCGGCGCGCCGGTGGCGGTCAGCGTCACGGTGAAGAACACGGGCGCCCGCGCCGGCGCCGAGCCCGTGCTCGTCTACGTGACCGACCAGTACGCGAGCATCGCGCCGCCCGTGAAGCGCCTGCGCTGCTTCGCGCGCGTCGAGCTCAAGCCGGGCGAGAGCCGGACGCTCGCCTTCACGCTCGCGAAGCCCGACCTGTCCTTCGTGAACGCCGCGGGCAAGACCGTCCTCGAGCCCGGGGCCTTCACGGTGTCGGTGGCGGGCCTCAAGCAGGACTTCGAGATCAGGAAGTAGCTACCAGGTCGCGCGCATCTCGCAGCGGGCGTGACCGTCGGCGGCGCAGGCCACCTCCTCGATCGCGAGGGGAAAGTCCTCGCTTCCGATGAGCGCCTCGAGGGCGCCGCAGAAGCGTTCGCAGTGGGGCGTCGCGGCGGGGAAGTCGTGGAGCACCAGGCGCATCTCGCGCTCGGACACGGGCTTCACCTCGATCCGCCCGCGGTCGTAGAACGAGCGGAACAGCTTGGTCGCCATCCGCACGGCGATCGGCTTGCTCACGACCATCGGCAGGAAGCCGCCCACGGCGCGGCTCAGGCCGCCCGAGAAGCGGCCCATGCGCCGGTGGAAGCTCGGGTCGCCCGGCGCCAGCAGCCGCTGCGCGACCACCATGTACTCCACGATGGGCCCGAGCGGGGCCCACGAGGCCTCACGGGCCGGCCCCGAGAACACCCCACGCGACGCCGGGTCGGGCAGGGCGGCCATCACGCGTGCGTGGGCCTCCTCGCCGTAGTGCTCGACCACGAAGCGCACCGTGTTGAGCAGCAGGATGCCGCGAACCCTGGCGTCGCCCCTGGACAAGACCGTGACCGCCTAGCGCGTGTGGGTGACCTTCGACAGGCCGGGGGGCGCGTCGGGTTGCATGCCGCGCGCCAGGCTCAAGCCGAGGGCGAAGATCTGTCCCGGCATCACCGCGACGATCGGCGACAGCCACTCGGGCATGGCCGGCAGCGGCAGCGCGATGTCGGCCTGCGACAGCACCTCGGCGCGATCGCTGATCGCGATCAGGGGCGCGCCGTTGTCGCGGGTGAGCCGCACCAGCCCGTCGAGGTCGTCGAAGACCCGCGGGCCCGGGGCGACGGCCAGGACCGGCAGGTGGCGGTCGAGGATGGCCTTCGGGCCGTGGAGGAAGTCGGCGGAGGAATAGCCGTCGGCCATCACGCCCGTCGTCTCCTTCACCTTGAGGGTGATCTCGAAGGCCGTCGAGAGGTTGTAGCCGCGGCCCACGACCACGAGGCGGCTGTGGTCGCGCAGCGCCTCCGCGGCCGAGGCGTTGGGGAGGTTGGTGGCGATCGCGGTCTGGGCGAGATCGGGCACGCCCGCGAGGTCGAGCCAGAGGCGCTCCTCGCCGGCGAGGGCGGCGCTCACCATGGCGACGGCGAGCACCTGCGCCGTGTAGGTCTTGGTGGCGGCCACCGCGCGCTCCTTGTCGGCCAGGAGCGGCAGCACGGCCTCCGCCGTCTTCGCGAGGGGCGAGTCGGGCTCGTTCGTGAGGGCCAGGGTGAAGGCGCCCTGGGCGCGGCCGGCCCGCAGCACCTCGACGATGTCCGGGGACTGGCCGGACTGGCTGATCCCGATGACGAGGCTGTCCGCGAGGCTCGGCGTCGCGCCGTAGTGCGTGAACACCGAGGGCGTCGCGAGGGCGGCCACGAGCCCGTTGTGGACGCCGAAGACGTACTGGCCGTAGCGTGCGGCGTTGTCCGAGGAGCCGCGCGCGGCCAGCACGGCGAAGCGGACCTGGCGCTCGCGGATGCGCTTCGCGACGGCCTCGGCCGGTCCGCGACCCTCGCGCAGCAGGCGCGCGAGGACGCTCGGCTGCTCGCGCAGTTCGGTCTCGAAGAGGGTCGTCACGCGCGTGAAGAATACTAGAATGTCGCCTCATGCGCGCAATCTCCGACGTGGCGGCGGACCTGGGCTTCGGCCCGGACGACATCCAACCCTGGGGCGGCGGCGTCGCCAAGATCGCGCCCGAGGTGGCCTTCCGCGAGGACCCGCTGAAGGCGCGGCTGATCCTGGTCTCGGCCATCAGCCCGACGCCCGCGGGCGAGGGCAAGACGACCTGCACGATCGGCCTGACCCAGGCCGCCCGTCGTCTCGGCGTCGGCGCCGCCTGCGCGCTGCGCGAGCCGTCGCTCGGGCCGGTCTTCGGCCAGAAGGGCGGCGGCACGGGCGGCGGCCAGTCGAAGCTCGAGCCCTCGGCCCGCATCAACCTGCACTTCACCGGCGACCTGCACGCGGTGACCGCGTCCCACAACCTGCTCGCGGCGCTCGCCGACAACCACGTCTACTTCCGCACGCCGGCCGGCGAGGCGGGCCGCGAGCTCGACCACCGCCAGATGACGTTCCGCCGCGTGATGGACATGAACGACCGCTTCCTGCGCCACACGGTCTTCGGCCTCGGCGGCAAGGCCATGGGCGTGCCCCGCGAGGGCGGCTTCGACATCACCGCGGCCAGCGAGGTGATGGCGATCCTGTGCCTCTCGAAGGACTACACCGACCTCAAGCAGCGCCTGGGCCGGATCCTGCTGGGCTTCACGCGCGAGGGCGAGCCCGTGTACGCCCGCGACCTGCAAGCCGAGGGCGCCATGGCGGCCCTGCTGCGCGACGCGCTCCTGCCCAACATCGCCCAGACCACGGAGGGCGCCCCGGCCCTCGTCCACGGCGGCCCGTTCGGCAACATCGCCCACGGCTGCAACAGCCTCGTGGCCACGCGCCTCGCCCTGCGCCGGGCGGAGTTCGTGTTCACGGAGGCCGGCTTCGGCTTCGACCTCGGCGCCGAGAAGTTCCTGGACATCAAGTGCCGGGCGGCCGGCATCTGGCCCCACGCCGTGGTGCTGGTCGCGACGCTGCGGGCCCTCAAGTTCCACGGCGGCGTGCCGGCGGCCGAGGCCGCGAAGGAGAACGCCAAGGCCCTCGCCCGCGGCATGGAGAACCTCGAGAAGCACATCGACAGCGTGTCGCAGTTCGGCCTGGCGCCCGTGGTGGCGCTGAACGTCCGCAAGGAGGACACGCCGGGCGAGCTGCAGTACGTGCTCGACCGCCTGAAGCAGGACGGCGTCGAGGCGGGCCTCGCCGACGTCTACGGACAGGGCGGCGGCGGTGCCCTGGAGCTCGCGGAGAAGATCGTGGCGCGGGCGAAGGCGGCCGACCCGAAGCCGCGCTACACCTACGAGCTCAGCGACCCGCCGGCCGAGAAGATCCGCAAGATCGCCCGGGCGATCTACGGCGCCGCCGACGTGGACTTCACGGTCACGGCCAAGTCGCAGCTCGATCGCGCCGTGCGCCTCGGCTTCGGCGAGGTGCCGATCTGCATGGCGAAGACCCACCTCTCGCTCTCGGACGACGAGAAGCGCCTGGGCCGCCCGCGCGACTTCGAGATGACCGTGCGCGAGGTGCGCATCGCCGCGGGCGCCGGCTTCCTGGTGCCGCTCACCGGCGAGATCCTCACGATGCCGGGCCTGCCCAAGCGTCCGCACTCCCACGACATCGACCTCACCGCCGACGGCACGATCGTCGGAGTCGAGTGAAGCGCCTCGCGTCCTTCGCGCTGGTGGCGCTCGCCGGCTGCGGCGGCGACGCGCCCGTCGTGCCGACCTGCGACGCCGTGGCCTGTCTCGAGCGCACGCTCACGGGCCACACCCAGCGCGTCACGTCGGTGGCCTTCACCCGCGATTCGCGCGAGGTCGCGACCGGCTCCGTCGACGGCACCGTCCGGCTGTGGACCGTCGCCGACGGTGTCCTCCAGCGGACCTTCACGTCCGACTCGACGCCGGTGCTCGCCGTCGCCGTGAGCCCGGACGGCACGCTGCTCGCGGGCGGCACCGAGAGCGGCCGCGTGCCGTTGTGGCAGGCGAGCGACGGCACGCTGGTGCGCACGTTGACGGGCGCCAGCTTCGGGATCGGCGCGGTCGCGTTCTCGGCCGATGGCCTCACGCTGCTGGCCGCGTCCAACGACCACAAGGTGCGCCTGTACGACGTCGCGACCGGCCGGCTGCTGCAGGCCATCGACGCCCACGCCGCGGTCGTGACCGACGTCGCCCTGGCCGGCGACGAGCACGCGTTCGCCACGGCCGGCAGCTTCCTGGACGCCGCGGTGCGGCTCTGGGCCTATCCGGCCGGGAGCCCGCTCTGGACCGCGCGCAACCTCGCCGAGACGGCCCATTGGTCGCTCGCCTTCGCGCCCGGCGGCGGCGAGCTCGCGGCCGGCGGCACGTTCGGCGAGGTCCACGTGTACTCCGTGGCCGATGGCCACGAGCTGCGCACGCTCCGGGCCGGCACCGACATCGTCCTGGCCCTGGCCTACACGCCCGACGGCCTGCGGCTCTTCGCCACGATGGGCAACACGATCGTCGCGCTGGATCCGGCCGGCGCCACCACGAGCCCCGCCGTGCTCACCGGCCACACGGGCCTGGTGTGGGCGGTGGACGTGTCGCGGGACGGCCGCACGCTGGCCTCGGCCAGCGACGACGGCACGGCGCGGCTGTGGCGGCTCGAGTAGGGGAGCGGAGCTAGGGGGTCGTGCCGGCGCTGCTGGCCGCGCCGAAGATGCCGAGCACCGAGCCCACGATCATCACGACGAAGCCCCCGAGCATGCGCAGGAACGGCTGCTTCGTGGCCTGCCAGTTCTTCGCCACGTAGACGAGCAGCACGAACGGGATCACGAGGCTGCCGATGCCCCAGGCGATGCTCGTCTTGAAGGCCTGGATCAGGATCTGGATGCTGAAGACGAGCATGACGAGCGAGCCGACGATCGTGAGCACCATTCCGAGTATGGCCATGGCGGGTTCTCCTGCGCTGGATGCGGCGTCGGACGGCTGAGACGGGGTTGCGCGAAGCATAGCATCACGGGAACACGGCGCCCTGGGTGACGCCGTGGTCCGCCTGCCCCTCGCGGTCGAGCGCCGCGTGCAGCTCCTTGCAGGTCGACGCGCGCGTCAGGGCCGAGAGGCGCCGGCGCACCTCGACCCCGATGGCGCGGCCGATGTCCTCGTGGCCCTTCTCGTGGATCTCGAGGGCGGCGACGTACCGGTCCCACTTCGCCCCGAGGCTCGGCGCAGCCGTGGCGCGGTTCTTCGTAGGTGAAGTCCCAGTCCGCCTTCCACAGGCTGTTGCCGTCGAAGCTGATGCCGTCCGCGGTCTTCGGGCCGAGGCGCGTCATCTCGGCCCGGATCTCGCGCTCGGTGTTCGCGCCGACCGCGTAGTGCTCGACGTGCCGGGTGACCTTCGGCTCGGGCACGTCCGCCGCCGTGGCCGCGGCCACGAGCAGCGCGAGGCTCAGCGCGGCCAGGCCAGCCAGGCGACCCCGAGCCCCACGAGGGCCGGCATCCCTTGCAGGAGGAAGACCGGGAACGAGAGTGTCGCCCCGCCGACGATGCCGGCCACGAACACGCAGCCCAGGAAGAACGCCCGCAGCTGGAACGCGACGGACGGATCCGGGTGCACGAGGCTCCACACGAGGCCCGCGGCCAGGAACGCGTTGTAGACGCCCTGGTTCTTCGCGAGGACGGCGAGGGTTGCGGCCCTCTCCGGCGTGTTGTGGAAGGTCTGCAGGCCGATCGGCGCGGTGAACAGGAAGCTCTCGAGCACGAAGAACCAGGCGTGCTCGAGCGCCACGAGCGCGACGATGGCGGTCCCCAGGGCGTTCATCAGTCGCCTCCCAGGTGGAGCTGCTTCTGCAGCCCCGCGAAGCCGTCGGCCGCGCGCTTCTCGGGCGCCAGCAGCGACACCACGATGCCCACGACGAACGAGAGGGGGATCGTGACGAGGCCCGGGTTCGCCAGCGGGAAGTAGGCCGAGGGACGCCCGAGCATCTGCACCTGGATCGTGGGGGAGAGGCCGATCAGGATCACGGCCGAGAGCGTGCCGACGATCATGCTGGCCTGGGCGCCGCGCGTGGTGAACGGCTTCCAGAACACCGACAGCACGAGGGCGGGGAAGTTGGCGGAGGCGGCGATCGCGAAGGCGAGCCCGACCATGAACGCGACGTTCTGGCCCTTGAAGGCGATGCCCAGGATGATCGAGAGGACCGCCAGCGCCACGGTCGCACCGCGGGCCACGAGGAGCTGCTCGCGTTCGGGAGCCGAGCCCTTGCGCACGACGCTCACCCAGAGATCGTGGGAGAGGGCCGCGGCGCCCGAGAGCGTGAGGCCCGCCACGACGGCCAGGATCGTCGCGAAGGCGACCGCGCAGATGAAGCCCAGGAAGCCGGTGCCGCCCAGGGCCTCGGCCAGGAGCGGCGCCGCCATGTTGCCGCCCTTGTCGATGCCCTGGATCGTCTCGCGCCCCACGATCACCATGGCCCCGAAGCCCAGGATGAACGTGAGAAGGTAGAAGAAGCCGATCAGGACGATCGCGTAGCTCACGGACGTGCGGGCCGTGCGCGCGTCGGGCACCGTGTAGAAGCGCATCAGGATGTGGGGGAGGCCCGCGGTCCCGAACATGAGGGCGAGGCCGAGGGAGACGGCCTCGAAGGGATTGCTCACGAGCTGCCCGGGGGCCAGCACCTTGTCGCCGTACTTCGCCGCCGCGGCCGCGAAGAGCTCGAGGGGGTTCATGTGGAACTGCAGCAGCACGAGGCCCGCCAGGATCGACGCGCCCGTCAGCAGCAGCACCGCCTTCACGATCTGGACCCAGGTGGTCGCGATCATGCCGCCGAACAGCACGTAGAGCAGCATCACGCCGCCCACCAGCACCACGGCCTTCTCGTAGGAGAGGCCGAACAGCAGCCGGATCAGGTTGCCGGCGCCCACCATCTGCGCGATCAGGTAGAACGACACGACGGCCAGCGTGCCGATGGCCGCCGCCACGCGCACGCTCGTGCCCTCGAGGCGATAGGCCACGACGTCCGAGAACGTGTACTTGCCCAGGTTCCGCAGGGGCTCGGCGATCAGGAACATGACGATCGGCCAGCCGACGAGGAAGCCGATCGAATAGATGAGGCCGTCGAAGCCCGAGGTGGCGACGAGGCCCGCGATGCCCAGGAAGCTCGCGGCGCTCATGTAGTCGCCGGCCAGGGCGAAGCCGTTCTGCAGGCCCGTGACGCTGCGGCCCGCGGCGTAGAAGTGCTCGGCCGTCTTGGTGCGCCGCGCCGCCCACCAGGTGATGCCGAGCGTCACTGAGATGAACAGGAAGAAGAACCCGATCGCGACGGGGTTGGGCGCGCCGAGGGCCGACGGCACTAGCGATCCTTCCGGAGCGACGCCACCGTCGAGTCGTAGTGGGCGTTGGCCCAGCGCACGTAGATCCACACCAGGATCCAGGCCGAGACGATCACGAGCGCCCCGAGCAGCGTGCCCAGGGACAGCCCCGGCGCCAGCAGCGTGCCCAGCAGGGGCTTGTCCCACGCCACGAGCAGGATGAAGCCGAAGTAGATGGCGCTCATCGCGGCGGTGAGCGTCAAGGCGAGCCGCCGCTGCGCCGTGGCGAGGTTCGTCACGTCCTGGCTGTGGGTCATCGGACCACCTCGAAGCCGCTCTCCGCCAGCCGGGTGTAGCCGTCGTCGAGCAGGAGTTTCACGCTGTACTTGCCGGGGGGCAGGGGCCAGACCTCGGCCTCGGAGTCGCCGTCCAGGGATCCCTCGCCGGCGATCGTGGCCTTCGTGTGCCGCCACAGCATCGGCTTCGGGATGTCGGCCTTGGCGGCGGGATAGAGACCGACCCAGTCCCAGCGCTGGCCGGGCGCGTTCGCCCAGCGCACCACGATCGGCTCGCCCTGCTTGTAGGCGCGCTTGCTCGTGGTGAGGGTGGGCTTCGCGCCCTTCGCGACGATCCAGTACGGCTGCCGCGCCAGCACGGCGCCGTCGGGGCCCATCACCACGGCTTCGTGGGCTCCCGGAGCGACGCCGGTCGTGGGGACGCGCAGCGTCGCGACCCCCGAGCCCGCTTCGAGTGTCTGCGCGGCGCCGATCGTCTCGGGCGCCGTGCCTGCCGGCACCAGGACGAGCCGGCTTCCGGCGGGCGCGTGATACTGGACCGCGAGCTCGCTGCCGGCGACCGCCATCTGGCCCGGCACCGCGACGAGCGCCGGCGCGGGCCCGGGCTTCACCGTGAACGTCGACACGACGCCGCGGTGGTCGGCCGGCCACGGGTCGATCGCGATGTCGACCCAGGCCCTGCCCTTCTCTCCCAGGATGCGGCTGCTCGTGGCGGTGGCGTCGCCCAGCGCGTACACGTAGTCGATGCGCGTCTGGGGATCCTTCGGATCGGGGTTCCAGCCCTTCACCGGCGGCCGGCCGGCCCACCACGTGAAGCCCGGATCCTTCTCGGCGTCCGGGTGGAGGTCGCGGTAGGAGTCCTTGAAGCCCGCCGCTTCCACCGCGAGGCTCACCGGCCAGGGCCGCACCTGGTCGCGGTGCGAGGGCGCGTTGAAGTCGCCGGTCAGGAACACCGGGATGCCCCCGCGCGCGACCCGGGTGAGCTCGGTCAGCATCGTCGTGATCGGGGGGATGCGGGCCTTCTGCTCGATCGCCACGACCTCGGCCCAGGCCTTGCCGGCCCGCGCCTCGTCCTCGCCCGACGGGTACGACGGCAGGTGCACGTTGCCGATGCCCACGACACAGCCCGGCGCCACCTCGACCAGGTCGTAGGCGTCGTGGGCGCCCTGCTGCCCGACGAGCGGCCACTTGGACAGCACGTGGGTGCGCGCGTCGTACGACGGCCAGCCCAGCTCCCGGGCGAGGCGCGGCACGTGACCCCAGGCTTCCTCGATCCCGACGATCTCGGCGCCGCTCGCGCGCACCGCCTCGACGACCTTCGCGAAGCTCACGAGATCGCCGCCGTACTCGACGTTGAAGGCGAGCACGCTGAGGGTCGTGGAGGGGCACTCGGGAGGCGCTGCGTGCACGGCCGGAGCGGCGAGAGCGAGCAGGGCCAACGCGGCGACCGAGGGGCGTTGCATGCGTGCCGATGATACTGGATTAGGATCGGCCGATGGCACGAGAGCTCCTGCTGCTCAGCACTTCCACGACCTTCGGCACCCGCTATCTCGAGCACGCGGCGGACGAGCTGCGGGACTTCCTGCGAGGCGTCTCGCGCGTGCTCTTCGTGCCCTACGCTCTCAAGGATCGCGACGCCTACGCGGCCAAGGCGCGGGAGGGCTTCGCGGGCCTCGGCTTCGGGCTCGACTCGATCCACGACACGCTCTCGGCCGCCGCCGCTCTCGAGGGCGCCGAGGCCGTCTTCGTGGGCGGCGGCAACACGTTCCGGCTGCTCCGCACGCTGCAGGAGAACGGCCTCGTCGAGGTGTTCCGTCGGCGCGTTCGCGACGGGCTGCGCTACGCGGGCGCCAGCGCCGGCAGCAACATGGCGTGCCCGACCCTCAAGACGACCAACGACATGCCGATCGTGCAGCCCCCGTCCTTCGAGGCCCTCGGCCTGATCGGCTTCCAGATCAACCCGCACTACGTCGATGCGGACCCGTCCTCGAAGCACATGGGCGAGAGCCGCGAGACGCGCATCCGCGAGTTCCACGAGGAGAACGACACGCCCGTCCTCGGCCTGCGCGAGGGCGCGATGCTGCGGGTCTCGGGCACGCGCGTCGTGCTCAGGGGAAACGCCGGCGCCCGGCTGTTCCGCAAGGGCCAGCCGCCGGAGGAGGTCCCCGCCGGGGCGTCCCTCGAGAGCCTGATTCCTGGCGCTTAGAATAGGGTCCATGCGTCAGATCCGCGTCGCCCTCGCCGTCCTCGTGCTCGCCGCCCCGACCGTCGCCCATGCCGATCTCATCGGCGGGCTCGCCCTCCTCGGCGCCGACGCCAAGGGCGACTTCGCCCAGGCGGCCGACAACGGTTTCGGCGCGCTGGGCCATGCCTTCTTCACACCCGACCATGCGCCCTTCGGCGTCCGCCTCGAGGCGGGCGTCCTCGTCTACGGCAGCGAGAGCTTCAACGTGCCGTTCTCCGGGAGCGGCGGCCGCGTCGGCGTCGAGATCACGACCGACAACTGGATCGCCCACCTCGGCGCCGGGCCGCAGTTCGCGGTGCGCACGGGTCCCATCCGCCCTTACGTGAACGCGACCCTCGGCGTCTCGTACTTCGCGACGACGTCCGACGTGAAGGGCGAGGACGACTTCGAGGCCTTCGCCCGCTCCACGAACTACGACGACTGGACGTTCCGGTGGAGCGTCGGCGGCGGCGTCAACGTCCCGCTCTCGGGCTCGATCGCCCTCGACCTCGGCGTCGCCTGGGTGTCCAACTCACGGGTCAGCTACCTGACCGAGGGCGACATCGTCGACGACGGCGACGGCGGCATCGACTTCACGCCGCGCCGCAGCGAAGCCGACCTCGTCCAGTACACGGTCGGCATCAGCGGCGGCTGGTAGGTCCCGGCGCCCGACTCCCGCCAGAAAAGCCTTGACTCTGTATTTTAGTTATCACTAAAGTAGACCCATGGCCGGAATCCTGGAGGTGCTCGCCGCTCCGCGACGGCGGGAGATCCTGCGCCTGGTGTGGCGGGACGAGTTGCCGGCGGGGGAGATCCACCGGGCCCTGGGCGACGTGACGTTCGGGGCCGTGTCGCAGCACCTGCGACTGCTGGAAGCCCACGGCCTCGTGAGCCGGCGCGGCGACGCCCAGCGGCGCCTCTACTCCGCGAATCGCAAGGCGCTGGCCCCGTTTCGCGGCTGGCTCGAGGCCATGTGGGGTGACGCCTTGTACAAGCTCAAGCTCGTGGCCGAGCTCGAGCAGGCCCGTCGCGGGCCGCAGCCGAAGGGACGCAGAACACGAAGGAGCCGTCGATGACCGACCATCCCCATTCCCTCGAACGCCGGGTGTTGATCCGGGCGACGCCCGAGACCGTGTTCGGCTTCTTCACCGACTCCGCCCGCTTCGCGCTCTGGTGGGGAACGGGCTCCACGATCGACGGCCGGCCCGGCGGCCGCCTGCGCATCGTCTACCCGGGGGGCGTCGTGGCCTCGGGCGAGGTGGTGGAGATGCGCCCCGTGACGCGCGTCGTCTTCACCTACGGCTACGAGGATCCGGCGAAGCCGATCCCGCCCGGCGGCTCACTCGTGACCGTGACGCTCGAGGCCCGGACCGACGGCACCCTCGTCACCCTGCGCCACGACGTGGGCTCCGCGGAGATCCGCGACCAGCACGTCCAGGGCTGGCGCTATCAGATGGCCGTGTTCGCCGTGGCCGCGTCCCGCGTGCAGAACGCGGCCCTCGGGGCCGTGGTCGATCGCTACCTCGGGGCCTGGAACGAGGCCGACGCCGCGGCGCGCCTCGCCGCGCTCGACGTCGTGACGGACGGCGTCTCGTTCCGCGACGCCTACGGTTGCACCGTGGGCCGGGAGGAGCTGGCCGCGCACATCGCGGCCGTGCGGCACTTCATGCCGGGCATGAGCCTCGCGCGGCGGGGCGACGTGCGCGAGGTGCAGGGTGCGGCCCTGGTCGAGTGGACCGCCACGGGGCCCGGCGGCGAGCCCCGTGGCGAGGGCACGAACAGCTTCGAGCTGGCGCCCGACGGACGCCTCGCGAGCGTCGTCGGGTTCTGGAAGAGCTGACTACTTCGCCGCGGGCGGGGTGACGCCCGTGGCCACCGGCAGGAAGGTCTTCGACAGCTCGTCGACCTTCGTCTTCACCTGGTTCGCCACCTCGACGCCCTTCGCGAGATCGCCGGCGTCGAACGCGGCGGCGGCGCTCGTCCACGCGGCGGCGACGAGGGGCAGCTCGATCTGGGCGCTGGCCACGGCGGCCTTGTCGATGCCGGCTGGCAGCTTGCGCATCGCGGCGTAGGCGGCGAGCTGCTTCGTCAGGGCGTCGACGGCGCCCGGCAGCGTCGCCTTGAGCGCCGTGAACGTCGCGATCAGCTGGGTCTTCTTGGCCGAGGCGGCCGCGACGGCGGCCTGGATCTTGGGCAGCAGCGCCTGGGCGCCGGCGAGGGCTTCCTTGTACTCGCCCTTGTCGAACTGCGCCTTCGCGGCGGCGGCGTCGGCCGACAGCGCCGTCCACTCGGCGGGAGCGAATTTCTGGACCTCGGGCTGCGCGGCCGCGAGAGCGGCGTCGGCGGCCTTCAGGGCCTGTTCGGCGGGAGCCTTGCCGCACGCGGCGGCGAGGACGGTGAACAGAAGGACAGGCAGGATACGGCTCAGCGTTCGCATCGTTACTTTCGTCTCCTTAGGGGGCGGGGGTTCCGCTGGCCGCCATGATACCGCGTCCCACCCTTCGCAGGAGCGCCTGGAATCGAGGTTCGCCGCGGATCGGCTCCAGGTCCGGATCGGCCGCGAGGTGCTTCAGGAGAAAGCGCGAGCGGGCCCGGACGGCCGCTTCGAGGGCGGCGAGCGCCGCCTCGCGATCGCCCACGCTCGCGTAGAGCCCCGCGCGCCGCTCGAGGGCGTCCGGTCCCGGTGCCGGCGCCGCCTCGAGCCAGCGGGCGGTGCCGAGCAGGAAGCGGCGCAGGTCGACGGGCCCGTCGGCGGGAGAGCCCACGAGGCGCATCGTCTCGCGGGCCTCGGCCTCGGCCCGGTCGGGGCGCGCGGCGTTGCGATAGGCCCGCACCAGCCGCTCGTGGGTTCCCGGGAGCGTCGGATCGATCGCGATCGCGCGCTGCCACTCGGCGGCGGCGTCGTCGAAGCGCCGGGCGCAGTAGAGGTACCAGCCGGCCTCGCCGCGGATCAGCGGGCAGGCCGGGTCGATGCTGCGGGCACGCGCGATCGCCGCGAGGGCGCCCTTCTGGTCGCCCGAGGCCGAGAGGAACGCGGCCCAGGCGGAGTGGGCCGGCGTCAGGCCGGGGTCGAGGACGAGGGCGCGCTGGAAGTGGCCGCGCGCGTCGTCCCAGTCCCAGGCCCCGGCCAGGCGCGCGATGCCGAGCGAGACGTGGGCCGAGGCGCTCGCGGGATCGAGGCGCAGCGCCTGGCGCGCCGCGATCTCGGCGCGCGGCAGCGCCTCGCGGGCCGGCCACAGCCCGAGATCGGCCAGCTCCACGTACGTGGCGGCGAGGGTCGCGTGGATGTCGGCGCGGCCGGGCTCGACGCGGGCGGCGTTCTCGAGCGCGGCCGCCGCGCTCTCGAGGGCGCCCGGGCCCGCCTGGCGCAGGTACAGGCCGCGCAGGAACTCCGGCGGACCCTGCACCGCGGGCGAGGTCGGGATCGCCCCGGGCTCCGAGCCGAGCGCGAGGCCGAACGTCAGCAGCCCCGCGGCGGCGAGCGCCGCGAACCGCGACCTCGGGGCCGGCGCCGGAGGCGCCGCCGGGACGGGCGCGCCGCCGGCCTCGACCTTCGCCAGGAAGCGGTAGCCCAGCCGCGGCACGGACTCGACGAAGCGGGGCTGGCGCGCGTCGTCGTGGAGCGCCGCGCGGACCTGGTGGATGCACAACCGCAGGTTGTGGTCGAAGTCCACGAACGTGTCGTCGCCCCAGACGTGGCGGCGGATCTCGTCGTGGGTGACGACGCTGCCGGAGCGATCCACGAGCAGGGCCAGGACGCGGAAGGGCCGGGGCTGCAGCTTCACGCGCAGGCCGTCGCGCCGCAGCTCCTGCTCGGCCAGGTCCACCTCGAAGCGCCCGAAACGCCGCACGTCCATGGCCCGAGAGTGCCTCATGCGTGCCCGCAAGTCCAGGAGCCGGCTCGGGTTCGTCGCTGACAACCTACTGCCTTGCCGGGCCGGGCCACGGGCCCGTAGGTTCGGGGCATGAAGCTCTGCATCCCGCACCTGCCTTTCGGCGCTCTCCTGACCCTCGCGGCCTGCGGGGGCGGCGGCTCGTCGCCGACGACACCCCCGCCCGCGGCCGTCCTGTCCGTCGGGGGCGCGTACACGGTGGCCGTCGCCCTCGGCGACAACACCTGCGGCGCGGTCACGGTCCAGACCCAGCCCACGAGCGTCACCCACACGCCCGGAGCCGGCCGCTTCAGCCTCGTCCACGGGCCCACCACGTTCCAGGGCAACGTCGGGAACGACGGCGTCTTCGTCGGCGATCCGCTCTCGGTCGCGAGCGGCGCCACGACCCTGGGCATCGGCATCGGCGGGCGCTTCACCGGGAGCGGCCTCACCGCCACCGTCACGGTCGACGAGAACCGGCCCGCGCCGACGCCCGACTGCCGCTACACCGTGCAGTGGACCGGCACGAAGCAGGGAGCGCCCAACACCTTCCCCTGAGCTCGAGCCGGGGCTCCGCGAGGCGCGGGGTAAGATGGATTCGCGCCATGGCCATCAGCGTCCTCGACCTGTTCAAGATCGGCATCGGGCCCTCGAGCTCGCACACGGTCGGCCCGATGCGGGCCGCCCGGATGTTCGGCCTCGACCTGGAGGCGGCCGGCCTGTTCGAGCGCACCGCCGCCGTGAAGGCCGAGCTGTTCGGCAGCCTCGGGGCGACCGGCCGCGGCCACGGCAGCGACAAGGCGATCGTCCTCGGCCTTCTCGGCGAGACCCCGGAAGGCGTGCCGATCGAGTCGATCCCCGACACGGTGGCCGGCGTGCGGAAGAGCGGCCGGCTGAAGCTGCTCGGCACCCACGAGATCGCCTTCCGCGAGGCCGACCACCTCGTGATGCAGCGCAGCACGCTGCCGTTCCATCCGAACGGCCTGCGCTTCACGGCCCTCGGCGCCGAGGGCGATCCGCTGCGGACGCGCGTCTACTACTCCGTCGGCGGCGGCTTCGTGGTCGACGAGGACGCGGCCGAGGGCAAGAGCCCCGTGAGGGCCGACGCGCGCGCGCTGCCGCACCCGTTCCACAGCGCCGTCGAGCTCCTGGAGCACTGCCGCGCCACGGGCTTCTCGATCAGCCGCGTGATGCTCGAGAACGAGAACGCCTGGCGGCCCGAGGCCGAGACGCGCGCGGCGCTGCTGCGGATCTGGGCCGTGATGCAGGCGTGCGTGCGGCGCGGCTGCGAGACCGCGGGCACCTTGCCGGGCGGTCTCAAGGTGCGGCGGCGCGCGGCCGAGATGTACCGCAGCCTGCTCGCGAACCCGGAGGCGGGGCTGCGCGATCCGCTCACCGCCATGGACTGGGTCAACCTGTACGCGCTCGCGGTGAACGAGGAGAACGCCGCCGGCGGGCGCGTCGTCACGGCTCCCACGAACGGCGCCGCCGGCATCATTCCCGCCGTGCTCCACTACTACGCGCGCTTCGTGCCGGGTGCCAATGACGACGGCATCGTGCGCTTCCTGCTCACGGCCGGCGCGATCGGCACCCTGTACAAGGAGAACGCCTCGATCAGCGGCGCCGAGGTGGGCTGCCAGGGCGAGGTCGGCTCGGCCTGCTCGATGGCCGCCGCGGGCCTCGCCGAGGTGATGGGCGGCAACCCGGCACAGGTCGAGAACGCCGCCGAGATCGCGATGGAGCACAACCTCGGCCTCACCTGCGACCCGATCGGCGGCCTCGTCCAGGTGCCGTGCATCGAGCGCAACGCCATGGCGGCGGTGAAGGCGATCAACGCCTCGCGCATGGCGCTGCGCGGCGACGGCGAGCACTTCGTGTCGCTCGACAAGGTCATCAAGACGATGCGCGACACCGGCGCCGACATGAAGGACAAGTACAAGGAGACGGCGCGCGGCGGCCTGGCGCTCCACGTGCTCGAAGTGCCCCTCGACCTGTCCGTGAACCTGCCCGAGTGCTGAGTCCGGCGCTCCTGGCCGCGGCGCTGCTGGCGCCCGCGGCGACGCCGGCGGCGCCGTCGCGCCCGAACGTCGTCCTGATCCTGGCCGAGAGCCTGGGGGCCGAGCTCGGCGCCGCCGGCGATCCCGTCGACACCCCGAACCTCGACGCCCTCGCGCGCCGCGGCCGGCGCTTCGCCGCCGCCTACGCGCAGCACCCGCTGTCGGTGCCCTCGCGCTTCGCGATCGCGGTGAGCCGGCGGCCCCAGACGACCGGCGTCCTCGCCGCCCCCTCGCGCCGGCTCGCCGAGGGGGTTCCGATCCAGGAGGCCTTCGCAGCCGCGGGCTATCGCACCGTGCGCGTGGGCCGCGTCTTCGGCGGCGGCGCCGAGGCCCAGTACCGCTGGGACGCGACGGCGGCCAGCGCCGCGACGGCCCTGGCGTCCCCGGGGCCGCAGCCGGTCCTGCTCGTGGTCGGCCTCGACGAAGGCCCGACGCCGCCGCGGTTCCTCGCGCAGTACCCGCCGGCCCGGGTACCACTCGCGACCCCCGACGCGACGCCGCCCGAGATGCCGGTGATCGCCCTCGACCCGGGCCGGCCCGGGCGCGCGGGCGGAACGCGTCGGCCCAGGGCCGACAGCGTCGACGCGTGGCGCGGCCGCATCGCAGGCCAGCGGGCCCGGGCCTCGTCCGTCGACGCGCAAGTCGGGGCGATCGTGGCGGCGGTGGCGAAGACGGGCGCCCTCGAGCGCACGGTCGTGGCCGTGGCGGGGGACTCGAGCCGCGACCTCGCCGACCGCGGCGTGCTGCAGCGCGCGGACCTGCTCCACGAGGGCTCGCTGCGCACGGCCCTCGTCGTGGCGGGCCCCGGCGTCGCGGCGCCGGGCACGCCGAGCGACGCGCTGGTCGAGACCGTCGACGTCTTCCCGACGCTCGCGGCCCTCGCGGGTGTAACGGCCCCGGCCGGTCTCGACGGCCGCAGCCTCGTGCCGATCCTCCAGGACCCGGCGCGGCCCGGGCGCGAGGCCGTCCTGTCGGCGGCCCCGCGCGACGCGCCGCGCCTCGGCTACAGCGTGCGCACCGACCGCTATCGCTACAACGAGTGGCCCGACGGCAGCGCCGAGCTCTACGACCACCAGGCGGACCCGGGCGAGCACGACAACCTGGCCTCGAAGGGCGGCCCGGTGCGCGCGACGCTGCAGGCGCTGCTCGGCAAGAGCCTGGAGACCCCGAACGCCGGCGCGCCCGCCGACGTGCCGAAGCCGCGGTCCGCGGCGGCGCCGAAGCGCGACGTGGTGCTGATCGTGCTCGACGACCTGAGCGCGCGCCTCGGCTGCTACGGCTCCGACGTGAAGACGCCGAACATCGACCGCCTGGCGGCGCGCGGCCGCCGCTTCGACCGCGCCTACTGCGGCGTCGCCATGTGCAGCCCGTCGCGGGCCTCGTTCCTGACCGGGCAGCGCCCCGAGGCCCTGAACGTGTGGAACAACAACACGCCGGTCGAGGGCCACCTCGGGCGCGGCGTGCCGATCCAGCAGCACTTCAAGGCCAACGGCTACTTCGTGGCGCGCATCGGCAAGCTCTTCCATGGCCGCTGGGAGCGCGCCTTCGCCTGGGACTCGACGGGCGAGGAGGGCCGCCCCGAGGCGCCCCGCGGCCAGGCGCGGCGGGCCCGCGCCGCGCGGCTCGCCCAGGAGGAAGAGGACGGCGACGCCGGCGCCGACGTGTCCAAGTGGTTCGAGGCCACGAACGACGACGACGCGGCCGAGCCCGACGGCGAGCGCGCCCGCAAGGCCGCGGAGCTGCTCGCCGCGCCGCGCACCAAGCCTCTCCTGCTCGCGATCGGCTTCGCGAAGCCCCACCGGCGCTGGGTCGCGCCGAAGAAGTACTTCGACATGTACCCGCCGGAGGGCGTGACGCTCGAGCCGCAGCCCGAGCACGATCGCGACGACATCCCGTCGATCGCCCTCGCGAACGCGGCCCTCGAGCGCCCCGGCCTGTTCGAGACCGGCAAGGTGCAGGAGCTCGACGCGCTCTCGAGGCGCCGCGCGATCGCGGCCCACAACGCGACCGTGAGCTTCGTGGACGCCCAGGTCGGCGTCGTGCTCGACGCCCTCGACCGGCTGAAGCTGTGGGACACGACGGTGGTGGCGCTGCTCGGCGACCACGGCTACGACCTCGACGAGCACGGCGGCCTCTGGCGCAAGGACACGCTGTTCGAGCCGGCCCTGCGCACGCCCCTGATCGTCGCGGCCCCCGGCCTCGTCCAGCCCGGCCGGGCGGCCCGTGGGCTGGTCGAGCTCGTGGACCTGTACCCGACCCTCGTGGACCTCGCCGGCCTCGCGCCTCCGCCGGGCGTCGGCGGTGTCAGCCTGCGGCCGCTCCTCGACGACCCGGAGCGTGCCTGGCGCCAGGCCGCTTTCAGCTTCCGCGCCGCGAGCCCGCCGCGCCTGGCGCGCTCCATCCGCACGGCGCGCTACCGCTTCACGGAATGGCCCGACGGCAGCCGCGAGCTGTTCGACCTGCGGGCCGACCCGGGGGAGCGCCGCAACGTGGCGTCGCTGCCCGAGCACGCGACGCTCGTGGCCGAGCTCCGCGAGCGGCTCTACTAGTTCACGTAGCCCAGGGCCCGCAGCTCCTCGTTCGTCGCGGCGTCGAGCACCGTCTCCTCGAACTCGGGGCCGACCTTGGGGCTGCGCGTCTCGAACTCGGCGAAGCGCCGCCGCAGCTTCGAGACCACGTCCGGGTTCTCGGCCGCGCGGTTCCGGGTGTCCTTCGGATCCTCGTCGAGGTCGAACAGCTCCGGGCCGGCCGCGCTGTCGATGAGCTTCCAGGGCCCGAGGATCGTGGCGCGCTGCAGCGTCTCGCGCCGGCCCTCGGGCGTCGTGTGCCAGAGGTCGGCGAACAGCGCGCGGTCCGGGTCGGCGTCCGTGCCGCCCAGCAGCAGGGGCTGGAGCGACACCCCGGAGTCGGACGCCGCCGCGCGGCTGCCGGCGATCGCTCGCAGCGTCGGCAGCACGTCCACGTGGCTCACGCGCGCGGCGACGCGCCGGCCGGGCCGCGCTCCCGGCAGCCCGTAGACCAGCAGCGGGACGTTCAAGGTCTCGGCATAGAGGTTGTGGGCGTGGCCGGTGCCGCCGTGGTCGCCCAGCTCCTCGCCGTGGTCGGCGGTGACGACGACGACCGTGTCCTCGCTCCACTTGTAGCGCTCGAAGACCTGGCGGATGTGCTCGTCCACGTTCACGATGCCGTTGTCGTAGCCGCTCACGCTGCGGGCCAGGGGATCGTCGTTCGGGTCCACGAACGGGCCGTCGCTGCGGTAGGGCCCGTGGACGTCCATGTAATGAAGATAGAGGAAGTAGGGGCGGCGGCCGCGGATCTTCGGCCGCATCACCCCGAGCCGCCGCGTGATCGCGCCGGCCGAGCGGCCCTCGACGGGGTTGAAGCTCGCGTAGCCGCGATCGAAGCCGAGCTCGTGGGTCAGGTTCGGGTTCTGGGTGACCGCGAACGTCGTGTAGCCCGCCGCCTGGAGCGCCTCGGCCAGCGGCGTCGCGCGCTTCGGGATGCGGTTCAGCAGCACCCGGACGCCCTTGTTCTTCAGCGCCTTGACCGCGGTGCGCCCCATGACGACGCCGTGCTGGAAGGGATACAGCGACGTGTGGAGCGAGGTCGTGGCCGGGGCGGTCCAGGCCGACGTCGAGTAGGCGTTGTCGAAGACCGTGCCCTCGGCGGCGAGCCGGCCGAGGAACGGGGCCGTGTCCCGCCCGTAGCCGTAGAAGGGCAGCCGGTCGCGGCGCAGCGTGTCGATCACGATCAGGACGATGTCGGGGCGTCGCGCCACGGGGCGCGGCGGCGGCGCCAGGGTCGCGGCCAGGGCGAGGGCGGCGGCGGCGGCGGCCGGCAGCGACTTCATGGGCGGCCATTCTAACCGGCGGGGTTTACAATCATCCGGTGAGCCAGCCCTCCGAGTTCATGAAAGCGGCGATCAACGAGGCGGAGCGCGGCATCCGCCGCCACGACGGCGGCCCCTTCGGGGCGTGCGTCGTGAAGGGCGACCGCGTGATCGCCCTCGCCCACAACATGGTGCTGAAGACGGGCAACCCGACCCAGCACGCCGAGGTCGTGGCGATCGGCCTCGCGGCCAAGCGCCTCGGCAGCCACATCCTCGAGGGCTGCGACATCTACTCGACCACCGAGCCCTGTCCCATGTGCTTCTCGGCGATCCACTGGGCGCGCATGCGCGAGGTGCACTTCGGCACGAGCGTGCCCGACGTGCAGCGCCTGGGCTTCAACGAGCTCACGATCTCGAACCGCACCCTGAAGCGCCTCGGCAAGAGCCCCCTGGTGATCCACGCCGGCGTCGCGCGCGCGGCCTGCCGTCAGCTGCTCGTGGACTGGAAGAACCTCCCGGACCAGCAGACGTACTGAGTGGCCCCCTTCGACCTCGCCGTCGGCAGCCGCCGGGTGCTGACGCCCGAGGGCGAGCGGGACGCGGTCGTGCTCGTGCGTGCCGGGCGCATCCTCGACGTCGTGGCCCCGGCCGCCCTGCCGGCGGGCTCCTCCTTCCTGGACTGCGGGACCCGGGTCGTGATGCCGGGCGTCGTCGACAGCCACGTCCACGTGAACGAGCCGGGGCGCACCGAGTGGGAGGGCTTCGCGAGCGCGACGCGCGCCGCGGCCGCCGGCGGCGTCACGACGCTCGTCGACATGCCCCTCAACAGCATCCCCGTGACCACCTCGCGGGCGGCCCTCGACGTGAAGCGGGCGGCGGCGGCGGGGCAGTGCCACGTCGACGTCGGCTTCTGGGGCGGCGTCGTGCCGGGCAACGCGGCGGAGCTCGGGCCGCTGCTCGAGGCGGGCGTCGCCGGCGCGAAGGCCTTCCTCATCCACTCGGGCATCGACGACTTCCCGGCCTCCACCGAGGCCGACCTGCGCGCGGCGATGCCGCGGCTCGCGGCCGGCGGGGGCGTGCTGCTCGCCCACGCGGAGATGGCCTGCGTCGAGGCGCCCCCGCCCGGCGATCCGGCCCGCCACGCGAGCTGGCTCGCGTCGCGGCCCCGGGCCTGGGAGAACGAGGCGATCGCCCTGCTGCTCCGGCTCGCGGCGGAGTATCGCTGCCGGGTCCACGTGGTGCACCTGTCGTCGTCGGAAGCCCTGCCCGCGCTGGCCGCGGCGCGCGCGGCCGGCGTGCCGGTCACGGTCGAGACCTGCCCCCACTACCTCGTCTTCGACGCCGAGGCCGTGCCCGACGGCCGCACCGAGTTCAAGTGCGCGCCTCCGATCCGCGAGGCCGAGAACCGCGAGCGGCTGTGGCAGGGCCTCGAGGCGGGCACGATCGACATGGTGGTGTCCGACCACTCGCCGTGCACGCCCGAGCTCAAGCCTCCCGGCGACTTCATGACGGCCTGGGGCGGCGTCGCGTCCGTGCAGCTCGCGCTGCCCGTGGCCTGGACCGAGGCGCGCCGGCGGGGCCTCCCGCTGGCGCGGCTCGTGGAGTGGATGTGCGCCGCGCCGGCCCGCCTCGCGGGCCTGGGCCGGCGGAAGGGCCGGCTCGAGAAGGGCTATGATGCCGACCTCGTGGTCTTCGATCCCGACGCCGCGTTCGTGGTCGACAAGGCGCGCCTCCGGCACCGGCACGCGGCGACCCCGTACCTGGGCCGCACGCTCCACGGCGTCGTCCACGCCACGTTCGTGCGCGGCCACGCGGCGTTCGGCCCGGGGGCCGCCGCGACGCCCCGGGGACAGCTTCTGCGCGCGGAGGCCCCTTGAACCTCGCCGACCTCACCGATCTCGCCGCGGCGCGCCTCGGGGGCCGCGCCCTGTTCGCGAACGACGAGTTCTTCGCCGCGCGCCAGAACCTGCTGAAGCCGGGGCGCGGGGTGTTCGTGCCCGGCAAGTTCACGGCCCGCGGCAAGTGGATGGACGGCTGGGAGACGCGGCGGCGCCGCACGCCGGGCCACGACTGGTGCGTGATCGAGCTCGGCCTGCGCGGTATCGTGCGCGGGGTCGACGTGGACACGAACCACTTCTCGGGGAACCAGCCCGAGGGCTGCTCGATCGACGCCTGCGACCTGCGCGGCACGAGCTCCCGGGCGGCGCTCGAGGACGCGGCCTGGGTGCTGGTGCTGCCCCAGAAGCCCCTGGGCCCCAGCGCGCGCCACCTGTTCGAGATCCACGAGGAGCGGCCCTTCACCCACGTGCGGCTCAACATCTATCCCGACGGCGGCGTCGCTCGGCTGCGCGTCCACGGCGAGGTGGCGGTCGACTGGCGGCGCGTGCGCGGCGTCGTGGATCTCGCCTCGATCGGCCTGGGCGGCGTCGTCATGGCCGTGAGCGACGAGCACTTCGGGCGCAAGGAGAACCTGCTGATGCCCGGGCGCGCGCCGAACATGGGCGACGGCTGGGAGACGCGGCGCCGGCGCGGCCCGGGCCACGACTGGGCGATCGTGAGGCTGGGCCACCCCGGCGTCCTCGAGAAGATCGAGCTCGACACGAACCACTTCAAGGGCAACTACCCCGAGAGCGCCGTGGTCGAGGCCGTCAGCGCGCCCGGCGCGTCGGTCGAGGACCTGCTCACGGCCGGCCACGAGTGGAACGTGATCGTGCCCCGCACGAAGCTCGCGGCCCACAAGCGCCAGGTCTTCACGAAGCTGGCCGAGCGCGGCCCCTTCAGCCACGTGCGGCTGCAGATCTTCCCCGACGGCGGCGTGAGCCGGCTGCGGATCCATGGACGCCCTTCGCTTCCTTGAGGCGCTGACGGAGGACGAGGCCCGCGCGGCCTTCGCCCGCTGCTGCGGCGCGTCGCGCTGGGCGCAGGCGATGACCGCGGGCCGCCCCTACCGGAGCAACGCCGAGCTGCTCGCCGCGGCCGACCGGCAGCTCGCCGTCCTGACCCGCGCCGACTGGCTCGAGGCCTTCGGCGCCCATCCGCGCATCGGCGACCGCCAGGCGCTGCGGACGGCGCAGGAGCAGGCAGGCGCGCGCTCGGCGAGCGCCGCGGTGCTCGCCGCCCTGGCCCGCCGCAACGACGACTACGAGGCCCGTTTCGGCTACATCTTCATCGTGTGCGCGACCGGCAAGTCCGCCGAGGAGATGCTGGCGCTGCTCGAGGCGCGCCTCGGGAACGAGCCCGGGCGCGAGCTCGCGGTGGCGGCGGCGGAGCAATCGAAGATCACGCGGCTGCGGCTGCAGAAGCTGCTCGAGGAGGTGGCCTGATGAGCATCCTCACGACCCACGTCCTGGACACGACCCATGGCCGACCCGGCGCCGGCCTCGAGGTCACGCTCTTCGGCCTGCGCGACGCGGCCTGGATCGAGATCTCCCGCGCGCGCACGGACGCCGACGGCCGGGCGCCCGGCCTCGGCCCCGCCACCCTCGAGGCGGGCCTCTACCGCCTCGTGTTCGAGACCGGCGCCTTCTGGGCGGCCCTGGGCATCGCCGCGTTCCACCCGCGCGTGACGGTCGAGTTCGACCTGCGCGACCCGCGCCAGCACCATCACGTGCCGCTGCTGATCAGCCCCTTCGGCTACTCCACGTACAAGGGCACCTGAGGCGCCGGCCATGAGCGACGAGCTCCTGAACCTCGCGCTGCGCTGGGCCCACGTCTTCGCCGGCATCCTGTGGATCGGCCAGACCTGGCTCTTCCTGTGGCTCGACCGGCGCCTCGAGAACGCGGAGGAGAACCCCGGCGGCCGCGTGTACATGGTCCACAGCGGCGGGTTCTACGTCGTGGAGAAGCAGCACGGGCCGCGGACGCTGCCGCGCACGCTGCACTGGTTCAAGTGGGAGGCCGGCATCACCTGGCTCACGGGCGTCGGCCTGCTGCTCCTCGTCTACTACCGCGGCGGCCTCCTCGTGACGCCCGACGGCCCGTACTCCGCGACCCAGGCCGGCGCCGTCGGGCTGCTCGGGATCCTCGCGGGCTGGGTGGCGTACGACCAGCTCTGGTGCCGGCTCGAAACGCGCCCGGCCCTCGCCACCGGGCTCTCGTACCTGCTCGCGATCGGCTTCGTGTTCGGCTTCGCCCACGTGATGAGCGGCCGAGCCGCGTGGATGCACGTGGGCGCCCTGCTCGGCACCCTGATGAACGCGAACGTGTGGGAACGCATCATCCCGGGGCAGGCGCGCATGGTGAAGGCGATCGCCGCCGGCCAGACGCCCGACCCCGTGCCGGGCGAGCGCGCGAAGCAGCGCTCGAAGCACAACACGTTCATGGTCGTGCCGCTGGTGCTGATCATGGTCAGCAACCACTTTCCGACGGCGACCTACGGCCACGCCGCGTCGCCCTGGATCCTTGCCGTGGTGCTCGTGGCCGGCGGCCTGCTGGCCGGCGTCCTACGTGCGCGGTAAACCCTTGCGGGAAGCGTAAGACACTCACACCCCGTAACTTACGCATTCGCAATATGGGGAGTCCTCCCGATGCCGCCCCGGCCCCTGGGACGCATCTTGCAATGAGGGAGGACGAAACGATGTCGAGACGGAGCCCGGCCCTCATCACCCTCTTCACGCTCTGCGCCCTGGCGGCCGCCGCCGAGGGCAACCCGCCGATCACGGTGCGCTCGTGGGACAAGGCGCCGCTGGGACCCGACGCGCTGCGTCGCGCCCAGGCCTTCGTCGAGCACGTGTTCTCGAGGGTCGGGGTGGCGCTGGTGTGGCGCTGGTGCGGCTCGGAGGAAGGGCCCGAGTGCGCCGCGCCGGTCGGTCCCAACGACGTGCGGCTGCGCTTCGTGCGGCGCGGCGAGGAGCTCGCGGCCGAGACCGGCGACCAGGCCGGCGGGCGCGCGTTGCGCGCCACCGACGGCACGGCGGCCGGGACGATCGAGGTGTTCGAGGATCGCCTGCAGGAGCTGAACGAGGACGCGATACCCCTCGACCTGGCCCTCGGCGTCGTGCTCGCCCACGAGCTCGGCCACCTGTTCCTGCCGCCGGGCCATTCCACCCTCGGCCTCATGAAGCGGCTGATCGCGGAGTCCGACTGGACCAAGGCCGCGCGCGGCGCGCTGCGCTTCACGCCCGACGAGTACGCCGTGATCCGGCAGCGCGTGCAGCCCCGGCGCGTTCCGCTCGAGCTGTGCCCGCCGCCGGCGGGCCTGGGGGCGCTCTAGCCCAGGTAGGGCAGCAGCCAGCCGGCGCGCCGGCGATAGGCCTCGAAGGCGTCGCCGAACCGGCCCCGCAGCAGTGCTTCCTCCTCGCGGGTGCGGATCCAGGTGCCGAGCAGGAACGGGCCGAGGCCCAGGGGCAGGAAGCGCGCGGTGCCGTTCAGCAGGCTCGTGGCCACGAGCATCCCCAGCATGGCGCTGTAGATCGGATGGCGCACGACGGCGTAGGGCCCGCTGGTGACGAGCTCGTGACCCTCGACCAGCCGGGCCTGCAGGGCCCACTGCTTGCCGAGGCGGTGCGCGGCGGTCCCCGCGAGCCCGGCCGACCCGAGGCCGAGCGCGAGCCCGGCCGCGGCGACCAGCGTCGGCACGACGGGCGCGTCGCGGCGCCCGAGGCCTGCCCACGCGAACGCGAAGCCCACGGCCTGCAGCAGGAGACCGAGGACGGCCCGCGGGCTGCGCTTGACGCTCGCCTTCGGCCCCGTGCCGCGGGGCCGCAGCGCGAAGCCGAGCCCGAAGGCGATCCAGATCGCCATCAGCGCGAGGCGCGGCCATTCCTGCATGGCGCTACTTCCGCGCCTTGCGGCGGCCCTCGAGGATCTTGAGGAACGAGCGGGTCTGGAGCTCCGCGAGGCTGAGGCCGGTCCGGCCGGCTTCCTCGGCCGTGATCGCGCCGCACGACACGCCGCGCAGGAAGAAGTTCAGGAGCCCCTGGCCCGTGGCCGCGTCGTCGAACACGTCGCCCACGAGCGTCGCCTGGGCCGCCTTGTCCATGAAGTTGGCGAGGCGCCTGGAGGCGGCGTCGAGGCCCTCGAGGAAGAACGCGTACACGGCCGCGTAGCGCGTCGGGAGCTGGGCGGGATGCAGGTCCCAGCCCTGGTAGAAGCCCTGGCGCAGGGAGTGCCGCACGTGGCCGTAGTGCAGGCGCCAGGCCCGGTGCACGGTCGCCGTGTCCCCGATCGGCATGACGTTCGTGGCGCCGTCCGAGAGCGTGACGCCGGTGCCGGCCAGGGCCACCTGCATGACGCCCTTGGCGAAATCGCAGGCGGGGTGGGTCATGGTCTGGTGCGCGGCCGTGATGTCGACGCCGGCGGTGTAGTCGTAGGTGCCGAAGTGGGCGCCGCGGCAGCGGCCCTTCGCCGCCTTCACCAGCGCCGGCAGGGCCACGACGCCCTTCGCGTCGAAGATCGACTCGGTCGTCTCGACCATCAGCTCGATCGCGATCGCGCCGGCAGGCAGCTTGTGCTTGCGCTCGAGGGCCGCGAGGGCCCGGACGAGCGCCGCCACCTCGCCGGCCTTCTTGATCTTCGGCAGCGTGACGGCGAAGTTCGCGGGCAGCCGGCCCTTCGTCTGCTTGAGCAGCGTCGTGACGAAGATCTCGAGGGTGCGCAGGCTGCGCTTCGCGAGCTCGGCCGAGAGCGACTTGATGCGGATCCCGACGAACGGCGGCAGGGTCTTGTGGGCGAGGCCGTGGGCGAGCTCCGTGGCCGCCTGGGCGGCGTGGCCGTCCTCCTCGGCGTCGGGGCGGTTGCCGTAGCCGTCCTCGAAGTCGATGCGGAAGTCCTCGACGGCCTCGCGCCGGAGCTTCTCGAGGACGCGGCCGTGGATCGTGGCCGCGTACGCGATCGGCTCGGAGCCGGCCGGCACCTCGAGGCCCAGGGCCTCGGCCAGGTCGCGGGGCGCGGGAGCGTTCTCGAGCAGCGCCTTCTCCGCGAGGCCCGCGAGGCGCCGCGCCGTGTCGGCCTTGAAGATCTGCGCGCCACCGTAGACGGTGTGCACGGGCTGGCGGGGTGTCTGGGTCATGTCTCCCTTGTCAGGAATGAGGCGAGAAGGTTCTGCGAGACCGCGAGGCGGTACTCGGCGGTGGAACGGATGTCGTCGATCGGGGCTACGTCGCGGGCGACGAGCGCCGCCGCCTCGCGGGCCAGCTCGCGGTCCGGGCGGCGGCCCTTCACGTGGGCCTCGACGCTCGCGAGGCGCCGCACCGTCGGCGCCATGCTGCCGAGGGCGAAGCGCAGCTCCGCGATCGTGCCGTCGCGGGCCAGCCACAGCAGGCCGGCGGCCATGGTCTTGGAGATGGCCTGGGCCGCGCGCGTGCCGACCTTGCGCCAGAGGGCGCGCGTGGGGCGCCGCGGCACCGGCACGTGGATCGCCGCGATCAACTCGCCCGGCTCGAGCACCGTCTTCTTGACCCCCGCGAAGACCGACCCGAACGGCACGCGGCGCCTGCCGCGGGCCGAGGCGAGCTCGACCTCGGCGTCGTAGACCGCGAGGGGCGGGAACGTGTCGCCCGCGGGCGAGGCGTTCGCGATGTTCCCGCCCAGGGTGCCGCGGTTCTGGATCTGCAGGCCCCCGACCATCGCGCAGGCCTCGACGAGCAGCGGCAGGTGCCGGCGCACGGCGGTGTGGCGCTGGATGTCCGCGTGGGTCGCGAGGGCTCCGATCGTGATCGTCGTCTTCGTGGCCGCGATCCGCCGCCACGCCTCGAGGCCGGCGAGGTCCAGGACGACGCGGTCGTTGGCGAGGCCGGCGTTCCACGCCACCATGAAGTCGGTGCCGCCGGCCAGGGGCAGGGCGCCGGGAGACTGCGCGTAGAGCTTCAGGGCTTCGGCCGCGCTGCGCGGCCGAAGCAGCGTCATCGACGCCGCGGCGCCCCTCACCGGCGCTTCGCCGCGCGCGAGCGGCGCTGCTTGCGCACGGCGCTCGCCACCGAGTTCACGATGTGCTGGTAGCCGGTGCAGCGGCAGAGGTTGCCCGCGAGCTCGCGCCGGATCGCCCCGGGATCGTCCGAGCCGCCCTTCTTCACGTAGGCCCACGCCGTCATCAGCATGCCGGGCGTGCAGATGCCGCACTGCGCGCCGCCCTCCGTGAGGAAGGCCTCCTGCAGGGCGGCGAGCTTCCCGGGCGTTCCGAGCGCCTCGACGGTCTGGACCTTCCGGCCGGCGGCGTGGCAGACCGGGATCAGGCAGCTGTTCACGGGCTTGCCGTCGAGGAGCACGGTGCAGGCGCCGCACTCGCCCTCGCCGCAGCCTTCCTTCGTGCCCGTCAGGCCCCAGTCCTCGCGCAACACGTCGATGAGGCGCGTGAACGGCGGGCCGTCGTAGCGTTGCAGCGTGCCGTTGACACGCAGTGACAGGCGCTTCACTTCCGGTTCCTCGGCGCCTTCCGCTCGCGCTCGGCCCGGGCGAGGCGCTCCGGCAGGATCGGCAGGTCGGTGATCCACAGGCCGGTCGCGTCGTGGACCGCGGCCGCCACGGCCGGCGGCGGGCCGTCCATGGGCAGCTCGCCCACGCCCTTCGCCCCGAACGGGCCGTTCGAGTACGGCGCCGGCACGAAGGCGACGTCCATCTCCGGCGTGTCGAGCGAGGTCGGGATCACGTAGTTCGTGAGCTGCGCGTTCAGCATCACGCCGTCCTTGTACACCGGGGACTCGAGCAGCGCATAGCCCAGGGCCTGGGCCGTGCCGCCGATCACCTGGCCCTCGGCGAGCAGGGGGTTCACGGTCGTGCCGATGTCCTGCACCGACGTCACGCGGTGCACGGTCACCTCCCACGTCGCCTTGTCGATCTCGAGGTCCACGGCCACGGCCGCGTAGCTGTAGGCCTCGTAGGCGTCGCCGCGGTAGGTGGCGTCGTCCCAGGCCATCCCGGACGGCTTCTCGTACTCGCGCTCGAAGCGGCGCTCCGCGGCGTCGCCGCACAGCGTGAGGGCCGCCTCGCGCAGGTGCGCGCGCGTGTGCGGGACGCGGCCGTGCTCGGCCACGAGCGCCGCCTTGAGGTCGAGGGCGGCCTGGCGCACGAGCCGGCCCACGACCATGCACGTGCGGCTCGCGACGGTGGGCCCGCTGTCGGGCACCTTCGAGGTGTCGGGCGTCTCCACCGTGATCCAGTCGTACGGGAGCCCCAGGGTGTCGGCCGTGACCTGCGAGAACATCGTGTTCGTGCCCTGGCCGAACTCGGTCGAGGCCGCGAGCACGACGATCGCGCCCTCGCGGGTGAGCGCCACCGCGGCCCGGCTCGCGAGGTGGGTCTCGCCGCTGCCCGTGAAGCCCGAGCCGTGGTGCACGACCGCGAGCCCGATGCCCTTCCAGGTCGGCTGGTCCTTGCGCCAGTTCCAGCGCGCGTACTCGCGGCGCTTGTCGCGGAAGCCGCTGCGCTTCGCGCACTCGTCGAGGGCCTGCAGGGCGCCGACGCTCTCGCGCAGCACCTGGCCCACGGCGAGGGTCGAGCCCTCGCGCACGAGGTTCTTGCGGCGCAGCGCCACCGGGTCGGCGCCGATCGCCTCGGCGATGCGCTCCATGTGCAGCTCGGCCGCGAACAGCGTCTGGGGCGCGCCGAAGCCGCGGAAGGCGCCGTTGGGCGGGGTGTGGGTCGCGACCACCCGGGAGCGGATGCGGACGTTCGGGCAGTCGTAGGGTCCGGTGGCGTGGAGCGTCCCGCGCGAGAGCACGACGGGGGAGAGCGTGAGGTACGCGCCCCCGTCCATCAACACGTCGACGTCCTGGGCCACGAGGGTGCCGTCGCGCTTCACCGCGGTGCGGTGGCGGATCCGCGCGGGGTGCCGCTTCGTGGTCGCGAGCATGTCCTCGTGGCGGTCGTAGACGATCTTCACGGGCCGGCCGGCCTTCTTCGCCAGGAGCGCGGCATGGCCCGCGATCATGTTCGGGTACTCCTCCTTGCCCCCGAAGCCGCCGCCGGTCACGGCCTGGACGATGCGCACCTTGTGGGCCGGCAGGTCGAACAGCGGCTTCAGCGCCTTGTGGACGTAGTACGGACACTGCATCGAGGCCAGCACCACGAGCGTGCCGTCCGCCTCGAACCAGGCCGCCGCGGCGTTGTTCTCGATGTACGCGTGCTCCTGGTGCGGCACCGTGTAGGTGCCCTCCACCACGAGGTCGCCGGCGGCGAGGCCGGCCACCACGTCGCCGCGCTCGATCAGGAAGCTCTTGAAGACCTGCTCGGACTGCGCGGGGTCGATCACCGGCTGGAGGCTCTCGTACTCGACCTTCAGGTGGGCGGCCGCCTGGTAGGCGCGGGAGCGGTCGGCGTGGGCCACCAGGGCGACGGGCTCCTGGGCGTGACGCACCTCGCCGGCCGCGAGCAGCGGCTGGTCGGGCTCGATGAGCGTGACGACGTTGGGCCCGGGGATGTCCTCGGCCGTCGCGATCACGACGCCGTCCCAGTCGAAGGCCGGGTCGCGGGCGATCCCGAGGATCCGGCCGCGGGCGATCGGCGCGCGCACCGTGACGCCGTGGAGGCAGCCGGGGATGCGGTAGTCGTCGACGTAGCGCGCGTGGCCCGAGAGCTTCTCCGGGCCCTCCTTCCGCCGCGCGCTGGTGCCGACGACGTGTGCCACGCCGCGGTCCTAGTAGCGCACCCTCTCGCAGCCGCGCTTCTCGCCCGCGTCGCAGGCCTTCTTGTAGTAGAGCTTCGTCTTGTCGCGGTCGATGGCCATGCCGCGCCCCTTCTCGGAGAGCGTCGCGATCTCGTAGCAGGCGATGCCGATGCCGGCGTCGCACGAGCTCGTGAACAGCGTGATCGCCCTCGGCAGGTCGATCGGGATGCCGCTGCCGTTCGAGCTCATGCGCGCGAGGTTGTAGCAGTCGACCTGGGTGCCGCCGTCGCAGGACTTCTTGTAGAGCGACGCGGCCATGGGCTGGTCCCGGGTGAGCGGCGCCTCGCCGTACTCGTACTGCGGCGCCAGGGCCCCGCAGCTCGCGATGTCGCCGCCGTCGCAGGCCTGCTTGAAGAACGCGATCGCCTGGTCCTTGTCGACCTCCACGCCCGGCGTGCCGTTGTAGAGACGGCCGAGGCGGCCGCAGGCCCGGGCGTCGCCGCCGTTGCAGGCCTTGCCGTAGAGCGGCATGGCCGCGAGGAAGTTGCGCTTGGTGCCGCGGCCCGCCTCGTGCATCGAGGCGAGCTCGAAGCAGGCGGAGCCGATGTTGCCGTCGCACGCCTTCTGGAAGAGCGGCAGGGCGAGGGCCGGATCCTTGGGGATGCCCGCGCCGTCGCGGAGCATCTGGGCGCGGCTCTGGCAGGCGCGGGGCTCGTTGCCGTTGTCGCACGCCCAGCCGTAGAGCTCGAACGCCTTCGGCAGGTTCTTCGCCTCGCCCTCGCCGCGCTCGAGGCTCAGGCCGAGCCCGTAGCAGCCGAGGCCCGAGCTCTTGTCGCAGGCCCTGCGCAGCAGCCCGACGGCCTTCGCCGGATCCTTGGGAATGCCGTCGCCCGTGCGCAGCGCCATGCCCAGGCTCGCGCACGAGGCCGGCTCGCCCGCGTCGCAGGCCTTCGCGAACAGCGCGTTCGCCTTGGCCACGTCCTTCGGCACCCCGCGGCCCTCGCGCATCATCTGGCCGAGCGCGACGCAGCTGGCGCCCCAGTTCCCGTTGCAGGCGAGCTGGTGGTACTCGGCGGCGCGCGTCAGGTTGCGCTCGACGCCGTCGCCGCTCTGGTGGCGCGCGGCCAGCACGCCGCAGCCCTCGGCGCTGCCCAGGGTGCAGGTGCGGTCGAGGATCTTGAGCGCCTCCTCGGGCTTCACGAGCCGCGACAGCTCGAGGCACGCGGGCGCCAGGTTCGCGGTGCAGGCCTTCTTGTAGAAGCCCTCGGCCTTGCCCGCGTCCTTCGCGGCCCCCCCCTCGCCCCGGGCGTGCATGCCGGCGAGGGTCAGGCAGTCGGCGGCGTTGCCCTTGTCGCAGGTCTTCTTGAGCGCCGCGGGATCGGCGGCGCCCTGGGCGAACGCGGGAGCGGCGGCCAGCACGGCCGCCAGGGTCACGGCGAGAGGGAGTGGATGCATGGCAAATGGTACCGCCAAAGGGCCCGTGCGGCTCTTGATAGAGTGGCCCCTGTGACCCCCCGCACGCTCGGCCTGCTGGCCCTGGCCCTCGTCGCCTTCGCCGCGAACTCGCTGCTGTGCCGCGCGGCGCTCGGCCGGGGCTCGATCGACGCCCTCAGCTTCACGAGCGTCCGGCTCGTGGCGGGAGCCGTCACGCTGGGCGCGCTGGCCCTCTCACGGCGCGCGCCGTGGCGCCTGGCGAAGGGCGTCGTCCCGGCCCTCGCGCTGTTCGGCTACGCGATCCTGTTCTCCCTGGCCTACCTGCGGCTGCCGGCCGCGGTCGGGGCCCTGGCGCTGTTCGGCGCCGTCCAGGCCACGATGATCGGCCGCGGCCTGGTGCTGGGCGAGCGCGTGGGCGCCCGCCAGGCCCTGGGCCTCGCCGTCTGCCTCGCGGGTCTCGTCGGGCTGCTGCTGCCGGGCCTCGCGGCGCCCGATCCCACGAGCCTCGCGATGATGCTGGGCGCTGGCGTCGCGTGGGGTGCCTACTCCCTGATCGGCCGCGGCGCCACGGAGCCCATCGCGGCGAACGCGACGGCCTTCGTGCTCGCGGCTCCGCTGTCCCTGGCCGCCTTGCTCGTCGCGTCGGCCCGCCACGCGACGCCGGCCGGCCTCGCCCTGGCCGCGGTCTCCGGCGCCGTAACCTCGGGGCTCGGCTACGCCGTCTGGTACGCCGCGCTGCGCGGCCTCGGCGCGACCCAGGCGGCGGTGGCGCAGCTCGCGGTGCCCCCGCTCGCGGCGCTCGGCGCCGTGGCCTTCCTGGGCGAGACGCTCTCGCAGCGCCTCGCGATCTGCGCCGTCGCGATCCTCGGCGGGATCGCGATCACGCTGCGGCGCTAGGCCAGGCGGTTCGAGCGCAGGAAACTGTTGACGGCCTCCCGGCCGTTCCCGCGCATGTCGAGGAACTCGACGCCGTAGCCCGTGGGCGGCGCGGCCCGGGCGACCCTCCCGGTGCCCGCCACCTCGGAGCCGTCGGGCAGCCGGAAGCGGAAGCCCAGCTCGTCCCTCACGCGCAGGCCGTTGTGGGTGGCGAGCAGCATGCCGCCGGAGCTGAGATTGAGGATCGCGGCGGCGCACTCGGGCTGCGTCGCGACCGCTATGTGCACCACGAGGCGCGCCTGCTGGCGCTGCGGCACCTTGAGCAGCCGCGAGATGCGGTCGTCCCAGTCGGCGTCGGGCGGCAGCCGGAAGATGCCGTTGGCCCCGGCCCCGAGCAGCTCCAGCTCGTCGTCCTGCATCTCGCCGCGGGCCAGGATGCCGATCGAGCGCTTCTGGGTCGCGGGATCGCTGCGCAGGCGCTCGACGAAGGCGCGGCACTCCGGCAGCTCGCGGTCCACCAGGATCAGCTGGGCCCCCAGGCTCGAGCCCACGAGCTTCGCGTCCTCGAACTTCTGGACGCGGTAGACCTCGATGCCCTGGCGCCCGATCAGCGTCGGCGCGAGGTCGGGCCGCCAGTCCTTCTCGGAGCAGACGAGGACGCGGAGCAGGGACGCCATGGCCGTATCCTACCGAACCTCGGGCCCCGCCGGCGAGACGTCGGCGAGGAGCAGGGCCGAGTTGCGCGGCGGGTTCCAGCGGATGCCCGTGCGCATGGCCACGGCCTCGGCCTGCAGCACGAGGGGCAGCGCCACGCGCAGGCCCGCGACGCGGGCGAGGGCCTCCTGCAGCAGCGCCGTGCGCTCCCCGACGCCGACGCTCGCGTTGCTCTGGTCGATCAGCCGGTCGAGCTCGGGGTCGGCGAGGCCGACGCTGTTGTCCGTGTCCGCGAAGCCTCCGGAAGGCGAGTGGAACGCGGCGTCGAGCACGTCGCCCGCTTCTCCCGACTCGCACGACCAGCCGAGCAGGTGGAAGCCCGAGGCCCCCGAGACGATGAGCTTGAAGAACTCCACCTTGTCGAGGGTGTTGACGCGCACCTCGAGCCCGACCTCGGCGAGCTGCCGCGCCACCTCGGCCAGGATCCGGCCGTCGTTCACGTAACGGTTGTTGGGCCCGTCGAGGCGGATCTCCGTGCCAGGCTTGATCCCGGCCTCGGCCAGGAGCCGCCGCGCCCGCCCGCGATCGGGGCGCGTCGCGAGGATCGACGGGTTGTAGCCCACGACCGAGGGGTGGACGATCTGCGTCGCGGGCTCGGTGAAGCCCGCGAGCGCCCGCGCGATCAGCTCGTCGCGGTCGAGGGCGAGGTCGATGGCCTCGCGCACCCGCGGGTCGCCGAAGGGCGCCGTGTCGGGCCGCAGCTCGAGGAACAGCACGCGCAGGCTGCCGCGGCGCACGACGCTCACGTCGCGGCGCGTCTTCAGGGCCTCGACGGCGTCGAGGGGCACGTCGGTCGCGATGTCGGCGTCGCCGCGCAGCAGCATCGCGACGCGCTCGGCCTCGTCGGGCACCACCACGAGCCGCGCCCTCGCGAAGGCCGGCGCCGGCCCGCGGAACTCGGCGTTGCGCGACAGGCGCAGCTCGCGCCCGGGCGTCCACGAGTCGACCTTGTACGGTCCCGAGCCCACGACCGGCACCACCCGCCGTGCCACCGCCTCGGCCGGCAGCACGAACGCCCACTGCAGCTTCGTGAGCAGGATCTGGTACGGGAAGCGCGTGCGGATGACGACGCGCCCGTCGTCGGGCGCCGTGACCGACTCGATCGCGCGCAGGTAGTCGCGCACCGCCCAGTCCCGCGCCCGGGCCGCGTCGAGAGACGCCACCACGTCGCGGGCCACGAGCGGCCGGCCGTCCGAGAACCTCAGGCCGCGGCGCAGGTGGAAGACGTAGGTCCGGTCGTCGGGGTTCTCCCAGCGCTCGGCGAGCGCCGGAGCCAGCCGGAGCTGAGAGTCGAAGCGCACCAGGCCCTCGAGGACGTTGGCGTTCGTGTGGAGGGTGTAGGCCTCGTTCTTGACGATGGGCGGGTTGGGGTAGAGGCCCGTGATGTCGGCGCGCACGGCCACGGTCAGCATGTCGTTGGGAGTCGCGACGGGCGCTCCCTGGCGGCAGCCCGCCCACGCCACGGCCGCCGCCAGCGCGAGCGGCAGCTGGCGGGGCACTAGGCCTTTCCGGCCGAGGTTCCGCGCATCAGGACGACGTGCAGCACGAACGCCACGCCGAAGCCCACGAACCAGGCGTAGTCGTAGAGCGGCTTCAGGAACGGGATCACGAGGCCGCCCCAGGCGAACGCGCAGCCGGCGAGGGTCGCGATCACCGCGGCCGGGTTCCAGCCGGCCGAGTAGCGGTACGCGCCGCCGGGCAGGTACAGGTCCTCGAGGCGCAGCTCCTTCCTCCGGACGATCCAGTAGTCGGCGATCAGCACGCCGGCGATCGAGCCCAGGCCGCCGGAGTAGCCGAGCAGCCACGTGAAGATGTAGCCGCTGGGGTCGGCCAGCAGCCGCCACGGCTGCATCACGATGCCCAGGATGCCGGTGATCAGGCCGCCGGTGCGGAAGCCGATGTGCCGCGGGAACGCGTTCGCGAAGTCGTTGGCGGGGGAGACGACGTTGGCGGCGATGTTCACGGCCAGGGTCGCGACGACGGCCGTGAACATGGAGATCGCCACCACGACGGGCCGGTCGAAGCGCGCCACGAGCTTCACCGGGTCCCAGATCGCCTCCCCATAGATGATGACGGTCGCGCTGGTGATGAGGACGCCCATGGCCGCGAACACCGACATCGTGGTCGGCAGCGCCACCACCTGGCCCACCATCTGCTCGCGCTGGCTGCGGCCGAAGCGCGTGAAGTCGGGCATGTTGAGGGAGAGCGTCGCCCAGAAGCCGATCATGGCCGTGAGCGACGGCACGAAGACCGGGAAGAACGCGCCGAAGCTGTTGAGCGTGCCGGGGTGGCTGAGCAGCGGCCCGATGCCGTTCGCCTCGCGCACGGCCCACACGACCAGCACGCCGGTCATCACGAGCACGAACGGCGCCGCCCAGTTCTCGACGTGGCGGAGCAGGTCCATGCCCTTGTAGATGATGACGACGTTGAGGCCCCAGAAGATCAGGAACGACAGCCACTCGGTGCCGGCGTGGCCGGCGAAGCGGCTGCCGAGGAGCGTGGGCCAGCCGGGGATGAGGCTCGTGAACAGCGTCTGCAGCGCCTCGCCGCCGAGCCAGGCCTGGATGCCGAACCACCCGCACGCGACGATTGCCCGCATCAGCGCCGGCAGGTTGGAGCCGACGGTGCCGTACGCCGCCCGCGCGAACACGGGGAACGGGATGCCGTACTTCGTGCCCGGGTGGGAGTTGAGCAGGATCGGGATCAGGACGATCGTGTTGCCGAGCAGGATCGTGAGCAGCGCCTGCCACCAGTTCATGCCCGAGGCCATCAGGCCCGACGCCAGCATGTAGGTCGGGATGCAGTGGGCCATGCTGATCCACAGTGCCGCGTAGTTGTAGGTCGTCCAGTTGCGGTCCTTGATCGCGACCGGCGCCAGGTCGTGGTTGTAGAGCGGGCTGCGCTCGATGCGCGCCGTGTCCTTGAGCTCGACGCGGCCGTCGGCGTGGCGGATGTCGGTGCTCATCGGCGCTGCCGCAACGCGAGCGTCGCCTCGAGGATCGGAAGCTGAGCCTTGTCCTTCGGCCGGTTCGATGCGCGCTTGCTGGCGATGACGCGGTCCAGGGGCAGTGCTCGAACCCGGACGCCGTCGAGATCGTGCTCCTTCGACCCTGCGTACTCGGCATCGAAAGCACGCAGGCCGTCCGCTGTCATCACCAGGTCGATGCGGTCCAGCCCCTCGCCTCCGATCAGCGGCGGCTGCAGACCGTGGCCCGCGGTGTAGAACCCGCCCGCCCGTTTCGCCGCTTCGCCGACCCTGATCGGATCGATCGACCCGAACCAGAGATCCAGGTCCTGCGTCGCACCTGTGGCACCCTCGAGAAGCGCTGCGCCCATGCCCACGATCAAGTAACGGACACCGAGGCCTTCGAGGGCCTCGAACAGCGCCTTCTCAGCCGATGTGAGGACGTACTCGGACACGTGTCAGGCCGCGACGCAACCGATCCGCGGGCGAGAGTTTGAGATTGCGCAAGACGTGGTAGACGTCGCTCACGTCCAGATCGGGCCGGCCGGAAACGACTTCGTGAGCTTCGCGCCAGAGTGCCTGAGACTCGGCGAGCCACGCCTGATGCTCGGGCGTGAGTTCTGAGACGCGATCGCTCATGGGCAGCATTATCGCCGCCTTTGCGTCGTTCGCCGTCATTTCTGCAGCACCATCGTGGCGACGGCGCCGAGCAGGCCGAGCACGAGCAGCATCGCGACCAGGAAGAACACGCAGCCGAGGACGTTGCTGCGGCCGCGCAGGCCCTTGGCCATTCGGAGCGCCTCGTCCTGGTCGACGCCCCAGCCCGCGCCGATCTGCATGGCCGCGGCGTCGAAGTCGCCCTTCGCGACGTGGCTCGAGATCGTCGCGACCTCGGCCGGCGTCGGCGGGCGGGAGCCCGACGGCAGCAGGGCCGCGAGCCGCGTGGCCGTGCGTCCGAGGTCGGGCGCCGGCCCGGAAGGCCGCGGCGCCTTGAGGGCCGACTCCATGGCGGCGATGACGTCCTTCGCCTCGTCGAACCCGCCGGTCGTGAGCGAGTGGTAGAGCTGGATCGCCTCGGCCTTGTTGGTCTCGAGCAGCTTCCGGATCTGCTCGTTCTGCTCGTCGGTCACGTGCGGCGAGCCGAAGGCCCCGGTCACCGCCTCGGGCGACACTGTGTCGCCGCTGACGACCGCGGGCCCGCCGCCGGGGATCTTGCCGGCCTGCATGGCCTCGATCACGGCCCGCGCCTCGGCCTTGTTGACCTTCGCGATCGCGGCGTAGCGCTCGATCGCCTGGAGCTTCTGCCCCGGCAGCATGCGCTTGAGCTCGTTGTACTGGCTGTCGTCGAGGCCGAGCGCCCGGATGGCGCGGGACAGGCTCATGGAACGAGCGGCCGGCCCGCCTGCCGCTTCACGAACTCGCCCCGGCCGGGACGCCCCTTCCACTCGCCGTGGTCGACGATGACTTCGCCGCGCGACAGCACGACGGCCGGAGCCCCGCGCATGGCGCGCCCCTCGTACGGGTTGTAGTCGACGCGCATGTGCAGCGACTTCGCGGCCAGCACCAGCTCGCGGTCGGGATCGAACAGCACCATGTCGCCGTCGGAGCCCACGGCGATCGTGCCCTTCTTCGGCCACAGCCCGAACATCTTGGCCGGCGAGGTCGAGACGATCTCGACGAAGCGGTGCACGTCGATCTTCCCGGCCCGCACGCCTTCCCACACGAGCATCAGCCGCGTCTCGATGCCGGGCGCCCCGTTCGGGATCTTCGAGAAGTCGTCCTTGCCCAGCTGCTTCTGCGGCGGCGTGTTCATGCAGAACGGGCAGTGGTCGGTCGAGACCACCTGCAGGTCGTTCTTCTGCAGCCCCTTCCAGAGCGCCTCCTGGTTCCACTTCTCGCGCAGCGGCGGCGACATCACGTAGCCGGCACCCTCGAACCCGGGGCGTTCGTAGTCCTCATAACTAAGGAAGAGGTACTGCGGGCAGGTCTCGGCGTACGCCGGCAGCCCCATGTCGCGCGCCTGCTTCACCTTCTCGAGGGCGTCCGAGCACGACAGGTGCACGATGTAGATCGGCACGCCCGCCATCTCGGCCAACGCGATCGCCCGTCCGGTGGCTTCGCCCTCCGCCCGCGTCGGCCGCGTGAGCGCGTGGTACTTCGGCGCCGTGTGCCCCTGCCGCAGCGCCTCCTTCACGAGCGTGTCGATGACGCCGCCGTTCTCGGCGTGCATGCAGATCAGCCCGCCGTTGTCGCGCGTGCGCAGCAGCGCCCGGAAGATCGTCGCGTCGTCCACCTGGAACACGCCCGGGTACGCCATGAACAGCTTGAACGAGCTGATCCCCTCGTGGCGCGTCATGCGGTCCATGTCGTGGGACGCCTGGTCGCTCAGCTCGCGCACGATCATGTGGAACCCGTAGTCGATCGCGGCCCGCCCCTGGGCCCGCCCCATCCACTGCTCGAACGCGGGGTAGAGCCCCTCGCCGAAGTTCTGGATCGCGAAGTCGATGAGCGTCGTGGTTCCGCCGTGGGCCGCGGCGATCGTCCCGGTCTCGAAGTCGTCGGCCGAGTTCGTGCCGCCGAACGGCATGTCGAGGTGCGTGTGCACGTCGATCCCGCCAGGCATCACGAGCTTGCCGCTGGCGTCGATCACGGTGTCGGCGGGAAGGTTCAGGCCCTGGCCGATGAGGGTGATGACCCCCTTGTCGATGTAGATGTCACCGACGTAGCGGTCGGAGGCGGTGACGATGGTCCCGTTCTTGACGAGGGTTGTCATCGGGGCTCCTTAGCTGAGATTGCGCCGAGCGTAGCACGATGCCATCGGTCGGACAGCTTTGATCCGTCTTGCGCGACCTACGTTAGAAGGCGCAACTGTGCCGCTGGATCTAGCGGATTGTGACGCCGGGTTCGGAGGAGTCGTTGTACTCCGGTGGCGTCGACTTTACCGTCCACGAAGAAGCACTCGCAGAGTTTCACGGGGCCGCAGAGTTCAACCACGAAGGGCTCGACGAGTCGCGCTCGAAAGGCAACAGGATAGGTGGCGGATGCGCCTCCTGCATCGACCAATTCTCGTTCCTGCTTGA
>CADEEV010000021.1 GCA_902826455.1 uncultured Acidobacteriota bacterium | reverse complement strand
GCCGCACCAAGAACAACCCGGTGCTGATCGGCGAGCCCGGCGTCGGCAAGACCGCGATCGTGGAGGGCCTGGCCCAGCGCATCGTCTCGGGCGACATCCCCGAGTCCCTGAAGGACAAGCGCGTGCTCTCCCTCGACCTGGGCGCCCTCGTGGCCGGCGCCAAGTACCGCGGCGAGTTCGAGGACCGGCTGAAGGCCGTCCTCAAGGACGTCCAGGAGTCCCAGGGCGAGATCATCCTGTTCATCGACGAGCTGCACACGGTGGTGGGCGCGGGAGCGGCCGAAGGCTCCATGGACGCCTCGAACATGCTGAAGCCGGCCCTCGCCCGAGGCGAGCTGCGCTGCGTGGGCGCCACGACCCTGAGCGAGTACCAGAAGTACATCGAGAAGGACGCGGCCCTGGAGCGGCGCTTCCAGCCCGTCTACGTGGGCGAGCCCGACGTGGCCGGCACCATCGCGATCCTGCGCGGCTTGAAGGAGCGCTACGAGGTCCACCACGGCGTGCGCATCCAGGACTCCGCCCTGGTCGCGGCCGCGACGCTCTCCCACCGCTACATCGCCGACCGCTTCCTGCCCGACAAGGCGATCGACCTGATGGACGAGGCGGCCTCGCGCCTGCGCATCGAGATCGACTCGATGCCGACCGAGATCGACGTCGTGGAGCGGCGCATCGTGCAGCTCGAGATCGAGAAGACCGCGCTCAAGAAGGAGAAGGACAAGGCCTCCAAGGAGCGCCTCGCGAAGATCGACAAGGAGACGGCCGACCTGCGCGAGCAGTCCCAGGGCATGAAGGCCCACTGGCAGCGCGAGAAGGAGGCGATCGGCAAGATCCGAGCGCTCAAGGAGAAGATCGAGAAGACGCGCTTCGAGGCCGAGCGCGCCACCCAGGGCGGCGACCTCGGCAAGGCGGCGGAGCTGCGCTACGGCACGCTGCCCCAGCTCGAGCGCGACCTCGAGACGGAGAACTCCGCCCTCGCCGACCTGCAGCGCTCGCAGCGCATGCTGAAGGAAGAGGTCGACGCCGAGGACGTGGCCGAGGTCGTGGCGAAGTGGACCGGCATTCCCGTGTCCCGGATGCTCGAGGGCGAGGTCGAGCGGCTCCTCCACATCGAGGACCGGCTGCGCCAGCGAGTCGTGGGCCAGGACGAGGCGCTGCTGCTCGTGGCGAACGCCGTGCGCCGTTCGCGCGCGGGCCTGGGCGATCCGCGGCGGCCCATGGGCTCGTTCCTCTTCATGGGTCCGACCGGCGTCGGCAAGACCGAGCTGGTCCGGGCGCTCGCCGAATTCCTGTTCGACGACGAGAAGGCCATGGTCCGCATCGACATGTCGGAGTACATGGAGAAGCACGCGGTCTCGCGGCTGATCGGCGCGCCCCCGGGCTACGTCGGCTACGACGAAGGCGGACAGCTGACCGAGGCCGTGCGGCGCCGGCCGTACGCCGTGGTGCTGTTCGACGAGATCGAGAAGGCGCACCCCGACGTGTTCAACGTCCTGCTGCAGGTGCTCGACGAGGGCCGCCTGACCGACGGCAAGGGCCGCACGGTCGACTTCCGGAACACCGTGCTGATCATGACGTCGAACGTCGCCTCGGACTACATCCAGGAGATGGCCCGGCGCGGCGAGATCGACAAGGACAAGCTGATGGAATCCCTGCGCCGGACGTTCCGGCCGGAGTTCCTGAACCGCATCGACGAGATCGTCACCTTCGGCAGCCTGGGCCCCGAGCACATCCACCGCATCGTGGATATCCAGCTCGAGGACCTGCGCAAGCGTCTGGCGGAGCGCAAGATCACGATCTCGCTCAGCGAGAGCGCGAAGCAGCGCCTGGCCGAGCAGGGCTACGACCCGGTCTTCGGAGCCCGGCCGCTGAAGCGCACGATCCAGCGCATGGTCGAGAACCCGCTCGCGGTCGAGGTGCTGGCCGGACGCTTCGGCGAGGGCGATCACATCCTCGTGGACGCCGTCGACGGGGCCTTCCGCTTCCAGAAGCAGGCGGTCGCGGCACAGCCGGCCTGAGATAGCATTCCGCACATCGTGACCCGCTGGGCCTGGGCGGCGGCGTTGTCCCTGACGGCCGTGTCGACGGCGGCCGCCGGCGAGCGCGCCCTCGAGAAGGCCCATCGGCTGCTGGCCGAGCAGCGCTACGCCGACGCCTTGAAAGCCTACAAGTCCGCGCGGTCGGAAAGCGACGGCCGCTGTGGGCTCTGCCTGCTCGGCATGGCCGAGGCCCAGATGGGGCTGGGCAAGCCCGGCGACGCGGCGCGGAACGCCGGCGAGGCCCTGGCCCTCGGCCTGGACAACGGAGCGCTGGTCTCGCGGGCCGAGAGCGTGCGGGGCATCGGCCTCCTGAAGGCGGGCAAGCCGGACGCGGTGGAGCAGGCCGAGACGGCGTTCCGGGGCGCGGTGGCGGCCGATGCCACGAACGTCCGGGCCCGCTTCAACCTCGGCTACGTGCTGCTCCGCCAGGGTCGCGACGAGGAAGGCCTGGCCGAGCTGCGGCAGTACCTCGCCGGAGAGCCGACCGGCGGGCCGTCGGACCAGGCGCGCTGGCTGATCGAGAACCCGCGACGGGCGCGCGAACGCTTCGCCCCCGTGTTCGAGACCCGCACGCTCTCGGGCGAAGCGTTCTCGCTGAAGGATCTCCAGGGCCGGGTCGTGCTCCTCGACTTCTGGGCGACGTGGTGCGGCCCGTGCCGCGACGCCATCCCCGAGCTCAAGGAGCTGGCGCGCCGCTATCCCCCGGAGCGTTTCGCGATCGTCAGCATCAGCGTCGACGACGAGGTGGGGCCGGTGCGCGCCTTCGTGGCGAAGCATGGCGCCACCTGGACGCAGATCCACGACGCCGAGGGGGCGCTCCAGCAGCGCTTCGGCGTCGAGGTGCTCCCCAGCTACCTGCTCCTCGATGGCGAGGGCGTCATCCGCAAGGAGCTCACGGGCACCGACGACCAGCGCTCCCTGGGCTCGCGGCTGCGGGAGATGCTGGGATCGCTGCCACAGCTCGCGGCACCGTAATAGAATCCAGGTCATGTCGGAGCAAGAGCCGGGCAAGGGCCTTCTTTCCACACTCGAGGGCGTGAACAAGGTCCTGCTGGCCCTCGTCGGCGTCTCCGACAAGGTCAGCGACCTGATCTTCTCGCCCGGCAAGCCGGCGCAGGTGGAGCTCAACAGCCAGCTCCGCGGGGCCCGCATCCAGGGCCTCGAGGTGCTGACCGAGGCCGACACGGCCGACCTCGCGCGGGTGCTGACCGAGAAGAGCGCAGTCGCGACCGAGAACCTCGCCGAGAAGGGGTCCTGCGACCTCTCCCACGCCGTCGGGACGAAGGCCCGCTTCCGCGTCAACATCTTCAGGCAGCGCGGCACCTTCGCCGCGGTGCTGCGGGTCATCCCGACCACGATCCCGACCTTCGACCAGCTCGGGCTGCCCCCGGCGCTGCGGGCGATCGCGGAGCTGAAGAACGGCATCGTGCTCGTGACGGGCCCGACGGGGTCGGGGAAGAGCTCGACGCTCGCCGCGGTGATCGACCTCATCAACGACACGCGCTCCGACCACGTGGTCACGATCGAGGACCCGATCGAGTTCTCCCACAAGCACAAGAAGTCGACGATCCACCAGCGCGAGCTGCACAGCGACACGCCCAACTTCGCCCTGGCCCTGCGCGCGGCGCTGCGCCAGGCGCCGAAGGTGATCCTGGTGGGCGAGATGCGCGACACCGAGACGATCGAGACCGCCTTCGAGGCGGCCGAGACGGGCCACCTCGTGCTCTCGACGCTCCACACGATCGACGCGTCGAAGACCGTGGACCGCATCATCGGCGTGTTCCCGAAGAGCGAGGAGCAGAGCGTGCGCACGCGCCTCGCCCAGACCTTCCGCTACATCGTGTCGCAGCGCCTGCTGCCCCGGAAGGACGGCAAGGGTCGCATCGCGGCCCTGGAGATCCTGAAGGCGAACGACCGCACCCAGGAGTACATCATCAAGGGCGAGTCGGGCGGCAAGTCCCTCGTCGACGCCATGATGGACGGCGAGCTCGACGGCATGCAGCCCTTCGACAAGGTGCTCGAGAACATGGTGCGCGACGGCAGCATCAGCATGGCCAACGCCCTGGCCTACGCCACCAACCGGACGAACCTCCAGCTCTCGCTCCACGACCTCGGCTCCACCGAGCCGGAAGTCCAGGCCTAGCTCCACCCTTTTGAACGCTCGCTTGACTAGAATCCGGCCGGTCGTGCGCACGGGAGCGCGCGCCCATTGCAGGAGAACCGCATGCACGTCCGCGCGATCCTCGGGGGCCTCGCCCTCGGCATGACCCTCGCCTCGACGCCGCTCGCCGCACAGGACCTCCCCGACATCCCCTACACGAAGTACGTCCTGGGCAACGGCCTCACGCTCGTCGTCCACGAGGACCACAAGGCGCCCATCGTGGCCGTGAACGTCTGGTACCACGTGGGCTCGAAGAACGAGAAGACCGGCAAGACCGGCTTCGCCCACCTCTTCGAGCACCTCATGTTCCAGAAGAGCGAGAACAACAAGGCGGACTACATCGCGACCCTCGAGGCGATGGGCGCCACGGACCTGAACGGCACCACGAACAACGACCGCACGAACTACTTCCAGAACGTGCCGGTCACCGCCCTCGACACGGTGCTGTGGCTCGAGTCCGACCGCATGGGCCACCTGCTGGGTGTCATCGACCAGCCCGTGCTCGACGAGCAGCGCGGCGTCGTGCAGAACGAGAAGCGCCAGGGCGAGAACCAGCCCTACGGCCTTTCCTACGACCTCATCACCACCGCCACGTATCCCAAGGGCCACCCGTACTCGTGGACCACGATCGGCTCCATGGAGGACCTGAACGCCGCCTCCCTCGACGACGTGAAGGACTGGTTCCGGACGTACTACGGCGCCGCCAACGCGGTCCTCGTGATCGCCGGCGACGTGAAGCCCGAGGACGTGAAGGCGCGCGTCGAGAAGTACTTCGGAGACATCCCGCCGGGCCCGCCCATCGCGAAGCACCAGACCTGGATCGCGAAGCGCAGCGGCGTCCACCGCCAGACGCTCCAGGACCGCGTGCCGCAGTCCCGCGTCTACAAGGTCTGGAACACGCCCGAGTGGGGCTCCAAGGACGACGCGACCCTGAGCCTCGCGGCCGCCGTGCTCGCGAACGGCCGCACCTCGCGGCTCTACAAGCGCCTCGTCTACGACGACCAGATCGCGACCCAGGTCTCCGCCGTGCAGGACCCGGGCGAGATCGGCTCCACCTTCACGATCCAGGCGACCGCCAAGCCGGGCGTCGAGCTCTCGAAGGTCGAGGCCGCGATCGACGAGGAGCTCGCGAAGTTCCTGGCCGAGGGCCCCAGGGCCGACGAGATCCAGCGCGCGCGCACCGAGGAGATCGCCGCGTTCGTGCGCGGCGTCGAGCGCATCGGCGGCTTCGGCGGCAAGTCGGACGTGCTCGCCCAGTGCCAGGTGTACGGCGGCTCGCCCGACGCGTGGAAGACGCGCTTCGCGCGCTTCAAGGCCGCGACCCCGGCCGAGGTGGGCGCCGCGGCGAAGGCGTGGCTCTCGGACGGCGTGTACGTCCTCGAGGTCCACCCGTTCCCGGAGATGGCCGAGGCCAAGATCGGCGCCGACCGCTCGAAGCGCCCCGAGCCCGGCACGCCCCCCGTCGCGACGTTCCCCGCCTTCGAGCGCGCGACCCTGAAGAACGGCCTCAAGCTGGTCTTCGCCCGGCGCAACGCCGTGCCGGTCGTGAGCTTCGACCTGATCGTCGACGCCGGCTTCGCGTCGGATCAGCTCGCGATCCCGGGCACCGCCAAGCTCGCGGGCAACATGCTCGACCAGGGCACCAAGACGCGCTCGTCGCTGCAGATCTCGGACGAGCTCTCCGCCCTCGGCGCCGACCTCGGCACGGGCTCCACGGTCGACACGACGACGGTCTCGCTCTCGGCCCTCAAGGCGAACCTCGACAAGTCCCTCGCGATCTACGCCGACGTGGTCCAGAACCCGAGCTTCCCGCAGGCCGACTTCGACCGCCTCAAGAACCAGCAGACGGCCCTCATCCAGCGCGAGAAGGTGCAGCCGAACTCCATGGCGATCCGGGTCCTGCCGAAGCTGCTCTACGGCGAGGGCCGCGCCTACGCGATGCCCCTCACGGGCTCGGGCACCGCGGCCTCGGTCGCGACGATCACCCGCGCGGACGCGGTCAAGTTCCACGGCACCTGGTTCCACCCGAACAACGCGACGCTCGTGGTCGTGGGCGACACCACCCTCGCCGAGATCCAGCCGAAGCTCGAGACCCTGTTCGCCGGCTGGGCGAAGGCCGACGTGCCGAAGAAGAACATCGCGGCCGTCAAGCCGGCGACCGGCACGACGGTCTACATCCTCGACCGTCCCGGCGCGCAGCAGTCGGTGATCTTCGCGGGCCAGCTGGCGCCGCCCAAGGCGAACCCGAAGGAGATCGCCATCGAGTCGATGAACAACGTGCTGGGCGGCCAGTTCTCGGCGCGCCTCAACCAGAACCTGCGCGAGGACAAGCACTGGAGCTACGGCGCGTTCACGTTCTTCTTCGACGCCCGGGGCGAGCGGCCGTTCTTCGCCTACGCCCCCGTCCAGACCGACAAGACCAAGGAAGCCCTGGTCGAGGTCGCGAAGGAGATGAAGGACGTGCGCGGCACGAAGCCGCCCACGGCCGACGAGCTCTCGCTGGTGAAGAACAGCGCGACGCTGGCGCTCTCGGGCCAGTGGGAGACCGCCGACGCGGTGGCGGGCTCGCTGGGCCAGATCGTCACCTACGGCCTGCCCGAGGACTACTTCCAGACCTACGCCGCGAAAGTCACGGCCCTCACCACGAAGGATCTCGCCGACGCCGCGCAGCTCGTGTCGCCGTCGATCTACGTCGTGGTCGGCGACCGCGCCAAGGTCGAGGCGGGGGTGCGGGCGCTCAACCTCGGGCCCGTGAAGTTCCTCGACGCGGACGGGAACGTCCTTCCCTAGGCGGACCTCACCGGGCGGCGCGCAGCCGGAGCTCGTGGAGGCGCACGCCCGGTCCCTCGCTCACGATGCGGAGCTCGTTGTCGCCGCGGAAAAGCGTGCCTCCGGGCACCACGAAGCGCTGGCGCGAGGGCGTGTCGGCGAGCTCCATCTCGCCGACGCCCTGGCCGTTGACGAGGACCGCGACGCGGCGCGGTGACGCCGCGCTCGCGACCAGGTTCAGGTTGAGGTCCTGGGGGTCGACGCTGGGCAGCACCAGCGTCGCCTCCCCGGCCGCGGCGACGACGGGCCCCGAGTAGCGTGCCGCGGGCGGCCAGCCCCGCTGCAGGAACCAGCGCATCTGGCCGGCGAGCTCGGGGAAGCTCTTCCCCGGCACGAAGCTGCGGCGCTCCGGCGCGAGCTCGACGGCGCGGCCCGCCGCCACGAGGCGCGCCTGCTCCAGCGACTCGCGGCAGAACGTGAGCACGAAGCGCCCGTCCCGCGGTCCGCGCAGGTCGGCGCGCCGGTAGCGGTCCTGTGTCGCGAGGGGCGCCAGCGCGACCACGAGGGCCAGGAGCGAAGCACCAACGGCCAGGCGCATCTCGAGGGGCCGCACCGGCTCCGCGGCCTCCCGGTGCCGGAACACGCGCTCGACGACGGCCAGGCCGAGGGCGAGGTTCAGGGGCATGGCGTAGAGCAGCAGCCGCGGGATGTCCTCGCCGAAGAACGGCACCGAGGGCTCCGCCGTGTAGACCGAGGCCGCGAACGGCAGCCCCCAGGTCGCGGCGAGAAGGTAGCCGTAGCGCTTCAGGAAGACGCGGGACTCGGGCAGCAGTGCGCCCACCGCGGCGAGCGGTGTGAGGCCGCCGAGGAACGCCCAGCGCCACCAGTCGGGGAAGCGGTCGATGAGGCGGTAGAGCGCGAGCCAGAGCACGTCGAGGCTCGTCGTCGAGGCCGCCGGCGCCACGGGCGCCCACCAGCCGCGGAGGATCAGGGTGACCAGCAGCGCCGGTACCGCGGCCGCCACGGCCGTCGCGAACGCCTTGCGCGCGCCGTCGCGATCCCAGCGCGCGAAGAAGATCGCCGGCAGGAAGAAGAGCGTCACCTCCTTCGAGAGCACGGCGAGCACCGCGACCAGCGCGAGGACCCCGGCGCCGACGCCGGCCTCGAGGCCGATCAGCAACGCCAGCAAGAGACACAGCGCGACGGGCTCGACCAGGAACGGGTACGCCACGGCCGACTCCACGGGACCGGAGAAGGCGAACGCCGCGACCGCGAGCCACGAGGCCTTCGGGCCGCAGCCGAGGCGCCGCAGGAAGAGGTAGAGGAGCCCGCCGCTCGCCGCGAGCGCCACGAAGCCGAGCCAGCGCCAGGCCTCGACCGGCGTCCCGGGCAGCACGTGGACGATCCAGGGCACCAGGATGCGGTGCCCCCAGGGCGGGAGCGTGAAGAACGCCGGCTCCTCCGCCATCGCCACGTAGACGTGGGCGTCGAAGCCCGGAAGCACGAAGGCGCCGTACTCGTCGAGGCGCACCTCGTGGGCCTCGCGGTGGTGGGCGACGCCCAGGGCGGTGACGAGGACGGCGAGGGCGAACCCGCGGAGACGGCGCACCCGCGGGCTAGTGGACCTTCTCGACCTTGCGGTTGAGATAGTCCATCAGCACGAACTGGCCGAGCGTGTAGGGCGTCGTGAAGTAGGCCTTGCCGCGGCAGATCTCGGTCACCTTCTTCACGAAGGCCACGAGGTCCCAGTCCCGCGCCAGCATGAACGTGTTCACGAGGATGCCCTGGCGCCGGCAGTTCGCGACCTCCTTCAAGGTGAGCGCCACGACGCGGGCGTCGAGGCCGAAGGGGTTGCGGTAGATGCGGCCGTCGGCCTCGGTCAGCGCCGAGGGCTTGCCGTCCGTGATCATCACGATCTGCTTCATGTCCTTGCGCTGGCGCGCCAGGATGCGCTGGGCGAGACGGAGGCCCTCGCGGGTGTTCGTGTAGTACGGGCCCACGCGCACCTTGCCGAGCTGGGAGAGCGGCACTTCCTCGGCCGAGTCGTGGAACAGCACGAGGGAGATCGAGTCGCCCGGGAACTGCGAGCGGATCAGGTGGGACAGGGCGAGCGCCACCTTCTTGGCCGGCGTGAAGCGGTCCTCGCCGTACAGGATCATGCTGTGGGAGCAGTCGAGCATCACCACGGTCGCGCACGACGACTGGTACTCCGCCTGGTGGACGAGCAGGTCGGAGTACTCGACGTTCAAAGGCACGGTCAGGCCCTCGCGCGCCACGGCGTTCAGCAGCGTCGCGCTCACGTCGAGGTTGAGGGTGTCGCCGAACTCCCAGGCCTTGGACGGCCCCGAGGACTCGATGCCCGTGGCCAGGTCGCGGGTGTCGTGGCGGCCCAGGGACGCCTTGCCCAGGGAGCCGAGCAGGTTCTTGAGCGTCTTGTAGCCGAGGAAGTCGCTGGCCTTCTCGGTCAGCTCGAACTTGATCGGCTTGCCCTCGGGCCCGTGGCTGCCGCCGCCGGTCGGGTCGCGGAACGGCTGGCCCTCCTGGTCGCGCAGGTAGCCTTCGCGCATCAGGCGCTCGACGGTCTTCTGGAGGAACTGCTCCATCGCCGTCTCGTCGTTCATGAGGCGGCCGAGGTCGTCCTCGCTCAGCAGGCCCTTCTTGAGCACCGCGTCGAGGATCGCGTCGTGGAGCGACTGCAGGTCGTTCTCGTCCCACTCCTCGGGCTCGAAGCCGAAGCCGCTCTGGAGCAGGAAGTCCGAGAGGCCGTCGACCAGGTCCTCGAGGTCGAGGTCGTCCCAGAGCCCGCCGATGTACTTGTGGTAGCGGACGCTCAATTCACCTGCTTCTTCATGCGCCGCAGGCGCTCGAGCCGCTCGAGATCCATGTCGGTCTCGACCGGCCGCTCCACGGCCACGAACCCGCGATCGTCGCTGCGCCCGATCTTCTTCTGGGCGTAGAGCCCCTCGAGGATGAACTCGGCGGCCGCCGCCTGGAGCGGGGCCGGATCCGAAGCGGCCACGGCGAGGGCGCCCACGTGGCCGAGAAGCCCCGTGACCCGTCCGAGCTGCTTCAAGAGCTCGGCGCCAGAAGCGTCCTCGTCGAGCTTCAGCATGCCGCCGCCCTCGAAGTAGGCGATCACCGACTTGAGGTCCGCCGCCCCGAGGTAGACCCCGAAGGTCTCGGCCACGGCGGCGCGGATCAGGTCGCGGGCCACGTTCTCGCCCCCGACCATCTCGCCCTCGTACTCGAGCTCGAACTTGCCCGTGAGCGCCGGCAGCGCCGCGTACACGTCGGAGATGCGCGGCACGATCGGCGTCTCGTGGGCGATCAGGCTGCGGCGCTCGGCGTTCGAGAGCGCGTTCTCGAGGGCGCTGATCGGCAGGCGCTGCGACACGCCGCTGCGCTTGTCGATGCGCTTGTCGCGGCGCGCCGCGAACGCGATGCCTTCGATCGCCTCGCGCAGGTAGCGCGGCACGCGGATCTCGCCGCCGCGGCCGGTCCAGGCCTCCTGCTGCGTGATCGCGACGCCCTGCTCCACCGTCGCCGGGTAGTGCGTTCGGATCTCGCTGCCGATGCGGTCCTTGAGCGGCGTGATGATCTTGCCGCGCGCCGTGTAGTCCTCGGGGTTCGCGGTGAAGACCAGCGCGACGTCGATCGGCAGGCGCACGGGATAGCCTTTGATCTGGACGTCGCCCTCCTGGAGGATGTTGAACAGGCCGACCTGGATGCGGCCGGCGAGGTCGGGCAGCTCGTTGAGCGCGAAGATCGCGCGGTGCGCCCGCGGCAGCAGGCCGTAGTGCATGGTGAGCTCGTTGCCCAGGTCCTGGCCCGCGCGCGCGGCGCGGATCGGGTCCACGTCGCCGATGATGTCGGCGATCGTCACGTCGGGCGTCGCGAGCTTCTCGACGTAGCGCTCGTCGGGCGTGAGCCACGCGATCGGCGTGTCGTCGCCGCGCTCCGCGAGCAGGTTCATGGAGTAGCGCGAGAGCGGCCGGAACGGGTCGTCGTGGATCTCGGAGCCGGCGACGTACGGGATCGCCTCGTCGAGCAAGGTCGTGAGGCTGCGGATCAGCCGGCTCTTGGCTTGGCCGCGCAGCCCGAGCAGGATCATGTTGTGGCGCGAGAGCACCGCGTTCACGACCTGCGGCAGCACCGAGTCGTCGTAGCCCAGGATGCCCGGGAACAGGCGCTCCTTGGCGGCGAGCTTGCGCAGCAGGTTCCTGCGCATCTCGTCCTTGACCCCGGGTGAGGCCTGCGCCCCGGAACGCTTGAGCTCGCCGAACGTCGTCGCCCGCATCGCGAGAACCTCCTCTCGCATCATAGGGCGGCCGGCCGGGAAAGCGCTACTTCTGCTTCATCATGTCGAGGAAGCCCTGCAGCGTCGTGAGCTTCCGTGCCGACACCGAGTACAGCTTGGACGCGAAGATCGCCGTCGCCGCGTGGCCCGCGAGCAGCGTGAACAGCTCGTAGTCCATGGTCGTGAAGGCCGTCTTCTGGACGAGCAGCTTGTTGATCGAGATCACGCCGATCACGCTGTCCTTGATCTTGAGCGGCACCACCGCGAGCGGCTCCTCGAACGGCGAGGGCGACGTCACCGCCACGTTGTCGGCGAAGTAGTTGTCGCCGGAGCTGGCGGCGAGGCCGATCTTGCCCTCCCCCGGCTGCACCGAGGTGATGGGCGAGGTCTGGCCCTCGGAGGTCTCGAGGTCGAGGGTCCCGGTCTTGTCGTTGACGATGAAGATGTGGAAGGCCTCGGCGCCGATCAGGTTGATCACGATCTCCTGGACGATGCGCACCACCTCGCGGTAGTCCAGGGTCGAGTGGAGCTGGTAGCTCGCGACGTAGAGGTTCGCGAGGTTGTTGTTCTGCTCCTCGATCTCGATGTAGCGGTCGGCGAATTCCTTGTTCTCGGCCTCGACGCGCTTGAAGCGCGCCTCGACCTCGGCGAGCTTCGTCTCGAGGTCCTTGATCTTGCTCTCGAGCTCCGCGTTCGGAGCGCCCGCACCGGCGCCGCCGGTCTCGAGCTGGGCGATGCGGAAACGCAGCCGCTCGTTCTCCTTCAGCAGCTGCTCGGTGAACTCCTTGGCCTTGCTGAAGATCTGGAAGAAGTCCTGACCCTTCTTCGGATCCTCGGGGACGTTCGACATGAATCCCTCGGTTTCCCGGGGATTCTAACCCCGATCGCCGGCTAGGGCACGCCCCGCCAAGAGGCTTGTGGCCCGAAACAATATCTTGAGCTGGTTCTGCCGGAATCGAGAGGAGTGTCGAATCACGATTGAGGGACCTTCGAACCGAAAGAACTGGCAGTGGCGAGGTGTTACGTCGGCTCTGGCAAGGTCGCGAGCGCCTGACTCGGCAATCAATGCAAGATGCTAACGCTACCACCTGAAGCAAGGAAACGCCCCTCCCAGCTTCTAGCGCCGCCTCTCCAGCGTAACGTATCTAGCTCTGTCGGGTTCCTCAGCCCAATCCCAGAGGAGTAAGCGTCCGCGCTCTTCAGCCACGAAAAGGGTCGCGTTCTCAAAAGTAGGGAGTGGCTGCCGTACCTGACGCACGCTGACCCGCACAGCCATCTTTTCGGTCGGGCGATGCCCGACATGAGTAGGCGACTTCTCAAGCCTCCAATGACAAGCGCTAACGTCGGGGCTCTTGAGTCGGGGCAACGGCATTCCGTCACTGTTGCCCAGGCCTTTGACATCGCACGTTCCGTCCGACTTGAGTGCTAGGACTTGCTCGTCTAGTTCCAAAGCGCCCCCTTTCTTCCACGCCAGATACGAGTGCGAGTCTGGCGAGGGCGCCCAGTCCCCAACGAGTTCAGAGGCGAAGACTTCCCTCTTGATGTAGCGATCGCGAACGCCCAATCGACACGCCGAAACGGTCAACGCGACCAGTAGGGCGAGCGAACACGCTGCTGATACTTCGCTCACATCGAGCCGCATTCGTGGAACCCCTCCGTCCAACCCGCAGTTATCGCGAATGGCACACCGTAGGGGAGCTCCTGATCTCCAGAGATCGAGTCGGCAACATCGGGTACATCTATGAAGCGATCGTAGTATCCAAACTGAAGCTTGCAATCACCGCAGTACTGCCCACTCGCACACTCGCCGCTCCCCGAGCAGGTTGCGAAGAGCTTCAGCGAACCATTTCCGAGCACGTAGAGGTTGGGTGTGTACGTGAGATCGATGGGCGCGCCATCTCTCTCGCTGAAGCCAAAATCCTTGTTTCCTGATGGGCACGTGGAGCAAGCTGCCAGCATCTCCTGGCCCATCCTTTGCGAGAGTCTCTCCCGAAAACGTCTCGACGCATTGCGTACGTCGGCGGCGTTCTGGAAGTCCCCAAGGAGGCCAATCGAGCCGAGGTCGATGGGCGCGCCGTTGCCGAAGAAGTAGTGATGAAACCAATCCGAGAGGCCAAAGAGGCCCAAGGGATCTACGCCATTGACAGGATTGCCTCGAACGTAGGCGTACAGATTCAAGCCCCCTTGAATGCCAAGGGGATCTTCGCTCAGCCAACGACCCAACGTGGGGTCGTAGACCCGAAAAGGTGCCAACCACAAGTTCGACGGACTGTGGCGGAACTGGCTCGCGTAGCCGAAAGGACTGTCAGCTGTTCCAAGAACACGACTACTCCTGCCGTAGGGATCATAGTCGTACCTCGTCACTAGCGCGCCCGCTTGATTCGTTACCTCTCGGACACTTACTTGGTGATCGTAGCTGTAGTAGAACGAGTTGCCGTTCGCGTCATTGAATCCCAGCATGTGAAATCTTGCTGTCACTACTCCGCTGATTGCATCCCTCTCTTGGCAGATCGAGAGCTGACACCACACGTACTGCTTGTCGCTTGCGACACTACCGCTAGTCTTCTCCGTGATCCTTACGCGCCGCCCTTGGCCATCGTAGGCAAACTCGCTTCTCTGTACTCCTTGGACAGTCGCAAGGAGCTTCCCCTCCGCATCCCACTCATACGTCTTCAAACCGTCACTGACGAGGTTTCCGTTCGCATCGTATGCGAAGAGTTTCGTGGGACCTGTTACGCTCGTCTGGTATGTGTTCGTACGAGAGTTGCCACTCGGATCCGTGGCCATCACGGTCACGTTCGTTGGCACGGTCCCCACTGTCGCGACACCTGTAAACTGATTGCCCGCCGTCGTCACTGCGGCGGTGGGTCCAACAACGACACCTGCGGGTTCGTTGGTTGTTCCACGGAATGTCGCGAGGCCTCCCGGAACCTGCGTCAACATTCTGTTCACCGCGTCGAAGGAGGTGGTCGTTACCAGGTTGTCGATCTGCTCTGTCGAACGGTTTCCAGAGAGGTCGTAGTCGTATCGATATCGCTTCACAATCGCGCCTCCCACGTCTCTCAGGGTTGCCAGCTCAAGTTGATTGGCCCGATCGTACTCGTAAACGTACTCTTGAGGAGAACTAGAGTCCTTTTGCTGGTTCCAAGTCTGGATATTCCCTGTTGGGTCGTAGGTATATTCGAACTTCGATAGCGTCGAGGCGTCGGGCCTCTTGTTGTGAATTGTTTGCAATCGGAGGTTGAGGCTCGCAGGCATGTAGCTATAGTTGGCGGTCTGACCATTCGGATAGCTCACGCTCTGGACCCGATTTGTGCTTCCGACATATGCGTAGCTAAAGGTGTCGCTCCGATCACTGAAGGTGGCAAGACGGCCCAGCTCGTCGTAGCTCCACGTCGTAGTGACGGAATCCAAGGTCCGAGACACAATGCGGCCTAGCTCGTCATAGGCGAGACCAATCGTGTCGTTCGTGAGAGGGCCGTCCATCGTCTCGACCTGCCCGGCACCCAGACTGCCGATCGCCCTGTAGTTGTACACGGTAGTGCCGGTGCCATCGGTCATCGCTCGTAGCCAGCCGTGAACATCTGCTTGGCCCGTACTGGGATCCACGTAGCTCAGCGTGATGCCGGGAGTCGGGTGCTCGGCATTGAGGAAAACGGTTCCTGTGCGCTTGTCGTCCAAGGCGTAGCTGTACTGGATATGTTGGCCTTTCGCGTCCACTACTTCTTTGAGCCGCGAGCTACCGCCCTCGTACACAAACGTCTTGAAGGTTGCGTTGGCGCGGACTTCCTTTGTAACCCTGCCTTGAATATCGCGTTCCCACTTTGTGCGGTTGCCGTTGGCGTCGACGACTTGATCCAACGCACCGCAGGCGCACCACTGCTTGAGCGTTGTCCGCCCCTGGGAATCTCTGACGCCCACAACTCGGCGCATTGGGTCGTAGAACACGTGCGTGAATCGCCCGAGGCGATCCCGCTGTCGAACTGGATCAAGCTTCTCGTACTCGACCTGCTCAAAGGAGCCGTCGGGATAGCGCGTCGTGACTGGCCGATCGAAAGCATCGTACTCGTAGGCCACTGTATAGTTGTCGACGTTTGTCACGCTTGCGAGACGGGCAGCCGCATCGTAGGTGTAGGTCGTTGTCGCGCTTCCAGGACCAGCGACGCTAGTCAGAAGGGCCGAGGTCGTGTCGTAGGAGTATGTAGTTGTCCGATTCTCGGAAATACCTGCCCGAGGCGGCGTAGTGACCGTGGCTATCTGACCACGAGCGTTGTACGTGTAGGCCGTCACTTGGCCAGCTGCATCAGTAAGCGACGTCTGGCGATGATGAGAGTCGTAGACATAGCTTCCGAGAAGATCGTAGATTGTGCCGCTCTTGACCTTCACCTGCAGCAGATCGAGTCCCCTACCCGTCGCTGGAACAGCGTCGGGGACATTGTTGTTGCCGTAGACGGAGATCGTTTCACGACCTAGAGGATCGATCTCCTTCGTTCTTCGTCCCACGCTGTTGTATTCGTACTGTCTGATCTGTGAGCTCGTCGCGTCGAGCCTCCGCCCGATCCTCGAAGGTTGCGCCGTCGCGCCCAAGTAGAAGTTGTTGAGGTTGCTCCCGGCATATTCGTACCAGACGGGATTCTCGAGCGGCTTCTTTATCGCCCTCGGAATTCCAACAGCCAGGTGCGTCGGCCCGACGGCCCAGTTCGTGATCTCGGCACGCGTGCGGTCGTTCGCTGGGCTGTAGGCGAGCTTGTCCCAGTAAAAGCCAACCCCCAGGTCCATATGGTGGTTGTTTCCTTCCATGCCCGCCGGAAGCATGCTCGCAGGGACCTGGTGGTTCACGACTCCGGGCACTGATCCGACCTGCTGATACTCGACCCTCTCTGTGCCGCCCACGGGATCAGTCGCCTCTGCCCAAACGGGGAAATTGACGCGGTCCGAACGGAAGCGCGTCGTCCCGTAGGGTGTCGTGAGCTCCGAGATGAAATCCCCTGACTGGTACGTAAAAGAGGACGTCAGCCCGATCACGTCACGAATGCTCACGAGCCGTCCGTCGGAGCTATAGGTGAAATCTGCCGAGCGCCCAAAGGGATCGGTGATCCGCGTGATCTTCAAGGGGTCGGAGAGGAGGTCGTACGCGAACGTCGACACCTGGCCTGCAGCGTCGACTACTGCCACGAGGCGCATCGAGCCGTCGTACACCAGTTGAGCCGCATTGCCCTGGGGATCCCGGATTTCCGTGAGGAAGACTCGCCGCGGGAAGGAGATGGCGCCGTCCGTCTGCGAGAAGACCTGGACCGAACCGTCGGCCGTACGCCTCTCGTAGCGGACCGGATTCGTAGCCGTTCGCACGACGATCGCGCGGCTCTCGTAGTGAGGGGCGTACTCGTTGGTCCCAGGATTGAAGCCCACGACAGCTTCGCGGCCGGTACCTGGGATGTAGTAGTAGACGCTTTGAGACGGATTGTTGGGGTCGTCCTCCAGGAAGCTCATGAAACTGTGCTTCCACTTCGGACCGAAGTTCGAGTACGTGAAGATCTGGGGCTGAAGTTGTTCGCCCTGGTCGTAGGTCAGCGTGAAGTTGATCGCTGGCCCGTAGGGCACCGAGTAGAGGATCGGCGTGTCTGAGATCGAGATCGTCGCTTGAAGCTTGTGAAGGGCATACCCGGCCATACCGGGGGGGCAATTGCAGTTGGTCTTGGGGCCAGGGCTGCTCGGTTCGGGTCCGGCGCCGATACCCTTGCCCCAGATCCCGGACGCTTCGTTATCCGGAAGCGGCTGCCAGGCCTTGGGGACCATCGTTCGCCGGACCAGGAAGGCTCCGCTCGCCTCCGCCGCGACGGCACTCGCGCTGACCCACATCTCGTCGCCGAAGGTCGGATCCTGCAGAAGGTAGCTGTCTCGTTCCTTCTTGACCAACGCTCCAAAGTGGCCGGCCTTCCAGTGAACCAGGGCGGGAACCGGCACGGCTGCGTCCCCGTTGCGGCGCACGGCGACGAGATCGAGGCCCGCGGTCGCAGCCAGGTCCTTCATCGCGAGGAGGGACGTTCCACGCGAGGTCGAGGGCGAGGCTTCGACGCGGGGATCCGACTCGCCCTTGAGGGCTCGAAGGATGGCTGACACAGCGAGGGGGCCGCACCGGAAGGCCAGGTCCGGTTGGCTCCGCATGATGGCCAGAGCCTGCCGGCTGGAGTTGAGAGCCTCGGACGCGGAACCCGCTATCGATCGGTCGTCGATACTCTCCAGCAGCGCCTTGAGCTCGTCCTGTCGGCCCAGGCGAGCGTACAAGCCGGCCAAGCCCGCGAGCGCGACGTCGACCAGGGCCCGGGCCTTGGGCTCGGTCACACCCTGGCCCTCTCGCCACGCCGTCTGCCAGGTCGCCAGGGCGCGCTGGAAATATCCCGTGCGCCGATACACCGTGCCGAGGTTGCTGAGGAGGGCCGTTCGCCAGGCAGAGTCCGGGTGGGCGGCGAGGAATGCTTCGAGGGCCGCCGTGTCCTCTCGAAGCGGGGCGGCCGCGTAGTCGAGAATCGCAGCGGCCAACGCCTGATTCTCGCCAGGCTCCGGCGCATGCTCCGGGACCAGCGGCTCGGAGAACACCCTCGCCCGGAAGATCTCGTCGTCGCTCGGATCTCCGGAGAAGACGGGCAGAGCGCTTGGCGGTCGAACGGTGGGCACGACTCGGTTGGCCTTGACACCCGCGGCGGGCTTTGGAGCCGGCTCCTGTTTCGGTGCCGCCGCAGGCGCAGGCCCCGCCTCTTGCGCCGTGGCGAGGGGCGGACACAGCCCCATCAGCATCCCGCCGATCAGGATCTGCGCGACGGTTTCTTTGAGAATCGACGGATGCCTGGGCATCACGAAACACCTCTTCTGCGGATGACCTTGGTCTAGAGCCGTGAGAACGAGGGAACGGTCCGACTTCAGGGGGGACAGGGGCTGGGCGTGCACACAGCGCCCGTGAACGTCGCGCCGGGAGGCTCCGTCAGCGTGATCACCGGCGGAATCACGTCGCCGGGGGTACTCGACGGGCACAGGTTACGGGTGGAGTCCAACGGGAAACAGTCGGTGAAGTCGCCCACTCCGTCGCCGTCCGTATCCGCTCGGAACGGGTCCGTGCCCTTCTGGAGCTCTTGCGCATTCGTGAGACCGTCGCCGTCCGAATCGGTGGTTGCCGGGTTCAATCCGGAACTCTTCTCCTGCCCGTCCGGGATGCCGTTGTCGTTGGAATCGGAGTCGCGCGGGTCGGTTCCGACCTGGTACTCGGTGAAGATGTCGAGACCGTCGTTGTCGGCGTCGCTGCCGCCGGCCCACCGGATCGCGGCCTCGAACAGGGTCCAGCCGTCGGGAAGGAACTGCGTGACGGCCGAGTCTCCCAGGAAGAGTCCGACGCGGCGGTCCGGGGCGTTGAGACCGACCATGCTCGTGCCGATCTCGTAGCCGAAGATTCCCCACTTGGCGGACTCTCCGGGCAACGTCGCGACGCGCGCGGCGTTCGCGCTGGGAAGACCCCACGTGAACGTCTGGTTCGTGGCATCGACGACCCTGGTGCCGCTCAGCCCGGCCGCCAGCGGGTGCGTGGCGTCTACGACCGCGATCGAGTTCTGCCCGGTCTTCGTCCCGAAGTCGGTCCCCGACACGGTGCCCGTCATCTTCATGTCGTCGAGGACGTTCGGCTCGACCACCACGACGGGAACGGTCGAGTCACGGAACTTGTTCGTGACCTGGGCGTCGTTGACCGTGGACGAGATCACCACCAGGGCCTTGCCGACGGCATCCGCGGTCACGAGAGAGGCATTCGCGGCCTTCGTCGTCGCGTTGACCCCCATGGTGCGGAGTCGCTGGAGGATCTTGTCGTCCGCGCTGCCCGCAGCCGGCGGTGAGGTGCCGACGACGAACAAGGCGGGCACCTCGGGAAGCGTCGCCCAGGCGATCGCCGCGTCGAACAGTTTCCACCCGTCGCCGACAAGCTGATCGGGTCGAACGAAGGTGCCGACGCGCCGTCCGGGGGCGACGAAGCTCTGCCCCATCGTCTGCCCTCGTGCGTAGCCGAAGACGGCCGGCCGAGTGGCATCGGTGACCACGGAGGCGACCACAGCGGCGTCGGCGCTCGGAATGCCGAAACCAACGTCGGACGCGGACGAGTAGACGGTCACCGGACCGATGAGGCCGGCCGCGAGGGCGTGCGACGGAAGAAGAATCCGCACCTGGGTCTGGAGATGGATGACGCCGAAGTCCGTGCCGCTCACGGTTCCCGTCAACTTCATGTCGTCGAAGAGTTCCTGTTCGGCCAACACCACGGGCGTGGCCGTGTTGAGGAACTTCGTGCCCACGACGCCGGAGCTCGAGGAGCTCAGGACGACCACGACCGCCTTGCCGTTGGCGTCACCCGAGACGACAGCGGAGGAGGTCTTCGTCGTCACCGTGAAGCCAAGGCCCTCGAGCCGGGCCTTGGTCGCCAGCTCCGCGGCGTTCAACGCCGCCAGGTTCGTCACGAGCAGCGCCTGTTTCGTGGCCTCCACCATGACCCGGACATCGTCCGTGCCGACGAGCAGCCCGTCGCTCACCGCCACCTTGATCGTGTAGATGCCTGCGGCAGAGAAGGTGGCGCCGACATCCTGCCCGATGCCGGAAGCGGGAGTGAAGGTCACTGTGCCCGGCCCGCTCAGCTTCGTCCAGGTCGGTGTCAGCGTCGGGGGAGTCGGCAGGCCGTCGTCGGAGTAGCTCGCATGCAAGGACGTGCCGCCCGGCATCTTCACCGTCCGGTCGGGGCCAGCGGTCGCGATCGGGGCCTGGTTCACGGGAGCTGGCGTGGGCTTGACGGTCACCGTCACGGTGTCCGAGGAGACGAGCTCGCCGTCGTTGGCCTGAAGCCGAAAGACGTAGGTGCCAGGCCCCGGAACGGTCGCGGTGGTGTCGATGAGCGCAGCATTCCCAAAGGTCACGCTTCCACCCAGCGGCGAAACCAGGGACCAGGCCGTCGTCGGCACCGCCAGCACGAGCGCGTCGTCACCCACCGTACCGTCCAGCGCGACGGTGGTCGCCGTCGTCGTGACCGACGGCCCCGCATCCACGAGTGGCGCCTGATTGATGCGTCCGGCCCAGCGCATGAAAGCCTGCAGCAGTGCCTTCCCTGCCGGCGTGTAGTCGAGCCAGTTCATGTTGATGCCCATGCGCCGCTCGGGCGACGTGAACCCCGCCATCACTACGTTCTTCTCGTAGGCGAACCAAGTCGCATGCGTGGGCTGCCCGGGCTCGGTCGCGACCTTGATGGCCGTGGCCGCTGGAATGGTCCATGAGCCTCCGGTGGCTGTGAATTCCGAAGGAAGAGTTCCCGTCAGCCCGGCGGAGAGGATGTGGGGAGGAGCGCTCGGAACCATGACCTCTTCCGCGACGACTGCCGTAGCGCCGCGGTTTGCAGTCGTCGCCATTCCCATGTCGTCCTGGTAGCCGTTGGTATGACAGATGACCGGAACGGGGACGGTCTTGAACTGCGTCGTCAGATCGGCGTTGTTCACCGACTGTGCGATCAGCACGAACTTGCGACCCGTCGCTGCCGCCAGTGCACTGGCCGGGGTGATTGCCGCGCCCTGGGACGAGATCAAGGCCACCGACAAGCCGATGCCTTCGATCAGGCTCTTGGCAGCCAGATCCTCCTGGGTCATCGATACTGCTGCGTTGACGACCAGCAACGCGCTGCCCCCGGCGGTGACGACGAGGTCGTCATAGCCGGTCAGGGCGCCATCCGATGCCGACAGACGAAGGACGTAGGTCCCGGCCGCAGGCAGGGTGATGTTGGTGGTCAAGGCGTTGCTCGGCGAGAACGTGACGGTCCCAGCTGGGCCGGACACCTTCGTCCACGAATAGGTGAGCGTCGGGTTGGGAATCCCGTCATCCGTGGCAATGGCCGTAACCGGCAGCGTTCCCGGCGGGTAGACGACCACCCGGTCGCTGCCAGCATTGACGACAGGGGCGCTGTTGCTCAGCACGACGTTGATGTCGACGTAGTCGTAGCGCGTGTACTCGCCGTCACTGGCGCTCAAGCGAAGGGTGAAGAGGCCGTCGCTGGTGAAGGTGACGGTGGTGGTGAGGCACGTCGGCTGAACAGCGACGGTGCCCGTGCAGGTGGGATTCGCGATGATCGCGGTGCCGGCCGCGCCGTTGCTGCTCCAGAAGTCCCAGGTCGCCGTGATCTGAGCGGGAGGGTTCGGCTTCCCGTCGTCGAGGATCTGCCCCTGTACCGTCGCGCCCGGGTACAAGGCCGAGAAGTCCGCGCCAGCCTTCGCCACGGGCGCGACGTTCTGATTGCCGAGCCAGAGAGCCATCTGGTCGAAGAGCACCGCGCCCCAATCGTTGGCGTTGGCAATCAGGAGAGGGTGCAGTCCGTACAAGGCCCGCTTGGCCGGAGCGACCGTGCTGTTGAACATCAGGGCCCCGGACTCGTACGCGGCGACGGAGGCCTTGGTCGTGTCGCTGGGCCAGGTGGCGATCTTGCGGGCCGCAGCAGTGACACCACCTCCAGCCACGCCGCCGGCGACGTTGCTGACCTGGATCGTGTCCTCGAGACCGCCAGCCAGGAAGTCCGTGGGGCTGACGATCTTGACCTGGGCGTTGGTCTCGGTGCCGCGATTGGCGAAGTCGCAGATCTGATAGTTGTCGCAGAGCCCCTCGGTCATGACCATGACGGGCACGGCGCTCGAGAAGAACTGGTCGATCGAGTTGGGTGAGCTCGCGGAGACGATGACCGCCTTCTTACCGGTAGCCGTGGACGCGGCGGGGTTCGTCGCCGAAACGCCCTGGACGACGGTGACCGTGTACCCGAGAGCCACGAGCCGGTTCCGGACGCCCGTGTCTTCCGGGCTCAGCGTGGTGTTCCCCACGACGAAGAGAATGGTGCCCGATGCGAGCTGAGTCGCAGGTCCGCTCGGCGCTCCACGACCGGGCGTGCCGATGGGCTTCACGAAGGGCGCAGGATCGCCGGCCGCCTCGCCGATGGTCACGGTCGTGACCGAGGAACTCGTCTCTTCACCGTCCGTCGCGGTCAAGCGAACCGCATAGACGCCCGCCTTGGAGAAACGCGCGTGAGTGGACGTGGCGGAACCGTCGTCCAGCTGCATCAGCCCCGGACCGGAGTCCTTCGTCCACGTCGACAGCACGGGCTTGTTGCCCGGGATGCCGTCGTCGCTGACGCGGCCGTCGAGAAGCACCCACTCGCCGACATCGCCGTGAGCCTTGCGCCCGGGAAAGACCCAGGGCGGTGCATTGCGCTCGGTCACCCAGTAGACGGCAGCCGCGAAGAGATCACGGGCCTCCTTCGAGTCGCCGCCGATGAAGGCGGTCGGCATCGCCAGGCCCACGCGTCGAGCCGGCGCCGGGCCCGCGCCCGTGGCTTGACCCCTCTCGAACGCCATTGCGAACGACTGCGTCGCGTCCTCGCTGGCCGCGAGGATGTTCCGGCCGGTCGTGCGGGCTCGCACCAGCCTGACGTCCTGTGCGGACGTTCCGAGAGGGATGCGCCCGAACATGCCTGCGGCCAGGGGGTGCAGCGCGTTCGTGATCACCATGTCACGCTGCCGGCTCACGAGACCGGTGTCGCCCTGGCGAGCGAGGCCCATCCCTTCCATGGCGGAATCGTTCAAGACGAGGACCGGCACCGGTGCGGTCGCCAGCTCCGCTACGCTTCCCGCGATGGGGTCGGCGTCGGGTGCGATGACGACCAGTGAGGCGTCTCTCGCCTCGGCATCGTCGAGGAGTCCGCGATCGCGGAGCGCGACCGAGTATTTCAGGGCTTGAAGGCGTTGCTGGAAGGCGGTTTCGGCGGGCGTCGGGCGTCGGGCGTCCGCGACGACGAGGATCGCCGGCGGCGTGTCGGCGGCTTGAGCGCCTGGCAGCGACCCACCGTTCCCCGCCAGACATGCGACGAGAAGAACGAACCCGCCGAGAGCCGCTCGAAGCCGGCCGATCCTTGTGACCATTTGCTCCTCCAGGTGCGGTAGTCGAACCAGTGGCGCGAGTCGACTGTCGGCCGTACGACTTCTGTAAAGAACGGACGCGACTTTATGCCTAGCAAGAATCCACTGTCAATAGAAACGTGACCGGCGGTCGTTTTCGACGATTCGCGTGGCGCGCCTGTGACGACGGTTGGGCGGGAGGAAGACGCCTAGACGGCTTTCAGCTTCCTTTGCAGGAAGGCGTTCTCGAGGGCGATGCCGGCCTGGTTGATGAACAGCTCCAGCATCTCGAGGCGGCCGGGGACGCGCCCGCTCTCGGGGTTGTCGCCGTAGAGGAGCGCGATCGTCTCGCGGTTCGTGAGCAGCGGCACGAGCACGACCGTGTTCGACTTGAACTTGCCGATCTTGCCGAGCAGCGCCCGCGTCCACTTGCTCTCGGGCAGCTCGCCGACGAAGGTCTGCTGGCCGTCGACCACCTCACGGAACACCGACGGCTCCTTCAGCGGGATCGTGACGTCGCGGATCAGAAGCCCGATCTTCTGTTCCTTGGGGGCGAGGCCGAAGCCGCCGAGACCGCGCAGCTCCTCGTTCTTCGCGAGCAGCAGCACGCCGCGCTCGAAGAACTCCCGGGCCACGCGCATCACCATCAGCGAGATCTGGGTCGGGTCGCCCTGGCGCCGCAGCTCGGCGAGGCGCTCCTGGAGCAGCGTGAACTCGCGCGAGAGGTCCTCGGCCGAGGGCGCCGGCAGCGCCGGGCGCGCGGGCTGGTCGATGCCGCGCGGGGCCTTCGCGCGCTTCGGGGCCTCGCCGCGCCGGCCCATGGTCGGCAGCACGTCCTGCACCAGGCGCGTCGCGAAGGCGCGCAGGTCGGCCTCGAACTGCTTGCGGTCGAGCTTCGAGAGGCCCGGCTTGAAGACGAAGTTCGAGACGCCCATCTGCCGCGCGCGGGCCTGCAGCGCCGGCGACAGGCTCTCGGTCATCATCAGGACCGGCGGCCGCAGGTTCATCTTCCAGAGCCGCTTCACGACCTCGAAGCCGCCCTGGAACGACGTTCCGCCGGAAGCCGGCATGCCCACGTCGGTGAGGAGCAGGAACGGCGTGCCGGCCTTGCCCAGCTTCCCCGCCTCGCGCATGGCGGCATCGGGGTCCTCGGCCTCCACGACGTCGTAGCCGACCATGCTGAACAGGCCCGCGATGATGCCGCGGACGTCGTCCTCGTCGTCCACGAGCAGGATCGTGCGCGGCGGCGGCGCGGGCGTCCCCGGCGGCAGCTCGGGCTCCGCGGCGCGCACCGGCTCGGTGGGAGGCGGCGGTTCCGGCTCGGGCTCGGGCAGCCGCGCCGGCTCGACCTCGGGCGGCGGCTCGCGGCGCAGCGGGGCGAAGGCGAGGGTCACGGACGGCTCGCCGCCGGTGGGCGCGCTCGCGCGCTCGTTCGCCGCCTGCTGGACGAAGGACGCCACGACGTCGTCGACGGGCTCGTCTTCCGGCTCCCCCACGATCTCGTCCGGGATCTCCGGCGCGGCCGGCTCCTCGACGAAGGCCTCCTCCGGAGGCGCGGCGAAGGACGCCTCGAGCGCGGCCGACGAGTCGCGCCGGTCCTCGTCGAGGCCGCGGGCGAGGTCGAGGAGCATCTCCTGGGGATTGATGCCCTGGACCAGCACCTCGAGGGAGATGTCGCGGTCGCCGATCGTGCGGGGCGCCTCGTCGGTGAGGCTGAAGTTGAACTCGCCCTCGCGCAGCCGGATCAGGCGCTCGAGGGCCATCGCGATGCGCTGCTTGATGAGGGCGGCGCGGCGCTCCGGGGGCAAGGTCGCCGCGCGCGGATCGACGGGCAGGCTCTCCCAGGTGAAGGACGAGACGACGAGGCCCTCGCGGAACACGATCGCAGCGGCGCCTTCGCTTGCCTGGATGGTGAGGAAGCCGGTCTTCTTGCTGAAGGAAACGATCTGGAGGATGTCGAGGAGCGGCAGATCCTCCAGGTTTCCCGTGAGACTCAAAGGCGCATCCTCGCTGGGGTCATTCTACACTCCGGCAAGAATCGCCTCGGCCATGGCCCACAGCGGCACCGAGCGCTCGATCACGCCGGCCTCCACGGCCGCCTTCGGCATCCCGTAGATGATGCAGGTCTCCTCGCTCTCGGCGAGGGTCTTGCCGCCCGCGGCCCGGATCGCCCGCAGGCCCTCGACGCCGTCCGAGCCCATGCCCGTCAGCACGACGCCCAGGACCCGGTGGCCGTAGGTCTTCGCGATCGAGGCCATCAGGACGTCGGCCGAGGGCCGGTGCAGCGCGCTGCGGGGCTCCTCGTCCAGCGTCACGCGGACGCCGTGCAGGCGCCGCCTCACGCGCATGTGGACGCCGGCCGGGGCCACGAGCACCTGGCCGGGCTCCACGAGGTCGTCTTCCTCCGCCTCGCGGACGCGCAGCACGCTGCGAGCGTCGAGGCGCTCGGCGAGCGAGCGGGTGAAGCCCACCGGCATGTGCTGGATGATGATCACGGCCGAGGCCAGGTCCTTGGGCAGGCGCGGCACCAGGGCCTGCAGGGCGGGCGGGCCCCCGGTCGAGGTCGCGATCACGATCACCTCGGCGCGCGGCTGGCGGCCCAGCACGAGGGCCGGGCCGGTCACGACCGGCGGGGCCGGGCGCGGCCGCCGCGTCACGTGGACGCGGGAGATCGCGAGGATCTTCTCGCGCAGCTCCTCGGCCAGGTTGAGCAGGTTCATGTTGCCCTGCACCCGGGACTTGTCCACGAAGTCGAGGGCGCCCAGCTCCAGGCCGCGCAGCGTCACCTCGCCGCCGTCCTTGGTCTGCGAGGACAGCAGCAGCACCGGGACCGGCGTCTCCGCCATGATCTCCTCGAGAGCCTGGAGCCCGTCCATGCGCGGCATCTGGATGTCCATCGTCACGACGTCCGGCTTGAGGGCGCGCACCTTCTCGCACGCGTCGCGGCCATCCACGGCGAGGCCCGCGACCTCGATCTCGGTGTTGCCGCCGAGCATGCGGGTCAGGGCCTGGCGCACGAAGGCCGAGTCGTCGACCACGAGCACGCGCACGGGCTTGCGCCGCTTCATGCGCCCTCCCGCTCGGGCTTCTGGTAGATCATCGCGCCCGGGAAACGGATCGGCGTGAACGCGTCGGTGATCCGCGAGAGGGACTCGGCGTGGCCGAGGAGCAGGAAGCCCCCGGGCACCAGGGCCCGGTGGAAGTGCTCCACCACGCGCCGGATCATCACGTCGGAGAAGTAGATGAGCACGTTGCGGCACAGGATCGCGTCGAAGGCGCCGAGGCCCTCGTAGGTCGACGCCTCGAGCAGGTTGCCGGTCCGGAAGCGGATCATGCGGCGCAGGGCGTCCTTGACCTTCTCGCCGTTCCCCTCGCGGGCGAAGTGGCGCTCCTTGAGCGCCGGGGACAGGCCTCGGAAGGAGTTGTGATAGTAGACCCCTTTGCGCGCCTTCTCCAGGGCGGCCTCGTCCACGTCGACGCCGACGATCTCGACGTCCCAGTTCCAGAAGAACTGGCCGCTGTCGTAGACCAGCATGGCCAGGGTGTGGACCTCCTCGCCCGTGGAGCAGCCGGCCGAGAGCAGGCGCAGGACGCGGTCCGAGCCCCGCGCCTTCTTCTCCTTGATGCCGCGCAGCACGTGCTCGGAGAAGACCTGGAGCTGGGGCTGCTCGCGGAAGAAGTAGGTCTCGTTGTTCGTGAGGTGGCTCGCCATGCGCGAGAGCTCCTCGGTGCGCTGCGGCCCGAAGCGCAGGTAGTGGTAGTAGTCCTCGAAGGACATGAGGTCGAGGGCCGAGAGGCGCGCGGTGAGACGCGCGCGCAAGGTGCCGCGCTGGCCGTCGTCGAAGTACAGCCCGAACTTCTCGTGGATGAAGTCCCGCAGCAGGCGGAACTCCTCCTCGGAGAGCTCGGCGTCGTGGTCTGAGGGATGGAACAAGCGGCTACCGCGGTTGCAGCTTGCGCAGCGCCTGCGCCGCGGCCTGACGCACCTCGGGCGACGGGTCGGAGGACTTGAGGCCCTGGAGCGGCCGCAGCGCCTCCAGGTCGCCGCCGTCGCCCAGGGCGAGCGCCGCCTCGGCGCGCACCTCGGCGTTGAAGTCGGCGAGGGCCGCGAGCAGCAGGCGCGTCGCGCGGCGCTCCTCCATGCGCCCGACGAGGTCGACGAGCAGCCGCCGCACCTCGGGGCTCGCGGGAGGGAAGCTGCGCTCGATCTCGGGCAGCGCGGGCGGACCGAGACGCCGCAGCGCCTCGAGGGCCGTCGACTGCAGCGCGGGGTCCGAGAGCGCCTGGATGAGGCGCACGGCCCCGCGCGCGTCGCCGCCTTCGCCCAGGGCCAGCACGGCGGCGCGCCGCACGGTCTGGTCCTCGTCGTCGAGGCGCGCGACGAGGGCGGACGTGGCCTTGGCGCTGTGGAGCCGGCCCAGGGCCGAGGCCGCGACGCAGCGCACGCTCCAGTGGGCGTCCTCCAGGGTGAGGATCAGCGACGGCACCGCCTGGGGATCGCCGATCGAGCCCAGGCTCTCGGCCGCGGCCCGCCGCAGGTTGCGGTCGGCGTCGCCGAGCACGCCGAGCAGCGGCCGCACCGCGGCCATGGCGCGGATCGAGCCCAGGGCCTCGACCGCCGCGAAGCGCAGCTCCTTGCGGGCGTCGGACAGGAACGGCAGCAGCTTCGGCACCGCTTCGGGGCTGCGGATCTGCCCCAGGGCGCGGATCGTCACGAAGCGCATCTTCGGGTCGGGGTCGTCGAGGAGCGGGACGAGGTCGTCGGCGGTCTCCAGGTCCTGGCGCTTGCCGAGCGACAGCACCGCCTGCTGCTTCACCAGGCTCGACTCGTCGAGGAGCGCGGCCCGCAGCAGGTCCGGCACGCCCGGCGCCTCGATCTCGCCGAGCGCCTTCAGGGCCGCGCGCCGCACGTGCTCGCGCGGATCGCGCGACAGGGCGATGAGCGCGGGCGCCGTGTCGGACTGCCGCAGCAGGCCGAGCGTCTCGGCCGCGCGGATCCGCACCTGGACGTCGGTCGAGTGCAGGGCCTGGAGCAGGAGCGGCACCACGCGCTCGGGGTTCATGCGGGCGAGCGCGTCCATGGCGCTCTCCTGGATCATCTCGTTCTCGTCCCCGAGCAGCTCGAAGAGCAGCATCGGCGCGTCCTCGTGGCCGAGCCGGCCGATCGCCTGCACGGCCTCGGCCCGGACCTCGGGCGAGGGATCGTGGATGAGCGGCGCCACGAGCTCGGTGGCGCCCGGGGGCGCGATCCACGCGAGGCAGCGCAGGGCGCCCTGGCGGATCGCGTCGTCGGCGTGGGCCAGCCCGGCCGCGTAGGCCGCCCGGTCGCGGCAGCCGATCGAGACGAGGGCGTGGGTCACGTATTCCTGCAGGCCCGCCTCGCCGAGCAGGCCGATCAGCGTGGGCTCCGCTCGCGGCTCCTTGAGCCAGCCGAGGGTGATCACCGCCGTGCGCCGGTTCTGCGGGTCGTCGTCGAGGAGCGTCGCGAGCAGGTGCTCGACGAGGTCGCCCTGGCGCAGCGCCGCCTGCACCTCGGGGTCGAGGCTCTCGCCGCCCTCGGTGGCGCGCTGCTCGATCGCCACCACGGCCTGGATCGCGAGGTTGCGCAGCGCGGGGTCGGACGCGTAGAGGTGCGGGACCAGGCTCGGCAGCGCCTCGCGGCCGGCCACGCGGCCGAGGGCCTCGAGCACCGGCCCCTGCAGGAGCTCGTCGCCCAAGAGCGGGAGCAGCGCCTCGGTGGCGCGCGGATCCCCGATCTCGCCCAGCGCGCCGATCGCGGGGTACTGGAGCCACGGCTCGGTGCGCAGCGCCTCGATCAGCGGCGGCACGGCGTCGGGCGAGCCGATCTGCCCCAGGCTCGCGGCGGCGGCGTGACGCACGTTGATGTCCGGGTCGCGCAGCGCCGCGATCAGGAGCTCGACGGCGCGGCCGTCGTGGAGGGTGCCGAGCATCACGGCCGCGAAGTTGCGGACCTCCTCGTCGCGGTCCTTCAGGAGGTCGAGGAGCGGCGACACGGCCGAGCCGCCCATCTTCACGTAGATCTCCATGGCGGCGTTGCGCAGCCCGGCGTCGGCGTCGTTGCGCAGCGCGCTCTCGAGGGCGGGCAACAGCGCGCCCGGCTCGAAGACCGACAGGTGCTCGGCGGCGGCCTGGCGCACCGGCCAGCTCTCGTCGCCCACGGCCGTGAGCAGCGCCGGGATCGCCTCGGGCAGGCGCGAGCGGCCCAGGCGGTCGACCGTCTCGCGCCGCAGCGACTCTTCGCCGGAACGGAGCGTCTCGAGCGCTGCGGCCAGGTCCACGGCCGCCTACTTCGAGCGGAAGACGGCGATCAGCTTGGCCAGGTTCTCGGCCTGCGTCGCGAGGTTCGTGGTCGCCTTGGACATCTCCTCGACGGTCGACAGGTTGTCGCGGGCGATCTCCGAGATGTTCTCCATGGCCTTCACGACCAGCTCGCCGCCGCGCTTCTGCTCCGCGGTCGCGTACGAGACCTGCTGCGTCATGCGGTTCATGTTCTCGACGCCGCGGATGATCTGGCGGCTGCCGTCGGCCTGGTCCTTGGTCGCGATGCCGACCTGGGACGCGATCTTGTTCATGTTCTCGACGGCGAGGCGCACCTGGCGGCCGCCGGCCGCCTGCTCCTTCGTCGAGTACGCGACCTGCGCCATGATCTTGTTGATGTGCTCCATGGCGCCGCGGATCTGCTTGGAGCCCGCCGCCTGCTCGCGCACGGCGGTCGTCACCTGCTCGGTGGACGAGTTCATGTCGGCCACGGTCTTGAGCACGTCCGACGAGGCCTTCGACTGGCGCGCCGTGGACGAGGCGATCTCGGCCATGAGCTGGCTCGACCGGCCGACCGACTCGATGATGCGGCGCAGCGCCAGCCCCGCCTGATCCGCGAGGGTGATGCCCTCCTTCGTCTCGGCGGCGCCGGCCTTGGCCGTGTCGACGGCGTCGGTCGTCTCCTGCTGCACCTGGCGGATGACCTCGCCGATCTCCTTGGTCGCGTCGACCGAGCGCTCGGCGAGCTTGCGCACCTCGTCGGCGACGACCGCGAAGCCGCGGCCCGCCTCGCCGGCCCGGGCGGCCTCGATCGCGGCGTTCAAGGCGAGCAGGTTCGTCTGGTCCGCGATCTCCTCGATCACCTCGAGGATCTTGCCGATCTCCTGGGAGCGCTTGCCCAGGCTGGTGATGACGCGGGCGGTGTTCTCCATGGTGTCGGAGATCGTCTTCATGCCCTGGATCGTCGTGGTCACGGCCACGTCGCCGGTGCGGGCGTCCTCGCTGGCCTTCTGGGAGATGCGGTCGGCCTCCTCGGCGATCTTCGCGACGTCGGTCACGGCCCCGGCCATCTCGGAGACCGTCTGGCTCGCCCGGGACGCCGCGGTGTTGAGCACCTCGGCGTTGCGCGCCACGGCCTCGATCGACGACGTCATCTCCTCGATCGTCACGGAAGTCTCGGCGACGGTCTCGGCGAGCGTCTCGAGGTTCTTCGCCGACTGGTCGGTCGAGACGGTCATCTGCTCGATCGTGGCCGACGCCTCGGCCACGGTGGCGGCCAGGGTGCCGGAGGACTTCGCGACCTCCTCGATCGAGGCGCCCATCTCGTTGATCGACGACGAGGTCTCGTCCACGTACTGGGCGAGGCTCTGGGCGTTGCCGGCCACGGTCTGGATCGAGGCCGCCATCTCCTCCATCGAGGTCGAGGTCTCTTCCGCGGCCTGGGCCTGGCTCTGGGCGCCTTGCGTGATGAGCTTCGCGTTGGCGGAGATCTGGCCGGCCGAGGAGGCGACCTGCACGGACGCCTCCTGGATGTTGTCGACGACGCCGCGCAGGTTCTCGACCATCTCGTTGAGGCTCGCGGCCAGCGTCCCCATCTCGTCCTGGGACTGGATCTCGAGGCTCTCGGTGAGGTCGCCCTTGGCGACGGCCGAGGCCACGTCCACCATGAGCTGCACGGGACGGAACCAGCGCCCGATCAGGAACCAGCCGACGTAGGCGCCGAGGGCGATCAGCACCGAGCCGACGAGCAGCGTCGTGTAGAAGAGCCGGCGCTGCTGGGCCAGCATGAACGCCTTGCTGAAGACGATCTCGACGCCGCCCTTCTGCTCCTCGTCCGTGGCGGCCGCCGGCGCCGCGAGACCGAGCTCCGCGGCCATGGCGCCGCCTCCCGAGGAGCCGGTGGTCATGACGGGAGCGCGGAACAGGATCACGGCGTCGCCCTTGTCGCTCGCGGCCTCGATCTCCTCGATGGCCGTGGCGGGAGCCGCCGGAAGGTCCTTGACGCCCGCGCCCTTCTGGGCGAGCACCGCGCCCTTCGCGTCGCGGATCATGGCGCCCACGACGTCCGTGTCCTGGCCGGCCACCGACGACATGGCGCCGTCGAGGAGCTGGGCGAGCAGCGGCTTGTCCTCGGTCAGGACGCCGTACTTGCTGTTGTAGGCGAGGTTCGCGGCGATGTAGCGGCCGCGCTTGCTGAGCTGCTCGCGGAACACCTTCTCGCTCGACACGACGTCGTAGAACGTCGAGACGCCGCCCACCAGCACGGCGATCGCCGTCACCAGGAGCACGAGGCGGGTGCGGATGGACCGGACGCGCGTCTTCTTCGGGTTCAGCATCAGAAAACCTTGTTGGCGGCGCGCAGGGCGTCGGCCGGAATCTCGATCTTCAGCTTGTCGGCGATCTTCTTGTTGACCACGAGCTCGGCGCGCGGCACCAGCATCTCGATCTTGCCGCGCTCGCCGGCGGCGATGCGGTTCACGAGGTCGGCCGCCTGGTCCCCGATCGAGCCGAGGTCGGGGCCGTTCGAGACGAGGGCGCCCTCGCCCACGAGGGTCGAGGAGAAGCTGTAGACGGGCTTGCCGGCCTTCAGCGTCTCGGCGAGGACGTAGCGGCGCGACTCGTCGCCGAGCAGCACCGGATCCGGCGGGATCCACAAGGCGTCGACGGCCCCGTCGCCCTTGAGCAGCGAGCGCAGCGCCTCGGGCACTTCCTTCTCGGAGGCGACCGGACGGGCGACCAGGTTGAGGCGCACGATGGCCGCGGCCTTCTGGGCGTCGTCCACCAGCCGGCCCACGTTGCCGTCGTTGTAGACGACGCCGATCTTGACCCCGCGCGGGTTCACGAGACGGAACGCCGCAAGCTGGTTCTTGATCGGGATCGCGTAGGCGACGCCCGTCACGTTCGGCACGCCCACCAGGTTGAGGCGCGCCGGGTCCTGCACCATGCAGAACACGAGGGGCGAATCGGGGGCACCCTCGCGGGCGGCCTGGGCCGCGATCGGCCCCAGGGCCACGAGGATCCCGGGCTTGCCCTTGAGGCTCGCCACGACCCGGTCGGCCTCGGCGCGGTCGCCCCTGAGGTCGAACTCCGTCACGTTGTGGCCGGATGCCGAGCGGCGCAGGGCGTCGAGGGTCGGACGCCAGGCCGGGCTGTCGGCGCTCTTCAGCACGGCGACGTCGGCGGCCGACGCGGCGCCCGCGACGAGCACCGCCGCGCACAGCGTCCCCAACCGGAGATATCTCATGACAGGACTCCTCATTGCCTAGCTCGAGCCTGCGGAAAGCGCCTGCGCCTCGCGCAACTCGGCCCCGAGGACCTTCGGCAGGTCCACCAGGATGATCAGCCGCTCGGCCATCTTCGCGACGCCGCGGATGTAGTTCGCGTCGATCTCCACCACCTCTTCGGGGGCGGGCTCGATCGTCGACAGGGGAACCTTCAGGACCTGGGACGCGCCGTCCACCAGCAGGCCGATCAGGCGGTCGCGCAGGCGCACAACCACGACGCGCGTCTGCTTGGCGAGCTCCACCTCGCCCAGGCCGAGCTTCCGCTTGAGGTCGATGACCGGGATGATGCGGCCGCGCAGGTTGATGACGCCCTTGATGAACTCCGGGGCGCGCGGCACCTGGGTGATCTCGGTGACCCGGATGATCTCCTGGACCAGCCGCACGTCGATCGCGTACTCCTCGTCCGAGAGGAAGAACGTGACGAGGTGCTCGGTGGCCTCGGCGACCTTCTTCTCCTCCCGGGCGGGTGCCGAGAAGAACGAGATGTTGTGGACGCGCGAGGCCGACCCTTCGGAGACGGCGATCTCCTCCGCCTCGGGCGTGACGAGCGCCGAGGGGGACCCCGACTCGACGAGGGCGGCGTCGGCCCGGGCGAGGATGTCCGACGCGAGGCCCGAGGAGGGCAACGAGATGCGGCCCGAGTGGTCGTCGAACACGATCGGCTCGTTGCGCGTGGTCCAGCCCGATTCCGCGGGCGGCGTCTCGGCCTTGCGGGTCCCCTTCTTCCGTCCGTCTCCAGGCTTCGCCATGGCCGTCAGGCTCCCGGCAGCGCGAGGCCCGGGTCCCCGCGCCCGTGCAGGAGGGCCTGGCGCTTGCCTTCGAAGAGGTGCGCGACGTCGAGGATCAGCACGACGCGGCCGTCGCCCATGATCGTGGCGCCGGCCACGGGCACGGCGCCGCCCGACACGGCGGGATCGAGGGCCTTGATCACGATCTCCTGCTGGCCGTAGAGCTTGTCGACCACGAGGCCCACGCGCTTGTCGCCGCGGCCCAGGATCACCGCGTAGCGGCCGCCCTCGAAGCCCTTGAAGCCGAACAGGGTCGAGAGTCGCACCAGCGGGATGATCCGGTCGCGCAGCCGCAGCGTGTCGCGGCCGTTGATGCGGTGGACCTCGGAGGGATGGAACTTGAGGCTCTCGACGACCGACGAGAGCGGCAGGGCGTAGGTGCGGCCCTGCACGTCGACCATGAGCGCCGAGATGATCGCGAGGGTGAGCGGGAGCTGGATGATGAACTTCGTGCCGACGCCCGGCACCGTCTCGACCTCGATCAGGCCCGACAGCCGGTCGATCGACTTGATCACGACGTCGAGGCCGACGCCGCGTCCCGAGACCTCGCTGATCTCGTCGCGGGTCGAGAAGCCCTGGGAGAAGATCAGCTGGACCGCCTCGCGGTCGGTCAGGGTCTCGTCGCCCTTGAGCAGCCCGCGCTCCACGGCCTTGCGCCGCACGGTGGCGGCGTCGATGCCGGCGCCGTCGTCCATGATCGTGATCACGACGTGGTTCGATTCCTGGGACGCGGACAGCAGGATCGTGCCGGTCGGCGTCTTGCCCCGGGCGACGCGGCTGCGCGGGTCCTCGATGCCGTGGTCGACGCTGTTGCGGATCAGGTGCACGAGGGGCTCGCCAATCTCGTCGATGATCGCCTTGTCGACGCGCGTGCCGTCGCCCTCGAGGATCAGCTCGATGTCCTTGCCCTGGCTGCGGGCGAGGTCGCGGACCATGCGCGGGAAGCGCTCGAAGACGTGGCGGATGGGCAGCATGCGGATGTCCATCACCGTCTCCTGGAGCTCGGCGGAGACGCCGGCCAGGTGGTTGACGGCGTCGAGGAGGTCCTGGCCCGCGCCGCGGCCCCCCGCCTGCTCGGCCACGCGGCGGCCGACCTGGTCGAGCTTGGTGCGGTAGATGATCAGCTCGCCGACGAGGTTCAGCAGGTGGTCGAGCTGGGCGAAGTCGACGCGCACGGTGGACGAGCGCGGGGCCACGTACTCGGCACGGGCGGCCGGGCCCTTGCCCGACGAGCCGCCGCCCTCGAGGGCTCCCCCGCCGCCGCCCGGCGCCGCGCCGGAGGCTGCGCCGGAAGGAGCGGAGCCTCCTCCCGGCCGGGGTCCCTCGCTGCCCGCGAGCAGCGCCTCGAGATCCTTCTTCTCGGCCGCGAGGTTCTTCACCTCGCGCTGCTCGCGGCAGGCGAGCTCGACGGCCTCGCGCATGGCGCTGGCGCCCGCGAACAGCCGGTCGAACACGGGACGCTCCAGGACGATCCCGCCGTCGACGATCTGGGCGAAGACGTCCTCGAGGCGGTGCACGTACTCCTTGATGCCGCTGAAGCCCATCATCCCGCTGTTGCCCTTCAGGGTGTGCAGCGGACCGAGCACCGCCGAGATCACCGAGCCCTCGACGCCGTCGCGCTCGAGGGCGAGCAGGCAGTGGTCGAGGGCCTCGAGGTGCGCGCGGGCGTCCTCGAGGTAGATGGTGACGAGCTCCTGGGAGACCTGGAAATCCGACACGTCAGGCCACCCCGGGGGGCGCGATGGGCGCGGGAGGCTGCCGCATCGCTAGGCCGCGGTGATCTTCTCGATCAGGCCGTGGAGTTCCGAGGCTTGGAACGGCTTCTTCACGTAACCCTTGGCTCCCATCTTGAGGCCGCGGATCGTGTCTTCTTCCTTGCCTTCGGTCGAGATGATGATGACCGGGATCGCCTGGTAGGCCGGCTCTTTCTGGACGCGCTGCAGGAACTCGAGGCCGTTCATCACCGGCATGTTGATGTCGAGGAGGATCAGGTCGATGCCCTCCTCCTGGGCCAGCTTGTCGAGGGCCTCGAGCCCGTTCATCGCGCTGATCAGCTTGCAGTTCTTGTAGCGCGACAGGAAGAGCTTGTACATCTGGTGGATCAGCGCGGAGTCGTCGACCGCGAGGATCTTCCTGAGCATCTCTTCCTCTCCTCCGGCGGCAGGTCTTACGTCTTCGGGAGCCGGTCGGCTATGGTTTCTACCACCGAAACCCTCGCCTTTCAACCGCTTCGGGGCTCACCAGACCTCGCAGCGCGTGGCTTTCGGCCGCACCATGGCCGCATCCGCCGGGCACGAGAAGGCCCGCTGGAACTCCGGCATGTTGGATACGCTGCCGATCACGCGGTACTTGCCGGTGGGGTGCGGGTCCGACTGGACCATGAGCCGCTGGGTCTCGAGCCGGATCGCGTCGCCGCGGAACTGGCCCCAGGCGATGAAGAACTGCTGCTCGGGGGTGAAGCCGTCGAGGGTCGGCGGCGGCGTCTTGCCCTCGAAGGACTTCTTGTAGGCGAGGAGGGCGATCTTGGCCCCCGCCTGGTCCCCGATGCTCTCGCCGAGCACGAGCCTGCCGTTGTGGTGGACGCCCGGCTCGATGAAGTAGCCGTCGAACTGGTCGGCGACGCACTGGCCCTTCGCCTGGAACTTCTCGAGGTCCGCCGGGGTCCACCAGTTCTGGAGCCGGCCCTGGGCGTCGTACTGGGCGCCCTGGTCGTCGAAGCCGTGGCTGATCTCGTGGCCGATCACGACGCCGATCGCGCCGTAGTTCACGGCGTCCACCACGTCCATGCTGAACGCCGGCGGCTGCAGGATCCCGGCCGGGAACACGATCTCGTTCAGCAGCGGGTTGTAGTAGGCGTTCGAGGTCGGCGGCGTCATGCCCCAGCGCCCGCGATCGACAGGCTTGCCGATCTGGGCGCGATCGTCGCGCACCGAGAACTCGCGGCCGCCCACGACGTTCTCCCAGCGCGCGTCGCGACGGATCTTGATGCTGCTGTAGTCCGTCCACTTGTCCGGGTAGCCGACCTTCGGGTTGAAGGTCGCGAGCTTCTCGAGGGCCTTCGTCTTGGTGGCGGGCTCCATCCAGTCGAGGCCCCGGATCGTGTCGCCCATGGCGAGCAGCAGGTTCTTCACGAGCTCCTGCATGCGCGCCTTCGCCGCGGGCGGGAAGTACTTCTCCGTGTACTTGCGGCCCAGGGCCTCGCCCAGGAGCTGGTCCGTGGACTCGACGCAGCGCTTCCAGCGCGGCTTCATCTCCTTGGCGCCCGCGAGGTAGCGGTTGTTGAACTCGAAGGCCTCGGTCACGAAGGGCGTCGAGAGCGACGGCGACGCGACGCGCAGCAGGTGCCACTTGAGGTAGGTCTTCCAGGCCGGGAGCGGCGTCGCCCCGAGCTCGCGGTCGACGGCTTCGAGGAACTTCGGCTCCTGGACGTTCACGTCGACGCGCGGCAGCTTCGCGGCGTCGAGGTAGACGCCCCAGTCGAAACGCGGCGTGAGCTTCTGCAGCGCCGCGAACGTGGTCTTGTGGTCGATCGCCTGGGGGTCGCGGAGGCTGACGTTGTCGAGGGACGCCTCGGCCAGGGCCTTCTCGAGGGTGAAGACGGTGTCGGCGGCGGCCTTCGCCTCGGCGGCGGAGACGCCCGCGAGCCCGAACACGTTCGCGACGTGGGCCCTGTATTTCTCGCGGGCCTCGGCGAAGCGCGGCTCGGGCTTCAGGTAGTAGTCGCGGTCGGGAAGACCGAGCCCCGAGGCCTGGATGTCGGCGATGACGCGCGTGGGCTCGTGGTTGTCCGAGGCGGAGACGAGGGCGAACGGCACCAGGATCGAGACCGCGTGGAAGCGGCCGATCATGCGCTGGAGGGCGGCGGCGTCGGCGATCGCGTCGATCTCGGCGAGCCAGGGCTTCACGGGCGCGGCGCCCCGGGCGTCGACGCTCTTCTCGTCCATGCACGCGGCGTAGTCGTCGCCGATCAGCTGCTCGACGCTGCCGGCGGGCCAGCCCGGCTTCGCGGAGATCTCCTCGAGGATGCCCTTGAGCTGCTCCTTGGTGGTCTCGCCCGCGGCCCAGCGCCGGCTCCAGCGCACCATCGAGGGCGGCATCGGGTTGGCCTCGCGCCACGCGCCGTTCGCGTACTCGAAGAAATCGTCGCAGGGCGCGACGCTCTTCTTGATGTCTCCCGGCTCGATGCCCTTGTGGGGCGAACCCTGAGCGACCGCGAGGGTGGAGCCGGCGAGGAACAAGGACGCCGCGACGAGCCGCATGCAGATGCCTCCTGTGCTTTGTGGGCAGTGTCATACCGCAGCGGCGCGAACGCGTCAAAAATTCACGGTGCTGGACAGGGCGCCCGCGTTGACTCCCACGAGCGCTGACGGCAACATCCACGGCCATGGGCGCCCCAAGCACGTTGCGATTCGTCGGACTCGACATCGGCGGCAGCTTCCTCAAGGGGGCGATCGTCAACCCCTCCGGGAAGGTCGAGGGCCGGCTCCACGAGAAGGTCGAGAAGGACAGCCTCGAGGCGCTCCTGGCGCAGCTCGAGCGCGCAGTGCGCACCCTCGCGGGGCCCTCGGGGGCGCGCGCCGTGGGCGTCGGCATCCCGGGCATCGTCGAGCAGCAGAGCGCCCGCGTGTTCGTGGCGCCCAACGTGCCGGCTCTCAACGGCTACGCCCTGGGCGACGACTTCAGCAAGCGCGTGGGCATGCCGATCTTCGCCGACAACGACGCGAACGCGGCCGCCCTGGCCGAGGCCTGGCTCGGCGCGGGCCGCGGCTCGGGCCGCCAGATCTTCGTCTCCCTCGGCACCGGGATCGGCGCCGGGATCATCCTCGACGGTCACATCTGGTCGGGCACGAGCGGCTACGCGGGCGAGATCGGCCACATCCAGGTGGACCCGAAGGGTCTCGCGTGCGGCTGCGGCTCGCGCGGCTGCGTCGAGACGATCGCGGGCATCCCGGGCTGGATCCGCAGGACCCAGGCGGCCCTCGAGACGCGCGAGTCGTCGCTGCGCGGCCAGGAGCTCGAGCCGAAGACGATCGTGGCGGCGGCCCAGGCCGGCGACGCGGTCGCCCTCGAGATCGTGGACGAGTCGGCCGACGCCCTCGGCGTCGGCATCGGCGCCGCCCTCAACCTGCTCAACCTCGACCGCGTGGTGCTGGGCGGCGGCGTCGCCGCGGCCGGCGAGTTCCTGCTGCTGCGGATCGCCGAGGCCGTGCGCAAGCGCACGTTCGCCCAGGTCTACGCGGACTCGGCCTTCAAGCTGGCGGAGCTGTCGGGCGACGCCGGCGTCGTCGGCGCCGCGCGCGTCGCGATCATCGGCCTCAGCCGGTAGCGCGCGTGTTCGAGTCGGAATCGCGACTCGCGGAGGACGTGAGCGGCCTGCTCACGGCCCTGCGCGAAGCGGGCGACGGCCGCTACGCCTGCATCGCCGATCGCGCGAGCATCCACTTCCAGAGCTCCGACGCCACCGAGGAGCCCGCGGGCTGGACGGTGCGCACGTTCCTCGAGCCGCGCCTTCGGGCCATCTTCGAGATCCCGGGGAGCCTGGCGGGCGACGGCCCCTCGGACGACGTCTTCGAGAGCTGGGCCGAGGACGACTTCCTGCTGGCGTTCCTCAACGACCGGGTGGCGCTCGTCCTCGCCTGCCCCGATGCCGAGGCCGCCCGCAGCGCGGTCGAGCCGGTGTTCACGCCCCTCGCCGACCGGCTCTTGCGCCTGAAGCCGGCGTGGCGCGTCGACGAGCAGGGCCGCGGCCTGTTCTTCGGACGGCCCCGCGTCGACTGGATCGTCGCGGCCCGGGAGCGCGACTAGCCGGCCGGGAGCGTGAAGACGAAGGCGGCGCCGCCCTCCGCCGGCCGCTCGATCCAGATGCGGCCGCCGTGGGCCTCGACCGCGAGCTTGCAGAAGGCGAGGCCCAGGCCCGAGTTGCGCGAGCCGCGGCCCCCCGTCACGAACTTCTCGAAGACGCGGGTCTGATCGGCCTCGGGGATGCCCGGGCCGGCGTCGCTCACGGCGATGCGCAGGGCGGCCGGGGCCTCGTCGAGGAACACGCTGACCTTCACCTCGCTGCCGCGCGGGGTGTGGCGCAGGGCGTTCGAGACCAGGTTCTCGAGGATGCGGCTCACGAGCTCCGGGTCGGCGCTCCACGCGGCGAGCGGCTCGTCCCAGACGCTCGCGAGGCGCACGCCGCGCAGGCGCGCCACGGGCAGCTGCATCTCGAGCACCGACGTGACGACGTGGGCCACGTCGATGTCGCGGCGGTCGACGGGCATCGCGCCCTTCTCGAGGCGGCTCACGTCGAGGATCGTGTTGACGAGGGACAGCAGGCGGTGGGTCGCCCGGCCGGCGATCGCGAGGAGCTCCGACTGGGTCTGGGGCAGCGCGACGTCCTCGAGGGTCTGCAGGAAGCCGGTGATGGAGTTGAGCGGGCTGCGCAGGTCGTGGACCAGGGTGTCGGTGAGCTCGTCGCGCATGCCCTCGAGGCGGCGCGCCTCGGTCACGTCGCGCACGACGAGCAGCCGCCCTTCCGACACCCCGGCCGAGACGGGCGTCACGCGCCACTCGAGGACGCGGGGCGGAAGCTCGATCTCCCCGGAGCGGTCCTCGCCGCCGCGGATCGCGAGCAGGATCGCCTGGGGAAGGCTGCTCGCCAGCTCGGCCAGGGGCCGGTCGAGCCAGCGCGAGGCGGCGCCGGTGAGGCCGAAGAAGCGCGCCGCCGGGTCGTTCATGACGAGCACGCGGCCCTGGGCGGAGGCCAGCAGGATGCCGTCGCGGCTCGACCGGATCACGGCGTCGAGGCGCTCGGACTGCTCGGCCAGGTTGCGATAGAGGCGCGCGTCGTCGAGGGAGAGCGCCAGGGTCTCGGCGAGGGCCTCGGCGAGCCGCACGTCTTCCTCGCCGAAGGCCGCGACCCGGTCGCTCTCGAGGTTCAGGACGCCCAGCACCCGTTCGCCGCGCTTCAGGGGCACGCACAGCTCGCTCTTCACGAGGGGCGAGCCCGCGATGTAGTCCGGGTCCTGGCGCACGTCGGGCACGAGCTGGGTGCGGCCCTCGACGAAGGCGCGGCCGGCGACGCCTTCGTCGACGCGCTGGCTGCCCACCCGCGCCATGTCCTCCGCCGAGGCCCGGATCCGCCAGAAGCGCCGCTCCTCGTCGGGCACCGAGAGCACGACGTTGCGCCAGCGCGTCCGGCGCGCGATCGCGTCCACGGCCGAGCGCAGGAGCGCGTCCGGGTCGAGGCGCAGGCCCGCGTCGTGGACGATGTCGTTCAGCAGCCGCAGGCGCCGCGCCATGGCCCCCAGGGCGTCGAAGACCTGGGCGTTGCGCAGGGCCAGCGCGATCTGGTCGCCCGCCGCCCGGGCGAGGGCCAGGTGCTGGGGCTCGAAGTAGGCCGCCCGGCCGTGGACGAGGGTGAGCAGCCCGACCAGCACGTCGGCGCTCTGCACCGGCACGCACAGCGCCGAGCCGATCGACTCGCCGCCGATGTCGAGCCAGCGCTCGTCGCGCCTCACGTCGGCCACGATCACGGCCTCGCGATGGCGCGCCACCCAGCCCGCGAGCCCCCCGCGCATCACGCTGTCCGCCTCGCACCACTGGTGCACGACCGTGCCCTTGTCGTCGGCGTGGACGCTGCTCTTGATCTGGCCCGACTCCTCGACGAGGAAGAGCGACCCGCCGCTCGCGCCGGTGAGGCGGACCATCACCTCCAGGGTGTTCTTGAGGGTGGTCTCGAGGTTCGGCTGCTCGGCGGTGGCGCGCGCCACCGCGAGCAGGTTCGCGAGGAACTCCTTCTGGGCCCGGAGCTCGCGCTCGGTCGTCCTCAGCCCTTCCTCCTGGGAGCGCCTCACGGTGACGTCGCGGAAGCTCGCCACGACGGCGTCCACCTCGGGATCGCCGATGCGGCTCATGCCGTCGCCCTCGATCCAGCGCCACTCGCCGTCCGCGTGACGGAAGCGGAACTCCGCGTGGCACGGGACGCCGGGATTCGCGAGACAGTAGGCGAAGACGCGGCGGCACTCCTGCTGCTCCTCCGGGTGGATGAAGTCGAAGACGCTGTGGTCCACGACGTCGCCGGGCGCGTGGCCCAGCACCCGGGTGATCGAGCCGCTCGCGTAGCGGAAGCGGGCGTCGGCGGCGAAGAGCACGGTCACGTCGGCGCTCGACTCGACCAGGGCCTCGAAGCGCGACCTCTGCGAGAGCTGAATCTGCTCGTCGAGCAAGGAGGCCGTCTCGCGTCCCACGAGCACCTGCCGGGCCAGCACGATGCCGGTCAGGAGCGTCGCCCCGAGCACCAGGCCGACGCTCGTGGTGCCCTGGAGGTTGCTCAGCAGGAGCAGACCGTAGCCGAGCGCGATCGCCCCCAGCGGCGCGACGCCCAGGCCGATCTCCGCGACGCCCGGGCGCCTGGCGGGCGCGCTCGCCAGGCGGCGGTAGAGATAGCCGCCGAGGCCGGCGAACACCCAGGACAGCATGGCCAGCGAGTCGGGGGTGCTCTCCATCTGGGCGTAGTCCGCGTGGTAGGCCACGACGTACAGGGCGTCGCTGAGGACGCTCAGCAGCATGCCGAAGGCCAGCACCAGGAGCGCCGGCCGCGTCTCGCCGGCCTGGCGGCGGAGCACGACGAGGGCGAAGGCGGCCACCAGCAGCAAGTCCCCGATCGCGAAGGCCGAGTACAGCGCCGCGCCTCGCGTGTCCCCGGCTAGCGCCTCGCTGCCCCGCGCGAGCGCGGCGTGCCAGACGGCCATGCCGCCGCCCACCAGGATCGCCGCCGCGTCCAGCCAGAAGAGCCGTCCGCCGGGCCGGCGCTCGGCGCTGCGGGGGAACGAGAGGATGCCCCAGAAGAGGCAGGCGTAGTAGGCGGCGTAGACCAGGTTCGGGAGGAGATCGGAGCCCGCGGGCCGCCAGGCGTCCCGGGCGTACCAGAGAGCCTCGGCCAGCGCGTACGCGACGTAGCCGTAGCCGACCCGCCGCAGCGCCCGGGCGCTTCCCGCGTCGATCCCGGGGCTCCCGGCTGCCCTGAGGATCAGCCACGCGGCGAGCGCCCCCACCGGCAGGAACGCGAGCTGGCACAGGGCCCCGTGGCCGGCGTCGTGAACCGAGAAGACTTCCCAGGGCAGATAGGCGAGGCCGGCCAGGACGAGCGTCAGCGCCGCGAGATCCCCGGGGTCGAAGGCGAGGCCGAGCCTCGCTTCCACCGGCGCCGGCAGCGACCGTTCTCGAGATGCCACGTGTGCGGACCCCGATCCTACCTACGAAAGCCAACGGCTCGCGAGATGGCGGGCAGTATCCCAAGAGCCCACCGGCCGCGTCAATCGGGATAGAATCAGCGGTTTCCGGCATGAAGAACATCCGTAACTTCTCGATCATCGCCCACATCGACCACGGCAAGACGACGCTCTCCGACCGCCTGATGGAGCGGACCGGGGCCCTCAGCAAGCGCGAGATGAGCGAGCAGTTCCTCGACTCGATGGACCTCGAGCGCGAGCGCGGCATCACGATCAAGCAGCACTCGGTGCGCCTCGAGTACAAGGCGAAGGACGGCCAGGACTACGTCCTCAACCTGATCGACACGCCCGGCCACGTGGACTTCGCCTACGAGGTCTCGCGCTCGCTCGCCGCCTGCCAGGGCGCCCTGCTCGTGGTGGACGCGAGCCAGGGCGTCGAGGCCCAGACCCTCGCGAACGCCCACCTCGCCGTCGACTCGGGCCTCGAGATCATCCCGGTGCTCAACAAGATCGACCTGCCGAGCGCCGAGCCCGAGAAGGCCAAGGAGCAGATCGAGCAGGTGATCGGCATCGACGCCTCGAACGCGATCCCGGCCTCGGCCAAGCAGGGCATCGGCATCGACGAGATCCTGGAGGCGATCGTCCAGCGCCTGCCGGCGCCCCAGGGCGATCCCGACGCGACCCTGCGCGGCCTCGTCTTCGACTCGTGGTTCGACCAGTACCGGGGCGTCGTGATCCTGGTCCACGTCGTGGACGGCGAGCTGAAGCCCGGCATGAAGGTCCGGCTCATGGCCTCGGGCGGGAGCTACCTCGTCGAGAACGTCGGCGTCTTCACGCCCAAGCCCCTGCCCGTCGAGGCCCTGAACGCCGGCGAGGTCGGCTTCGTGGTGGCCGGCATCAAGAAGGTCTCGGACGTGGCCATCGGCGACACCCTGACCGACGACCGCAAGCCGGCGGCCGAGCCGCTGCCGGGCTTCAAGGAGATCAAGCCCATGGTGTTCGCGGGGCTCTACCCCGTGGACGCCGACATGTACGCGGAGCTGCGCGACGCCCTCGAGAAGCTGCGGCTCAACGACGCCTCCTTCTTCTACGAGCCCGAGACCTCGACGGCCCTGGGCTTCGGGTTCCGCTGCGGCTTCCTGGGGCTGCTCCACATGGAGATCGTCCAGGAGCGCCTGGAGCGCGAGTTCAGCCTCGAGCTGCTGGTGACGGCGCCCTCGGTGCGCTACCGGATCCACAAGACGAACGGCGAGCTGCTCGAGATCGACTCCCCCGCCCGCCTTCCCGACCCGGGCTCGATCGAGTCGATCGAGGAGCCGATCATCACCGCCGTGATCCTGACCGGCGACGAGTTCGTCGGGCCGATCCTGAAGCTGTGCCAGGACAAGCGCGGGGTCCAGAAGGGCCTCGACTACATCACCCCGACGCGCGTGATGATCACGTACGAGCTGCCGCTCAACGAGATCCTGCTCGACTTCTACGACCGCCTGAAGTCGGCCTCCAAAGGCTACGCCTCCCTCGACTACCAGTTCAGCGGCCACTGGACGTCGCCCCTCGTGAAGCTCGACGTGCTGGTGAACGGCGACCCCGTCGACGCGCTCTCGATGATCTGCCACCGCGACTCGGCCTACGCCCGGGGCAAGACCCTGGTCGAGAAGATGCGGGAGCTGATCCCGCGCCAGATGTTCGAGGTGGCGATCCAGGCCGCGATCGGCTCGCGCGTGATCGCCCGGGAGACCGTGAAGCCGCTGCGCAAGAACGTCATCGCCAAGTGCTACGGCGGCGACATCAGCCGCAAGCGCAAGCTCCTCGAGAAGCAGAAGGAGGGCAAGAAGCGGATGAAGCGGGTCGGCTCCGTCGACATCCCCCAGGAGGCCTTCCTCGCCGTGCTCCGGGTCGACGAGTAGAATGGCCGCCATGACCGCGGACCCCGAGCTGGAGGCGCCGATCGCCCGCAAGTCGCTGGCCCGGGAGTACCTCGAGTCCGTGGTGGTCGCGATCATCCTGGCCCTGTTCATCCGCACCTTCGCGGTGCAGGCGTTCAAGATCCCGACGGGCTCCATGGAGACGAACCTGCTGATCGGCGACCACCTGCTGGTCAACAAGCTCGCCTACGCCCCGTCCCTCGGCTTCCTCGAGAACCTCGTGATCCCCCGGCGCGAGATCGCGCGGGGAGACGTGGTGGTGTTCAAGTATCCCGAGGACCCCACCCGCGACTTCATCAAGCGGGTGATCGCCCTGCCCGGCGAGACGGTCGAGATCCAGGACAAGACCGTGCTGGTCGACGGCAAGCCCCTCGACGAGAGCCGCTACGTCCACTTCCTCGACCAGGGCCTGCGCCCGGACGATCCCGAGTACGGCCTCGGCGAGCACCGGGAGGGCTACGGGCCCCGTGTCGTGCCGGACGACCAGCTGTTCGTCCTGGGCGACAACCGGGACAACAGCAAGGACAGCCGCTACTGGGGCTTCCTGCCGCGGGACCAGGTCAAGGGCCGGGCGCTCCTGGTCTACTGGTCGTACGAGGCGTCCCGGGAGGAGTACCATCGCACGGGCATCGTCGAGTGGACCCGGGACACCCTGGCGTCCTTCGGCAAGACGCGCTGGAACCGCTTTTTTCATTTGATCCGCTAACGGAGGGTCGCGACGATGGACCACACAGGGGTGAGAACGAACCGCGGCGAAGCGGGCGAGGGCGGAATCCAGGGGTTCCTCTGGCTCGGAGTCTTCGCGCTGCTGCTCTACGCGTGCTGGAACGTGGCGCCGATCTACGTGGCGAACTACAACCTCGCGGACAAGCTGAACCAGATCTGCCGTAGCCCGCGCGGCACCGTGAAGGACGAGATGATCGTGGACCTGATCATGAAGGAGGTCCGCGAGAACGACCTCGACCCGTACATCGAGCGCACCTGCTTCAAGGTGACGACCCTCGAGACGAGCCGCAGGATCGTGTGCGAGTACGAGCGCTCCGAGAAGGTGCTGCCGGGCGTCAGCCACACGTTCCACTTCTCGCTGAACGCCGACCAGCCGCTCATCTACTGAGCCGGGGCCGCTCCGCTCTCGGGGATCTCGAAGCCCCAGAAGCCGGGGCGGCTCTCGAGCAGCTCGAGGCCGTACTTCTGGAGGCCGCTCGCGGCGTCGCGTCCGCCCGCCCAGACCACGCGGCACGGGGCGCTGTCGTCGCTCTGCAGGTTCGTGAGGGTCACGGTGTCGCCGTCGGCGACCTCGAGGCCGCAGAGGATCAGCGCGCCGTTGCCGTTGACCACGGCCGTCTGGCCCTCGCTCCTCGCGCCGTCCCCGCTCTCGACCCGGATCGGGATCCGCGAGACCACGCGCTCGCTGCGGCGCCGTGAGTCCGGCTGGTCCATGGCCGGCTACATCTTCCCCAGGATCTGCTTGGCGATCACGAGCAGCTGCATGTTGCTCGTGCCCTCGTAGATCTGCCCGACCTTCTGGTCGCGGAAGTACTTCTCGACGGGATACTCGCGTGTGAAGCCGTAGCCGCCGTAGACCTCGATCGCCTTCGAGGCCACGAGTTCCGCGGTGCGCGAGGCCATGAGCTTGGCCATGGCCGCTTCCTTGATGAAGGGCGCGCCCGTGTCGCGCAGCCGCGCGGCGTTGTAGGTCAGCAGGCGCGAGGCCTCGATCTGCAGCGCCATCTCGGCGAGCTGGAACTGCACGGCCTGGAACTCGGAGATGTGCTTGCCGAACTGCTGGCGCTCCTGCGAATAGCCGACGGCGAGCTCGTAGGCGCCTTGAGCGACGCCCACCATCTGCGCGCCGATGCCGATGCGGCCCTCGTTGAGCGTCTCGATCGCGATCTTGTAGCCCTTGCCGATCTCGCCGAGGACGTTGTTCTTGGGCACCCGACAGTTCTCGAGGATCAGCTCGCAGGTCGAGCTCGCCCGGATGCCGAGCTTGTCCTCCTTCTTGCCGACGCTGAAGCCGGGGAACGTGCGCTCGACCATGAAGGCCGTGATCCCCTTGTAGCCCTTCGCCGGGTCCACGGTGGCGAGCACGATGTAGAGCTCGGCCTCGGCCGCGTTGGTGATCCACAGCTTCCGGCCCGTGAGGTTCCAGTGATCGCCCTTGTCCTCGGCCCGGCACGCGAGGGCGAAGGCGTCGGAGCCCGAGCCCGCCTCGGACAACGCATAGGCTCCCACCCACTTCGTGGCGAGCTTCGGGAAGTAGCGCGCCTTCAGGTCCTCGTTGCCCCAGCGCAGGATCGCGTTGTTGACGAGGGTGTTCTGCACGTCCACGAGCACGGCCACCGACGCGTCGATGCGCGCGAGCTGCTCGACGACGAGCGCCGACATGAAGAACGTGGCCCCGGAGCCCTGGTACTTCTCGGGGATCTCGACGCCCATGATGCCGAGGGCGAAGCACTCGTCGATCAGCGAGCGCGGGATCTGAGACTCCTGGTCCATCTTGTGGACCAGCGGCTTCACGCGCTCCTCGGCGAACTGCCGGACCTGGTCGCGGAACATCATCTCGTCTTCGGAGAGGTCGGTGAGAGGCAGGCTGCGATGAGTGGTCAAGGTCTCTGGCATGTTCTCCTCAAGAAGGCGGACCCATCGTACTGCCGGGCTGTTGAGAAGGTAAACAAGGCCGAACGACTGGCCGGTCGGTCGGTACTCGTCAGGACATGCGCGCCGTGGTCTCCTCAACGAGGCCGATCGATCGCCTTGGCACGGAGAAGGTCAACGGTGCCCTATGGCGTCGGGACGAATCGAGAGGACGAATGAGGCCTCTTTGAGACCGCGCGGATCCGACCCTTTGCATCGTTCTGGACGAGTACGCTGACTCCCTCGAAGATCAACGTGAAGTCGTGGCAACCAGGCAGTTCGCCAAGGAAGGCGAGCAAGTGCTTTCGGTCGGTCGTCACGGTCCTTGACGGTGGCGCCTCACTACGCTGCTCTTGCACGTAGTGGATGGTGTACTCGGATCTGTTCACTGGATTCCGCCAGAGCATGACGACGACTGGGTCGGCTGAGGCTCCGCAAGAGCCGTCCAGAACGAGTAGGTCGTCTCCAGAGGCCCGCTCCAGCACCTCAAAGACGCGCCTGAACGAGCCGACGCTACCGACCTGCAGTTCCTGCATGGCGGCCGCCGAATCTGGATATGCCCGCTCGGCAACGCCTACGACAAGAGCCACGGTGAGCAGCGCGCGGGTGATCACGTGGAGGAAACCATCCGCTCGATGTGGCCGCGGCCCCAGGCCCGCACGCTCTCCACGAGCGGCACAAGCGTGCGGCCGTAGGCGGTGAGCCGGTACATCACGGGCGCTGGCGCCTTGCCCGTGGGCACGCGGTCCACGATCTCGTCGGCCTCCAGCTCACGCAGCTGCTCCGTCAGCACCTTGTGCGAGATGGGAGCGAGGCGCTGGCGCAGGCCGGCGAAGTGCAGATCGCCCTCGGCCAGCCAGTAGAGGATCACCAGCTTCCACTTCCCGCCCACGGCCGCGAAGGCCGCGGTCAGCGGGCAGTCGCTGATGGCGTTCCGGCGTGCCGGACGCCGATACGCACCTCGAGGTGCGTTCTTGTGGACGGACATGACCGCTTGCTAGTTTAAGCGCATGACCTCATCACTCCTGCTCGGCCTGCTCCTCGCGCTCGTGCCCGCCGCCGCCCGCGACGGACAGCACGACTTCGACTCCCACGTCGGCACGTGGAAGACGCAACTCCGTCGCCTGCAGAAACCGCTGAGCGGCTCCAACACCTGGCTGGAGTACGAGGGCACGTCCGTCGTGCGCAAGGTCTGGGACGGCCGCGCCAACCTGGTGGAGCTCGAGGTCGACGGCCCGGCCGGCTACATCGAGGGCCTCAGCCTCCGTCTCTACAACCCGGACTCGCAGCAGTGGAGCCTGAACTTCTCCAACAGCCGGGGCGGCACGCTCAGCCCGCCCACGATCGGCGCGTTCCAGGACGGCCGCGGCGTCTTCTTCAACCAGGACACGCTGGGGCCGCGCGCCATCCTCGTGCGCTTCGTGATCACGCCGCTGTCGCCCGACCAGATCCGCTTCGAGCAGGCGTTCTCCGAAGACGCCGGCGCGACGTGGGAGGTGAACTGGATCGCGACCGACACGCGGGTGAAAGACTAGGCGACGCTCAAGCTGGATTCCTGATCGCCAGGACCGCGAAGATCAGGGCAGCGACGGCCAAGAGACCTGCGAAGGCCAGCAGGGCGACGCGAAAATCGGCGGGTTTTAGTAGCCCGAACACGAAACGCCTTTCGACGATCACCTGTCGAGTGCCACACGACGGGCACGAGTCGTCGGTCAAGTCCTCGATCTGGCGGCGGATGTTCAGGAGCTGCGACCACAAGGCCGGCTTGGCCGACTGGAAGACGACGCCGCACACCGAACAGGGATGCATCTCCACGCTGCTCCCCCTACCCGGTCGTCCTGACGACGCCGGTGCTAGCGCGGGATCTATACTGAAGCCGTGCGCGCCGACCTTCCGGGTGTCGAAGTCGTTGAGCAGGGCATAGCAGACCTAGCGTCCCGACTCGACACGGTGGCGGCCTTGCTGGTTTCGATCGGCGCTCCGCGCCTGCGCGAGTTAGGCTTCGACATCCCATGGTCGTTCGACGACCCCGAAAACCGGCTCTACGAGGCTCTGGCGCAGACCGAGGGAAACGCGGCCCACTCTCGATACAACGCCCTTGTCCGTCGGCTGGTCAGCTTCGAACACGCCGCTTCACGCGCCCGCTGATGGCCGACAGGGCCGTGCGACGCGCAGCCTCTTGACGAGCGCGACCGCCGACTCTCTTCCGCGCGTCGCGCGGGACGTCATCGGGTGCGAGCGCTGCCCGCGCCTCATCCGCTGGTGCCGCGAGGTCGCGGTCGTGCGCGTCAAGCGCTTCCGCGACGAGGTGTACTGGGGCAAGCCCGTGCCCGGCTTCGGCGATCCGAAGGCGCGGCTCCTGATCGTCGGGCTCGCTCCGGCGGCCCACGGTGGGAACCGCACGGGCCGCGTCTTCACGGGCGATCGCTCGGGCGACTTCCTGTTCGCGGCGCTGCACCGGACCGGGTTCGCGAGCCAGCCGACGTCCGTGTCCCGTGACGACGGGCTGCGGCTGAGCGACGCGTACATCGCACCCATGGCGCGCTGCGCGCCGCCCGCGAACAAGCCGACGCCGGCCGAGATCGACAACTGCCGCGAGTACCTGCTGCGGGAGCTCGCGCTGCTCACGAAGGTGCGGGCCGTGCTGGCCCTCGGCAAGATCGCCCAGGACGGCTTCCTGGCGACGCTCAAGGCGACGGGGCGGCTCCCCCGCCGCCAGGGCTACGCCTTCGGCCACGGCGTCGAGCACGACCTCGGCGATGGCCTTCGGCTGTTCGCGAGCTACCATGTCTCCCAGCAGAACACCTTCACCGGCAAGCTCACGCCGGCGAAGTTCGACGCCGTGCTCGCGAGCGTGCGGCGCCATCTCGACCGGGCCGGGGGGCCGAAAGGATCGAAGAAGCCTTGAGAACACTCGCTCTCGCCGTGGCGGCGCTCGTGTCCGCGCTGCCCGCCTCCGCCACCGTGCAGATGACCACGTTCCGCTCGGCCAGCCTCGGCCGCGACGCGAACGTGGCCGTGCAGCTGCCGCCGTCGTACGCGTCGTCCCCCGACCGCCGCTATCCGGTCGTGGTGGCGCTCCATGGCCTCTTCGAGGGCCCGGGGTTCCTCGAGCGCCGCGGGCTCTCGGCCGCGATCGACGAGCTGTGGAGGTCGGGTCGCGTGCCGGAGTTCATCGTGGTGGCGGTCGACGGCGGGAACAGCTTCTACGTGAACGCGGCCGGCGGCCGTTACGAGGACCTCGTCACGAAGGACGCACCGGCGTGGATCGAGGCCAACTACCGGGTGGTCCCGGGGCGCGCGGGCCGCGGCCTGTGGGGCGTTTCCATGGGCGGGTACGCCGCGTTGCGCATCGCCTTCACGCACCCCGAGGTCTATGCGGCCGTCGCGACCCACAGCGCGATGGTGCTGGAAGCGATCCCGACGCGCGAGGGCGGCGCGGGCAACTACCAGATGAACGCCTTCAACGCGGTGTTCGGCAATCCCATCGACCCGGCGCTCTGGGCGGCGAACGATCCGCTCGCGCTCCAGGCGAAGGCGAGCGCCGCGAGCCTGCCCGCGTTGCGCTTCGACTGCGGCGCCCAGGACCGCTTCGGGCTGTTCCTGGGCAACGCGGACCTGCACAAGCGCCTCGAGGCCCGCGGCGTGCGCCACGAGTTCGAGCTCGGACCCGGCGACCACGGCTACGAGTACGTGCTGACGATGCTCGAGAAGAGCCTGCGCTTCCTCGGGACGACCCTGGCGCCGAAGACCCGCTAGGCCTCGCGCAGGGCGCGCGTGATCGGCAGGCGCGCCGCGCGCACGGCGGGCAGCAGGCCGCCGATGAGGCCCATCAGGATCGCGAAGGTCATGCCCCAGCCCACGATGCGCGGCGTGATCGCGAACGCGAAGGCGATCTCGCTGAAGCTCTGGGTCTGGCCGGTGCCCGTCGAGAAGCCGTTCATCGGGAAGGCGAGCAGGCAGCCGATGGCGCCGCCGATGGCCGCGAGGAACACCGACTCCAGCACGAAGGACGTGAGGATCGCGCGGCGGCCGAAGCCGAGGGCGCGCAGCGTGCCGATCTCGCGGGTGCGGGCCGCCACCACCGCGTACATCGTGTTCATCGCGCCGAAGACCGCGCCGATGCCCATGACGAAGGCGACGCCGGTGGCGAGCGTCTGGAGGATCGAGGCGAGGGGCCCGGCCTGGTCGGCGTAGTACTTGCGCTCCTCCACGGCCTGCAGCTTCATCTGCGGGTTCGACTTGATCCAGCGGTCGAGGGCCGGGATGTCGGCCGCGTCCTTCATGCGCACCACGACGGCCGAGGCGCCGCCGCCGCGCTGGAAGATCGCCGCGAAGGTGTCGCGGTCGCCCCAGATCTCGCTCTCGAAGGCGCCGCCCTGGGACTCGAAGATGCCGACGATCTTGAACTCCTTGCGCTGGTACTTCACGTTGCCGCCCAGGCGCAGCCCCTGGATGCGGTCGATCAGCTTCTTGCCGACGATCACCTCGTCGAGGCCCTGGGTGAAACGCCGGCCCTCGACGATCTTGATGCCGCCGCGCACGTCGAAGGTCTTCGGCTGCACGGCGCGCAGGCTCACGTTCGTGGGCTGGCCGTCGGTCTTCTTTGGGAGGCTGATCACGATCACCCACTCCCACGACGCCAGGGGCTGGCCGTCGCTGCCGCGGGCCACGCGGGAGTCGACCACGATCTGGTTGCCGTCCTCCAGGCTCACGCCCGACGTGAGCTCCGAGGCCGAGCCGGGCTGGATGATGATCGCGTTGTCGGTGCGGCCCGTGGCGCGCAGCGCCAGGGCGAAGCCCTCGGACATCGACATCAGCACGGTGAACACCGTCACGACGAGGGCGATGCCGACGATGGACAGCAGCGTCACCTGCCAGCGCACCCGGACGTTCCGCACGTTGTACGAGATCGGAAGGGCCATGGCTAGACGGTCCTCAGCATGTCGGTGATCTTCGAGCGGTAGGCGTTCAGGGCCGGCACGAAGCCCGCGGCGAACCCGAGGACGAGGGCGACGCCCATGCCCAGCAGGCCCACCGCCGGCTTGATCGCGAGGGTCGAGAGGCCGACGCCCGCCAGCATGTCCTTGGCCGGCGAGTGCATGATCACCCACATCAGCGCCTGGCTGCCGAACACGCCGACGCCTCCGCCGAGGAAGCCGAGCAGCAGGGCCTCGGCCAGGATCAAGCCCATCACGAGGGCGCTCGGGAAGCCCAGGGTCTTGAGGACCGCGATCTCGGTGCGCCGCTCGCGCACCGCCATGCTCATGGTGTTGGCGGTGACGAGGAGGATCGTGAAGCTGACCGCGAGGCCGATGCTGTTGAGCAGCAGCGCCAGGTTCCCGGCCATGGCGATGAAGCCGGCCCGGAACGCCTGCTCGGTCTCGCTGTGGGTCTGGGCGTCGCTGTTCTCGAAGAGCCCGTCGATCGCCTTGCTGATGGAGCCCGCCTTGTTCGGGTCGTCGATCGCGACCGTGTAGGTGCCCGCGTTCAGGCGCCGGCCCGTGGACTCGTAGAGGTAGCGGAAGTGGAAGAACATGATGTTCGTGTCGGTGCCGGGGTACTTCCCCGTGTCCGTGTCGAAGATCGCGCGCACCACGAACTCGAAGGGCCCCGTCGACTTGCGGTAGGGCGGGATGAAGCTCTCGAGGAAGAAGCGGTCCCCGACCTTCCAGCCGAACTTGTCGGCGAGCTTCTTGCCGATCGCGGCGCCCTGCAGGTCGCCCAGGAAGTCGCGGTACTGCTCGGGCGGCATCTGGAACTCCGGGTACATCGCGAAGTAGGGCTCCGCGTCCACGGCCATGTTCGGGAAGAAGCTGCTCCAGTCCGTGGTGCTCGCGTCGCCCTCCGCCTTGCCTTCCTTCTTCGCCGGCAGCGAGCCGCCGAACCAGGTGGTGTTCGCGACGCTCTTGACGCCGGGCACCGCCTGGATGCGGGCGCCGTAGGAGAGCGGCAGGCTGAAGACCAGGCTCACCGCGTGGCGCGTGACGAGGCGCGCCGCGTTGGCGCTCTCGAGCTGGGCGTTGATCTCCCGCAGGACCGTCTGCAGCGTGCAGAACAGGAAGATGCACACGGCCATGGCCACCACCGTGCTGGTGGTGCGGACCCAGTTGCGCTTCAGGTGCTTCAGTACGAAAGGCAGGAACTTCATGGCCCCTCCGTCCTACGCCTTCAGGACACCCTTCTCGAGGTGCTTCTGCGTGTGGGCCCGTTCGGCCGCGCGCGGGTCGTGGGTCACCATCACGATCGTCTTCTTGAACTCGCGGTTCAAGGTCTCGAGGAGCGCCAGGATCTCCTCGGCGCTCTTCGAGTCGAGGTCTCCCGTGGGCTCGTCGGCCACGAGCACCTTGGGGTCGGCCACGATCGCCCGGGCGATCGCGACGCGCTGCTCCTGACCGCCCGAGAGCTGCCGCGGGTAGTGCCCGGCGCGGTCCGCGAGGCCGACGACCTTGAGCGCGGTCAGGGCCCGCTCGCGCCGCTCGGCCTTGCCGAGGCTCGTGAGCAGCAGCGGCAGCTCGACGTTCTCCGTGGCCGAGAGCACCGGGATCAGGTTGTAGAACTGGAAGATGAAGCCGACGTTCCGGCTGCGCCAGACCGCGAGGGCGCTCTCCGAGAGCTGGGCCACGTCGGTGCCGGCCACGATCACCTTGCCCGACGAGGGCCGGTCGATCCCGGCGATGAGGTTGAGCAGCGTGGTCTTGCCCGAGCCCGACGGGCCCATGAGCGCGACGAACTCGCCTTCCGGCACCTGCAGGTCGATCCCGTCGAGGACCGTGATCTCCTGCGCGTCGCGCCGGTACACCTTGCGCACGGCCTGCACGTCGACCATCGACATGGGCTCTACCCCTTCAAGCGGACGGCGTCGCCGTCCTTCAAACCGGCCGGCGGGCTCTTCACGAGGATCTCGCCACCCGCCAGGCCCTGCTTCACCACCACCTGCCCGTCGCGCTCGCTGCTGATCGTCACGGCGCGCTGCCGGACCTTGCCGCCCTCGAGCACCTCGAAGACGCTGGGCTGCCCGTCGCGCGTCGCGATCGCGTCCTTCGACACGCTCACGGTCGGCGCGGCCGGCGCGCTGGTCGCGGTCTTCGGCTGCTGCTTCTCGAGGAACGTGAGGCGTGCGCTCATCTCCGGCTTCAGGTCCTTGTCCTTGTCGAGGATCGTGACCTTCACCTGCACCGTGGCCTTCGTGCGGTCGGCGGTGGGGATCACCTGGCGCAGCACCGCCTTGTAGCGTCGGTCGGGGAAAGCCTCGGCGGCGACCTCGGCGGGCTGGGCGTCCGAGAGCTTCGCGACGTTGGACTCGGCGATGTCCGCCTCGACCTCGAGGGTGTCGAGGTCCGCGAGGGCCACGATCGCGCCCGACGCGGTCGAGATGTTCACGCCCGGCGGGATCGGCGCGACGCTCTCCCCCACCTCCGCCATCTTCTTCACCACGACGCCGGTGAACGGCGCGCGGATCACCGTGTTCTGGAGCTGCGCCTCGACGAAGCCGAGGTTGGCGCGGGACTGGGCGAGGGCCGCGTCGGCGACCCGCACGCGGCTGCTGGCCGCGTCCTTCTGGTCGTCGGCGAGCACCTTCTCGGCGTTCAGGCGGTCGGCCAGGCGCAGCTGGCGCTGCGTCTCCGCGAGGTCGGCCTCGGCGCGCTGCACCTCGGCCTTCGCGCGCTCGACCGAGGCCAGGTAGTCGGCGTCCTCGAGGCGCGCGATCACGTCGCCCTCGCGGACCCGGCTGCCCTCCTCGACCTTCAGGATCGCGAGGCGCCCCTGGATCTTGGCGGAGACGACCGCCTTGCGCCGGGCCACGAGGTAGCCCGACGCCGAGAGCATCGGGGTGCCGGCCGGCGCATCGCTCGCGTTCGACGACACCGTGACGCGCACGGTCTCGACCTCGGGGGACGCGAGGGCCTGGCGGACCCGCAGCCCGTAGAGGCCGCCGATCACCAGGATCGCCGGCACGAGCAGCAGCAGCGGCCAGCGCCAGGGGCTCGCGGCGGGCCGGTCGCGATCGATCTTCAGCGAACTCAGGTCGTTCTTCAGCTCGGACACGGCTTTTCGGGCCCTCCCGTTTCGGCCTGGAACGGGCGATTCTACTTCACCGGGTTCTTCGGGGTTCAGGGGTCTGTACGATCCCGCCCCTCGCGGAGTTCCAGGCGGCTAGTAGAGCCGCGCGACGTACTCGTTCATCTGCCTCTTCCAGTACGGCCAGTCGTGGCCGCCGTCGGGCCCCCAGTTGTCCACGGTGTGGTGGATGCCACGGCGCGCGAGGACGTCGGAGAACTGGTAGGTCGGGCCCGAGTCCTCGTAGGGGCCCGTGCCCGTCGCGAGGCGGATGTCGCAGCCGCGCAGCCGGTCGAGCTGGTATCCGTCGGGCAGGTTCGCCACGTAGTCGACGGGATTGTTGAAGTAGAAGTTGTCGTCGTAGTCGCCGTCCATGAAGCGGCGGATGTCGTAGACCCCGGAGAGCGCCAGGCAGCGCTTGAACGTCTCGGGGTGCTTGAACAGCGTGTTCGCCGCGTGATAGCCGCCGAAGGACGCGCCGCTCGTGGTGATGCCGATGTCGGCGCTCCGGCACTGGTGGCGGATGAACGGGGCCACCTCGAAGGCGATGTACGCGTCGTACATGGCCTGGACGTAGCTGCGGTGGCGCGGGTGGGCCTGCTTGTCGTACCAGCTCTCGTTGTTCATCGAGTTCACGCAGAAGAACTTCACGCGCCCGGCGTCGATGTGATGGGCGAGCGCCGCGATCATGCCCTGGCCGGCGTATTCGTTCTCGTCGCCGCCGCTCGTGGGGAACACCAGGATCGGCGCACCGTAGTGACCGTACAGGTGGAGGCCCATGTCGCGGCCCAGGCGAGGAGAGTACCAGCGGTGATATTCGTGGTTCATGGACGCCTCCGAGGGGATGGGATTCTAAGCGATCCGCGCGCCCTTGCGATAGACTCCCACGATTCCCGGACCTTCGCATGCTGAGCCTCGACGGACGCTTCACGCCGCTCGCGGTCGCCCTGGGGACACTGCTCGCGGCGACGGGCTGCGGCCCGCGGAAAGCCGGCGCTCCGCCCCTCGGGATCTCGACTCCCTACGAGATCGACTCCCTCGATCCCCACGTGCGCGACCTGCAGGCCCAGGTGGCGATCGGCGCCAACTTCTACGAGCCCCTCGTGAGCCGCGACGCCGACCTCAAGCTGCAGCCGGCACTGGCCTTGCGCTGGTTCAGCCCCACGCCGCTGACCTGGATCTTCGAGCTGCGCCCTGGCGTCACGTTCCACGACGGCCGGGCCTTCAGCGCCGACGACGTGGTCGCCACGTTCGAGCGGCTGCGCCAGGACCCGACGCTCCAGCTCGCCATCAACGTCCAGGGCATCGAGAGCGTGCGCGCCCTCGCGCCGCTGCGGGTCGAGCTGCGCACGTCACGGCCCCAGCCGATCCTGCTCAACCGCCTGTCGCTGGTCGCGATCCTTCCCCAGGGCCGTGCGAACCCCGCGCAACCCGTGGGCACGGGCCCGTACCGGTTCCTCTCGTGGGAGCGCGGCCAGTCCGTCGCCATGACGCGCTTCGACGGGTACTGGGGCGCGCGGCCGGCGATCGAGAACGTCGTCGTGCGCCTCGGCCGGAGCCCCGAAGCCACCGAGAGCGCGCTGCGCGGCGGCCAGGACCAGATCGGCATGCTCGGGTCGCAGGCCGTGGCGGCGCGTCTCGCGAGCGACGCGTCGATCGAGGTCGTGCGCCGCACGGGCATGTTCCTGAAGTTCCTCGGCTTCGACCTCGGCGGCGACGGGCCCTTCCGCGACCCGCGGGTGCGGCGCGCCGTGTCTCTCGCGATCGACCGCGTCCAGCTCGCGGCTCAGCTCGTGGAGCCCGGCGTCCCTGCGTACCAGCTCGTGCCGCCGACCGTGTTCGGGTTCGATCCGGACCTGCCGCCGCTGCGGCCCGACGTGGAGAAGGCCCGGGCGTTGCTGCGCGAGGCGGGCCTGGCCGGCGGCTTCGCCGTCAAGCTCAACGCCCGGCGCACCGCCGGCAGCGCCGGCGAGCCGGTGGCGCGCATGCTGGCGCCCCTGGGCATCCGCGTCGAGGTCGTGAGCCAGGGCGAGGCCGACTTCCTGGCGAGCGGCGCGGCGGCGAGCTTCAGCCTGAACCGCTTCGGCTGCGAGACCGGCGACGCGAGCGACATGCTGAGCGCCGCCATGCACGCGACCGACGGGTCGCTGTTCGGGGCCACGGCTCCGGGAGCGGCGGCCGCGCCCTTCGCGCGGGCGCTCCAGACGAGCATGGAGTCCGACCAGCCCGAGCTGCGCGTGGCCGCCCTCATGCAGATCATGGCGGCGGCGATGCAGCAGCTGCCGATCGTGCCGCTCTACTTCGACGAGGACGTGTACGGCGTGCGCAAGGGCTACAGCTGGCGGCCGCGCGCGGACGGCTACATCCTGGCCGCCGAGATCCGGCCGGCGCCCTAGCGGAAGCGGCGGGCCGCCGCCGCCGAGGGCGCCACGAGGGCTCCCAGGAACGCGGCGTTCGACGGGGTCTTGTTGATCTTGTCGATCAGGAACTGCGCGGCCTCGACCGTGGAGAGATCGGCCAGGGCGCGCCGCAGCAGGTGCCGCTTCGAGAGCTCCTCGGGCGAGCACAGCAGCTCTTCGCGGCGCGTGCCGGACTTCAGCACGTCCACGGCCGGGAAGACACGGCGATCCGCGATCGAACGGTCGAGGATGAGCTCCATGTTCCCGGTGCCCTTGAACTCCTGGAAGATCACCTCGTCCATGCGGCTGCCGGTGTCGATCAGGGCCGTGGCCAGGATCGTCAGGCTGCCGCTGCCCTCGCAGTTGCGGGCCGCGCCGAAGAACTGACGCGGGAAGAGCAGCGCGCGGTTGTCGACGCCGCCCGACATGGTGCGGCCGCCGGGCCCCATCTCGCGGTTCGAGGCGCGGCCGAGACGCGTGAGGGAGTCGAGCAGGATCACCACGTGGCGCCCGGACTCCACGAGGCGCTTCGAGCGCTCCATGGCGAGGCGGGCGAGACGGATGTGGGCGTCGGCAGCCGAGTCCGACGACGACGCGAGCACCTCGGCCTGCACGGCGCGCCGGAAGTGCGTCACCTCCTCCGGCCGCTCGTCGATGAGCAGGAGGATGAGGTGGGTCTCGGGGTGGTGGGTGGAGATGGCGCGGCCCAGGTGCTCGAGCAGCGTCGTCTTGCCCGCCTTGGGCGGGGAGACGATGAGGCCGCGCTGGCCGCGGCCGATCGGCGCGATCAGGTCGATCACGCGCAGGCTCGTCTCGGCCGGCTGGTCCGGCGGCGCCAGACGGAAGGCCTCGTTCGGGTTGATGGACACGAGGTCCTGGAAGTGCGGAAGGGCACGCGCCTCGTCCGGAGTGAGGCCCATGACTTTCTGGACTTCTACGAGTGTGCGACGCCCGCCACCACCGTCACGAGCAATGCCCTGAACCTCCACACCGTCTCGCAGCCCGAAATCGCGGGCAATCGACGCCGGAATGAGAACGTCGTCGCGGTGCGGTAGGTAGTTCTGGGCGACCTGCCTCAGGAACCCGCCCTGCCCTTCGGCCAACTCGGCGACTCCGGAAGCATCCGAGGTCGGACCCGTCGTCGGGATGGGGGCTTGTCTGGGATCCCTCGGTCCTCGCGGCCCCTGGTTCGGCTGTTGGGGTCCGTTGGGCCGGTCTTGCCTGTGGGGGTTGCGATGGCGCCGCGAGTGCCGCGAGCCATGCCTCATGGGCGGCTCGCCCACCGCGAAACGGTCATCGTCGTCCTCCAGTCGCGACTATAGCACGGGTCCAGTTTTGCAGGTCAAGGCCGAAATACTACGGGCGTTCGCCGGGCAGGAGCGGCCGCAGCGTCACGACGTAGGTCTTGTCGTTCATGCAGACCGACGACGCGACGGCGCCCGTCGGCCAGTCGGAGGCCGCCTCGCCCGAGAGCGGCTGGGGCGACGCGAGACTCTGCTCCAGGGAGACCGGCAGGCTCCAGAACCGGCAGCCGCCGGCCAGCGTGCCCTCGCTCGCCTTCACGGCGTAGAACGCCGGCGCATAAGGGTGCAGCGAGGGATGTCCGAAGGCCGCGAGGTCGGCGACGAGGGCGGCCAGCAGCCTCAGGTTGAACGGCGCCGCCTCGGGATCGCCGCTCGTGGTGACGTCGAGGCCCGGGCCCTTGGCGACGACGAGGTGATAGCGCGCGCTCCCGTCGCCGAACGTCACGGCGCCCGAGGCGCCGCCCTGCTTGCGGATCTTCTCGAGGCGCTTCTCGATCGCCTTCAGCTCGCTCTTCTCGAGCCGGCCGGTGGCCACGTGGCGCGAGCCGCCGACGTAGACGATGCCGTCGTCGAGGATCACGAGCCGACGCGGCGCGGCCTCGGGCACGAAGCCGGGCGCGGGAGCGAGGGCGGCGTCCAGGGTCAGGAAGGGGGCCGTCTCGGCCCGGGCCGTGACGCTCACGGCGAGGGCGAGGAGGAGCGCGCCCGCGAGCCGCATCAGTTGTTCACGGTCACGGACACGATGCGGTCGCGCCCGAGCTCCTTCGCGCGGTAGAGGCGCGCGTCGGCGGCCTTGATGAGAGCCTCGTCTCCGGAGGCGTCGGAGGGAAAGGCCGCGACGCCGCCCGACACCGTCACGCGCCCCATGGGCTGGGTCTCGCCGCCGGCGAAGGGGTGCGACGCGATCGAGACGCGGGCCGAGTCGGCGAAGCGCGCGGCCTCGTCGCGGGTGGCGCCGTAGAGCAGCACCACGAACTCCTCGCCGCCGTAGCGCGCCACGATGTCGCCGCGCCGCCCCGACGTGCGCAGGATGTCGGCGACCGTGCACAGCACGGTGTTGCCGTCCTGGTGGCCGTGGACGTCGTTGAAGTGCTTGAAGTGATCGATGTCGAACATGATCAGCGCCAGATTGTCGCCCGTCTTGCGCGCGCGCTCCAGCTCGAGGCCGAGACGCTCGCGGAAGAACCCGTAGTTGTAGAGATGGGTGAGCGGGTCGGTGATGGCGCGGTCGTGGGTCTGGGTGACCTGGCGCGTCAGGCTGCGGACGCGCTCGACCTGCATCCAGTAGAGATCCTCGAGGATGTCGGCGCGGCGGTGCAGCACCTCGCGGAAGGCCGGGGCGGGAATGCGCACGATCCGGCACGGCGTGCTGGCCCGCACGGTGGCCGAGCGCGGGCGCCCGTCGAGGGCCGCGATCTCGCCGACGATCGCGCCCGTCTCCTGGGTCCGCAGGACGACGGTCTGTCCTTCAGGGGTGTTGTGGGTGACCTCGAGAAAGCCTTCGAGGAGCAGCACGACGTGGTCGCCCGGATCGCCCTCGCGCCAGAGGTAGGCCCCCTGGTCCAGTCGCGACTCGCTGCCGATTCGAGACAACTCGGCGAACGAAGTCGGTAACGCGTTGTCGAGCACGGATCCCCCGACTGCGGGCACCTGGGAGGGCAGGCGCTAACAGATCCGAGGAGCCTACCACGAGGCCAAACGTTCAGGAAAGCGGCGAAAAGAAGCGCTTCCAGCGGGGCCGCCAGGCCCCGAAATCGAAGGAAAGGGCCACGGCCGAGGCCTTGCCGACGATCTGCGTCCGGTCGGCGAAGCCCCAGAAACGGGAGTCGAAGCTGTCGTCCCGGTGGTCGCCCATCAGGAAGTACTTGCCGGCCGGGACCGTGACGGGGGCGAAGGAGGCCCCGAGGCCCTGGAACGAGTCGGCCATGACGGCGTGGCTGCGGCCGTCGACCGTCTCGATGGCCATGACGGTGGCCTCGACGCCGGACAGGTCGGCCGAGTTGCGGGCCTCGTCGGTGAAGGGGGCGTACTGGGCCGGCTTCCCGTTCAGCGTCAGGCGGTGGCCCTTGGCCTCGATCAGGTCGCCCGGGATCGCCACCACCCGCTTCACCAGGCGCTTGCCGTCGTAGGGCGACCACAACACCACGATGTCGCCGCGCTGGGGGTCGCCCCAGTGCATCAGGCGCACGGTGCTGAAGGGAATCTTGAGGTCGTAGGCCAGCTTGTTCACGAAAATACGGTCGCCCGGCAGGATCGTCGGCTCCATGGACCGGCTCGGGACGTCGTTCCAGTCGGCCACGGCGGAGCGCAGCGAGCCGAGGACGAGGATCAGGACCAGGAGCGGGCGCACCCACTCGTTCCAGACCCGCCCCGCCTGCTTCTTGAGGACCGCTTTCGTCACCCGGACAGTATATGACGAGGGTACGGGCCCTCAGGTTCAGGGCGTCTTCGCGTAGAGCCCGATCACCCGCTCGATGGCGCGGCGGCAGACGGGGCAGAAACCCACCTCGTCGCGGGTGAACATGATGCAGTCGGCCCGGGGCCGGTAGTAGCCCTTCGCTTCGTACATGCAGCCCTCGAAGGCGCCGACCTTGTCCGCGTGGGGCCCGTTGTTGAGCAGCGCGGTGGTCTTGCCGAGCTCCTCCTTGAACAGCGCCTCCATCTCGGCCTCGGGCCGCTTGTCGGCCCGGATCTTCCGGCGTCGGGCCTGGATGTCGTGCTCGAGGGCCTCGAACTCGGCCTTGGGCCAGACGGTCGGCAGCGCCGTCCCGGGAGCCACGAGGTCGCGCCACTTCGCGGCCTGGGGATCGGCGGTGGCGTTCGCCTCCCAGGGCTCCGGCCGGTCCTGGGCCGCCTCGTACGCGTTCGCCGAGGTGTAGTACTCGTCGGCGAGACCGGCGAAGTGGTGGCCGAACTCGTGGACGAAGACGTAAGGCGTGAACGCGTTGTCCGCCGAGACCGTGGCGTACAGGTTGTGGATCCCGCCGCCGCCGTATTTCCGGTCGTTCACGACGATCTCGATGAACTCGTACGGCACGGCCGCCGCGGCCTCGCGCAGACGCTTGTTGTCGAGGGCGAGGACGTAGCGCTCCGAGCCGAACGCGTCGTACGCGGCGCCCAGGGCGGAGCGGCGGTAGACGCCGTCGGAGGGCCGCGCGACGCCGCTCTCCTCCGAAGGCGTGTCGAGAGCCCAGACGTTGAAGTCGCTCCGGCGCTCCTTGAAGGGCGAGGCCGCGAACAGAATCTCGGTCAGCCGCTTCGCGTCGGCGTGCCACTTGTCCATCTCGGCCGCCGTGTAGCCGTCGCCCATGAGCAGCAGGTCGACCTTGTCGGCGCTCGGCCCGCTGTGGAACACGGACCACGCCTTCGCCGCCCTGGAGGGCCCCGTCCGGTCGACGTCGGGCGCCTGGGGATCCACGAGCGTCGTCCAGATCTCGCGGAACTCGTTGCGCGCTCCGCGCTTCTTGAGCCGGATCTCCACCGGGCCCGCGGGCTCCGGAAAGCGCAGGGACTCGTGGAAGGTCCGGGCCCTCACGTTCGCCTCCGGGGTCGTCTCCCATTCCCCGAAGACGCTCGCGAAGCCGCGCGAGTAGAGCAGCGTCCCGCTCTTCGCGTCCGCGACCTCGAAGAGGTACTTGCCGAAGTTCGTGGTGTCGAGACGCTTGTCGGGCGGACCGGGCCAGGGCCCCTCGAGCACGAGAGCGTCGAGGCTGAAGCGCTCCTCCGCCGACGAGCCGGTGTGGAAGTAGTCGACGCGCAGCGTGCGGGGCGTGTCGAGCGCGGCGGCCAGGAGCAGGGCGGAAACCAGCACGGGCACCTCCGTGACGAAGGAGCGAAGCCTAGCATGCTAGCCTTCCGCCTCCGGAGGCCCGATGCACGCAGCGCTCGTCCTACTCTCCTTCGCCCTCGCCTCTCCGCCGCTCCAGACCACCGGCGAGCCCGTGCGCCATCGCCACGGCATGGTCGCGACGGCCGACGCCCTGGGGTCGGCCGTGGGCGCCCGGGTCCTGCGCGACGGCGGCAACGCCGTGGATGCCGCCGTCGCGACGGCGTTCGCCCTCGCGGTGGTGCATCCGAACGCCGGCAACATCGGCGGCGGCGGCTTCCTGCTGTTCCGCGGCGCCTCGGGCGAGAGCGTGGCCTACGACTTCCGCGAACAGGCGCCGGCGGCGGCCACGGCCACGATGTTCCTCGTGGACGGGCGCTACGACTCCGACCGCCACCACGAGAGCGCCCTCTCGGTGGGCGTGCCGGGCACGGTGGCCGGCCTGCACAGGGCGTGGCGCGAGCACGGCCGCCTGCCATGGCCGAAGCTCCTGGCGCCGGCCATCGCCCTCGCGCGCGACGGCTTCGTCGTTTCCGACTGGCTCGCCCGCAACCTGGCCGGCGTGCGGGCGGACTTCGGCCGCTCGGAGGCGACCGTCGCCCAGTTCACGAAGGCCGGCACGCCGTACGCCGCGGGCGACGTCCTGAAGCAGCCTGATCTCGCGCGCACCCTGGAGCGCATCGCCGCCGACGGTCCAGCCGGCTTCTACGAGGGCGAGACCGCGCGGCTCATCGTCGCCGAGATGAAGGCGCGTCACGGCCTCGTCACCGAGGCCGATCTCAAGGCCTACGCGCCGAAGGCGCGCGTTCCTGTCCGCGGCAGCTACCGCGGCTACGAGATCCTCAGCATGCCGCCGCCCAGCTCGGGCGGCATCGCCCTCCTCGAGATGCTGAACATCCTGGAGAAGGACGACCTGGCGGCGAGCGGCTTCGGCTCGGCCGCGACGCTGCACCTCGTGGCCGAGGCCATGCGCCGGGCCTACGCCGATCGCGCCCGCTACGTGGGCGATCCCGACTTCAACGCCGGCATCCCCGTCGAGCGGCTCGTGTCGAAGGAGTACGCGGCGGGCCTGCGCCGCAGCATCCGCCCCGACCACGCCTCGACGTCGGCCCCCGATCGCTTCGAGTGGCCGACCGAGAGCAACGACACGACCCACGTGAGCGTCGTGGACGAGGAGCGCAACGCGGTCGCGCTCACCTACACCCTCGAGGACGACTACGGCTCGAAGTACCTCGTGCCCGGCGCCGGCTTCCTGCTCAACAACGAGATGGGCGACTTCAACGCGGGCCCGGGCCTCACCGACGCCACCGGCCTCGTGGGCACGCCCGCGAACCTGGCGGCGCCCGGCAAGCGCATGACCTCGAGCATGACGCCGGCGATCGTCGTGAAGGACGGGAAGCTCTTCATGACCCTGGGCGCGGCCGGGGGGCGGCGCATCATCAACACCGTGCTCCAGGTGCTGCTGAACGTCGTGGACTTCGGGATGAACGTGCGCGCGGCGGTCGAGGCCCCGCGCGTCCATCACCAGTGGCTCCCCGACGAGATCCTCGTGGAGACGAACGGCCTGTCGGCGGACACGCTCGCGCTGCTGCGCGCGAAGGGCCACACGGTCACGATCGGGTGGCCGTACCCGAGCCGCTGCCAGGCGATCCGGGTCGACCCGGACGGCTTCCTGGCCGGCGCCGCCGACGCGCGCTTTCCCGACGCGGCCGCCGCCGGCTACTGACGTGAGGGTAGAGTGAAGGGATGAGAGCCCTGCTCGTCCTCCTGCTTCTCGCGGCCGGTCCCGCGGCCTTCGCCCAGGAACGGACGCTGCCCGTGGGCCCGGCGATGCCGCCGCTGCCGGCGGACGCGAAGGCCTGGGTGGGTGGGCCCCAGAGCTGGAAGGGTCTCGCGGGCAAGGTCGTGGTCGTGGACCTGTGGGCGTTCGGCTGCGTGAACTGCGTCAACACCATCCCCTGGGTGAAGTCGATCCACGCGCGCTACAAGGACCGCGGCGTCGTGGTGCTCGGCGTGCACACGCCGGAGTTCGGCTTCGAGAGGAAGCGCGAGTCGTTCCTGGCGGAGCTCAAGAAGCACGACATCCGCTGGCCCCAGCTCATGGACAACGAGTCGGCCTACTGGGACGCCCTGGACGCCTACGCGTGGCCCACGACGTACCTCGTCGACCGCTGCGGCCGCCTGCGCGCGAAGCACGTCGGCGAGGTCCGCGAGGCGCAGTTCAGCGGCGACGAGGTGGAGTCGAAGCTGGAGATGCTGCTGGCCGAGAAGCCGGGCTGCTCCTAGGCGGGAGCTCTTGCCTTAGAGTGGGGGCCATGCGCCTCTTCTCCGCCGTGGTCCTCGCCGCCGCCCTCCTCCCCTCTACCGCGCAGGCCGAGACGATCGCCGCCCGCAGCGCCGGCCTCGAGCGCCACGACGGCTTTCTTCCCTACTACTGGGATGCGGCGAAGGGCGTGCTGCTCCTGGACGTGGCGCGGCCGGGCGACGAGTTCCTCTACGGCGCCGGCCTCGCGGGCGGGGCGGGCGTGCTCGAGGCCTCCCTCGACCGGGGGCAGCTCGGGAACCTGGGCCTGGTGCGCTTCGAGCGCGTGGGCCCGCGGCTGCTGCTGCGGCAGCTCCAGACCACCCACCGCAGCGGCGTCGCCGACGCCGAGCGCACGCGGGTGGTGACCGAGTCCTTCCCGTCCTCGGTGCTGGCGTCGCTGCCGATCGTCGCCGAGGACGGCCCCCGCGTCCTGGTCGACGCGACCGAGTTCCTGCTGCGGGACACGGAGTTCGCGACGGCGCTCCGGGAGGGAGAGCTCGGCGACTATCGCCAGGATCCGGCGCGCTCCGCGTTCGCCTTCGAGCGCAGCGGCGCGTTCCCGCTCAACACCGAGATCGAGACGACGCTCACGTTCGCGACCGAGAAGCCCGCCGCGGCCGCCCAGAACGTGGCGCCGGACGGCCGCACGATCAGCCTGCGCGTCCACCACACCTTCCTCAAGCTGCCGGAACCGGGCTACACGCCGCGCCTCCTCGACCCCCGCATCGGCTTCATCGCGAGCCGCGTCCTCGACCACACGGCGCCGTTCACGGAGCCCATCGAGCGCTACCTCGTCGCGCGCTGGCGGCTGCAGAAGAAGGATCCGGCCGCGGCCCTGTCCGAGCCCGTGAAGCCCCTCGTCTACTACCTGGACCGCGGCATTCCCGAGCCCGAGCGCGGCGCGATCCGCGACGCCGCGCTGTGGTGGAACCACGCCTTCGAGAAGGCGGGCTTCAGGAACGCCTTCGTCGTGAAGGACCTGCCGGAGGGCGCCACGTTCCTCGACGCGCGCTATTCGGGCATCGAGTGGGTCAATCGGGCCGATCGCGCCTGGTCGATCGGCGAGGTGCGCACGGATCCCCGCACCGGCGAGATCCTCCACGGCGTGGCGCGCATCGACTCCCACCGCCGCCGTACCACGTCGCGGATGTGGCAGAACACGACGCCGCCTCGCGCCTGCACCGCGGGCGATTCCCCCGACATGGCCTGGGCCGCCGGGGACGGCAGCTTCGCCAGCGAGGAGGGCCTCGTGCTGGCGCGCCTGCGCTACCTGTCCGCCCACGAGGTCGGCCACACCCTGGGCCTCAATCACAACTTCGCGGCCACCACCTTCGGCTGGGGCTCGGTCCTCGACTACCTGGGCGCCAACATCCGGCTCAACAACGGACAGCTCGACTTCTCGGACGCGTATCCCACGGACGTCGGGTCCTACGACCGGCTGATGATCCAGTGGGGCTATGCGCCGAGCGAGGACCGCGCGGCGCTCGACGCGATCGTCCGCGACGGCTACGCGCAGGGCAACCTCTTCCCGCTCGAGAGCGACCCGCGCTGGGCCGAGTACGACTTCGGGCCGGATCCCGTCGCGTGGCTGCGGACGACCCAGGACGTGCGGCGCGTGATCCTGGATCGCTTCGGCCCGGGGCAGCTCGAGGCCGGCGCGCCGCTCTACGAGCTCCAGCAGCGCCTGAGCCTCGCGTATCTCTACCACCGCTTCGGCATCCAGGCGGCGCAACAGCACGTGGGCGGCTTCTACCAGACGAACGCCCTCGCGGGCGACGGCCAGGTGCCCCGGGCCGCGGTGCCGGCCGCGAAGCAGAAGGAAGCCCTCGAGCTGCTGCTCACCGCCTTGTCGCCCGTGAACCTCGACCTCCCGGATCGGATCGTCGACGCCCTGGTGGCCGAGCCGAGCATGACGGCCGCGACGCGCGAGCTCTTCCCGTCCGACGCGGGGCCCGTCTTCAGCCCCCTCACGGCGGCCCGCAGCCTGGCGACGCTCGTCGTGGCTCCGCTGCTCGATCCGCAGCGCGCCGCGCGCCTGTCGCTGGCCACGGGGACCGGCGCCTTGACCCTGGCCTCGCTGCAGCGGCAGCTCGTGGCGGCGACCTGGGGCGCTCCACCCGACGCGACGCCGCGCTTCGCCGCCTTGCGCCGGGTCGCCCAGCGCGTGACGCTCGACGCGCTCACGAACCTCGCGGCCCAGCCTGCCGCCTCGCCCGAAGTCCGCGCCGCGACCTTCGCGACGCTCACGCGATTGCGGGACAGCCTGAAGCTGCAGAAGGGCGCGACACCGGAGGCGGAAGCGCACCTGCGCCTGGCGGAGCGGGACCTGCGCGAGTTCCTCGAGGACGCGGAGGCGCGCAAGGGGCAGCCCGCCACGCCGGTGCCGCCCGGAAGGCCGGTCGGCTAGGACGTCAGGAACGCTGCCGCGGCCTCGCCGGCGCGAGCGCCGTCGCCGATGCAGTCGGGGATCCCGGTCGCCCGCAGCCCGGCTCCCGCCAGGAACAGGCCCGGGATCGTCGCGACCTCGGCCTCGACGGCCGCCAGCTTCTCGAGGTGGCCGACGTCGAGCTGCGGGGTCGCGCTCGGCCAGCGGAACACGCGCCGCACGACCGGCGCCCCCGAGAGGCCGAGGAGCGGGACGAGCTCGCTGATCACGTCCCCCACCAGCGTCTCGTCCGTGAGCTTGAGGGCGTTCGGGTCGCGCACGCCGCCCACGAAAGCGCGCAACAGCACGTGCCCCTCGGGGGCGCGCTCGGGGAGCTTGCTCGAGACGAAGGTCACGGCGCTCGTGCGCAGTCCTTCCCCGCGGGGCACGACGAAGCCGTAGCCCGCCAGCGGGTGGGCCACGTCGGCGCGACGGTAGCCCAGGAGGATCGTGGCCGTGGAAGCGAAGGCGACGTCGGCCAGGAAGCCGGCGGGGCCGGGCGCCAGGGGCTCGAGGATGGGCGCCGAGCGCGGCGCCGGTGTCGCGAGGACGAGAGCGCGCGCGAGCAGCGTCTCTCCCGTGCCGAGGACGATCGCGAGGGACGTGCCGCTGCGATGGACCCAGCGCACGGGCGTGCCGGCGCGCAGGCTCGCCGCGGGAAGCGCCCCGACCAGGGCCTCGACGAGCTCGTTCATGCCGCCGCGCAGCGACAGGAACGGCGTGGCCGCCGCCTGGGCCGTCGGCGCGGTCGCGAGGAGGCCGCGGATCAGGCTTCCATGAGTGCGCTCGAGCTCCACGAAACGCGGGAACGTGGCGCGGATCGAGAGATGCTCCGGGTCGCCCGCGTGGATGCCGGCGAGCAGCGGCTCGCCCAGGCGATCGACGCTCTCCTGCCCGAAGCGCCGTCTCAGGAAGCTCGCGATCGACTCGTCGGCGTCGCCGCGGCGCGCCGGGATCACGAGATCGAGACCCATGCGCAGCTTGCCGGCCCAGGAGAAGAGCCGGCTCTTCAGGAGCGGCGCGAGGCGCGTCGGCACCGCGAGCAGCATGCCCTCGGGCAGCGGGTGGAGCCGGCCGCGACGCAGCACGAACACGCGGCGCTCGGCCGGGTTCGTGGGCACGAGCCGGTTTTCGAGGCCGAGCTCGCGGCACAGCGCGACGCCGTCGGGCTTCTGGGCGAGCAGGGCGTCGGGCCCGGCCTCGAGGAGGAAGCCGCCCTCGCTCTCGGTCCGGATCACGCCGCCGAAGCGCGGCGCGGCCTCGAGCAGCACGAAGGACACGCCGCGCTTCCGCAGGGCGTGGGCCGCGGCGAGGCCGGTGATCCCGCCCCCGATGACGGCGACGTCGACGCTTTCGGCCATGAGGCGCCAAGCCTATCAGACGCGTTTTCATCCAGCCGTCTGGACATCGGCAGCCCGCGCGCGGTTTCCCCTTGACAATCGACAGGAGCGGACGCATCTTCCTGTCGAACGTCTAGAGGTGAACATGGCCGACACGAAGAGCGATCTCCTGCAGGGCACACTCGACATGCTGATCCTGCGCACGCTGTCGACGGAGGAGCGCCACGGCTGGGGCATCTCCCAGCGCATCCAGCAGATCTCGAAGGACGTGCTGCGCGTGAACCAGGGCTCGCTCTACCCCGCGCTCTATCGTCTCGAGAGCCAGGGCTGGATCGCCTCGGAATGGGCGGCGTCCGAGAACAACCGCCGCGCCAAGTTCTACAAGCTGACGCGCCTCGGCCAGAGCCAGCTCGACCGCGAGACGGCCAACTGGGAGCGGCTCTCGGCCGCCGTGCAGCGCGTCCTCGAGAACGCGTGAGGATCCCATGAGCTTCCTCCGCAGCCTCCGCGCCCTGTTCCACCGTGACCGCCTCGAAGGCGAGATGAACGAGGAGATGCGCCACCACATCGCCCTCGAGACCGAAGAGGGACTGCGCCGCGGCCTCGCACCGGTCGAGGCGCGGCGTCAGGCCCTCCTCAAGTTCGGGCCCATCGACGCGACCCAGGACGACTGCCGCGAGTCGTGGGGCGTCCGCACCCTGGAGACCCTGGGCCAGGACCTGAAGTACGGCGTGCGCAACCTGAACCGCAACCGCGGCTACGCCGCGGCCGTGCTGCTCACGCTCGCCCTGGGCATCGGCGCCAACACGGCGGTCTTCAGCGTCGTCAACGCGGTGCTGCTGCAGCCGCTGCCCTACGAGCGCGGCGACCAGATCGTCGTGATCCGGCAGCCCGAGCGCACGAGCGGCTCGAACGACCTCGGCTTCTCGGTCGCGGAGATCGCCGACTACCGCGAGCAGACCAAGAGCTTCGACAGCGTCGTCGAGTACCACTCCATGAACTTCACGCTGTTCGGCGGCGAGGAGCCGCAGCGCGTGAGGACGGGCGTCGTCTCGGCGCACTTCTTCGACGTGCTGCAGGTGAAGCCGCTGCTCGGCCGCACGTTCCGGGCCGGAGAGGACGCGATCGGCGCGGAGCCCGTGCTCGTGCTCTCGAACGACTACTGGCACAAGACCGGCGCCGACCCCGGCATCGTCGGCCGGCGCTTCGAGATGAACGACAAGGTCCACACCGTCGTGGGGGTGCTGCCGCCGCTGCCCGAGTACCCCGACGACAACGACGTCTTCATGCCCGCCTCCGCGTGCCCGTTCCGCTCGAACCCCAAGACCATGGAGAACCGCCAGGCGCGCCTGCTCTCGTCCTTCGGGCGCGTGAAGGAAGGCGTCAGCCTGCAGCAGGCCCAGGCCGACCTCGACGCCGTCGCCGCGAACCTGCGCCGCAGCTACCCCGATTCCTTCGGGCCCTCGACCGAGCCGCGCACCGTGCTCTCGCCGCTCAAGGAGGACCTCGTGGCCCACGCCCGGCCCACGTTCCTCGTGCTCCTCGGCACGGTGGCTCTCGTGCTGCTGATCGCCTGCGCGAACGTCGCGAACCTGGCCCTCGCGCGCCTCGCGGGTCGCAGCAAGGAGCTCGCGGTGCGGGCGGCGCTCGGGGCCGGCCGCCGGCGTCTCGTGCGGCAGCTCGCGACCGAGAGCACGCTGCTGGCCCTCGCCGGCGGCGCCCTCGGCCTCCTGTTCGCCGTCGCGATCCGCGGCGCGCTCGCGACTTTCGCCGCGCGCTTCACGCCGCGAGCGGCCGAGATCCACATCGACGGCGCCGTGCTCGCCTTCACGCTGTTCGTCTCGCTCCTGACGGGTCTCGTGGCCGGCACGCTGCCCGGACTGCCCAAGTGGGACCGCCTCGCCCGGGTGCTCGTCGAGTCGAGCGGCCGCTCGTCGGGCGGCCGGACCCAGAGCCGGCTGCGCTCCGGCCTCGTGGTGTGGCAGCTCGCCCTCTCCTTCATGCTGCTGATCGGCGCGGCGCTCATGCTGCGCAGCTTCTCGAAGCTGCAGCGGGTCGACGCCGGCTTCAAGGCCGAGAACGTGGTCGCGATGCCGATCGACCTCAACTTCGAGAAATACTCGAACACGGAGCGGCGCGCCGATCTCGACCGCATCGAGCACTTCCACCTGTCGCTGTTCCGGTCGGTGCGCGAGCTGCCGGGCGTCGTCCACGTCGCGACCGCCTACACGTTCCCGCTCAACAACAGCTTCCAGAACGACGGCACGTTCCAGGTCGAGGGCGCCGAGCCCGGAGGAGCGCTGCCCTCAGCCACGTACCAGGGCGTGAGCCCCGAGTACTTCGACACCCTGGGCGTGCCGCTCTTCCAGGGACGCTTCTTCGAGGAGCGCGATCGCGCCAGCGACACGAAGGCCGCGATCGTGAGCGCCAGCCTCGCCCGCAAGCGCTTTCAGGGCGAGGCCGTCGGCAAGCGCCTCAGCTTCGACCGTGGCCAGACCTGGCGCACGATCGTGGGCGTCGTGGGAGACGTGCGCCACGCGGGGCTCGAGCGTGAGCCCGGCGACACGATCTACCTGCCGTTCTCGGAGTTCCCGGGGTACACGGCGACCCTGATGATCCGGACGCTCTCGGATCCCATGACGATCTCGGCCGGGGCGCGGGCCGCGGCCCACAACCTGGACCCGCAGACTGCCGTGAGCGCGGCCCGCAGCCTCACCGAGATCCGCTCGGACTCGATCGCCCAGCCGCGTCTCACGACGCTGCTGCTGAGCCTGTTCGCGTTCGTGGCCCTCGCGATCTCGGCTACCGGCCTCTCGGGGCTGATGGCCTACGCCGTCAGCCAGCGCACCCAGGAGATCGGCATCCGCATCGCCCTGGGCGCCGCCCCGCGGCGCGTGCTCGAGATGATCATGAAGGAGGGCCTCACCTCGGCCGCGATCGGCCTCGGCCTGGGCGTCGTCGGCGCCCTGGGGATCTCCCGGCTCGTGTCGGGCCTGCTCTTCGGCGTCGAACCCACCGACCCGCTGTGCTTCATCGGCTCCGCTGCGGTGCTCGTCGTGGTCGCCGTCGCGGCCTGCTGGATGCCGGCGCGGCGCGCGGTCGCCATCGAGCCGGTCCGTGCGCTGAGGATGGAGTAGCTCGATGAACCGACGCCAGGTCCTCGCAGGGTCCCTCGCCGCGGGAGCGGTCGTCGCTGCGCGCGCGTGGTCCGCCACGTCCACCGCCGGCCCCCTCAAGGCGAAGCCGAACGGCCGCATCAAGGTCGCCTTCCTGATCTCCAAGGACGCGACCGTGATCGACTTCTGCGGGCCGTGGGAGGTCTTCCACGACGTCAGCATCCCGGGCCGCGGCACCTCGCCCGAGGACGAGATGCCGTTCGAGCTCTTCACGGTGGCGGATGGCGCCGACACCGTGCGCATCGGCGGCGGCATGCAGGTGACGCCCGACTACACCCTGGAGACGGCGCCGAAGCCCGACGTCATCGTGATCCCGGCCATGCGCGCGTCGGAGGCGCTCGTGGCCTGGGTGAAGAAGACGGCGCCCCGGACCGACATCACGATGTCCGTCTGCGTCGGCGCCTTCGTGCTGGGCCGGGCCGGCCTGCTCGCCGGCGGCGCGGCGACGACCCACCACGACTTCTTCGACGACTTCACGAAGTCCTTCCCGGACGTGCCCCTCGAGCGCGGCCGGCGCTTCGTCGAGCGCGAGCACCTCGCGACAGCCGGCGGACTCACGTCGGGCATCGATCTCGCCCTGCGCGTCGTGGACCGCTACTTCGGCCGCACGGTCGCGACGCAGACGGCCGAGTACATGGAGTACGAGAGCCGCGCCTGGGCCGTGTAGCGACGGCGTCCGCCGCCGTGGTATTGAAGGGCCATGGACTTCGGCACGCTGCCCTTCGCCGCCGTCGACTGGAGCAAGGTTCCACGCACTGAGCACGAGGGCGACCCGGGCGTCGCCCAGTGGCGGACGGTCGAAGCCGGCGCGCTGCGCCTGCGTCGCGTCGACTACAGCCCCGGCTACAGCGCCAACCACTGGTGCCGCCGCGGCCACGTGCTGTTCGTGATCCAGGGCGAGCTCACGACGGAGCTCGAGGACGGCCGCACCTTCACCCTGAAGGCCGGCATGAGCTACCACGTCGCGAACGACGCCGAGGCGCACCGCTCGCGCACCGAAGGCGGCGCCTCGCTCTTCATCGTCGACTGAGGCCGCGGAGGATCCTTGGACAAGTACCGCGTCGTACCCGTCGACGCCCGCAACGCCGTGACCGTGATCTCGCTCGTGGCGCAGCTGCTCTACGAGCTCGGCGAGGAGGGCGACGAGGCCGGCACCCTGGACACGGCGGCGCTCGCGTTCGTGTGGCGCGAGGAAGCCGACCGCCACCACGTGTTCCTCGCCTTTGCTCCGGACGGGGCGCCGGTCGGCGTCGCGACGGTGTCGGAGACCTTCGCCTTCTACGCGAACGGCCGCTACGGGATCATCAACGAGATGTTCGTGGTTCCCGGCCACCGCTCGTCCGGCGTGGGCAAGCTCCTGCTCGACGCCGTCAAGGAGCTCGGCTGGAGCAAGGGCTGGCGGCGCGTCGACGTCACGGCCCCCGAATCGGAGCGCTGGAAGCGCACGCGGGCCTTCTACGAGAAGGAAGGCTTCACGTTCGCGGGCCCGAAGTCGAAGTTCCTGCTCTAGCTAGCGCGCGGTCGTCGCGTGGACGTGCTCGACGACGGCCTTCACGTTCTCCACCGGCGTGTGGGGCAGGATGCCGTGGCCGAGGTTGAAGACGTGGCCGTCGCGCCCGCCCGCCTTCGCGAGCACCGCGTCGACCCGCGAGAGCAGGCGCTCCCGGGGCGCGAACAGCAGCGTGGGATCGAGGTTGCCCTGCACGGCGACGCCCTCGCCCGCGCGCGACCAGCCCACGTCGAGCGGCGTGCGCCAGTCGACGCCGATCACGGTCCCGCCGGCCTCGCGCTGCACGGCGAGCAGGTGGCCGGTGCCCGTGCCGAAGTGGATGAGCGGCACGCCCAGGTCCACGAGGCCGTCGAAGATCGCGCGCACGTGGGGGAAGACGAACTCGCGGTAGTCCGCCTCGTCGAGCGCGCCGATCCACGAGTCGAACACCTGGAGGGCCTGGGCGCCGGCCTCGACCTGCGCCCGCAGGTACTCGCCCACGGTGTCGGCGAGCTGCGCGGCGAGGCGATGCCAGGTCGCCGGATCGCCGTACATCATGCCCTTCGTCTTCGCGAAGTTCGACGAGTGGCCGCCCTCGATCGCGTAGGACGCGAGGGTGAAGGGCGCTCCGGCGAAACCGATGAGGGGGACCTGCAGCTCGCGGCGCAGCAGGCGGATCGCCTCGAGGGTGGTCGCGAGCTCCTGGCGCGGCTCGAACCGGCGCAAGGCGTCGACGTCGGCCTTGGAGCGCAGCGGCGTCTCGATCTGCGGCCCCTCGCCGGCCACGAAATCGAAGGGAATCCCCATCGGCGCCAGGGGCAGCAACAGGTCGCTGAACAGGATCGCCGCGTCGACGCCCAGGGCGCGGATCGGCTGCAGCGTCACCTCCACCGCGAGCTCGGGCGTGCGGCAGAGCTGGAGCAGCGTGTGCTTCTCGCGCAGCGCGCGGTACTCGGGCATGTAGCGGCCGGCCTGCCGCATGAACCAGACGGGCGTCCGGTCGACGCTCTCGCGCCGGCAGGCCCGCAGGAAGCGGTCGTTCACGACTGCTTCCGCGCCAGGATCGCCTTCCAGTTGAGCAGCGCGTTCCACAGCAGGCGCTGGTCGCCGCGGTTCAGGTCACGATGCATCGGGTTGAAGTTGAACGAGATCGCGCGCCCCTTCCCCACCGGCATGTCGAAGATCGCCGGCCGGCCGACGAGGTCGGCCGGTCCCCAGGCGCCGCCGCTCACGACGAACGGCTTGTCGCCGTCGCCCCACTCCATGACGATGCCGCTGCGGTCCTCGGGTCCGTCGAGGCACGACGTGCAGTACGACATGCGCAACGAGCGCAGCGGCGCGTCGTAGAGCGGGAAGTTCTGGCGGAACACCCAGGTGTCGGGGGTGTAGCCGTACGCGAGCGGGTGCGCGGGCTGCGTGAAGCGCACGCGCAGGTGCGCGCCCGGAGTGCGCGTCGCGGCGAGAGCCGCAGCGGCCGCCGAGGCGGAGCCGCTGCCGTCGGTCGTGCGCGGCACGCCGCCGGCGCTCTTGCGGACGCCGCGCACGAGACCGCCTTCCAGCGCCAGGGCGCTGCCGCTGCCCAGCGTGACGAGGAGCCCGCCGTCCTCCACGAACGACTGCAGCTGCGCGACGCCCGCGTAGCCGATGCCGCCCGTGATGTCGTCGGTCTCGGCCGGGAAGCCGTGGCTCGGCGTCTGCGGGGTCTTCTTGTAGGGCATGGGACCCCAGGCCTTCGGCAGGCCCACGATCTGCTCCGCGAGCTCGAGGTCCACCTGGCCGTAGAGCAGCACGTCGGTCTTCGCACGGAAGGCTCCCGAGCGGACGTCCTCGTCGCGGACGTACGTGTAGGGCACCTTGCGCTGGTCCAGGGAGTAGCGGATCCAGCCGATCGAGTCCGTGTCCGCCCACGGGACCCACAGGCCGATGCGCGGCGCCGGCGCCTCGTGGCGCGCGACGTCGGGGGCCGACGCGACGCTCGCGAAGTCGAGGGCGAGATCCGCGGCGACGCCCCGCACGGCGTCGGCGAGGCCGCCCTGTCCGCCGAGGATCCACGAGCCCGCGGGGTAGTCCACGGTGCCGACCCGGAAGGCCTTCTCCGCGATCTCGAGCTTGAACGCGGCCAGACGGTAGCGCGCGGCGAGCAGCGCTTCCTGGCCGGTGTCGCGCAGGAGGAACACGGGGCCCGCGCCGCTCACGGCCCCCGCGGGCTTCGGCGTCGCCGTGAGCAGCGGCGAGAGCGCCGCGTTCTGCACCGCCGGGTCCTGGACCGCCTTCACGTCCAGGTGATAGTGGGCCGGGATCGACCACGAGATGTCGTCGTAGGGCTCGACGCCCGACTCCACGGGGTAGACCTGCGGGGTCAGGAGATCCACGGCGTAGTTGCGATAGGGCTGGTCGAGGCGCACGACGTAGCTGCCGGCCGGGAAGTCGCCGTCCGCGAGCCGCAGCGGGGCCGTCGCGCGCCCGACCTCGATGCCCTGGGCCTGGAGCCGGCCCACGAGCTGCGCCACGCGCAGGCGGTCGCCCTGGTCCTCCGCGATCACGAAGCCGCGCGGCGAGCCCGCGACGCCGCTCTGCCAGGAGTTGTAGCCCTTCCGGTAGAAGTTCATCAGCAGGTCGCTCGCGTGGAGCGCCGTGTAGTCGAGGGCGGCGAGGGCCGCGGTCTCGGTGTAGTTCACGTTGTCGCGGGCGCTCCACCAGAACTCGCGGGGAGGCGGCAGTGGACGCCACCACTCTTTCGTGACGCTGCCGGCATCGAGCACGCGGCGCACGGTCTCGGCCGTGGTGTTGCCCCACGTCTCGTAGCCGCGGCCCAGGGCGTTGTGGTTGTTCGCGATCGAGTCCAGGTAGTGCTGCCCGAAGCCCTCGCCGAACTTCCACGTCGAGACCCCCGGCATGCCGAGGGCGGTGAGGGCCTGGACCTCGTGGAAGCCGAGCTCCACGGCCTCGCTCGTCGTGATCGGGTCGATGTGCGGGTTCCAGGGGCCCGTGCCGTTCCACGTGAGCAGCAGCGCGATCGCCTCGTGCAGGTCGTGGATCACGGTCGGGTGGTACTCGAGCATCATGCGGGCCGCGGCGCGCGCGGCGCCGTGGACGAGTTGATGGGCGTCGCGGTTGATGTCGACGAACGCGTAGTCGGACCAGTACGGCGGCGACTGGCGCGGCAGCGTGTCGTAGTCGGTCTTGCCCTTCAGGAACCGGTAGAACCACTCGACGACGCGATCGCGGCCGTCGGGGTTGCCCACGGGGTTCACGAACACGACCAGCTTCTTCCGCATGAGCTGGATGCGCGGGTCGTCGGAGACGAGCAGGCGGTACGCGAGCTCCATCGTGGCTTCGGTCGAGCCCGTCTCGTCGGCGTGCAGGCCGGCGTTGAAGTAGTAGAACGGCCGGGACTGCGGGACGAGGGCGGCGGCCTGCTCCGGCGTCGTCCGCCGCGGGTCGGCGAGCGCGGCGGTGGCCGCCTTCAGCCGCTCGAAGTCCTCGATGCCCTCGTCGTCCGCGATCGCGAGCGCCAGGATCTCGCGACCCTGCTCGGTCTTCCCCAGCAGGATCACCTTGGCCCGGGGCGAGGTCTCGGCGAGCTTCCGGAAGTAGGCGTGGGCCTGGCCGGAGCTCGCGAGCTCGCCCGGCGCTCCCGCGATGCGGCCGAGGAAGTCGGACGGCGACGGCACCGTCGGCGAGTCGGGCAGGGACGCGACCCACGGCGAGAGGAAGCGGGCCTCGGTGGTGGCCGCCTTGATGGCCTCGGTCGTACCGGGCTCGGGCACGTCCTGGGCGCGGCCCGAAACGGGGACGGAGAGGACCACTGCGGCGGCGAGACACGCGGAGCTGAAGCGCATGCGGGATTCTACCCGCCGCTCGCGCCGCTGTCGGCGGTGCTAGAATCCCGGCATCAGTCCGGGTGCCCCCGAAGGCGGGGGTAAAAGGGAAGCAGGTCGAAAGCCTGCGCGGTCGCGCCACTGTAGCCGGCGAGCCCGCCTCTCCAAGGCGCCGTAGAGCGCCGCCACTCAAGCCCACGGGCTTGGGGAAGGTCGAGAGGCTGGGCGAGGACCCGGGAGCCAGGAAACCTGCCCGGACATCCAAACGGTCGTGAGTTCCTCGCTGAAGGGAGACTCGCCGATGTCGCGCCTCTTCGTGTCCGTCTTGTCCCTCGTCTTCGCCGTGTCCGCGTTCGCGGACGGCTCGCTCGCGGGCGCCGCCCGCACCGCCGACGGCATCGCCTTGCCCCAGGTCGTCCTGGTCGTCACGGGCCCGTCGGGAGAGCACCGAGTCGTGACCGGCCCGGAAGGGCGGTTCCGCGTGAGCGGCCTCGCCGCCGGCTCGTACCAGGTCGCCCTCGAGACCGCGGGCTTCGTGCTGAGCCCCGCGCCGACGTTCACCGTGGCCGACGGCGAGACGGCCGCCGACGTCACGCTCTCCCCCGCCCCGATCCGCGAGCGCGTGCTGGTCTCGGCCACCCGCGGCGAGGCGCCGGCGTCGACGCTCGGCGTCGCGACGAGCGTCCTCGACCGCGAGGCGATCGCCGCGCGCCAGGCGAACTCCTTCCTGGATCTCGTCCAGGGCCTGCCCGGGATCACGAGCGCACGGACCGGCGCCGTGGGCAACCAGGGCTCGATCTTCGTGCGCGGCGGCGAGAGCCGCTTCGCGCGCATCCTCGTCGACGGCGTGCCGGTGAACGAGCCCGGGGGCGCCTTCGACCTCGGCAGCGCCCTCGCCTTCGAGCTCGACCGCGTCGAGGTGGTGCGCGGCGCCGCGAGCAGCCTCTACGGCACCGACGCCCTCGCGGGCGTCGTGAACCTCGTGACGCGGCGCGCGCTGCCCGGCGAGAAGCCGGGCCTCCACCTGGGCGCCGAGGCCGGCAGCTTCGATACGCGGCGCTTCGAGGGCGGCACCTCGGGCCGCAGCGGCCGCCTCGACTGGAACATGGGCGGCGTGCGTCTCGACACCGACAACGACGTGGCGAACAACGGCTTCGAGGAGACGGCCGGCGCCGCCTCCGTGGGCGTCGAGTTCTCCTCCGACACGCGCCTGCGCGCCGTGCTGCGCGCCTACGACTCGACCCTCGGCACCCCGGGGCAGACCGCCTTCGGCCGGCCCGACCTCGAGGGCACGTTCGACCGCTCCGACCTCGTCGCGGGCGTCACGCTGCGCCACGTGCAGGGTCCCGTCTCCCACGAGCTGCGCGCGGGCTACGCGCAGACGCATCAACTCAGCAAGGACCCGGTGGACTCGGGCTCCTTCACGCCGACGTTCGAAGGCCAGGCCGCCGCGTTCCCGAGCTCGGACTTCGTCGACGCCCTCGGCTATCAGAACAACGTCGCGCGGCTCTCGGCGGGCTACCAGGCCGACGCCCAGCTCGCGGGCGGCCAGCTCCTGACCGGCGGCCTCGAGCTCGAGCGCGAGACCGGCGACGTCGGCTCGCGCGCCGACACGCTGCTGTCGCCGACGCGCACGAACGCCGGCGCCTTCCTGCAGGACCGCTTCGTGATCGGCGGGCGCGCCCACGTCACGCTCGGCGGCCGTCTCGAGCACAACGACAACTTCGGCTGGAAGGCCGTGCCCCGCGCGGCCGTCGCCGTCTCGCTCCACGGCGGTCCCGACGCCACGACGCTGCGCGCCAGCGCCGGCAAGGGCATCAAGGAGCCCGACTTCTCCCAGTCCTACGGGACGTCCTTCTTCGCCCAGGGCAATCCCGACCTGAAGCCCGAGCGCAGCCGGACCTTCGACGTCGGCCTCGAGCAGCGCCTCGCCGAGGGACGCGTGCGCGTCGAAGCGACGTACTTCGACCACAGCTACCGCGATCAGATCGCCTACCAGACCGTCGACTTCAACACTTTCGAGGGCACGTACGTGAACCTGGGCGAGACCAAGGCGCGCGGGGTCGAGGGCGCGCTCGAGATCGCACCGGTCCCGGGCCTGGCGCTGTCGGCGGCCTACACCTATCTCGACGGCGAGATCGTCGAGAGCGGCAACGCCTTCGACCCCGTCTACGCCGCGGGCGAGCCGCTCCTGCGCCGCCCGAAGCACCAGGCCTCGTTCTCCGCCCACGCGCAGCGCGGGCGCCTCAGCGGCGGCGCGACGCTCTTCGTCGTGGGCCGCCGCGCCGACAGCGACTTTTCCGGCATCGGCCTCGCCGAGAACGAGGGCTACACCCGCATCGACGCCCGCGTGCGCTTCGACGCCGGCAAGGGCTTCGAGCTGTTCGTGCTCGGCGAGAACCTCTTCGACGAAGAGTACATGGAAGCGCTGGGCTACCCGGCCCTGGGCCGCGCCGTCCGCGCGGGGGTGCGCTTTCGCAGCAGGAAGTGAAGACCCTCCTCGCATGGAGCAGCGGCAAGGACAGCGCCTACAGCCTCCACGTCCTGCGTGAGCAGGGTGTGGAGGTCGTCGGCCTCCTCACGACGCTCAACGAGACCCATGACCGCGTCGCGATGCATGCGGTGCGGCGCTCGCTGCTCCTGGCGCAGGCCGACGCCGCCGGCCTGCCCGTGACGATCGTGCCGATCCCGTCGCCGTGCCCCAACGAGGTCTACGAGACGGCCATGGCCGGCGCCATGGCCGCGGCGCGCGCGGCGGGCGTCGAGGCCGTGGCCTTCGGCGATCTCTTCCTCGAGGACATTCGCCGCTACCGCGAGGAGCGCCTCGCGGGCACCGGCCTGCGGCCGCTCTTCCCGCTGTGGGGCCGGCCCACCCGCGCGCTCGCCGAGGAGATGATCGCGAGCGGTCTCGAGGCGCGTCTCACGTGCGTCGACCCGCGGGTGCTGCCGGCGGCTTTCGCGGGACGCGCCTTCGACCGCCGCCTGCTCGCCGAGCTCCCCGCCCACGTCGACCCGTGCGGCGAGAACGGGGAGTTCCACAGCTTCGCCTGGGCCGGGCCGATGTTCCGCACGCCGATCGCGATCGCGGCCGGCGCGGTCGTCGAGCGCGACGGCTTCGTGTTCGCGGACCTCCTGCCTCTCGCGAGCGCCGCGTGAAGCGCCGCCTCGTCCTCGCCGCGCTCGCCCTGGCCGCGGCGGGCCTCGCTTCGGCCGAGGACGCGAAGGTGCCACGCCGTGTCGCGTCGATCAATCTTTCCGCCGACGAGGTGCTCACCCTGATCCTGCCGCCCGGCCGGCTCGTCGGCGTCACGCGCTGGGCGGACGACCTCGAGACCTCGAACGTGGCCGGCCGCGTCCCGAAAGAGGCCGTCCGCTTCCAGAAGGCCGACATGGAGCAGCTCGTCGCTCTCGCTCCCGACCTCGTGATCGTCTCGGAGTACACCGACGCCGACTTCCTGAAGCTGCTGCAGCGCTCGGGCCTGAAGGCCCACCGCATGAGCGGGCTCTCGACGCTCGCCGGCATCCGCAAGGCGATCGTGGACCTGGGCCGCGTGGTGGGCGAGGAGAAGGCGGCGGAAGCGCTCGCCTTCGAGTACGACCGCAAGCTCGCGGACGTCCAGCGCCGGATCGCCGGTGCGCGGCGGCCACGGGTGCTGTACTGGTCGGGAGGCATGACCGCGGGCGCCGACACGGCGATCGGCGCGCTCATCGAGGGCGCGGGCGGAGTGAACGTGGGACGCGAGCTCGGCGTCGTGGGCATCGTTCCTCCCGGGGCCGAGCGCGCCTTCGTCGCGAACCCGGACGTGATCCTCGTCGCGCGGTACCCGGGCTCGGTCGATGCCGTGAAGCAGCACCCGCTGCTCTCGCAGCTCGACGCGGTGCGCCAGGGCCGCATCGTCGTCATGCCGAACAGGCTCATGGTCGCGCTCTCCAGCTTCACGGCCGACGCCTGCGTGTGGCTCGCGGAGCGCCTGCACCCGGATCGCGTCACGTCGCGATGAGCGGCGCGCGGCGGCGAGCCACGTTCGTCGGCCTCGGCCTCGCCTTGCCCGTGGCGCTCGCGGTGGCGACGGCGGTGGGGAGCGTGCCGCTGCCCTTCGGCGCCGTGCTGGGCTCGGTGGCGCGAGCGCTCGGCCTCCCCGACTTCGGCGCTTCGGCACTCGGCCCGGCGGGCGAGGCGATCCTCTGGTCGGTGCGGCTGCCGCGCGTGCTGATCGCGGCGCTCGTCGGCGGCGGCCTCGCCGTCGTGGGCGCCTGCCTGCAGTCGGTGTTCCGCAACCCCATGGCCGACGCGGGACTCCTCGGAGTGACCGCCGGCGCGGGGCTGGGCGCGGTCGTGGCCGTGCACTTCGGCTGGGCCTCGGAAGTCTTCTTCTCCCTGCCCATCGCCGCCTTCGTGGGCGCGATGCTGTCCGTGCTGCTCGTCTACGCGCTGTCCCACGGGGCCGGGCGGCCGGCACTCCACGGCCTGATCCTCACGGGCCTCGCGGTCTCGGCCCTGGCGAGCGCGGGCATGTCGATCCTGCTCGTCGCCACCGAGGAGTTCCGCGTGAAGACGGTGCTGTTCTGGCTGGCCGGCGGCCTCGAGGGCCGCAGCTGGAGCCACCTGCAGCTCGGCGGCGCCTTCATCGCCACGGGCGTCGTGCTGCTGTTCCTCATGGCGCGGCCTCTCGACGTGCTCTCCCTGGGCGAGGTGGAGGCGGCGTCCCTGGGCCTGCCGGTCCATGCCGTGCGCCTGGTGCTGTTCGCCCTCGCGTCGCTCGTGGCGGGAGCGGCGACCGCCGTCGCGGGCTCGGTGCCGTTCGTGGGCCTGATGGCGCCCCATGCGCTGCGTCCCCACGTGGGCC
>CADEEV010000020.1 GCA_902826455.1 uncultured Acidobacteriota bacterium | reverse complement strand
AGCGCGAGATCACCCAGCTCTACGACACGCTCGCGCTCATGGCGAGCATCTTCTCGGGCGAGGCGCTCCACATCGTCCCCCATCCCACGGATCCACGCGCGTCGTGGTTCTCCCTCGCCGACCTGCAGACCGCCCAGGCGCCGCCGCTCCAGCGCATCGGCACGCTGATGACCGCGGTGGTCTCCGCGTACCAGGCCGGTGACAAGGCGGGGCTTTCCTCCGCCGGCCTGGCGCTCCACAACCGGCTCGCCGAGCTGGCACCCGGCGTCTATCCGGCCCAGAAGGACATCGCCCGCGAGGTCCACTACAACCGCTTCAAGCCGTTCCGCAGCGCGTGGGTGCTGTACCTCCTCGGCTTCCTTCTCCTGCTCGCGAGCTTCCCGCTGCAGGCCCGGGCGATCACCTGGCTCGGCACCGGCGCGGTCCTGGCCGGGTTCGGCCTGCATGCCTACGGCATGGCCCTGCGCGTGTTCATATCGGGCCGGCCGCCCGTGACGAACATGTACGAGTCGGTGATCTGGGTGGCCTGGGGCGCCGTGGCCTTCGCGTTGATCTTCGAGGTCTTCTACCGCGCCCGGTACTTCGCGGTGTGCGCCGCGGCCCTCGCGGTGATCTGCCTGATCCTCGCGGACAACGTGCCGATCCTGGACGGCTCCATCGAGCCCCTGGTGCCGGTGCTGCGCGACAACATGTGGCTCACGGTCCACGTGCTCACGATCACCCTGGGCTATGCGGCCTTCCTGCTGGCGATGGGCATCGGCCACGCGAACCTCGGGCTGTACTTCTTCGCGCCGCACCGGGCGGCGCTCCTCAAGACCCTGTCCTTGTTCCTCTACCGCGCGCTGCAGGTCGGGACGCTGTTCCTCGCGGTCGGCACGATGCTGGGAGGCGTCTGGGCGTCCTATTCGTGGGGCCGTTTCTGGGGCTGGGACCCGAAGGAGACCTGGGCGCTCATCGCGCTCCTCGGCTACCTCGCGATCCTCCACGGAAGACTCTTCGGCTGGATCAAGGACTTCGGCACCGCGGTCGGCTCGCTGCTGGGCTTCCTGCTCGTGCTGATGGCCTGGTACGGCGTCAACTTCGTCCTCGGCACCGGGCTCCACTCCTACGGCTTCGGCTCCGGCGGCTACGCGTACGTCGGCAGCTTCGTGGCCTTCGAGGTTCTCGTGATCGTCGCGGCGCTGACCCGCTACCGGGCCCAGCTCGCGAAGAAGGGCCTGGCCGTGCCCGCAGACGCGCTGCCGGCCGCACACTGACGTTCGGTTCTTCCTCTAGTGAGGTCCTCATGAAGAAGCTCGTCCTGCTCGCGCTCGTCGCGGGCGTTCTCTCCGGCTCGGCCCGCGCGGCCGAGCAGTCCATCACGTTCAAGAGCGGCGGCACCGACCAGGGCAGCGGCTTCCTCGCGATGCCCGAGGGCAAGGGCCCGTTCCCCGCCGTCGTCGTGATCCAGGAATGGTGGGGCCTCAACGACTGGGTGAAGGACCAGGCCCGAGGCCTGGCGAAGGACGGCTACGTCGCGCTCGCGGTCGATCTGTACCGCGGGAAGGTCGCGACCGACCAGGACAACGCCCATCAGTACATGATGGGCCTCCCCGACGAGCGCGCCGCGGCCGATCTCGCCGGCGCCTTCGCGATGCTCGCCGCGCGGCCCGACGTCAACAAGAAGAGGATCGGCGTGATCGGCTGGTGCATGGGCGGCAAGTGGTCGCTGCGCCTCGCGACGACGGAGCCGACGCTCGCGGCCGCGGTCGCCTACTACGGCGCCCCGCCGACGAAGCCCGAGGACATCGCGAAGATCAAGGCCCCGGTGCTGGGCAACTACGGCGGCGACGACAAGGGCCCGTCGCCCGAGCAGGCCAAGGCCTTCGAGGCCGCGATGAAGGCCGCCGGCAAGTCGGTGGACGTGAAGATCTACCCCGGTGCGCCCCACGCCTTCGCCAACGTGAACAACCCCTGGGGCGGCTATCGTGAAGGTGCGGCCAAGGACGCCCAGGCCCGCACCACGGCGTTCTTCGCCGCGCACCTCAAGAAGTAGGGCCGCTAGAAGGGCAGGATCTCGGGCTCGGGCGGCGGGAACGCCGGCAGGTCCTCGGTCCGCGGAAAGCACAACCGGCGGAAGTTGCAGCGCCGGCAGCGCAGGGGCCGCTCGTGCTTCGCGAAGTCGTCGATGCGCGCGAGGTTCAGGACCGGGTCGAGGAGCAGCCCCTTCATGCGCGTGGCGCTGCGCTCGATGAAGGCCTGGGCCCGCTCCAGGGTCGCGCCGTCGACGGTCCGGGTCACGTAGCGCGGAATCGCGAGGTAGGCGAGCTCGGTCTCGATCTCCGTCGGTTCCTTCACCCATCCCTGGCGGGCCGCGTAGAGGGCGTACCCGGCGAGCTGGGTCTCGTTGAAGCGGCCCTCGGAGCGCCCGGTCTTCCAGTCGACGATCACGACGCGGTCGTCGCGGCGGCGGTACGCGAGGTCCATGCGCAGCAGCACCTCGGTGCCCGAGACGTCGAAGGAGACGAGATCCTCGACGCTCAGCCAGCGGTCCTTGCCCGAGGCGAAGGCGTCGGCGAGCGTGGGGCTCCGGAAGAAGTTCCGCAGCGAGCGCATCACGATGCCGACGGCGATCTTCTTGTCCTCCGCCTCGACCGGCACCTGGTACTCGTGCTCGAAGAGGCGGAAGCGCAGGGAGCCGCTCTCGCTGTCCTTCCAGTCCGAGAGCATCTGGCCGTGGACCGCAGTGTGGATGATCGCCTGCTGCTCGGTCTCGGAGGGGATCGCGTCGTGGGCCTTGAGGAACGCCTCGATCGTCTCGTGGACGAGGCTGCCGGCCCACAGGGGGAGCGCCGAGAGCTTCTTGAGGCGCTTGATCTCGGGGTCCTCGACCGACGCGTAGTACGAATAGAAGTAGCGGCGCGGGCAGGAATCGAAAGTGTCGTGGCGCGACACGGACCACGAGAAGGGCCGGGGCTCGGCGGGCGCCTCGGGTTGCGTGGCTTCGAGCGCTTCCGTCACTCCCGGCACCTTATCACGCGCCCCGGACGGCTCCGGACCGCGCTTGGCGCTTCGCGGCCTTGCGGTTAAAGTCCCGCGATACTCCAGTGGCCGCCGCGTTGAAGCCCGAGGGGAGCCTCGCCGAGCGGGACTTCCCCGAACTCGTCCACCATCTCTACGAGCGGAATTTTTCCGGCTCCCTGACGCTCACCCACGGCGGGTTCGGCAAGAGCGTCACCCTCGAGGACGGGCGTCTCGTGTTCGCGTCGTCCTCGGATCCCGACGAGCGGCTGGGCGAGCTCCTGCTGCGGCGCGGCCGTGTGACCCTGCGCGAGTACGTGGACGCGGGCCGGGCCATCGCACCGGGCCGCCGCCTCGGCACGGTGCTCGTCGAGCAGGGTGTGCTGCCTCCGAAGGATCTCGTGCGGGCCGTCGTCGACCACACCCAGGAGATCATCTACGGGGCGTTCCTCTGGACCGAGGGCCGCTACCGGCTCCAGGAAGGTCAGCGCCCGGCCGAGGCGATCACCCTCAACATCTCGACGCCGGACCTCATCGTCGAGGGCATCCGGCGCATCAACTCGTGGGCGCGCATCCACCGCGCGGTGGGGACCCTCGAGTCGACGTACCAGCGCGTCGAGGGCTACGGCCCGGTGGCCGCGAAGATGACGCTCACCGACGGACAGCTCGAGATCCTGACGTCGCTCCTCGAGGGCGACAGCCTCGACGCCATCTGCGCCCGCTCCATCCTGCCGTCGATCGAGGTCTGCCGCGCCCTCTGGGCGTATCGCGTGATCGGACTCGTGCGGCGCCTGGACGCGCCGACCCCCGCCGCCGCCGAGCCCGAGGACGACGGCCTCGGCGACGTGCTCGGCTAGACCGGCACCACCTCGCCCAGGGTCGTGAACAGCACCAGGCGCTCCTTGACGCCCTGGCCCGTGGCCTGGGCCAGGCCGCGCCCGTAGAGCTGCAGCTGCGGCGCGTGATGGTGGGCCTGTGCGACGGCCTGCTCCGGCAGGATCTGGTCGCTCTTGTAGTCCACGATCACGAGCTGCCCGTCTTCCTCGAAGACGAGGTCGAGGTAGCCCTCGATCAGGTCGGAGCCGTCGGCGAACGCGAGGGGCACCTCGCGGTACACGCGGGCCGCGCGGCGGGCGCGCTCCATGATCGGCAGGGCGAGGGCGCGGCTCACCGCCTCCGCCGCGCGGCGCGCTCCCGCGGCGTCGATGCCGAAGCTCGGCGCGAGGGCCGCGGCCATGGACGCGGCCTCGGCCGCGGCATCGAGGGGAATCCACTCGAGGAGGCGGTGGACGAGACTGCCGAAGTCGCGGCCGCCTTCGCTCCCTGGGAGCGCGCCCACGGGCGGCGCCGCCGTGCGGGCGGCGGCTCGGGTGGCGGAGATCGGCGTGAACGGCCGTGTGGCGGCGTCCTCGAGGAGCGCCTTGCGGCGCATCTCCCAGCCGGTGGCCGTGGCGTCTCCGCCGGAGGCTGCCCACAGCAGCCGCAGGTCGGGCCGCGCGTCGGCGGCATCCGGCAGCGGCAGGTCCGCCGCGTCGATCACCTGCACGTCGTCGTCGCTGCCACGCGGCAGGAAGCCCACGACGTCCTTCCAGAAATTCCCGACGCGAGCGTCCCCGGGGGGCACCGGCACGATCAGGAAGTCGCGGGCGCGGGTGCAGGCCACGTAGAGCAGGCGGCGGCCCTCGGCCCAGCCGCGCGCCTCCTCGCGGGTCTTGAGCTCGTCCCAGCGCGGCGGCTGGCAACCGGCCCGGAAGCCCACCGCGATGCGTCCCTCGTCCCAGAGCGGGATCGTCTCGGCGCGGGGCTTCATCTCGTCGGCGGAGTCGTAGAGCGCCACGATCGGAGCCTCGAGCCCCTTCGCCTTGTGGATCGACAGGATGCGGATCGTGGCCGGGTCGCCCGGCCGCGTGGTGGGCAGGTCGGGCTCCTCGCGCGCCGAGGCGATCCGCTCCTCGAGCAGGCGCACGAAGCCGCGCACCGTGAGGGCTCCGAGGTCCGTGGACTGGCGCGCGAGCGTCACGACCTTCTCGAGGTTGCCGATCCGCGACTCGCCACGCCGGGTGCCCGTGAGCGCCGCAAGGATCCGGCAGTCGTCGTAGAGCTGCTCGAGCAGCGCGCCGACGGAGATCCGCGTCCGCGCGCGATGGAGCCGGCTCAGGACGTCCAGGGCCGGCGCGAGTGAGTCGCCGCCGGGCTTCTCCGGATCGCCGGGCCCGAGCGACAGCGCTCCGCCGGTGAGGGCGTAGCTCACGATGTCGCGGTCGCTCACGCCGAAGAACGACGAGCGCAAAGCGCTCACCAGCGCGACGCGATCCGAAGGGTCGTCGATCGCCTTCAGGACGGAGACCGTCTCGTGGACCTCCTGGCGATCGAAGAAGGACTTGCCGCCCTCCACCGTGAAGCGCAGGCCGGCCGCCTCGAGGGCCTCCTCGAGGGCCCGCACCTGGGTGAGCCGGCGCGCGAGCACCATGACGTCGCCGGCCCGGCTCGGGCGCAAGGCGCGCGTCTCCGGATCGCGCACCGACGCGCTGCCCCGAGCCAGCTCGGCGAGCAGCGTCGCGAGCGCCGCGGCCTCGGCGCGCAGGAGCGCCTCGCCTTCGGCCAGGGACGCCTCGAAGCGCAGCGCGAGCACCGAGGGCTCCTCGGGCAGGCCGGGCGGCGGGTCGATCGCCTCGTAGCGCGTCTGGCCGGCTTCGATCGAGGGCTGGATGAGCGCGGCGAACGCGCGGTTCACGAAGCGCAGGATCGAGGATCGCGACCGGAAGTTCTGCGTGAGGTGGAGGACGGCCTGGCCGGGCGTCCGGGCCGCGCGCTCCGCGATGCGCTCGAAGAGCGACACCTCGGCACGCCGGAAGCGGTAGATCGATTGCTTCGCGTCGCCGACGAGCACGAGGTCGCCCGGGACCTGCCCGGCCAGGAACTCCGCGATCTCCACCTGGAGCGGGTCCGTGTCCTGGAACTCGTCGATGATGAGCACCCGGAAGCGGGCGCGAAAGTAGTGGCGCACGCTCTCGCGATCGCGCAACGCGTTCCGTGTCGTGAGCAGCAGGTCGAGGAAGTCGAGGACGCCGCGCTCGGCCTTCTTGCGGGTGTAGCCGGCCGTGACGCTCGCGAGGGCGCGGACGAGCCGGCCGTGGAGGATCTCCGCGCGCGCGGAGGCCCAGGCGTCCTTGGCCGTCTTGGTCCAGGCCGCGACGTCGCGGGCCTCCTCGAGGACCTCGGGGGCGGGCCAGCGCGGCTTGTGGCCGAAGTTGCGCGGGATCGTCTCCATCCGCGCCAGGTGTTGAGCGAGGGCGCGTCCTTCCAGGAAGCGCGCCGCCTCGGCGAACTGCCCGAGGGCCACGAGGCGCGCCGCGAGGGCGTCGCCATCCTTGGCCTGGGCCGCGAGCTCCGTGCCGCGGCGGGCGCGGGACAGGAGCTCTTCGCGCCAGAGCCCGGGGTCGGCGAAGCCGTCGGCGACGAGGGGCTGCAGGTCGCGCTGCTCGACGAGCCGGCGCGCGAGGCCGCGCAACGAGCTGCGCTCGCCGAAGAAACCCTCGCCTTCGAGGGCGATGCCGGCATCCAGCGCCTCCACGAGGATCTCGTCGCCGCCCAGCAGCCGCTCGGTCAGCCACTCGTCCCAGGCCTCGGCGAACAGCAGGTCGGCCAGGGACTCGTCGGCGACGCGGAAGCCCGGCACGACCCCGCATTCCAGGGGACGCTCTTCGAGGAGCGCCGCGCACAGTGCGTGGATGGTGCAGATCGCCGCGCGCTCCAGGACGTCGAGGGCGCCGGCCGCGCGCTCCCGCTCCGCCGGCGGCGCCGTGTCCCGGGCCCGCGCCTGCTCGAGGCGCTCGCGCAGCCGCAGCTTCATCGTGGTCGCGGCGTTCTCCGTGAAGGTGACGGCCGCGATCTGGTCGAGCCCCGCGGTTCCCGACAGGACGAGGGCCTCGATGCGGTCGATGAGCAGGGTCGTCTTTCCGGTGCCGGCGCCGGCTTCGAGGATCAGGCTCGTGCCGAGGTCGCGCCGCACGCGCTCGCGCGCGGCGTGGTCGACCGGCTCGAAGCTCACGGCGTGCCGCCGCTCCGGGCCACGGCGTCGGCCAGGAACGCCTTGGCCTCGGCGGACCCGGGGTTCGCCTCGACGGCGCGCCGCAGGTAGACGACGCCGTCCTTCGACTTCCCCTGCAGGTCGAGGAGCCGCCCGAGCAGCAGGTTGCCGCGGTAGTGCTTCGGGTCGAGGGCGAGCGTCGCGCGCAGCTCCGTCTCGGCCTCGGGGACGCGGTCGATGCGCGCGAGCACGGAGCCGTACGAGAAGCGGGCGTCGGCCCACTTGGGCATGCGCTTCGTGACGATCTCGAAGTGGACGGCCGCGGTCTTGAGGTCGCCGGTCTCGTAGAGCGCGACGCCCATCTCGTAGTGGGCCATGGCGGCGTCGGGGTTGAGCTCGATCGCCTTGTGGAGCGGACCGATCGCCTCCTTGTAGCGCCGCTGCCGCGCCCGGGCGATGCCGAGCTGGAGCTGGGCCATTGGGATCTGCGGGTCGCTCAGCGTCACCTTCTCGAGCAGCGGCGCCGCGCGGTCCATGTCGCCGGACTCGATCGCGGCCATGGCGTCGTGGAGGGTGTTGGAGACGCCGATCCGCTCCTTGGGGTCGAGGCCCGACACCGCGGCCGAGGCCGAAGCACTGCCCCCGACATAGCCGAGCGCCGCGAGCCTCTCGGCGATCTCGGCGTCGACGGGCGCCACCTCCGCGGCGATGCCCTCGACGGCGGTGTGCTTCCGGAACGCGTCCATCTCGGCCTGGATGCGGTCGGCCGCGGCGCCGCGCTGCTCCGCGAGGTTATTCGTCTGGCCGGGATCCGCCACGCTGTCGTAGAGCTCGCGGACGGGCGAGCGCACGTAGAGGAAGCGATCGGCCCGGTACGCGCCGAGGGAGCTCCAGCCGAAGGCCCGGCGCGGGTAGTCCGTCTCGGCGTACTGGACCCGGTCGGCGGGGGCCGCGCCCACGAGGGGCAGGAGCGAGGCGCCCTGCATCGTGGCCGGGACCGGCGCGCCCACGGCGGAGAGCACTGTCGGTGCGAGATCGACGAGCCCGGCGCGGGTGGTGACGCGCGCGCCCGCCGAGCGGTCTCCCGGCAACTTGAGCAGCAGGGGCACGTGGATCGTGGAGTCGTAGAGGAACACGCCGTGGGTCGCCTCGCCGTGGTCCCCGAGGGATTCCCCGTGGTCGGCGTAGATCGCGACCAGGGTGTTGTCGAAGCCGGGCCGGGCCTCGAGGGCCGCGAGGAGCTGGCCGAGCGCCGCATCGAGCGCTGCGATCTCGCCGTCGTAGGGCGCCTTCGGGTAGCGCGCGGCGAAGGGCGCCGGCGCCTCGTAGGGATCGTGGGCGTCGAAGAGGTGGATCCAGAGGAAGTAGGGCTTCCCCCCCGTGCTCGGGAGCCAGCCGAGCGCGCGCGCGACCACGTCCCCGGCGCGGCGCTCCATCGTCTTGTAGCGGTCTTCCTTGCCGCGGCGTTGGCGGTAGCCGGCGTCGTAGACGTCGAAGCCCCGATCGAAGCCGGGGGCGAGCCCGTTCCTGGGGTCGAGGATCAGGGATCCGACGAAGGCCGCCGTCTGGTAGCCGCGCGCCTTCAAGAGGGCCGGCAGGTAAGGCAGCTTCTCGGGGAGCGGGACGCCGAAGTCGGTGACGCGATGGAACTGCGGGTACGTGCCGGAGAAGAGCGTCGCGTGGGACGCGGTCGTAATCGGAACCTGGGCGTAGGCGCGCTCGAACACGACCGATCGCTTCGCGAGGGCGTCGAGGTTCGGGGTGAGCCCCCACGTCGAGCCCAGGAAGCCCATGCGGTCGGCGCGCGTCGTGTCCAGCGTGACGAAGACGACCGAGGGCGTGGCCTGGGCCTGTTGACCCAAGCAGGGCGCGGCGAGGAGCAACGATGCAAGAAGTGTACGCATCAGCGGTCGAAAGCCGAGTCTAACATCCGGAGGTTTGTGTCCCTGGGTCAGCGCGGTCCGACCCAAGAAGCCTTGACACGCGTGGGGGACGCGCGTAGAACGCTCGCAACTGTTCCCGAAGGGAGTCCCTGTATGAATCGACGCATGAGGTCCATCTTCGCCGTGGCGTTCGGCGTGGCGCTCGTCGCTACGTCGCCCGTTCGCGCACAGAACATCAACGGCGAGATCACCGGCAGCGTCTTCGACGAGGCCGGCGCCGCCGTGCCCGGCGCGACGGTCACCGCGACCTGCGCCGCGCGCGGCATCACGCGCACGTCGGTGAGCGGCGCCTCGGGCGCCTACCGGTTCGCCGACCTGCCCGTCTGCGTCTACAAGGTCTCGAGCTCGATGCAGGGCTTCAAGCTCGTGTCGCGCGACGTGCAGGTGGCCGTCGGCGTCACGACCAAGGCCGACTTCCGCCTGTCCCTGGGCGCCTTGACGGAAGAGGTGGTGGTCGAGGGCGTCGCGGCAGCGATCGAGTTCTCCGACAAGCTCAACACGAACATGGACGCGGCCCGGATCGGCGAGCTGCCGCTGAACGGCCGCGACTTCAACGCGCTGCTCGGCGTGACTCCCGGCGTGCAGCGCGCTCCGGGCGGCGGCTTCCTCTCGATCAACATCAGCGGCCAGCGCAACGAGTCCAACAACTTCATGGTGGACGGGATCTCGAACAACGACCGCTACTACGGCGGCATCGCCATGGGCGAGTCGGGCATCGTCGGCCTCGCGGCCACGATCGTGCCGGCCGACGCGATCCAGGAGTTCACGGTGCAGCAGACGCCCTCGGCCGAGTTCGGCGTCAAGGGCGGCGCCGCGATCAACGTCGTCATGAAGAGCGGCACCAACGACCTTCACGGTTCCGTCTACTACTTCCGCCACGACGACTGGATGGATGCGAAGAACTACTTCACCGAGCGCGACGGCGGCGACAAGACGCCCCTCAAGAACCAGCAGTTCGGCGGTACGCTGGGCGGCCCGATCGTGAAGGACAAGACGTACTTCTTCGCCTACTACGAAGCGCAGCGGATCAACGTCGACACGCCGTACCGCGCGTTCGTGCCGACGCCGGACCAGATCGGCCAGGCCCGCGCGCGCATCGCGAATGCCGGGCTCACGACGAACCCGGCCGGCGAGGCCCTGCTGAGCTTCTACCCCACCGACCCGTCGGGCGAGATCACGGTCGCGGCCCCCAACAGCGGGAGCTCCAACAGCTTCTCCCTCAAGATCGACCACAAGCTGAACGACAGCAACCAGGTCTCGGTACGCGGCATGTACGGCCGCAGCTTCCAGTCGGCGCCGGCCTACACCGGCACCGTGGTCGCCGCGGACAAGCCCCAGGACCTCTTCAACTCCGTGACCGAGCCGCGCGTGTGGCTGGCCGGCGCGACCTGGACCTCGACGCTGAGCTCGAACACGCTCCTCGAGACCCGCGTCGGCTTCAACTCGTTCTCGCAGACGATCGGCATCGGCAACAACATCGACCCGAAGAGCCTCGGCATCGACACGGGCCCCCTGGACACCCAGGACTTCGGCGTGCCCGCCGTGTACTACCTCTCGTACTTCGGGTACATCGGCGGCATCGGCGGCTACCCGATCACCACGGCGCCCAACGCGAACCTCGACGTCTCCTCGAACCTGTCGTGGATCAAGGACAAGCACACGGTCAAGGTCGGCGGCAATTTCCAGCGCGCCACGACGTACAGCGTGCGCAACCGCGCCCGCAGCCAGTTCTACTTCAGCGGCGGCACGGGCGACCCGGTCGACTCCCTGACCGCGATGCTGCTGGGCAAGGCCGACAGCGCCGCGCGGAACTTCGGCGACACGGTGCGTCACCTGCGGCAGAGCTCGCTCGGCTTCTACATCCAGGACGACTGGCGCGTGACGCCGCGCTTCACCGTGAACCTCGGCCTGCGCTACGACCTGTCGAAGCCGCTCGGCGAGAAGGACGACCTGGGCTCGAACTTCTTCCCGGACCGCGGGCTCGTGAACCTGGGCCAGGGCATCGACCAGCTCTACGAGACCGACAAGAACAACTTCGGGCCGCGCCTCGGCTTCGCCTGGGACGTGACCGGCGACGGCAAGACCGCGGTCCGCGCCGGCTACGCCCTCACCTACGACATCGGCAACTTCGCCGCGATCCATGCGCCGTACAACATCAACGGCGCGCGCACCGGCGCCTTCACGCAGATCAGCCAGAACAACTTCGGCGTCGGCCTGTTCGGCGGGCTCGGCACGGCCCCGGACGACCCGGCAGCGACCTGCGTCGATCCCGTGACCGGTGTCGGCGACTACGTCTGCATCACCCCGGGCGTGCCGATCTACGGCAACAACCCTCGAGGAGAGCCGCCCTTCAACGTGTTCTCGGTGAAGCCCGACCTGCAGACACCCCAGTACAACCTGTTCCACTTCACGGTGCAGCGCGAGCTCTTCAAGAACAACACACTGAGCATTTCCTACGTGGGCTCGCGCGGCAAGAACCTGCTGATGGTGCGCGACCTGAACGCCCCGGCGATCGGCAGCGACTACACCGATCCCCAGCCGAACCGCCCGTTCTTCGCCCAGTACCCGGACTTCAAGCACATCGTGCAGACCGTGGACGACGGCAAGAGCTGGTACGACAGCGTGCAGATCTCGCTGCGGCAGGCCAACTGGCACGGCCTCAACACCCAGTTCAACTTCACCTGGTCGAAGTGCGAGGACTACAACTCGGTCAACCGCGGCGGCGCCGGCCAGGCCGGGCAGTACCAGAACCCCTACAACCCGGCCGCCAACAGGGGCCCCTGCAGCCACGACGTCCCGAAGAACTTCAACGTAGGCGGCGTGTACAAGATCCCCGAGTTCGGCGGCAGCGTCGGCAAGGGCTGGGAGTTCTCGACGGTGTTCACGGCTCTCGCGGGCCGGCCGTTCACGCCCCACGTCAACCGCGACCGCTCGGGCCAGGACTTCGACCGCACGCGGGCCGATTGCGCCCCGGGCGTCGAGATCCAGTACAACCCGCGCGATCCCGACAACTACATCGCGAACCCGGAGATCTTCACGGTTCCGGCGGACGGCGCCGTCGGCACCTGCGGACGCAACGTGATCCGCGGACCGGGCCTCGCCCAGTGGGACGCGGCTCTCGTGAAGAACACCGCCATGGGCAAGGCCAACCTGCAGTTCCGGGTCGAGGCCTTCAACCTGCTCAACCGTGCCAACTTCGGCCTGCTCACTCCGAACGTCCGCAGCGGCGCCTTCGGCACGATCAGCACGACGCCCGACGTCGACGTCCTGAACCCCGTGATCGCCCAGGGCGGACCGCGGGCGTTCCAGGCGGTCGTCAAGCTGCAGTTCTAGACGCGTCGTCGCTCACCGGCCCGGTGTTCCTCGCGAGAGGGGCGCCGGGCCTTTCGCTTTTCGGGCTAGCCGATGTCGCGCAGCCGCAGCACGTGGCGCACGCGCGGGTCGTTGATCTTGTAGCCGCGCCGCAGGGCGATGAGCGGGGCCGGCCCGCACACGGCCGTGTAGTCGCACCACTCGCAGGCGGAGGGCTCCTGGACGAACAGGCCCTGGCTGATGGCGTCCGCGAAGCCTCGTAGCAGGGCGGTGAAGGTCTCGCTCTTCACGACCGCGGGATCGACGGTCACGAGCCGGCCGCCGTCGACGTAGTCGAGGAAGGCCCGCGACACCGGCTCGTCCGGGAACAGCCGGGCCGCGGCGAGGATGTAGAACGGGATCTGGAGCTGGCGGCCGCCCTTGAAGAGCCCGCCGTCGTCCTTCCAGGGCGCCTTGCCGGTCTTGTAGTCGCGCAGCACGAGGGTGCCGTCCTGGGCCCGGTCGATGCGGTCGATCTGGCCGTTCACGCGCAGGGTCCGACCGTCGCCGAGGTCGATCACCAGCGACTCGGCCGAGTGCGGCTCGCCGTCGGCCGCCACGGGCAGGCCGAAGGAGACCTCGAAGAACGCCGGGATCGTCGTGCCGGTGGCAGCGGCTTCGCGCGCGAGCCAGGCGAGCACGGTCTCGCGAAAGCGCTGGCGCTCACGGTCCCAGAGGAGGGTGAAGCGCGGCGGGCTGCCCTGGACCAGGCGCGCGAGAGCCTCGTCGGCCAGCTGCAGCGCCCGCGCGCGCATGGCCTCGTTGTCCCGCACGGGCAGCTCGCCAAGGCGTCGGCGCTCGCGCAGGAACAGCTCGGCCACCTCGTGGAAGAGCGTGCCGCGCTCCAGGGGATCGAGACGCTTGCGCTCCTCGGGCTCGAGAGCCGGCTCGAGTCGCAGGACGTGCTGCAGCAGGTACTGGAAGCCGCAGCGCGCGTAGGTCGCGAGACGGCTCGCCGAGAGCGAGGCGCCGGGTGCCGTGGGATCGAGGCGCTCGCGGACGCGCGCGGCGGTGTCGCTCGCGACGCCGTCCCGGGGAGCCCAGGCCACGAGGCCGTCGTAGGCCGTGTAGTCCGACGAGAAGCGCGCCTTCGAGGCGAGGCGCGACTGGCGGAAGAAGAGCGAGCCGGCCGCGATCTGCCGGGCCGCGTCTTCGCCTCCCTTCCTCACGCGGGCTCGGTCGCGCTCGGACGCGTCGAGAAGCGCATCGAGGTCGAGCGCCGCCGGGTCGTCCTCGGAGACGAGGCGCGTGAGGTCGCCCAGCGCCACGGGCCGGCCCTCGAGGGCCGAGGCCGCGGCCACGAAGAACAAGGACGGCAGGCGCTCGCGTCCGGAGCGTGAGTCCGCGCGCGGGTACGAGAGGATGAGCCGCTCCGTGGCCTGGCCCACCGCGCGCCGGAATTGCCGGCGCGCCTCGAGCACGCGGTCCTGCGTCGTGGGAAGAACGGCCGGCGCGGGCTCGCGCGGGAACCGTTCGTCGAAGAGCGAGAGCTGGGCGCGCCGGGCCGCCGGCGGCGCGGCGGCCGGCGCCGTGAGGGCGCCCAGGCCGGCCCGCTCGGCGTCGAGCAGGAAGGGGTCCGGCCGTGGCGTGCCCGGATAGCCGCCTTCGACGAGACCGGGGATCGCGACCAGGCGGAACGTCAGACCCGCCATCGCCTCGAGGGCCCCGACGTGCACGGCGCCCGTCGAGACGGGATCGAGAGGCACGCGTTCCCACTCGAAGCGCGCTTCGAGGACACTCTCGACTTCCGCCCAGGGCGCGCTCGACGACAGCGATGACAGGCCCGCCAGGTCGGCGATGACGTCGCGCACGGCGTCGCGATCCCGCTCGACGCCGACCCAGCGGTCGAGCACCGCGAGCAGGCGGACGGACCACTCGGACCACGTGGCCTCCCCCGACAACGCGTCGAGCGTCGACGCGAGCTCCTCCACGACGCGCTTGAGCCCGTCCGCGTCGGCGGCGCGCTTTTCGCGTCGCAGGCGGCGGCCCGCGTCCTTCTCCACCGCGGCCGCTTCGCGCTCGACGCGCGCGTAGTGCTCGAGGCCCGCCTGGAAACGGGGCAGGCCCGAGACGATCTGGGCGTCGCGCGACAGCTGGTCCCAGAGCGGCGGCTCCGCCTCGACCCCCGGCACCAGCGACTCCCACGGCACGGGCGCGAAGGTCAGGAACTCCATCACGGCGGGCCGCTCGAAGCCGCGGGCCCGGAAGAGCAGGAGCAGGGAGCGCGCGGCCCGCCCGAAGCGCAGCGGCAACGAGGGATGCAGCCGGTGCGGGATCCCGAGGCGTGTCAGCAGGTCCGTGAACAGCGCCGCGTAGTCGGCCGGCCGCGGCAGGATCACGCCCATGTCCTCGAACGCGAGTCCTCCCTGCGCGGCGCGCACCAGCCGCCGCGCGATGGCGCGCACTTCCGCCGCCTCGCCGGGAGCGGTGAGCAGCTCGACGGCGCCGGGGTCCAACGGCGGCCGCGCCGTGGGCGGCTCGAACAGCGCCTCGCGGAGCCGACCGAGGGCCAGGGGCGTCGCGCGAGGCGCCACGGGCGCGAGAAGGGTGCCGCTCCAGTCCGGAGCGTCGAGTGCGAGCCGCCGGACCGGCAGGCGGGCCTCGAGGGCCGCGAGGAGCTCCCGCTCGCCCGGATCGGGGTCGAGCCCGTCGACGACGAGCACCTCGGCGCCCTCGAGCCACGCCGCATGGGCGACCGCCTCCGCGCCCGCCCGGAACAACGTCGCCGGATCGGTCACGCGGCCCTCGCGCGCCTCGTGGAATCCCCTGTAGAGCGCTGCGAGGGCCGCCAGCCGCGCCTGGTCGTCGGGAAGCAGGGCGGACGCCTGGGCGAGGCGCTCGAGACGCTCGGGGGGGACGCGGGCGAGGCGCAGCTCCGCGAGGGTACGCGCCAGGGCGGCCGCTACCGGCGCGCGCGGGGCCTGGGGCGGCAGCCGCAGTCCGTGAGGCGATGCGAGCAGGCGCGACGCCAGGAAGGCGTCGTGGCCGGGGTCCCAGGCCTTCAGCCCACGGCCGAGCAACGCGGGCTCGGCGAGGGCGCGCGCGAGGTCCTTGAGCTTGAAGGCATAGATGCCGGCGGCGGGGTGGCCCGCCTCCGCGAGGCGTCGTGGCCATTCGGTCCGGGCGGCCAGGGACGGGACGAGGAGGAGGCGGGGACGGAGGGCCACGGCCGACCGCTACTGCGGCGTCTCCCACCTCTTCCGGATCCGCTCGCGCTCCCCGGAGCTCGCGAGGTCCTTGAGCGCGGCCTGCACCCGCGCGACGAGCGCCGTGTCCTCGCGCCGCAGGCCGACGTGATAGCCGAGGCGATTCAGGGGCTCCCCTACCGTTCGGAAGGTCTTGTCCTGCGAGACACGCCACCGGACGTAGGGCGAGTCGTACACGATCGCGTCGATCTTCTTCGACGCGAGATCGTCGAAGAGCGCCTCCTGGACGTCGTACACCGTGAAGCGCGCGGCCTTGAGCGAGCGCAGGGTGCGCTCGACGATCTGGGACTTGAAGTGCCCGACGGTGGCGTGGGACAGGTCGCCGTAGGACTTGATGCGCACGTCGTCGGCCCGCGCCGCGACGATCAGGCCCCACTCGTAGTACGGGTCGGAGGCGACGATGCTGGCCGGCGTGAGGCGGCCGGGGGTCCAGGCGTTGAGGATGAGGTCGATGCGCCTGGAGAGGAGAGCTTCCTCGAGGTCGAACCAGGCGACGGGCACGACGCGCACCGTCGCGCCGAGGCGCTGCCCGAGCGCCTGCGCGGTCTCGACGTCGATGCCGGTGGCCTTGCGCAGCTGGGCCTCCGTGACGGCGGGCGCCTGCTCGGGGCTCTCTCCCTTGTAGTCGAGGCCCGGGACGAAAGACCACGGCGGCGACCGCGTGTCCATGCCGACGCGGAGGACCTCGTCGGCGGCGGCACCGCCGCCAAGGAACATTCCCAGCAGGGCGAGAGTCGCGAGGCGCATGCCAGAACGTAGCACACGAGGGCGGCGCGGGCGACGCTTGACCGGGAGTCCTCGCGCCCATACGCTCACCCTGCGACCCTCATCCGGAGGCTTTTCCCTGACCCCGAGCAAGATCGGCAAGTACACCGTCTCGGGCGTCCTCGGCAAGAGCGCCTCGGAAGAGGTGTACCTCGGCGAGTACGCGGGGCGTCGCGTGGCGATCCGGGTCTTCGTCACGACGGCGGAGCGCGAAGCCGTCCTCGAGCAGGCGCGGCGCATCGCGGGCCTCAACCATCCGAACATCGCCCTGCAGGAAGTCGGCATCCACGAGGACCAGCCGTTCCTGATGAGCGAGCTCCTCGGGAAAAGCCTCGCGGACTGGAGCGCGGACGAGCAGGCCGTCGTGGACCAGATGGCCGTCATCGAAGGCATCGGCCTCGCCCTCAGCCATGCCCATGCCCAGGGCGTCGTGCATCGGGCCCTGGCGCCGGGCAGCATCCAGGTCACGTCCGAGGGCCAGGCCAAGGTCTGGAACTTCGGCGTGGGCGCGGGGCAACCCGAGGGTCAGGCGGCGAAGTACGCGGCTCCGGAGCTCGCCGAGGGCAGCCTCCCGAGCGGCCAGTCCGACATCTACTCCGCGGGTCTCGTGTTCTACGAGATGCTCACGGGCAAGGGACCGACGCCGGGGCAGGTGGGCGCCGCCAAGCCGGTCCGGGACCTGCGGCCGGAGCTCTCGCGCGACGTGTCGGACGCGATCATGGCCTGCCGCGAGACCGCTCCGGACTGGCGCCCGAAGGATCTCGCCTACCTGCTCGACGTCGTGCGCAAGGTGCGCGGTCCGGGCGCCCCGCGGATGCCGCGGCAGACGCCTGCGGCCCGACAGGCCCCCACGCCGAAGTTCGGCGCGCCTCCCACCGAGGGCGGCGTCCCGAAGCTCGCGCTGATCGCCGGCGCCGTGGTGCTCGCCGCTGCCGCGGGCGCCTGGCTCTTCCTGCGCGGGTCTTCGGAGCCAGCCCGGCCCACGCCGGCTCCGACGACGACCCTCGCGGCTCCTCCCGCCACCGAGCCGGCGCTCGCCGCGCCGAGCCCGTTGCCGACGCCGACGCCACGCCCGACCCCCTCGCCGAAGACCACGCTCGCGGCGACGCCGGGCGCGAGCCCGTCGCCGTCTCCCAGCGCGACTCCGGCGCCACCGACGACCACGACTCCTCCGGCGACGCCCGCACCGCGGCCGGCGACGCCCACGCCGGCGCCCACTCCTCAGTCCACGCCCCCGCCCACGACGCTGCCCGCCGTGACGCTCGCGCCGACGCCGCCGCCCACGACCGCGCCGGTCGCGACAGGGCCCACGGTGCTGAAGACGCTGTCGCCGCCGACCCTGCGACGCGGCGCGCGTCAGCTCGTCGACGTCCGGGGCTCGGGCTTGAGCCCCAATCACAACCCGATGCTGCTCAAGGGCAAGGCGATTCCCGCGGGCCTGACCGTGACCGGCGCCCGCTACGTCAACGACGGGCTGCTCCAGGTGTTCGTCCAGGTCGACGCGGCCGCGCCCGCGGGGGCCTACTCCATGGTCCTGGTCGATGCCCAGGGCGTCTCGACGAATCCTCTCCGCTTCGACGTCAAGTAGCGCCGGCGGGGTGCGGGCTTGAGCGCCACCGAGATCGGCGGCGCGGTCTTCGGGCTGCTCGCGGTCTGGCTCACCGTGCGGCAGAACGTCTGGTGCTGGCCCACGGGACTCGTCAACGTCGCGCTCTACGCGTTCGTGTTCTTCGAGGCGAAGCTCTACGCCGACGTAGGCCTGCAGGTCGTGTACTTCGTCCTGTGCGCGGTGGGCTGGTGGCGCTGGCTGCACCCCGGGGCCGATCGCGTGGAGCTCCCGGTGACGCGGCTCGGCCTGCGCGAGGGGCTCGCCTTGGCGGCGCTGGGTGTCCTGGGGGTCGCGGCCATCGGGACGTTCCTCGCGACTCGGACGGACGCGTCACTCCCCTACTGGGACTCCACGACGGTCGTGATGAGCCTGATCGCCCAGTGGCTCGTGACGCGGAAGGTGCTCGAGAACTGGCACCTGTGGATCCTGGCCGACGTGCTGATGGTCGGCATCTACTTCTACAAGCAGCTCTACGTCACGACGGGCCTCTACGTGGTCTTCACGCTCATGGCCATCCAGGGGCTCCGGGAGTGGACGCGCTCCATGACGGCGCCGTGAGCGCGCCGAGACGCGTCGTCCTCTTCGGCCCCGAGTCGACGGGCAAGACCACTCTTGCCGTGCGCCTCGCCCGGCACTACCAGACGGCCTGGGTTCCCGAGGCGCTACGGGCCTACGTCGAACGGCGGCTGCCGAGCCTGGCGCCCGGCGCGCCGCTCGTCGAGGAGTCGGATCTGTGGCCGGTGGTCGACGCCCAGGTGCAGGCCGAGGAGGCCCTGGCCATCGAGGCCTCGCGCGTCCTGTTCTGCGACACGGACCCGCTGCAGACCGCCGTGTATGCCCAGCACTACTTCGGCCGGTGCCCGGAATGGCTGTGGCGGCTCGCAGCGGCGCGGCGCTACGACCTCACGCTGCTCCTGGACGTCGACGTGCCCTGGACGAGCGATCCCCTGCGCGATCGGCCCGCCCAGCGCGCCGAGCTCCACGCCCTGTTCCTGCGCACGCTGGAGGCGCACGGGCAGCGCCCCTTCGTGCGGATCGCCGGGTCCTGGGCGGAGCGCGAGAGCGCCGCCCGCGCGGCCGTCGACGCGCTCCTCGCTTCCTAGCCCGCGACGGTCTCGGCGATCGGCGTGACCGCCGCCTGGTCCTCTTCCCCGGTCCGGATCCGGTACACCTTCTCGACCGGCACCACGAAGACCTTGCCGTCGCCGACGAGGCCCGTGCGCGCCGCCCCGAGGATGGCGTTCACCGTGGTCTCGACGAAGTGGTCGGACACCCCGATCTCGAGACGCACCTTCTCGCTCAGCTCCATCTTGACGGTCGTGCCGCGGTACGTCTCGACGCGCTCGATCTCGCCGCCGTGACCCTGCACGCGCGTGATCGTGAGACCGCGGACCTCGGCGTGGAACAGCGCTTCGAGCACCTCGCTCAGCTTCTCCGGCCGGACGATGGCGACCACCATCTTCATGCGCGGCCTCCTTCCGGAGCCGCCTCGAGGGCCGCAGCGCCGACCGCTACGGGCTTCGCATGGGGCAGGATCAGGATGGCGCCCTCGTCGCGCGCGTACGCTTCCTCGCCGTGCTGGCTGATGTCGAGGCCGAGACCCTCGTCGCGCAGGCTCGCGCGGAGCGGGACGATCGCGCCGATCAGCTTCAGCAGCACGAAGGTGAGCGCCGCGCTCCAGGCCACCGCCGCGAGCGTCGCGACGAGCTGGATGCCGAGCTGGCGCGGGTTGCCGAAGAGAGCGCCGTCGGCGGCGCCGCTCCAGGCCTTCTGGGCGAAGACGCCGGTGAGCAGCGAGCCGACGGTCCCGCCGAGGCCGTGGGCCGCGACGACGTCCAGGGAGTCGTCGAGGCGGGTGCGGGCCCGCAGCAGCAGGCCGAAGTAGCTCGGGATGGCCGCGACGCCGCCGAGCAGGATCGCGCTCATCGGGCTCACGAGGCCGGCGGCCGGCGTGACCGCGAACAGGCCGACCACGATGGCCGTCGCAGCCCCCACGGCCGTCACCCGGCCGGTGCGCCGCAGGTCGAGCAGCGTCCAGACCACGAGGGTCGCGGTGGGCGCGAACATGGTGTTCACGAAGGCGAGCGCCGCAGAGGCGTTGGCGCCCAGGGCGCTGCCGGCGTTGAACCCGAACCAGCCGAACCAGAGCAGCCCCGCGCCCAGCACCACGAAGGGAACGTTGTGGGGCAGGATCGCCTGGCGTGCGTAGTCCTTGCGCGGGCCGAGCATCCAGGCGGCCACGAAGGCCGCGGCGCCCGCGTTGACGTGGACGACGGTCCCGCCGGCGAAGTCGAGAGCCCCGAGCTTCGCGAGCCAGCCGCCGCCCCACACCATGTGCGCGAAGGGCGCGTAGACCACCAGGCTCCAGAGCGTGATGAAGGCGAGGTACGGACCGAAGCGCATGCGCTCGACGATCGCGCCCGAGATGAGCGCGGCGGTGATGATCGCGAACGTGCCCTGATAGCCCATGAACAGCACGTGGGGAATCGTGCCCTGGGCCTCGAGCCCGACACCGCGCAGGCCCAGGAAGCCGAGGCCGCCCAGCAGACCGCTGCCGGGCGCGAAGGCCAGGGAGTAGCCGAGAAGGGCCCACACCAGCCCGACGACGCCGAGCGCCGAGACGCTCATCATCAGCGTGTTCAGGGCGTTCTTGCCGCGGACGAGACCGCCATAGAAAAAGCCCAGGGCGGGCGTCATCAGCAGCACGAGCGCCGACGACATCAGCATCCAGGCGGTATCGCTTCCGCTCATCTTCAGGGGCCTCCTTGGAGAACAGTGCCTCGTCGGAGATAGCAAGATCCGTGCGCGGCGCTGTCGCGAGCGCCGGCAGCGCCGAAGGCGCTGGCTCTAGAACGACTTGCCAGCCAAGGAGCGCGCGAGATCCGTGCGGAACGGGCGACAAATTTGAAGGATCAGAGCAGAACCCCGACGCGAGCGTCCGGCCGGCGCTCTCAGCGCTTCACGCGGAAGCGGCGCCCGTCGATCGCGTACTTGCGCGCCTTGTACGCGAGGATCCGTTCGGTGGTGTCGAGGAGGCGGGCGGCCCGCGCCTTGTTGCCACGAGCGCTCTTGAGCGCGTCCTGGATGAGATCGCGCTCGAAGCTCTCGACGGCCTTCTCGAGGGATCGGCGCGGCAGGGTCCCGGAGACCTCGGCGGTCTGCAGCGACGGCGGCAGGTGGTGCGCGTGGATCACGCCGCCCTCGCAGACGAGGACGGCGCGCTCGATGCAGTTCTCGAGCTCTCGGACGTTGCCGGGCCAGTGGTAGGCCATCAGCATGTCGATGGCCGTCGTCGCGAGACGACGCACGTCCTTGCCGTGGGCGAGGGCGTACTTCTCGACGAAGTGGTCGGCGAGCAGCAGGATGTCGGGCCGGCGGTCGCGCAGCGGCGGCAGGAAGATGCTGAAGACGTTCAGCCGGTAGTAGAGGTCTTCGCGGAAGGTGCCGGCCTGCACGCCCAGCTCGAGGTCCTTGTGGGTCGCCGTCAGGAGCCGTACGTCGACCTTGACGGAATGGGTGCCGCCCAGGCGCTCGAACTCGCGCTCCTGAAGGACCCGGAGCAGCTTGACCTGGGTCGAGAGCGACAGCTCGCCGATCTCGTCCAGGAACAGCGTGCCGCCGTGGGCGCGCTCGAAACGCCCCTTCTTCTGGGTCCGGGCGTCGGTGAACGCGCCCTTCTCGTACCCGAACAGCTCCGACTCGATGAGGCTCTCGGGAAGTGCGGCGCAACTGACCACCACGAACGGCTTCTCGGCCCGCGGCGAGTTGTAGTGGATCGCGTGGGCGATCATCTCCTTGCCCGTGCCGCTCTCGCCGCGGATGAGCACGGTCGTGTTCGACGGCGCCACCTGGCCGATCTGGTCGTAGACCTCCTGCATCGGCCGGCTGTTGCCCACGATGTTGTGGATCGCGTAGCGCTCCCGCAGCTCCTGGCGCAGCTGCGTGTTCTCCTCGACCAGCCGTCGCCGCTCGGATTCCACGAGGCCGTGGACGCGCACGGCCTGCCCGACCATCGAGGCCACGACCGCCAGGAACTTCGCCTCCGGGTCGTAGTGGCGCTCGCGCTGGAAGCGGTAGCCCACGCCGAGCACTCCCACCATCTTGCTGTCGACGGCGACGGGCACGGCGATGAACGTCATCTCGGGACCGCTCGGGAGGAAGGCGCCCATGCGGTTCAGGAACAGCGGCTCCTTGCTGACCTGGGGCACCACGACGGGCCGGCCGCTCTCGAAGACCCGCCCGAGGATGCCTTCGCCGGACTTGTACCGGCCCCGACGCGAGGCCGGGAGCGGCACGCCGATGGCGGCCTCCACGGCGATCTCGTCGGACCCGGCGTCCTTGAGCGCCACGAGGGCGAGCACGGCGCCGTGGTTCTTCTCCAGGACTTCGAGGGCGCGGATGAAGGCCGCGCGCACGTGGAGCGTCGACGCGAGGATGCGGCTGATCTCGAGGAGATCGCTGAGGCGCCGGACTTCAGGAGAGGGCATGGCGGTGGGCCGGGCCTGATCCTACAGATTTGTCGGCTGCGTATCAATGTCGGACGGAAGCGTCGGGAGGGCCCCGGCTAGGGAGCTGGAGCCACCTGCTCGTCCGTGTCGACCTCGAAGCGCTTCCAGTTCGAGTACGTCGTGGAGCGGCGCGTGCGGAAGCCCTTGAAGACCAGCATCCGCCCCGCGGCCGTGGCGGAGACGCGGAGCGGAAGCCACACGCCGTCGTCCATCCGCAGGAACTCCAGGTCCACGTCCAGGCTCTTCACGGAGGCGCCGAGACCCCACCCGAACTTGATGCCCGAGGTGTTGCGGATCTGGGCCCTCGCCACGGCCTGGTCCGCTTCGTCCACCCAGATCCGCCCGGCCACGGCGCGCAGGACGTTGTCGCTGTCGAGCGCTCGCTTGCCGGGAAGCGGCTGGAACTCGAGCAGGATCGCCTCGCCGCTCGCGAGCGCCTCGCGCGACACGGCCTTGAAGTCGTAGCGCTCGAGGATCTGGGACAGCCGGAACCCGGGCTGCTCGCGCGCCACCGTCCCTTTCGTGAAGGCGTCGACCCTCTCGCGAACCTTGCGGTCCTCCTTCTTCTGGTCGTCGGCGTCGAGAGGCTTGCCGTTCTCCTCCACCCAGCGCCGGATCGGCAGCCCCTTGACGTAGAAGACCTCGTAGCGCTTGGTCTCGCGCTTCTTGACGCGGTCCTTGTCGTCGAGCTGCTCGTCGGCCTCGAGGACGTCGTACGTGTAGCGGTTGAGGGACTCCTCCCGCGCGCGCTGCCGCCCCACGAGCCCGCGGACGTAGGCATTGCCCTCGGGCAGCGGCGCGGGCGTGTGGACGTCCTGGGCGAGCGCCGCGAGCAGGGCGAGGCAGCTCAGGCCGAGCATGGGGCTAGAACGGGATCTGGAGACGGAAGGTCGTGACGATCTTGCGGTCGACACCGCCGGAGGAGAGCGCCCGGGCGAAATCAACCCGGCCGAAGAGACCGCCCGCGTCGGGAGGGAAGCGCAGCCCCAGGCCGAGGTCGCTCTTCCAGCGATCGTCGGGAGCGTCGCGCCACATCTTGCCGCCGTCGTAGAACAGGATCAGCTTCGGCAGGAACGGGCGCGGCATCACGCCGTATTCGGCCGTGACGAGACCCATGCTGTCACCGCGGAACTCCTTGAACTCGTAGCCTCGCAACGTGCCGTCACCGCCCAGCGCCAGTCGCTTCTGGAGCGGAGTGTCTCCGCCCGCGAGGCCGATCAGCACGCGGGCGTCGAAGGTCTGGGTCTCGGTCAGGGGCTGGTGGAAGCGGAAGTTGCCGATCGCGCGGCGATAGCTGAGCTCGCCGCCGATGTCGTCGGGCGCCCACTCGACCGTCACCTCGCCGCGGAAGCGCCGTGGCGGGTTGTGATAGAGCCCGTACAGGCTGCGCTGGAGATAGGAGTGACGCTGGGTGCTCGGTTTCTCGAACAGGTTGCCGAGAGACGAATAGCGCACCGTCGCGATGAAGGAGCGCGCGAGGCCCGGCTCGATCTCGGGGTTGGGGTTCGTGTCGCCCGTCGTGACGGGCAGGCTGCGGTACTCGTCGTTGCGATAGGTGAGGCCTACTTCGGCGCGCAGCCCGAGGCGCAGGAACGCGTAGAGCTCGTGGCCCGTGCGTTGGTAGAAGTCGCGCGAACGCGACGTGCTCACGGCGGCGCCCTTCGCCTCTTCCACGCCCACGAGCCGGAACAGGTCGTCGGTGTCGGTGAAGTCGTGGTACTCGTACCCCAGGCTGAACGGGCCGTCCTTGCCGAAGGAACGCTGGGCGCCCAGGGCGTAGCGCCAGTCCTTGGCGCTCCAGGCGTAGGCGGCAACGGCCGACACGGCCGTGTGGTTGTACGACCCGCGATCGCGGATCGTGAACTCCGCGCCGACCGGGAACGCCCAGCCGTCCACCCGGTTCTTGCGACCGGCGGCGCGATTCAGGCTGAAGCGCGGGGCGATCTTGAGGCGCGGTGCGAGAGACGGCGATAGGGCCACGTGCACGCCGTCGTCTTCGGGGGTCAACGTGTAGGTGCCGTAGGTGAGCGCGCCCTCCGATGCCTCGTCCAGGCGCAGGAAGGCGCCTTCGATGTCAGCCGTGCGCAGGGCACTTCCGGGCCTCAGAGCGGCCGCCGTGAGGGCGTGCTCCGCGGCCTTGCCCTCCAGACCCTCGATGGCGACGCTCGTGACCTTGCCCTCGCTCACCGCGAGCGTCAGCGTGCCGGTCGCAGGATCGAACGCGCCCGTGACGCGAGCACCGGGATAGCCCTCGTCCTTGTAGCGCAGCTCGAGGCTCTGGGCGATCGCCGCCGGTTCCCGGTAGAGCGGGGCATCGAGCTTCAGCCGCAGCAGGTTGCGCACCTGCTCGGTCGTGAAGGCGGCGGCGCCCGGCGTCGCGAGGACCACGAGCTTCGGCCGCTCGGTCTCCTGGGCTGCAGCGCTGCCGGCAAGGCTCGCCAACGCCAACGCGAACGCCCATCGCCGCTTCATCACTCGCGCGGAGCCAAGCCTATGCCGGTTTCGCACGACGGCGAAGCAGCGCCATCGGCGACTGCGGCGCGTCCGAGAGGCGCACGGCCACGTCGTAGGCGGGGGCACGGCCCTTGGCGCGATCGACGCGCACCACTTCCCCGCGCAGCGCCATGGGCTGGGCGTCGACGGCGCGGATCGTCAGATTCACTGCGCTGCCGACGGCCACGGGCTCGGACAGGCTCACGAGCATGCCGCTGCGCGAGATGTTCTTCGCGCGCGCGGCCTTTTGGCCGCGACCGCCGACCACCACGGCGTGGTCGGTCACGATGCGCTCCTCGCGCCGGCGCTCGGGCTGGGCCAGGGTGATGCGGTTCTTGCCCTCCGCCTTCGAGCGGTACAGGCCTGCGTCGGCGCGGCGGATCAGGTCTTCCATCATCGAGGCGTCCTCGGGGAACGTTGCCACGCCCCCCGAGACGGTGACCTTCGGCCCGCCGCGACGCTTCTTGAAGTGCTTGTCGATGCGCTCGCGGATGCGCTCGGCCACGATCCGGGCGCCGGCCTTCGACGTGTCGGGCAGGATCACTGCGAACTCTTCGCCGCCGTAGCGCGCCGCCACGTCCACGTCCCGCAGCGCGTCCTTGATGAGCGCCGACGCCTTCATCAGCACGCGGTCGCCCTCGAGGTGGCCGCGGGTGTCGTTGAGCTTCTTGAAGTCGTCGAGATCGAACATCGCCAGGGACATCTCGAGGTCGTGGCGCTTGCAACGGTTGACCTCGCGCTTCAACGCCTGGAGGAAGAACGCGTGGTTGAACAGGCCCGTGAGTCCGTCCGTCACAGCGGAGCGCTCGGTGCGCTCGTAGATCGCGATCTCGATGATCTTGGGGTTCTTGAGCTCGCGGTTGAGGTTCACGAAGTAGTCGAGCAGGGCCACGCGCAGGCCCACGTCGCGGCCCAGCTGCATCTGCAGCCCGTCGCGATGGGAGCGGATGCGCTCCCAGTGCTTGCGGCCCACGCTCTCGGAGAAGCGCAGGTGGGTGAGGATATAGAGGATGGAGGAGTAGACCGGTCCTTCGCCCTTGAGGCGCTCGAAGCGCGCCAGCAGTTTCTCTTCGTGGGGCGGGTCCGCCTCGAGCAGCTCGAGGAGCGTATGCCGCAGCGCGACAGGGTCCTGGGGCGCTTTCTTCTCTTTCACTACGGTCGCCGCCTTCTTCTTGGGGAGGGAAGATCGAACGGGGAAACAGAATAAGATAGCCGCCGTCCGGGTGTAAAGCCTTCCAATGATCTCCCTCGCCGCTCTCGCGCTCGTGGTTCTCGCCGGCGGCGCGGACGTCTGTTTCGAGCAGACCACGGTCGTGGGCTCCGGCGGCCGCGCCGAGGGAGCGGGTGTCGCCACGCGGGTCTGCCACTCGGGACGCAAGATGCGCCTCGAGGCGGCCGGCGCCCCGGGCGGGCCGGCCTTCGTGCTGCGCCTCGACGAAGGAAAGGCCTTCCGCCTCGACCCGGAGCGCAAGCGCGCCGTCGTCATCGACCCGGATCGTCTGCGGGCGCAGGCGCGCACGGACCTCTCCATGGCAGGCGACCTGATGGGCCTCGCGAACGCCAGGCCGCGCACGACGGCGCTCAGCCGTGGGCACAGCGTCGCGGGCTACGCGTGCAAGGGCTACCGGATCACCGCGGGCACGACGATCTTCGACCTCTACGTGTCCGCGGAGGTGCCGCTCAAGATCGAGGCGTTCGCCGACTTCCTGGAATGGACGGGGGCCCGGGACTCCCTCGGAGCCATCCTCGACCAGATCCGGACGCTGCCGGGCTTTCCCCTCGAGACACGCTCCCGGGTCAACGTCATGGGCGACATCCAGGAGACCCGGACCAGCGTCACGAAGGTGACGGTCGGACCGGTCGCCGCGAAGCTGTTCGAGGTGCCGGCGGGCTGGGACGTCGTCAAGGAAGAGCTGGAGGACAAGTGAAGCTGCTCCTGGCCATCATCGGCAACGCGCTCGCGCTGCTCGCGACCGCCGCCGTCGTGCCCGGCATCTCGTTCACCGGAAGCTGGGTGACGCTCCTGCTGGCCGGCCTCGTGTTCGGCCTGTTCAACCTGATCGTCCGGCCCATCGCGATGTTCCTGGCGCTGCCGGCGCTGATCCTCACCCTGGGCCTGTTCTACTTCGTGCTGAACGGGCTCCTGTTGTGGCTCGCCTCGGCCTTCGTCCCCGGCTACCACGTCTCGGGCTTCGTCGCGGGGCTGCTGGGCAGCCTCGTGGTGTCGGTCGTGAGCTGGGCTTTCCACGCCCTCACGAGCAGCGACAAGGAGTAGGACCGCTAGCCGGTCACCTTGGCCGCGATCGCCTCGGCGATCTCCGTGGTACCGGCCGTGCCGCCCAGGTCCCGGGTCAGCTTCGTGCCCTCGCGGAGCACCGTGTGGACGGCATGGCGGACGCGGTCGGCCGCCGCGTGCTCCTTCAGGTGGTCGAGCATCATCGCCCCCGACAGGATCACCGCCATGGGGTTCGCCAGGTTCTTGCCCGCGATGTCCGGGGCGCTGCCGTGGACCGCTTCGAACAGCGCGCCGTGCTCGCCGATGTTGGCGCCCGGGGCCATGCCGAGGCCGCCGATGAAGCCCGCGCACAGGTCCGAGACGATGTCGCCGTAGAGGTTCTCGAGCAGCAGCATGTCGAAGCGCGTCGGGTCGAGCACGAGCTGCATGCAGCAGTTGTCCACGATGATCTCGTCGTACTTCACCTCGGGGTACTGCTTCGCAACCGTGCGGCAGCAATCGAGGAACAGGCCGTCGGAGAGCTTCATGATGTTGGCCTTGTGCACCGACGTCACGCGCTTGCGGCCGTGGGTGCGGGCGTACTCGAAGGCGAACAGCGCGATCCGGGTCGAGGCGCGCTCGGTGATGATCTTGATCGACTCCACGACGCCCGGCACGACCACGTGCTCGAGTCCGCTGTAGAGGTCCTCGGTGTTCTCGCGCACGACGATCAGGTCGACGTCGGTGTAGCGGCTCTTGACGCCCGGCAGCGTCTCCACGGGACGCAGGTTCGCGTACAGGTCGAGCTTCTTGCGCAGCTCGACGTTGACGGATCGATGGCCGCCGGCCACCGGCGTCTCCGTCGGGCCCTTGAACGCGACCTTGTTCCGGCGCACCGACTCGAGGGTCCGCGGCGGCAGCGGGACGCCGTGCTCGCCGATCGCCGCGATGCCCGCCGGCTCGGTCTCCCACTCGAAGGCGACGCCGGTCGCCGACAGGACGCGGACCGCGGCCGCCATCACTTCCGGCCCGATGCCGTCGCCGGGGATCAAGGTGACGGTGTAGCTCATGAGATCGACTTCTCCTTCAGTATCGCGAGCACGTCGGCGGGCGTCCGGCCCCGCATCAGGATGTCCATGTCCTCGGGCCGCGCCTTGCCCCGGGCCACGACCGTGTTCCGCAGCCACTCGAGCAGCCCGTCCCAGTAGTCGTCCTCGCCGGCGAGGATCACCGGGAAGGGGCGGATCTTGGTGGTCTGCACCAGCGTCACCGCCTCGAACAGCTCGTCCAGGGTTCCGAAGCCGCCGGGCATGATCACGAAGGCCTGGCAGTACTTCACGAACATGACCTTGCGCACGAAGAAGTAGTGGAAGGTCACGGTCTTCGTGAGGAACGGGTTGGGTCGCGGCTCGTAGGGCAGCTCGATCGCGAGGCCCACCGAAGCACCTCCGCTGTCGAGGGCGCCCTTGTTCGCGGCTTCCATGTCCCCCGGGCCGCCCCCGGTGATGACGGTGTAGCCGGCCTCGGCGATCGCCTGGCCCATGCGCTGCGCCCGCTCGTAGTCCGGGGTCCCCGGCTGGCTGCGGGCGGACCCGAAGACCGCGACGCCCCTCGTGATCTGGGCCAGGGTCTCGAAGCCCTCGACGAACTCGCCCATGATCCGGAAGATTCGCCAGGAATCCCGAAAACTGGGCTCGAGCATCGGATCGCGGGGTGAGTCCAAGCCTCTCTCCTTCAACAGCTTCGGAGCGCATGATACCTTGAGCGCCAGGGCTTTCGGAACCTCCCTGACCGCTCGTGCGTTAAGGAAGCGACATGAAGCGCCCGTCGTTCGCCGTACTCGTGGCCTCTCTCACCCTCGGCCTCTCGGGCTGTCTCGTGAACGTCAGCCGCGTCGACGATCCGGCGCCGGCCTTCTCGAAGGCGCTCGCCGAAGCGGCGCGGGTCCAGGGCACCGGCAAGCCGGGCTCCCTGAACGTCCTCGTGTACGACCCCTCCGACCGGGAACTCGTGAGCGTGAGCGCGCCGCTGTGGCTCGTCCGCAAGGCCGGCGCCATCGCCTTCGACGACGACTCGGAGGACCAGGGTCAGCAGTTCGCCCGACTGTGCCTGCTCCCCGAGAACCTCGAGAAAGCGGGCCGTGGCGTCCTTGTGGAAGTCGACGAGGAGGGGGGCGACCACGTCCTCGTCTGGCTGCGGTAGTGGGTGGAGCCATGGTCCAATGCCGGTGTGGCCACGTCCGACCGGGAGCTCATGGGGCGGCTCGCCCGGGGCGACAAGGACGCCCTGGGGCCCCTCATGGAGCGACACTCGCGGCGCGTGCACCGCATCGCGCTCGCCTATCTCCGGAATCCCGATGACGCCCTCGACGTGGTCCAGGAGACGTTCGTGAAGGCGTACGAGCACGCAGCGCGCTGGAACGCCGCCGCCGAGGTCGGGCCGTGGCTCTCGCGCATCGCGGTCAACCAGTCGATCGACCGCTACCGGCGCGAGAAGCGCCGGCGAGCCAGCTTCGAGCCGATGGTCGAGGGGGATCATCACGAGACCCTCACGGCCGAGGCGCCATCGCCGGAGGCGCGCGCCCTGGGGGGCGAGACCGCGCGTCGCATCGCCGCGGCGCTCGGCGGCTTGCCGGAGCGGCAGCGCGCGGTCTTCGTCCTGCGGCACTACGAGGAACGGAGCCTCGAGGAGATCGCCGTGACGCTCGGCATGCGCCTCGGCACCGTGAAGAGCAGCCTGCACCGGGCCATCCACGAGATGCGCCGCCGCTTGTCGGGGCTGCGCACGTGAGGCTCTTCCACGAGCGCTGGCGCACCCGGGTCAGCCTGCTGGCCGCCGGCTGCCTCGACGGCGCCGAGCGCGAGGCGACGCTGCTCCATGTCGAGTCTTGCGAGGACTGCCGCCGCGACCACGCGGCCTCCCTGGCGATGCTCGAGACGCTCGCCGCGGATCCGGCGCGCGACGCCTCGCTTCCCGTGCCGGTGGAGTTCCTCGTCGCGCGGGTGAAGGCGCGGGTGGACGGCGCCGTGCAGTCGCGGCCCTTCCGCTTCCTGAGCGTCGCTCATGGTCTCGGCGTCGCGGCGCTCCTGTTCGTGCTCGTGCCGATGCTCGTGAGCCGGCCCGAGCGCAGGAACCCGGAGCCGGTGGCGAGCGTTGCCCCCGTCGCCATGGACGCCGAGGCGCTGCGGCGCCTCGAACGCACGGTGGCCCGAGAGCAGGCCGTCGCGTACCTCAACGACGCGCAGGACGTGCTGATGACCGTCGCGGCCGCGCCCCGGGCCTGCTCGCTCCGCGATCGGCACGTCGACCTGTCGGAGGAATCGAAGAAGAGCCGCGAGCTGGTCGCGCGCAGCGCGCTGCTCGTGGCCCTCGACGACGACAGCGTCGCGAGCGTCCGGCCGGTCCTCGACGACGTGGACCATGTCTTGCGCGAGGTGGGATCCCTCGACCCCTGTGCCAACCCGGAGGACTTCCTGCGTGTGCAGCAGGACCTGCAGGAGCGCGGTCTCCTCATGAAGATGCGCCTCATGTCGCGGGAACTCGTCGGATGAAGCGCTCGGCCTGGCTCGCGATGGCTCTGCTCGCCTGCGCAGGAACCGTGCAGGCCCAGGACAGCGAGCGGCTCAAGAGCGCAAAGGCGCTGGTCTTCGACCGCAAGTACGTCGAGGCCCGGAGCGCGTGGCAGGGCATCCTCGCTTCGGGTGGACCCGAGTCCGAGGCCGCGGGCTACTGGGTGGCGCGTTGCAGCGAGAACCTCAAGGAGGACGCCCGGGCCTTCAAGGAGTACGGGGACTACCTGGCGCGGCGGCCTGCCGACCGGGCCCTCGCCGAAGAGGCGCGCACGAGCCGCGTCGGCCTCGCGGCGCGGCTGGTGAAGGGCGGCAACGTGCAGCCACTCTCCGTCCTCAGGGACGGTCTCGCGGACAGCTCGCGCACGGTGCGTTACTACGCCGCGTTCCAGATGGGCGGCCTCGGCGGCGTGAACGCACGTCCGGCCGTGCCCGTCCTCAAGAAGATCGTGGCCGAGGAGAAGGACGCCGACCTCGTCGATCGGGCCAAGATCCTGCTGCTGCGCATCGATCCCCAGGCCCTGGCCAACGCCCCGCCGCCTGTGCGGACGGCGAGCGCCCACGCGCCGGGCTCCTGGCTCAAGGTCCGCGTCTTCGAGAAGGGCAGCAAGGACAAGACGAAGGTCTCGATCAACGTTCCCGTGAGCCTCGCCGAGATCGTGTTCAAGAGCCTGCCCGACGAGGTCAAGAAAGAGCTGACGCTCAAGGGTTACGACGCCGACAACTTCTGGGACCGCCTGAAGGGTCTGCCCAAGATGGAGATCCTCACCATCGAGGGTGAGGACGGCGAGTCGGTCCAGATCTGGATCGAATAGGGGGATTCATGCGGTACGCAGCCTGGCTTCTCGTTCCGATGGCCGTCGCCGCCTCTGGAGGCGCGAGGGCCGAGGACGACCTCGCCCTGATCCGGAAGGCGGTTTCGGAATCGGCGCCCGTCGCGACGCCGACGGCAGTCGCGACGCCCCCGAAGTGGCTTCGAGTCCGCGTCGACCCGAAGGGCGAGAAGAAGGGGCGCGTGAGGGTCAGCGTCCCCCTCGCCTTCGTCAGGGCGGTCGGCGACGGGCTGCCGATGTCCTTCGGGAGTGGCTGCCGGCGCGAGCACAAGGAAGCCTATTGTGGGATCAAGCTCTCCGAGGTGCTGAACACCCTCGAGGGCGGGCAGAGCCTTGTCGAGATCGAGGACGACGAGCAGAGCGTCCGCGTCTGGCTCGAATAGTCCTCGCCGGACGACAGACCCCTGGGGCCGGCTCCTCCGTAAACCGTTGGCACGCAACAGCAAGTCTCTTGGAATGCTGCTTGCAAAGCACCCTTCAGACGGAGGTGACACACATGAAGGTACGAACCCTCTTGCCGGCGGTACTGCTCAGCCTCTCGGCCCTGGCGCTGCCAGCCGCGGCCGACAGCCACCGCCACTCTCGCTCGTGCGGCCACTCCTACCAGTCCTACCGACCCTCGTATCGCTCGTCGTACCGGCCGGCCTACCGGCCCTCGTACCGAGCGCCCTATCGCCAGAGCTCCGGGTACTACTACTCGTCCAATCGACCGTCGTACGGCGTGAGCTACTACTACTCGGCGCCCCCGGTCTACTACTACCCGCCGGAGCCGGTCTACTACGCCCCGCGGCCGTACTACCGGCCGGCGTATCGTCCGGTGCGTCCGGGCGTCCACGTTTCGATCGGACTCGGCTGGTAACAGCTCGAGCGTTCGGATCCGCAAGCTCCCGCCGGCCCTCGGCAGCACGAGGGACCGGCGGGTTCGTTTTTTCCGGGCATCGCCAGGGAGGCGCGCGGCGTGTGGCATGATTCCGCGCTGCGATGAGCGAGCATAGCCGTCTCCTGGGCGCCTTCGTGCGCCGTCCGGGGCGCACCGGCGCGATCGCTCCCAGTTCGCGGGAGCTCGCGGAGCTGATGACGGCCGAGATGGGCCTCGAGGCCGCCGACACGGTGGTCGAGCTCGGCGCAGGGACCGGCGTCTTCACCCGCCTGATCGGGGAGCGCGTGCGACCCGGGACGGTGGCCCTGGCCTTCGAGATCGACGGCCGGCTGGCGCGGGAGCTCGACGGAACGATCTCCGGCGTCCGCATCGTCAACGATTCGGCCGAGCGCATCGCCGACCACCTGAAGGCCGAGGGTCGCGGCGCCGCCGATTCGATCCTCTCGGGACTGCCGTGGGCGAGCTTCAGCCGCGAGCTGCAGCAGACCCTGCTCGCTGCGGTGCTCGGCGCGCTTCGGCCCGGCGGGATGTTCGCCACCTTCGCCTACATCCCGGCGGCGTGGCTGCCCCCCGGCCGCCGCTTCCGCAGGATGCTCAGGCAAGGATTCGCGACGGTGGAGACGACGCGGATCGTCTGGGGCAACGTGCCCCCGGCCTTCGTGTATCGCTGCCGGAAGGCCTGAGCCGCCCTAGCTCGGGGCCGCGAAGTAGCCGAGCTTGTGGCGGATCTGCAGGTCCTCGCGCGCCGGCGTCCGGACCACGATGCGGCGCCACTTGCCGTCCTTGCGGGTGTTGGCCGAGACGTAGCCCAGGTTGTACTGGGTGCGCAGCTCCTCGGCGATGCGGTCGTAGACGGCATCGAGCTCCGAGAGCGACGACGGGAAGTGGACCTGGCCTCCGGTCTCACGGGTGAGTGCCGTGAGCAGGTGCGCGGCCTGGCTGAACGCCTGACGGTCGCGATCTGCGGCGTGGCTCGGCCGGAGGCTGATCGCGTAGATGTTGATCTCGGTCTTGCGGGCGAGATCGAGCACCTGGTCGTCGGACACGAGCGACGCCGTGTCCTCGCCGTCGGAGAGGAGCACCACGGCGCGCCGCCGCAGCTCGCCCGCCTTCTTCTGCTTCTGCAGGTCCTTGAGCGTGACGTAGAGGGCGTTGTGGAGGGCCGTGGGGCCGGCGGCGGCGGTCCGGTGGATGGCGGCATCGAGGAGCGTCTGGTCCGCCGTGTAGTCCTGGAGGACCTGGGCCCGATCGTTGAAGAGGACGATCTGGGCGAGGTCCTGGGGGCGCAGCGTCTTCACGAAACGGGCCGCGGCGGCCTGGGCCGTGGGCAGCTTCTCGTCCATGGACGCCGACCCGTCGATCAGCAACGCCAGGGAGATCGGCAGGTTCTCGTGGGTGAACAACGAGAGCTCCTGGCGCACCCCGTCCTCGTAGACCGCGAAGTCCTTCTCGACGAGGTCGGTGACGTAGCGGCCGCGGCCGTCGGTCACCGAGACGTTGAGGTTGATGACCTCGATCCCCACCTCGAAGGTCGGGGTGCGCTGGGTCGGCGTCTGGGCGCTCGTGAGCAGCGCGAGCGAACCGACGAGGACGGCAGGAGCCGCGCGGCGCAGCATGAACCTAGGATCCCGAGGTCGTCCGGTTGGGTCCGACGCGGACCTTGAGACCGGGCCGGGAGATCTGGACCTCGATGCGCCGTTCCTTGATCTCGGGCAGGGTGGCGTAGCGGACGCGCCAGGGGCTCTGCAGGTCGGCGCCCACCTTGAGCACGGCGGTCTTGGCCCCCAGGGCCGAGATGGGCCGCTCGAACCGGCCCCCCGAGAGCTTCGCGAGCTTGTCGATGACGTAGTCGTAGTCCGTGCGGCTCTCGAAGGGCGCGGTGCCCTCCTCGAAGGCCACGAACAGGAAGAGGTCGGCGTTCTTCGACGCCTCGTCCACGGCCCGGTAGCGATCGCGGTTGCTGAAGTCGATGGTGCGGGCCGTGATCACGAAGACCGCCGTGCGCTCGCCCTCGCGCTTCTTGAGCTCCTTGGACGCCTCAACGAGGGCGTCGAGCATGGTATTGCCGCCGGCAGGGACCACGCGCTGGAGGGCCTTCACCGCCGCGCCCTTGTCGTCGGTGATGTCGACGATCTTCCGCGGCCGGTCACCCGTCGTCCAGAGGCTGTAGTGAGCCCCGTCGGGGAGCTTCGCGATCAGGCTGCTCACGGCGTCGATCAGGTAGAGACGGTAGACGGACTGGATCTCTTCGCTGGAGTCGATGAGGATCGCCACCGAGAGCGGACGCGTGTCGCGCTCGACGCTCGAGATCTCGCGGGCGACGCCGTTCTCGAGGACCGCCACCTCCTCCGGCGTGAGGCTGTCGGGGGCGCGGCCCTCGGCGTCCGTGATCGAGACGGTGATGGTGCGGATCTCGGCGGGGGCGGGGCTGGCGGCCTGGAGCAGCAGGAGCGCGGCGAGCAGGTGCGTCATCAACCCACCCTATCATGGGAGAATCGGCCCCGTGAAGGCGACGGTCTTGACGGTCAGCGACGGCGTCGCGCGCGGCGAGCGCGCCGATCTTTCGGGCCCCGAGGCCTGTCGGCTGCTGGCTGCGGGGGGCTTCGAGGTGGCCGGCCCTCTCGTCGTCGCCGACGAGCGCCCGCTCATCGCGGCGCGGCTGCGGGATGCCGCCGGAACGTCGCAGCTCATCGTCACGACCGGCGGCACCGGCTTGTCCCCGCGCGACGTCACCCCGGAAGCCACGGGCGACGTCCTCGATCGCGAGGTCCCGGGGATCCCGGAGCTCCTCAGGGCACGCGGGCTCGCCCAGACCCCACGCGCGATCCTCTCGCGCGGCCGCGCCGGCCTCATCGGCGAGTGCCTCGTCGTGAACCTGCCGGGCAGCCCCAAGGGCGTCGTCGAGGGGCTCACGGCCCTGTTGCCCATCCTGCCCCACGCCTTGGACATCGCTGCCGGGCGGACGGAGCATCGCTAGCGCCAGTTCCCGGCTTGACGGGTTTCGGAGGCTCCCCTAAGATCGCCGGGCAAAACTTCTTCCAGTAGGAGCCCCCTTCGCGCATGAGCCCGTTCCTCGGCCTCATACCGCTCTTCCCGCTCCTCGGCTTCCTTTTCAATTTCATCGTGGGCGTGCGCGTGCTCACCAGGCACGCACCGGCCCAGGGCGACGGCCATGGGCATGGCGGCGGGCACGGGCACACCGCGCCGTCGCCGATCATCGGCCTCGTGGCCTGCGGCAGCGTACTCGCGTCCTTCGTGGTCGCGGTCGCCGCGGTCCTCAAGGCCCACGCGCTCCCCGACCACACCCTCGTCGAGACGCTGTGGACGTGGCTGCCGGGCGGACGCGCCGAGACGCTGCTCCACGGCGCCGCCGGGTCGACGCCGTTCTCGATCGACTGGGCGTACCAGGTCGACCCGCTCTCGTCCGTGATGGTGCTGGTCGTGACGTTCGTGGGTTTCCTGATCCACGTCTACTCGACCGGCTACATGTCCCACGACCCGGGCTACGCGCGCTACATGTCGTACCTGAACCTGTTCATGTTCGCGATGCTCACGCTGGTTCTCGGCGCGAATTACGCGGTGCTCTTCGTGGGCTGGGAAGGCGTCGGTCTCTGCTCCTACCTGTTGATCGGCTTCTGGTTCCACAAGCAGAGCGCCGCGGACGCCGGCAAGAAGGCGTTCATCGTGAACCGCATCGGAGACGCCGGCTTCCTGATCGGCATGTTCCTCATCTTCGTGACGTTCGGCAGCCTCGACTTCCGCGCGGTCACCGCCGCCGCCCAGCACCTGCCGGTGGAGACGGCCTGGGGCGGCACGCTCACGATCATCGCGCTGTGCCTGTTCGTGGGCGCGACCGGCAAGAGCGCGCAGTTCCCGCTCTACGTGTGGCTGCCCGACGCAATGGAAGGCCCGACGCCGGTCTCGGCGCTGATCCACGCCGCCACCATGGTTACCGCGGGCGTCTACATGGTCGCGCGCTCGTCGGCCATCTACTCCCACGCCCCCAACGCGATGTTCGTGGTGGCGATCGTGGGAGCCTTCACGGCCATCTTCGCCGCCTCGATCGGCCTGGTGCAGACCGACATCAAGAAGGTGCTGGCCTATTCCACCGTGAGCCAGCTCGGCTACATGTTCCTGGCCTGCGGCGTCGGCGCGTTCGCGGCCGGTGTCTTCCACCTCGCCACCCACGCGTTCTTCAAGGCGCTGCTGTTCCTCGGCTCCGGCTCCGTGATCCACGGCATGTCGGGCGAGCAGGACATGACGAAGATGGGCGGGCTCCGGTCGAAGATGCCGAAGACGCACTTCACGATGCTGATCGGCTGCGTCGCGATCGCCGGCATCCCGCCGCTGGCCGGCTTCTTCTCCAAGGACGAGATCCTGTGGTCCGCCTTCAAGATCGGCGGCTACGGGCAGATCGTCTGGGCCGTCGGCTTCGTGGCCGCGGCCATGACCGCTTTCTACATGTTCCGGCTCTACTGGATGACGTTCGGCGGCCACTTCCGCGGTGGCCACGAGGTCGAGCACCACGTCCACGAGTCCCCGGCGTCGATGACGATCCCGCTCATGGTGCTGGCCTTCGGCTCGGTGTTCATCGGCTTCCTGGGCGTGCCCGCGGCGCTGGGCGGCGGCAACTGGTTCGAGCACTTCACGGAGCCGGTCTTCGAGCCCGCCCACCATGCGCTCGGCGAGGTGTTCTCGGCCGCAGCCCCGGCGCATGCGACGGAGTACCTGCTGATGGCGGCGAGCGTCGCGATCGCCGCACTCGGCATCTTCGTCGCGACCCGCAACTACCAGTGGCAGCCGCAGGCCGCCGAAGCCCTCAAGGCCTCGTTCGCGGGGGCTCACCGCGTGCTCACGAACAAGTACTACGTGGACGAGCTGTACGGCGCCGTGTTCGTGCGCGGCCTCGTCCTCGGCGGCGGCAACGCGCTCTACCAGAACGACCGCCACGTGATCGACGGGGGCGGCGGCGAGGTCCGGCCGGGCTTCGGCGTCAACGGTCTCGTGTACCTGACCCGCGACGTGGTGGCGCGCCTCTCGAACTGGTGGGATCGCTGGATCGTGGACGGAGGCCTGACGCGCCTGCCCGCCTTCTTCCTCGACAACCTGAGCTACGTGTTCCGCGCCGTGCAGAACGGCCTGGTGCAGCACTACGCCCTGGCCATGATCATCGGCGTGCTGCTCTTGATCGGCCTCGGTCGCTGGATTCCGTACTAAGGAGCGTCCATGGATCTTCTCCGGGAACACCTCCTCTCGATCGTCACCTACACGCCGCTCGTCGGCGCGCTGGTGCTGTTGTTGCCGCTGTTCCGCAACAACGACAACGCCGTGCGCTGGACGGCGAACCTGTTCGGGACCCTGGGCTTCCTCGTGAGCCTGCCGCTCTGGTTCTGGTTCGACCGCGGCGCCACGGGCTTCCAGTTCGTCGAGAGGGGCGAGTGGATCCCGGCCATCGGCATCAGCTACCACTTCGGCATCGACGGCGTCTCGGCGCTCCTGATCCTCCTCACGACGCTCCTCGGCGAGATCGCGATCCTGTCGTCGTGGACCTCCGTCACGACGCGCGTGCGCCAGTACTACGTGTTCCTGCTGCTGCTCCAGGTGGGAATGCTCGGCGTCTTCTGCGCCCTCGACATGTTCCTCTTCTACGTGTTCTGGGAAGTGATGCTGGTGCCGATGTACTTCCTGATCGGCATCTGGGGCGGCGCCAACCGGCTCTACGCGGCGATCAAGTTCTTCCTCTACACCCTGGTCGGCTCGGTCGTGATGCTGCTCGGCATCCTGGCGCTCTACTTCCACTCGATGAAGCTGCCGGGCCTCGAGCGCAGCGGCACCTTCGACGTGACGCAGTGGTACACGATGGGCGTGCCGGCGGACCTGCAGTTCTGGGTGTTCCTGGCGTTCTTCCTGGGCTTCGCCATCAAGGTGCCGATGTTCCCGTTCCACACCTGGCTGCCCGACGCCCACGTCGAGGCGCCCACGGCGGGCTCGGTGATCCTGGCCGGCGTGCTCCTGAAGATGGGCACCTACGGCTTCCTGCGCTTCTCCCTGCCGATCCTGCCCCAGGCCACACTCGACGCGGTGCCGTGGGTGGTCACGCTCTCGATCATCGGCATCGTGTACGCCGCGCTCGTCACCATCGTCCAGAAGGACATGAAGAAGCTGATCGCCTACTCCTCGGTCAGCCACCTGGGCTTCTGCATGCTGGGCATGTTCGCCCTCAATCCCCTGGGCTTGCAGGGCAGCGTCCTGCAGATGCTGAACCACGGGCTCTCGACGGGCGGGCTGTTCCTGGTGGTCGGCCTCATCTACGAGCGCCGCCACACCCGGGAGATCGCGCAGTACGGCGGCCTCGCCCACGTGATGCCGGTCTACGCGACCTTCACGCTGATCTTCTTCCTCGCCTCGATGGGGCTGCCGCTCCTGAACGGCTTCATCGGCGAGTTCATGATCCTGATGGCGGCCTACTCGGCCAACAGGATCTGGGCCTACTGGGCGGTCTCCGGCGTCGTCCTGGGCGCAGCGTACCTGCTGTGGCTCTATCAGCGCGTGTTCTGGGGCAAGGTGACGAACCCCGAGAACGAGCACCTCCAGGACCTGAACGCGCGCGAGCTCGCGACGCTCGTGCCGCTGGTGGTGCTCTGCTTCTGGATCGGCATCTACCCGAAGCCGGTGCTCGCCTTCCTCGAGGGGCCGGCGCAACGCCTCGCGCAGACGATCCAGCCCGGCAAGTTCGACGCCCACGTGGCCCATGCGGCGGCTCCGGCGCCGGCCGCCGAGATCCCCGTGACGCCGGTCGTGGATCCGAAGATCATCCCGGATCGGACGCCGGCCCACGCCGGCAACTAGGAGCGCGCCGGCCTATTCGTAGCGCAGGGCCTCGATCGGATCGAGGCGTGCCGCGCGTAGCGCCGGATAGATGCCGAAGACCAGCCCGACCGCGACCGACACGCCCACCGAGAGCAGGATCGAGAAGACGGTGACGATCGTCGTCCAGCCGGCATAGAGCGCGACGCCCTTCGCGATCACGACGCCCATGGCGATGCCCAGCAGGCCGCCGACCGTCGTGATCGTGAACGCCTCCACGACGAACTGGTTGCGGATGTCGGCCTGACGCGCGCCCATGGCACGGCGCACTCCGATCTCCCGGGTACGCTCGAGCACCGTGGCCAGCATGATGTTCATGATGCCGATGCCCCCGACCAGCAGCGAGATGCTCGCGATCGCGCCCATGACGACGTCGAAGAGCCGCTGGGTCTTGCGGCTCTGCTCCAGGAGCGCTTCGGGCACCGTGAGGGTGAAGTCCGTGGCGCCGCCGTGCAGGCGGTCCAGGAGGCCGGCGATCACCGTGGCCGACTCCTGCACCGGCGTCCCCGCGGCCATCACGACGAGCAGCTGGTCGAGCTCGCTCTTGATCGGCGCGCGCCCGAACTTGGCCTGGGCCACGGTCACGGGGAGGTAGATCTCGTTCGCGCTGTTGTTCAGGCTGACGCCCTGGATCTCCCGGGGACCGACGTTCTCGGCGAGGACGCCGATCACGCGCAGCCAGACGTCGTTCACCTTCACCGGCCGGCCCAGGGCCGGCTCGAACCCGAAGAGCTCCCGGCGCACGCGGTGCCCGAGCACGCAGACCTGTGCGTAGGTGGCCTCGTCCCCGGCGCCGAAGAAGCGCCCTTCGCGCAGCGGGAGCTTGACGATCTCCGGGTAGTCGGCCGAGACGCCGAGGACCCGGGGCTTCGCGCGGCCGTGCGCCGACAGCACCTTCCACGGCTCCACCTCGATGAGCGCCAGCACCCGCTCGACGCCCGGCACGGCGTCGCGGATCGCCGCCGCATCGCGGAAGGCGACCCCGAGGCTCTTGCGGCGCGCCTCCTGCTCCTCGCCGTCGCTCTCGTAAACGCGGGTCTTGATGACCACGTTGCGCAGGCCCATGGCGTCGATGAGCTGGAGGGCCTCGCGCTCGGCGCCGGCGCCGATCGACAGCATGGCGATCACGGCGCCCACGCCGAAGATGATGCCGAGCATCGAGAGCACGGAGCGCAAGGCGTGGCTGCGCAGGCTGACGAGGCTCGAGCCGACCGCCTCCCGGATCTCGATCACGGGGCCGCCGGAGCGCTGCGCGCAGCACCCGCCCCGGGCGCCTCCCGCGTCGCGGACGGGTCCCGGAGCGCCACTACGTCCCCGGCCGCGAGCCCGCTCTCGATCACGACCCGCGAGATGCTGTTGCGGCCCACCGTGACGGGAACCCTGGTGAAGCCCGTCGGCCCGCGCCGGTAGACGACGCGGACGCCATCCTTCTCGAAGAGCGCGCCGCGCGGGATCGCGATCACTCCGTCGGCCTGCTCGAGCAGGATCCTCGCGCGCACACGCTGGCCGGGACGCATGAAAGAGGGATCGGTTTTCTGCAGGGCGAGCGCGGCCTCGAAGTACTTCACGGGCGACTGGCGGTCGCGCGGCTTGGCGAGGGGCTCGACGCGCGACACGCGGGCCGGGATGGCCGCGCCTGGCCGCCCGTCGATGGACAGCTCGGCCGCGAGACCCGCCTTGAGGCCCACCGCGTCGGCCTCAAGCACCAGCACCTTGGCCTCGAGCTCCGTGAGGTCCGGGATCTCGGCGATCTTCTCCCCGGGCCAGAGAGAGTCGCCGACGAACGTCGTCTCGCCGCGCCAGTTCCGTGTCAGCACGAGCAGGCCCGCGTGGGGAGTCAGGATGCGCAGCTCGCGGAGGCCCTTGTCGGCCGTCGAGACCGTGAAGCGGGCCTTGCCCGCCGCGATCTCCCCGAGAGCGCGCTCGGTCCGCGAGAGCCGCGCGCTCGTGTCGATCTTCTGGCCGGCGACGTCGAGGCGTCTCGTGAGCAGCTCGCGGTCGAGGCGCGACTCGATGATCGCGTGGCGCGAGAAGAGCGTCTCGTCGGTGATCTGGAAGGTCTCGGCCCGATCCAGGCCGTCCTGCGCGACCTCCCGGTCGAGGGTGTAGTTGCGCGCGTTCCTCCCGCCCTCGGACTCGGCTTTCTCCATGCGCGCCAGGGCCGACGCCAGGTCGGAGCGGCCGTCGGCGGACTCCCGCTGGGCCTCGTAAGGGTCGAACTGCACGACGAGGTCGCCCGCGGCGAGCCGCGCGCCGTCCCGGGCCAGGACCGCGACGCGTTGCTCGCGCTCCACGTCCGCGGGAACGACGATGGGGGTCGTACGTACGGCCTCGAGGGTGCCTGCGGCCACGACGTCGCGGACGAAGCGGCCGGGCTGGATCTCGGCGGTCGCGACGCTGCCGGTGGACGAGCCGATCCGCGACAGGCTCCAGACGACGAGCAGGACGAGGGCGCCGGCGGCGGTCAGGCGTGCCTTCATCGGGCCCGCGGACCCGACGTCTGACGGAGATCCACGAGGCTCACGCGGTCACCCTCGCGCAGGCCCTCGAGGACCTCGACCTGGCCGCGGGAACTGCGGCCCAGGCGCAGGCGCACCTCGCTCCAGCCCAGCCAGCCCCGCCGCCAGGCGATCGGCCCGTTCCCGCGCAGCTGCACGGCGTCGCGGGGGACGAGCAGCAGGCCGCCCAGGCGGGCCGTCTCGATCTCGCCCCGGAAGCGCATCGCCGGCCGCATCAGCGTCGGGTCCGTCGCGTCAAGGGCGATCTCCACCTTGAAGACCTTGCCCGGGCTGCGCCGCGACTTTTGGCGAACCGTGCGACCGACCTTGCGCACCGCTCCGAAGAGGTCGAGATCGGGACGTGCCTCGAGCCGCAACGTCACGCGTTGCCCCTCGGCCAGGGCGCCGCCGTCGGCCTCGTCGACGCTGCCGTCCCCGCGCATCTCGCTGAGGTCCGGCAACGAGAGCACCTGCTCGGCACGCCAGACCGAGTCGCCGACCTTCTTCTTCTCGTCGTCCCAGTCGGTCTGGTACACGACGATGCCGTCCTGCGGCGCCGCGACGCTCATGCGCAGGATGGCGGCGTCGAGCTCCCGGAGACGGCCCTGGGCGCGGTCGCGCTCGTTCGTCAAGGCCGCGAGCTCCGCGTCGGCCAGGATCCGGGCGGCGATGCGCTCCGCCCGCAGGTTCTGACGGTCCCGTTCGCGGCCCTGCTGGTCGAGGCGCGCCTTCTCGAGCTCGATGCGCATCTGCACGTCGGCCGGGACCTCGACCTTGAGGGTCGCCTTGCCGAAGCCCGCCTCGGCCTCGGCCGTCCGCTGGTCGATGTCGAGCAGCTTGAGGCGGAGCGCGATCTCCTTCTGCTCGACCTTGGCTGCGGCCTCCTTCCATTCCGCCTCGCGCTCCGCGCGCTGGCGCTCGAGGGCTTCGGTGTCGAACCCGAGGATCGTCTCGCCACGCTTGACGCTCGTGCCTTCGGGCGCCATGAAGGCGATCTTGAAGTCCGCGTCGGAGACGGGCGGCGGCCCGATCTGCGTCGAGCGCACGGCGCCGAGCTCGCCTTCGACGTCGACGCGCATCACGAGATCGTCCCGTCTCACCGTGGCCGTCTCGGGCCCCTCGGGGCGGCCGAACCCCAGGGCGAGGGCGGCGACGAGGAGCACACCGACGGCGCCGAGCCGGGCGCGACGATCGCGTGCGGCCTGCGCCAGGCGCTCAGCGAGCCGGGCCACGGAGCACCTCGACGCGAACCGACAGCCCCGGCCGCATCACCGGGTCGGTCGTGGCCAGCGACACGCGCACCGGGAAACCGGAGGCGCGGCTCGCGATGCCGAAGCGGCTGGCGGTCCCGCTGGCCACGGCCCCCACGTCCTCGACACGGCCCTCGAACACCCTGTCGGGGTAGGTGTCGAGGATGCAGCGCGCCTTCATCCCGGGGACGACCCGCCCGAAATCGACCTCGGCGAGCGTGGCCTCGACGTCCATCCGCGACGGGTCGGGGATCGACGCGAGGGTGAAGCCGGTCCAGACCGCGTCGCCGGGCTGGAGCTTGCGCGGCCCATCGGGCCCCCAACGCATGTAGTTCCCGACGAGGAAGATGCCGTCCTTCGGCGCCACGATCGAGAGTCCCTGCAAGGAACCCTCGGTCGTCTCCACCTCGCGCCGAGCCTTTTCCTCGGCGCGCCGCGCCACCTCCAGGTCGGCCCTCGCCGAGACGTCAAAGGCCTTCGCCTCGAGCCTCGCCTTCTCCAGGGCGGCCCGGCTCTCCATGTAGGTCGCCTGGACCTGCCGCCACTCCACGGCCGGCCTCAGCTCCCGGGGCACGGCCGCGTCGATCGCGGCCTTCTCGGCCTCCACCTCGGCCTTGTCGACGGCCGCGCGCTTGCCGTCGGCCTCGGCGAGGAGGCTGTGCTCCTTGGCCTCGCGTTCGTTCTGGGCCTGGCGCAGCCGCAGGCGCTTCTCCTCGAGACCTTCGAGGACGCGCGACGAGTCGAAGTCGACGAGACGGTCGCCGGCCTTCACGTCCCGCCCGTCCTCGGCGAGCCAGCGGATCTGCATGTCGCCGCCGCCCCGGACCCGTGGCGTCGAGATCGTCACGGCCTCGATCGCATGGAGCTCGCCCGTCAGGAGGAACACGTCCTCGCTCGCAGCGGAGGTGTCCACGGCCTTGTCCGCCGGCGCGCTCCGGCACGCGAAGGCGACCGGCAGGAGCAGCAGTGCCAGGCGAGGGTTCCGGCGCATCCGGCGGGTCACGAGTGTAGGAATTCTATGCGTTCCGCGCCCCGAGCCGTCACCCGGCTCTGCGCTATGCTCTCGCCCATGACCGGCACGGTGCCACGGCGACGCGCCTCGGATCGCAACCGGGTGCTCTATCCCCTGCTCGCCTTCCTCGTCGGCATCGCGGTACTCGCCTTCCTCGTCTTCCGGCACTTCCTCGCGGTGTTCACCGTGGCCGCGTCGGTCGCACTGTTGCTGGCGCCCGCGCAACGGCGCCTGTCCGTGGTGCTCCGGGGCCGCCACGCCCTGACCGCCGGCGTGCTGGTCCTCGTGACCACGGTCGTCCTGCTCGTGCCGGTGCTGGTCTCGGTCGCGATCCTGTCCGAGCACGCGATCACGTTCTTCGACTGGGTCCGGCCGCACTTGCAACCGGAGGCCCTGCGCGAGCTCTGGCGCGAGACGCTGCCTCAACGCTTCCCCTGGCTGCATGGTTTCCTTCGTTTTGACGAACAGGGGGCCTCCGAGGCCGCATCGGCGATCCTCTCCCGGCTGGCGGTCACGGCGAACTCGCTGATGCAGCAGGCCGTGGCCGGTCTCACCGAGGCGCTCTTCGAGCTCCTGCTGTTCGTGATGATGCTGTTCTTCCTCCTGAAGGACGGCGCCGCGCTGCGTCGCGAGGCGACCGCGATCTCTCCGCTTTCCGGGGCCCAGGAACTGGCGATCGCGGAGCACCTCTCCCTCACGGTCCAGGGCGTGTTCAAGGCGATGATCCTCGTCCCGATCGTCCAGGGAATCGTGGCCGCGCCGGGCCTCGCGTTCTTCGGCGTGCCCTCGCCGTTGTTCTGGAGCGTTCTCGTGTTCCTCGCGGCGCTCGTCCCGTTGCTGGGCTCGGCGCTCGGCTGGGTTCCCGCCGTCGTGTACCTGTTCTTCAACGGCGAAGACTGGCAGTGGATCGGGATGCTGATCTACGGAACGCTCCTGATCAGCGGCATCGACAACGTCGTGAAGCCCCTGATCCTCGGCGGAGCCGCCCGCATCCACCCGCTCACGGCGTTCCTGTCGATCCTCGGCGGGCTGCTGACTTTCGGACCGCTCGGCTTCCTCATCGGCCCCGTGATCCTGTCCCTGGTGCTCTCGGCGATCCGGATCTACCGCGACGTCCTGCGGCCGGCCACGGCGTCGGACACGGGGCCGCTCCCGGTCGTGGAAAGTCGACCCGCGGCGAGCTGAGGGTCGACCCTCCGCTATAGTAGGAGTTTCCAGTGCGCCACTCCCTCGGGGGTGGAGGCACGCGTTCAAGGCGACGACCAGGAGCCGTCCCTCCGTCCGAGGTCCCCATGAGCGATTTTCACCAGAGCGGCCCCGTCACGGCGCTGCCCCGGCTCTTCGCGCGCCCCATCGAAGAGCTCGAGGCCCAGCTGAAGCTCTACACGGGGCGCTTCCCCGTCTCTCTCGTGGTGCCGATGGTGCCGTCCGAGATGGACCGGCCGGCGCTCGGCCGCATCCTGGCCGAGCTCAAGCAGGTCGACTACCTCGATACCCTCGTCATCTCCCTCAACCGCGCCACGGTCTGGGACTACGCCCGCGCCACGTCCTTCTTCGCGAGCTACCCGGGACGCAAGGTCGTGCTCTGGAACGAGGCGCCGGCCGTCGAGCAGTTCGTCGAGCAGATGGCCGCCGCCGGCCTGTACACCGGCGAGCCGGGCAAGGGCCGCGCCTGCTGGCTCGCCATGGGCTACGTGCTCGCCGAGGAGCGCGCGGAGTACATGGCGTTCCAGGACGCCGACGTCGTCAACTTCAGCCGCGAGATGCTGGCGCGCCTGATCCTGCCGGCGGTCGACCCGTCGGTCGACTTCGACTTCGTGAAGGGCTACTACGCCCGCGTCTCGGATCGCCTCCACGGGCGCGTCACGCGCCTGTTGCTCGCGCCGCTGCTCGCGGCCTTCACGCGCCTGATGGGCCAGGATCCCTACGTGCGCTACGTCGCCTCGTTCCGCTACGCACTCTCGGGCGAGTTCGCGGTCAAGTGCGACCTGGCGCAGCGCATGCGCCTGCCGTGCGACTGGGGCCTCGAGATCGTCACGATCTTCGAAGCGCTGCGGCACCGCGCCGCGAACCGGATCTGCCAGGTCGAGCTCGCCGAGCGCTACGACCACAAGCACCAGGAGTTGTCGGCCGACGACGCGTCGAAAGGCGTTCACCGCATGGCCAAGGACGTGGTGAAGCATCTCCTGCGCACCCTGGCCGCCGCCGGCGTCAACCTCTCGGGCGGTCTCCTGCGGAGTCTCCTCGCCGCCTACCAGCGCGAGGCGGAGGACGCGATCGCGGACAGCTACGCGGTCGCGACCGTCAACGGCCTCGTCTACGACCGCCACGACGAGGAGTCGAGCGTCCAGGTGTTCGCCGGAGCCCTCCGGACGTCGATCGACGAGTTCCTCGCCGATCCACTGGGCGCGCCCCTCGTGCCCAACTGGGTGCGCGTCTGGGCGGGAGTGCCCGACGCGGGCCTGCGCCTGCTCGACGCCGTGCGGCGCTCCTCCGAGGGCGTGCCGGCGCGCAACGCGGCCGGAACGGTCCTCGCGTGACGGCGCCGCTCCTGGTCGCGACCGATCTCGACGGCACCCTGCTCGACAGCGTGAGCTATTCCTGGGCGCCGGCGCGCGACGCCGTGGCGGCGCTGCGGGCCCGGCGCGTGCCCCTCGTGCTGTGCAGCAGCAAGACGCGGGCGGAGATGGAGCCCTTGTCGCGGGACCTGGGTCTCGCGGGACCGATGATCGTCGAGAACGGCGGAGCCTTCGTGATGCCCGCGGAGAGCGGCGGCGCCGTCCACGTGCTCGGCGCCCGCCACGCCGACCTCGTCACGGCTCTCGCCGAGATCGCCGCCGAGGCCGGCGCGCGGGTGCGCGGCTTCTCGAGCCTGAGCGCGCCCCAGATCGCCCGCCTCAGTGGCCTGTCGCTGGAGGCCGCCGAGCGCGCCCGCCGCCGCGAGTACGACGAACCGTTCGTGCTCGACACGCCGGAAGCGCTGCCGCGCATCGTGGAGCTCGCGGAGCGCCGCGAACTGCGCGTCACCCACGGTGGCCGCTTCCACCACCTGACCGGGCGCGGCGACAAGGGCCTGGCGCTGCGCGAGTGGCTGCGCCTGGCCGCTCACGAGGGCCGGGCCTTCGCGACCGTGGGCCTGGGCGACGCGGCCAACGACGAGCCGCTGCTCCACGCGGTGGATCGCCCGATCCTGGTGCCGCGGCCCGGCGGCGCCGTCGATCCCGGCCTCGCCGCGGCGTTTCCCGACGCCGAGCGCGCGCCGGCTCCCGGCCCGGTGGGCTGGAACGCCGCGGTGCTCGCCGTACTGGCGGGAGAGCGGCTGGCTCAGGCCTGAGGGGCGGGCGGGGGCGCCAGCTGCCGCAGGAGCTGTGGCAGGTCCGGCCGGTGGGCGGCCACGATGACGCGGGCCCCGCCGTGGATGACGGTCGCGCCCTTGGGAACCTCGACGTCGCCGTTCTCGCGCTCGACGCCGATGAACACGCAGCGCTTCGGGAAGCCCGGCCGCTGCACGATGTCGGCGATCGTCAGGCCGTCGACCGCGGAGCCCATCGGGATCGGCACGTCGAAGGCGACGAGGTCGCCGCGACCGACCTGCATCAGGCCGCCGATCTCGGGATAGTCGATCGACGTCATGAACGAGTCCACGAGGATGTTGGCCTCGCTGTGGATCTTCGTGGCGCCGACCAGCTTGTAGGGCACCTCGTAGCGCGGGTTCAGCATGCGGGCCAGCACCCGCGCGACGCCGCAGTGGCGCGCCAGCAGGCAGAAGGCGAGGTTGTCGGAGTCGCGGCCGGTCATGGCCACGGCCACGTCGGCCCGCTTGAGGCCCGCTTCCTCGAGGACGCCCAGGTCGGTGGCGCTGCCCGTGAAGACCACGACGCCCTGCTCCGAGAAGATGCGCTCGGTCACCTCGCGGTCCACGTCGATCACGACGGTCTCGTGGCCCTCGGCCACGAGGCGCGCGACGAGGTGGGTGCCCATGTGCCCGCCACCGGCCACGACCACGTACATGTCAGTGCTCCCTTTCGCCCGGCTCGTCGCCGATGCGGCGGTCGATGTTCGCGATCAGCTCGACCACGACTTCCTCGCGCACGAAGCCGGCGTTGATCGCGTCCTGGAGTGCGCTCTTCTCCACGGCCAGCAGGCGGCGCGTCACGGCCTGGGTGTGGCGCGCCTCCTCGGTGGAATGGACCACGAGGAGCTCGCGGAGCTCCTTCTCGCTGCGCGCGATGACGCCCTGGTAGGCCGCCCGCATGCGCTGGAACACCGCATGGGGCACGAGGCCGACGCGCTGCAGGCGATCGAGCTCCGTCTGGGCGGCGCGCGCGGCCAGGAGCCGCGCCTGCTCCTCCTCGAGGCGCTCCTCGGCCTTGCCGATGCGGCCCAGGCCCAGCGCCCGCGCGACGCGGGCGAGGCTCAGGCCCTGGACCGTCAGGGTCACGAGCGCGCATCCGAACACCACGGCCGTGATGAGGTCGCGCTGCGCGAGAGCGACGGGAAGGCTGAGGGCCAGCGCCATCGAGAGGCTGCCCTTCAGGTTCCCCCACAGCAGCAGGTGCTGCCAGGGCATCGGCACGCGGGACGCGGTCCGGCGCAGCAGGGCGAGGAACGGATAGATGGACGCGGCGCGCCCGAGGGTCAGCGCCAGGAGGCCGAAGCCGATCGCGGGCGACGCGAGGAGCAGCGCCGGGAAGTCGAGCTGGAGGCCCACGAGCAGGAACACGACGCTGTTGACCCCGAACGCCGCCACCTCCCAGAAGGAGCGGATCGCGACCTTGCCCGTGGCACTGAGCCCGCTCCAGGCCACCTCGCGGGTCGTGATGCCGGCGGCCACCACGGCAAGGATCGGCGAGGCGTGGATCGTCTCGGCGCCGAGGGACGCGGCGTAGGCCACGACCACCGTCAGCAGGATCTCCATCAGGTGGTCGTCGATGCTGCGCATCAGGAGCGCGGCGAGGGCGCCGATCGCGATCCCAGTGACGAGGCCGCCGGCCGTCACCCAGACGAGCTCGACCATGCCTCGCGCGGGATCGAAGCGGCCGGTGAGCGCCACGGCCAGGATCGTGGAGAAGGCGACGAGGGCGGTGCCGTCATTGAACAGGCTCTCGTTCTCGACGATCGTCGAGAGCCGCGCCGGCGCCCGGACCTTCCGGAAGCCGGCGATCACCGCGATCGTGTCGGTCGCCGCGAGGATCGCCCCCAGCAGCAGCGCCACGGGCCATTCGAGGCCGAGGCCGTAGTGCAGGACGGTGCCGGCGACGCCGACGCTCGCGAGCAGCCCGGGAACCGAGAGCAGCACGACCGGCGCCAGGTTCTGCCGGAGCCGCTCGGCGTCGGTCGCGATCGCCGCCTCGAAGAGCAGGATCGGCAGGAAGATCTGGAGCACGACCTCGGGGTCGAGGTGGGTCGGGGGGAGCAGGCGCGAGGCTCCGACCAGCACGCCGGCGATCACCAGGGCGATGCTGTAGTGGACGCGGATGCGCCGTGCGATCAGGCCCACGGCCGCCGCGATCAGCAGCAGTTCGACGACGATCGCGAGCATGCCGTGCATCAGGCCGGCATGATAGCGCCTTGACGGTTCCCGCGCCGTTGCGTACGGTGAAACGAGACATGCCTGGGGCCGTCGCGATGGTGCCGCTGCGCCTCACCCGCCTGCACCTCCCGCAACCCGACTACGCCCGCCCCCTGCTGCAGGTGCGTCCCGAGGCGAAGGCGCGCATCCTCGAGCTGCTGGCGGTGCTTTACGGCAAGGCACGCGCCGACTCCTGCTACGGCGAGGTCGAGCGCCTGATGAAGGTGCACTGGGCCCACAAGACGCCCGAGATGCTGCAGGACGACCAGGACTTCGCGCCCGAGGATCGCTTCTCGGAGAAGGACATCATCCTCATCACCTACGGCGACCTCCTCGTCTCCCCGGGACGGATGCCCCTCGCAGCGCTCGCGGACTTCCTCGACCGCTTCATGCGCGGCGCCGTCAACACCGTCCACATCCTGCCGTTCTTCCCTTACTCCTCGGACCGGGGCTTCGCGGTCACGGACTTCGAGGAGGTCGACCCGAGCCTGGGCAGCTGGCGCGACATCGAGGAAATCTCGACGCGCTACCGCGTGATGTTCGACGGCGTGTTCAACCACGCCTCGGCCCGCAGCCAGTGGTTCCAACGCTTCCTCGACGGTCAGCCCGACTACCAGGACTTCTTCATCGCCTTCTCGACGAGCGGCGCCATCTCCCCCGACCACCTGCGGCTCATCCTGAGGCCGCGCACCTCCGACCTCCTGACGCGCTTCGCGACGCTCGACGGCGCGCGCTTCGTATGGACCACGTTCAGCCCCGACCAGGTGGACCTCAACTTCAAGAGCGAGCGGGTCCTGGCCCGAGTCGTCGAGATCCTCCTGCAGTACGTGCGGCGCGGGGCCGACATCGTGCGCCTCGACGCGATCACCTACATCTGGCACGAGCTCGGCACGCGCTGCGCCCACCTCAAGGAGACCCACGCCCTCGTCCAGCTGTTCCGGGCCATCCTCGACGTCGTGGCCCCCCAGGTCGCCCTCGTGACCGAGACGAACGTGCCCCACGCGGACAACGTCAGCTACTTCGCCGACGGCTCGCGGGAAGCACAGATGGTCTACAACTTCGCCCTGCCCCCGCTGGTGCTCCACACGCTCCACGCCGGCGACGCGCGCCGCCTCACGCGCTGGGCGCAGGACCTCGACTTCGTCTCGAAGACCGCGACCTACTTCAACTTCCTCGACTCCCACGACGGCATCGGCCTGCTGGGGGCCCAGGGCCTGCTCTCGCCCGAGGAGATCGGGGTGCTCGTGGACAAGGCGCGCGAGCACGGGGGACTCGTCTCGTACCGTTCGGCCGGAGACGGCAGCGAGAGTCCCTACGAGCTCAACATCACCTGGTACAGCGCGCTCAACAAGGAGGGGGCCGACGAATCCCAGGACCTGCAGGTCGATCGCTACCTGGCCTCGCGGGCAATCGCGTTGGTGTTGCGTGGGGTGCCGGGCGTCTACCTGCCGGGATTGTTCGGGGCCAAGAACGACACGGCGGCGATCCTGGCGGGCAAGGAGAAGCGCAGCATCAACCGCAAGACCCTGGACGAGCCGGCCCTCGTGGCCCTGCTCCAGGACCGCGAGAGCTGGGTCCACCAGGTGGCCACCCGGCTGCGGCGCCTGGCCCGCCGCCGGATCGCGACGCCCGCCTTCCATCCCAACGCGCCCCAGTCCGTCGTGGACGCCGGCCGGGGAGTCTTCGCGGTCCTGCGGGGCGGCGGGGGCAGCGCTGCGCCGGTCCTGGCCCTTACGAACGTGACGGACGCGGACCAGCCGGTGAGTCTCCCGGTCGCCCAGATCCCGGGCCTTTCCGGCTCCTGCAGGGACCTTCTCTCGCGTCGGACGACGACGGTCCGCGACAGCCTCGACCTGGTCCTGCGTCCCTACGAAGTCGTCTGGTGGTCACCGCGATCCTGAGCCACGTGGCAGCGGTTCGCGCGGTTGCCGCCTCCCGGGCCGTATGGTAGATTCCCGGCCGTCGAACGACCCCTAGAGTCCATGTCTCCAGCGGAGAAGGATGATCGCGCAGGAGACTGGGGGCGCGCCTTGCGCGAGGCCGCCCCGTACCTGGGGATCGGTGCGACCCTGGCGGCGACGATGGGGTTGTTCGTGGGTGTGGGCTACTGGGCGGACGAGCGCCTCGGAAGCCAGCCGCTCGGGCTCCTCGTCGGGGGCGTTCTGGGCATCGCAGTGGCGCTTTATCAGTTCTTCAGGACGGTGAGCCGCAAGTGAGCTTCACGAGATTCGCGGGGATCGTCGCAGGGGCGTTGATCGTCACCCTGGGCGTCTCCATTCCCGCTCTCGACGGCGACCAGCGGACCGGCGTACTGTGCGGCGCCCTCGTCGCCGCACTCAATGCCCTCGCGGCCTACGGCCTCGTGCTCTACTCCCGGCAGCGTTCGAACGTCGTCTTCATGCGCGCGATCCTCGGCGGCATGACGGTGCGCATGGGAGTCATGCTCCTCGCGGTGGTGGCGGCCGTGCGGCTCTACGACGTCCCCCAGGTGCCCTTGATCCTCTCGCTCCTCGCGCACTTCTCGCTGTTCCTGGCTTTCGAGCTACTGGCCGCCCACAAGGCGGCGGCTCCGCGTCTCGAGGGGGCCCGATGAGCCTCGCCGTCCTGACGTGGCTGGCCGCGGCCCAGGAAACCGCCCACGATGCGGCCCAGGGCGCCCACGAAGCGGTCGTGGAGCACGGAGCCGAGGCGGCCCACGGCGCCGCCGGAGCGGCCGAACACGCCGGCGGCCACGATCCGGGGACGGTGCTCATGCACCACGTCCTCGACGGGCCGCTCTTCGGCTTCTCCTCGAAGCACCTGGTCTTCCTGTTCGTGGTGGCGGCGATCGTGCTGTTGATCGCGCGCCTGGCGGTCGCGAGCTACAAGAAGGGTCGGCCCAGCGGCATCGGTTCGGCCGTCGAGAGCTTCGTCCTGTTCATCCGGGACGAGATCGCCGAGCCCAACATCGGCCACGACGCCGCCAAGTTCGTGCCGCTCTTGTGCAGCTTCTTCTTCTTCATCCTGACTTCGGCCCTGCTCGGCCTGGTGCCGATCCCGAACCGCGACGGCAGCGGCGAGTGGTCGATCGGCGGCATCACCTCGACCGGGAACCTGGCGGTGACCGCCGGCCTCGCCTTCGTCTCCTTCCTGGCCCAGCAATATGCCGGCGTCTCGAAGTACGGCTTCGTCCACCACGTGAAGAACCTGGTGCCGCCCGGGATACCGGTGTTCCTGCTCCCGATCATCATCGTGGTGGAGGTGTTCTCGGTCTTCACGAAGCCCTTCGCGTTGCTGGTCCGGCTGTTCGCGAACATGCTGGCCGGGCACCTCGTGATCACGGCGCTGCTCCTGCTCATCCCGATCCTGGCCAACGTCTCGGTCTCGTTCGGAGTGGCGGTGATCCCGCTCTCGGTGGGCCTGGCGCTCTTCATCAGCGTCCTCGAGCTGCTCGTGGCCTTCATCCAGGCCTACATCTTCACGTTGCTCAGCGCCATCTTCATCGGGATGTATGCGCATCCCGCGCACTAGGGTAGAGTTCGACTAACCGTTTTCAGGAGGAATCAGTGCCCATGGATCCCAAGGGTCTCGCGTACTTCGCTGCCGGCATCGGCGCCGGTCTCACGATGATCGGTGCCGCCGGCGGCATCGGCAAGCTCGCGGCTTCGGCGATGGAAGGCATCGCGCGCCAGCCCAACGCGGCCGGCGACATCCGCGGCGGCATGATCGTGGCGGCCGGCCTGATCGAAGGCGCCACCTTCTTCGCCCTGATCGTCACGATCCTCCTCGCCATCAAGTAAGGCCATGGCGGCTCCTGCGCTGGCCCCCGCACTGCTCGCGGCTGGCTCGCTGACCGACGTCAGCTTCACGCTCTTCGTCTCGACGGTCGTGCTCTTCGGCATCTTCGCGATCGTGCTCGCGAAGTTCGCGTGGGGTCCGATCCTGAAGATGATCGAGGAGCGTGAGAAGGGCATCAATGACTCGGTCGAGGGCGCCGAGAGGTCCCACGTCGAGGCGAAGGCGCTCCTCGAGCAGCACCGCGAGCTGGTCCGCGAGGCGGGCCGCGAGCGCGAGGAGATCCTGAAGCGCGCGCTCAAGGAGGCCGAGACGCTCAAGGCCGACCTGTCGGCCAAGGCCCGCGTCGAGAGCGAGCAGATCGTGACCCGGGCCCGCGAGCAGGTGCAGCGCGAGACCGAGAAGGCGATCCAGGACCTGCGCGGCCAGGTGGCGGATCTCGCCATGGAGGCCGCCTCGAAGATCGTGAAGTCCTCCCTCACCCCCGACGCCCAGAAGAAGCTGGTGAGCGAGTTCATCGCCTCGATGCCCCGAGTCCAGTAGATGTCGGAGGTCTCCAAGGTCTTCGAGAAGCTGCCGAAGCTCTTCCAGAAGGGCAGCGTCGCCAAGGACCGGACGTTCTACTTCTCGCTGGGAGACGACGAGAAGTGGACGGTCGCGCTCACGAAGGACGCGTGCACCGTCACCGAGGGCAAGCCCGCGAAGGACGCCGACTGCTTCTTCAAGGCCTCCGAGAAGATGTTCCTCGACGTCTGGAACGGCGACTACACGCCCGGCATCAAGGACTTCATGACCGGCGCGATCAAGAGCAACAACCCCGTGTTGCTGAAGGATTTCGTCTCCGCCTTCAAGAAGTAGGCGCTTCCGTCAGGGCCGTTTCATCGTGAGCGGATCGCGCAGGGCGAGCGTCTCGACCCGGCCGCCCGGTGCCAGCGTCGCGAGGCTCACGTCGTGCTTGCCGTCGCCGGCGTCGATCTCCTTCTGGTCGCCCACGACCAGGATGCGCAGCTGCTCGGGCACGAGGTAGGTTCGAGCCACGCGCTGGACGTCGGCCACCGTGACGGCCCGGATGCGCTCACGATAGGTCTTCCAGAACGACGGGTCGCGCTTCGTGTACTCGTCGGCGGCGAAGATTCCCATCGTCTGCCCGAGCGACGAGAACGTGCTCGGAAAGGTCTCGATCAGGCTCTTCTGGATGATCTCGAGTTCGACCGGCGTCACCGGGGCCTCGCGGATCTTGCGGATCTCCTCGAGAACGAGAGACGTGGCGTAGGGTACCGTGCGGCTCTTCGACTGGAAGCCCGCGCGGAAGCGCCCGGGATAGTAGATCCCGAAGGAGATGCCGGATCCCGCGGAGTAGGCGAGCCCCTCGTTGGAACGCACGGTACGCGTGATGCGCGCCGTGAAGCCGCTGCCCCCGAGGATCTCGTTCATCACCTCGAGCGCGTAGGTGTCGGGGTTGTCACGGGTGACGCCCGGCAGACCGATCGAGACGCGGCCCTGGTTGACCTCTTTCTGGATGCGGTAGAGCCCGGGCGGCGCCGGCGTCAGCTCGCTCGGCACGGCGGGAACGCTCGGCCGCGGCTCGGGCCAGTTCGCGAAGGCGGCCTCCAGCGTGCGCAGCATCGTGGCCCGGTCGAAACGGCCAGAGACCGCGACGACCATGTTGCCTGGGTGGATCCAGCGCCTGTGGAACGCCTCGAGGTCGGCGCGCGTGATCGACTCGAGCGAGGCCTTGGTGACGAAGCGGTTCGTGAACTGGCCCTCGCCCGAGAGCAGCACGTTCCACTCGCGGGCCTCGATGTCGGCGCCGTCGTCGTTGCGCTTGCGCATCGCCTGCAGGTCCTGCTGGCGCGCGAGATCGAGGCGGTCCTGCTGGAAGCGCGGCTCGCGCAGGATCTCGGCGAACAGCTTCAGGGATTCGGCGAGGTTGTCCGAGAGGCAGTTGAGGCTGGCGCTGCCCGCCGTCTCCCCGATCGCGGTGCCGACCTGGGTGGCGAGGAAATCGAGACGCTCGTCGAGGGCCTCCGCGCTGAGGCTCTTCGTGCCTCCGCGCCGCATCTGGGCGCCCGTGTAGGCTGCGAGGCCGGCCTTCCCGTCGGGCTCGAGCCATCGGCCGACGCGCATCGTGAGCTGCAGGGTCACGAGGGGCAGGGCGCGGTCCTCGGCGACGAAGACGACCATGCCGTTCTTCAAGACGACCCGGTGATCCGCAGAACGGGGCGGCTCGTAGACGAGGGCCGGGAACGCGAGCTTCGAGGGGTCCTCGGGGATCTGCTGCGCCGACGACGCGCCGCAGAGGGCGAGAGCCAGGCTTGCCGCGAGACCGGCGCGGTTCCTCAAGGCTCCACCGCCTTCGCGTCGGCCTTGCGCACGAAAACGCCGACGGTGCGGTCTTCCCGGGCGAAGTACTGCCTCGCGACGCGCTGGATGTCGGCGCCGGTGACGGCCTCCACCTCGGCAGCCGCCGTGTTGATGTACTTCCAGTCGCCTTCGCCTGCGTACGACAGCAGCTGGAACATGATGAACGTCGGGCTCGAGAGCTTGCGGTAGGAGTTCGCCTTGAACTGGTTCTTGACCTTCTCGAGCTCCTCGGACGTCGGCGGCTCCTTCTGGAGCCGGGCGATCTCCTCGTAGACGGCGGCCTCGACCTCGGCCGGCGGCTTGCCGTCCTTGACCGTGCACTCGACCTCGAAACTGCCGGCGTACTTCTTGAAGTCGACCGAGGCGCCAGCCTGGTTCGCGACCTGCCGACCGAGCACGAGCCCCTTGTAGAGCCGTCCCGTGCGGCCGGAGAGCAGGTCCGACAACAGGTCGAGGGCGGCGCGGTCCTTGTGGACGAAGGGCACACCCTTCCACCAGATGCGCACCGTGGGCGACGTCTCCGCCTCGGCGAGGTAGCGCTTCTCGGCGACGCCCTTCGGCTCGAAGGTCACCATCTCGGGCGGCGCCACCGCGCCACGCGGGATCCGGCCGAAGTAGCGCTCGAGAAGGGGCCTCACGTCCGAGGACTCGAAGTCGCCCACGAGGACGCCCGTCAGGTTGTTGGGGGCGTAGTAGGTCGCGAAGTAGTCCTTCGCCTGGGCGAGGGTGTAGGTCGGGATGTCCGAGGCCCAACCCACCACGGGCCAGCCGTAGGGATGCGCTTCCCAGAAGGTGGCGTTGAAGTCCTCGTCGAACTTGCCGAGGGGCGTCGACTCCGTGCGCAGCCGGCGTTCCTCGAAGACCACGTCGCGTTCGCTGTAGAACTCGCGGAACACGGGGTTCAGCAGCCGGTCCGACTCGAGCCACGCCCACAGCTCCAGGCGGTTCTTCGGGACGCGGATGTAGTAGACCGTGAAGTCCTCGTTCGTCGAGGCGTTCATGAACTCGCCGCCGTTCGTCGTGTAGATCTGGTCGAGCTGGTCTTTCACGATCGTCTCGCGCTGCCGGGCCACGAGGCCCGCGAACTGCCGGTCGAGCTCGCGGTAGCGCTCGGTCTGGTTCTCGGGCTTCACGAGATCGTCGATCTCGCCCCTGCGCAGGCGCTCCCGCATCGTCACGAGCTCGCCCCGCATCTGCTCGCGCACGCTCTCCTGTTCGTCGATCAGCCTCAGGTCCGTCGCGATGTCGGTCGTGCCGATCACGCGGGTGCCCTTGAACATCATGTGCTCGAAGAAGTGGCTGATCCCGGTGATTCCCGGGCGCTCGTTGGCCGAGCCGACGTGGGCCACCCAGCCCGCGGAGATCGTCGGGCTCTCGTGGCGCTCGAAGAGCAGCCATTTCATGCCGTTCGCGAGCCGGAACTCCTCGACCGCGATCTCGGGCTTCTCGGCCGCGGACGCCGTCAGGCCCATGGCGACGAGGACGGCCAGGACGAGCGTGGAGGCAGAGCGCATCAGCGACCCGTGAGGGCCTCGAGCAGGTGCTCGCTGATCGCGAACAGGGCGACGCCGAGGAACACGACGAGAGCCATGCGTATGCCCCGCTCCTCGTTGACTTCGGGAATCAGGTCGCTGGCCGCGACGTAGAGGGTGACGCCCGTCGAGACGGGGAGGGCCCAGGCCACGGCGAACGCGAAGTGGTGCATGAAGGCGACGCCCAGCAGCGTCGAAGCCGCCAGGATGCCGGTCGCGATCAGCGCCCCACGCGGTCCCCGGCCCGAAGCCAGGGCGATCGAGGCGACGGTGAAGCCTTCCGGGAACTTGTGGAGGAAGACCGCGAAGAAGATCAGCAGCCCGAGAGGCACCGAGATCAGGAAACCCGAGGCGATCGAGACACCGTCGAAGAACGTGTGGATCGACAGGCCGACCAGCGCCGAGGTGCTGACCGTCCGGTCCATCATGACGTCGTCGTGCACCTCTTCCCCGAAGTGGAAGTGAGGAGCGACCGTGTGCTCGAAGAAGTGCACGAGCAGGTAGCCGGCCAGGACCAGCGGGGCGGCATGCGGGGACAGCGACAGCGACTCGGGCAGCATCCGCAGGAAGGTGGCGGCCAGCATGAAGCCGGCGCCCAGGGCCACGAAGTACTTGAGCAGAAGGAGGTTCCACTCGCGTCGTGCCGTCACCACGAGGCCGCCGGCGATGTTGGCCGCGGCCGCGGCGGTACCCAACAGCAGGCTCCAGGCGAAGGGCGACCCCGGGTTCATGTTTGGTAATGATAATCTGTTGCGTCACGTGGATAAGTTCCGTGGGTGGATGTGCTGCATGAGCCTCGCATTTCTGGCGGCCGCCTCAGGATCGGGGGCGCAGGAGAGCGCTCCTCCGCCCGACCTGGCCCTTACCCCGGTGGCCCCGCAGGACGCGCCGCGCGCCGATCCCCCGGAGCCGACCGACGAGACCGCCCAGGCTCTGCCTGGGGGGCTGCTCAAGGAAGAGGCGGAGGGCGTCACCCCGGGAGCGACCACGGTCAGCCTCCCGGAGGCGATCGCCATCGCCCTGGAGCGCAACTTCGGGCTGCTCGCTTCCAACGACTCGGTCCTGGCCGCGCGTTTCCGCGAGAAGGCCGCCCGCGGCCAGTTCCTTCCCCGCGTCACTCCCCGCTATCAGAGGGGCGAGGACGTCTCGACGTTCGGAGCCGACGTTTCCGAGCGCCTGCCCTGGCTCGGCGGCTCGATCTCGGGCAGCGCCGCCTTCAGCGAGTTCGACGCGAGCGCGGCGGGCGCCCCCGCGGGCAAGGGCACGGACTTCCGGGCCACCCTGAACCAGCCGCTGCTGCGCGGGTTCGGCCCGAACGCCACGTTCTTCGACCTGCGCAACAGCGTCCGTTCGCGCGTGGCGCAGGAGCGGTTCTACGAGCTCGCGAAGCAGCGTCTCGCGATCGAGGTCACGTCGGCCTACTACCAGATCGTGCGCCAGCGCTCCTTGCTCGGGGTGTCGCGCCAGAGCCTGAAACGCAGCAGCGGCCTGCGCGAGGCGTCCGAGGCCCGCATGCAGGTCGGGCTCGCCAGCAAGCTCGACGTCTTCCGCGCCGAACTCCAGTCCTCCCAGACCCAGGAATCGCTGGTGCAGGCCCGGGCCGCCCTCGACAACGCCCTGGAGTCCTTTCGCCTGACCCTCGGGCTCGCCCCCTCGGAGCCGGTCGAACCCGAGGACCGGCCCCTGGCCGACGACGTGACCCTCGAGCTCGAGCCCACCGAGATCCTCGTGCAGAAGGCCCTCGCCAACCGCCTCGAGCTCGAGGAGGCCCGCGACCAGATCCACGACTCCGAGCGCAACCTGTCCCTCGCCAAGCAGAACCTGCTGCCCCAGCTCGACCTCAACCTGACCTTCAGCAAGGTGGGCTTCGGTCCGAGCTATGGCGACGCGATCCGGGTCTCGGACTCGCGCTGGAACCTCTCGATCGCGAGCGCCTATCCCCTGGAACGCAGCCAGGACCGGGCCGCGAAGGCGATCGCGGAGCTCGACCTCGCGGCCCGCAAGCGCGCCCTCGCCCAGAACGAGCAGCAGACCGAGGGCGAGGTGCTGAGCGCCGTTCGCAGCCTCGAGCGCCTGCGCAAGAGCATCGACCTGCAGCGCAAGAGCGTCGACTTCTCCTCGCAGCAGCTGCGGCTCGCGACGCTGCGCTACCAGCGCGGCCTCGCCTCGAACTTCGACGTGATCGACGCCGAGGGCAGCCTGGTCTCGGCGCGCACCGCCCTCGTGGGCCTGCTCACCGATTTCCAGGTGGCCCGGGTCCAGCTCCTGCGGGTCGTCGGCACCCTGGACCTCAAGACGGAGTTCGTCCAGTGAGCACCCCGGCCATGACGAGCGACCGCGTCGGGCGGCTCCTGGCTCGAGCCCGCGCGACGTCCGTGTCCTACGGCCGCCGCCTCGGCGTCGAAAGCCGAGCCTTGCTGGAAGAGGCGCGGCCCTGGCTGCGGCGCAACGCCTGGACCCTGGAGCGCCTGCGGGCGGCGAGCGTCACGGCGCGGCGACGGCCGCGGCGTACCGCCGTCCTCGTGACCCTGGCCGCCTTGGCCCTCTACGCGACGCTGTCGATCTTCCGGACGAGCGCCGCCGAGCGCTTCCCCAACGCCGTGGTGGCGGAAGGGCCCTTCCACGTCTCGATCGTCGAGTCCGGCACGCTCCAGGCCCTGCTGTCCGTGACCTACTCGTCGTCCATCCAGAGCAACCAGGCCAAGATCGTCGCCATGGCTCCCGAGGGCAAGCTCGTCCAGAAGGGAGACATGCTGCTGCTCTTCGACTCGGCTCCCTTCGAGGAGGAGATCCGCCGCAGCGAGGCGCTCCTCACCCAGGCCCAGGCGGACCTGGGCAAGGCGCAGCAGGACCTGAAGCTCCAGGACATCGCGAACCGCGAAGACCTCGCTCTCGCCCGCCAGAAGCTCGAGCGCAGCGAGCTCGAGCTGAAGGACGTCCAGCAGGGCAAGGGTCGGCTCCGCGAGGACGAGGCGGCCGCCGCCGTCACGAACGCGGAGCGCGAGCTCCAGAAGGCGCAGTCGAACTTCGACGACCTGAAGCCCCTGCTGGCCGAGGGCTTCATCACCAAGCAGGAGCTCGAGCGCGCCGAGCAGCAAGTCGAGCGCGCGAAAGAGGACCTCGAGCTCGCCAAGCGCCGCAAGAACGCCCTCATGGACTTCGGACGGCCGCTGGAGCTGTCCCAGGCGCGGGCCGACGCCACCATGAGCAAGGAGAACTTCAAGGAGCTCACGGTCGCCGCCGACTACAAGGTCGAGCTGAAGCGATCGGCGATCTCCTCGGCGAGCGCGCGCATCCAGGAGCTCATGAGCAAGCTGGCGCTCGCCCATCAGCAGCTGAACCGCACCGAGGTGCGCGCCGACGTGGCGGGCATCGTGGTCTACAAGGACGTGTTCTTCGGGTCGGAACAGCGCAAGCCCCAGGTCGGGGATCAGGTGTGGGCGAATCAGCCGCTGCTGATCCTGCCCGACATCTCCAAGATGATCGTCGAGAGCAAGATCCGCGAGACGGACATCCACAAGGTCGAGAAGAACCAGACGGTACGCGTGCGGGTCGAGGCCTACCCGGACCTGCGCCTGACCGGCAAGGTGACGCTCGTGGGGACGCTCGCGCAAGAGGAGAGGGAGCGGCGCGGCACGAAGTTCTTCGGCGTGACGATCCAGATCAACGAGTCCGAGCCGCGCCTGCGCCCCGGCATGACGGCGCGCATCGAGATCGAGGTCGAGGAGCGCGCCAAGAGCCTGTTCGTGCCCCTCGACTCCGTGTTCGAGAAGGACGGGAGCCACGTCTGCTACGTGCTGCGCGGACGCGGCGTCGAGGCTCGGAGCGTCGTCGTCGGGCCCTCCAACCAGGACTTCGTGGTGGTCGAGAGCGGCCTGCGCAGGGGAGAGCGCGTGGCGCTGCGCGACCCGGCCGCGGCGCCCTCGGACTTCGGATCGCAGACGAGCCAGTGACGGCCCTGCCCGGAGAGCCGACGCCGGGCGAGGAGCGCGAGCGCGCCTTCGGCCTGCTGCTCTTCGACGCCGAGGAGAGCCTGGCGCGGGGCGAGGCCGAGAAGGCCATGGTCCTCGCCTCGAGAGCCGTCAAGGAGCGACCCGACAGCTTCACGGCGCGCGCCCTCATCGAGCGCGCGCGCCAGGAGCTGACGCGCGGCCGGCGACGGGAGAAGCTCGAGGCGCGCATCGTGGAGGCCGAACGGCTTCTCGAGGCCGGCGAGTTCGCCGCCGCCGAGAAGATCGTGACGTCGGCCCTCAAGCTGGTGCCGGACCACACGGTGGCCTTGTCGTTGTTCGGCCGGCTGCGCGACCGGCCGCGCGCGACGACAGCCGAGGCCGAGGCCGACCGGGAGCTGGAGCGGATGGCTCGGGCCCAGGCGCAGAAGGCGCTCGAGGCCGCCCGCGACGCGCGCGCCGCGGGATGGGATCGGCGCGCGATCTTCCACCTGCGCCGCGGCCTGCGACAGGCGCCCGATCATCCCGAGCTGCTCGCGATGCTGGGCGAGACCCACGGGGCGGTCGAGCGCCTCGACGCGGAGCGCGCCCGGAAGCGCGCCTCGGCGCTCCAGGTCCGGGCGGGCGTCGAGCTGCTCGCCCAGCGAGACCTCGACGGCGCGCTCAGGATCCTGCGGGCGGTCCTCGAGGAGGATCCCGACAATGCGCGGGCCCAGGCCGCGGTCCAGGAGGTGCGGCGTGCGTTTATCGCCCGCCAGAACCCCCGCTCCGCCGCGGCGCCCGTGGCCGGCCCGCCTCCGCTCACGGCTCCGAGCGCCTCGACCCTGCCGCGGCCCGCCCCCCGCCGCGAGCCACGGCGCTCGGAGGACGCGGTCGCGGATCGCTCGCTGCCCTTCGTCCCCGTGGAGATCCTGCTGCCGCGGACGCGACGGCATCGCACGCCGCCGGCCCTCATCATCGGCGGAGGCGCGCTGCTGGTCGCCGTGGTGGTGCTGCTGTCGGGCCGTGGCGCGACCGGAGTCCAGCCGAATCTCGGCTCGCCGGCGGCGACGGTGGCGCCGAGCCCGAACGAGGCGCCGGCCACCACGGAGCCGGCGGCGACGCTGCCCCAGGGGCCGCTCGCCCAGACGGAGCCCGCCTTGCGCAGCGCCATCGAGGCGACGGTCGCCGCGTACACCGAGGCTCTCGAGTCCGGCGATGCCCAGGCCCTGTCCCGGGCGCGGCCGGATCTCACGGCCGAGGCCCGACAGGAGCGCCTCCGGCCCTTCCTCGGCGCCCTCAACGCGGCCACGGACGTTCGCGTCCTCGACGTGACGCTGGAGGGCGACAACGCGGCCGTCACCATCCTCTGCACCGACGTGATCATCGGCGGGCGCGGCGCGGCCCCGGCGCCCTCGGAGGAGAGCCTCACCTTCCAACTCCGGCGCGGAGCCTGGGAGCTCGCGGGCCTTCCGCGGTAGACGCCGTGCTGGTCGAGCTCCAGGCGGTGCGCAAGGTCTACACCCGCGGCACGCGCGAGGTGGCGGCCCTCGCGGGCCTGTCCCTGGGGATCGAAGAGGGCGAGTGGGTCGCGATCATGGGCCCGTCGGGCTCGGGCAAATCGACCCTGCTCTCGATCCTGGGCTGCCTCGACCGGCCGACGGGAGGCGCCTACGTCCTCGGCGGCACGGAGGTCTCGGGTCTCGACGACGACGCCCTCTCGCGCATCCGCAACGAGCGGATCGGCTTCGTGTTCCAGTCCTTCCACCTGATCCCGCAGCTCACGATCGCCGAGAACGTGGAGACCCCGTTGCTCTACCGCGGCCTCGACGAAGCGGAGTGCCGCCGGCGCGCCCTGGCGTCGCTCGAGCGCGTCGGTTTGCTGCCCCGGGCGGATCATCGCCCCGCGGAGCTGTCGGGCGGCGAGGCGCAGCGCGCGGCCGTGGCGCGTGCCCTCGTGACGGAGCCTCGCATCCTGCTCGCCGACGAGCCGACGGGGAACCTCGACACGGCGACGGGCGAGGACGTCGTCGGGCTCCTCGAGGAGCTGCACCGGGACGGACGCACGGTCATCCTCGTCACCCACAACGAGTCCCTCGGCCGGCGCGCGCCGCGCCTCGTCCATCTGCGCGACGGCCGCGTCGAGCGCGAGGATCGTCGATGATGCCGCCGCGGGCGTTGCTGCGGCTCGGCATGCGCGGCCTGCTGCTCCACAAGCTGCGCTCGACGCTCTCGATCCTGGGCGTGGTGTTCGGCGTCGCGGCCGTCGTCGCCATGTCGTCCGTCGGCGAAGGCGCCCGGCGCGAGGCGATCGCCCAGATCGGCGCCCTGGGCATCGACACGATCACCGTGCGCGCCCGCCCGTCGACGGAGGCCTCGCCGCGTCCGGGCCTCCGGCTGAGCGACGCCGAGTCGTTGCGCAACGTGGTGCCGAACGTGGTGGCGGTGGCCCCGCTGCGCGAGGCGCGCCTGTCGGCCGAGGCCGGCAGCCGCCACACCGACGTCGTGGCCGTAGGCACGACGCCGGCGTATGCCGACGCCGCGCGGCTGCGCTCGCGCTCGGGCCGCTTCCTCTCGGACCTCGACGTGCGGGAAGCGAAGCGCACGGTGGTGCTGGGTGCGAGCATCGCCCGCGAGCTGTTCCCGCTCCAGGATCCGCGCGGCGAACGGCTGTCTCTCGGCGGCGAATTCTTCCAGGTCGTGGGCGTCCTCGAGGGCCGGGCCCTACCTCGGGGCAAGGGCGGGCCGATCCGCACCCGCGACGTCAACCGCGCGGTCTTCGTCCCGGTCCCGTCGCTCGACCGGGGCAGCGACCCGCGACCCGACGGCATCGACGAGGTGGTGCTTCGCATCGATGACGGCGAGCACGTCCAGAGCTCGGCCGAGGTGGCGAAGGTCCTGCTCCAGCGCACGACGGGCGGCGCCACGCTGGACATCGTGGTGCCCCGCGAGATCCTGCGTCAGAAGGAGCAGACGCAGCGGATCTTCAACGTGGTGACGGGAGCGATCGCCGCCATCAGCCTGCTGGTGGGCGGGATCGGGATCATGAACATCATGCTCGCGAGCGTCGCCGAGCGGACGCGCGAAGTCGGCATCCGGCGCGCCCTGGGCGCGACGCGGCGCGACATCGCCTCGCAGTTCCTCGTGGAGTCCTCGCTGCTCACCTCGGCCGGCGGGGCGATCGGAGCCGTCCTGGGGGTCCTGGGCGCGCTGCTGATCCAGCTGTTCGCCGACTGGCCGACGGCGCTCTCGCCGTGGATGCTGCTGCTCGCCCTCGTGACCGCGCTGCTCGTGGGCATCGGCTTCGGGCTCTACCCGGCCTGGCAGGCGGCGCAGCTCCAGCCGATGGAGGCGCTCCGTCACGACTAGGCGGCGGCGCTAGAAGAGCGTGTGGACGGCCGCGACGACCGTGTAGGCCTCGTCGACCACGAACAGCAGCGGCCAACGGTCGAAGGTCAGGCATGGGTGGGAGATCGTGAAGGCCAGGCGATCTCCAGGGCGCAAGGCGGAGTCCGCGGGCACGTCGAGCAAGGCGTGCTGGTCGTTGAGGCCCGCCGTCGTCACGCCCTCGAGCGCCAGCGGCGCCGTGTCGCGACCCGGCCGGAACACGGCCGTGGCGCGCGGCAGGCCCAGGTCATGGGAAGCGTCGCGCTTGCCCAGGTTCGCCACCACCCGCGTCGGCTCGGGACGCGATAGGACCTGCGCCCACAATTCGAGGGCCGGTTCGAGCCCCGGCCCGAGGTCGCGAGCGATGCCGGAACGCTCGCGGATCCGGGCGAACGCCCGTTCGTAGGGGCCACCGTCCTGCGTGAGATAGCAGCCCGAGCGAACGAGGATCCGGCTCTCCCCGGAGAGCGTCGCGCCCCCGAAGCGGTCGAGCACCAGGTCGTAGAAGGCGGAGCCGCCGGCCGACAGCAGCTTCGGGCCTGGCCCGAACAATCCTTCGCGGTCGCAGGCCTCGGCGCTTTCGCGGATCGCGTCGAGGAACGCGATCACCCGAGCCTCGGTGACGACGGGATCGTCGGCGCTCAGCAGGCCCTCGAAGCCCGAGACGCCGCGCAACGTCACTGCCGGCTCGCGGTCGCGGATTCCTCGGGCCACGGCGAGGGCGTGGTCCTGCGAGCGGCAGCCCGTCCGCCCGCCCGGGTAGCCTCGCTCCAGCATCAGCTCGACAGGCCGGCGTGCGCCCGCGCCCGCCGCACTCCTGGACCAGAGCTCGACGGCGGCCTCGGAGTCCACGAGAACCAGCATCTCGAAGGCCGGGTCGCGGTCCAGCTCCCCAAGCGCCCAGAGAGCCTCGGCGGGATCGGCGACCACGTTCGCGAGGAAGATCCGGGTCGCGCCATGGCGGCGTGCGGCCCGGACCTGCCCCATCGTCGCGAACGTGAGCCCCCAGGCGCCGTCCGCGAGCTGGCGCCGAAACAGCTCGGGACTCATGGTCGTCTTGCCGTGAGGGGCGAACAGGGCTCCGCTCGCGGCGAGGAAACGGCGCATCCACGCGCCGTTGTGGGCGAGGGCGCTCTCCTTCAGGACGGCCGCCGGCAGGCGGATGTCACGCAGGACGTTCCAGCCGCGCTCGCCGATCCGCTCGATCGGAAAGGGCGGCACGCCGAGCGGAATGCCCTTCAGGCGGTCGTCGACGACGAAGCCGTCGCTCACTCGGTCTCGGTCAACAGGCGCGCCAGGAGCTCGGCGCGCCGCGCCAGGTCGTCGACGTGGACGCACTCGTCGCGCGCATGGGCGCCACGGCCGTTCGCACCCAGTCCGTCGAGGGTGGTGACGCCGGCCGCCCCGGTCAGGTTGCCGTCCGAGGCGCCGCCGACGCGCGCCGCGCCGAGCTCGAAGCCGAGCTCGGCCGCGATGCGTTTGGCGCGGGCGTAGAGCGCCTCGGACGCGGCCGTCGGCTCCAGCGGCGGGCGGTCGAACTCCCCGTCGACGCGCAGCGTGACCCTCGCATCCTCGGGTTTGTACGCCCGGATCGCGCGCTCGACGCGGGTGGCTTCGTCCTGCGACCACACGCGCACGTCCACCGCGAGGGTCGCCTTCTCAGGGACGACGTTCGTCTTGGTACCGCTCGAGGCCACGGTCGGGGTCACGGTCGTGCCTCGCGTCGCATCGCCCAGCGTCTCGAGGAACAACACGGCCCGCGACATCGCGGCCAGTGCCGAGGCACCCTTCTCGGGCTCGAGGCCGGCGTGCGCGGCGCGCCCCGTGAAGTGGAACTCGAAGCCGCCGGTGCCCTTGCGCGCGATCTTGCAAGCCCCGTCGAGAGGCGGCTCGAGGACCAGGACGCGAGCGTGGTCGCGGGCGATCGCGAGGAGCGCGTCGCGGGACGCCGCGGTGCCGATCTCCTCGTCGGGGACGAAGAAGGCCGAGACGCGCGGCGGCCGTGGCCGGCGCGCCAGCTCCGGGAGGACGGCCATCGCCAGGGCGACGCCGGCCTTCATGTCGAACACGCCGGGTCCGGTGACCCGCCCCTCGGCGACGGCGAACGGCAACTCCGCAAGGGACCCGACCGGCCAGACCGTGTCGAGGTGGCCGAGCAGCAGCGTTCCTCCCGGGCCCGCGCCGATCGACGCCAGCACGGCGTCGCCGCGGGGGGGACAGGCGCGGGTATGCGCCTCGACGCCGCGCTCGCGAAACGCGTCGCGCACGAAGGCGGCTAGCTCCGACACCCGGGCCGCGTCGTCGGAGGGGCTCTCGCGTTCGACGAGGGCCTGCAGGTCGGCGAGGAGCGGACCGACTTCGAAGCGCGTGGTCTAGCCCTCGAAGCTGGCGGCGGCTTCTTCGGCGGCCCGCACCTGGGCCGGGTTGGGGTTCACGACGGCCCTCCGCGCGCACAGGAACTCGAGCGCGGTGCGAGCGCCCTCCGTACGATGCTGTCCGGCGAGCAGGTAGGCGAGAACGAGGGTCGAGGATCGACCGACCCCCGCCATGCAGTGGACGAAGACCGGGATCTTCGCGCGTTCGCACTGCCGCAGGAAGCCGATGCCCATGTGGAGGTGCGCCCGCGAGGGCGGATCGTGGTCGACGGTCGGCAACCAGAGGAAGGCCTCGAACGTCCAGGGATCAGCGCCTTCCTGCTTCATGTCGACGCAGGCCTTGACGCCCTGGGCCCTCAGCCGGTGGTAGTCGTCGAGGTTCGCGATGCGCGAGCCCAGGTAGACGACGTCCGTGATGCGGTCGAAGCTGACGCGCTCAGGCGACAGGATCATGGAAGCGCTCGCAGAGGTCGACCATGGTCTTCACGCCGAAGCCGATGGCGCCGGCCTCGTAGTACTTCCAGTCCTTCTCGCGGAACATCGGCCCGGCGATGTCGAGGTGCGCCCAGGCGGTCTTCTCGGGCACGAACTCGCGCAGGAACAGGCCGGCCGTGATGGCGCCGGCGAGGCCGCCCGAGGCGATGTTGTTGAGGTCGGCGAAGGGCGTCTTGAGGGCGTCCTTGTACTCCTCGACGAGCGGCAGCTCCCAGAACGCCTCGCCGTGGTTCTCCCCGGAGCGGATGATGCGGCGGATCAGGTCGCGGTCGGTGCCGAGGACGCCGGCGACGCTCGGGCCGAGAGCGCGAACCACGGCGCCTGTGAGCGTCGCGATGTCGACGATGTGGGTGGCGCCTTCCTCGCCGGCGCGCGCGAGGCCGTCGGTGAGGACCAGGCGGCCCTCGGCGTCGGTGTTGTCCACCATGATCGACTTGCCGTTCTTCGCCGTCCAGATGTCGCCCGGCCGCTGCGCGTTGGCGTCGGGCATGTTCTCGGCGCAGCACAGGATGCCCACGACCTTCACGTCGGGGCGCAGCTTGCCCAGGGCGCGCATGCTGTAGAGGACGGCCGCGGCGCCGGCCATGTCGCCCTTCATCTCCCACATGTGGTCGCCGGGCTTGAGGCTGATGCCGCCCGAGTCGAACGTGATGCCCTTGCCGACGAGGGCGATCGTCTCCTTCGAGGCCTTCCGCGGCACGTGGCGCAGGATCACCATGCGCGGCGGATGGGCGCTGCCCTGACCGACGCGCAAGATGCCCGCGTAGCCCCGGGCCTTGAGGCCGGCCGGATCGAGGATCTCGGCTTCGAGCTCCACTTCCTTCGCGATCTCCGCGGCGCGCTCGGCGAGGTACTCGGGGTTCACGACGTTCGCGGGCTCGTTGATCACGTCGCGGGCCCGGTTGGCATTCTCGGAGACCCACGCGTAGCGGGCCTTGCGGGCCTCGGCGTCGGCCTGGTGCTCGGGATGGACGAGGATCGTGAGCTGCGCGTCCTTCGCGAGGAACTCGTCCTTCTCCTGGCGATAGCGATCGAAGGTATAGGCGCCCAGCACGGCGCCCTCGACGGCCTTGCCGATCATGGGCGCCGCGGCGCCCGTGTTCATCACGACGCCGATGCGCGTGTAGCGGTAGTCACGCGCCAGGCGCAGCGCCCGGGCCGTGAACGTCTTCACGTTCTCCCACACGTTGTAGCCGCGCAGCTGCGGGCTCCAGTACACCACGACGGCGCGCGGGCTCGCACCCTCGGGGAAGGTCGCGAAGTACTCGCGCTTCAGGGACTTGTCGCGGAACGCCGCGCCTGCCTTCGCGACGTGGGCCGCGACCGCGGGGTCGTCGATGTCGTGGAGCGTCGTATCGGCGTCGAGGACGACCACCAGCAGGTCGAGGGGAGTCTGGGAAACGGGCTGGAACGAGAGCTTGAGGTTCATGAAGGCTCCGGGAAGACGGCCGCGAACGACGGATTATACTGCCGCTTCATGACAGCCACGGCGAAGATCGCGGTGTTCGGCGTGCCGAGCGCGGCGGGCTCCACGGGGCCGGGGACGGAGCGCGCGGCGTTCGCCCTCCGCGAGGCCGGTCTTCTCGAAGCGCTGCGGGCCGGCGGGCGGCGCGTCGTCAATCTCTCCGACCTCTCGCTGTTCCCCTGGCGGGACGACGCTGAACACCCACGGGCTCGCAATCTCGACCTGACGGCGTGCGCGGTGCGGGCGACCGCCGACGAGATGACGCGTGCCCTGGCCGAAGGCTTCACGATCGTCCTCGGCGGAGACTGCTCCCTCGTGGCCGGCACGGTGGCCGGAGCCCGAGAGGCCCTCGGGCGCGACGTGGGGCTCATCCACATCGACGCGAACGCCGATCTCAACACCCCCGAGACGTCGCCCTCGGGACGAGTGGCCGGGATGGCGCTGGCCCTCGCTCTCGGCCGTGGGCCCGCCGAGATCCTCGACGCCGCCGGACCCGCGCCTGCCGTGCATGGCCGCCACGCGGCGCTCCTCGGCTATCGGTCTCTCGATCCCGGCGAGAAGGCGGCGCTCGCAGACCTCGCCCTGGCCTGGAGCGGCGACGAGCTGCTGGCGCGCGGCGTGGCTCGAGCGGCCAAGGACGCACTGGCGGCCATCGACAACGACAACGGCCCTGTCGTGGTTCACGTCGACGTCGACGTGCTCGATCCTGCCGTCATGCCGGCGAAGGCGCGCCTGACGCCTGGGCCGGGCCTGGACTGGGCGGCGTTCGAGACCCTGCTGGTGACGCTCTGCGCGTCGCCCCGCGTCGCCGTTCTCGAGCTGTGCGAGTTCGACCCCGAACGTGACGCGGGGGGCGCCTGTGCGCGTCGCCTGGTCACGGCTCTCGCTGCGGCGGTCGCCGCCGTGCCGGCTACGGGCGCGCTGCCGCCTTCCGGCCGCGACGAATGACCAGGTAGACGGCCGAGCCCAGGATCAGCGCGGCGAGGCCGATGGCGACGGCGAACAGGGTCACGGTCGAGCCCAGGATGCTGCGGTGGTCCATCGTGACGCCGAAATCGAGGGCCCGACCTGCCAGACCCTGCTCCACGTTCTGACGCCAGGACGTGATGTTCCCCCGCTCGACGCCTTCGAAGGCGTTCTTGTGGGTGTGGACCTTGCTGGGAAGGTGGAAACGCACGGCCATCAGCCCCGGGTCGCCACCGCCGCCCGCGGCGGCCAGGCGCTGCCAGCGTCCTTCCAGGACGAGGTTCTCTCCCTCGCGGCGCATTCCGATCGCGAGATCGGGAAACGCGGGCGTGCCGCCGAGCCGGTTGATGTCGGCGAAAGCCGCCGACACGAAGAGGTAGGGACGGCCCTCGCGTCGCGTGACAGTCACTCGGCGCACCTGCAAGCCCGAGCGTTCGAAGAGGGCGCGGGCGGCGTCTCGCAGTGCCGCCGGATCCGTCTGATCGCTCGCAGGCAACCCCTTGAACGCGCTCCAGAGGCCGGGCCGCCCCGTGACGTTGACGGTCCCGGAACCGTCCACGCGCAGCCAGAATTCGTGCTCGTATTCGTAGGCGATACAGCTCTTGAGAGAGCTCACCAGGAGCACGACGAGAGCGAGGCGCGCGAGCACGGAGGGCCATTCTAAGCGAGGTCCCTCCCTATAATCGGCGCAGATGGTTGCACTGTCGTGGCTCGGGCGACGCGCGGGCGTATGGGTCGCTCTCCTGGGCGTGGTGCTCGTCGCGCGGATCGCCTTCACCTACCCGGTGACGAGCGCCACGGTGGACGAAGGCCGGCACATCGCGGCCGGGGTCGAAGCGTGGGAGACGGGCGCGTTCCGGCTGTATTTCTGGAGCCCGGCGCTGCCGCGGTATTTCCAAGGGGCGTTGCCCTACGTCACGGGCACGCGGCTGGCGACAGGGGCCGGGCCCGCCTCCGGGGTGCTCGACGCGGACTATTGGTCGACACTCACGCTCGGGCGTCTCGGCACCCTGGCTTTCGTGCCGGTGCTGCTCCTCTACGCCTGCCTCTGGAGCGCCCGTCTCTACGGGCGCAACGCCGGCTTCGCCGCCGTGGCCCTGGTGACGCTCTCTCCGGACGTGATCGGTCATGCGGGGCTCGCCACGACCGACGTTCCCAGCGCCGCCACGCTGCTCGCAAGCCTGTTCCACCTGTGGCGCTGGGTCGAGAGGCCTTCGATACGTGCCGCGCTCGGCGCCTCCGTCGCTTTCGCGGCGGCCATCCTGTGCAAGGGGCCCGCCGTGCTCCAACTGCTCGTGACCTTGTGGCTGTTCTTGGCTCTCGCCCGATGGATCGGGCGGCCGAAGCCCGCGGCGCGCCCGCCCAGGAGGGTGCTGACGGAAGTGGGGGTCTTCCTTGTGACGACGCTCTTGTGCGTCTGGGGCGCCTACCGATTCGATGTCGCTCCACTGTCGTCGCGACCCGGAGCGACAGAGCTCGTCGAGACTCTCGCGCCGGGGAGCCTGTCGGCCTTCGCGACGCGCGTGCCTTGGCCGATGCCGGCCTATGTTCACGGCCTGCTCGAGGCGTGGAGCCAGGCGCGCGCGGGTTGGCGTGCCTTCCTGCTCGGAGAGGTGCGGACCACGGGGTGGTGGTACTACTTTCCGGTGTGCCTCGGGCTCAAGATGACGCTTCCGGCCTTGGGCCTGCTGGTCCTGGGAAGCGCTCGATGCGTCGGCGCCGCGTGGGCCCGGCCACGCCACCGTCGGATGCTCTACCCGCTGGTCGCCGCCGCGGTGTTCCTCGGCGTCGCCATGACGAGCCGCGTGGACATCGGCGTGCGCCACGTGCTGCCGGTCGAGGTCGTGTTCGCGGTGTTGGCGTCCGCCGCGCTGGCCGGGCCGGCGCTCGGAGCCGTCCCCGGGCTCCGACGACGGTCGATCGGGGTCGCGTTGCTGGCCTGGCACGCGACGGCCTCGCTCATGGCGCATCCGCACTACATCGCCTATTTCAACCCCATCGCCGGGGGACGCGAGCGGCAGTATCTCGGAGACAGCAACCTCGATTGGGGCCAGGACGTGGGGCGCCTGGCGCTGTATCTCAAGGCCCACGACATTCGGCGCATCTCCTTGTACGTATTCGGCGCAGACGAGCGGACACTCCGCAGCCTGGGCATCGTCGGCGCGGAGCAGGCGACCGTCGAGCGCCGGCCTTCTGGGTGGGTCGCGGCGAGCAGCAATGCGCTGCAGGGCCTCGGCCCTGGGGACGCACGCTGGCTGAGCGGAACTCCGCCCGTGGCCCGCATCGGCCGATCGATCTTCCTCTACGACGTTCCGCCCCCGGGCCGGAAGGGAATCCGCCAGCGGGATAGAATCCCCGCGCCGCGATGAGAGCCCGCTCCAAGGACACGCTGTACCTGATCGACGGCAACGCCCAGTTCCACCGGGCGTATCACGCGATCCGCGGTCTCGCGACCTCCCGCGGCCTGCCGACGAACGCGACGTACGGGTTCACCACGATGCTGCGAAAGCTCTTCGAGGACGAGGATCCGCGCTGGGTCGGGATCAGCTTCGACATGGTGGGTCCCACGTTCCGTCACGCCGAGTACGCCGGCTACAAGGCGCACCGGCCCCGGATGGACGACGACCTCGCCGTGCAGATTCCCTACGTTCGCCGCGTCTGCGACGTGTTCCGCATGCCGATCCTCGAAGCCCCGGGCTACGAAGCCGACGACGTGATCGCGACCCTCGCGACCGAGGCCGTCGCGAAGGGCCTCGCCGTCGTCGTGGTCTCGGGCGACAAGGACCTGCTGCAGATGGTCACGAGCGAGATCCACGTCCTCAACCCCGGCCGCGAAGGCATGGGCTCGACGCTCTACGACGCCGCCAAGGTGGAGGAGAAGTGGGGCGTCCCCCCGCACCTGGTCGTGGACGTCATGGGGCTCGTCGGAGACGCCGTCGACAACGTCCCGGGCGTGCCGGGGATCGGCGACAAGGGCGCCCGCGACCTGATCCGCGAATACGGCTCCCTCGAGGCCGTCCTCGACAACGCCGACAAGGTGAAGCGCGCGTCCTACCGCGAGGGTTTGAAGACCCATCGCGAGGACGCATTGCTCTCCAAGCGGCTCGTCACGCTCCGCACCGACGCCCCGGTGCGGCTCGATCTCGACGCGCTCGTGCGCCAGGAGCCCGATCGTGCGGCGGCGAACGCCTTGTTCAGCGAGCTCGAGTTCGCGGCCCTGGCACGGGAGTACGCGCCCGAGCTCAGGCTGGCTGCGGCGACCGAGAGTCCCATCGTGACCGAGCCGGCGCAGCTCGCGACGCTCCTCGAGCGCGTCTCTGGAGCGCCTGGCGTCTCGGTTTCGCTGCTGGTGACGGCCCGGGAAGCGATGCGGGCCGAGCTCGTGGGTGTCGGCCTCGCCTGGGACGGGGAGGCGGCCTACGTGCCCCTGAGCCATGCCGCCTTCGAGCCGACCGGCGCTCTGAGTCGCGAGGCGGCACTCGAGGGCCTGCAGCGTGTCTTTGCCAATTCCCGGCTCGACAAGGCCGCGGCCTCGGGCAAGCGAGACCTCATCGTCCTGACGCGCGCCGGCAGCCACGTCGAGCGCATGGCCTTCGACGCGACGATCGCGTCGTACATCCTGAACCCGGGGCGCCGCCACTACTCCCTGGACGACCTGGCCGTCGAGTTCCTGGGCGAGCGCGGTGCCGCGGCCCTCGAACCGACGGGAGACGAAGTGCCGCCCCTCGAGGCGGCCGCGCGCGTAGCCACGGCCGAGGCCAGGCTCTTGCAGCGCCTCGTGGCGCCGGTGCGCGAGCGGCTCGCGTCGGAAGGACTTCTCGCGATCTTCGAGACGATGGAGCTGCCGCTGGTCCGTGTGCTGGCCGACATGGAGCTCGCCGGCGTCAAGATCGACACGCCGCTCCTGAAGTCCATGAGCCGGGACATGGAACGCCAGATCGAGACCCTGACCGCCGAGATCCATTCCCTCGCCGAGGGGCCCTTCAACATCAACTCGCCGCCGCAGCTGCGCGAGGTCCTGTTCGAGCGCCTCGGCCTGCGCGCCGGAAAGAAGACGGCCAAGACGCGGGCGGCGTCCACGGCGGAGGATGTCCTGGAGGAGCTCGCCCTCGAGCATCCGCTGCCGCGCAAGATCCTGGAGTATCGAAGCGTCCAGAAGCTGAAGTCGACGTACGTCGACGCGCTTCCCGAGCTCGTGAACACGGCTACCGGGCGCATCCACGCAACCTTCAACCAGGCGGTGGCTGCGACCGGGCGCATCTCGTCCTCGGATCCCAATCTACAGAACATCCCGATCCGCACGGCCGAGGGACGGCGCATCCGCGAGGCGTTCATCGCCGAGGACGGGCACCTGCTCCTGTCGGCGGACTACTCCCAGATCGAGCTGCGGATCCTCGCGCACCTCTCCAAGGACGAGACGCTCATCGAGACGTTCCGGCGTGGCGAGGACGTCCACGATCGCACCGCACGCGAGGTCTTCGGCGCGCTCTCGGCCGTGCCCGAGGCCGAGCAGCGGCGCGTGTCCAAGATGATCAACTACGCGCTGCTTTACGGGAAGACCGCCTTCACCCTCTCGAAGGACATTGGCATCCCGAAGAAGCAGGCCGAGGTGTTCATCGAGACCTACTTCGCGCGCTATCCGGGCGTGCAGCGCTTCATCGACGAGACCGTGGCGCGGGCGCGCGAAACGGGCACCGTCCGCACCTTGCTGGGCCGGCTGCGGCGGCTCCCCGACCTCCAAGCCAAGAACTTCCAGATCCGCATGGAAGCCGAGCGCCAGGCGCGCAATACGCCGGTCCAGGGCTCGGCGGCGGATCTCATCAAGAAGGCCATGATCGACCTCGACGCCGCGCTGCGGCAGAGGAGGATGTCCTCACGGCTGATCCTCCAGATCCACGACGAGCTGCTGCTCGAGGTGCCCGAGGGGGAGGCGGACGAGGCTCGCGCCCTGGTCGTCGAGCGCATGGAGAACGCTTTCCAGCTCGACGTGCCGTTGGTCGTCGACGCCCGCCTGGGCCACAACTGGGCCGAGGCGCACTAGGGCCTCACGTGGGCGCGTTTCGTTGACGCGCGAAAGTACGGGCCTTATGCTTCGTGGTCGAGCCCCGCTTTCACGGGGCAGGAGGACGACACCATGCGTTTCACCACGATGGCCCTGGCCCTGGCGGCCGGGCTCCTGATCGCCCCGGGCAGCGCACGGGCCCAGGAACATCTCGTGTCACCCGAGAGTGCCGATGCCCGACTGGCCGAGGCGGCGACACAGCGCGCTCACGACCGGGCCGTTCTCGAGGCGGCCCTCGCGCGTCCCGCTGCGACCCGCGTGGCCACGGCGCTCGGCGCCGATCTCGACACCGTGCGACGGGCGGTCCCGACGTTGTCGGACGCCGACCTCCGCGACCTCGCGCGGCGCGCCGAGGCTCTCCGCTCGGACCCTGTGGCCGGACTCGACCATGACGTCGAGCAGCTCCTGGTCGTGTTCTTGATCGTCGCGATCGTGATCCTCGTCATCCAGGCCGTCGACTAGGGTCGTCCGGTTGCCCCTCTACGAGTACGAGTGCCCGAAGGACGGTCGCTTCGAGGTCATCCGCAAATTCTCGGATCCGCCGCTCAAGAAATGCCCGACCTGCGGCAGGGCGATCCAGAAACTGGCGTCCGCGCCGGCCATCCAGTTCAAGGGCGCGGGCTGGTACGTGACGGACTATGCGAAGAAGTCGTCCGGGGGCGACAGCGCGCCCAAGGGCGAGGGCAAGGAGAGCTCGGCGGCCAAGTCGGAATCGGGCAAGTCCGACACGAGCAGCAGCTCTTCGACCGACACGAGCAGCGCGTCGAAGCCGGCCAAGACCAAGGAAAAGGCCTCGACCGGCAAGGCCGCGAAGTAGCTAGAGCTTCAGGCCCCGCAGGTACTCGCGGAACGGGCCGCCGAGGTCGGGGCGCTTGAGCGCGAACTCCACGGTCGCCTTCAGGAATCCCAGCTTGTTGCCGGCATCGTGCCGCACGCCTTCGAAGCGGCAGCCGAACAGCGGGCGCTTCTGCTTGAGCGCCCGGAGCCCGTTGGTGAGCTGGATCTCGCCACCGGCGTCGCGCGGCGTCTTCTCCAGAGCTTCGAAGATGTCGGGCGTCAGGATGTATCGGCCGATGATGGCCAGATCGCTCGGAGCGTCTTCGGCCCTGGGCTTCTCCACGAGTTCGCGGATACGGTACACGCGATCCGATCCTGCCTCGGGCTCGCCATCGATCACGCCATAGGCGGAGATCTCGCTCTTCGGCACCTTCTGCACCGCGACCACGGGAGCCTTGTGGGCCTCGTAGACGTCGATCATCTGGCGCATGCAGGGCACTTCGCTGTCGATGATGTCGTCGCCGAGCATGACGGCGAAGGGCTCGTCGCCGATGAGGTCTTTTGCCATGAGGACCGCGTGTCCCAGCCCCAGGGTCTCGCCCTGGCGCACGTAGGACACGTTGATCATGTTGGAAACGGCGCGCACCTGCTCCAGGAGCTCGGTCTTGCCGCGCTCGTGGAGCATGCGCTCGAGCTCGTAGGACACGTCGAAGTGATCCTCGATCGCGTTCTTGCCGCGGCCGGTCACGATGATGATGTTGGTGAGGCCCGAGGCCACTGCCTCCTCGATCACGTACTGGATGATCGGCTTGTCGACGAGGGGCAGCATCTCCTTCGGCTGCGCCTTGGTCGCCGGAAGGAAGCGCGTGCCGAGGCCTGCGGCAGGAAACACGGCTTTTCGGATCGTAGGCATGCTCGTTCGCGATGCTACCACACGCGATCCGGCCGTCAGGCGCCATGCTATCCTCGCGTTTTCCAGGGAGGTCGGCGGAGCCGTGCTGGATCTCAAGTTCGTGACGGAGCACAAGGACCGGGTCGAGGCGATGCTCGAGGCGCGCGGCCAGAGCCTCTCCGGCAAGGATCCGTGGAGCCTCGACGCGCGTCGGCGCCAGGCGCTCCAGAGCGTCGAACAGCTGCGCCACCGTCAGCGCGTGGCCGGCGAGGAGATCGCCCGGCGGGGGCGGGCCAGGGAGGACGCCTCGGAACTGAAGACCGAGATGAAGGGCGTCGCGGACGAGATCAAGCGCCTGGAGGAGGAGCTCGCCGCCGTGGAGAGGGGGCTCCAGGAGATCCTCCTCGATATTCCCAACGTGCCCGATGCGAGCGTCCCCGTCGGCGCCGACGCCGCTGCGAGCGTGGAGGTGCGGCGCGTGGGCGCACCGCGCGCGTTTGCCTTCACGCCCAAGGAGCACTGGGAGCTCGGGGCGGAGCTCGGGATCCTGGACTTCGAGCGCGCGGCAAAGCTTTCTGGCGCTCGTTTCGCGGTCTACTGGGACGCGGGGGCGCGCCTGGAGCGAGCCCTCATCCAGTTCATGCTCGACCTCCACACCCGGGAGCGAGGCTACCGCGAGGTGATCCCGCCCTACCTGGTGACCGCGGAGACCCTCACGGGGACCGGTCAGCTTCCGAAGTTCGAGGGCGATCTGTTCAGGACGCGCGCGGGAGAGAAGGACCTCTATCTGATCCCGACCGCGGAGGTTCCGCTGACGAACCTGCACCGCGACGAGATGCTGGAGGCGGGCCGGTTGCCGCTCAAGTACGTCGCGTTCAGCCCGTGTTTCCGGTCCGAGGCGGGGTCCTACGGAAAGGACGTCCGCGGACTCATCCGCCAGCACCAGTTCCACAAGGTCGAACTCGTGAAACTGACCACTCCCGAGACCTCGATGGAGGAGCTCGAGGGGATGGTCGTGGACGCGGAGCAAGTGCTGAAGCGGCTCGAACTCCCCTACCGGGTGATGCTGCTCTCCACGGGCGACATGGGTTTTTCGTCCGCGAAGACCTACGACATCGAGGTCTGGCTGCCCGGACAGAACGCGTACCGGGAGATCTCTTCGTGCTCGAACTGCACGGACTTCCAGGCGCGCCGGGCGGCTCTGCGCTATCGGCCGGACCCCAAGGGCAAGCCGCGATTCGTCCACACGTTGAACGGAAGCGGCCTTGCGGTGGGTCGAACGCTCATCGCCGTGCTGGAGAACTATCAGCGGGCCGACGGCTCGATCGATGTTCCCGAGGCGCTGCGCCCCTACATGGGCGGCCTCGAGCGAATCACACGATCAGCATAGCGTCGCCGTAGCTGTAGAACCGGTAACGCTCCCGGACGGCTTCGGCATAGGCCGCGAGAGTCCGTTCACGACCGGCGAAAGCGGCCACAAGCAGGAGAAGCGACGACCGCGGCAGGTGGAAGTTCGTCACCAGGCCGTCGATGACGCCGAATCGAAACCCGGGAACGATCACGCAGTCCGTCTCGCCACGGCCCGGCCGCACGGCTCCGTCGGTGTCGGCACGGCTTTCGAGGGTGCGAACGGTCGTCGTGCCGACGGCGATGATCCGGCCGCCGCGGGCCCGAGCTCGCGCGATCGCCGCGGCCGTGGCCGCGGGCAGGTCGAAGGGCTCCGGGTCGACGCGATGATCCTCGACGCGCTCGGCTTTCACCGGTCGGAACGTGCCGGGCCCCACGTGGAGGACGATCTCCGCTGTATCGATGCCCCGCGCCTGCAGACGTCGGAAGACCTCGGGCGTGAAGTGAAGGCCGGCCGTCGGCGCCGCGACGCTGCCGCGCTCGCGGGCGTAGACGGTCTGATAGCGCTCGCGGTCCTCGGGCCGGTCCGGACGCGACACGTAAGGAGGCAGGGGCACATGGCCATGCCGCTCGATCGCCTCCCAGGGATCGCCTTGGGTCTCGATGCGGATGCGCCGGCGACCTTCGGCGCCGAGGGCGCCGGACAGGACCTGCGCCTCGAGGTCCTCCGCGATGCGAATGCGGTCGCCGATCCTCAGCCGACGAGCGGGCCGCAGGAGCGCTTCCCAGTCGCGCGGATCCTCGAGGTGTCGCAGGAGCAGGACCTCGGCCTCGCCGCCCGCCGGCCGCTCCCCGAGCAGACGGGCGGGAAAGACACGGCTGCGATTGATCACGACGAGATCGCCGGGAGAGAGCAGCTCGGGGAGGTCGGAGAATCCCACGTGCCGGAGCGCCTCGCCGTTCCGCGGCAACACGAGGAGACGCGAAGCGTCGCGTTTCGCGAGCGGCTCCTGGGCGACGAGTTCGGGCGGGAGCTCGAACTCGAAGTCGGCGATCCTCAGAACAGTTTCTTCTGGCCGATGCCTCCCGGAGGCAGGGCGCGGCCGAAATGTTCGTAGGCGCGGGGTGTGGCCACGCGGCCGCGCGGCGTGCGATCGATGAAGCCGATCTGGAGGAGATACGGCTCGTAGATGTCCTCGAGCGCGTCGGGCTCCTCGCTGATGGCGGCCGCAACGGCGTTGACGCCGACCGGGCCACCGCCGAACTTGTCGATGATCGTCAGGAGCAGCTTGCGATCGACCTCATCGAAGCCGTGCACGTCCACCTCGAGAAGCGCAAGAGCGTTCCGTGCGACCTCGACCGTGATGACACCGGCGGCGCGCACCTGGGCAAAGTCCCGCACTCGCCGCAACAGGCGGTTGGCGATACGCGGCGTGCCGCGGCTTCGGGACGCGATCTCCCGGGCACCTTCGCCTTCGAGGGGAACGCCGAGGATCCGGGCCGAGCGCGTCACAATGAACTCGAGGTCGGCCTGGGAGTAGAAGTCCAGGCGGTGGACGATTCCGAAGCGGCCGCGCAGGGGCGCCGTGAGCAGCCCGGCCCTCGTGGTGGCCGCCACCAAGGTGAAGGGCTTCAAGGGAATCTTCATCGATCGCGCGCCTGGACCGGTGCCGATCATCAGATCGAGGCTCGCGTCCTCGAGGGCCGGATAGAGGATCTCCTCTACCTTCGCATCGAGGCGATGGATCTCATCGATGAAGAGGACCTCCCGGGACTCGAGGGCGGTCAGGAGTGCCGCGAGGTCTCCCGCGCGCTCGATGATGGGCCCGGCCGTGGCCTTGATGGGCGTCTCGAGCTCGGCCGCGATGACGTGGGCGAGACTCGTCTTGCCGACGCCCGGCGGCCCGAACAGGAGGACGTGATCGAGAGCTTCGCCTCGGCTGCGCGCGGCCTCGATCGCCACGCGCAGGTTGGCGATGACTTGGGGCTGGCCGACGTACTCGTCGAGGCGGCGTGGCCGCAGGGACTGGTCGAAGCCCAGGTCGTCGTCGATCGGTCGCGAGGAGACGAGGCGCGGGTCGCTCACGCGGCGGTTCTCATCGACCCGAGAGTACGCGCAGCGAGCGCCTCAAGAGGTCCTCGAAGCGGCCCTCGGGCTCTTCCTTGAGGGCCCGATCGACGCCGCGTTCCATTTCGCCGCGGGAGTAGCCGAGGTTGCCGAGGGCGGAGAGGAGGTCCTCCTTGATGGAACCGGGCGGCGAGGCCTCCCGAGTCTCCTGAGGTTCCACGACGACCGGCATCTTGTCTTTGAGCTCGAGCACGAGGCGCTCGGCCGTCTTCTTGCCGACGCCCGGGATCCGAGTCAGGCGAGCCAGGTCCGAGGAGCGGAGGGCGGCGACGAGATCGGCTGCCTCGATCCCGGAAAGCACGTTGAGAGCGAGCTTGGGTCCTACGCCCGCGACTTCGATGAGCCGCTCGAACAGCGACTGCTCCGCCGCGCTTTCGAATCCGAAGAGCAGAAGCGCGTCTTCACGAACATGGGTGTGGATCCTGAGGCTCGCCTCTCCACCTTCCTCGGGCAGCCGATAGAAGGTCGAGACGGGGATGAGGACTTTGTAGCCTACGCCGGTCACGTCGAGGACGACGTCCTGGGGACTCTTGCGAAGCACCCGGCCGGTCAGGTGGGCGATCATGCAGGTTTGCGACCTCGGCGGATCGTGACTGGGACGCTCCCGATGGCGTCTTCCAATCGCCCTTGGTGAGCCCGGCACAGGGCCACCGCGAGGGCATCGGTGGCGTCCCCGGCAGCGATGTCCGCGGGCAGCATCAGCAGACGAGACACCATGAGTGCGACCTGCAGCTTCTCCGCTCTTCCGAAGCCCGTGATCTGCGCCTTGACGGTTGCGGGGGCGAAGGCATGGACGGGGAGACCCGCCTGGGCACCCGCCAGGAGCACGACGCCGCGAACGTGGCCGAGCACGAGGGCGGAATGGGTGTTCACGGCATGGAAGAGATCTTCGACGGCGAGGGCGTCGGGGTGCACACGGGCCATGAGCGCCGAAAGGCCTTGATGGATGAAGCGGAGCTTCGCGGGCAGTGGGTCTCGCGGGGGCGGCGCCAGGACGCCCATTTCGAGTAGGACGTGGCGGCGACCGTCGGTCTCGATCGCGCCGTAGCCGGTGCGCTGGGAGCCTGGATCGACCCCGAGGATGATCATGGACGCGCTCATTCTAGCCGCAAGGCTGAGGAGCGCCCGAGCCTAGCTGGCGGCTTCGAGGTCCTTGTCGGAGATGTCCGCGTTGGACCAGACGTTCTGCACGTCGTCGTTGTCCTCAAGGGCTTCGATCAGCCTGAGGGTCTGTTGAGCCTTAGCGCCCTCGACCGCGATCAGGTTCTCCGCGTACTTGCCGATCTCGGCCGTCTCCGGCTCGATGCCGGCCTTCTTGATCGCTGCAAGCACGGTTTCGTGCGCGCCGGGGGAAGAGTAGACCTCCCACATGTCACCGGCGGACTGGATGTCCTCTGCCCCTGCCTCGAGAGCGAGCTCCATCAGCTTGTCTTCGGTCACCTTGTCCTGGGCGATCGCGATGTAGCCGCGGGGCTTGAACATGTACGAGACGCTTCCGGCGCCGCCCAGGTTTCCGCCGTTCTTGGAGAGGACGTGGCGGATCTCGGAGACCGTGCGGTTGCGATTGTCCGTAGTGCCTTCCACCAGGAGCGCTGCTCCGCCCGGACCATAGCCCTCGAGCGTGATGTCCTCGTACGAGGCGCCCTCGAGCTCGCCGGTGCCCTTCTGGATGGCGCGCTTGATGTTGTCGGCGGGCATGTTGACGCTCTTGGCCTTGTCGACCGCTGTGCGAAGGCGAGGGTTGGAGTCAGGGTCGCCGCCACCGAGGCGGGCCGCAATCGACATCTCACGGATGATCTTGGTGAAGATCTTTCCGCGCTTCGCGTCGAGCGCGCCCTTCTTGTGCTTGATCGAGGCCCACTTCGAGTGTCCGGACATCGTGAACTCCTGCTGCGAACGTCTGCCGCTCGCGCGAAAGGCGGAGTGTAGCGCTTTCGTGCGGGCAAAAAAAGAGCCCTGGGCGATCCCGCACAGGGCTCAGGCATGATGCAAAAAATCCCGGCAACGTCCTACTCTCCCACCAGGCTACCCTGGCAGTACCATCGGCGCTGGAGGGCTTAACGGCCGTGTTCGGAATGGGAACGGGTGTGACCCCTCCGCCATGGTCACCGGGATGAACTGTCAAAGAAACCGAAGTCCGATTGAAGTGCTGAAGTTTGTTGCGCTTCGATGTTTCCGCCGTCGTCGTTACAGCACTGTAAACATCATGGTCAAGCCTCACGACCGATTAGTACCCGTTAGCTTAAAGGCTGTGCTTTCGCTCGCCACTTGCACATCGGGCCTATCAACCTTGTAGTCTACAAGGGGTCTTTAGGCAGGTTCTCCTGCGGGAGACGTCATCTTGAGGCGTGTTTCACGCTTAGATGCTTTCAGCGTTTATCACAACCGAACTTAGCTACCCAGCTGTGCCTTTGGCAAGACAACTGGTGCACTAGAGGTTCGTCCATCCCGGTCCTCTCGTACTAAGGACAGGCCCTCTCAAGTCTCCTGCGCCCACAACAGATAGGGACCGAACTGTCTCGCGACGTTCTAAACCCAGCTCACGTACCGCTTTAATGGGCGAACAGCCCAACCCTTGGAACCTGCTACAGCTCCAGGATGCGATGAGCCGACATCGAGGTGCCAA
>CADEEV010000019.1:70292-84761 GCA_902826455.1 uncultured Acidobacteriota bacterium | reverse complement strand
TTGAACAGGTTCGAGACCTGCGGCTCGATGCACTCGTAGCAGCCGGCGATCGACGCGATCGTGGCGGTCGGCGCGATCGCCAGCAGCAGCGAGTTGCGCAGGCCGTGCTGGCGGATGCGGGCCCGCAGCGCGTCCCAGCGCACGGGATCGGCCGGCACCACGCCCCAGGCGTCGAACTGCAGCTCGCCTTGCGCCGCGCGCGTCTCGGGGAACGCCGGGTGCGCGCCCTTCTCCTCGGCCAGCTCGCACGAGGCCGAGAGCGCCGCGTGGTAGATCTCTTCCTGCACCTTGCGCGACAAGGCGCGGGCCTCGTCGGCGTCGAACGGCAGTCGCAGCTGGAAGAAGACGTCCTGTAGCCCCATGACGCCGAGGCCCACCGGCCGCCAGCGCCGGTTCGAGCTCGCGGCCTTCTCGATCGGATAGAAGTTCACGTCGATCACGCGGTCGAGCTGGCGCACCGCGAGCCGCACGTTCGTCGCGAGGGCGTCAAAGTCGAAGCGGCCGTCCTTCAGATGACGGCCGAGGTTGAGCGAGCCCAGGTTGCAGACGGCGGTCTCTTCCGCCGAGGTGACCTCGATGATCTCCGTGCACAGGTTCGAGAGGTGGACCGTGCGGCCCTCCCCCGTCTGGTTGCACTTGCGGTTCGAGGCGTCCTTGAACGTCATCCAGCCGTTGCCGGTCTGGGCGAGCGTCTTCATCATGCGCCCGTAGAGGTCGCGCGCCTTCAGCTGCTTCACCGCGGCGCCGCGCGCCTCGGCCGCGACGTAGGCCGCCTCGAAGGCGTCGCCGAAGAGATCCGGCAGCTCGGGCACCTGCTTCGGGTCGAACAGCGACCACGTGCCGTCCTGCTCGACGCGCTTCATGAACAGGTCGGGGATCCAGTGGGCGAGGTTCAGGTTGTGGGTGCGGCGCGCCTCGTCGCCGGTGTTGTCGCGCAGCTCGAGGAACTCCTCGATGTCCGCGTGCCAGGTCTCGAGGTACACGCAGCAGGCGCCCTTGCGCTTGCCGCCCTGGTTCACGGCCGCGACCGACGCGTCGAGCGTCCGCAGCCACGGCACGATGCCGTTCGAGTGGCCGTTCGTGCCCTGGATCAGCGAGCCGCGGGAGCGCACGCGGTGGAAGGCGAGGCCGATGCCGCCGGCGAACTTCGACAGCATCGCGACGTCGGTGTAGCGGTCGTAGATCGCCCGCAGGTCGTCCTGGGGCGAGTCGAGCAGGAAGCACGACGAGAGCTGCTCGTGGCGCGTGCCGGCGTTGAACAGCGTGGGCGAGCTCGGCAGGTACTCGAGGCTCGAGAAGAGCCGGTAGAGGTCGATCGCCTCGGCCACGTTCGTCGACACGCCGCACGCGACACGCAGGAAGAAGTACTGCGGCGTCTCCAGGGCCTGGCGCTTCTGCGGGTGCTTCAGGAGGTAGCGGTCGTAGACCGTGCGGATCCCGAAGTACTCGAACAGGTCGCTGCGCGTCGCCTCGATCGCCGCGTTCAGCTTGCGGGCGTTGTCGGCCACGAAGGCCGCGAGCCGGTCGGAGACGAGGCCCAGCGAGTGGCCGCGCGAGACGAACTGGGAAAAGGAGTGGATCTCCTGGCCCGCGACCTCCTTGTCGACGTAGGTCGAGAGCAGGCGCGCGGCGAGGCGCGAGTACTCGGGCTCCTCGGCGGTCAACGCGGCCGCGGTCTGGATCGAGAGCTGGTCGAGCTCGCGCGTCGTAGCGCCGTCGTACAGGCCGCTGATGGTCTTGGTCGCCACGCGCAGGGGGTCGACCTGCGTGAGGCCGGCGCAGCAGCGGCCGACGGCGCGCACGATCTTGTTCACGTCCACGGACTCGAACGACCCGTTGCGCTTGCGGACGCGCATCGGCGACGCCACGGCGCTCGTCGACGTCGGTGGTGCGGCAGGCTCGGCGGTCGCCATCGGCTCCTCCCTCGGGGCCATGAGTGCCGTCAGGGACGAGCCGGCGTCCAGGCGGCATCGCGCGCGCCCGTACCGCCGACCGCGCCCCCTCGGGCGAAATAGTCGCTCACCGCGTGTCGCCACGCGGCGCGTCGGCAGGTCTTCGGGCTCTCAGGCGCTCGGCACCGGGCCGGTTCCTACTGGCCGTCGCTTCCCGGCCCCGCGAAGGGCCAGTGCCTATGACGGCGGTCGTTCCTGAATACCGCTGCGGGGCAGCCCCGGAATCGCACCGGGTTCCCTCTTCGGTCCCTGGCGCTTCGGATGACCCGGGACAACCGACTGGATGGATATCTATATCTGGTAGGTCACGCGGCTGTCAATACAATTCATTGGGGAACCTGCGGCGGATGTCGGGTTCCGGGAGTGCTTGCCGATACCTCGAGTGCGCCGGGATGTTGGCCCGGTACGCGGAGGATCGATGAAGGCAGTCGTGCTCGGCAGCAGCGTTCTCGCCGTCCTGTTCCTGGCCGCCTGCAACGGCGGCGCGCCCTCGCCGGGTGGGCCGTCGAGCCCCGGCGCACCGCCTCCCGTCACGCCGGCGTCGCCCGGCGGCCCCGGGACCGCGACGGCCGCCCCGGCGGCACCCGACGACCAGATCGCCTACCTCGAAAGCGCCGGCGCGTACCCGCCCGGCTTCCAGCCGAAGTTCCGCGTGTCGCCCGGGCCCGGCGTCGACGGGGTCATCCGCGGCGCCTCTCCGCTCGAGGTGGAGTTCGATCTCTGCGGATCGACGGCCGAGGCCGGCAAGAGCCCGCGGTTCCTCTTCGACTGGGACTTCGACCACGTGGCCGATGCCGTCGGGGGTCGCGACGCCTGCCATCAGGTCCACCGGTTCCGCGTGCCCTCGGGAAACGGCGGCCGGGATCAGAACCTGCGCGCGAACGTGTGCGTGGCGAACGGCGACACCCGCGGCGACGCGGGGACGTACGTGTCGTGCCGCTCGTACGCCCTCGCGATCCCGACCCCGAGCCAGTTTCCTCCCGGGTGCGGGCTGTTCTTCGGCGGCGACTTCCTGGAGTGCCTGCAAGGGCGCGTGCTCCGCGAGGACGAGCTCAACGACGGGTCGTTCGAGAGCGCCTGGTTCATCAGCACGGACGAGGTCGTCGGGGACGGCGGCGAGTGCCCGCCCGACACGGAATACGACGGCGTCGAGGTCGGCGAGTACCGTGAGATCGACCTGGCCTTCTACGCGTTCCTGCGCAACCACGGGTTCGAGGACACGAACGACTTCTGCGAGCTGGACTAGGCGGCGAGGTCCGGCTCGATGGGGGCCCGGGACGCGTCGCCGCCCGGCAGCATCGCGACGAAGACCATCGAGACGGCCGCGAGGATCGCCATGTCCACGAGCAGGGTCGCGAAGCCGGCGTCCTTCACCAGCGGCCCCAGCAGGTAGACGGCGCCCGAGCTCGCGCCGAACGAGACCGCGAGCCGGGCCCCCGCGACGCGCGAGCGCTTCTGGTCGTCGATGTACTGCACGATCAGCGCGTCGATGAACGGCACGGCGCCGAAGACGAAGATCATGAAGCCGAGCACGGCGGCGTAGAGCGACCAGCCGGTGGCGCGCGAGGCGAGCAGGAACAGCGGCACCTGCGCGGCCAGCACCGGCAGGTAGATGCGCTTCACCGGGTGGCGGTCGATCAGCTTCCCCACCACGATCTGCGCGAACGAGGCCAGGGCGTACACGAGGGCGAGCAGGAGCCCGAGCTCGGAGGGATCGTCGACGACGCCCTTCATGCGCTCGGCCAGGAGCTGGCCGTTGCCGTTGGTCGTGAAGTTGAAGACGAAGCCGCCGCTGATCGACGCGAGGGTCAGGAGCGACAGCACCCGGGCCAGCACGTTCGGCGGGAGCGGCTTCAGCGTCGGAGGGCGCTTCGCGGGCGCCTCGCTCTCCTCGGGCACGAGCACCGCGAAGGCGATGGCGCAGCCGATCGCCGCGACGCTCGGCACCGCGAACGCCCAGCGCCAGCCGAGATGCTCGACGAGGTAGCCCGTGAGCGCCGCGGCCACGGCGATCCCCAGGTTCCCCACGAGGCCGTTGAGGCCGATCGTGAAGCCGGGGCGGGTCGAGCGCTCCACCAGCATCGGGATGCCGACGGGATGGTAGATGGACGCGAACACGCCCATCAGCGTGAGCGCCACCGCGAGCGACCGCGGGCCCTGCGCGAGTGCGATGCCGACGCCCGACACGCCCAGGCCCGCGAAGAACACGATCATCATCGCGCGCCGGCCCCAGAGATCGCCCAGGCGTCCTGCCGGCAGCGCGCCGAGGCCGAAGGCGACGAAGGCACCGGTCGAGTACGGCATCAGGTCCGGCCACGCCATGTGCCAGCCCGCCGCGATGCTGCTGACCGCGCTCGCGAATATCAGGAGGAACAAGTGGTCGAACGCGTGGCCGAGGTTGAGCAGGACAGACGTCGCGCTGCGGTGGGACATGAGCCGCCGATAGTACGCCACAAGCTCCGCGCTCCGGTTGACGGCCGCCGGAGAGGCGGTCTAGTCTTTGCTTCGCACCCTCCGCGGAAAGGCCTGAAGCCCATGTCCCTGTCTCCTCGCGCCGCGTCCCTCTTCGCCTCGGCCTTGCTCCTGTCGGCCTGCGGTAGCGGCTCGTCGAGCCCGAGCGCCCCCACCTCTCCGGCCAAGGCTCCCGTGGTCGCCGCTCCCGTCGTCAGCCCGACCAGGGGCATCGCCCTCGGTGTCGCCTCGACTCCGACCGGAGATCCGTACGTCGAGAGCGCGGCCACTGCGCCGGGGGGCTTCGTCCCGAAATTCCGCGTCGATCCGCACCCGGGAGACGACGGCGTGATCCGCGGCGACTCCTCGATCCAGGTCGAGTTCGACCTCTGCGGTTCGTCGAACCTGGACGGCAAGACCCACTTCCTCTTCGACTGGAACTTCGATCACGTCGCGGACGTGATCGGCACCGGGTCGGCCTGCAAGCAGACGCACACCTATCGCGCTCCGGCCACGGCCCAGGGCCAGGCCCAGAAGACGCTGCGCACCAACGTGTGCGTGACGAGCGGCGACCCGCGGGGTGCAGCCGGCGACGTGTTCTTCTCGTGCCGGCAGTACACGATCGGCCTGACGGCACCGCGCCAGTCGAACGAAATCTGCGGCATCTTCTTCGGAGGCGCCTTCACGGAGTGCGTCGACGTGCAGGCGCGAATCATCCGCCAGGACGGGGGCAACGACGGGAGCTTCGAGCTCGTCGCCCAGATCTCGACCGACACGAACGTGGGCACGGCCGAGTGCGCGAGCGCCGTCAGCGAGGTGGCCGACTTCGAGTTCGACGAACCCTCCTTCTATGCGTTCATGCTCGGCCTGGGATTCGAGCCGGGCAACGACTTCTGCCAGATCCTCTGACGACCGTGCGCTAGCGCGCGACGGCCGCGAGGAACGGATCGCGGCCCTGGGCGATGTCCTCCGCGGTCGTCGTCACGGCGACGTCGGGCGTCAGCCCGCCGTCGGGCATCGCGGTCGCGGGAAACGTGCCGATCAGCGGCACGTCCATCTCGAGCCCGGACTTCGGAAGCCGCAGGAAGAAGAACGCGCCGCCGTTGATGCCCCGCCGGTTGCCGCCCGTCGGCTCGCCGACCAGCGTGCCCAGCTTCTTCTCCTGGACGAGCTGGGCGAACTGGAACGTGGCCGAGCTGTTGCTCGCGTCCACCAGGACGTAGACGCGGCCGCGGAACGGCTTGCCCGCGGGACGGATCACGTCTCCACCCGGCTCGTCGTCGTAGCGGTTGAGCGCGAAGTAGTGGACCGGCGGCGCGGTGGGCCACGGCTCGGCCAGCTCGGTCGCGGCCGCCCCCCACTTCTTGAAGCTCGGGTCCCAGGTGTCGAGCGCGGCGTCGAGCTCCGGCGGAGTCTCGCGATAGCGGACGAGCCGGCGGTACGTCGCGACCTTCACGTCCTCGCGCACCAGCCGCGGCAGGATCTCGTTGCCGACGTCGAGGCCGCCTTCGTTGCCGCGCAGGTCGATGACGAGCGCCGGCGCGCCGCTCGCCGAGAGCGCGTCGAGGCGCTCGGCGAGCCAGGCCTTCCAGTCCCACTTCGTGTCGTAGAGCGCCCAGTTCGCCATCTTCAACAACGCGACGCCGCCGTCCAGGGTCTTCCATTCGAAGCTCGGACCGTCGCCGCCCTTGCGCGCCTCCTCGGCCGTCTGGATCGCCGCCAGGCGGTCGGCATAGGAGAGCGGCTCGACGGCGAGCGGCGTCGCGGTCGCGGAGCGCGGGGACCTCACGACGAGCTGGAAGGGCCCGCCCGTCTTCGGGAACAACAAGGGGAAGTAGATGTCGAAGGCTTCGTAGCGGCTGTCGCCGACGACCTCCATCGAGGAGACGCGCTTCGCATCGCTGTGCCCGTCGGCTCGCGCCACGGTCAGCAGCCGGTCGAGGATCTGCCGAACCGGCGTGCCGTCGAGGCTCAGCACCTCCGTGCCCGGCGGCAGCGTCTTGCCAGGCGTGAAGTCCCGCACCACGACCATGCGCCCGCCGAGCCAGCGGAAGTAGAACGGCAGGCGGTCGCGTCCCTGGAAGAGCGCCTCGGCCACGGCCTTCTTCTGGTTGAAGAAGTTCGGGTACGTGTGGCCGCAGCGGATCCGCGCGGCGAACGTCGAGAGCTCGAGGAACGCGTCGGCCAGGCTGCGGTCGCGGCCGAAGCGCTGCCGGAGGTCGTCGAAGGCGGCGTCCATCTCGGCCTTGGTGTTGTAGCGGTAGAGGCCGGGGTGGAGCTGCTCGTAGGCCTGGCGGAGGACCGCGACGTCGCTCTGCAGCTCGGTCGAGGTCACGACCTTGTCGCGCCTCAGCGCCGGAGCGTCGGCGGCGAGCGCCGGCCCGGCAACGACGAGCGCGGCAAACGCCAGGATGGAGCGTCTCATCGACCCTGCGCATCCTACTCCGGCTGCTTTCTAGAAAGCGCACGCGTCGGCGACAGCAACCGGCGTGGATGACGTCGCGCCTTGCGGCACAGCCGTTGCAATCCCCGCCGCCATGAACGAGGCGTTGCTGTTCGAGGCCCTGAGGATCTGGCTGCTCGCGATCCCGGTCGCCTGCGTCGCCTGGACCGTGACCCACGAGGAGGTCTTCCGCGAGCCCCGGGAGTGGTGCGAGCGGCGCAGCAAGTCGTGCCGCCGGCTGGTTCAGCGGAAGTTCTTCTACCTCTTCACCTGCGAGTACTGCTTCAGCCACTACGTCGCGGCGCTGTTCCTGGCCCTGGCGCCCTTTCCCCTGCTGCTGCCGGGCTGGCGCGGGCTCCTGATCTCGTGGTTCTCGCTGGTCTGGATCGCCAACCTCTACATGAGCGCCTTCGGCCGGCTGCGGCTCGACATCAAGCACGAGAAGGTCGAGATCGCCGAGGACGAAACCCGCCTGAAGGCGCGCAAGCGCGTCGGTTGACGCTGCGCCCCGCGGGACGATAGGCTCCCGGTCCACTCCAGAAACCAGAAAGGATCGCGCCTCATGTCCCCGTCCCTTCGCGTCTCGTGCGCCCTCGGCCTGGCCCTGACCGTTTCGGCGTGCGGTGGCGGATCGCCCACTCCCGTCGCTCCTTCCGCTCCCGCGCCTGCCGCTGCCGCCGTTCCCGTGCTCTCTCGGGGCCCCGGCGCCGGCGGCGTCGCCACGACACCGGTCGGCGACCCCTACGCGGAGGGCTCGGCGGCCGCGCCCGAGGGCTTCGTGCCGAAGTTCCGCGTGGATCCGCACCCCGGCGACGACGGCGTGATCCGCGGCGACGACACGGTCACGGTGGAGTTCGACCTCTGCGGCTCCTCGAACGTCGATGGCAAGACGCACTTCCTGTTCGACTGGACTTTCGACCACGTCGCGGACGTCGTCGGGAGCGATTCGGCCTGCAAGCAATCCCACACCTATCGCGCGCGGGGCGACGCCAAGGAGCAGACGCAGCGCACGAACGTGTGCGTCACGAGCGGGGACCCCCACGGTGCGGCCGGGGACGTCTTCTTCTCGTGCCGGCAGTACACGGTCGCGCTCAGGAAGGCTCCGCAGAGGACGGAGGTGTGCGGCATCTTCTTCGGCGGGGACTACACCGAGTGCCTCGACGTCCAGGCGCGCATCCTGCGGCAGGACTACGGCAACGACGGCTCGTTCGAGAACGCCTGGTACATCTCGACCGACACCGTGGTTGGTTCGGGCTCCTGCGGCGGCGACGAGATCGCGAACTACCAGTTCAGCGACCCGGCCTTCTACGCGTTCATGATCGACCACGGATTCGAACCCGGCAACGAGTTCTGCGCCATCCCCGTCTGAGACCTCACTTCGGGAAGATCAGCGTCAGGGTCGTGCGCAGCTTCCAGGCGGGACCGCCCTCGGGCGACGAAGCGGAGTAGCCGCTAGGGCACGACGACGGTCGTGGCCTCTCCCGCATAGCGCACGACCGCGTCCAAGGGCTCGGACGCCGGGGCGTCGATCCCCCGCCCGTCGCGGACGAGCCGCACCTGGAACGTGCGCTCGCGCAGCATTCCGGGGAACGCGCCTTCGCGCGCGCCGACCGTCAGCGTCCTGCGCGCGTCGTCCCAGGCGATCGGGATCGTGGCGTGGACGCCCTTCTCGTACGCGTAGCCGTCGTTCTCGTCCTCGTACAGCGTGAAGCGGCCGTCGGCTCCGGGATAGACGAGGAGGTCGATGGGATCGGCCGGCTTCTCCGTCGCGTACTGGAGGTCCGGCCCCATCGGCACGATCGAGCCCGCGCGCACGTGGATGGGGATGCGCTCGAGGGAGACGGGCGCGTCAATGGCCCGGCCGCCCTTCACGGAAGCGCCGGTCCAGAAGTCGTACCAATCGGCCATCGGCAGGTAGAGATGGCGCGACGTGGCCGCCGGCTCGGTCACCGGGCTCACCAGGAGCGCCGGCCCGAGGAGGAACTGGTCGCCCACGTCCTGCGCCCGCACGTCCGTACGGAAGTCCATCACGAGCGGCCGCATCAGCGTGTCGCCCGCGCTCGTGGCGCGCCACGCGAGGGAGTAGATGTACGGCATCAGGCGATAGCGCAGCCGGTCGAAGCGCGTGAGGATGGCCTCGGCCTCGGGGCCGTAGGACCACAGCTCGTTCTCGTTGGGCTCGAAGCGCGTGCCGTGGGTGCGGAAGATCGGGCAGAAGGCTCCGAACTGGAACCAGCGCACGAACAGCTCGCGGTACGCGGGATCGCTCGGGCTCGCGCCGACGAAGCCGCCGATGTCCGAGGTCCAGTACGGCAGGCCCGAGAGCGAGTAGTTGAGGCCCGCGGGGATCTGCCGCCGCAGCGTCGCCCAGTTCGGGTTCACGTCGCCGGACCAGGCCGCGACGCCGTTGCGCTGGCTCCCGGCGAACGCCGAGCGCGACAGGATGAACACGCGCTTGTCGTCGGACGCGGCCCGCTGCCCCTCGTACACGCCGGTCGTGGACAGGAGCGGGTAGTCGTTGAGGCGCCGCGCTCCGCTGCCGACGGCTGTCTTGTTCGTCGCGAGGATGTTGGTCTCGCGACCCTCGGTCTCGGGCTCCGTGGTGTCGAGCCACCAGGCGTCGACGCCGATGTCGAACAGGCCCCGCTTCATCAGGCCCCAGTAGTACTTCCGGGCCTCGGGGTTGAAGGCGTCGTAGAGCGCCTGCCCCACGGGATGGAAGCTCGGCGCGATCGTCTTCGCGACGAAGTAGCCCTTCTGGTCCATCTCGCGGAACACGGGATCGGGCGCCTCGGGGTGGCCATCGGCGTGGGGCCGGAAGAACGGCCACACCGACACCATGAGGTGGAGGTTGTTCCGGTGCAGCTCGTCGACCATGCCCTTCGGGTCGGGGTAGCGCTTCGCGTCGAAGGTCGGGTTCCCCATCGTGACCCACCAGAACCAGTCCTGGACGATGGCGTCGATGGGGATGCCCCGCTCGCGATAGCCGCGCGCGACGCTCAGCACCTGCTCCTGGGTCTCGTACTTGTTCTTCGACTGCCAGAACCCGTAGGCCCACTTGCCGAACATCGGCACCGGCCCGGTCAGCGTGCGGTAGCCGGCGACGAGGGCGTCCATCTCCGGTCCGTAGATGAAGTAGTAGTCGAGGGCGTCGGCGACCTCGGAGCTGTAGTAGAAGGCGTGGACGAAGCGGTTGTTGAAGCGGCTGCGGGAGCTGTTGTCGAAGAGCAGCGCGTAGCCGTTGCTCGAGACCAGGAACGGGATCGAGATGTTCGTGTTGTCCTGGGAGATGTCGACGGCCTCGCCCCGGTAGTTCCACACCCCGGCCTGGTGCTGCCCGAGGCCATAGAACGCCTCGTGGCTCCCCCACAGGCTGGTGAAGCGCTCGGCGCGCAGCGTCCTCTCGCCGTTCACGACCGTCGGCGTGAGCGAGCGCGACGTCTCCTGGGCGAGCGTCTTGCCTGCGGCGTCGAGGAACGTCAGCGCGGCGTTGTCGCGGTTGACCTTCACCGTGAGCCGCGGCGTCTTCAGGATCTCGCCGGCCGGGTCGGTGGGCCGGAACGACAGCGTGGTCCCCGCCCATTTCGTTCTGGTCACCACCGTGCCGTGCGGATCGAGCGCGCGCCGGTCGAGGGCGTACGTCACCCGCAGGATCGACTCGTTGCAGACGCGGAGGCGGATGAAGCCCGTCTTGAGCACGAGCAGCGCGCCGTCCGGCAGTGCCTCGGCATTCGTGCCGAGCTCGATGGCGACGACCGGATTCACGGGCGTCCACTGCGCGAGCGCGGACGGCGCGCAGGCGAGCCCCACGACCACACACGCGAGCCATCGTCGCATTCGGACCCTCCGGAGGAGCGCCGGCAGTTTGCCATGGAGGCCGGGCCTGCGTATCGTCGCTCCGCCCACACCCAAGGAGATCCCGTGAAGAGACTGCTGCTGAGCGCCGTCGTCCTCCTCGCCTCGACCGCCGCCCATGCCGCCGACATGGCCGGCACCTGGGACGTCGACGGGGCGGTCTACGGCAATCCCGTGAAGTACTCGTGCGCGTTCACGCAGGACGGCGACGCCCTGACCGGCACGGCTCACCTGGGCGACAAGGACTACGCCGTCACGGGCTCCACGAAGGACAAGGCCGCGACCTGGCAGTTCGAGGTCGAGTACAACGGCGCGCCGCTGACCATCGTCTTCAACGGCACGCTCACGTCCGACACGGCCATCGCGGGCAAGATCGCCGTGGCCGGCGTCGAGGGCGAGTTCACGGGCACGAAGAAGTAGTTCTGCCTCCTAGGCCCGCGTGACCCCGGCCGTCGCCATCGCCGTCCAGGCCGCGGCGACCGAGCCGTTCACGTCGATGCCGCGCACGGCGTCCTCGATCACCGTGACGTGGAAGCCTTCGGTGACGGCGTCCAGCGCCGAGTAGAGGACACAGAAGTCGGTGGCGAGGCCCGTGAGCACGACGCGGCCGACGTCCCGCGCCCGCAGGAACGCGCCGAGCCCGGTGGACGTGCGCCGGTCGTTCTCGAAGAAGGCCGAGTAGGAGTCGATCGCCGGGTTGCTGCCCTTGCGCAGCACGAGCGCCGCCCGCGTCGTGTCCAGGTCCGGATGGAACTCGGCGCCGGGCGTTCCCGGGACGCAGTGGTCGGGCCAGAGCGTCTGGCGGCCGTAGGGCATCTCGACCTCGTCGAACGGGCGGCGGCCGGCATGGGTCGAGGCGAAGGAGGCGTGACGCGGCGGGTGCCAGTCCTGGGTCAGCACGACCAGGGAATGGAGCGGCATCAGGCGGTTGATCACGGGCACCACGGCATCGCCGTCGGCCACGGCCAGGGCGCCGCCGGGACAGAAGTCGTTCTGGACGTCGATCACGATCAGGGCCGCGCGGTCCACGGCCTAGCGTGCCACCAGCAGCGCACCGGCGACCATCAGCCCGATCCCGAGGACGCTGCGGCCGGTGACCGGTTGGCCCAGGAACAGCGCCGCGAGCACCAGCGTGAACACGAGGCTCAGCTTGTCGAGGGCCGCGACGCCCGGAGCGGGGCCGAGCTGCAGGGCCTTGAAGTACGCGAGCCACGAGAGCCCCGTCGCGCATCCCGACAGCACCAGGAACACGAGGCTGCGGGTCGAGAGCGAGGCGAGCGCCTGCTGCTCGCCTCGGGCGAGAACCAGGCCCCAGGCGAACACGAGGATCACGACCGAGCGGATGGCCGTGGCGAGGTTCGACGGCACCCCGGCGACCCCGACCTTTGCCAGGACGGCCGTGGCTCCCGCGGCGAGGGCGGAGAGCACGGCATACACGGGCCACGTCATGAAGCCTCCTTGGTCACAGCCTCTCCGTCAGCCGATGCCCTTCGCGCGCGGCGTGAAGGCGAGCCCGCGCGACCGGCACGGTGCCTTGTGGATGTCGAGGCCGGGACAGAAGCCGAGGCTCAGGGCGCCCGCGAAGGTCTCGGGAGGCGCCGCCACCAGGGCGCCGTAGACGAGCGTCGCGCCCGACGAGTAGGAGCGTCCGGGTGTCGACGCCGGCCACGAGCGCGCCCAGGTCTCGCAGGCGCTCGGCCATCGGCACGACGCCGAGCTTCCAGCCGCCGTCCCCGGACAGGAAGACCACGACCTCCTGCGGAGGGCCGCTCGGCGCGTACAGCGTGACCGCGCCGAAGCCCGGCACGGTGAGCGTCTCGGGCGCCGGCGGCGTGCCTCCGAGCGCGTACGGCACCTGGTAGATGTCCATGCGGCCCGCGGCGGCGTCGGCGCGGGCCGAGCTGAAGTACAGAACGCCCGGCTCCCCCGCGCGGATCGCCGGCCCCAGGTTCCACGCGGCCGGCGCGTTCACCTCGGCCCCCAGCTTCACGGGAGCGGCGTAGCGGCCCGACGTCCAGGCCGCGAAGTACAGGTCGGCGCCGTCCTGCTCCTTCGTCTTGCGGGTCAGGATCAGCGAGTGCCCGTCGTGGAGGTACGCCGCGTCGAAGTCGTCGTCGGGGCCGTTGACGCCCGGCACGGCCACGGCCGTCTGCCACGCGCCGTTCGCGTGCCGGCTCGTGAACAGGTCGTGGAGACCGAGCCCGCCGCGCCCGTCGCTCGCGAACAGCAGCGTCGCGCCGTCGGCGCCCAGGGTCGGCGCCCACTCGTCCCCCTTGGAGTTGACCGACGGGCCGAGGCCGAGGGCCGCCCCGTACGCGCCCGTCGCCGCGTCGTAGGGCGCGAAGTAGATGTCGTCGCCGCCCAGGCCGCCGGGGCGGTTGCTGAAGAAATACACGCCGTCGGCGGCGACGAACGGATCGAAGTCGTTCTCGGGCGAATCGAAGGAGACCGGCCGCGGCTCGCTCCAGGCGCCGCCGGGTTCCTTGTGGCACTCCCAGATGTCGAAGCCGCCGGGCCCGCCCGGCCGGTTCGTGGAGCCCCAGAGCAGGCGCTGGCCGTCGGGGCTCGGGGCGAGCCGGATCTCCGAGGACGCGGTCGAGACCCGGCCCTTCTCGTACAGCGCGGCGGGCCCCGTGAAGCTCAGCGATGCGGCGGCAAAGACGAGCAGGCTCGAGAGCGCCATGCCGCCATCTTCCCACGGCGCGACGTCAGTGCTTGAACAGGTAGGTCAGCCCGACGTTGGCGACGGCGCGCTCCTTCTGGAAGCCGTTGAGGTCGCGCACGATCGGGATCTGCACCGCCGCCCGCAGGATGAGACCGCCGCCCACGTTCACGAGCAGCCGCGGCGTGAGGTACAGCAGCGAGCCGCCCGTGTTGTCGTCCCGAGTACCGTCGGACTCGACACGGTCCTTCGCCGCGTGGCGGTAGTTCAGCTCGACGACGCCGTCGAGCCGGCTGCCGAGCTTGTGCTCGTAGGCGAGGTTCGCGAGCAGGCTGCTGCCGTAGCGATAGGCGAAGTCGTTCCCGCCCGTGTGTCGGTAGCCCACGGTCGCGAAGAGCGCCGACTCCTTGTCCACCAGGTGGAGCAGCGCGAGGCTCCCGAAGACGTCGGTCGAGCCGCTGCCGGGCTGCACGTGCTCGTCGAGGCGCTCGCCGTCCCTCTCGAGGTCGTTGTCGCCCCACGGCGCCTTGACGCCGCCCGTGAGCGAGAGCGAGGTGCGCTGGCCGAGGCCGCCCGTGAAGCCCGAGCCCCAGAGCCTGGCCTGGGCGTAGAACTCGGGATCCGAGAACGCGCTCGAGTGCATCCGCTCGGTCTCTTCGCCGGGCACGAACTCGTCCATGTCGCGGACGCTGTACGGCACGCGGGCGAAGACCGTGAAGCGCTCGCCGAGGCCGTAGGAGAGGAGCGCCGTGTAGCGGTTCTCGACCATCGACTCGTACTCGTCGGACGGATCGCCCTCGTCCTTGTCGAAGCGTTCCCAGTCGAGGGCGAGGTGCAGGCCGCGCACGGCGTAGCCCTCCTTGCCCAGGGCGTTGAACGTCGGGTCGCCGCAGCGGCAGATCGAGCAGGCGAAGGCCTTCGTGGGAGCGCCGAGAGCGGCGAGCGCTCCCACGAAGACGGCGGCGAGACGGACGGCGGATCGTTGTTTCACGCGGCGCACTATAAGTGCGCCCGGCTCGCCGCGCGCTGCGGCAAGATGTCGCAGCCCGCTAGAACGAGGCGGGCCTGCAGGTGAAGTAGCCGGTGATCGACGGCGTGTTGGTCGC
>CADEEV010000019.1:0-70282 GCA_902826455.1 uncultured Acidobacteriota bacterium | reverse complement strand
TCGCCGATCCCCCGCTTGGGCAGGTTCAGCACCCGCTTCACCGCCACCTCGTCGCCGGAGATCGAGTGACCGGCGGGCGGGTTGCGCTCGTCGCCGCCCCGGGCGCACAGGCCGTAGAGCTCGGTGAGCTTCTCCGCGACCTCGTTCGTGTAGCGGACCTCGTCCACCTTCAGCGAGCCGTTCGGCTTGAAGAAGTCGGGCCGGCTCTCGCGCACCGCGGCCTGGGCCGCCCGGATCTCCACGTCGAACTGGCCCTGGCCGCCTTCCTTGCAGCACCCGCGCGCGCCGCAGTCGGGCTGAGGCGCCAGGTTGCAGGTGCCCACCGGCGTCGGCGTCGGCTCGGGGGTCGGGGTCGGAGTGGGAGCCGGCGTCGGGGTCAGCGACGTGGGCGGGGTCGTGGGGTTGGCGTCGCTGCAACTGCCGAAAGACAGGGCGCTGACAACGCACACGGATGCGAAGGCGAGGCTCGACAACTTCATCGTGACAATACTCCTTGGGATGAGAACGAGGGTCGGAGGCCACCTCCACGCGGGGCGCGCAACGCGCGGAGGTGCGCGCTCATTGGCGCGCGGGCCGGGACATGACGCGCCCGGCGCAAGGCGCCAGCACGCTACGGCCGGGACGGAAGGGTTCGAGGACGAGGTCGTGGGGCCGCGGGACGGCGCTCGCGGCGCCGGCTCCGGCCGCGAACTCCTGCTCCGCTTCGCATTCGCACGCCTGGACGTCGCCCTGGGCGACCGACGTGCGCGCGTGGCGTGAGCTCGCGGACGCTGTCGCGGGAGCCAGGACCCACGCCAGGATCGCGACGCCCAGGGCCGTGAGCGCGATGCGGACAACCTTCATGGCCCACCACAGTATCTTGTTGTGCGGCCTCGATCAACCCATATCTGGTGTATGGGGTGCCGTCGCGTCAGGGAGCCGGCAAGGCCGGCGGGCATGCCGCACCGCCCGAAGCGGCCGCATCCGGGCAGACGCTGCAGCCGTTGAACGTGATCTGGTAGCGGAACTTGCCCGCGGGAACGTCCCCGACGCGGGTGAGCACCTTCAGGCTCTCTTCGAAGGTGCAGGTCCCCGAGCAGTTCCGGCCCCCGATGCAACACCCCGAGCTCTCGCCGAACAGCGTGCCGTCCAAGGCCGTGGCCGTCTGATGGGCTCCCACCGTGGCGACGAAGGGCGTGAACGTAAAGGGCGGCGCCGGGTTGCAGCCTCCCGAGAGCGCGCGCGACGAGCGCTCGACGCCCAGCAGGACCACGCTGCTGGCCGCGTTGTTCGTCACCCTCACCTGCACCCGCACGGGGCTGCGGCAGCCGACCTTGCCGTCCGCCTGCGGCGAGGACGCGACCGCCGAGAGATCGGCGAGCGTCGCCGGCGCCAGGGTCGTCGTGGGCGGGGGCGTCTGCGGGGTCGTCGGCCCGCTGTTGCCGCCGCCACCGCACGCCGCGAGCAGACCGAGGGTACACGCCGCGGCCACAAGGTGTTTCATGAGGGCACACCCTAATGCACGGCCGGGCCGGGCGTCAACGCCTTGAATCAGGGATGAGGTAAGGTCGGTCATGCCGCACGACGCGCCGCTCCTGACCACGATGGCCGCCGGCTTCGTCGCCGCCTGGCTGCTGGGCGTCCTCGCCCAGAAGCTCAAGCTCTCGCCGATCGTCGGCTACCTGCTGGCCGGCGTCGCGATCGGTCCCTACACGCCCGGGTTCGTGGGCGACGCCTCCCTCGCGAGCCAGCTCGCGGAGATCGGCGTGGTGCTGCTCATGTTCGGCGTCGGATTGCACTTCCACCTCGAGGACCTGCTCCACGTGAAGGGCATCGCGATCCCGGGCGCGCTGCTGCAGAGCCTGGTCGCGACCGGGCTCGGCCTCGTGACGGGCCTGGCGTTCGGCTGGACGCCCACGGCCGGGATCGTCCTCGGCATGGCGCTCTCGGTCGCGAGCACGGTGGTGCTGCTGCGCGGCCTCGAGGCCCACGGCCTCGTCAGCACGCCGGCGGGCCACGTCGCGATCGGCTGGCTGATCGTCGAGGACATCCTCACGGTCGTGGTGCTGGTGGTGGTGCCGGCGCTCGGCATGGGAGGAGGCGGCCACCTGGCGGGCGCGCTCGGGATCGCCCTCGTGAAGCTGGCGGCGCTCGTCGCGCTCGTGTTCCTGGCCGGGAAGCGCCTGGTGCCGTGGATCCTCGTGTCGATCGCGCGCTTGCGCTCGCGGGAGCTGTTCACGCTCACGATCCTGGCGATCGCCGTGGCGATCGCGGGGGCCGCGGTGCTGTTCGGCGCCTCGATGGCGCTGGGCGCGTTCCTGGCCGGCATGGTCGTGGGCCAGTCGGCGGTCAGCGAGCAGGCCGCGGCCGACGCGCTGCCGCTGCGCGACGCCTTCGCGGTGCTCTTCTTCGTCTCCGTCGGCATGCTGTTCGAGCCCGCCTTCGTGCTGCGCGAGCCGTGGCTGCTGCTCGCGGCCGTCGGCGTCGTGCTGGTGGGCAAGCCCCTGGCCGCCGTCGCGGTGGTGGCCGGCCTCGGCTACTCGGCGCGCACCGCGCTCGTGGTGGCCCTGGGCCTGGCCCAGGTCGGCGAGTTCTCGTTCATCCTCGGCGACGTCGCGCGCCACCATGGCCTGCTGTCCGAGACCGGCTACAACCTGCTCATCGCCTGCGCGCTGGTGTCGATCTCGCTCAACCCGTTCCTGTTCCGCGCCCTCGATCCCCTCGAGGCCGCGCTGCGGCGCCGGCCGGCCGTCTGGCGCCTGTTGAACCGCTCCGCCGAGCGCCAGGGCGCGGCGATCAACGCGGCCGCCGTCGCGGCCGTGACCACGGGCGACGCGCCCCTCGCGATCGTCGTGGGCTACGGGCCCGTGGGCCAGTCCGTGGACCGGGCGCTGCGGCAATACGGCACCGAGACCCTCGTCATCGACCAGAACGTCGACACCGTGGCCGAGATCTCCCGGCAGGGGCGCCTCGCGCTGTTCGGCGACGCGAGCCACGAGGACATCCTGAAGAAGGCCGGGCTGGCCCGGGCCCGTTACCTGGTCGTGACGCTCCCCCACTCGGTCAACCGCACGCCCATGGTGGCCGCGGCGCGCCACATCAACCCGGGCTGCCGCATCGTCGTGCGGGCGCGCTACCTGCGCGAGCGCCTCGAGCTCGAGCAGGTGGGCGCGAGCGCCGCCTGCTTCGAGGAGGTGGAGGCGGCCGTGGCCTTGACCTCGCGCGTCCTCGCGGACCTCGGCGCCTCTCCCGCGGCCATCGCCGCCGAGGCCGATCGCGTGCGCGACGAGACGCTCGCCGCCCCGGGGTCTAGACTGTCATGATTCGCATGGAGGCTCGATGAACAGGTTTGCGACGTTCGCTCTCTTCCTGATGGCGGCCACGGCGCCGCTGGCGCACGCGGCCGAGCTCAAGGTCGGCGATCCGGCCCCGGACTTCAAGCTGCAGGCGAGCGACGGCAAGACGTACCAGCTCGCGTCGTTCAAGGGCAAGCAGGCCGTGGTGCTGGCCTGGTTCCCGCGCGCGTTCACCCAGGGCTGCACCATCGAGTGCCGCTCGCTCTCGAAGAACGGCGCGGAGATCCGCAAGTTCGAGGTCGCCTACTTCATGGCGAGCGTCGACCCGATCGAAGGCGAGAAGGGCAACAAGGCGTTCGCGGAGTCCGAGAAGGCCGACTTCCCGATGCTGGGCGATCCCACGAAGGAGGCCGCCAAGGCCTACGGCGTCTTCAACGAGGACGGCGGCTACGCGCGGCGCTGGACGTTCTACATCGCGAAGGACGGCACGGTCGCCGCGATCGACAAGGACGTGAAGCCCGCGACGTCGGCCGAGGACATGGTCGCGAAGCTCGCGGCCCTCAAGGTCGCCAAGCAGTCCTAGGCCCGGCTACTCCCCGCGCAACGCCGCCATCGGCTCGATCGCCGTGGCGCGCCGCGCCGGCACCAGGCTGGCCACGGCGGCGACCACGGCCAGCGCCAGGGCGGCGAGCAGGAAGCTCACGGGGTCGAACGGTCCGACCCCGTAGAGCAGCGTCGCCGCGAAGCGCGAGAGGCCGAGTGCCGCCGCGAGACCGAGCGCCGCGCCGAGCAGGAGCGGCCGCGCGCCGGCCGACGCGACGAGCCTCAGCACGCTGCCACGGCTGGCCCCCAGGGCCACCCGCAGGCCGATCTCGGTCTCGCGCCGCACCACCATGTTCGAGAGCAGCGCGAACAGGCCGACGCCCGCGAGCAGCAGGGCGCTGACCGAGAACGCGTTCACGAGCAGCGCGTGGAAGCGCGACGGCGCGTACTCGGCCGAGAGCTCCTCCTCCATCGTGCTCGTCCAGTGGAGCGCCGAGGTCGGCGCCAGGGCGCCGAGACGCCGCCGCAGCGGATCGAGGGCCACCGCCGCGTCGAGGCGCGTCGCGACCGCCACCGACACGCGGCCGGCCGGGAACGCCGCCAGGGACAGGTAGACGTCGTCGCGCGCGGCGTGGCGATCCCCGGACACGCCGTAGCGGATGTAGCGGCGCGTGTCGTCCGCGACGCCGTCGTAGGCGACGTCCTCCACGACGCCGACGACGCGCGCGGGGCCGGCGGTCATCGACCAGTCCTCGGGAAGCTGCAGCTCCGCGCCCACCGCGCGATCGACGCCGCCGAGGCGTCCCGCGAGCGAGCGGCTGACGACCGCCACGCGCGAGCCCGGGCCGTCGCCCGCCTCGAGGCCGCGGCCCGCGACGAGCGGGATCCCCATCGTCCCGAAGAACTGGTGGTCGGCCACGTGCACGCCGACGTCGAGACCGTCCTCGCGCAGCACCTCGGGAAGCCCGGCGAAGTGGATGCGCACCCGGGCCGGATCCCACGGTGGCAGCGTCGGCGCCACGAGGGCCACGCTCTCGGCGCCCGGCTCGCGGGCGAGCTCCTGGCGGATGCGGTCGTAGAAGGCCGGAAGCGACGCGTCGGGCACGTCGCGCTCGCTCAGCGTGATGGCGAGCCGCACCAGGCCGCGCGTCCGGAAGCCGGGATCGAGGCCCGCGAGGCGGCCGTAGGAGCGCAGCAGCAGGCTGCCGCCCACGAGCAGCACCAGCGTGAGCGCGATCTCGCCCGCGAGCATGAAGGTGGCCCAGCGCTTCTCGCGGCCGCCGCCGATCGCCCCGCGGCCGGCGCCACGCAGCGCATCGGCCGGATCGACGCGGCTCGCGAGCGCCGCCGGCGCGACGCCCGCGATCAAGGCGGCCGCCGTCAGCACGAGCAGCGCGACCGCCACGAGCGTCGGATCGGCGCCGATCGTGACGTAGCCCGGCAGCGGCACCGGGGCGCTCGCGAGGAACGCGCGCAGCAGGAACGGCGCCGCGACGGCGCCGAGAGCGCCGCCCACGGCCACGAGCAGCGCGGCCTCGGCGAAGAGCTGCGCGAGGATGCGGCCGCGGCTCGCGCCGAGGGCCGAGCGCACCGCGAGCTCCTGCCGGCGCTCGAGGCTGCGCGCGAGGAGCAGCCCGCCGACGTTCAGGGCGGCGATCACGAGCAGCAGCGCGGCCGCGCCCAGGACGAGGGCGCTGCCGCCGCGCCACCCGGCGCGCCAGTTCTCCCCCATCGACTCGACGCGCGGGTGCAGCTTCCTGTAGACCTCGGGGTGTTCCTTGGCGAGCCCCGCGAAGAACGCCGCCGTCTCGGACTGCACCGCCGCCGGTGCGACGCCCGGCTTCATGCGGCCGATGAACCACGCCGGCCGCACGTCGCGGGCCACGAGCTGCGCCGCCGGCAGGTACTGCGGCAGCGGCGTCCAGAACTCCACCACGTCGTCCTCGACGGTGCCCTGGAAGCCGGGCGGCGCGACGCCGATCACCGTGAACGCGGCGCCCTCGCTGCGGAAGGCCCGGCCGACCGCCTGCGGATCGGAGCCGTAGCGCTCGGTCCAGGTCCGATGGCTGAGCACGACGACGCGCGGAGCCGCCGCGGCGAAGTCCTCCGCCCCGAAGAACCGCCCGACCCGCGCGTGCAGTCCCAGCCCCTCGAAGTAGTCGCGCGTCACGGCCTCGCCCCGCAGCCGCTCGGCGCCGTGATCGAACAACACCACGAGCCGCATGCGCGCGGTGCCCATGAAGGCCTCGAGCGTCTCGAGGCCCGCCTCCATCTCGCCGAGCTCGGGGATCGAGAGCGAGCCGCGCTCCTCTCCGCCCTCCTCGGCGAGCCAGACGCGCACCAGCCGATCGGCGCCAGGGAACGGCAAGGGCCGGAGCAGGACGGCGTTGACCAGCGTGAATACGGACTGTGTCGCGGCGACGCCGAGCGCGATGCAGGCGACGGCGGCCAGGGCGAGGCGCGGGCGGCGGCTCAGGCTGCGCCAGGTCTGGGAGAGCATGGCCAGCGCAGAGCAGGAATCGTGCCCCGGCTAAGTCACGCTCTCGATAGGGCCCTCGCGGCTTCGGCCGTTCGTTCCCGCGACGCCGCGTTCCATTTGCGGACGCGTCCAGCCGGCTGGATCTACTTCCAGGTGACGACGCCGGCCTGGGCCAGGCGATCGAAGTAGGCCGTGAGTGCCGCCACCTCGACCGGCACGTAGCGCCCCACGAGCACGTCGCGGATCTCGGCCACCGAGCGCCGGCCGTCGGCCAGGTTCAGCGCCTCGTAGGTGAGCAGGTCCTCGTGGTCGCCCATCGAGGTCGTGTCGTTGGCGGCGCTGCCCGCGAGCTTCTCCTGCAGGTAGTCGAAGTAGTAGACGCCGAGCGGCCCCCGGATCTCCGGGTTGCGCACCGGGACCCGGGCATCGCGGCCGCGGAGCGCGGGCACCTCGGCCAACGCAGATCGGAGGCTCGGAAGAAGGCCGTTCAGGTCGCTCGTGGACGGCCAGCGCCGCACGCACGAGACGACCGTGGCTTCGACTTCGGCACGCGCTTCGCGCAGACGCAGCGCGCCGTCGCGGGCATCCGAGGCGAGAGCCTGCTCGCGGCGAGCGCGCGCGAGCGCGATATCCGCGGACTCGCGGACGAGGGTTCCGAGCTTCGGGGCCTCGGCGTCGGGTAAAGCCGCCAGCGTGTACGCGATGCCGGCGCCCAGGTACGCGACGCGGCCGAGCTTGGTGGCGTCGAGGTTCTCGGGCTGGTCCTTGCTGGTGTGGATCGTGACGTCGGGCCAGTCGTGGAAGTACAGCATCGGGATGCCCCAGCCCGCGGCCTCGAACACCTCGTGGTCGCTGCCGAGCTCGAGGGCGCGGATGTCGCCGAGGAACAGCTCGCGCGACGCGCCGGGCGTCACGAAGCCGGCATACGGCTCACCGCCGCGCTCGGCATGGCGCGCTGAGGCGGCAACGACCTGATCGAAGAAGGCGCGGCCGATGTCGTTGAGCACGTGCGGAAGGGACTCCGCCGTGCGCGACAGGTGGAACGTCCCCTTCGTGGTCGAGAGCAGGCCGCCCACCATGTCCATGTGGATGCCGCCGACGATGCGGGCCGCGATCTCGGGATGGCGCGCGAGCCAGGCCTGGGAGCCGGCGATCTCGGGCACCCACAGGAAGCGGATCGTGAGGCGCGGCTTCGGGATCGCCCCATTGCGGATCGCTTCGCTCAACGAGCGGGCGACCTCGAGGATCGCGGCGCTGCCCGAGGCGTTGTCGTTGGCGCCCGCGGACTGGTGGCACAGGTGCGCCGTGAGCACCACCTCGCCGGCCGCGGGATCGGAGCCGGGAATCGTCGCGGAGACGATGTCGTAGCTGGCCTTCACCATCTTCGCCTTGACGACGGCGTGGAGCGTGATGGCTTCCCCGGCGGCGAGGCGCGCGCGCAGGCCGTCCGCCTGGCGCTTCGACAGCATGAACGCGAACGTGTTCTTCAGCTGGTAAGGCGAGAGGTGCCCCCAGCGCACGAGGTCGCGATCGTCGCCCGACCAGGCCGTGGTCTGGTTCGGGAAGTCGGAGAGGAAGCCGAGGGCGCCGCGCTCCTCGACGGCCATCCGGTGCACCGCCGGCAGCGCGCCGCTGGCGAGCACGAGCTGGCCCTTCACGTCCTTGCCTTCGTAGTCCTTCGGGCTCGTGCCGGCGCCGACGCTCACGAGCCCGGCCGTGACGTCGGCGTCCTGGCTGTAGTCGGCGAGGGCCACCGGCAGCTCGGGAAAGCGCGCGATCGGCGCGGGCCGCGGCGACACCTCGTCGAGGCGCGCCTCGCGGCCGTCCCAGCCGTAGTAGCTACGGAAGTGGGCGTAGCGCGTCTCGCCGTCGGCCGGCAGGTGCTCGACGCTGGCGTCGCTCAGGCCCGCGGCCGCCGCCTTGTCGCGCATGAACGCGGCCGCGGCCGCGAAGCCCGGCGAGCCGTGGACGCGATGGAACCGGCCGAGGCTGCGGACCGTCTCGAGGGCCTCGTTCCCGTTCACGGCGCGGTGGATCGCGTCGGGCACGGCGTCGGGCCAGAACGGCACCGCGCGCTCGGCGGCGAGGAGCGGCGGAGCCAGGAGCACGACGGCCAGGACGGCGACTCGGGACATGGGCGGCCTCCTGGCCGCGCAGTCTACGGCAAGGGATCGCAGTCGGGGTTGACGTAGCCGAGGGCGCGCAGGTTCTCGCACTGCTCCGGCGTCGGCTTCGCCTGGTCGGCCGGGCCCGCGGCGCCGCGCCGCGCGAGCACGAACGTCCAGTGGTGCAGCGCCTGGCGGTAGTAGGCGGAGCGCACGGCCTGGGCCGCGGCGAGGCTCTTCGTCTCGCCCGGGTCGGCCTCGAGGTCGAACAGCTGCTCGGCGCCCGTGCGCGTGTCGTAGACGAACTTGAAGCGCTGGTCGCGCAGCGCGTAGATCGGCCGGTCCCACACGGTGCGCGACAGCACCGCCGTGCGGCCCGGCGCGCCGCCGACCACCGGCAGCAGGCTGCGGCCCTCGAACTCGCGCTCGGTGCCGCCCTGGCCCAGGGCTCCGAACGCCTCCGCGATCGTCGGCGCCAGGTCGGTGAGGTCCACGAGGGAGCCCACGCGCTGGCCGGCCGCGGCCCCTTTCGGGAAGCGCACGATCAGCGGCACGTGGACGCTCGGCTCGTAGAGCTGCACGTTGTGGCCGATCCAGCCGTGCTCGAACATCCCCTCGCCGTGGTCGGCCGCCACGATCACGAGGCTCTCGTCCCAGAGCTTGCGCTCCTCGAGGGCCTGGCGCAGGCGGCCCACGGCCTGGTCGACGTAGGCGAGGTTGCCGTCGTACAGCCGCACCAGGTGCTCGATCTCGCCGGGCCGCGGCGCGCGCCGTGCCTGGTTCAGGTCCTCGATCCAGTCCGACTCGCCGCGGGTCTTCTTCGCGATGGGGCCGTCGGGCCCGAAGCGGGTGTCGAAGGGCGCCGGCGGGTCGTACGGGAAGTGGGGCTCGCGATAGTGGACGTACAGGAAGAAGGGCTGGCCCTTCTTGCCGTCGAGCCACGGCGGCACCACCGTCGCGAAGCCCGCGGCGCCGCTGCCGAGGTCCTTGAAGGTCTCGCGGAAGTCGCCGAAGCCGCGCTCGAAGCCGAACGCCGTGCCGGCCACGGCGTTGGCCACGAAGCCGCCCGTCGCGACGCCGCGGGCGCTCAGCACCTCCGCGAGCGTGAGGCGATCCTTCGGCAGCCGCGCCGAGAAGGCGACGGCGCTGTGGTGGCGGTCGGGCGGCTGGGACGTCCACACCGACGACATGGCGCCGAGGGTGTACACGGCCGGCGTGAACGCGCGCTCGAAGACGACGCCCTCCTTCGCGATGCGGTCGATCTCCGGCGTCGTGGGTCGCGCGTAGCCGTAGGCGCCGAAGGACTGGGCGCGGGCGGCGTCCAGGATGATCAGCACGACGTTCTTGCCGCGCAGGCCGCCGCGCAGGGCGTCGCCGCGGGCGTTCTCGCTCGCCGTGAACGTCGGCCTCTCGAGGGCCGGGCCCGGCTCGCGCGCGAGGATGCGCGGCGCCGTCCAAGAGCCCCAGGCGAAGCGGCCGCCGAGGCCGCCGCCCACGTGCAGGCCGAGGCGCACGATGCGGCCGGCCTCGGAGCCCAGGTCGACCGTCACTTCGCCCGCGGGCGGATCCTTGACGCCGATCGTGCGGCTCCAGAGCTCGCGCTCGGCCTGACCGTCCGCCTCGACGCTCACGGAGAACGACACGCTCGACGCCGCGGCGCGGGCGGCGGGATCGAGGGCCGGCGTGAAGCGCAGCTCGGCGTCCTTCGGGACGCGGAGCGCGTAGCGCACGACGCTCGGGCCCACCACGTCGAGGCGCGGCACGCCGGCGGTCTGGGTCACCGCGAAGGCCCGGGGCGCGTCGCGGCCGAGGAGGTCCTCGAGGCCCGGATCGCTGCCGGCGCCGATCGTCAGGCTGTAGAACGCCGCGGCCAGCTCCCGGGTGTCGGGGTTGTGGGGGTCGAGGCGGCTCGGCGACGAGGTGGCCTTGAACGTGAAGGCCAGGCGGTTCTCACCCGCCTTCTGCGCCGGGACGGGAAGGCCGAACGCGTACCGGTAGCGCGTGTCGTTGAGCTTGAGGGACGTGACGAGCGTGCCGTTGAGACGGATCTCGGCCGACTGCCCCACGACGCCCTTGTACGGTGCCACGTCGAGCAGCACCTGGCGCGGCGCCACCTGGGCCCACGTCATCGAGACCTCGGCCTGCGCTCCGGCCCACACGAACGGGCTGCCGGGATCCACGTTGGCCTCGCGGAAGAAGCCCGCGACCAGGTTCGGCTCGGCCGCGGGGCTGCCGAACAGGATCATGTCGCGGCCCGACCAGCGCTCGGCGACGCCCACGCGCTGCGCCAGGTCCAGGACCACCAGCTTCGGCTTCGGAGTGCAGGCGAACGGACCCCACGCGACGAGGACCGCCGTCGCGACGCCGAGCCCGAGTCGTTTCAAACGGCCTACTTGATCTTCGTCCCGGGAGGCACGTCGCCGTCGAACGTGATCAGCACGGCCTTGCCGTCGAGGGACGCGGCCAGCACCATGCCGTTCGACTCCTGGCCCATGAGCTTCGCGGGCTTGAGGTTCGCGACCACGGCGATCGTCTTCCCCACCAGCGCCTCGGGCGCGTAAGCCTCGGCGATGCCGGCCACGACCTGGCGCTGCTCGGTGCCGAGGTCGACCTGCAGCTTGATCAGCTTCTTCGAGCCCGCGATCTTCTCGGCCGCGAGGATCTTCGCGACCCGCAGCTCCACCTTGGCGAAGTCGGCGATGTCGATCTTGTCGCCGGCCGGTGCGACGGCGGGCGCCGGCGCCACGGGAGCGGCGGGAGTCACGGCAGGTGCGGGCGTTTCGGGCTGATCGGACACGGAGGTCTCCTTCTTGTCCTTCTCGATGCGGGGGAAGAGCGGCTCGACGGCGCCGAGCGGCGTGCCGGGCACGAGGCGGCCCCACGCGAGGTCGGCGGGGCCGATGGCGGCCTGGGCCAGGCCGAGCATCGTGAAGATGCGGGCCGAGGCGCGGGTGGTGACGGGCGAGACGAGGATCGCGATGCGCCGCACGTCCTCGAGCAGCCGGTACAGGAACGCGTCGAGCTCGGCCTTGAGGGCCGGGTCCTTCGCGACCACCCAGGGTGCGAACCCGACGATGGCGAGGTTCGCCGTGCTGATCTGCGCGCCGATGTCGGTCAGGGCGCCGCTGAAGTCGAGGGCCTCGTAGCGCGCGAGCACGGCGCTCGTGAGGTCGGCGGTCTCGGGCGCTTCGGGCCGAGGCGGCACCTTCCCGTCGCAGTACTTCTGCACCATCGTGAGGGCGCGCGACACGAGGTTGCCGAGGTCGTTCGCGAGGTCGGCGTTGTAGCGCGTCACGAAGGCCTGGTCGGTGAAGTCCCAGTCCTGGCCGTAGATGCCCTCGCGCAGCAGGAAGTAGCGCACGGCGTCGGGGCCGTAGGTGTCGACGAGGGCGACGGGATCGATGACGTTGCCCGTGGTCTTGCTGAGCTTCTTGCCGTTCTTCGTGATGTGGCCCTGGACGAACTCCCGAGTCGGCACCGGCACGCCCGCCGCGTGGAGGATCGCGGGCCAGTACAGGCAGTGGAAGCGCAGGATGTCCTTGCCGATCAGGTGCGCGCGCTCGGCGCCCGGCGCATCCCAGTAGTGCTCGTAGGGCTTGCGGGCGTCGCCCGTCTCGCCGAAGCCGAGGGCCGTGATGTAGTTCGAGAGCGCGTCGACCCACACGTAGAGGACGTGGTCGGGCTGCTGCGGGACCGGGATCCCCCACTTCACCCGCGCGCGGCTCACGCTGAAATCGCGCAGGCCCTGGGTGATGACGCCCAGCACCTCGTTGCGGCGCACCGGCGGCTCGATCTTCAGGCGATCGGTCTCGATCTCCTCGCGCAGCCACGCCTCGTACGCGGAGAGCCGGAAGAAGAAGTTCTCCTCCTCGGTCCATTCGCAGGGCCGCTCGTGGTCGGGGCAGACGTTGCCGGGCTGCTTCAGCTCCTCTTCGTCGTAGAACGCCTCGCAGCGCGGGCAGTACCAGCCGGCGTACGTGTCGAGGTAGATCGCATCGCGACCGTCGGGCGTCTTCGCGCCGCAGAGCCTGGCCCACAGGGCGAGGACGCCGCGCCGGTGGATCTCCTCCGTGGTGCGGATGAAGCGGTCGTAGCGGATGTCGTAGCGGGCCCAGAGCTCCTGGAACTTCGCCGCGATCGCGTCGCAGTGCTGGATCTCGGGGATGCCCTTCTCGCGGGCGATCCGCTCGATGTTCTGGCCGTGCTCGTCGGTGCCGGTCAGGAAGTACGCATCGTGGCCCTGCAGCCTGCGCGCCCGCGTGACGACGTCGGCCGCGATCGTCGTGTACGCGTGGCCCACGTGGGGCACGTCGTTCACGTAGTAGATCGGTGTGGTGAGCACGTAGGTCTTCGGGAGCGTCATGCGCGCGGCAGGCTCCGCGCCGCGGCGAGGGCGGCGGCCCACACTTCCTTCACGGCGACGCCGTGGGCCGACGCCGCCTTCTGGCAGTCGTCGAACTCGGGCTGCACGTTGAGCACCTCCGGGCCGCGCTTCCCCAGCTTCACGGCGACGAGCCCGTAGGGTGTTGCGACCGCCACCCGCTCGCGCTCGAGCACGGTGCGGTTCCATTCCTGCCAGCGCACGCCGAGGGTCGTGGTCTCGCGGAACAGCAGGTCTTCGACCGCGGCGCGCGCGTCGGCCGGCGCCAGCACCGTCACGAGGACGCCCGGCCGGCCCTTCTTCATCTGTACGGGCGTCAGGTAGGCGTCGAGAGCCCCGACGCCCAGCAGCCGCTCGATCAGCGGGCCGAAGAGCTGCGGCGACATGTCGTCGATCTCGGCCTCGAGCACCAGCACCGTCTCGGACGCCGTGGCTTCCTCCTCGCCCACGATCAGCCGCAGCACGTTGGGCCGGCCGTGGGTATCGCGCGAGCCGGCGCCGTGGCCGATGTGGCCGGGCTTGAGCAGCGGCAGGTGGCCGTAGGACGTCGCGTGGCCGGTCACGAGCAGCGCGCCCGTCGGCGTCAGCAGCTCGCCCTCGCCGGCGCCGTAGGTCGGCACGCCCTTCACGAGCTGGGCCGTGGCCGGCGGCGGCACGGGGTACGTGCCGTGGGACATGCTGACGGTGCCGGTGCCGACGTTGAGCGCCGACGCCACGAAGCGGTCGGCCTTGAGCCAGCGCAGCCCGATCACGCCGCCGACGATGTCGACGATCGAATCGACGGCCCCGACCTCGTGGAAGTGGACGTGGTCCGGCGTCGTGCCGTGGACCGTGGCCTCGGCGACGGCCAGGCGCTGGAACAGCTCGGCCGCCTTCGCCTTCACCTCGGCCTCGAGGGCGCTCTTCTCGAGCAGCCCGAGGATGTCCTTGAGCCCGCGATGGTGGTGGTGGGCCTCGGGGATCACGACGTCGACCTTCGTCGCGTGGAGCCCGGAGCGGTGGACGCGCCGGGCCTCGAGGCTGTAGCCCCCCACGGGAAGCTTGCCGAGCTCCTCGCGCAGCGCCTCGATCGGCAGGCCGAGGTCCACCAGGGCGCCGAGCAGCATGTCGCCCGAGGCTCCCGACGCGCAGTCGAAGTAGACCAGACGGCTCACAGCGGTTCTTTCTCCAAAACACCAGCTTATTCGTGGGCTCTCCGCGGCGTCAAGAAAGCTAGCACCTATAATGCCAGCCCCGTGAGCAAGCCCCGGTCCGGCGTCCCGACGTCCCTCCCTGCCTGGATGCCTCCCCTCACGGTGTTGGCCGGGGTCCTCGCGATGGGCGTCGCCCAGCTGCTGTTCATGGGCTTCGGCCTGCGGCCGTTGCTGACCGCCGCCGAGACGTTCCTGATGATCCCGGCGCTCCTCGCGCTGGTCGCCTGGCGCATCCCGCTCGGCGCGGGCCTCGCCTTCCGCGCGCTGCCGGGGCGAGCCGTGGCCCTCTGCATCGGGCTCGGCGCCACGCTGTGGGCCGTGAGCCTCGGTCTCTTCGAGCTGCAGTACGCCGTGTGGAAGCCGCCCCCTGGCTTCCTCGAAACCTTCGAGCGGCTCCACGAGGCCCTCAAGCCCGACGGACCCGCCGACGCCCTCGTCTCGCTGATGACGATCGCGTTCGTGCCGGCGTTCTGCGAGGAGATCGTGTTCCGCGGCGCCGCGCTGCCGGCCTTCCTGCGGCGGCTCGGGCCGGCGTGGGCCGTCTTCCTGACCTCGCTGCTGTTCGGTCTCATCCACGTCGAGTGGGGCGGAACGCGCTCGTTCTATCGCGTGCCCTTCGCGTTCACGATCGGCCTGGGGTTGGCGCTGCTGCGGCTGCGCACCGGCAGCTTGTGGTCCACGATCCTGGCCCACGCGACGCTCAACGGCATCACGTTCTTCGCGGCGCCCCTCGCCGAGCCGACGGCGGGAACGCTGCCCGACGCCGAGCCGCTGCTCGGCGCGGCGCTCTTCCTCGGCGGCGTGCTGGGCTCGGCGTTCCTGTTCCGCTTCCTCCCGGTTTTGACTCCCGAACGGCCCGCCACCTAGACTCGCCTGATGAAGCGTCTGCCACTCGCGCTCGCCTTGAGCGCCGTCCTGCTGCCGTCCGTCTCTCGCGCCGACGACGCGGGCCTGCGCGCCGTCCAGCTCCGCGCCCCCTCGCCCCTCGCGTCCTACAAGGCGGGCGAGGTGATCGTGAAGTTCCAGACGACGGCCAGCCAGAGCCACGAGGAGCGCATGCTGCGCGACGCCGGCGGCCTGCGCGCGCGCCAGGCGCCTTACGGAGGCCACTACGTCGTCAGCCTCGACGCGGGCGTCGCGGTGGAGGACGCGGTGGCGCGCTTCCGCTCGATGCCCGAGGTCGAGTACGCGGAGCCCAACGCGGTCTTCCACGCGGCCTTCAACCCCAACGACAACCTCTACCGCTTCCAGTGGAACCTCGAGCTGATCGGGGCGCCGCGCAGCTGGGACATCCAGAAGGGCAAGACCGACGTCGCGATCGCGGTGGTCGACACGGGCATCGCCTACGAGGATTTCGGCGTGTACCGCCGCGCTCCCGACTGGGGCAACCGCGCGTTCCTGCAGGGCCACGACTTCGTGAACGGCGACGACCACGCGAACGACGACGACAACCACGGCACCCACGTGGCGTCCACGATCGGCGAGGCCACCGACAACGGCGAGGGCGTCGCGGGCCTCGCCTTCGACTGCGCGCTGATGCCGGTGAAGGTCCTCGACAGCAACGGCCTGGGCTTCCTCTCGGACGTGGCCGCGGGCATCGACTACGCGATCAACTTCACCCAGAACGGCACGCACCCCGTGAAGGTCATCAACATGAGCCTGGGCTCGAACGCCCCGAGCGAGACGCTGCGGCGCGCGGTGGAGCGGGCCGAGGCGGCGGGCGTGGTGGTGGTGGCGGCCTCGGGCAACGACGGCGAGAGCCGCGTCGACTATCCCGCGGCCTTCCCCACGGTGATCGGCGTGGGCGCCGTGGACCAGCGCCGGATCAAGACGCCTTACTCCAATTGGGGTCCAGAGCTCGACCTGGTGGCGCCCGGCGGCGACTTCAGCCGCGACGACAACAACGACGGCGACCCCGACATGATTCTCCAGCAGACCTTCTCCCACAACACCGCCGTGCGCGAAGGCCGCTACGACGACTTCGGGTACTTCTACTTCGAAGGCACGAGCCAGGCGGCGCCCCACGTGGCCGCCGCCGCGGCGATGCTGATCAGCCAGGGCATCACGTCGCCTTCGGCGGTGCGCAAGGCGCTCTACGACTCGGCGCAGGACCTGGGCGCGGGCGGCCGGGACGACCGGTACGGCTTCGGCCTGGTGCGGCCGGCAGAGGCCCTGAAGGGCCTGGGGTTCAACCATTGAAGACGCTCGTCCGTTCGCTCCTGCTCGCCAGCGTCGTCGGCAGCGCCGCGACCTCGGCCGCGGCCCAGGGCCTCGTCATCGACGGCGTCGCGGGCTACCAGGACCTGACGCGTTCCCGGAACTCCGCCAAGGCGATCTTCGACGGCAAGTCGGGCGGCCTGACGTACGGCGGCGGCCTCGGCTTCGAGCTCGGCAACGGCCTGTTCGTCTCGGCCTGGTTCCGTAACTTCAGCAAGGACGGCGAGCGCGTGTTCGTCGAGAACCCGGGCGGCCCCGTGTTCCGGCTCGGCCATCCGTTGAACCTCAAGGTTCAGCCGCTGCAGGCCACGGTCGGCTACCGCTTCGCGAGCGGCAGCGCAGTGTCGCCGTACATCGGCGGCGGCGGCGGCGTCACGCGCGTCGAAGAGTCGAGCACGGTGGGCGGCGTCACGGACAAGAGCCGCCAGACCAAGGGCTCGTTCCACGCGCTCGTCGGCGTCGTGATCGGCCGCGGCTCCCTGAGCTTCGGCGCCGAGGCCATGTACCTCTCGGCCAAGGACACGGCCGGCTTCGGCGGCGTCTCGGCCGTGTACGACGAGAACGACATCGGCGGCTTCTCCGCGGTGGGCAAGGTGCGCTTCCGGTTCGGGCACTAGCGGTTGCTACGCATCCCGGTGCCGTGGGTGTTCGTCCTGATGTACCTGGTCGGCCTTTGTCTCGAGTACGCCTTCCCGACGGGTCTCAGCGCCGAGACGCAGCAGCGCTTCTTCGTCGCCGGCATCGTGCTGTTCCTTCTCGGCGTGCTCGTGGCGGGCTGGGGCTGGGGACTCTTCCATCGCGCCCGGACCACGACGATCCCGGGGCGCGCCTCAACGACGCTGGTGACGTCAGGTCCCTATCGCTTCACGCGCAACCCGATGTACATCGGCCTGAGCCTCGGCTACCTCGGCGAAGCCGGACTGCTCAAGCACCTGTGGCCGATCCCGCTGCTGCTGCTCGTGCTCGCCTACCTCAACTGGAGGGTGATCCCGGTCGAGGAAGCGCGGCTGCTCGAGGTCTTCGGCAGCGAGTACGACGCGTACCGGCAGCGCGTCGGCCGCTGGTTCTAGCTCGGGACCCAGCCATCAGCCGATCCCATCGGCCACAAGGCCGATGGCTATGCAGAATCCGAGACCTGGGCTACCGTTTGCGCGCAACCCATCGCCGTCGCCAGCGGAGTCGCCCATGTCCCGAACATCGCTCGGACCCGATGGGACACGTGCAATGAACCAATGACCCACGCCTCGAGCCGTCTGTTCCTGTTCTTGGGCGCGTTCTTCTTCGTGGCCTTGCCAGCGCTGGCGAGCCAGGCCGATGACCGGCTGGCGCGCGGCCGCTATCTCGCCAACGGAGTCGGCCGGTGCTTCTGGTGTCACTCGCCATTGAACGACGGCGACCCGGCGACGCCGCGCCCGGAAACGCTGGGCACGGGCGACGTGCTTGATCCCGAGACACCGGTCGTGGCTCCGAACCTGACGCCGGACGCGGAGACGGGCCTGGGACGTTGGAGCGAAACCGAGGTCGTGCGGGCGATCCGCGAAGGCGTCGGCCGCGATGGCCGCGCGCTCCGTGGCGACCACCCGTCGGCCTACTACAGCGTGATGACCGACGAGGACGCCCTCGCGGTGGTGGCCTACTTGCGGTCCCTGCGGCCCGTGCGTCGGTCGCTGCCACGCAGCACGCCCGCCAAGAGCAGGACCGAAACGGTCCAGCCGCCGACGTCCCCGGCGAAGGCGACTTCGATTCGCACGCCGCTCGAGCGCGGGCGGTACCTCGTGCAGCTCGGCGAGTGCCTGGGGTGTCATACGACGACCACGAGACAGGGCACGCCATTCCGCGAGCTCGCGTTTGGCGGCGGTCGACGATTCCGTCTCGAGAAGGGCTTCGGGTTCGAGTACGCGCCGGATCCGTCGTTCACGCCGAGCGCCAAGCTCGCCTCCCCTGACGAGACCAAGCTGGTCGCCTCGGCGAACATCACGCAGGACCCGTCGGGCATCGCCTTTTACACCGAGGGCGTGTTCCTCCAGACGATCCGGACGGGCCGCGTCGCCGGCGTCCGCGCGCTGAGCTCCGCGATGCCCTGGGTGTTCTTCAAAGAGATGACCGACGACGACCTGAAGGCGGTCTTCGCGTACCTGAGCACGGTTCCCGGGGTCCGGCATCGCGTCAACAACACCGAACCGCCCACCTATTGCCCGCTCTGCGGCCGGCGGCATGGCCTGGGAGAACTGAACGCGCCTGTGCAGAGATGAAGCGAGCAGCCCCGGGCATTCGCATCCGGCGTCTCACCTTGCTCACCCTCCTCGGGGCTCTTGTTTCATCGTCATGCGCAATCGAACCCTGGCAGAAGCTGCAGGAGCGCTTTTCAGCTTCGTCAACCGACGCGACCGCCGCCGGCCCCGCCCAAAGGGTGACGCTCGTCCTCTCGGGGCCGAGCGTAAGAGACATCACAACCCTCATGAATGTGTCTCTGCGCCTCAGTGAAGCGACAGTCCACCTTGAGCCTCGCGCAATCGAAAACATCGTCAATCGCGCTCTGTCGATTCCCCCATCAGCCGTCGAGCGCTGCCGACGCGGCAGTCACAGCGTAACGACGCTTGCGATCCGAGGTCTCGAAACGAATCTTGAGATTTCAGACCCAAGCGGCGCGCTCTGGAAGTGGTGCGAGGCGCACGGGCTATAGCGTCTCTAGCGATCCATCCCAGCAGAAGCCCGAGGAGTTCAAGGTTTTGGTGGAGTGGCTGGCCGATGTAGTGAGCTGAAGGCCACCGCCCAGTGGCCCTCACAACTCGGTCATGTCTTCAGGGAGGACACGCCCTAGCTTTCGGAAGGCGCCGTCGTGCGCCGAAGGAGGCTGACTTCATGGAGTTGCGAGCCAAGAGCCTGATCCGCGTCGGGCTGGTGACGGGAACCCTGCTCCTGATCCCCCTGGTCGCCATGCAGTTCAGCGGCGAGGTGAACTGGACCCTGTTCGACTTTGTCGTCGCGGGGGGTCTCCTGGCCGGCACCGGACTGATCTACGAGCTCGCCGTGGGCCGTGTCGCGGCGACGGCCTACCGGCTGGCGGTCGCGGCGGCCCTCCTCACCGCGCTGCTCCTGGTTTGGGTGAACCTGGCCGTGGGCCTCATCGGCAGCGAGAAGGATCCGGTCAACGGGCTGTACCTCGGCGTGCTGGCCGTGGCCTTCATCGGCTCGATCGCGGCGCGGCTCGAGCCGCGGGGGGTGGCGCGCGCCCTGTTCGGGGCCGCCATCGCCCAGGCCATGGTGCCCGTCGTCGGGCTGGCCATCGGGAGCGTGCCTGCGACGGTCGATCTGCTCGAGGTGCTGGGAGTCACGGTGTTCTTCGTGGCCTTGTGGCTGGGATCGGCGCTGTTGTTCCTGCGCGCCGGAGCCTCGCGAACGGAGAGCACGGTCGCGACCGCCTGAAGACGTCGCGTTAAACTGGACGCGATGCCGATCAAGAGCCAGGCGCAGCGCCGCAAGTTCGCCGAACTGCTGGTCGAGGGCAAGATCACCCCCGAGGTCTACGAGAGGTGGAATCGGGAGGCCGGGGCCAAGGAGCTGCCGGAACACGTTCGGCCGAAGGCAGCCAAGAAGAAGGCGACGCGGAAGCGAACGACGAAGGCCAAGGCAAAGCCGAAGGCGCGCGCCCGCAGTACCAAGAAGAAGCGTTGACCATGAACGTCCTCGAGGCCATCGGGAACACCTCGATGGTCCAGCTGCGCAGGATCGTCCCGCCCGGCAGCGCGCGCATCCTCGTGAAGCTCGAGTGGGAGAACCCCACCGGCAGCATGAAGGACCGCATGGCGCTGGCCGTGATCGGGGCCGCCGAGGCCGACGGCCGGCTCAAGCCGGGCCACACCGTCGTCGAGTACACCGGCGGCAGCACCGGCTCCTCGCTCGCTCTCGTCTGCGCGGCCAAGGGCTACAAGATCAAGATCGTGACGTCCGACGCGTTCAGCAAGGAGAAGCGCGACCACATGGCGGCGCTCGGCGCCGAGCTCACGATCGTCCCCAGCGAGGGCGGCCTCACGACCCGCACGCTGATCCTGGAGATGATCGAGACCGCGCGGCAGATGAGCCTGGAGCCCAACACGTTCTGGGTCGATCAGCTCAACAACCACGACAGCATCGCCGGCTATCACGGGCTCGGCGAGGAGATCTGGACGCAGAGCGGCGGCCGGGTCGACGCGTTCGTCCAGGGCGCCGGTGCCGCGGCCTCGTCGCGGGGCATCGGCTCCGTCCTGAAGCGCCACAACCCCAACGTGCGGCGCGTTGTGGTCGAGCCGGGCGAATCCTCGGTGCTGCTCGGCGGCGCCGCCGGTGCTCACAAGATCGAGGGGACGGGCATCGGCCGCACGCCCCCGCTGTACGACCCGTCGCTGGTCGACGAGGTGGTGGCCGTGAGCTCCAGCGACGCCGAAGCGATGGCACGCCGGCTCGCGCGCGAGGAGGCGCTCTTCGCGGGCACGTCCTCCGGCGCGAACGTCGTCGCGGCGCTGCGTGTGGCCGAGAAGCTCGGACCCGACGCCACCGTGGCGACGCTGATGATCGACCACGGGCTCAAATATCTGAGCACCGACGTCTATCGCCGCTAGGAGACACCCATGATCCCAGCCCTGGCCTTCTCGCTCGCGCTCGCGGCGGCAACCACCACGACCGCGCGCCCCGAAGACGCGGCCGCACGGACGATCCGGCCCGAGGCGATCCGTGCCCACGTGCGGCTCCTGGCCGACGACCTGCTCGAGGGCCGCGGCACCGGAACACGCGGCTACGACCTCGCCGCGCAGTACCTGGCCGGCCGCTTCGAGGCCCTCGGCCTCGAGCCCGCGGGCGTCGACGGCTTCTTCCAGCCCGTGCGCTATCGCAGCGCCGTGATCGTCCCGGACCGCAGCTCCGTACGGATCAGCGGGCCCAACGGCGACGAGACGCTGACCTGGGGCACGGACTACTACGCGGTGGGCGACGTGCGCGAGGCCGCGTCCACGGTGAACGCCCCCATCGTGTTCGTCCGCCACGGCATCGTGGCGCCGGACTTCGGCATCGACGACTACAAGGGCATCGACGTGCGCGGCAAGGTCGTCGCGTTCATCACCGGCGCGCCGAATACGCTGCCCACGGCCGAGCGGGGCCACTACAGCAGCACCCGCCTGAAGCTCGACGAGGCGGCGGCCCGAGGCGCCGTCGCCGCCCTCCACCTGCGCGAGGCCGCGACCGAGCAGATCTCGCCCTTCGCCCGGGCCCTGCGCCAGGCCACGCAGCCCTCCATGGCCTGGCTCGACCGCGACGGCTTCCCGAACGGACGCAAGACCGACATCCGCATCGTGGCCGTGCTGAGCGAGGCCGGCAGCCGGAAGCTGCTCGGCGGTGCCGCGCCGGACCAGGCGGCCGCGCTACCCGTGAGCCTCGTGTCGCGCATCGAGTCGACCCACTCGGACGTCACGAGCTCGAACGTGATCGCGCGACTTCCGGGGTCCGACCCGAAGCTCCGCGACGAGATCGTCGTGTACACGGCCCACGTCGACCACCTCGGCGTCGGCGAGCCCGTGAACGGCGACGCGATCTACAACGGGGCCACCGACAACGCCGGCAGCGTCGCGGCCCTGATCGAGGTGGCGCGGGCCTTCGCGAGCCTCCCGAAGCCACCGCGGCGCTCGCTGCTGTTCATCGGCGTCGCCGGCGAAGAGAAGGGCCTGCTGGGCTCCGACTACTTCGTCGAGTACCCCACCGTGCCCCGCGAGCGCATGGTCGCGAACGTCAACATGGACGGCACCAACCTGCTGTTCGAGTTCAAGAACGTGATCGACATCGGCGGCGACCACTCGACCATGGGCAGCGCCGTGACGCGCGCCGCGGCGCGCCTGGGCGTGGAGGTCACGCCCGACCCCACACCGGAACAGATGTTCTTCATCCGCAGCGACCACTACTCGTTCGTGCGCCGCGGCATCCCCGCCCTGTTCCCGATGATCGGCACCAAGGCCGTCGACCCGAAGCTCGACGGGGCCCAGCTCCGCGCCGACCGCTATCGCTTGCGCTATCACCTGCCGAACGACGACTTCAACCAGCCCCTCGACTGGAACGCCGGTGCCAAGGCCGCGCGCTACGCGTTTCTGCTCGGGTACTTCACGGCCCAGGGCGACGCCCGGCCGACCTGGAACGACGGCGACTTCTTCGGGAAAACCTTTGGAGCCAAGAAATGAGACTCGCCTTCGTCGTCCTCGCCGTCAGCGCCTTCGCGTCCGTCGCACACGCCCAGATCGACCCTTGCGCCTCCAGCACCGGCCGCCGCGTCCAGGTCTCCGGCTCCGCCCAGATCCGTGCGACACCGGACCGGGCGACCTTCACCGTCGGCGTGTCGACGGAAGCCCCGGCCGTGGCCCAGGCGTTCGCGTCGAACGCCGCTCGGGTGCAGGCCGTGATCTCCGCCCTGAAGTCGAAGGGCGCCTCGTCCAAGGAGATCCAGACCTCGAACCTCGACGTGCAGCCCGTCCTGAGCGACGACGGGCGCAAGACCGTGGCGTACCGCGTCTCGAACCAGGTCACCGTCACGCGCAACGACACGGAGTCGGTCGGCCAGCTCCTGCAGGCGGCAGTCGAGGCCGGCGCCAACAACGCGGGCGGCCTCTCCTTCTCGGTGGCCGATACCTCCAAGAATCAGGCCCGAGGCCTCGAGCTCGCGTTCCAGGACGCGCGGTCCAAGGCCGAGACGCTCGCCAGCGCAGCGGGCGCCAAGGTCGGGGACGCGATCTGCGTGAGCGAGAGCTACGGCATGCAGCCCGGTCCCATGAACACCCTCGCTTTCAACAAGGCGATGTTCTCGGCTCCGATCGAGGCGGGCAGCGAGTTCCTGAACTACGGCGTCCAGGCCACGTTCGAGCTCAAGGCGCGGTAGGAACCCGGCGCGCCGGCCGGTGTCCAAGGCTCAAGGGCGGGAGTTCCATGCAGTTCGACATCTGCAGTGACTGTGGGGACCCCACAGGTTCCATCCTGGCGGCGGCGGCCCTGTTCATGCTCGTCACCGCGCTGCCTCTGATCCCTCTGATCTTCTGGTGGCTGCGTCGGCGCCGGAAACAACTGACGCTGGGCCTGGGGCCTGATCCAGGCGTATCCTCTCGACGATGAGGGTGAAGGCGAAGACCATCCCCGAGTACTTCGACGCCCTCCCGCCGGCGCACCGCAAGGCGCTGCAGAGCCTGCGCCGCACCATCAAGGCCGTCGCCCCCAAGGCCGAGGAACGCATCAGCTACGGCATCCCGATCTTCCACCTGAACGGAATGCTGGTCGGCTACGGCGCGACCACGAACCACTGCGCGTTCTACGTCCTGAGCGGCACGACCCTCGCGAAGCACAAGGCGCTGATCGCGCGCTACAGCACGAGCAAGGGGACGATCCGCTTCCAGCCCGATGCACCGCTGCCCGTGACCCTCGTGAAGAAGCTGGTGAAGACGCGTATCGCCGAGAACGCCGAACGCAAGGCATGAACTCCAGGGCGACGATGGGCATGTCGCTGATGTCGCTCGGACTCGTGACTCTCGTGGCGCTGGGAGCCCGCTACGCTCCCGTGTGGGCTCAAGAGGCTGGCCCCGATAACTCTGAGCTCCTGACCCTCGCCGACGCGGACCAGCGCGATCGTCAACCAGCGACGATCGATTGGAGCGTCGTCACGCCTCGAGATCGCCTTCGGCTCGCCAGGGTCAAGGCGCTCTACTCGGGTGGCGCCATCCGCACCGGCACCGACTTCTACCGAGCCGCGTTGATCCTCCAGCACGGGGAGACTGCCGACGACTATCTGCTGGCCCACGAGTTCTGCGTCGCCGCGATGCGCCTCGGGAAGAACGACGTGGCGAGCGCGTCGCTTGCCGCCGCGGCCGAGGACCGCTTCCTCGTGAAGCTGGGTCGGCCGCAGCGGTACGGAACGCAGTACCGGGTGGACGGCACAGGCACGCACCTCCATCCGGTCGACGGAGTCGTGCGCGACGACCTGCGTGCGCTCATGGGCGTGGCATCGCTGGCCACTCCGGGGCGCCCATGAAGCGCCGCGATGCCGGTGTCCTCATGACCGCTGCCGTCGCTGGGCTGATGGCCGGAACGCGCCTGCCTGCCTTCGCCGACGAGCCTGCGACGGTCGACAAGCACCTCTGCAAGGGCCTCAACGAGTGCAAGGGTCGCGGCAACTGCAAGCATGGCTGCAGTGGCCACGGCTGCGCGGGCAAGAACGACTGCAAGGGCAAGGGCGGCTGCGCCGCCGAGGCCGCCCACCACGGCTGTGCCGGGAAGAACGACTGCAAGGCGATCGGCGGTTGCGCCTCGGGCGACAACGGCTGCGCCGGCAAGAACAGCTGCAAGGGCAAGGGCGGCTGCGAAGTCCCTCTCAAGATCGAGCACGCCAAGGCCCGCGAGAAGTCGAAGCCGAAGGAGACGAAGCCATGAAGCGCTGGCTAGTCGTCGCGCTGTCCTGGCTTGGCGTACCGCTATCGGTCGAGCGTGGCGGCGTCATCACCGTGCAGGTCCAGGGCTAGCCCTTTGAGCTCCCACGGCCGATGAAACGCCGAGCGTTGGCTTTGCTCGCGACTCTCATCGCGCCGACGTTGGCACAGGCACAGGTCGGCACCATCTGGAGCTTCGACCAGCTCCGCGACAAGGCCGACGTCGTCGTGATCGCCGAATGCGAGAGGGTGGTCGACACGGGCCGCACGACCGCACATCCGGACCTCAAGCCGTTCCTGCCTGTCTTCGAGATGCGAAGCACCTTCCGTGTGCAGTCCGTCCTCAAGGGAGGCTCCAACGCACTTTTGTCAGACTCCACGTTCGAGTTGCTCCACTACCGGCTCGACGTGCAGCGCGCCCAGCAACCCAAGCATCCGGGGGAACCGCCTCTCGGCATCGTCAACGGCGGCGCCTACCTCGAGCTCCAGCCCCACTCGACGTATCTCCTGTTCCTCTCGCGTCGGCCTGACGGTGCCTTCGAGCCGCTCACGGGTCATGCGCGACCGCAAGACGCCGTCTTCCTCCTCAAGCCGGCCGACATCTGATGACCTGGACCCCGCCGGCCGGATGCCGCGGCCTCGTGTTCGACTGCGACGGCACGCTGGTCGACTCGATGCCCCTTCACTACAAGGTGTGGGTCGAGGCCTTGAACCACCACGGCATTCGGTTCCCGGAGCCGCTGTTCTACGCATGGGCCGGCGTGCCGACCGACGAGATCGTCCGCAGGCTGGCGCAGGAGCAAGGGCGAGAGGTCGATGCCGCTGCGGTCGCGACCGAGCGCGACGCGCTCTTCCACAGCCTTCCCGAGAGCGACCTGCGGGGAGTGCCGGCCGTCATCGAGATCGCGCGGAACCACCGCGGCGTTCTGCCGATGGCCGTCGCCACGGGTAGCACCGAACCGTCGGCCCGAGCGTCCCTGCGCGCCATCGGCGTCGAGGACTGGTTCGACGCGGTCGTGAGCTCGCGCGGCCTGTGCCCTCCGAAGCCGGCCCCTGACGTTTTCCTCATCGCGGCCGCGCGCATCGGCGTGCCGCCGACCGCCTGCGTCGCGTTCGAGGACGGCGAGGCGGGCCTGCAGTCCGCGCGCACCGCCGGCATGCATGTCGTCGACGTGCGGCCCTGGCTGCCGCGCTAGCGGCTACCGCGGCACATACAGCGTCAGTCCCGGAATGTCGCGGAAGTCGCGGGCGTTCAAAGTCCACAACTCCGCTTGGGCCAGAATGGCCGTTGCAGCGATAGCGAGATCCATCTGCCTCGCTCTCGCCTTTGAACTTCGCAGGAAAAGCCGAGCAGCCAGCGAGGCTTCGGCGGGACCGAAGGGCAGCGCGACCGACGCCGGAAAAAGAGCCTCGAGCGCGTCGACTTCGACCGGGCGTCGCGGACCTCGAAGCCATTCGTAGAGGACCAGGCTCGGAACCAGCAGCCGCTCGCCGTCCGCGAGCGTGCGCCGCAAGGCTGGAGCGCTCCTCTGATCCCCGGAAAAGGCGTCCACGAGCACGGAGGTGTCGAGGACGATCACCGCCGGGTCGGTGTCGCTCGACCGGAGACCGAGCGCGCGCGCCGCAGCTCGGCCAGTTCCCGTGCGACGTCGGCGGAAGAGCCCTTGGGAATTGCCGGAACGACTCGGTCGAAGATGGCCAGCATCCGCCGTCTCTCTTCGTCGTTCAGACGACCCGCACGCTCGCTGAACTCCTGGATCGCCAGGCGAACGACTTCACTCTTGGGTCGGGCGAGGCGTTCGGATGCCGCGCTCAACCTCTCGAGGGTCGCGTCGTCGAGCGTGAATGTGACCTTCGTCGTGGCCATATGGATGCCATACTATCACCATACCCAGCGCGCGGACCGCCGAGCCAGGCACCCGCCGCTCAGCGCTTCATGTGCGCCTCGAACCACCGGACCGCGCGGTCGTCGCGGTCCAGGCGGTCCTTCGTCAGCACGTGGCTGCCGCCGGCGTAGAGCACCAGCGAGTACTCCTTCTTCAGGGCCTGGAGCTGCAGCGCGAGACCGAGCGGCTGGCTCGCGTCGACCTGCGGATCCGCCGTGCCGTTCATGATCAGCAGCGGCACGTCGAGCTTCTCGGGCCAGTACTCCGCCGAGCGCCGCTCGACGATCGCCTTGCGGTTCTGCGCGTAGTCGGGCCACAGCTGCTGAACGACCTTTTGCAGCTGCGGCGGCTGCGTCATCACGTCGAGGTCGGTGAAGGCGCCGAACACCGCCGCGGCCCGCGCCGGGAAACGGTCGCGGATCGACTGGTACGTCATCATCCCGCCGCGGGACTCGCCGTAGAGGAAGACGTTGGCCTCGTCGACATAGCCGAGCGAGCGCGCGAGGGGCAGCATGCTCGTCACGTCGGCGAGGTCGGCGCCGCCGACTTCATCACGCCCTTCGCCCCCGTCGCTGCCGCGATACTGCGGGGCCAGCACCACGAAGCCCCTGGACGCCAGGCGGTGGAAGAAGGTCACGAGCTGCGGCGCCTGGTCCCCCATGGTCGTGCTCCCGCGCAGGAACACGATCAGCGGCAGCTTCTTCCCCGCCACGTCGGCCGGCCGGTAGAGGTACGTGACGATGCTGAGGCCGTCGCTCGGGGCCCGCAGCTTCTCGAAGACGAACGCGGCATCGTGGACGGCGGCGTCGTACTCGGCCGGATCGGCGTAGACATCGATGCCCTTCACGGTGTCGTAGGCCGGGAACGTGTACGGATAGGCCCCCGGGGTCGACAGGAGCATCAGCAGTACGGCGGTCGTCAGGGTCATGCCCCAGGAACGCACGACCCGGTGCCGAGGTTCCAGCCGACTACTCGTCCCGGCGGCCCATCCCCATCTCGTCCAGGACGCGCGGGTCCTCGCGCCAGTTGGGCCGCACCTTCACGAACAGGCCGAGGAAGATCTTCGTGCCCAGGAACTTCTCGACCTCGTGGCGGGCGGCGGTGCCGACCTGCTTGAGCATCGAGCCCTTCTTGCCGATCAGGATGCCCTTCTGGTTCTCGCGCTCGACCAGGATGCTGGCCTCGATGCGCACCAGGCCCTCCTCCTCGACGAAGCGCTCGACCACGACGCCGGTCGTGTACGGCAGCTCCTCGCGCATCTCGCGCAGGATCTGCTCGCGCACCATCTCGGCCACGAAGAAGCGCTCGGGCTGGTCCGTCAGGAAGTCCTCGGGATAGAGCGGCTCGCCCTCCGGAAGCAGGCCGATCAGCCGCTCGGACAAGAGCGGGACGTTCTCGCCCTTCAGGGCCGAGAACGGGATCACCTCGGCGAAGTCGAGCTGGTGGCGGTAGTTCTCGATCACGGGCAACAGCTTGGGCTTGGGGATCTTGTCGATCTTGTTGATGCCGAGCACGACGGGATGGCCGGCGCGCTTCAGCACCTCGCGCACGTGGCGGTCGCCGGGGCCATAGCCTTCGGACGCGTCCACCACCCACAGCGCGACGTCGACCTGGGCCAGGCTCTGCACCGCGGCGTCCACCATGCGCTCGTTCATCTTGTGCATGGGCTTGTGGATGCCCGGGGTGTCGAACAGCACCATCTGGCCTTCGGGACGGTTCACCACGGCGAGGATGCGGTTGCGGGTCGTCTGGGGCTTGTCCGAGACGATCGACACCTTCTGGCCGACGATGTGGTTGAGGAGCGTCGACTTGCCGACGTTGGGGCGGCCGACGATCGCGACGAAGCCCGAGCGGCTCACGCCTCGGCCTCGACGAGGCGGCGGAAGCGCACGCGGTTCACGCGCTTGCGCTCGGCGTCGAGCACCTCGATCGAGAAGCCGCGATGCTCCACCGTCTCGCCGGGGCGCGGGATGCGGCCGAACACGCTCGCGGCCAGGCCGCCCACGGTGCCGACGTTGCGCTCGTCGGCGAAGTCCACCTCGAGGGCCTGCTCCAGCCGGTCGATGCTGACGCGGCCCGCGACGATGAGCGAGCCGTCGGGGTCGACCGAGATCGGCTCGGCCTCCACGTCGTAGGGATCCTTGATCTCGCCCACCAGCTCCTCGAGGATGTCCTCGATCGAGACGATGCCGGCGGTGCCGCCGTACTCGTCGATCACGACCGCGAAGGTGGTGCGCTGGGCCTGCATGTCCTTCAGCAGCTCCGCGATCTTCTTGCTCTCGGGCACGAGGAACACGGTGCGCGCCATGGGCCGCAGGGGCTCCGAGGGGTCGCCCTCGAAGTCGAGCAGGTCGCGCACGTCCACGACGCCCACGATGTCGTCGAGGTTCTCGCCGAACACCGCGAGCCGGCTGTACTTCGTCTCGCGCATGCGCTTGCGCAGGTCGGCGATGCTGGCGGTGCCGGCGATCGCGACGATGTCGGGCCGCGGCGTCATCACGTCGCGCACCGGCGTCTCGGTGAAGCGCTCGAGGGAGTCCACCAGCCGGTCCTCGTCCTTGTCGAGGACGGGCGGCGGCGGCACCTCGGGCACGGCCGGGGCCGGCGGCGGCTCGTCGGCCTCGTCGCCCTCCTGGCCGGCCGCGCGCTTGCGCAGCGCCGTGACCAGCGGGCCCATGGCCTGGGCGTAGAGGTGGAAGAACGGGATCAGCAGCAGCAGCGACTTCTCCGGCTGGCGCCGCACGAGCGCGTAGGGCAGCGTCAGGCGGAACAGCAGCAGGTAGATGACCATCGACAGGAAGGCGACGAGCATCGCCCACTGCTGCAGGTAGTCGAGGCACAGGGCCGCCAGGATCACGGTCATGCCGGCGTGGGCCGTGAACGTGCCGATGTGGATCGGCATCAGCATCGTGGGCGGGTCTTCGAGATAGCGGTTCACCACCTCGGCCCGCGGGTTCTGGGCCGCCACGTGGGAGAGCCGGCGCCGCCTCACGAGGTAGAACGCGGCCTCGACGGCCGCGAGGCCGATCGACACCGCCGCGAGCACGACGAAGGAGACGACGAGGCCGACGATCATGCGTGCCCCAGCAGCGTCTTGCGCAGGCGGCCCTCGAGGCGGTCCATCTGGCCCTGGTCCGTCTCGTGGTCGTAGCCGAGCACGTGGAGGAAGCCGTGGAGCGCCAGCACGTCGAGCTCCTGGGACAGGCTGCGGCCCAGGGCGCGCGCGTTGCGCTCCGCCGTCGCGACGCTGATCACGATGTCCCCCAGCCCCTCGGCCCCGCCCGGGCCGGGAAAGGAGAGCACGTCGGTCGGCTTGTCCTTGCCGCGATAGCGGGCGTTCAGCGTCCGCAGCGTGCGGTCCCCGGCGAACACCAGGGCCACCTCGCCCCCGACCTTGAGGCGCCGCGCGGCGCCGCGCAGCACGCGGCGCAGGCGGCCGGCGTCGAGCCGCCGACGGCGCTGCCGGTTGAGGAGGACGACGCCTAGTTCTCCGGGAGGCATGGCTACGGCTTCGCCGCGGCCTTGTCGGCGCCGAAGGCGTCGTAGGCCTTGATGACGGCCTGCACCAGCTTGTGGCGGACCACGTCCTTCTCGTCGAAGTAGGTGAACGAGATGCCCTTGACGCCGGCCAGCACCTGCATCGCCTCGACCAGGCCCGAGGTGCGCCCGGCCGGCAGGTCGATCTGGGTGATGTCGCCGTTGATCACGACCTTCGAGCCGAAGCCGATGCGGGTGAGCACCATCTTCATCTGCTCGGTGGTGGTGTTCTGGGCCTCGTCGATGATCACGAAGGCGTCGTTCAGGGTGCGGCCGCGCATGAAGGCGATCGGCGCCACCTCGATCGCGTTGCGCTCGAGCATGCGCGCGACCTTCTCGTAGTCGAGCAGGTCGTAGAGCGCGTCGTACAGCGGCCGCAGGTAGGGGTCGACCTTGTCCTGCAGGTCGCCGGGCAGGAAGCCGAGCTTCTCGCCGGCCTCGACCGCGGGCCGCGCGAGGATGATGCGGGCGACCTGCTTCGACAGCAGGCTCGAGACGGCCTGGGCCACGGCCAGGTAGGTCTTGCCGGTGCCGGCGGGGCCGATCCCGAACACCATGTCGTGGGTCTCGATCTGCTCGAGGTAGGCGCGCTGGTTGAGGCTGCGGGGAATCACGACCTTCTTGCCGCCGCGCACCGCCGACTTCATCAGGTAGTCGCGCAGGCGCGTGCCGCCGTCCTCGACCAGGAGCTGGGCCGCGAGCCGCACGTCGCCCGGCGAGATCGAGTAGCCGTCCTTCATGAGCTGGCCGAGCTGCTCGAAGACCTCGGCCACCACGGCCTCGCCCTTCTCGTCGCCCTCGACCGTCAGGTCCTGCCCGTGGTTGCGCAGGCGCACCTTCAGGCTGCCTTCGAGGAACCGCAGGTTCTCGTCGTGGTTTCCGAACAGGGCCTCGGCTCCCTTGTCCGGCAGGGCGATCCGTCTCATGCGCTCAGCAACAGCAGGGGGGCGCGGGGTGGCTGTGGAGGGCCCCGGCGGCGACGTCCATAGTCATAGACCCGCCACTCTAGCACAGGAAAAATGGTGACAAGTCCCGGAGAAGTGTGCAAGGCTGTACGCGTTCCACACCGACGATGACCGTATGAAACCGAGGGACCGCTATTTCGTCGACGGCGTCTCCTGCGTCGTCGACGGCCGCTCCCACCGCGTCGCCAACCTCGGCACCGGCGGCTTCTTCGCCGAGACCGACCGGCCCCCGCAGCTCGGCCAGGTCCTGGTCATCGAGCTGCGGCTTCCCCACCGCGAGAGTTGCCGCGTGGTCGGCCAGGTCTCGTGGATCAACGGCCACGTCGGCCAGCGCGTCGACGAGCTGCCGCCGGGCTTCGGCGTGCGCCTGCCCCGCCTCGACCGGCCCGACCGCGAAGCGATCGAGGCCTTGCTGAAGCATTCCGCTCCCGTGCTGGGCCCGTCCCTGCACGATCCCTTCGACGCTTGACGTCCCCGCGGAAGGAGACCCTATGAAGACCGCCTCCCTCGTGACCGGCCTCGCGCTCTGCGTGGCGGCCCTGCCGCTCGCCGCGCAGGGCACCACCCCTCCCGATCCCATCCGGCCCACCTTCGGCCTGGTCGGCCTCAGCCGGGGCCAGTCGGCCCGCGTCCACGTGCTCTGGGGCGACCCGCACCTGCCGCCGAACCCCTGCCACGTCAGCGTGGCCCTCGTCGATGCCACCGGCGCGCCGCTCCTCGACCCCCGCGGCGCAGCGATCGCCGGCGACGGCAGCGTGCGGCCCGGCGAGGCGTTCCGGCTCGACGTGCCCGGCGCCGACCTGCTGGGCACTCGCGGCCGCCGCGCCTTCCGCGCGCTCGTCACGGGCGTCTCGGCGAGCGGCGACCCCCACGCCCCGCCCAACCCCTGCAAGTCTCTCGTGCCGACCCTCGAGCTGTACGAGGACGAGTCGCTGCGGACGGAGGCCTTCTACGCGCCGGCCGCGGAGCAGGCACCCTCCCCCGGCCAGCAGATCCCGCCCGATCCGGTGCGACCCGCCACGTTCGGCGTCATGACCCTGGTGCAGGGTCAGACCGCGCGCCTCAACCTGGCCTGGGACGCGCTGCCTCCGGGGCCCACCGTGACGGCCGCCGACACGCCTGCCACGTGCCGCGTGGGCCTCGCCTTCCTGGACGACAAGGCCCAGCTCCTCTACGACCGGAACCGGCAGCCGCTGATCGCGGTGCGCGACCTGCGGCCGGGAGGGGCCACGGCCATCGACGCCGTGGCGGACGACCTCCTCGTGAACGGCGCCCACCAGGCGTTCGTCCGGGCCGCGGTGATCGCCGGGGTCCAGCCCGGACCGCCCGACGTTCCGCCGAACCCGTGCTACGGCATCGTGCCGACGCTCGAGCTGATCGACGGGCGCACCGCGCGCACCACCCACGTCTACGCGCCGGCGCCGCGCTTCCTGCCGGCGGTGCAGTAGCTACTTCCGGACGACGACGATCCCCAGGTCCTTGACCTGCTCGTCGCGCACCGGGGAGGGCGAGCCCGCCATCATGTCGGCGGCGCTGGCCGTCTTCGGGAACGCGATCACGTCGCGGATCGAGCTCTCGCCCGAGAGGATCATCGTCATGCGGTCGAGGCCCAGGGCGATGCCGCCGTGGGGCGGCGTGCCGTACTGCAGCGCCTCGATGAAGAAGCCGAAGCGCTCCTTCGCCTCGTCGTCGGAGAGCGACAGCAGCTTGAAGATCTGCGCCTGCATGGCGGAGTCGTGGATGCGGATGCTGCCGCCGCCGACCTCGCTGCCGTTCAGCACCAGGTCGTAGGCCTTCGCCCGCACCGCGCCGGGATCGCTCTCGAGCAGGTGGGCGTCCTCGTCGAGGGGCGCCGTGAACGGGTGGTGCAGGCTCACGTAGCGCTTGGCGCCCTTGTCGTACTCCATGAGCGGGAAGTCCGTCACCCACAGGAAGCGGAACGCCTTCGGGTCGACGAGCTGGAGCTCCTTGCCCAGCTCGAGGCGCAGGATGCCGAGAGCCATGGCGAGGGCATCGGCCTCGTCGACGCCGATCAGCACGACGTCGTCCTTCCGGGCGCCGACCTTCGCGAGCAGGGCGCGGGCGACCGTCTCGCTCGCGCCCTTCTTGGCGAGGTTCGCGACGGCCTCGTCGGTGGCCTTGAGCGTGAACAGGTTGCGCTTCGAGGCGTGGGCGTCGGGCACGATGCGGCCCAGCCACAGCTCCTCGTTGATCTTGCGCAGGCGCGTGCCCGAGATCCCGCCGCTCGCCGGGATCACGAGGGCGCGGGCGCGGGCGCCCGCCTCGATCAGGCCCGGGAACGTGTCGAGGCCGAGGGCCTTCATCTCGTCGGTCACGTCGGTGATCGGCATCCCGAAGCGCAGGTCGGGCTTGTCGCTGCCGTAGCGCTCCATGGCCTCGGCGTAGCTCATGCGCGGGAACGGCCGCGCGACGTCGACGCCGATCAGGCGGAACACCCGGGCGAACAGCGGCTCGATCAGGTCCACGATCGACTGCACCCGCGGGAACGACATCTCGACGTCGACCTGGGTGAACTCGGGCTGGCGGTCGGCGCGCAGGTCCTCGTCGCGGAAGCAGCGCACGATCTGGAAGTACTTGTCCATGCCCGAGACCATCAGGAGCTGCTTGAAGATCTGCGGCGACTGCGGCAGCGCGTAGAAGTGGCCGTGGTGGACGCGCGACGGCACGAGGTAGTCGCGGGCGCCCTCGGGCGTCGACTTCGTGAGCATCGGCGTCTCGATCTCGTAGAAGCCCTGCTCGTCCATGTAGCGGCGCACTTCCATCGTGATCTGGTGGCGCAGGCGGATGTTGCGCTGCAGCTTCGGCCGGCGCAGGTCGAGGTAGCGGTACTTGAGCCGGATGTCCTCGGAGGTCTGGATGTCGTCCTCGATCGCGAAGGGCGGCGTGCGGGCCTCGGAGAGGACGCGGATCTCCCTGGCGAGCACCTCGACCTTGCCGGTGGCGAGGTTGGGATTGACCGTCTCGCCCGAGCGCGCGGCGACTTCCCCGACGACGGCCAGCACGTACTCGCCGCGCACGCGGTCGGCCGCGGCGTGGGCGTCCTTCGAGACCTCGGGCCGCGCCACGACCTGGCAGAGACCCTCGCGGTCGCGCAGGTCCACGAAGACGACGCCGCCCAGGTCGCGCCGGGTCGCCGCCCAGCCCATGAGGACGACGGCCTTGCCCACGTCGCCCTCGCCCAGCTGCCCGCAGTAGTGCGTGCGGGTCAGGTCTCCGAGCGTCTCAGCCATTCGCCTTCTCCTTGAGGTACGCCGCGATGCGCGCGTCTTCGATCGTTTCCTGGGACGAGCCCGCCATGTCGCGCACCGTCCACACGTTCTTCGCGAGCTCGTCGTCGCCGAGCAGCGCCACGAAACGGGACTGCAGCTTGTCGGCGCGCTTCATCTGGGACTTGAGGCCGCGGCCCTCGTGGTCCGTCAGCACCGCGAGGCCGGCCGCGCGCAGCTCGCGCTGCAGCAGCAGGGCCTTGTCGCGCCCGGCCGGGGCCAGCAGCGCCAGGAACACGTCGCAGCGGCGCTCGGCCTTCGGCGCGCCGAGGATCATCACGAGCCGCTCGAGGCCCAGGGCGAAACCGATGCCCGTGAGGTCGGGCCCCCCCAGATCCTTGACGAGGCCGTCGTAGCGGCCGCCGCCCAGGACGCTGTTCTGGGCGCCCAGGGCGCCGCTCGTGACCTCGAACGTCGTGCGCGTGTAGTAGTCGAGGCCGCGGACCAGGCGGTGGTCGACCCGGTACGGGATCGCGAAGAGGTCGAGCTGCCGGCGCACCTCGGCGAAGTGCTCGCGGCACGCGTCGCACAGGTGCTCGGAGATCTTCGGGAGCGACTCGATGAGCGCCTGCTCCTCGGGAGCCTTGGAGTCCAGCACGCGCAGCGGGTTCGTCTCGGCGCGGCGCTGGCTGTCGGGCCCGAGCGTCGCGAGGTTCGCGCGCAGCGCGGCCCGCAGGGTCTCGACGTAGGCGGGGCGGCAGGCGGCGTCGCCCACGGAGTTGAGGACGAGCTCGTAGTCCGGGAGCCCGGCGGCCTCGAGGAAGCCCAGGGCGATCTGGATCACCTCGACGTCGACCGAGGGGGCGGCGACGCCGAAGATCTCGACGTCGACCTGGTGGAACTGCCGGTAACGGCCCTTCTGCGGGCGCTCGCGCCGGAACATCGGCCCGAGGGCGTAGACGCGCAGCGCCGGGTCCTCGTTCATCAGGTTGTGCTCGATCACGGCCCGCACGATGCCGGCCGTGGCCTCGGGCCGCAGCGTGAGCGAGCTCTCGTCGCGGTCGGCGAAGGTGTACATCTCCTTCGAGACGATGTCGGTCTCGGCGCCGATGCCGCGGGCGAAGAGCTGGGTCTCCTCGAAGATCGGCGTGCGGATCTCGCGGCAGCCGTAGCGCGCGAAGAGGGCGCGGGCGGCGCTCTCGACGCGCTGCCAGGCGCCGACTTCCTCCGGGAGGATGTCCTTCGTGCCCTTGATCGCCCGGATCACTTCGTGCCGCCCTGCTCCTGGAGGTACGTCTCCTTGTAGCCGTAGTAGCTCTCGGCCGAAGTGCGCAGGCCCTGGAGCTCCTCGGCCGTCAGGGTGCGCCGGATCTTCGCCGGCACGCCCATCACCAGGCTGCGGGGCGGGATGACCATGCCCTCGGGCACGAGGCTCTGGGCCGCGACGATGGACTCGGCGCCCACGTGGGCGTCGTTCAGGACCGTGGCGCCCATGCCGATCAGGCAGTAGGAATCGATCCGGCAGCCGTGGATGGTGGCCGAGTGGCCGACCGTGATGTGGTCGGCGAGGACCGTCGTGTGCAGCTCCTTGAAGACGTGGACGACGCAGCAGTCCTGGATGTTCGTGTAGGCGCCGATCCGGATGGAGTGGACGTCGCCACGGATCACGGCGTTCATCCAGACGCTCGCGTGATCCCCCAGCTCCACGTCGCCGATCACCTGGGCCGAGGGGTCGACGTAGACCCGCTCCCCCAGTTTCGGCCAGATCCCCTTGTACGGCCGCAGCATTCAGGCCTCGCGCGAAAACCGCGAGTCTACCAGAAGAAGCAGGAGGACTCCGAGGGCGGAGGGCACGAGGGCGTTGAGCCGCAGCGGTCCCACGTAGGCGGAGAAGCCCTGCTGGATGTCGCCGATGCGCCAGGTCGCGAGCAGTCCCTGGGCCACGTGGACGCTCAGGACGGGAGCCAGGGTCGCGAGCCCGATGCCGCACAGGGCGGCCGGCGCCAGGCGCGCGGCGTCGCGGCGCAGGAGGCGCGCGGCCACGAAGACGATCAGCAGCGCCGCGCCGGAGGCGCACGCCGAGAGCAGCCCGAGGTGGGAGAAGTACGGCCGCAGGTCTTCCTCGTGGTTGATGGCGCTCAGGGACAGACGCAGGTGCTCCCGGGCTGCGAGGAGGCGGAAGACGCCTTCGTTCAGCGCCAGACCGGCGACCGCGGCCGCGAGGGCCTCGCCGGGTCGCGCGCCGCCGACCCAGACGCAGACCGCGAGCACGAGGGCGCCGAGGGCGAGAGCCACGGGCAGCCGGCGTCGTCGATCGGCCGCCGCCCGCACGGCCCGCGCCTCGTCGACGCCGGGGGCCCCCGGCACTCCGAGGCTCGCGGCGAACTCCTTCCGGAACGTGGCCGCGTGGGCGGCTTCGCGGGCCTCCAGGGCGGCCGCGAAGTCGGGCTCGAGGTCGAGCACGTCGCGCAAGACGTGGCCCTCGCTCGCCCCGGGAATCGGCAGGCCGGTCAGGGCCGCGAGGGTGGCCGCCACGTCGATCTGCCTTCCGCGTCCCGTCACGGCCTCCCGGACCCCGCGACCCGCGAGCACCAGGGGGATCGCCGTGACCTCGGGCTCGTCGGCGCCGTGGCCGCCCTCGTCGAGGTGGCCGTGGTCCGCGGTCACCACCAGCAGCGTCCGGAACAGGTCGACGCGGTCGAGCAGCACGCCGATCATCCGGTCGGCCTCGTTCGCGGCCCGACCGTACTCCCCCGAGCCGGCGCCGTACTCGTGGGCGGCGTAGTCGAGGCTGAGAAAGTCCAGGACGCTCAGCTGCGCCTGCCGCTCCAGCACGAACTCAACCGCCTGGACGTCCGCGCGCATCATGCGGGGCGCGACGCTCGCGAAGGCGCCGCGCGTGTCGGGGATCTCGGGACCGAAGAAGGTCGCGCTCGCGAGGTCGGCGCCGAACAGGCTCCGCCACAGGTCCGAGCCGGCGATCGCCACGGAGAAACCCTGGCGGGCGGCGCCGCGGAACAGGTTGTCGAAGCCGACCGGCGCCTTGTGCAGGTTCGTGGTCGCGCCGTGGATCTCGGGGGGCGCGCCGGTCACGAGGTTGGCCCGGCCGGGCCGCGAGTAGGAAGGGATGCCGGCGACGCTCTCGATGTCGGCACCCTTCAGCCGCAGCCGGTCGAGGTTCGGCATGCGGCGCGAGCGGTCGAGACGCAGGCCGTCGACGACGACCAGGATCGTGCGGTGCGCGAGGCGCTCGCCGCCGACCGTGTTCTCGGAGAAGCGGTAGGGCGAGACGTAGCCCGCGACCGAGCGCCAGGCCGCGCGGCCGAGCTGGCTCGCGACCAGACCGACGGCGGCCCACAGCGCGACGGCCGCGAGGGCCCGAACCCAGCGCCGGCTCACGTCTCGCGCGGGGCCAGGCCCGCGACCACCACGTACACGGCGAAGATCTGCACCGGCGCGACGATCCACGGCCATTGCCGTCCGCCCTGGTCGAGGACCGGGTAGCCCACGACGAAGAGGCTGCCCAGGAGCAGCGCGGCCATCCGCGTGCGCAGCCGCGGCAGCAGGAGGATCAGCCCGCCGAGGACCGGCAGCGCCCATATCTGCAGCGCGCTGCGCATCAGGCGCACGTTCTCGCCGCGCTCGAGGATCGCGATCTCGTCGAGGGAGAAGAACAGCGCCGCGAGGCCCAGGCCGATCAGCAGGCCGCGCCGCTCGAAGCCGTTGCGCGCGGCGCGCAGCGCGATGAGCCCGATCAGCACGAGCAGCACGTAGGAGACGAAGGCCATGGGGATGCCGCGGCCGTACTGCATCACGCGCGTGGCCCAGCCGACGTACAGCAGCGTGGGAACGGCCAGGGCGCCGACCACGGCGACCGGCGCCATGAAGCGGCGCTGGGCCGCGAGGCCCGGCAGCGCGTCGAGCACCGAGGCTCCCGCTCCCAGGACGATCTTGAGCAGGAAGTAGACGCCCACGAGCTCGGTGCCCTCTTCGATCACGCCGCGCACCGGCGCCAGGTCGGCGGGGATCTCGAGGTGGAGCTTGTGCTCGAGCTTCTCCTGGAACACGACCGAGCCCAGCAGCGCGAAGGCGATGAAGAGCTGGCGCGCCCGCAGCTTCTCGCCGCCGCGCCAGAAGCCGGCCAGGGAGACGAGGGCGATGATGCCGGCGGGGATCGCGAAGGGCAGCAGCGCCAGGCTCTGGTCGTCGAGGCCGATGGGCTTGAACAGCAGGTCGGAGCGCTCGTGGATCGAGCACAGCTCGTCGAGGGCGAGGCCCACGCCGAGCGCCGAGAGCCCGCGCCACGCCCACTTGGGCCCGGGGCCGAGGGAGCGCTCGAAGGCGAGGATCCCCACCAGGAAGAAGCAGGTGCCTTCGTACCAGGTGGCGAGGTTCTGCTCGAACTCGAAGGACAGGAAGTGGACGCCCTTGCGCAGCCAGCGCACGTCGGCCGGGCAGAAGTAGAAGAGGCCCGTGCACGCGAGGAAGAACAGCGTCAGGGCCCAGAACGGCGTCTCCCAGCGCGGCGCGCGCCTCAATCGAGGCTCTTGCGCAGCCGCAGCGCCGCGAGGCCGAGGACGAAGAGCCCCATGCCCGCGAGCGTCACGGCCTCAGGCCAGAGCACGTCCAGGCCCGAGCCTCGGAGGAACACGCCGCGCAGCACGTTGGCGTAGTAGCGCACCGGGATCACGTAGGTCACGTACTGGAAGCCGACGGGCATGTTCTCGATCGGGAAGATGAGGCCCGAGAGGTAGATCATCGGCACCATCAGCAGGTAGATGCACGTCATCATCGCCTGCTGCTGGGTCTCGACGAGGGTCGAGACCAGGAGCCCGAAGCCCAGGGTGTTGAGCAGGAACAGGAGCGTCAGGAACGTGAGCAGCAGCAGCGAGCCGCGCAGCGGCACGCCGAAGAGGTACCGCGCGAGGCCCGTGATGAGCAGCATGTCGAAGATGCCGATCACCACGAACGGGGCCAGCTTGCCGACGATGAGCTGCCAGGACTGGAGCGGCGTCACGATGATCTGCTCCAGGGTCCCGATCTCCTTCTCCCTCACCACGGCCATCGACGGCAGGATCATGGTCACGAGCATGAGCACCATGGCGAGCACCGCGGGCACGTAGAACCAGCGGCTCAGCAGGTCGGGGTTGTACCAGACGCGAGGCACGAGCTCAACACGCCCGACGACCACTCGGCGCGTCCTCGGATCGAGGCGCGAGGCCGTGAGCTCGGCGCCCGTGGCCTGCACGATGCGGCTCGCGTAGCCCAGGCCCACCACGGCCGAGTTGGAATCGGTGCCGTCCGCGATCACCTGGACGCGGGGCACGCGGCCCGAGGCCACGGCCTCGCCGAAGCCGTCGGCCAGCACCAGCGCCACCTGGGCCCGGCCGGAGACCAGCCAGGGCTCGACCTGCTCGACGGTGTCCGCGCTGCCCTGGACGTCGAAGTAGCCCGAGCCCGTGAAGCGCTCCACGAAGTCGCGGCTCGCGACCGAGCGGTCCTGGTCCACGAGCACGGTCGGGATGCGCGAGATGTCGAGGTTCGCGGCGTAGCCCAGGGCGATGAGCTGCGCGATCGGCCCCACGAGCAGCACCGGCACCATCTTCTTGTCGTGGCGGAGCTGCAGGAACTCCTTCACGATCATGCGCCACAGGACGCGCATCAGGCCTCCCGCCGGGTCAGCCGGAAGAACGCGATGCCCATCACGACGGCCGCGTAGAGCACGAGGAACGCGAGGTCCTGCAGGTACGAGTCGAGGCCGGCGCCTTTCAGGATGATGCCGCGCAGGATCACGTTGAAGTAGCGCGCCGGGACCGCGTACGTGATCGCCTGCAGGATCTCGGGCATGGCGCGGATCGGGAAGATGAAGCCCGACAGGAAGATGGCCGGGAGCATCGAGGCGACGCTGCCGGCCTGGAAGGCGAGCGCCTGGGTGTCGGCCATGCTCGAGACGAGCAGGCCGAAGCCGAGGGCGCCGACCAGGTAGACGAACGTCGCGACGAACAGGTCGAGGTACGGGCCGCGCACCGAGACCCCGAACAGGAAGCGCGCCGCGATCAGGATGATGACCGTCGCCGTGAGCGAGATGCCGAGGTACGGGAGCGTCTTCCCCACGATCAGCTCGCCGGGCCGCAGCGACGTCACGCGCAGCTGCTCCATCGTGCCGCGCTCCTTCTCGCGCACGACCGAGAGCGCCGTGGAGAGGACCGCCGTGAGCATGAGGATGAAGCCGATCAGGCCGGGGACGAGGAACTGGGTCGACTTGAGCTCCGGGTTGTAGAAGACCCGGGGCTCGTAGTCGATGGGGGCGGTCAGGGCCTCCCCCGTGGCCTCGGCGCGGACGGCGGCGTTGCGGTCGGACACGAGGGAGTTCGCGTAGCCGAGGGCGGTCGTGGCCGTGTTGGCGTCCGCGCCGTCGAGGACGAACTGCACCGGGGCCGTGCGGCCTTCGGCGAGATCGCGGGCGTAGCCCTCCGGGATCGTGAGCACGGCCTTCGCGACGCGGCGCTCGGTCACGGCGCCGAGGTCCGCGTCCGCCGGCAGGTCGGCCACCTGGTCGAAGTAGGTCGAGTTCACGAAGGCCGCCACGAGGTCGCGGCTCTCCGCGGTCTTGTCGCGGTCGACCACCGCGAGGCTCACGTGGCGCACGTCGAAGTTGAGGGCGAAGCCGTACATGAGCAGCATCATCGTGGGCACGCCCAGCAGCATGGCGAGGCTCAGGGGATCGCGCGAGGACTGGCGCAGCTCCTTGCGCGCGATCGCCCAGATCTTGCGCGGGCTCATGCCTCGGCGACCCCGGCCGCGGCGCGCTTCGCGTCCTCGGCCTCGATGCAGTGGATGAAGACGTCCTCGAGGGACGGCACGATGTGCTCGATGGCCACGGGCACGTTGCCGTCCGCCTCGAGGACCCCACGCACGCGAGCGACCGCCGTGGCCGCGTGCTCCACGACCAGGTGCAGGCGCGTCCCGAACAGCGACGCCTCGAGGACGAACTCCTCCTGCTCGAGACGCTCCTGGGCCTCGAGGAAGCGCGGGCAGGAGACCTCGAGCAGCGTGCGGCCCGCGAACACCTCCTTGAGCTCGCGCACCGTGCCGAGGGCGACCAGGCGGCCCGCGTGCATGAGCGCGATCCGGTCGCAGCGCTCGGCCTCGTCGAGGTAGTGGGTCGTGACGATGATCGTCACGCCCTCCCCGGCCATGGCGTCGATCAGCTTCCAGAAGCGCCGCCGCGAGAGCGGGTCGACGCCGCCCGTGGGCTCGTCGAGGAACACGACCTTCGGCCGGTGCAGCACGGCACAGGCGAGGGCGAGGCGCTGCTTCCAGCCGCCCGGCAGGTCGCCCGTCAGGAGGCTCTCCTTGCCGCCGAGGCCCGACATGTCGATCGCCCAGCGCCGGCGCTCCTCGTAGACCGCGCCGTCGAGGCCGTAGACGCCGCCGAAGAAGCGCAGGTTCTGGTCGACGGACAGGTCCTCGTACAGGCTGAAGCGCTGGGTCATGTAGCCGATGCGGCGCTTGACGCCCTCGGGATCGCGGCCGACGTCGAGGCCGAGCACCGTGGCCCGCCCCGCGCTCGGCGTGAGCAGCCCGCACAGCATGCGGATCGTGGTCGACTTGCCGGCGCCGTTGCTGCCGAGCAGGCCGAACACCTCGCCCTCGCCGACCGTGAGGGTGAGGTCGTCGACCGAGGTGAAGGCGCCGAAGCGCTTCACCAGGTTCGCGACCTCGATGACGTTGGCGGCCACGCTCAGCGTCCCACGGCGCGCTCGAGGCCGGCGCGCGCCACGAGCAGCGCGGTCGTGCTGCGGGTCTCGTCGAGGCTCGCCCGCAGCAGCTGGCTCTCGGCATCGAGGAGGTCCGACGACAGGCTGACGCCTTCCTGATAGCGGTCGCGGTTCACCTTGACGTTCTCGCGGGCGGCCTCGAGGTTGCGCTCGGCCACGGCGAGGCTGGCCCGGGCCGTCCGGATGTCGAGCAGGCGCGCGGTCACCTCGAAGCGCACGCGCCGCTCGAGGTCGGCGATGGCCTGGCGCGCCGCGTCGGCCTGGGCCCGGGCCTGGGCCGTCGCGGCCTTCGTGCGGCCGCCGTCGAAGGCCGTGATCGAGACCGACACGCCGACGCTCCACGTGTCGCGCCAGTCGCCCTCGAGGGGGAAGATGCGGGTGTTCGGGTTCGAGTACTCGTAGCTGCCCTGGAGCCCGGCCTGGGGGCGGGCGCCGGCGCGCGCCGTGGCGACGGCGGCCTCGGCCGCCTCGGCGCGGGCCCGCAGCGCCGCGAGCTCGGGCCGCTTCTCGAGGGCCTGGGCCACGAGGGGCGCCAGCTCGACGGGCGCCGCCGCCTCGTCGCTGCGGGCCGACGTCGGCTCGATGCGGGCGTCGGCCGGAAGATCGAGGAGCCGCACCAGGTTCGCCTCGGCGAGGGACGCGGCGCTCTCGGCCTCGAGCCTCGAGAGCTCGGCGCGATCGCGCTCCACCTGGACCGAGAGCACGTCGTTGCGGGCGGCGACCCCCGTGTCGAAGCGGTTCTGGCTGTCCTTGAGGTGCGACTCGTACGCGGCGATCCCCTCGCGCAGCGCGCGCTCCGAGGCGCGCTGCGCGACGAGGCTCCAGTAGGCGCTCGTCGTCTCGTAGACGAGGTCCGACTCCCCCGCCGCGAGGTCGAGGCGCGCCGCGTCGGACTGGCGGCGCGTCGCCGCGATCTGGCCCTCGATGCGGCCGCCCGTGTAGAGCGGCAGGTTGGCCGTCGCGCGGGCGTAGGCCTGGTTCGGGAGGTTCGGGAAGATCGTGCGCGGCCCCTCGCCCGGGAAGGCGGCCACGAACTCGGGCACGTTCGAGTTGCGGCTGTAGCCGGCGGCGATGCCGAGGCTCGGCAGGCGCTGGGCGCGGGCGCCGCTCACGGCCGCGGCGGCGCCCTGTTCGAGGGCGCGCAGCTCGCCGAGACGGGCGGAGGCGGCACGGGCGCGCTCGAGGGCCTCGGCGAGGGTCAAGGAGACGGTTTCGGCCGACGCCAACGGCGCCAGCAGGAGGAGGAGAAGGGCCAGTCGACGTCGCGTCATGCGTTCACCTCGGAATCCGGACGCTCGGCGCTGATGCGGGCGATGAACATGTCCTCGAGGCCCGGCGGGATGGCGCGGGCCGACTCGACCGTGAGGCCGCGGGCCTGGAGCCGCGCGCGCAGGTCCTGGGCCACGGCCTCGGCGCGCCCCGCGGCCTCGGGCTTCAACGTCAGGTGCAACCGCTCGCCGAAGGACTGCGCGTCGGCCACCTCGGGAGCCGACGAGACGATCTCGAGGGCCTCGCGGCGCGGCCAGGCCAGCACCTCGACGATCGCGCCTCCCCAGGACGCGCGCAGCGCCTCGGGGGTGCTGACGTTCAGGATGCGGCCGTGGTCCATGAGCGCGACGCGCTGGCAGCGCTCGGCCTCGTCGAGGTACGGCGTCGTGAGCAGCAGCGTCAGGCCCTCGCGCTGCAGGCGCGCGAGGATGCGCCAGAAGTCGCGGCGCGAGACCGGGTCGACGCCGGTCGTGGGCTCGTCGAGGATCAGGAGCTGCGGGGTGTGGATGAGCGTACAGGCGAGGGCCAGCTTCTGCTTCATGCCGCCGGAGAGACGCGCCGCGAGGCGCCTGCGGAACGGCGTCATGCGCAGCATGTCGAGCAGCTCGTCGCGGCGCGGGCGCCAGCCGGCGACGCCGTGGATCTCGGCGAAGAACGCGATGTTCTCGTCGACGGAGAGGTCTCCGTAGAGCGAGAAGCGCTGGGAGAGATAGCCGATGCGCTTCGCGAGCTCGTCCCTCTCGCGCCACGGGTCGAGGCCGCAGGTACGGACGGCGCCCTCGCTCGGAGCGAGCAGGCCCAGGGCCACGCGCAGCGAGGTGGTCTTGCCGGCGCCGTCGGGACCGATCAGGCCGAACATCTCGCCCTGCTCGACCGCGAACGTGACCTTTTCCGCGGCCACGACCGCGCCGTAGCGCCGGGTCATGGACTGGAAGTCGACGAGCGGGCTCATCGCGCGGCCGCGGCCAGGGTCGCCTCGGACGGCATGCCGGGCTTGAAGAGGCCGTCGGCGTTGTCGAGGCCGACCTTCACCTTGAACACCAGCTTCACGCGCTCGTCGCGGGTCTGCACGTTCTTGGGCGTGAACTCCGCCTTCGAGGCGATGAACGTGACGCGCCCCTTGCGGGTCTGGCCGTCGTCCGTGCGCACCTCGACGTCCTGGCCGAGGCGGATGCGGCCGAGGTCGGGCTCGGCCACGTAGACCGTGAGCCAGGCGTCGGCCAGGTTCGTGACAACGGCCAGGGGCGTGCCGGCCTGCACCAGCTCCCCCGGCTCGACCAGGCGCTCCGTGAGGATGCCGGCCACCGGGCTCAGCAGGACCGTGTCGGATCTCTGCTGTTCGAGCTGGGCGATCTGCGCGTCGGCCGCGGCGAGGCGGGAGCGCGCGGCGTCGATCTCCTCGCTGCGGCTGCCGCGCTGGGCGCGCTGCAGGGACTGCCGCGCCGACTCGAGTCGGCCCTTCGCGACGTCGCGGCGCGTGTTGGCCTGGTCGCGCGACTGGGCCGTGCCCGAGCCCTTCTCGAGCAGGGCCTGCATGCGGGCGAGGTCGCGCTCGGCCCCGTCGAGGTCGGCCGCGGCGCTCTGGGCCTGGGCCTCGAGCTGCGCCACGTCCTCCGCGCGCGAGCCCGCGACCCGCAGCCGCAGGTCGGCGTCGGCCGCGCCGCGATCGGCCCGGGCCCGCGCCAGCGAGAGGTCGATGTCCGTGGTCTCGATCGCGACCAGCTCCTGCCGGGCCGTGACAGCCGAGCCCTCCTGCAGCGCGAAGCGCGCGACGCGGCCGGGCACCTTGGCCGAGAGGCGTACGTCGGTCGCCTCCACGTGGCCGGACGTCACGATCGCGCCGTCGTGGCCGCCGCGCTTGCAGGCGATGGATGCGAACAGAAGGACGGCGGCGGCGAGCGGAAGGGTTCGAGGCATGGCAGCTCCTTCTACGGGTGAGAGACGACGAGCCGGGCGAGGACGTCCGCCACGTGCTCGGACAGGTTCGGAAGGCTGGGTTGAGGCAGGGCCGGGATCACTTCGGCGAGGACGCGCTCGCGGAAGTCGGCCCCGGCGAAGAAGATGAGGATCGGCGCGAGGACGGAGAGGTGGAACAGCATCGGATGCACGGCCTTGAAGCGGCCGGCCGCATGGCCGTCCGCGAGCGCCCGGCTGACGAAGCCGATGATGCTCGAGAAGGCCCGGGCGGTCTCGGGCTGCATGTTCTTGCCGCCGGCCAGGACCTCGTGGAGCATGATCCGGGCGAGAGCGGGCCGTTGCAGGAAGCGCTGGATCATCCCCTCGTAGAAGCCCTTCAGCCGGGCCCAGGGATCGCCGATGGTGTCCAGCCGGGCGACGTGCTCGTGGACGGGCGCGAGGAGGTCGAGGAGGACCGCCTGGTAGAGCCCCTCCTTGTCCCGGAAGTGATAGTAGATCATGGCCTTGTTGGCCTTCGCCGCGCGCGCGATCAGGTCCACGCGGGCGCCGCTGAAGCCGGTCTCGACGAAGGCGTCGGTGGCGGCGGCCAACAGCTTGTCTCGGGTTTCGTCGGTGGCCATGGAACAACTAACCAGTCAGTTCAACCGACAAGTTAGTTATCCAAAGCGGATCCGTCAAGGGTTTTCTTCGAGTCGATCGACTTTTCGGGGACTAGAGCCGCGGCAGCGTGAGGTTCTGCTGCGCCTGGTACTTGCCCTTCTTGTCCGCGTACGAGGTCTCGCACTGCTCGTCGCTCTCGAAGAAGAGCACCTGGGCGATGCCCTCGTTCGCGTAGATCTTCGCGGGCAGCGGCGTGGTGTTCGAGACCTCGAGGGTCACGATGCCCTCCCACTCGGGCTCGAAGGGCGTCACGTTCACGATGATCCCGCAGCGCGCGTAGGTCGACTTCCCCACGCAGACCGTGATCACGCTGCGCGGGATCCGGAAGTACTCGATCGTCCGGGCCAGGGCGAACGAGTTGGGCGGGATGATGCAGACGTCGCCCTTGAAGTCCACGAAGGACCTGGGGTCGAAGTTCTTCGGGTCCACGATCGACGAATTGATGTTGGTGAAGATCTTGAACTCGTCGGCGATGCGGATGTCGTATCCGTACGACGAGAGACCGTAGGAGATCACGCCGGCGCGCACCTGCTTGTCCGTGAACGGCTCGATCATCTTGTGCTCGAGCGCCATCTTGCGGATCCACTTGTCGGACTTGACGGACATCGGGCTCTCCCCTCGTGAAACGGGCCCAAGGATTTCAGAGAACCGCCGGAGAGGCAAGGCTCCTAGCGGCCGATGAGGCGGCGGAACAGCTTGCCGGTCTCGGAGGCGGCCGGCGCCGCGGGCTCGAGGCTCGCGAGCTCCTCCTGCGCCTCGAGATAGCGCGGCTTCAGGGCGAGGGCCTTGCGGAACTCGCCCATCGCGAGGGCCGACGCGCCGCCGGCCTTGTACAACGTGCCCAGCAGGTAGTGGGCCTCCGGGTGCGCGGCGTCCTCGGCGAGCGCCGCCTTCAGCTCCTCTTCCGCGGCCTTGCGACCGTCGGGCCGCGCGAGGTGGGCCTGCGCCTTCAGGTAGCGGGCGCGACGCCGGGAGCGTCCCTTCGCCGCGTCGAGGATGGAGTCCACCGCGCCGATCGCCTCCCACCCGCGGCCGGCCGCCAGGAGCTCCTCGGCCTTCGCGAGGGTCTCGTCGACGCCCTGAAGATCGGCGATCGGCTGGGTCTCGGACGGGATCACGGGCTGCGTCGACGACGAGGCCGATGGCGCCGCCGCGGCCCCGGCGGCCATGTCGAGGATCCGCTCGTAGGCCTGGCGCGTGGCTCCGCCCGAGAGCACGCGGTGGGCCTCGCCCACCCGCGCGAACAGCCCTTCGAGGGCCTCCTTCTGGTCGCGCAGCTCGGCCAGGTGGTGCTGGTCCGGATGGTAGAGCTTCGCGAGGCGGAAGTAGGGCTCGAGCAGCTCGCTCGAGGTGACGTCGCGACCGACTCCCAGCACCTCGAAGTGGTTCTGCCGTGGCAGCGCGGCGTGGGCCTCCATGATCGTGCGGCGCAGCGCCAGCGGGCTCGGCAACGGCTCGCGCTTCACCGGCTTCTGGAACTCCACCATGCCGGTGTAGAGCAGCCCGCACAGGCTGCGCTCCGCCTCGGGCCCGTCCACGGGCGCGGTCGCGAGGATCTCGCGGGCCGTGAGGGCCCCGTCGACCCGCGACAGGATGAAGCCGTCGGTGGGGTTGAGAGTGATGCGCTGGAAGCGCAGCAGCGGGTCGCTGGCCGGGGTCAGCACGCGCTCGAGGTCGCCCAGGGCGAAGTGGATCACGTCGGGGTCGGCGATGCTCCAGACAGCGTCGAGGATCACCTCGCCCGTCGAGAGCCGCAGCGGCTTGTCGTAGCCCCGGAAATTCCCGGCGTCCTGCTCCTCGAAGGAGAAGCCTCCGTCGGGCCACGAGAACACGGCGAGCAGCACCTCGCGCACCTGCAGCGCCAGGGCGTCCTCGAGGCCGTCGGCGTCGAGACAGCCCAGGTCGAGCAGGATCTGGCCGAGGCGGCGGCCGGTGACCGTGACCATCTCGAAGGCGCGCTCGCGGTCCCACTCGGAGATGAGGCCGTGGCGCACGAGCACCTCGCCCAGCTGGCACTCGACGATGTTCGTCGAGCCGTAGACGATGTTGCCCTTGATGAAGCAGACGCTGCCGCGCTCCTCGCCGCGGCTGGCGTGGAGCAGGCCCGTGCGGCGCTCGACGTAGAGCGTGCGGAGGACGCCCGGAAGGACGCCCTCCGCCAGCTCCCCCGCCAGTGGCCGCATGGCGGGATTCTAAGCGCGGAACGTCTAGGTGAGCTCGATGCCCGCGAAGAAGTAGCCGATCTCGAAGGCGGCGGTCTCCGGGGCGTCGGAGCCGTGGATCGCGTTCGCCTCGATCGACTCGGCGAAGTCCTTGCGGATCGTCCCGGCGGCCGCCTTGGCCGGGTCGGTGGCGCCCATGATCTCGCGCAGGTGCAGGATCGCGTTGTCGCGCTCGAGCACGAGGGTGATGCAGGGGCCCGACGACATGAACTCGCACAGGCTGCCGAAGAACGGCCGGGCCTTGTGGACGTGGTAGAAGCCCTCGGCTTCCTCGAGGGTCAGGTGGCGCAGCCGCGCGCCCACGATGCTGAAGCCGGCCTTCTCGATGCGGTCGAGGATGCCGCCGGCCTTCTTGCCCTTCACCGCGTCCGGCTTGATGATCGAAAACGTTCTCTGCTTCAAGATTCCTCTCTATCTACTTCTTCAGAAGCTTCGCCACGGCGGCGCCCAGGTCCGCGGGCGACTTCACGACGTGGATGCCGGCGGCCTTCATGGCCTTCATCTTCTCGGCGGCGGTGCCCTTGCCGCCGGAGATGATCGCGCCGGCGTGTCCCATGCGGCGGCCCGGGGGCGCCGTCTGGCCCGCGATGAAGCCGACCACCGGCTTCTTCACGTGCTTCTTCACGTAGGCCGCGGCTTCCTCCTCGGCATTGCCGCCGATCTCGCCGATCATGATGATCGCCTTGGTGCCGCGGTCCTTGTTGAAGAGCTCGAGGGCGTCGGTGTGGTTGGTACCGATGATCGGGTCGCCGCCGATGCCGATGCAGGTGGACTGCCCGATGCCGAGGGCCGTGAGCTGGCCGACGGCCTCGTAGGTGAGGGTGCCGCTGCGGCTCACGACGCCCACCGAGCCGCCCTTGTGGATGTGGCCGGGCATGATGCCGACCTTGCACTTCTCGGCCGGCGAGATGATGCCGGGACAGTTCGGGCCGATGAGGCGCGTCGTGCCCTTGCTCGCGAGGTACGCCGCGGCCTTCACCATGTCGAGGGTCGGGACGCCCTCGGTGATGCAGACGACCAGGGGGATGCCGGCGTCGGCGGCCTCCATGATCGCGTCGGCCGCGCCCGGCGGCGGTACGAAGATCACGGAGACGTTGGCGCCGGTCTTGCGCACGGCCTGCTCGACCGAGTCGAAGAGCGGGAAGCCCTCGACCTTGGTGCCGCCCTTGCCGGGGGTCACGCCGCCCACGACGTTGGTGCCGTAGTCGCGGCAGCCGATCGCGTGGAAGGTGCCGTGCTTGCCCATGCCCTGGACGAGCAGGCGGGTCTCGCGTCCGACCAGCACGCTCACCGGGCACCTCCCGCCGCCGCGACCACTTGCTTCGCGGCCTGGGTCATGTTGTCGGCGGCGCCGAAGTTGAGGCCGGAGGCCCGCAGCATCTCCTTGCCGCGCTCCTCGTTGTTGCCCTTCATGCGCACCACCACCGGGATCTGGACGTTCAGGTCGCGGACCGCCGCGATCACGCCCTCGGCCAGCACGTCGCAGCGCAGGATGCCGCCGAAGATGTTGATGAGGACGGCCTTCACTTCCTTGTCGGCCATCAGGATGCGGAACGCGTTGCGGATCTGCTCCGCGTTGGCGCCGCCGCCCACGTCGAGGAAGTTCGCGGGCGCGCCGCCGGCCAGCTTGATGATGTCCATCGTGGCCATGGCGAGGCCGGCCCCGTTCACCATGCAGCCCACGTTGCCGCCCTCGAGCTTGATGTAGTTCAGGCTGAACTTCGAGGCCTCGACCTCGAGGGGATCCTCCTCGTCGAGATCGCGCAGCTCCTTGAGCTCCGCGTGGCGGTAGAGCGCGTTGTCGTCGAGCTGGATCTTCGCGTCGAGGGCGTAGAGCTCCCCCGCCCGCGTGAGCAGGAACGGGTTGATCTCGAGCAGGGACGCGTCGCTGCCCTCGAACGCCTTGTAGAGCGCCTGCATGAAGGAGACGGCCTTCGGCAGCACGGCCGCCGGCAGGCCCAGGCCGAAGGCCAGCTTGCGGGCCTGGAAGGGCTGGAAGCCGGCGGCAGGATTGATGACCTCTTTCTGGATCGCCTTCGGGTCCTTCGCCGCGACCTCTTCGATGTCCATGCCGCCCTGGGCGGAGGCCATGAACACCGGCGAGCCGGTGGCGCGGTCCACGACGATCGCGAGGTACATCTCCTTCGAGCCCTGGAGGTCCATCCCCTGCTCGATCAGCAGCCGCCGCACGATCCGGCCCTCGGGACCGGTCTGGTGCGTGACGAGCTTCATGCCCAGCATCGCCTTCGCGAGGGCCTCGCACTCCTCGGCCGACTTCGCGAGCTTCACGCCGCCGCCCTTGCCGCGGCCGCCGGCGTGGATCTGGGCCTTCACGACCACCGGGAAACCCAGCTCGCGGCCGGCCGCGACGGCCTCGGCCGCGGTGTAGGCGACCTTGCCCTTCGGGACCGGCACGCCGAACCCGGCGAGCACGGCCTTGCCTTGATACTCGTGGATCTTCACAGCCTTTTAGATCTTCCTTCCTTGCGGGGTGTGACGTCGAGAACAGCGCCAGATCATAACAAAGCGCGGCGTGACGTACGCGTCAGGCCAGGAAGTCGGGCTCCCCCGGGAAGATGCGGTTGCGGCCCGCGGCCTTCGCCTCGTAGAGCGCCTGGTCGGCGCAGCGCAGCAGCACCTCGCCCTTCTTCGAGTCGTCCGGGAACGTCGCGACGCCGCCCGAGATCGTGATCGCCCCCAGGGGCTGGTGCTGGCGGTTCGGGAACGGAAACGCCTCGATGGACTGGCGCAGGCTCTCCGCGAGGCGCATGGCGAGCTCCTTGTTGGCGCCCACGTAGACGATCGCGAACTCCTCGCCGCCCACGCGCCCCACCACGTCGGTGTCGCGCACGGCGCCCTTCAGCATCTGCGCCAGCTTGCGCAGCACCTCGTCCCCGGCCAGGTGGCCGTTCGTGCGGTTGTAGTGCTCGAAGTGGTCGAGGTCGAGGAACAGCACCGACAGGTTCCTCTCGTCGCGAGCCGCGTTGCGCATCTCCTCCTGCAGGCGCTCGAGCAGGTGGCGCTTGTTGTGGACGCCGGTGAGGCCGTCCATGGCCTCGGCCTCCTCGGCGGCCTTGATGCGCGTCGCCTGGGTGAAGGAGACCGCGGCGAGGCCGGCGGCGAGGGCCAGCAGCTTCTTCTCCTGGCCCTTGCGGGTGCGGGCGCCGCCGATGCACAGCACGCCCAGGAGCTCGCGGCCCTCGAGGATCGGCGCCACGGCGTCGACGCGCAGCCCGCGCAGCCCCGGCTCCTCGAGGGCCTTCGCGCGCGCGAGGGCCTTCGAGGCCTTCTCGCCTCGGGCCGTCTGGAAATCCACCTCGTCGATCGCGACCTGGCTCTCCGCGGCCCAGCCCAGCCGGCCGTAGCCGTAGTCCACCTCGGCGCCGACGGCGACGCCCGGAGGCAGGCCGGCTCCCACGGCGAGCGCCAGCTTGCGCCGCGAGGGCCGTGCCACGAAGACGGCGGCCTGCTCCGGGTGGAAGAGGCGCTCGACGAGGGCGAGGGCGAGCGGGCCCACCGCGCGCTGCCCGTGGGCGAGCAGCAGGTCGCGCAGGTGCTCGGGCAGGAACTGGAAGACCTCGGTGTGCTCGAAGAGCTGCTTCGCGAGCGCCTCGTTGTCCACCTTGGCGCGGGCCAGGGCCCTGTCCGCCTCCGCCCGCTCCTCCATCCGGAGGCGTTGCGCCTTCTTGAGCTGGATGCGGTCGAAGCCGAGGGCGATCAGCACGCCGACGATCAGGCCCACGAAGGCCCACAGGCCGGGCTGGCGCGACCACTCCTCGGCGCCCACTAGGATCCTCCGGGCCCGAACAGGCGGGCAAGCTCCGCGGCCCCGTCGGCGTCCACGATCGCGAGCACCTCGTCGTCGGCGGCGAAGGCGAGGGGCCCGCGCGGGATCACGATCTCGCCGCCGCGGATGATCGCGGCGATCACGCTGTTCTTCGGCAGCGGCAGGTCCTTCAGGGCGACGCCCACGGCGCGGGCGCCGGCGGGGATCTTCTCGCCCACCAGCGAGAAGCGTCCCTTGCGCAGCTTGAGCAGCGTCATCATGTCGCCGAGGGACATCTCCTGCTCGATCAGCTTCGCGAGGATGTCGGACTGGTTCAAGGCGACGTCGACGCGGAACTTGTCGTCGAAGAGCCAGGCGTTCCGCGGGTTGTTGATGCAGGCGATCGTGCGCGGCACCTTGTAGCGCTCGCGGGCCACGAAGCACAAGGACAGGTTCTCCGCGTCCTCGGCCGTGCAGGCCGTGAGGACGTGGGCGCGCTCGATGCCGGCGCCTTGCAGGACCCGGGCGTCGGTGGCGTTGCCCTCGTAGATCGCCTCGGTCGGCAGCTCGCGGTGGAGATGGGCGAGCACGTCCTTGCGGTGCTCGATGACCTGCACCTCGTGGCGCTGCTCGAGCAGGTAGCGCGCGAGCTGCGCGCCGGTACGACCGCCGCCGGCCACCACGACGAACATGGTCAGCGGCCTCCCGCGGCCGCCGGCCGCTCGAGAAGCTCCTCGATGCGCGAGGCGCCCCACGCCGTCGAGCTCACCATGTCGAGGCCGAAAGCCTCGAAGAGCGGCTTCCAGCGAGGGTCGTAGTTGCGCACGACGACGTTGGGCACGCCGTAGATCGAGCGGGCCACGTGGCCCACCACGGCGTTCACGGGGTCGGAGTTGGTGACGGCGGCGAGGCCGCCGGCCTGCTCGACCCCCGCGTTCTTGAGCACGTCCTCGGAGAGCACCTCCGCCTCGATCGTGCGGCCCCGGTAGTCGGGCGGCAAATGCTCGAAGGACGAGCCCACGTGGTCGATGATCGTGACCTGGTGGCCCTTGCGGTACAGCCCGGCCGCGAGCTCGGAGCCGACGCGGCCGCAACCGACGATGACGATGAACATGGCGCTAGTCCTGGTCCCCCTCGGGCCGACCCGGCGTGTCGAGATGATAGGGCACGTTGGTGATCACGATGCCGCGGCGGAACAACAGCGCGAGGCGCAGCGTCACGGCGGTCTGGGCGTGGAGCAGGTTGTGCCAGGTCTTGTGGGGCACGAACTGCGGCACCACGATCGTGATGGTCTCGTTCGGCTGCCTGCGGTCGGCCACCTTGCGGATGTACTCGAGGGTCGGCTCGAGCAGCATGCGGTAGGGCGAATCGAGGATCACGAGGCGCACGCCGTTGCCCCACAGGCCCCACTTGCGGCGGACGTTCGCCGCGGACTCCGGGTCGATCGAGACGTGGACGGCCGTGATGTCCTCGGACAGCGCGCGGGCGTAGCGCAGCGCCGCCACCGTGCCGCGGTGCACGCCGCTGATCGGGAGGATCACGCGGTGGCGCTGGATGCGGGCCGGGGCACCGTAGGTCTCGAGGGAGAGGGCTGCCGCGAGCTCCTTGTAGTGACGGCGGATCGCGAACAGCACCGCGACCAGGGCCGGGATCAGGATCACCACGAACCAGGCGCCTTCCTCGAACTTCGTGACCGCGAAGACCATCATCACGGCGCCGCTCAGCACCGCGCCGACGCCGTTCAGGGCCGCCTTCGCGGCCCAGGCGGGATCCGTGCGGGTCTTCCACCAGCGCCGGGTCATGCCCGACTGGGACAGCGTGAAGGACAGGAAGACGCCGATGGCGTAGAGCGGGATCAGGGCCGTGACGCTCGCGTCGAAGATCGCGATCAGCAGCGACGCCAGCACCGCGAGGGCCCCGATACCCCGGGAGTAGACGAGGCGGCTGCCCCGGTAGGTGAGCTGGCGCGGCAGGTAGCCGTCGGCGGCCTGCAGCGCGCCCAGGCGCGGGAAGCCGTTGAACGCCGTGTTCGCGGCCATCACGAGGATCAGGGTGGTGGCGCCGATCGTCGCGAGGTAGAGCGGGCCGCGGCCGTCGAAGACCGTGCGCGCGATCTGCGAGACGATCGTCTCGCCCTCGGACGGGATCGCCCCGATGTGCACGGCCAGGTACGTGATCGAGAGGAACAGCGTCGCGAGTATCCCCGACATCACGAGCAGGGTCGTGGCGGCGTTCTTGCTGCGCGGCTCCTTGAACGCGGTCACGCCGTTCGAGATCGCCTCGACGCCCGTGAGGGCCGTGGTGCCGTTCGAGAAGGCGTGGAGGATCAGGAACAGCGACAGGGCGTGACCGGTGTTCTCGAGGTGCGGAGGATGCGGCACCGTGCCGAGCTCGCCCGCGAACTGCCGGAAGAAGCCGACCGCGATCGTCGAGGCCATCATGCCGACGAAGAAGTAGCTGGGGATCGCGAACAGCGCCCCCGACTCCTTGACGCCGCGCAGGTTGATGATCGCGATCAGGAAGACGAAGCACACGGCCAGGGCGACGCGGTGCCCGAGGAGCACCGGGAACGCCGACGCGATCTGGGCGACGCCGGACGACACCGACACGGCCACGGTCAGGATGTAGTCGGTCAGGAGCGCCGCGCCCGCGACCTGCGCCGGCAGCTCGCCCAGGTTGTCGCGTGCCACGATGTAGGCGCCGCCGCCGCCGGGATAGGCGTGGATCGTCTGCTGGTACGAGAGCGTCACGATCGCGAGCAGCACGACGATGGCGGCGGCGATCGGCAGGGTGTACGCGAAGGCGGCGACGCCGGCGGCCCCCAGCACGGTCAGGATCTCCTGGGTCGCGTAGGCGGTGGACGACAGGGCGTCCGAGGCGAACACCGCGAGGCCGACGGTCTTGCCGATGGCCTCGTCCGAGGCGTCGGCCGTGGCCAGGGGACGCCCGATGAGCCAGTGCTGCCAGGTGGCTTCGGGCGGGGTCGGGCCGGCGGAGGCGGGCGTGTCGGGTTTGGCCAGGGTGGACAAGTGCTTTCGGGGGACGACGCGCTTCCCCGATCGGCCGAGAGAGTAGCACGACGGCAGTTCGGCTATCATCTCGCGGCCGCTTCCCCCGACGCGGCCCTTGCAGCGGGGTCATGGCCGAGAACGAGCGCACCGCAGAGGACCTCTTCCCGCAGCCGGAGGGGGCCGAGACGCCCCAGGAGGGCGGGGAGCAGGAGCAGAGGGCGGGCCTCAGCCGCCGTCAGCAACGCGTCTCCGCGCTGCTGACCCGCCTCGCGGCCACCGCCCGCTCCTTCCTCCTCTACGACGCCCACAACGAAGCCATCTCCCGGTTCATCGCCCAGCTCCTCGACCAGTTCGTGTCGCTCTTGGCCGACGAAGGCCCCCTCACCCTGCTCGTGCAGCCCTTCGAGATCGCCTTCGAGGGCGAGGTCGTCTACCTGAACCGCGACCGCGACCGCAGCCTGGCGTTCCGGCTGTACCGCGACGGCGTGCGCTCGCTGCGCTTCCGCCCCGGCTTCGACTGGGAGGAGCTCGCGAAGCTCCTCGAGATCCTGTCGATCCGCTACACCGGCGTGAACCAGCGCGAGGAGGACGTCGTGACGCTCCTCTGGAAGGCGCGCTTCCGCAACCTCGAGGTGGTCTCGGTCGAGGGCATCCTGCCCGACGACGACGAGACCGCCGGCACCGACGCGCGCTGGACCGACGCCATGGCGCTGCCCGACCACGTGGACCTGCCGCGTCCGGCGCTGCCGACGCCGGTCGGGCCGAGCTGGGTCCACGTCCCCGCCGAGACCCTCGAGCGACTGCGGGCCGAGGCGTCGCCTGCCCAGGTCCCGGCCGACTGCGTGGCGCTGCTGCTGCGCCTGCGCGACGACCTCAACGACCCGGCCTCGCACCTCGCCTTCGAGGAGGTCTCCCACCTCTTCACCGAGGTGCGCGACTTCCTGCTCTCCGAGGACCACCTCTCGGCCCTCAAGAGCTACATCGGCTTCGTGTGGGGCCTCGCGGGCGAGGACGCGCCGGAGTGGGATCCCGACCGCCATGCGGCGCTCTACGAGCTCCTCGAGACCTGCGGCGACCGGCGCGCCGTGCGGCGCCTGCTGCGCTCGGTGCCGGCCCACGAGCGCAAGCTCAACCCCGAGCTGATCGACGTCCTCGACCGCGCCTGTCCCGATCCGTTCACCGCCGTGGCGGACGCCCTCCAGGAAGAGACCGGGGCCGCGGTGCGCGCCGTGGGCCGCCAGATCCTCGAGCACTACGGGAAGGCGAAGTTCGAGCTGCTCGAGGAGCGCTTCGTCGCGGCCACCGGCGCCATGGCCTCGGACCTGCTCCGGGTGATGGCGAACATCGGCGGCGACAAGGCGGTCGACCTCATCGCCCGCCAGGCCTCGCATCCCGACCGCGCGGTACAAGACGAGGCGCTCTGGCACCTCGAGAACATGCCCTACTCGGGAGCCGTGGGACGCGCGTTCTTCGACGCCTTCCGCTGGACCGACCCGGTGCGGCGCGCCCGCGTGCTGGGCATGATCGCCCGCACCCGCGACAAGCGCTTCCTCGACCTGCTCGCGGGCTTCGTCACGAACCAGGCCGACGGGCTCAGCTACGGCGAGGCCGCGCAGATCGGCCAGGTGCTGGGCGACCTCGGCGGCGACGGCGCCTCCGCGCGCTGGGCCGAGTGGCTCGCCCCCGCGGGGCTCTTCCGCAAGACGCTGCCGGGGCCGCCCGCGCGTCAGGTCGCCGCGGCTCTCGCGCTCTCGGAGATCCGCGCCGACGAGGCCGCCGTGATCCTCGAAGGCGCCCTCGACGCCGCCGACCCCGAGGTCCAGCAATGGATCCTGGGCGCCCTGGCCCAGCGCCAGCGCAACGCGCCGAGGCAGCCGTGACGACGAAGGTGGCCTCGGTCCAGCGCGGGCTCGAGAAGGCGCTGCAGCGCGCGAGCCTGGCCGACGACCGGGAGCTCGCCGGGCGCGTGCGCGACGAAGGCCACCGCCTCGTCTTCCTGCTGAACGGCCTCGTGCGCACGAGCCGCCTCTACCAGCTCGACAACGCGGCCCTCGAGGGTCCGTCGGCGGAGTTCGCCAGCGTGCTGCGGGGCCTGATCGGCCTGCTGGGCGCCGTGACGATCTTCTGCGTCGAGGACAACGTCTACGTCAACGACGTCCGGCTGCGGGTGCGGCCCACCGAGCAGGTGGTGATCGACGGCATCGTGGCGGAGCTCGATCGCCACAACGTGGGCGGGGTCGCGTTCCACGGCCCGATCGGCGCCCCCGAGGTGAAGCTCCTGGCGCGCGCCTTGTCCCAGCCCGCGGGCGAGGCAGGCCGCGCGCGGGCGGCCCTGGCCGACCGCCTCACGGCCGTGCCCGAGCTCGAGCTCACGGGGCGCTACCGGTTCCGGATCTCGGGCGAACGCACGACCGTGAAGCAGCGCCACGACGACGTGATGCGGCGCGGCGCCGCGGTCGTGAAGGAGGCCGTCGCCAACCTCGGGTCGAACCGCCTGCCGAACCCGCTGCCGGTGCGGCGCGCGGTCGTGGACCTCGTCGGCAGCGTGCGCGACAACGTGGGCCGGGCGGCGGCGACCCCGCTGCGCCGGCGGCTGGGCAGCGCGGGCGACCAGCACCTGCTCTCGGTCTGCAACCTGTCGCTCTTGCTCGGCCAGGCCCTGGGCCTGTCGGAGTCGGCCCTGGGCGACCTCGGCGTCGCGGCCATGCTCCACGACGTCGGCTACGCCCACGGCGGCGACAAGGACACCCACGCCGCCGCCGGCGCGCGCCTGCTGCTGCGGCAGCGCGGCTTCCACGAAGGCAAGATCCGGCGCCTGCGGGTGGTCCTCGAGCACCACCTGCCCCACGGCGCGCAGCAGCTCTCGCTGTTCGCGCGCATCCTGCACATCGCCGACGACTACGACATGCTGACGGCGCCGCGCGACGGGATGCTCGCCGGCATGCCGCCGCCCACCGCCCAGGGCGCCATGTGGGCCGCGCGGGGCCCGGTCTACGACGCGGACCTGATGGCGCTGTTCGTGCGGCTGATGGGCGCCTATCCGCCGGGGAGCCTGCTCGAGCTCTCGAACGGCCGCTGGGTCATGAGCACCTCGGGCGGCCGGGACCAGGAGCGCTTCGCGTGGCCGGTCGTGACCGTGATCCAGGAGAGCGACGGCTCCGCGCCGGTGACGAGCGAGGAGCTCGACCTGTTCGAGCTGCGCTACCGGCTGCGGCCGAAGCGGGTCTTGAACCCCGCCACGAAGGGCCTCGACATCACGGCCGCCCTGGAGCGGGCCTTCCTGGCCCAGGACGGCGCTCCGCCGCCGGCCTAGCGCGCGATCAGCACCGAGGCCCCGCTCGCGAGCAGCAGGCGCTCCGCCACGTCCTCGCGGGCCCAGCCGCCGCTCTCGGGAGGCGCGCCGACGACGAGCAGGTCGTAGGCGCCGTTCTCCAGCTCGCCGAGCACCTCCTCGACCACGAGACCCTCGCGCACGAGGGGCGTCCGGCCGAGGCCCTCGAGGAGCGCGCGCGCCGCCGCCTCCGGCGACACGCGCGGCGCCTGCGGCGCCGCGGCGGCCTCCGGCGCGTAGGGCAGGGTCACCTCCGACGCCACGTGCAGGAAGGTCGCGACGGCGCCCGTGGCCCGCTCGAGGCGCAGGGCCGCCTCGATCACGAGGCGCGTCCCGGCGCCCCCGGAGACGACCGCCAGGATGCGCTCGAGCCGCCCAGGCGGCCGGCGCGCGACCAGCACCGCCGCGTCGACGGCGCGTACCACGCGCGCGACCCGGGAGCCCCTGAGCATGCGTTGCAAGGCGTTGCGGCCGGCCGGCGGCACCACCACCAGCCCGAAGCCGCCCGCGGCGACCGCCGCGCCGATCGCCCTCTCCGCCGGGCCTGCGCCGGTGCGTTCTTCGAGGCCACCCAGGCCTCCGAAGCGGGCGCGGGCCACGGTCAGGAGCTGCGGATGGGCCTCGACGTCCTCCTCCGTGGCGAGCAGCACGACGCTGTCCGCGAGGCCCGGCAGGACAAGCGCGGCGAGGGCCAGGGCCCACTCGCCGCGCTGCGACGGATCGACGTAGACGAGACACTTCACCTTGCACCTACCACGCGATGAGGAGGGCCGGCACCAGGAACAGGACCACGACGAACACCACGAGGGAGCGCGTGCTGCCCGTGGCGAGGCGCGCCACCCGGTCGACCGTGCGCTCGAACAGGTGGGGCACCAGGAAGACGATCGGCAGGGAGAACAGCGTCACGCTGCTCATCAGGATCGCGACGATGCGCACGGCGTCCGGATGCCCGACCAGGGCGCCCGCGAACAGCGTGTCGATGAACGTCGTGATGTTCGCGCCCAGGATGTAGGGACACACGTTCTCGCGACGCACGTAGCCCTTGGCCGCGAGGGGCACGAGCAGCGACAGCGACACGGAGACGGACATCGTGAGGGAGGTGACGCCGGCCCCGATCAGGAACATGACCCAGGGCCGGTAGATCACGCTGCCGGCGAGGCTCACGGGACCGTCGCCCTTCTGCAGGTCCGGCAGCACCCCGTCGAAGACCTTGAAGGCCCCGAGCAGGCACAGCACGCCGGCCACGAAGACCACGAAGCGCGGGAGCGCCGCTGCCACGGCGCCGGTGATGGGTCCGTAGACGGCGGCCACGAAGGACGCGAGCTCGCGGCCTTCGATGCGGAGGCCGGCGTAGGCGCCATGGTCGAGGGCGACCAGGCCGACCGCCATCGCCGGAACGTAGACGATGGCGGTGGAGACCAGGGCGGCCACGCCGATGTAGGCGCTCCGCTTTTCCGTGCGGCGCGAGCGCAGGTCGTCGAGCAGCCCGATGACCAGCACCACGAACGAGGCTCCCAGGCGCGAGCCGCCGATCATGGCGAAGGCCTCGGGGGTCGTGAGGGTGCGCGAGGCGAGCAGCGTGAGGGAGATCGCCGCGACCGGCGAGCCCGACAGGACGATGCAAGCCATCAGCCAGCCGAAGCCGACGCTCCCCGGGATGCCGGACACGTCCAGGCCACGCAGGATCGGCACGATGCCCCCGGCTCCCTTCTTCAGGAGCTCGAGGGCGAGGATGAAGAGGAACAGCGCGAAGACGACGAGGCCGAGGCGTCGCAGCGCCTCGGCGAGCTTCACTTCCCGAACTTCTTGCCGAAGAAGTCGTCCTTCTTCCAGGCCGGCACCGTGGCGGCGTTCGCCACCCGCAGCGCGATCATGAAGTTGACCCGGGCGATCCTGACCGCCGAGTCCCACACGAAGACCTGGTTCATGTCGTCGGCCGGCGAGTGGTACACGTTCTTCAGCCAGCCCATGTAGGCCTTGGCGCCGTCGATCTTCGGGTCGGCGCTCTTCAGGCCCGTGGAGAGCATCACGGCCGGGATGCCCTGCTTCACGAAGCAGTAGTGGTCGCTGCGGACGAACAGGCTCTCCTGCGGGAAGGGATCGGGCGAGAGCGTGAGCCCGACCTCCTTCGTGGCCGCGGCCACCACGTCGCCAAGGCTCGAGTGCTCCGCGCCGAAGGCGATCATGTCGGAGATCGGGAACAGCGTGAGCGCCATGTCCAGGTTCACGTCGGCCACGAGCTTCATGGGGGGATGGCGCGCGAAGTAGTCGGAGCCCAGGAGGCCCATCTCCTCGCCGGCCACCGCCACGAACAGCACGGAGCGGGCGGGGCGCCTCGCGAGGGAGAACGCCCGCGCCGTCTCGATCAGGTTCGCGATGCCCGAGGCGTTGTCGTAGGCGCCGTTGTTGATGCGGTCGCCCTCGCCCTCGGTCTCGGCGCCGATGTGGTCGAGGTGGGCCGAGAGCACCACGGCCTCGGCGGCGAGCTTCGGGTCGGAGCCGCGCAGCACGCCGACGACGTTGTCGGCCTTGAAGTCCTCGTGGGTCGAGGCCGTCTCGACGCGGGCCGAGGCGCCGAGCGCGAAGGACGAGGGCTTGCCGCTCGCGATGGACTTGAGGGCGTCCTCGAGAGGCTGCGGGCTGCCCGCGAACAGCTTCGCGATCCCCGAGGGACTCAAGGAGACGACGCCCGCGAGGCCGCCGCCGAAGCCGAAGGGCTTGCCCGACTCGTCGAGCCAGCCGGTGATGCCGTGGCGCGAGTAGAGCAGCTCCTTCTTCCACGGGAAGCGCGCGCGCTCCTCGGGCGTGATGATCCCGATGACGGCGAGAGCGCCGCGAGCGGCCGCGTCCTCGCGCTTCGCGAGCCGCGAGCCGTAGAAGGCGCGCTCGTCCGACGGGAACGTCGGCGGCGCGCCGGTCACCAGCACCACGATCTTGCCCTTCACGTCGACGCCCGCGTAGTCGTCGTAGCCGCGCTCGGGCGCCGACACGCCGTAGCCCACGAACACGAGCTCGCCGGAGGCGGAGCCGCTCGTGCGCACGGGGTCGCCCCAGCAGATCGCCTCCTCCCCGGACGCGAGGCCGGCCTCGACGCCGCCGCGCGTGAACGTCACGCGGCACTTCGAGGCGTCGGGCACGCCGCGCCGGTAGGAGACCGTCTGGCGCCAGCTGCCGTCGGCCGCGCCGGGCTCGAGGCCCACCGACTCGAACTGGGTCGTGACGTAGCTCGCGGCGAGATCGTAGCCGCGCGTTCCGCTGCCACGGCCCTCGAGCAGGTCCGAGGCCAGGAAGCGGATGTGGCCGCGGATCGCTTCCGGGCGGATGGAGGCGAGAGCGGCGCTCTCGGGAGCCGGGGACGCGGCGAGCAGGGCGAGGGCGAAGGGCGCGATAGGGAGCATAGCGGCGAGGAGTGTCTTGGAGGCCGTGATGACTGTCAACCCCCCGCGACTCAGTACAATAAAGTCAATGGAAGACGAGGCGCGGCCGGGCTCCTGGGCGCCCTTCGCGGCGGGCGTGCTCACCGGCATGGCGGGGCTGCTGCTCGCCCACGCCCTGAAGCCCCGGCCGGGTCTCGACGCGCGCCTGCTCCGGCGCGGCCTGCCGCGGGACGCGCCGGGCACGCCGCCCACGATCCTGATCCCTGGGATCCTCGGCAGCGAGCTCGTGCGTCCCGACGGCACGCAGGTCTGGCTCAACCTGCGCACGACGGTCGGCGCCTACGACCTGGGCCTGCCGGCGGTCCTGCCGCTCTCGGAGAGCCGCGACGAGCTCGTGCCGGCCGGCCTGCTCGGCGTGGACGCGGCGCTCCCCCGCATGTTCGGCTTCACCGAGTACGCGGACTTCCTCGAGCTCCTGGGCGACGCCGGCTTCGGCACGAACGGCCACGGCGCGACGAAGCACGTCTTCACCTACGACTGGCGGCGCGACCTGGTGGAGTCGGCCCGCCGCCTCGGGGAGGCCCTCGAGCGCCTGACGGAGGCGAGCGGCAACCCGGCCGCCCGCTTCAACGTCGTGGGGCACAGCATGGGCGGCCTCGTGGCGCGTTACTACCTGCGCTACGGCGGCGCCGAGCCCGGCGGCCCGGTGACCTGGGCCGGCGCGCGGAGGATCGAGAACCTGGTGCTCGTGGCGCCGCCGAACGGCGGCAGCAGCCCGGCCCTGGACGCGCTGCTCAACGGCAACCGGGTGGGACTCTCGTCCACGACCCTGGCGCCCTCGGTCGTCGCCCACATGCCGTCGCTCTACCAGCTGCTGCCGGCGCCCGAGGCGCACCCGCTCGTCGACGGCACGGGCGCGCCCGTTCCCCTCGACGTGCGCGACCTCTCGACCTGGGAGACCCTCGGCTGGGGGCCGTGGGCCGCCAGCACGCGGCGGCGCCGCGGCGAGGAGCCGCGGCCGGCCGATCCCGAGTCCGAGAAGGCGTTCCTCAGCGCCGCCCTGGCCCGCGCCCGCGCGTTCCAGGACGCGCTCGCCCAGCCCGCCCTCGAGCGCTGTCCCGCGCGCGTGCTGCTCGTGGGCGGCGATTGTCTCGCGACGCCGGCGCGCGCGATCGTCGCGGGACCCGGCGTCGCGCCGCGCTTCGAGGCCTGGACCCGCGACGAGTCGGAGTTCCTGCTCGAGGCCGGCGACGGCCGCGTCACCCGCGCGAGCGTCCTCGCGTCCCACCTTCCCGACGCCGACGCGGACGAGCCCGGCTGCGGCATCCCCGAGGTGTCGCGCATCGTCTTCGGCAGCGCCGACCACCACGGCATCTATCGCGAGCCGACGTTCCAGAGCATCCTGCTGCGGACGCTGCTGAGGCCCGCGACGGTGCGCTATCCGACTCTTGCGGAGGCTTCGGGAAATGAGTAGATTTCCGCTGCTGGCGCGCTCGCCGGCGACACCCCCATCCGAGAGGCAGCGATGAACGCGGTCCTAGGTCTGTTCCGGTCCACGATCGGCAGGAAGATCATCATGGCGGTGACGGGCCTGATGCTCTTCGGCTTCGTGATCGCCCACATGATCGGCAACCTGCAGGTCTACCTGGGCCCCGGGCCGATCAACGAGTACGGCGAGAACCTGCGCCTGGTGCTCCACGGCACCGGCATCTGGATCGCCCGTGGCGGCCTGCTCGCGGCCGCGGCGCTCCACATCTGGTCGGCCACCTCGCTCACCCTGCAGAACCGCGCCGCGCGGCCCCAGGGGTATCGCAAGCAGCAGTGGAACGAGTCCACCTACGCCTCGCGCACCATGCGCTGGAGCGGCGTCATCCTGCTGGCCTTCATCGTCTATCACCTGCTGCACTTCACGATCGGCAGCGTGCACCCCGACTTCGTCCCGGGCGACGTCTACCACAACTTCATCGTGGGCTTTAAGGTGCCGATCGTCTCGGCCTTCTACATCCTCGCGATGCTGCTGCTCGGGCTGCACCTGTACCACGGCGTGTGGAGCATGCTGCAGACCCTGGGCCTCAGCCATCCGCGCTACAACGCGCTGCGCCATGGCGCCGCGACGCTCGTCGCCGCCGTGGTCGTGATCGGCAACATCTCGATGCCCGTGGCCGTGCTGGCCGGGATCATCGACGAGGCGCCGGCGCGCCCCCAGGCCGCCCAGGTCCTCCCGAGGTAACGACACCATGGAACTCCGCAGCAACATCCCCGACGGGCCGGTCGAGAAGAAGTGGGACAAGCACCGCTTCGAGATGAAGCTCGTGAACCCCGCGAACAAGCGCAAGTACAGCGTGATCGTCGTGGGCACCGGCCTCGCCGGCGCCTCGGCCGCGGCCACCATGGCCGAGCTCGGCTACAACGTGACGAGCTTCTGCTACCAGGACTCGCCGCGGCGCGCCCACTCGATCGCGGCCCAGGGCGGCATCAACGCGGCGAAGAACTACCAGAACGACGGCGACAGCGTGTTCCGCCTGTTCTACGACACCGTGAAGGGCGGCGACTTCCGCGCCCGTGAAGCGAACGTCTACCGCCTCGCCCAGGTGAGCGTCAACATCATCGACCAGTGCGTCGCCCAGGGCGTGCCGTTCGCCCGCGAGTACGGCGGCAACCTCGCGAACCGGTCCTTCGGCGGCGCCCAGGTCTCGCGCACGTTCTACGCGCGCGGCCAGACCGGGCAGCAGCTCCTGATCGGCGCCTACCAGGCCCTCGAGCGCCAGATCGGCCTGGGCAAGGTGAAGATGCACACGCGCCACGAGATGCTCGACGTGGTGCTGGTGGACGGCCGGGCCCGCGGCATCGTGACCCGCGACATGGTCACGGGCGAGATCCAGTCGTGGTCGGCCGACGCCGTGATCCTCGCGACCGGGGGCTACGGCAACGTCTTCTACCTCGCGACCTACGCGAAGGGCTGCAACGCCTCGGCGATCTGGCGCGCGTACAAGAAGGGCGCCGCCTTTGGCAACCCCTGCTACACGCAGATCCATCCGACCTGCATCCCGGTCCACGGCGACTACCAGTCGAAGCTCACGCTCATGTCCGAATCGCTGCGCAACGACGGCCGCGTCTGGGTGCCGAAGCAGCAGGGCGACCACCGCGCGCCGCACCAGATCCCGGAAGGCGAGCGCGACTACTACCTCGAGCGCAAGTACCCGAGCTTCGGCAACCTGGCGCCCCGCGACATCGCCTCGCGCGCGGCCAAGCAGGCCTGCGACGCGGGCCTCGGCGTCGGGCCCGGCGGCCTCGGCGTCTATCTCGACTTCGCCGACGCGATCACGCGCCTGGGCGAGCCCGCGGTGCGCGAGAAGTACGGCAACCTGTTCGAGATGTACGAGCGCATCACCGACGAGAACCCGTACAAGGTCCCGATGCGCATCTTCCCCGCGTCCCACTACACGATGGGCGGCCTGTGGGTCGACTACAACCTCATGAGCACGGTGCCCGGGTTGCACGTGCTCGGCGAAGCGAACTTCTCCGACCACGGCGCGAATCGGCTCGGCGCCTCGGCCCTGATGCAGGGGCTCGCCGACGGCTACTTCGTGATCCCGTACACGATCGGCAACTACCTCGCGAGCAACAAACAGGAGAAGGTCGCCACCGACCATCCGGAGTTCAAGAAGGCCGAGGGCGACGTGAAGGCCCGCATCGACCGGCTGCTCGCCATCAAGGGCAAGCGCACGGTCGACTCCTTCCACAAGGAGCTCGGCCACCTGATGTGGGACTACTGCGGCATGGCCCGGAACAAGAAGGGCCTCGAGACCGCGCTGCAGAAGATCCCGGCGCTGCGCGAGGAGTTCTGGAAGGACGTCACGGTGCTGGGCGAGAACGAGAGCCTCAACCAGTCCCTCGAGAAGGCCGGCCGTGTCGCCGACTTCATCGAGCTGGGCGAGCTCATGTGCCGCGACGCCCTGACCCGCGAGGAATCCTGCGGCGGCCACTTCCGCGAGGAGTACCAGACGCCCGACGGCGAGGCGCTGCGCGACGACGACAGGTTCTGCCACGTCGCGGCCTGGGAATACCAGGGCGATGCCGCGACGCCGAAGCGCCACACCGAGGCCCTGACCTTCGACAACGTCCACCTCACGCAGCGGAGCTACAAGTGAGCGCCACGGCCAAGAGCATGAACATCACCCTCCACGTCTGGCGCCAGAAGGACGGCAAGAGCGACGGCCGCTTCGTGACCTACGACGCGAAGGACATTTCCCCCGAGATGTCGTTCCTCGAGATGCTCGACGTGGTGAACGAGCGGCTCATCGTGAAGGGCGAGGATCCCATCGCCTTCGACCACGACTGCCGCGAGGGCATCTGCGGCATGTGCGGCATGATGATCAACGGCGTCGCCCACGGTCCGCGCCGCGCGACCACGGCCTGCCAGCTCCACATGCGCAGCTTCAAGGACGGCGACCAGATCACGATCGAGCCCTGGCGCGCCTCGGCCTTCCCCGTCCTCAAGGACCTCGTGGTGAGCCGCTCGGCCTTCGACGGCATCATCGCCGCCGGCGGCTTCGTGTCGGTCTCGACCGGCAGCGCCCCCGACGGCAACGCGATCCCCATCCGCAAGGAGAACGCGGACATGGCCATGGACGCGGCCGCCTGCATCGGCTGCGGCGCCTGTGTCGCGGCCTGCCCCAACGCCTCGGCCATGCTGTTCACGTCGGCCAAGGTCTCGCACCTGGCGCTCCTGCCCCAGGGCCAGGCGGAGCGCGACGAGCGCGTCCTCAACATGGTGAAGGCCATGGACGACGCGGGCTTCGGCAGCTGCACGAACCACGGCGAGTGCGAGGCGGCCTGCCCGAAGCAGATCAGCGTCTCGAACATCGCGCGGCTCAACCGCGAGTACCTGCGGGCGCAGCTCGCCGAGGGCCGGCGCACGACGACGGCCGGCGACTCCGCGGGCGGTTAGGCCGCTCGGGCCGCCGGCGCTCAGATCTTGAGGATGTCGACGAGCTCCTTGACTGCGGCGGCCGACTTGTGGAGCGCCGTGCGCTCGGAGTCGGTGAGCTTGATCTCCCAGATCTTCTCGACGCCCTTGGCGCCGAGCTGGGCGGGCACGCCGACGTAGAGATCCTTGATGCCGAACTCGCCCTCGAGATAGCAGCACGACGGCAGGATCTTGTGCTTGTCCTTGAGCACGGCGTCCACCATCTCGGCCGAGGACGCGGAGGGCGCGTAGTACGCGGAGCCGGTCTTGAGCAGCGCCACGATCTCGGCGCCGCCGTTCGCCGTGCGCTTGCAGATCGCCTCGACGCGCTCTGGCGACATGAGCTCGGTGATGGGAACCCCCGACACCGTCGAGTAGCGCGGCAGCGGCACCATGGTGTCGCCGTGGCCGCCCAGGACGAAGGCGTGGGTGTTCTCCACCGACACGCCCAGCTCCATCGCGATGAACGTGCGCATGCGGGCGCTGTCCAGGACGCCGGCCATGCCGAACACCCGGTGCTTCGGCAGGCCCGAGACCTTGTAGGCCACCTGGCACATGACGTCGAGGGGGTTCGAGACCACGATCACGATCGTGTTCGGGGAATGCGTGAGCACCTTCTCGGTGCACTCCTTCACGATGCCGTAGTTCGTCTTCAGGAGGTCGTCGCGGCTCATGCCGGGCTTGCGGGCGATGCCGGCCGTGATCACCACGACGTCGGAGTTCGCGGTGTCCTTGTAGTCGTTGGTGCCGATCACGCGGGCGTCCGATCCCTCGACGGGCGTCGCCTCCATGATGTCGAGGCCCTTGCCCTGGGGCATGCCCTCGACGATGTCGATCAGCACCACGTCCGCGAGCTCGCGGTCCGCGAGGCGCTGCGCCAGTGTGGCTCCGACGTTCCCGCCGCCGACGACCGTGACTTTCCTGTTCATGCCGCTCCTTGTTCCGAGGGGCGGGATTCTACTACCGCGCGGGCGCGACCGTCATCCGTTCGACGCGCACCCCGGACTCCGCGCGCTGCCCGAGGCGCATCCAGGTCGGCGCCTCGAGACCCACCTCGAGGACACCGCCCTCGGGCGCGGGCGTCCGGAACGTGTAGGTGGCCGACTCGCGGCCCAGGTGGAAGCGCGTGCGCGCGCCGCCGTTGGTCCAGATCTCGACCTCCGGGGCTTCGAGCGGCGACGGCCCGGGCGAGCCCATCACCAGCGTCACGTCGTACGCCGGCGCCGCGACCGTCGGCACGAGACGCAGCCTCGCCTCGCCGCGGGACCAGCGCCCGAAGCCGCGCGGGTCGAAGAAGCCCCGGACCGCTCCGTAGTCGAGGCGTCCCACCTCGATCCGGTCGAGGCGCGGCGGCGGCAGCTCGCGCCAGGCGATCTCGAGGGCGAGCCAGGGGTCGACGCCGTTCGAGAACTCAACCGCGCGCTTCGTCGCGACGCGCGCGCCGGGCTCGAGGTCGCCCGCGTCGCGCAGGAGCTGGGGCAGCACGAGCGTCGGGATCCAGTTGTCGCCGCGCCGCGTCGCCGCCCGCCGGTAGGCGGCCACCGCGGCGCCGGGCCGGTCGTGCCAGGCGAGGGCTCGACCGAGGGCGAGCCAGGGGCGGGCGCTGCGCGGCCAGGCCTCGGACGCGCGGCGTGCGCGCTCCTTCGCGGCGCCGATGTCGCCGCGCTCGACGTCGGCCTCGAGACCCCGGAGCGCCCAGGCCGAGCGCAGCGCCTTCGCGCCGGAGCGCATCGCGGGCGTGACGGTCCAGGCGGCGAGCCCCAGCCCCGCGAGAAGGCCGACGCGCACCAGGACCCGACGCCGCGTCTCGGAGGTCCGCAGCAGCACCCAGCCCCCCGCGGCTCCGGCCAGGGCGAAGGGCACGAGGGGCGAGCGGTAACGGATCTCGTTGTGGAACACGACCACGACCAGGAACAGGTAGTAGGCGGTCCAGACCGCGATCAACCACCAGCCCGGCGAGCGCGGCGCCGCCACGAGGAACACGACGAAGAGCGGCAGCATCGCGAGCAGCAGCAGGTCGTCGAGGGCGATGCCGAGGACGTAGCGCAGCGGCGTCTCGGGCAGCTCCACCTCGAGGAGCTGGTGCAGCATGTCGGGACGCACGAAGTGGGCGAAATTCAGGCGCGCCTTGCGCAGGAACAGGTCCGGATAGGCCTGGAGGCCCGCCAGCGTCTCGGCCGTCGCCCGGGCGCGGCGCTCTGTCTCGGGGATCGGGTCGCGGAACACCCACGAGTCCATCTGGCGGTGGTCCGCCACGACCGCGTGGCCGTCGCGGAACGCGTTGTCCTCCCAGAGGTTGTAGACCCCGATCGAGTCGATCAGCACGGGGTCGCCGACCAGGAAGGCGTTGCGCGCGGCCCACGGAAGGATCGCGAGACAGGCGCCCGCGACGAACCAGGCGGCCGGCCGGAACGCGGCACGCGGCCCCTTCGTGATGATCAAGAGGACGACGACCACCGGGACGAAGGCCGACCCCACCGAGCGCGCGAGGGCCGACACGCCCAGGGCCAGCCCGGCTCCGAAGTGAGCCGGACCGGACTCGGCGCGCACGAGCAGCGCGAAGGCGAGGACGAGCAGAGGGGTGTGGAGGTTCTCGGTGAGCGTGCCGCTGGGCATCTGGACGGACGGCCAGTAGACGGCGTACGCGAGGCCAGCCCAGGTCCCGACGGGACCCGCGAGACGTCGCGCGAGGAACGCGACGCCGAGGGCGCTGCCGGCCTCCATCGCGCACTGAAGGAGCTGCAACGGCAGCAGGTGGCGGCCGAACAGGTCGAAGACGCCGGCCGCGAAGAGCTGGTAGAGGGGTGCGATCGTCCAGGTGCCGATCCAGCGCCGCCACTCGTCGCTCGTGAGCACGAAGCGCCAGGGCTCCGGGTGCTCGACGATGGAGAGTGCGCTGCGCAGGTACTGCTGCTGGTGCGCGTAGACGAGGGGCTCGTCGGCGCCGAAGAGCCAGAGCAGGCGCGCGCCGAGAGCCAGGCCGAAGACCCAGGCCCACCAGGGCAGGCGGGTCGGGCCGGCCGTCACGTCAGAGGTTCTCGATGAGCGCCGAGGCGAACTCGGAGGTCTTGATCTCCTTCGCCCCTTCCATCTGGCGGGCGAAGTCGTAGGTCACGCGCTTCTGGCCGATCGTCTTCGCAAGCGCGGACTCGATCGCGTCGCTGACCTCGGTCCAGCCGAGGTACTGGAACATCATGGCGCCCGAGAGCACGACCGAGCCCGGGTTCACCTTGTCGAGGTCCGCGTACTTGGGCGCCGTGCCGTGGGTGGCCTCGAAGATCGCGTGGCCCGTGTCGTAGTTGATGTTGCCGCCGGGTGCGATGCCGATGCCGCCGACCTGGGCCGCGAGGGCATCGGACACGTAGTCGCCGTTGAGGTTCGGGGTCGCGATCACCGAGAAGTCCTTCGGCCGCGTCAGCACCTGCTGCAGCGTGATGTCCGCGATCGAGTCGCGCATCAGGACCTTCGACTTCCACTTTCCGTCGCCGTGGGTCGGCAGCAGCGCGAGGGCCGCCTCCACCTCCTGACGCAGCGTGGCCTTCTGGTCGTCGGTCATCAGCGAGTAGCCGGGCTCGATCGCCTTCGCGTTGTCCTCGACGCTGAGGCTCGCATCCTTTTCCTTGTTGCCCAGGATCCAGGTCTCGCGCTCGGTGACGGTCTCCGCGCGGAACTCGCGCTGCGCCAGGGCGTAGCCCCAGTCGCGGAAGGCGCCCTCGGTGAACTTCATGATGTTGCCCTTGTGCAC
>CADEEV010000018.1 GCA_902826455.1 uncultured Acidobacteriota bacterium | reverse complement strand
GACGCCCAGGGCCGCGCCGCCCCGAACGCCGGAAGGATCAGGCCGGACCAGGCGAACGCGCCGAGGAACAGCACCGGCAGGTAGTACACGATCGGGCCGGGATGGTTGTGGATCGTGGACGTGAAGCGCTGCAGGTTGTGATTGAGGAAGAACACGTCGACGAAGTGGCGGCCCTGCGCCAGGAGGATGGCGGCGTACCACGGCGCCGCGATCGCCACGAACAGCACCAGGCCCGGAAGCGACAGCAGCCGCCGCAGCGGCTCCGCCTGGCGCGTGAACACCGCGTAGCCCACGATCACGAGACCCGGCAGCAGCACGCCCAGCGGGCCCTTGGCGAGACACGCGACGCCCATGCAGGCCCAGGCCGCGGGGATCGCCAGCCGCCCCGCGATGCCGAGGAGGGCGAGAGCGACGAAGCCGATCGCCGCCGTGACCCAGGCCGCCAGGAGCATGTCCATGGTGGCGGCCCGGCCATAGGCGAACGGCAGCAGGGAGGTCGCGAGCACGAAGCCGGCCGACAGGCCGGCCGCGGCCCCGTAGAGGCGCGCGCCGACGAGCGCCGTCGTGCCGACGAGCACGAGGCCGGCCAGCGCCGACGGCAGCCGCGCCGCGAGCTCCGTCTCGCCGAGCACCCGGAACGCCGAGGCCGCGAGCCAGTAATAGAGGATCGGCTTCTCGAGCCACGGCTCCCCCTGCAGGCGCGGCGTCGTCCAGTCGGAGGAGCGGTGCATCTCGACCGCGACCCGCACGTAGCGGGGCTCGTCGGGGCCGAGCAGCGGCACGGTCCCGAGCCGGAAGAGCAGCAGGCCGGCCGCGAGGGCGAAGAGCAGCAGGGCGCCGCGCGTCGGGAGCACTTCGGCGGCGGGTTTCTCCATGCTGTCCCGGCATCCTACAATCGTCGTTTCATGCGGAGCAAGAATTGAGCTGGCAGTACCTCGCCGTCGCCACCGAAGCCGCGCTGCGCGCCGGAGCCATCCAGAAAGCGCGCTACGGCACGAAGCTGGACATCCGCCACAAGGGCGAGATCGACCTCGTGACCGAGGTCGACAAGGCGTCCGAGGACGCCATCCTCGCGACGATCCGGGCGCGCTTCCCCGACCACGACTTCGTCACCGAGGAGACCTTCATCGAGCGGACGGGCTCGCGCTTCGTCTGGTTCATCGATCCCCTCGACGGCACCACGAACTTCGCCCACGCCTATCCCTTCTTCTGCACCTCGATCGCCCTCGCCCGCGACGGCGAGATCGTGGCCTCGGCGGTCTACGATCCCATTAAGGACGAGCTGTTCACGGCCGAGCGCGGGGCGGGCGCCCATCTCAACGGCCGCCGCCTGCGCGTCACGACGTCGGACGATCTCGTGCGCAGCCTGCTCACCACCGGGTTTCCCTACGACTTCAAGGTGGATCTCGCGTCGAGCCTGCGTCTGTTCAACCGGTTCATGGCCCATGCCCGGGCGATCCGCCGGGACGGCGCCGCGGCTCTCGACCTGAGCTACCTGGCGGCCGGCCGCATCGACGGCTTCTGGGAGGAGCGCCTCAAGCCCTGGGACGTGCTCGCGGGCGCCCTGCTCGTCGAGGAGGCGGGGGGGCGGATGTCGCGCTTCGACGGCTCGCCGATCGGGCTGCGCGCGGACGAGACCGTGGCCTCGAACGGCGCTCTCCACGAGGCGATGCTCGCCGTGTTCCGCGAGGACGCTGCCGAGCGCGAGTCGTGAGAGACTGACGCCGAGCGCGCTGGCGTAGCCCAACTGGCAGAGGCGGCTGACTTAAAATCGGCACAGTGGGGGTTCGACTCCCTCCGCCAGCACCAGCTCCCGCCGATCAGTTGATCTGGGTCGGCACCGCGAGGGAGAACGGCGCGATCGTGGCCTCGAAGGACGAGCCGTCGGGGCGTACCATCTTGTACGTGCCGTGCATCGAGCCGAGCGGCGTCTGCAGCGGGCAGAAGCTCGTGTACTCGAAGGACTGGCCGGGCTCGAGGACGGGCTGCTCGCCCACGACTCCCGGCCCCTCCACCTCGCCCACGGGGCCGTCGGGCCCGGAGATGATCCAGTGGCGGCTCACGAGCTGCGCGGTCTCGGTGCCCTCGTTCGAGATGCGGATCGTATAGGCGAAGAAGTAGTAGCTCTCCTCGGGAGAGCTGCGCTCGGGGACGTAGGCCGGCTTCACCAGGACGCGGATGCCCCGCGTGACCGCGTCGCTCACGCCTGGCCGCTCGCAGCGGCGCTGCGGCGCCCCAGGACGTAGACGATCACACCGATGCCGACCATGACCCCGCTCATGCCGATGATCTTGGCGACGGCCAGCGCCTTGCGCGGCTCGTCGGCGGCCGGGAAGCAGGCGAGGACGGTGGCCCCGAGCGTCGCGGCGAGCCCGACGAGGGCGAAGAACGCGGCGACCGGCCGGCCGCCGGGCAGGCGCAGCGCGTGAGCCGGCCGGGGCTCGGCCTGGATGCGCAGCGCCGAGGCGAACACGAAGACGAAGGGGATCATCGTCGCGACCACCGTCATGCTCACGAGGGCATTGTAGGCGCCTTTGACGCTGGTCCCGGCCTGGCCCATGAACGCGAACACCACGGTGATCGCGCTCTGGGTGAGCAGCGCGACGTAGGGCGAGCCCCAGCGCGGGTGCATGCGGCCGAAGCCCTCGGGCAGGTAGTGGTCGATGCCCGCGACGAAGGGGATGCGCGCCACGGCCCCGAGCCACGCGCACAGGCTGCCGAGGGTGGTGAGCACGATGAGCACCGCCATCACCGGCGTGATCCAGGGCTGCTCGATGCGATGGGCGCCCGCGTCGATCGCCTGCATCACGCCCTGCAGGCCGGTGAGCTGGCTGACCGGCACCGCGAGCAGCACGGCCACGGTGCCGAGCACGTAGATCGCGATGATGAGCGGCGCCGAGATCAGGATCGCGCGGGACACGGTGCTGCGGGCGTCCTCGATCTCGTCGCCCATGAACGAGGCCGCCTCGAAGCCGGTCCACGCGAACACGAGCGTCGACCAGAAGACGAGCTCCTTCACGCCCAGGCTCGAGGGCACGAGGGCCGCGACGCTCCACTCGGTGGCCGAGCCGAAACGGAACCAGGCGATGCCGCCCATGACCAGGAGCAGCAGGGTCGCGAGCCAGCGCGCGACGGCGCCGGCGTTCGTGAGCCACTTGGCCACGTCGAGGCCGGCGATGTTGAGGCCGGTGCCGAGGCCGAGGCCCAGCAGCGCCGTCACGATGAAGTAGGCGGGGCTCTGGGACAGGTGCAGCCAGCGCTCGCCGCCGACGTAGAGCGCGTTGGCCGCCGCGAAGTAGAGAAGGCCGGGGAAGTAGGGCAGGTTGCTCGACCAGTAGGTCCAGCCGGTCATGAAGCCGGCGAAGCCTCCGAAGGAATGCTTCGACCAGACGTACAGCCCGCCCTCCTCGGGATAGCGCGACGACATCTCGATCACGCACCAGGCGAGGGGCAGCGCCATGGTCACGAAGGAGAGCGCCCACATGCCGACGGCGCCGGGGCCGGCCGCAGCCGCGATCGCGACCCACTGCAGGTTGGTGCCGGCGGTCACGAACAGCAGCACCACGTCGCGCAGGCCCATGGCCGAGCGCAGGCGCGGGCGGGCCTCGTCGGCAGTCGGGGGGGCCGTGGCCATGCGCGCGCGCCGAGACTACCGCGAAAATCCCTTGACGGCGAGGGCTGCACAGGGCCAGGCTAGTGTCGTGAAGGCGAAAGCGAAGGCGCGCCGCTCCTCGCAGGACAAGCTCCCGCGGCGGCCGATCTCGAAGCCGATCGACGAGAGCGCGCGCCACCAGCGCTCGGGGACCGCCGTGGCGGCCGAGATGCTCCAGACCGGCGTCGTGCCCACGCCGCGCCGGCGCAGCGAGGAGATCCCGACCGAGGACGAAGCGATCCGGGCCGGCGATCCGGACGACCTCGCCCTCGCCAACGAGTACGGCGGGGAGGACACGCCGGGCGGCTCGTCGTCGACGCCCGACCAGAACAACGTCGACGAGATCGGACGCGTCTACGGCCTGCAGGACGAGGACAACGGACCGCTGCGCAGCGGCGCCGAGGTGCTCCAGCGCCGCGACAAGCACCGCAGCGAGCTGCGTCCCCCGCGCCGTCCCGGCCGCTAGCGCTTGTCGTCCGGGCCTCGGCCGTTTCCCACGAGCCTGTGCCATGCCTGCGGCGCGCCGCCGCGCCTCGTCACGAGCGATCGCGGCAGCATCTTCCTGCATTGCCCGGTCCTGAAGCGCTACCCGCCGCAGCCCGTCCACACCTGCGACGCGTTCACGCCTGCAGTACCATCGCCGCCCATGGCCACGCTCGATCTCAGGCGCGCGCTGGACGAAGCCACGGCCGCGGCGCGGGCGGCGGGCGAGCTGCTGCGCGCCGACTTCCACCGGCCCGGCGGCCCGCGCGGGGCCGTCGACAAGGCCGAGGCCGACGTCGAGGCGGAGCAGCTCATCCGCAACTGGCTCACCGGCCTCTTTCCCGAGTGGGGGTTCCTGGGCGAGGAGCTGGGCCGCGTGCCGGCGCTCGCGGGCGCTCCGATCTGGCTCGTGGATCCCAACGACGGCACGCGCGACTACCTGGTGGGTCGGCGCGGCAGCTCGGTCTCGATCGGCCTCGTGGTCGACGGGCGACCGGTGCTCGGGGTGATCTACTCCTTCGCCTATCCCGACGACGCGGGCGACCTCTTCACGTGGGCCGAGGGCTGCGGCCCGTTCCGGCGCAACGGCGTCGCGGTGGACGTCACGCTGCCCGAGCGCCTCGAGGCCCATCACGTCGTGCTGGTCTCCAGCAAGGGCGATCGCGACCCGGCCGGCAACCTCCGGTGCGCCGCGCCGGCGCGCTATCGCACGGTGCCGAGCATCGCCCACCGCCTCGCCCTCGTGGCCGCCGGCGACGCCGCCGCCGCGACCTCGTTGTTCGCGCCGGGCGCCTGGGACTACGGCGCCGGTCACGCCCTGCTGCGGGGCGTCGGTGCCGTGCTCGTGGACGAGACCGGCGTCGAGGTCCGCTACGAGCCCGACGGCTCGAGCAAGGTGAACAAGGCCTTCGCGGGGCTCCCGTCGGTGGCGGCGCAGCTGGCCTCGCGGCCCTGGTCCGAGGTCGTCACGAGCGGGCCGGCGGCGTCGCGGGAGGTGCCGGCCCGGCTCGTGCGCGGCGCCACCGTGCCCGACGCCGCCCTGCTCCGGCGCGCCCAGGGCGCGCTGCTCGGGCAGTTCGTCGGCGACTCGCTCGGCTCCCTCGTCGAGTTCGCGAGCGCCGCGGAGATCGCGACCGAGCACCCTTCCGGACCGCGCGAGCTTGCCGACGGCGGGCGCTGGGGCACTCTGGCCGGCCAGCCCACGGACGACTCCGAGATGGCCCTCGCCCTGGCCCGCTCCATCCTGCTGAAGGGCCGCTTCGACGCCGAGTCGGCCCTCGAGGCCTACCGGACCTGGTATCGCTCGGGCCCCTTCGACATCGGCGCCACGACGCGCGCCGCCCTCGCGGGCTACCTGATGGGCGACAGCCAGGCGAACGGCTCGCTGATGCGCGCGATTCCCCTCGCCGTGACGGCACAGGCGTGGCCCGTCGAGCGTGCCGCCGAGCTCGGACGCAGCGACAGCCGCCTGACCCATCCCCATCCGGCCTGTCGCGACGCGGTCGCGGCGTTCGTGGTGGCCGGGGCCCACGCGATCCGCACGGGCGAGCGCGAGGGCGCCTGGCAGGCCGCCGTGGGCTGGGCCCGCGCCGCGGGCGCGGCGCCGGCGGTCGTCGAGACCCTGGAGCTCGCGCGCAGCGCGCCGCCGGTCTGCGACGGCGACTCCCAGGGCTGGGTGCTGATCGCCCTGCGCAACGCGTTCTTCGAGCTGCTCCACGCCGAGAGCCTCGAGGCCGGCATCGTGGGCACCGTGCGGCGCGGCGGCGACACCGACACGAACGCCGCCATCGCGGGCGCGCTGCTCGGCGCGGCGTTGGGGCGCGGCGCGTTCCCCCTACAGTGGCGCAACGCCGTCCTCAGCTGCCGGTCCCACCAGCAGCGCGCGAAGCATCCGCGGCCGCCCGAGTACTGGCCGATCGACTGCTACGAGCTCGCCGAGCGCCTGCTCCTCGCCGGAGCCGCCCCTCAGTCGTAGTCGATGAAGCGGCGTTCGACGCCGAGCGCCTTCGCGAGATCGGCCGCGAGCGGCAGCGCCATCCTGTAGGGCTCGTCGGGCCTGTCGATCAGGCTCTCCGTCTCCACGAGGAGCTGGGTCGAGTCGACGCCGGCGCCGCTGCCCTTCAGCAGGGCGTTGATCGCGCAGCGGTAGCGGTGGGTCGTGCTCTTGCCCTTCGAGACCGTGTGGATGGCCTTGAGCTCGATGGCCCGCAGCTGCTCGAAGGGGATCTCGACGGTCTTGCGCAGCATCTTCAGGCGGATCACCCGCGAGGACCAGTCGATCTCGGTCGATCGCGGAAAGGAGTCGGTCACCACAAAGATCGCGATCAGGCCCAGGATCAGCCCGAAGAAGCCGAGGAAGCCGGACGCGATGATGCGGGTCGGCAGATCGGGGGCCTGGATCTTGAAGAACGCGAGCGGCCCGCCGAACACGAGCAGCGTGAAGGGAAGGGCGATGAACATCAGGAAGGAGAACGGCTTCCGGAGCAGCACCCGCGTGCCCGGTTCCCAGGCCGAGACCCGGTGCTCGCTCTTGAACGTGGCGGGATCGAAGGCCGCGATCGCCTCCTCGGCCACCGCGCGCCGGGCCGACTCCGCCACGACGTCGGTCGCGTAGTCGGCGGCGCCGAGGCCGAGGGGGATCTGCGCGAAGCCCGGCTGCGGCTCCTTCGTGAGCTCGACCTCGATGTCGCGGCGATCGTTGCGCACGACCCGATAGAACGGCAGCCCCGCGGCGGCACCCAGGCGCATCGCGAGATCGGCCACCTCGTCGTTGCGGTCGAGCTTCTCCACCTCGAACTGCACGTTGCGCTTGTCCCGGGCTTCCTCCTCGCCCTCGCGGCGCGTGCGCAGCTCGAGGACCAGGTCGCCGATGGACTTCGCGTTGACGGCGGTGCGCTTCAGGTTCGCCGAACGGAGCCGGGCCAGCGGAACGACGTCCTCGCGCACCTTTCCGCTCAGCATCCCGGTCATGGCGATGCGCAGCTCGCCGGCCGAGAGGCTCGCGTCGATCCGCGACGCGCGCTGGAAGCCGCGACGCGCCTTCGCGGCCGCCACGACGACCACCAGCCCGAAGAACGCCGCGATGCCGAAGCCGATGGGCTTCGGGACGATGAGCCCGTTGCCCTGGAAGGCCGCGAGGAACAGCGTCAACGGCAGCGAGACGAAGGGCAACAGGAACAGCGTCACGATCACGACGAGGAGCACGGGGAGGCGTTTCGGCTCGCCGCCGATCGTCAGGCGGCTGCCGGGACTGTCGTGGATCAGCTTCATGGGTTTCGAGCCGGTATGCTACATCGCCATGGCAAGGCGCGAGTCGGCGGATCTGGTGGTCGTGGGGGCAGGGACGGTCGGCGGCTGGGCCTCGTGGTTCGCCGCGACGAGCGGGGCGCGCCGCGTCGTGGTCCTCGAGCGCGATCTCGCGGGACAGGGCGCGTCGAGCCGCGCCGCCGGGATCGTGCGGGCCCAGGGCGGCACTCCGGCCACGGTGGCGCTCGGCCGCTTCTCGATCGACTTCTACCGGAAGCAGCAGGCCCTGCTCGGCACCGACTCCGGCTTCCGCGAGCTCGGCTACGTGATCCTCTCGGTCACGGCCCGCGACGCGGCGGAGGCCCGCGTTCGCGTCGCGATGCAGCGCAAGGCCGGCCTCGACGTGAGGCTCGTGGACGCCGGCGCGGCCTGCCGCCTGAACCCGAGCCTCGCGCGCCGCGGGCATCGCGGCGGCAGCTACTGCCCGACGGACGGCGCCATCGACCCGCCGCGCAACGTGCGTGCCTACGGCCTCGCGATGTTGCAGGCGGGCGTCGTGCTCCGGGAGCGCACCGCGTTCCTCGGCTTGCGCACGGCTCCGGCCGGAGACGGACGACGGCGCGTGACCGGCGTCGTGACGGCCGGTGGCGTCATCGCGACCGAGCGCGTGATCCTCACGGGAGGCCCGACGCTGCGCGCGCTGGGGAAGCTCGTCGGCGCGCGGATCTTCGCCGGCGGCGCGCGCCACCAGGTCGCGGTCACGGAGCCGCATCCGGCCTTCGACGTGGCCCGCCAGCCGATGGTGTTCGACGTCGGAGCCGGGATCTACTGGCGTCTCGAGGAGGGCGGCCTGCTCTGGGGAATGTCGAACCCGAAGGAGACGCCAGGCCCCGCGCGCGTGGTGGACTGGCCCTACCTGCGCCGGATGGAGAAGCGCCTCAACGCCCTGGTGCCGGCCACCCGGGGCCTCGGCCTCCGGCGCGCCTGGGCCGCCACGATCGACTACACACCGGACCACCTGCCGATCCTCGGCCCCGTGATCACGACCGACGGCGTCACGATCGAAGGCACGACCGTGGCCTCGGCGGGGGGGCACGGCATGATGTGGGGCCCGGGCGTCGCGCGCGTCGCGGCCGATCTCGCCCTCGCAGGGCGCTCGCGCCTCATCGACACCCGCGATCTCGGGATGGATCGCTTCGACGCCGAGGGCCGCAGCCCCTTCTTCGACCCGATCGCGTTGCCGTTCCCGCCGAGCGCGGACCTCGACTGATCTTGACCCGCGGCGACGCGCCCGCGTACGCTCGGGCGTGCTCGCCCTGGCGCCGCTGCTGGCCGTGTTCCTCGCCGTTCCGGCCCCGGTGCAGGCGCGTGCCGACGCGGCGCTGAAGCTCGGCCAGAGCCCGTCGGCCGCGAGCGTGCGCTCTCTCGTGCGGACGTTGGCCGACCCCCAGCCCGTCGTGAGGGCCAGCGCCGCCCGCGCCCTCTACGCGATCGGCGACCCGCTCGCACGGAGCGCGGAGCCGGCCCTGCGCAAGGCCCTCGCCGACAAGGACCCGTCCGTGCGCATCGCCGCCGCTTACGCGCTCTCGACCCTCGACGTGCCGCTCTCGGATCTCACGCCCGTCGTCGGCGCCGTCATGAACGGCAGCCACAACGCGGCACGCGTCGCGGCCGCCGACGTCTGGCTCGCGCTCGACGGTCCCGTGCCCGACGCCCTCGCAGCCCTCGCCGGCGTGTTGCAGGATCCCGACGTCGTCGTGAGACGCGCGGCCGTGAGCCTTCTCGCCGACATGGACCCGTTGCCGGACGAGGCCTCGGCGGTCCTCCGCAGCGTGCTGGACGATGCGGACGCCGAGATCCGCGCCACCGCCACGGCGGCGCTGACGCGAGGCCGCCACGGTGGCGGCGATCTGCCGACCCTGCTCACCGCCCTCCACGACACGGACGGGTTCGTGCGCGACACCGCCGTGGACGGCCTCGTGGCCCTCGGCCGCAAGTCGGCGGCGGTCGTCCCGGCGTTGATGCGCAGCCTGAAGGACGCCGATCCCGCGGTGCGGCGCGGTGCGGCGGAGGCACTGGCCGAGCTCGAAGCGCGCCCGGCGCTCGCCGCATTGCGCGAGTGCTGGAAGACCGACAAGAACGCCGCGGTGCGGCGGGCGGCCGGCGACGCCCTCGAGGCGCTGGGCGAGCGCCTCCCGAACTAGCCGCCCATGTCGAAGCCGGGATACAGCGTCATGCCGCCGTCCACGTAGAGGTTGACTCCGGTCATGTAGTCGGAGGCGTCCGAGGCCAGGAACACCGTCGCCTTGCCGATGTCCTCGACGACGCCGACGCGCTTGTAGGGGATCAGCCGCAGCAGGCTCGTCTCCGCCTCGGGCGTCGCCCAGGCTTCGTGGTTGATCGGCGTCTTGATGGCCCCGGGGCACACGCTGTTGACGCGGATCCTGCGCGAGGCGTACTCCTGCGCCAGGGATTTCATCATCAGCATCACGCCGCCCTTCGAGGCGGCGTAGTTGACGTGGCCCGCCCACGGAATGAGGTCGTGGACCGACGACATGCAGACGATCTTGCCCAGGGCGGCCGACAGCTCGGGCGCCGGGCCGCGCCGGAGGAACTCGCGGATCGCCTCGCGCGAGCACAGGAACTGGCCGGTCAGGTTCACGTCCAGGACGAGCCGCCAGTCCGCGAGCGGCATCTCGTGGAACGCGAAGTCGCGCTGCAGGCCGGCGTTGTTGACGAGGATGTCGATCGAGCCCCAGGCCTCGATCATCCGGCGGAACATGGCCTGGACCTGGTCCTCCTTGCTGACGTCCGCGCGGATCGCCATCGCGGTGCCGCCGGCCGCGGCGATCTCGGCCACGACCGCCTCGGCGCGCTCCTCGCCGCTGACCCAGTTGACGACCACCTTGGCGCCCGCCGCGGCCAGGGCCTTGGCGACGCCCTCACCGATGCCGGAGTTGGCGCCGGTCACGAGCGCGCGCTGTCCCTCGAGGCTCAAGTCCACGTCGGCCCTCCTTGGCTACGGTGGTCGTAACGTAGCATGGGGGTCGTCCTATTCCCGGCGGCAGGGGAATAGGCGGTGCCGCCTCTCCGATGGGGCCGGCATGACCACGTTCCGCCGGTTCGGCCGTTGGGAGGTTCGGATGAACGAGCGCGAGGGACACGAGGGAGGCGGACCGACAGCGGCGCCGGCCGAGGTCACCGTCGCGCCCGTGCCTGCCGAGAAGCTGCGTCTCGAGGAAGACGCCTCCCGGGAGAAGAACTGGAAGCGCTGGGGGCCTTACGTCTCCGAGCGGCAGTGGGGCACGGTGCGCGAGGACTACTCGGCCGACGGCTCGTGCTGGGACTACCTGCCCCACGACCACGCCCGCAGCCGCGCCTACCGCTGGGGGGAGGACGGCCTGCTGGGCATCAGCGATCGCGAGGCCCGCCTGTGCTTCGCCCTGGCTCTGTGGAACGGCAAGGACCCGATCCTCAAGGAGCGGCTCTTCGGGCTCACGGGTCCCGAGGGCAACCACGGCGAGGACGTGAAGGAGCAGTACTTCTACCTCGACTCGACGCCGACCCACTCGTACATGAAGGCGCTCTACAAGTACCCCCAGGCCGAGTTCCCGTACGGCGCGCTCGTCCACGGCAACAAGAGCCGCGGCTACGCAGACCGCGAGCTCGAGCTCACGGACACCGGCGTCTTCGAGCAGGAGCGCTACTTCGACGTGGTGGCCGAGTACGCGAAGGCGTCGCCCAACGACATCCTCGTCAAGGTGACGATCGCGAACCACGGCCCCGAGCCGGCGCCGCTCCACGTGCTGCCGACTTTGTGGTTCCGCAATACCTGGTCCTGGGGCCGCTCCGGGCAGGAGGGCTACTGGGAGAAGCCGAAGATCCACGCCGAGGGCGACGGCACGCTCCTGGCGGAGCACGCGACCCTCGGCCGCATGCGTCTCGCCGCCGGGCCCGGGCCCGGCGGCCAGGCGCCCCAGTTCCTGTTCACCGACAACGAGACGAACAACGAGAGGCTGTTCCGCGCGCCCAACGCGAACCCTTACGTCAAGGACGCGTTCCATCGCTACGTCGTGAACGGCGACGCGGCCGCCGTGAATCCCGGCCAGGTCGGGACCAAGGCGGCGGCTCACTACTCGATGGTCGTGCCGGCCGGCGGCAGGGTGACCCTGCAGCTGCGGCTGTTCGCCGAGGACGAGTCGCCGAAGGCGCCGTTCGGCCACGCCTTCAACTGGGTGTTCGAGTCGCGCCTGCGCGAGGCCGACGAATTCTACCTCTCGCGCAGCCACGGCTTGACCGAGGACGAGCGGCGCGTCACGCGCCAGGGCTACGCGGGCCTGCTCTGGTCGAAGCAGTTCTACTACTACGTCGTGAAGGACTGGCTGGAAGGCGACCCCGGCCAGCCGCCGCCCCCGCCGGGCCGCAACCGGGGCCGCAACGCCGAGTGGGGCCACCTCCACAACCGCGACATCCTTTCGATGCCCGACAAGTGGGAATACCCGTGGTACGCGGCGTGGGACCTCTCGTTCCACATGATCCCGTTCGCGACGATCGACCCGCACTTCGCGAAGGAGCAGCTCCTGCTGTTCACCCGCGAGTGGTACATGCACCCGAACGGCCAGCTGCCGGCCTACGAGTTCGCGTTCTCCGACGTGAACCCGCCGGTGCACGCGTGGGCCTGCTGGCGCGTCTACAAGATGACGGGCGCGAAGGGGCACCGCGACACGGTGTTCCTGGCCCGGGTCTTCCAGAAGCTGTTGATCAACTTCACGTGGTGGGTGAACCGCAAGGACGCCGAAGGCAAGAACCTGTTCTCCGGAGGCTTCCTGGGCCTCGACAACATCGGCGTCTTCGACCGCAGCAAGCCGTTGCCCACGGGCGGCCACCTCGAGCAGGCCGACGGCACCGCCTGGATGGCGTTCTACTGCTCCACGATGCTCGCGATCGCCCTCGAGCTCGCGAAGCACGACCCGGCCTACGAGGATCTCGCGTCCAAGTTCTTCGAGCACTTCGTGGCGATCACCGACGCCATGAACAGCCTCGGCGGCACCGGGCTGTGGGACGAGCAGGACGGCTTCTACTACGACCAGCTCCACGTGGCCGGCGGGGAGATGCCGCTGCGCACGCGCTCGATGGTCGGCGTGATCCCGCTGTTCGCGGCCGAGGTGCTCGAGGACGACGTGATCGAGCGCCTGCCGGGCTTCCAGAAGCGCATGCGCTGGTTCCTCGAGAACCGCCAGGACCTCGGCCGGTACATCGCCTACATGCAATCGGGCACGAAGGGCGGTCACGGCCATCGCCTGCTCGCGATCCCGTCCAAGGAACGCCTGACCCGCGTGCTGCGCTACGTGCTCGACGAGCGGGAGTTCCTCTCGCCCCACGGCATCCGCGGCGTGTCGCGCTACCACAAGGACCACCCCTTCGTGGTGCACATCGGGAGCGAGGAGCACCGCGTCGACTACGTGCCGGCCGAGGGCACGAGCGGCCTCTTCGGCGGCAACTCGAACTGGCGCGGTCCCGTGTGGTTTCCCCTCAACTTCCTCCTGATCGAGGCCCTCGAGCGCTACCATCACTTCTATGGAGACGCGCTCAAGGTCGAGTGTCCCGTGGGCTCGGGCACGATGCTGACCCTGGCCGAGGTGGCCCACGAGCTGCAGGCGCGCCTGGCCGGGCTGTTCCTCGCCGACGCGAGCGGCCGCCGGCCCTGCCACGGCGGGGACCCGCGCTTCGCCACGAGCCCGAACTGGAAGGACCTGGTGCTGTTCCACGAGTACTTCGACGGCGACGACGGCCGCGGCGTCGGCGCCTCGCACCAGACCGGCTGGACGGCGCTGGCCGTGAAGTGCGTCGAGCAGCTCGGCCGGACGCGCCAGCTGACCGCTCGGTGAGCGTCCTCCAGGCGGGCGCCGAGTGGCTCGAGGCGGACGGGCTGGGCGGCTTCGCGTCGGGCCCCGTGGTCGGCCCGCGGACCCGCCGCTACCACGCGCTGCTGCTGACCGCCGTCACGCCTCCGACCGGTCGCTACGTCCTCGTGAACGGGTTCGATGCGTTCGTGGACACGGAGGCTGGCCACTACGGCCTGAGCGCGCAACGCTACGATCCGGACGCGGTGAGCCCCGACGGCGCCCGGCACCTCACGGGGTTCACGGGCGACCCCTGGCCACGCTTCACGTTCGCCCTCGAGGACGGCACGCGGATCGAGCACGAGGTTTTCGTCGCGAAGGGCCAGTCCCTCGTCGCGCTCTCGTGGCGGCTGGTGGGCGACCGCAAGCCGGCGACGCTGACAGTGCGGCCCTTCCTCTCGGGCCGCGACTACCACGCGCTGCACCACGAGAACCCGGCGTTCCGCTTCGATGGCGACGTCGAGGGCGACACCGTGACCTTCAAGCCGTACGCCTCGGTGCCGGGGACGACGGCCCTCGCCAACGGCGGCTTCCTGCCAGAGCCCCATTGGTACCGCCACTTCCTCTACGCCGAGGAACAGGCCCGGGGCCTCGACCACGTGGAGGACCTCGGCGCGCCCGGCACGTTCCGCTTCGACCTCGAGCGGGGCGAGGCGGTCCTGATCCTCGCCGCCGAAGGCGACGCCGCCGAGCGCCTGCGCGCCGCGGCGTCCGCGGACTCCCTGCTCGCGGAGCTGCGGCGCTCCGAGCGCGGGCGCCGCGCGAACTTCGCGACGCGCCTCGAGCGCGCCGCCGACGCCTACGTCGTGAAGCGCGGCAGCGGCCAGACGATCGTGGCCGGCTATCCCTGGTTCACCGATTGGGGCCGCGACACGTTCATCGCGCTGCGGGGGCTCTGTCTCGCCATGGGCCGACTCGACGAGGCCCGCGACATCCTGATGGAGTGGTCCCACGCCGTGTCCCAGGGCATGCTCCCGAATCGCTTCCAGGACGCGGCCGACGCGCCGGAGTTCAACGCCGTCGACGCGTCGCTCTGGTACGTCGTCGCGAGCCACGAATACCTGCTCGCGTCGGCGGGACGCAAGGGGGCCGAGACCTGCAAGACCTGCGGCAGCCGCAAGGGCTGCCTGCAGGCGGCCATCCTCGCGATACTCGACGGCTACTCCCGCGGGACGCGCCACGGGATCCGGGCCGACGCCGACGGCCTCCTGGCGGCGGGGGAGCCGGGCGTCCAACTCACGTGGATGGACGCGAAGGTGGGGGACTGGGTCGTGACGCCCCGCATCGGCAAGCCGGTCGAGATCCAGGCCCTCTGGATCAACGCCCTCGCCGTGGGCGCGACCCTGGACGGCCGCTGGTCCGAGCCGTTCACGCAGGCTCGCGACGCGTTCGCCGCGCGTTTCTGGGACGAGAGCCGGGGCTACCTGGCGGACGTCGTCGACGTCGATCACGAGGCGGGGAAGACGGACTGGAGCTTCCGCCCGAACCAGATCCTGGCCGTGGGCGGGCTGCCGTTCGCGGTCCTGGACGGCGAGCGCGCCCGGGCCGTGGTCGACGCGGTGGAGGACCGGCTGCTGACGCCCCTGGGCCTGCGTTCGCTCGCGTGGGGCGAACCCGGCTACGAGGGCCGCTACGAGGGCGGTCCTCGCGAGCGCGACGGCGCCTATCACCAGGGCACGGTCTGGCCGTGGCTGCTCGGGCCGTTCGTCGAGGCGTGGGTGCGTGTCCGCGGCAACACCGCCGAGGCCCGCGCCGAAGCGCGCGCGACGGGCCTCACGCCGCTGCTCCGGCATCTCGACGAGTACGGCGTCGGCCACGTCAGCGAGGTCGCCGACGGCGACGCGCCCCACCGGCCCGGTGGCTGCCCCTTCCAGGCCTGGTCCGTGAGCGAGGCGCTGCGTCTCGACCGGAAGGTCCTCACGCCGTAACGCGGCGCTCCCTGCGGCATCGAAGCAGGCAGGGAGAACGCCGATGCGAACGAGCGGGTCGGACCTGATGTGGACGCTGGTGCAGCTCGTGCTGATGGCGAGCGCCGAGCTGGTGGAGGCTTTCGAGCCGCGGCCGCGGGCCCCGCAGTGGCAGCGCGCGTGGCATCGTCAGGCGCTGCGGGTCACGGCGCGTCACCGCATCGCCTGATGGCCGACGCGTGGCGCCGGCACTGGCCGGAGTACCTGATCGAGGCCTTCGCCCTCGGCGCGTTCATGGTCTCGGCCTGCGCGTTCGGCGCCCTGCTGTGGCATCCCGGCTCGCCACTCGCGCCGCTCGTTCCCGACGGTCTCCCGCGCCGGGCGCTGATGGGCGCGGCCATGGGGCTCACGGCCGTGGCGCTCATCTACTCGCCGTGGGGCCAGCGCTCCGGGGCCCACATGAACCCGGCCGTGACGCTGACCTTCGTGCGCCTCGGCAAGGCGAAGGCCGAGGACGGCGTCTTCTACGTCCTGGCGCAGTTCACGGGCGGGCTGGCGGGCGTGCTCCTTTCGGCCGCGCTGCTCGGGTCCTGGCTCTCGCATCCGGCCGTCCACTTCGTCGTGACCGCGCCCCATGCGGGCGAGGCGGTGGCGCTCGTCGCGGAGACCAGCATTGCGTTCCTGATGATGGGCGTCGTGCTCGCTCTCTCGAACAGCCGCTTCGCGGCGTCGACCGGAATCGGTGCCGGTCTGCTGGTCGCGAGCTACATCACCTTCGAGGAGCCGTTCTCTGGAATGAGCCTCAACCCGGCGCGCACCCTCGCCTCGGCGATCCCCGCCGGCGACTTCACCGGGCTCTGGGTCTACCTGCTGGCGCCTCCCCTCGGGATGCTCCTCGCCGCGGAGGCGTTCGTGTGGGGGCGCGGGCGCAACGCGGCCCGGTGCGCGAAGCTGCACCACACGGAACGCTATCGCTGCCTGTTCTGCCAGGGAGGCTGAAGCGGGAATGCCGGCCGTCGCGGCAGCGATGGAGCCGGCGGAGGCACAGACCTTGGCCACGAACGAACGCTACGACGTGATCATCATCGGCACCGGCGCGGGCGGCGGCACGCTGCTGCACCGGCTGGCGCCGACCGGCAAGAAGATCCTGGTGCTCGAGCGCGGGGACTTCGTGCCGCGCGAGCGCGACAACTGGGACTCGAAGGCGGTCAACGTCGACGCGAAGTACAACACGAAGGAGACCTGGTTCGACTCCGGGGGCAAGCCCCTGCATCCCCACACCAACTACTTCGTGGGCGGCAACACAAAGTTCTACGGCGCGGCGCTGTTCCGGCTGCGCCAGGAGGACTTCGGGGAGCTGCGGCATCACGGCGGGATCTCGCCGGCGTGGCCGATCTCCTACGACGACCTCGAGCCGTACTACACCCGGGCCGAGCACCTCTACCACGTGCACGGGACGCGCGGCGAGGATCCGACCGATCCCCACGCGAGCGCGCCGTACCGGCACCCCGCCGTGAGCCACGAGCCGCGCATCCAGGCCCTCGCCGAAGACTTCGCGCGGCAGGGCGCGACGCCCTTCCACGTGCCCCTGGGCGTCCGTCTCACCGAGAAGGATCCGCGCAAGAGCCTCTGCATCCGCTGCCAGACGTGCGACGGGTACCCGTGCCTGATCGGCGCCAAGGCGGACGCCGACACGATCGCCGTGCAGCCGTCGCTCGAATACCCCAACGTCACGCTGCTCACGAACGCCTACGTCTCCCGGCTCGACACGAGCGCCACGGGCCGCGAGGTGACGGGCGCCGTGGTCGAGCGCGAAGGCAAGTCGCAGACCTTCTCGGCCGGCGTCGTCGTGGTGTCGGCGGGCGCCATCAACTCGGCGGCGCTGCTGCTGCGTTCGGCGAGCGACAAGCACCCGAACGGTCTCGCCAACGGCTCCGACGTCGTGGGCCGCCACTACATGGGCCACATCAACTCCGTCCTGCTCGCGGTGTCGAAGTGCCCGAACCCCACCATCTTCCAGAAGACGCTGGCCGTGAACGACTACTACTTCGCGTCGAAGGACTGGGAGTTCCCGATGGGCCACATCTCGTTCGTCGGGAAGCTGGACGGCACGGCGCTCTCGGCCGGCGCGCCGCCGCTCACGCCGGGCTTCACCCTCGACCTGATGGCGAAGCACTCGCTCGACTTCTGGATGACGTCCGAGGACCTGCCGGATCCGGACAACCGCGTGACCCTCGACAAGAAGGGCAACATCGTCCTGTCCTACAGGCCCAACAACGAGGAGGGTCACAAGCGCCTGCGGGCCAAACTCGAGAGCCTGATGAAGGGCCAGACGAAGTGCTCCGTCCACGGCCACGACTGCCACCAGGGCCTCTTCGGCCGCAGCCTGTTCCTGGGCGAGAAGATCCCGCTGGCCGGCGTCGCGCACCAGAACGGCACGATCCGCTTCGGCCACGACCCGAAGACCTCGGCCCTCGACACGAACTGCAAGGCCCACGACGTCGACAACCTCTACGTCGTGGACGGCAGCTTCTTCGTGTCGAGCGCCGCCGTGAACCCGGCCCTCACGATCATGGCCAACGCGCTGCGCGTCGGCGATCACTTGAAGGCGCGCCTGTGAAGGGGCTGGCGCTGCTGCTTCTCCTGGCCCTCCCGGCCGCGGCCGAGCCCCGCGTGTCCGCGGTCTCGGCCGTGGCCATGACCGTGGCCGACGCCGACCGCTCGGCGGACTTCTTCACGAAGGTGCTGACGTTCGAGAAGGTGTCGGACGTCGAGGTGAGCGGAGCGGACTACGAGCACCTGCAGGGCGTCTTCGGCCTGCGCCTGCGGGTGGTCGTCCTGAGGCTGGGCGACGAGCGGCTCGAGCTCCACGAGTACCTCGCGCCGAAGGGCCGGCCGATCCCGCCCGACGCGCGCAGCAACGACCGCAGCTTCCAGCACGTTGCGATCATCGTGAGCGACATGGCGAAGGCCTATGCGCGGCTGCGGGAGTTCAAGGTCGCCCACGCGTCCAGCGGGCCCCAGAAGCTGCCGGCCTACATCGCCGCCGCCGCCGGCATCGAGGCCTTCTACTTCAAGGACCCCGACGGCCACGCCCTCGAGATCCTGGCCTTCCCTCCCGGCAAGGGCGACGCGAAGTGGCATCGCGGCGACCGCCTCTTCCTCGGCATCGACCACACCGCGATCGTGGTCGGCGACACCGAGGCGAGCCTAGGCTTCTACCGCGACCTGCTCGGGCTGCGCGTGGCGGGGGAGAGCGAGAACTACGGCCCGGAGCAGGAGCACCTCAACAACGTCTTCGGCGCCCGCCTGCGCATCACGGGAATGCGCGCCGCCGCCGGGCCGGGCATCGAGTTCCTCGAGTACCTGGCGCCGCGGGACGGGCGCCCGGCGCCGGTCGATCTCCGTGCCAACGACGTCGGCCACTGGCAGACCGTCCTCGAGGCCGCGAGCACCGTCGTCACGGGCGCGGCACTGCGCCTCGCGGGCGCCTTCTTCGTGTCGCCGGGCGACGTCGCGACCGCGGGCCGCGAGCTCGGCTTCAGCCGCGGGTTGCTGCTACGCGACCCCGACGGTCACGGCGTCGAGCTGGTCGTGCGGTGACCGATGCGGTCCAGCAGCGCGACGAAGCGCGGATCGGAACGCAGGCCGTCGAACTCGGGCTCCACCTTCAGGAACACCATCCAGGGCGAGCGCGTCTCGTACGCCGCCTCCAGCGCCGCGAAGGCCTCGTCGTTCTCGCGCAGGCCGACCCGCACCATGGCCTCGTAGATCGGCGAGACGTAGCGCTTCCGGGCCATGGCGGCGAGTTGCGCCTGCACGTCGCGGGCTTTCTCGAGCTGGCCTGAGGCGCCGTAGGCGTAGCCCAGCCAACCCAGGACCCAGGGGCTGCGGTCGGAGTCGGCGTAGGAACGCTGGGCCTCGCTGAGCGCGCGCTTCTTCTCGCCCTTGCCCCACAGCGCCTGGGCGAGGCCGATGCGCGCCACGAACGCGCTCTGGTTCAGCTCGAGGGTATTGCCGAACTGCACGACGGCCCGGTCGTACTGGCGCGCGTAGAGCAGGCGCCAGCCGAGGGTCTGGCCGGCGACGACCGAGAGCGGATCGAGCTCGAAACCCTTCCGGGCCTCCGCGATCGCCTCGTCGAACCGGCCCATGGCGGAGAGGTAGGCGGAATAGGAGACGTGAACCTCCGAGAGGCTGGGACTCCGCTCGATGGCCTCGCGGATGCGCGCCTCGCCGCCCGCGAAGTTCCAGTCGTAGTCGATCTCGAGCATGCCGAGGGTCGCGAGGGCGGTGGACAGCGTCGGGTCGAGCTCGAGGGCCTTCGTGGCCGCGGCCTTGGCCTTGACCGCGGTTTCGCTCTGCGGGCCGAGCTCGAAGCCGGCTCCGCCCATGACCCAGTAGCAGTAGGCGAGGCCGGACCAGGCCTCGGCGTAGTCGGGCTGCAGCGCGATCGCCTGCTCCAGGTACTGGACGCCGCGCCGCAGGTTGTCGTCGGTCATGATCTGCCAGAAGTAGCGGCCGCGCAGGTAGGCCTCGTAGGCCATGGGGTCGACCTTGCGCGGCTGCGCGAGGTGCGCCTGCTCCTGGGGCGTCACCGCGACGCGCACGCCCTGGGCGATGGCGCTCGCCACCTCGCCCTGGAGCGTGAGGATGTCGGCCAGGTCGCGGTCGTAGGTCTGCGCCCAGAGGTTGCGGTCCATGGCCGCGTCGATGAGCCTGGCGGTGATGCGGATGCGGGTGCCGGAGCGCAGCACCGAGCCTTCGACCACCGCGCCGACGCTCAGCTCCTTCGCGATCTCGGGGAGAGCCTTCGTGGTGCTCCGGTAGGGCATCACCGAGGTCCTGGAGATCACCCGCAGCCCGTCGATCTGCGCGAGGCTGCCGATCAGCGTGTCGGTCAGGCCGTCCGCGAAATAGTCCTGGGCCGCGTCGCCGCTCACGTTGCGGAACGGCAGCACCGCCAGGCGGGGTGGGCCGGCGGGTCGCGCCGCCGGCGGTACGCGGAACCAGCCGATGGACGCCGCCAGCAGCACCCCGAGTCCGAGGGTCCCCAGGGCCCAGAAGCGGCCGGTCCGCCGCGGCGGATCGGCCATTGCCGTGGGCGCCGCGGGCTCGGAAGGCGTGGCTGCCGGGATCGGCACGTCGGTGACCGGTGCGATGAACCGGTAGCCCTTGCGCGGCAGCGTCTCGACGAAGCGCGGGTTCTCGGCCGTGTCGCCCAGGGCCTCGCGGAGCCGGTTCACCGACGTGTTGAGGCCGTGATCGAAGTCCACGAACGTGTCGGCCGGCCAGAGCCGGGCTCTCAGCTCGTCGCGGGTGACGAGCTCCCCGGGCTTCTCGAGGAGCAGCGTGAGGACCTCGAAGGGCCGGCCCCGAAGGCGCACGGGAAGGCCTTGCTTGCGCAGGTCGCCGGAGCGCAGGTCCGCCTCGAAGAGCCCGAAGCGAACGCGGCGAGAGCCGGGAGGGTCAGCGTCCATGAAGCCGGAGTGCCCGGCGAGTGTACCAAAAAGCCGAGAGAGGCGACGTCGTAAGGTTCAAGTGGACAGGCATTTACTAAGAGAGGTGGGCATGAGTCCCCGTGCATTGATCACTGTGCCCCCGACCACTACCTTGGGCCCATGAGTGCCGCGCCTCTCCCGCTCGCGAGGACCCAGGACCAGGGCCCGCGTCTCGCCGGGCGGCCGAGCATCGACCTCGAGGACCTGATCCGGCGCTTCGGTCCCCGACTCCTGTCGGTCGCCCGACGCCTGCTCCGGTCGGAGGAGGACGCCCGCGACGCCGTCCAGGACGCCCTGCTGGCCGCGTTCCGCTCCATGGATCGCTTCCAGGGCCAGGCCGCCCCGGAGACCTGGCTGCATCGCATCGTGGTGAACAGCGCCCTGATGAAGCTGCGCTCGCGCAAGCGCCGGCCCGAGGCCGCGATCGAGGACCTGCTGCCGGGCTTCCTCGAGGACGGCCACCACGAGCGCCACGTGCACGACTGGCCGGAGTCGCCCGAGCGCCAGCTCGGCCGGCGCGAGCTGCAGGCTCTCGTGCATCGGTGCATCGACCAGCTTCCGGAGGCCCACCGCACGATCCTCGTGTTGCGCGACATCGAGGAGCTCTCGACCGAGGAGGCCGCAGCCGCCCTCGGCCTGAGCGAGGGCGCCGCCAAGGTACGCCTGCATCGCGCGCGCCAGGCGTTGCGCGGCCTGCTCGCTCCATACCTCGAACGCGGCCAGTGAGCACGGCGGCCTGCGCCACGTGCGCGCTCGCGACCGACGCGTCCGTGCTCGCGGACGCGGGCTGGATGCCGCCGGCCGCGGAGGCCGTGCTGGCGCGCGAGCATCCCGGCTGGCACCGGGCCGACGGCTCGTGCCCCGCGTGCGTGCAGCAGGCGCTGCTCGAGACCCTCCTCGCGAACGGCGAGCACGCGCTCCATGCCGGCGTCCAGAAAGCCTGGCCCCTGGACGCCGAAGCGGCCTTCGGGGCCCTGCCGACGCCGCTGCGCCTCCACGCCGACCCGCGCTTCACGGGCGTCGGCGTGACGCTGGCGCTGGTGGACGCGGCGTTCCATCCGCATCCGGACCTCACGCAGCCCGTGAACCGGATCCGTGCCTTCGTCGATGCGAGCCGGGAGCCCGTGCGGGCGAGCCGCTACGGGCCGCACGACTCGCCCGCCTGGCCCGGCTGGGACGCCCTCGAGGCCGGCCAGTGGCACGGGCTCATGACGAGCGCCGTGAGCGCCGGCAACGGCCGGCGCAGTCACGGCCTGTATCGGGGCCTCGCGCCCGCGGCGGAGCTGGTGCTGGTGCAGGTGCGCGACGCCTCGGGCCGCATCGGCAACGGCGCGATCGCGCGGGCCCTCGACTGGCTGCGCTGGGAGGGCGCCGGCCTCGGTCTGCGCCTCGTGAACCTGTCCCTCGGCGGCGATCCCGTGTCGGACCTCGCGCGCAACCCCGTGGACGCCGCCGTCGCCGCGCTCGTGCACAAGGGCGTCACGGTCGTGGTGGCGGCGGGCAACGACGGCGAGCGGCGCCTCGTGCCGCCCGGCACGTCGCCCCTCGCGATCACCGTGGGAGGCCTCGACGACCGCAACACGTTCGACCACGAAGACCGCGCGCTCTGGCACAGCAACTACGGCGAGACCGCGGGCGGGCTTCCGAAGCCCGAGCTCGTTGCTCCCAGCCAGTGGGTCGTGGCGCCGCTGCTGCCGGGAACGGCCGTGGCCGCGGAGGCCGCCGCGCTGTTCGCGCGCCGCGCCGCGTCGGATGCCACGGCCGAAGCGCGTCTCGCCGAGCTCAAGCTCGTCACGCCCCACTACCAGCACGTCGAGGGCACGAGCTTCGCGGCGCCGACCGTGGCCGGCGTCGTGGCCTGCATGCTCGAGGCGAACCCGGGGCTGACGCCGGCGCGGGTAAAGGAGCTGCTGATCGCCTCGGCCCGGCCGGTGCCCGGCGCGCCGCGCGAGCGCCAGGGGCACGGGGCCCTCGACGCCGGACGCGCCGTGGCCCTCGCTCTCGCCGGCTAGACGACCCGCCTCGGCTGGGCCGTCGTGGCGTCGCCCGTGTTCGGCGTGCCGCGCGGCTCGATCAGCAGGACATGGGCTTCCTCCTCGGCGAAGGGCTGGTGCTCGACGCCCCTCGGCACCACGAAGAGCTCTCCCGGCCCCAGGGCCACGACGCGGTCGCGCAGGCGGATCTGGATGCGGCCGGCGAGCACCAGGAAGAAGTCGTCGGTGTCGTCGTGCTTGTGCCACACGAACTCGCCCTTCACCTTCACGACCATGACGTCGTAGTCGTTGAGCTGGGCCACGGTGCGCGGCTGCCAGTGCTCACGGAACAGGGCCAGCTTCCCGGCCAGGTTGACGGCGTCGGCGCTCATCCTTGGGCCTTCCTTTCGCGTCCCGCGAGACGCGCGTCGAACGGGAACGGCATCGCCGCGCCGATCTCGAGGCGCGCGAACTCCGGGTGGGCGGGATTCAGCAGGTAGTTGAACTCGTTCGGCACGATGACGCTCGGCACGCGCAGCACGGCGCTCGTCCGCGACGCGACCCAGGCGTCCCCGAGGGCCTTCGTCTCCGGGGGCGCGGGCTCGTCCTTCCAGCGCGCCGGCAGCCTGCGCGCGTCGAGCCGGCTCACGAGCGTTTCCTCGAACGCGACGGGGATCGCGGAGTAGGCCGGCAGCAGCCCGCTCGGCAGGTGGGCCAGGACCTCGACGAGGCTCAGCGACAGCGAAGCGGAGGTGTAGACGACGGGAACGCCGACGCTGTTCCAGCGGCCTCCGGCGCGCCGGGCGCCCTCGCCGTCCCACGCGCCCGCCAGGAAGCGCGTCTTCAGGAGCCGCCACGCCTGGATCATGGCGACCGCTACGAGAGGACGCCGTGCTCGAGCCGGTCGACGAGCGCCTCGACCTCGCGAGCGCCGACGTCGGTGCGGGTGAGGCTCATGGGCCGCTTGCGCCCCAGGGCGGCCTGGGGCGTCGCGAGCCACTGGCGCGCGGCCTCGACGTCTCCCTCGAACAGGTCGAGGGCCTTGCCGAAGACCCGCGACAGCCGCATCAGGCGGTCGGACTCCTCGGGATCGAGACGCCCCTGCTCCTTGCGGCGATGGAGCGTGCGCAGGGCGATCACGCCGGCCTCCGCGAGCTCTCCCGTCGAGAGGCCGGTGTTGGACTGGAAGCGTTCGAGGGCGGTGAACGCGAGACCCTTCTCGACCCGCTTCAGGATCTCGAGGGGATCCTGGGAGCGGATCCCGACGAGGCCCGCGAAGCCGAACCGGCCCGCTGTGCTCGCCATGTGGCGTAGCTTAGCACGCCAGGTGGCGAGGAGCGGCCGGCATCCGCAAGCTCTTCACGACCTTGAAGGCGAACACGACGCCCGTGACGGCGAAGGCGACGCCGAGGCCGAGCTGGGCTGCGGTGTTCACGAGACCGAGCAGCTCGCCCGTCAGCGGAGCGCGCGGCACGCCGCCGGGCGCCACGATCCAGGGGCCGGACTGGGCGATGAAATAGAGCACGGCGAGCTGGCCGGCGTCGACCGCGATCTGGGCCGCCCGGGCCGCAGGCGCGCCCGGCCGGAACACGCGCCAGAGGCCGACGACCACGCCCGCCACCGCGAGCACCACCATGGGTACGTACACCGCGTAGAACGGAGGCCCGAAGGCCACGAAAGCGGCGGCCGGCCCGAGAAGGATCGCGGGATGGCTCAGCCCGACGAGCCACCAGACGGAGAGGATCGCGGCTCCGAGCACGCCCGCGAGCGACGTCGCCCGGGGCGGCTCAGTCGTTTCCTTGCGGGGCGCGGGGAGGTCGCGCGGGTTCCAGTCGGACAGCGCCTTCTCGACCGGCTTGCGGACCATGTCGGCGTCGAGGACCACGAACAGCAGCGTGACCCATCCCATCGCGCCGACCCAGACGCCGGGGAAGCGCTCGAAGATGGGCCCGAAGCCGCCGGGGGGGTCGGTCGCGACCGCGAACAGGACCGGAAGCAGGAGGTGCACCACGGCCAGGATCGCGCTCAGGGACTTCACGCAGAACCAGTAGAGAGGGAACACGCGGGATCCGATGAGCGCGCGGCCCTCCTGGTAGCGCAGCGCGAGCAGGGCCGGGTGCCCGAACGCCTTCAGGACGTTGGCCACCTCGTCTTCGTTCAGGCTGCGGCCGAGGCGCGCCTCCTTCGCCTCGATCTGCGACTGCAGCTCGTCGGCGAGCTCCCGGGTGACGTCCTCCCGCTGCTTCCTGGGCAGCAGGTACCGAACGGCCTGCAGATAGCGGTCCACGAGATCGACGCTCATCGCGCGCTCCCTTCTTTCAGGATTCCCTCGAGTGACGTCGCGAGCCCTTCCCACTCGCCGAGCAGGTCCTTGAAGACCCGCCGGCCGTCCGTGGAGAGCTTGTAGAAGCGCTTGTTGCGCTTCTCCTCTTCCCGCCACTCGCTCTGCAGCAGGCCCTGGCTCTCGAGGCGGCGGAGCAGGGGATACAGCGTGCCCTCGTCGACGTCCAAACCCTGCTCTTCGAGCGCTTTGCGCAGGGTGTACCCATATTGCTCGGAGCGCAGGGCGGCCAGCACGGCGAGGACGAGGCTGCCGCGGCGGAGCTCGAGCCGGAGGGTCTCGAAGGGGTCGCTCATACTTGTACCGGGCGAGACATAGTAGATGACACATACTATATGCCGCACAGTACAAACCGTCAAGGATTTTCTGGTTCGCCGGGGCGCGCCGGCTAGGTTTTCTTGCGGAAGCGCCAGCCGAGGTAGCCGGCGCCGACGAGGACAAGCGCGGTCAGGCTCGCCGCCCCCCAGGCGAGCCCCAGGCGCCGCAGCGTCAGGGCGACGCTCCAGTAGAGGGCGAACAGCGTCGCGCCCGTGAGCGAGAACCGGCGATAGCGGGGAGGCACCGTGCCGACCAGGTCTTCGAAGGGATCGGACGTGCCGATCGACTGGATCATGCGCTCGATCTGCTCGCGGGTGAGTCGCTGGCCGGGGACGGGAGCCCGCGGTGGGGCCGTCGACGGCTCCTGTGGGCTCTCGACGAACGGCGTCGAGCCGGCCGAGAGCAACAGGTCGAACGCCACGTTGATCTCCCGCATGCGGGCTTCCGCTTCGATCTGCCCTTGGGGGTCGCGCGCGTAGCGATCGGGGTGCCACTGCTTCACGAGCTCGCGATAGCGGGCGCGCAGCTGCTCCGGCGTCGTGCCCTCGGGCACGCCGAGGATGGCGCGAGCCCGCCGCAGGTCATCCACGGCGAGCTCCTGACAGGCGCTTTCGAATCCAGCCGAGCGCGTTGGCCATCTCGGTGATCAGGCCTTGACCCAGCAAGCACAGGGCGCCGATCGCAGGCCACACCAGGAGGATGGTGACGTAGGGCCCATGGGGACTGACGCGGGGATCGACCCAGGTCGAACCATCCCAGCCGCAGCACGCGAAGAACGACAGGATCAGAGCGCCGAGGACGACGATGCCGAAAGCCAGACCGACGATCGTCCTTCCGAGTCCGAGGAGGATGCGCTCGACAACCGCGCTGCTCGTGGGAGTCGTCATCGAACCCAAGGGTCCGGCCCGCGAGGGGGGCGGCCCGATGCCCGTTCCCGCCACTGCCTTCGCGCCAGGGCGGGCAGCATCGGCCAGGCTTGGGCGCCATCCAGCGGTGCGACGGGTAGCAGGTTGAACGCGGCCATGCCGGCGCTGAAGTAGCCGAAGAGGGCGAGCACTGCGTTTGCAGCTCCCCAATCGGTAAAGCCGAACCGGTTCACGACGGCGATGATGGGCGTCGCGACGGCGAGCTGGAGCAGGGCTCCGGACCATGCCACCACGGCTTGGTCGAGCCGCGCGTAGGGCGACGAGTAGAGGGTGCGGCCGAAGAAGGGAAAGATCTCGACAGCGTCCACATGGCACCTGAGGCGACGGGCCGCGAGAACATGGCCCCACTCGTGGAGCAGCATCACGCCGAAGAACGAGATCGCGGCAGCGAGTGCATCCAGGAACTGCCGTCCCGCGAAGCCCACCAGGAGAGCTGCGAGCAGCAGGACACTCCAGTGGACGCAGACCCGGACCCGCTGCAGACGGAAGACCAGCGGGAATTGCTTCACGGCTTCAAGACCCAGACAGTGTTCGTGTCGTGGTCCGTGACCCAGACGTTGGGCCCGGCGACTCGCACGGCGCCGCTGTCGGCCGGCGGACCGAAGCGCTCGACGACCTGGTTCGTGGCGGGGTCGATGGCGGAGAGCAGGACCGCCTTGGCGCGCACCCAGACGCGGCCGGCGCCAGTGGCGATGTCGCCGCCCGTGCCCGGCACGCCGGCGTCGATCGTCGCGGCCACGGCGTTCGTCGCCGGATCGAGACGCGAGACGGTGCCGTCGCCCTGGTTGAGGCTCCACACGCCGCCTTCGCCGGCAGCCAGGAACAACGGCCGCGGACCCACGGGGATCGTCGCGACGACCGCGTTCGTGGCCGGGTCGATGCGCTGCACCGAGGCGTTCTCAGTGTTCGTGATCCACACGGCGCCGAACTCGAAGGCCGCGGCGAAGGAGCTCGGCTTCACCGCGATGGTCGCGACGACCTTGTTCGTCGCGGGGTCGATCCGCGAGAGGACGCCGGCGGCATCGGTCAGCAGCCAGATCGAGCCGGCGCCGGCCGCGATGCTCAGCTCGCCCTTGGGCTCGGCCAGGCCGGTGTTCAGGACGGCCGCGATGGCGTTCGTCTGCAGGTCGATGCGGACGAGCGACGCGTCCTTGCAGTTCGCGACCCAGAGCGCTCCGAAGTCGACGGCCATGGCGCCGCACGGCTCGGCCACGGCTACTGAGGCGACCGGCGACGTGCTGCCGAGACGCCACTTCTCGACGCGACCGTCGTTGGTCAGCCACACGTCGTCGCGGTCCGCCACGAGGAAGTCGGGGTAACCGGGCACGGTCAGGGTCGCGAGCGCGACCTTCGCTATCGCGGTCGGTTCGGAGGGCATCGCGGATGCTCCCATTGCCAGCAGGCTGAGGGCAAGGACGCGACTCATCGAGGTTCCAGCCGGACGCCGCGAGAGACCGTGATGGCGGAGCCATCGGCGAGGAAGGCCGACGACGGCGCACCGCTCAGGGCCTCGGCGTAGGCGTCGCCGTAGACCTGCCGGACGTCGCAGTCGAGAACCGCTGAAGCGGCCGGGGCCACGGTCCACTGCGGATGCCGGACGTGGTACTCGACCGTGCCACCGTCACGCTGCGCCGTGTAGCCCCAGTAGTGCTCGGCGATGAACTCCTCCTGGCTTTCGGGCCGCAGCGGCGCCGATGGGGCACCCGCCTGGATGCGGACGGAGTGCTCCCTGCCGCCGAGGCTCCAGTGATAGGCCGCGCCGTGGGTCGTGATCTCGTGGCGCATCGGCACGGCCGAGTATTTCTCGTTGTAGAGGGCGTTCGCCACGAGCGCGATCGCGGCGCGCGGCACCAGCTCCTTGATGAAGACGACACCCCGCCGCCAGCCGTCGGCGGCCTCGTGCCGGACGTAGAAGCGGAGGTTCACCTCCTCGAAGTTGCGATGGAAGGGGATCGGCAGCCCCAGGACCCGTGTGTCGAGGAACAGGAACCCCACGACGGAGAGGTAGGTATGGCCCTGCCAGTAGTCGAGCTCGGTGCCCGCGGGCACGAGAGGCGCGACCAGGGCGGGCGCCACCTCGTAGTTCAGCATCGCGAGATGCCGCCAGTGCGCGGTGAGGAAGGGCATCGGGTCTCGCGCGGAGCTTAACGCGAGGAGCCCCACGCGGTCAGGCGAGCGATCAGTGACCGACGAACCCCCGACGTCCTTGCAGGAACGCGCGCAGTCGGTCTTCCAGGCCTTCCGGCATCTCGGGCTCGGGGAGCGCCTTCAGCAGCGCCCGCACGTCGAGCTCCCGCGCCTCGATCCCATCGTTCGTCCGCGTCGTCACGTCCTGGAGAGCACCGGCCATAGCGCACCGCCTCGACAGTCAGATCGCGGGCGGCACGGCGGATATTCCGGCCCTCAGGCCCTCTCGACCCGCCACTCGACGAAGGAGTGGGGGAGGCCGGCGCGGATCAGCGTGGCCTGGTCGCCGGGGCCGAGCTCGAAGCCCTCGGCCCGCCCACCGTCGACCGTCTCGTAGGCGTAGACGGTCTCGCCGCCCCGGGCCTCGATCGTCTGGCCCTCCTCCGGCACGATGACCGATACGCTCCAGAGAGGACCCGGCTTGACGACCAACAGGCCGCCGTAGCCAGCGGCCTCGTGCCTCGTGAGCAGGTTGCGGCCGCCGACGTACCGCTGGGTCACGAGCGAACCACCCCGGCGAGCGCCGTGCGCAGCAGGGCGCGGCCGCGATGGATGCGCGACATCACCGTGCCGATGGGGACCGCGAGGATCCCCGCGATCTCGTCGTAGCTGAAGTCCTGCATGTCGCGGAGGACGACGGCAGCCCGGAACGCCTCGGGCAACGCGGCCAGGGCGCGCGCGATCTCCTCCTGGCCCTGGGCCATCGCGTCCTGGGGAGGCGCGACGGCCGGGCCCTCGTCGAGCAGCTCGACCGTCTGCGGCGAGCGGCCCACGCGCCGGTAGTGGTCGGCGCGCACGCGGTAGAGGATCGTGTAGAGCCAGGCGCGCACGTTGGTGTCGGGGGTGTAGCCGGCGAAGGCGCGATAGGCGCGCAGGAACGTCTCCTGGACCAGGTCCTCGGCGTCGGCGGCGTTGCGCGTGAGCCGGTAGGCGGTGCCGTACAGCTGGCGCATGTGCGGCATGGCCTCGGTCTCGAAGCGCTCCTCCAGGGTCAGGCTACGGCTGGGCTGCGTCGTGAGCGTCTCGAGGACCGGGGTCGTCAGCGTGGCTTCCAGCATGTGGCATCCCTTCCTGTTTGGCGTCGCACCCTTGGATGCCGCGGGTGGGCCGGGGTTACGTCGTGGGGCGGGACGCGGCCAGGATCGCGAGCACCAGCTCCTCGGGCACGCCCGAGACCGGCGCGTCGTCGGCCTCGAAGGCGCGGCGGGCGAGGGCGACCGTCTCGCGGTACGTGCTCGCGTAGGCCGAGCACGTGGGGCAGCAGGCCAGGTGCGCGTCGAAGCGGGCCGAGGTCTCGGCCGGCAGCTCCCGGCAGAGATAGCGGTCCAGGAACTCGACGAACTCGCGACACGTCAGGGATGGCTTCACCTTCGTCCTCGGAGCTTCAGATGCCGAGGAACGCCGGAGGTTACTTGCGGGACTGGAGGATCGCCCGGACCAGATCCTCGGGGATGTCGTCCGGGACCGGCTCGCTCGTGGGGGCGAGCGCCAGCTTCCCGAGGCGGATCGTCTCGCGATACGTCTTCATGTAGGAGACGCACGAGGGGCAGGCCGCGAGGTGGTCGTTGAAGGCGGCCACCTGCTCGGTGGCCAGGGCTCCCGCCAGGTAGTCGTCGAGGAACCGGACGAAGTCGCGGCACGTCACGTCGAAGCCCATCAGTTCTCCCGCCCGAAGTGCGCTTCCAGCAGCCCGCGCAGGGCCTGGCGGGCCCGGTGCAGGCGAAGCTTCACGAGATTGTCGGTGAGGCCGAGCGCTCGCGCCACCGCGCTCACTCCCAGTCCTTCGCCGTCGTGGAGCAAGAGCACGATACGGAAGGCGTCCGGCAGGCGGTCCACGGCGTCGCGCACCGGCGCGCCGGCCTCCGCGGGCGCCGACCACGCGTGGGGATGCCGGACGTGGTGGCCGTCGTCCAGGAACGCCGGCAGCAGCGCGTCGATCGGCTCCTCGGCGAGCGGCCGGGGCAGGCGAAGGAGCGCGGCGCTCCGCGCGAGGTCGTGCAGCCATGCCGCGAGCTCCACGCCGTCGAACCCTTCGATCGCGTCGAACGCGAGGACGAACGCGTCCTGGACGGCGGCCCGGGCCGCGTCGTCGTCATGGCGCAGGAGGCGGCGCGTCATCTCCAGCAAGCGGGGCCCATGATTCCGGACGAGCGTCTCGAAGGCCGGAGCCTCACCTCGCCGGAGCGCGTCGACCAGCAGCGTGTCCTCCACCCGGAGGCTGCATCGCCCGTGGCAAGCGTCGCATTCCCGACGCGGAAGAAAAACGGGCGTCCGGAGCCCCGGACGCCCGAGCCACGGCAGCGACCCGCCCGTTACGCCTTCTTCGCGACCTTCTTTCCGTTCTCGGTCGCGATCACGAAGCCCCCGTCCGTCTTGCACTGCTCGGCGCTCGTCGGCACCCAGTTGAGGATGCTGGACGACGCGCCGCACTTGGCGTGGGCGCCGCAGCTGTGGGCTTCGGACTTCCCGTACTTCGCCTTCCACTCCTTCGGCCCGACCAGGGCCTTGATCGCCTCGAGATCGTCCGCGGCCACCGAGCACTTGGCGTGCACGCCGCAGCCGTTCACGCCGTAGCACTTCACGTCGGCCTTCGCCTCGTCGGCCCGCGCCGCGCCGGGCGCGCTGGCCCCCAGGGCGATGCCGGCGATCGCGGCCACGAGCAGCTTGTCCTTCTTCATTCTCGATCCTCCCGGTTCGCCTCGTGGATCGCTGCCGCGCCGGCGGCCATTCCGCTGCGCTCGAGGAAAGCGAGCATGAGGGCGCCGATCGGCGCGGCATGGCTCTCGAGGGCGAAGTGGCCCGTGTCGAGAACGTGCAGCTCGGCGCCCGGGACGTCGCGGCGATAGGCCTCGGCCCCCGCGAGGGTGAAGAACGGATCGTAGCGGCCCCACACGATCAGGGTGGGGGGGCGCCGATCGCGGAGGAACGCCTGGAACTGCGGGTACAGCGCGACGTTCGTGCGGTAGTCGTAGAAGAGGTCGATCTGCATGTCGACGTTGCCGGGACGGCTGAGGCGCAGCCAGTCGAGGGTCCAGGTGTCGGGGCTGAAGCGGGCCTGGAGGCCTTCAGGGACACCGGCCAGGTACTGCTGGCGCAGGCCCTCGGCGGTGAGCCAGCCCCGCACGCTTTCACGATGCGCGTCGCTCGGGTCGCGCCAGAGCTCCCGCAGGGGTCCCCACGCATCGCTCAAGCCCTCGGCGTAGGCGTTCCCGTTCTGGACCACGAGGGCCGTGACCCGCTCCGGATGCGCGAGGGCCAGGCGCAGACCGATCGGCGCGCCGTAGTCCTGGATGTAGAGCGCGTAGCGCCGGAGCCCGAGCACGCGGGTGAACGCGTCGAGATGCCGCGCCAGGTTCTCGAACGTATACGGGAATGCCCCGCGATCGGGAAAGGCGCTCAGGCCGAAGCCGGGGTAGTCCGGAGCCACGACGTGATAGCGGCCGGCGAGCTGCGGGATCAGCTCGCGGAACATGAAGGACGAGGCGGGAAAGCCGTGGAGCAGCAGCACGGTCGGCGCCGCCGGATCGCCCGCCTCCCGATAGAAGACGTCGACGCCGTCGACGCGCACCGTGGCGTAGCGCGTCGCGTCGGGAGAGCCCGCCGCGAGGGCGAGCCCGAGAAGAGCCGTGGTCATCATGGCGGATTCATCGCCGCCGCCGTGCGCCCCATTCCGGCGCGGAATACTTCGGGCACCGCGGCGTTCACCGTACCCATGGAGGTTGTCATGCGACGTCTGGTGGCCGCACTCGTATTCAGCGTTCTGGGTCTCGCCGCGCACGCGGCCGAGCCCGTGTTCACGAAGCAGGGCCTCGCGCTGTCCGGCTACGACGCGGTGGCCTACTTCACCGACGGAAAGCCCGTGGAAGGCCAGTCGTCCTTCGAGACGGAGTGGAACGGCGCGCGCTGGCGCTTCGCGAGCGCCGCGCACCGCGACGCCTTCGTGGCCGATCCCGCGAAGTACGCTCCCCGGTTCGGTGGCTTCTGCGCCTTCGGCGTGTCCCGGGGCTACGCGGTCGACGCCGATCCCTTCGCCTGGAAGATCGTCGACGGCAGGCTGTACGTGAACCACGACAAGAAGGTGCAGCAGCTCTGGGAGAAGGAGCTGCCGACGATCATCGGCACGGCCGAGTCGCACTGGCCGAACGTCGAGCGCAAGTAGGTCCTCTTCTCCCTTCTCGCGGGCGGCCCGGCCTGTTCCCGGAGGAATAGGGCCGGGCCGCCGTCCGATCAGGCTCGCGAGGAAAGAGGAGGAAGGACATGAGGATTCGCAGGTCGGTCGTCCTGGCGCTCGTGCTGGCTCTGTGTCCCGCCGCGGCCCAGGCCCAGGTCGCAACGAGGAAGTCGCTGACCCTCGAAGGCGCGCGCCTCGCGATCGGCGCGGCCGTGGCCGAGGCGAGGAAGAACAACGCTACCGGCGTGGTCGCGGTCGTGGACGAGGGCGGCAACCTGATGGCCGTGGAGCGCATCGACGGCACCTTCCCGGCGGGGGCGGCCATCTCGATCGGCAAGGCCCGCACGGCCGTGCTGTTCAAGAAGCCGACGAAGGTCTTCGAGGACATCATCAACAAGGGCCGCACGGCCATGACGACGGTCGACTTCACGCCCCTGCAGGGCGGCATCCCCATCGTGGTGGACGGTCAGGTGGTGGGCGCAGTCGGCGTCAGCGGCGCCTCGAGCGCAGCCCAGGACGAGGAGCTCGCGATCGCCGGCGCCAACGCCGTGGCGGCCGCGCCTGCGCCCGGAACCGTCACGTTCCTTCCCGCCGAGCAGGTGGCCTCCGGCTTCGCAAAGGGCGCGCCACTCCTCGAGGTCGGCGCGTACAAGATCCACGCGAGCCGTCGCGACGGCCCGGGCCAGGTCGAAATCCACACGAAGGACACGGACATCCTCCACGTGCTCACCGGGAAGGCGACGCTCGTCACGGGCGGCACGATCGTCGAGGGGAGGGAGACCGGCCCCGAGGAGATCCGCGGCGCTTCGATCAAGGGCGGCGAGACCCGCGAGCTCCAGCCGGGAGACGTGGTCGTGATCCCGAACGGCGTGCCGCACTGGTTCAAGGGCGTGCCTGGGCCGATCACCTACTACGCCGTCAAGGTGCGGGCGCAGTGAACGCCCTCCTGCTGTGCGTCGCGCTCGCCGGGCTCGTCGAGCCGGCGGTGCCGACGGGAGAACCGGCGGCGACCGTGGAGCTCACGACCGCCGAAGGCGTGGCGGCGGTGAAGGGCACGTGGCGCTATGCGGATGCCCGTATCGTCGACGTCGAGTTCAAGCGCGCGGGCGCCGACGGCCAGCCGACGGGCGACCCGACGCGAACCCACGATGTCGAGCCCCACGCGGGCGTCGCCGGCTTCGACGACTCGGGCTGGCAGGCCCTCGATCCCACGACGCTGGCAACCCGGCGCGGCGCGGGCCGGCTCAGTTTCAACTGGTACCGCATCGCACTCACGATCCCGGAGCGCGTCGGCGGCATCGAGACGAACGGCACGACCGCCGTGTTCGAGACCTCCCTCGACGACTATGCCGAGGTGTGGGTGGACGGCGAGCTGCCACGCCGCGGCGCGCAGTCCGGCGGGTCGGTGATCGCGGGCTGGAACGCGGTGAACCGCCTTGTCGTCGGGCGCGACGTGAAGCCGGGCCAGCGCATCGAGCTCGCGATCTTCGGCGCGAACGGGCCGCTCTCCAATCCGCCCACCAACTACATCTGGATGCGTCTGGCGCGGCTCTCGTTCTACCGCGACGGCTGGAGCGGTCCGTACGCCGTCCCGCCCCACGAGGTGAACCTGGAGGTCGTGCGGCTCGATCCGCGCCTGGACGCGATCGTGCCGCCCAACCCGAAGCTCCACAAGCTCGCGGAGGGCTTCCGGTTCACCGAGGGGCCGGTCTGGATCGAGGAGACGGGCTCCCTGCTGTTCAGCGACCCGAACGCGAACCGCATCTACAGGTACGCGACCGGTGCGGCCGAGCTCTCCGTGTTCCGCGAGAACGCGGGCTACGACGGCGCGGACATCGCCGAGTACGCCCAGCCGGGCTCGAACGGCCTGACGCTCGACGCCCAGGGCCGGCTCACGATCGACCAGCACGGCCGGCGCCGCGTGATCCGCGTCGAGTCCGACGGCCGGGAGACCGTGCTGGCCGCGCGCTACCGGGGGAAGCGCCTCAACAGCCCGAACGATCTCGTCTACCGCTCCGACGGCGCCCTGTTCGTCACCGATCCGCCCTTCGGGCTGCCGAAGTTCGCGGACGATCCGCGCAAGGAGCTGCCGTTCGCGGGCGTCTACGCCCTCGTCGGGGGCCGGCTGAAGCTGCTGACGAAGGAGCTCGGCGGCCCGAACGGCATCGCCTTCTCGCCCGACGAGAAGACGCTGTACGTCGGCAACTGGGATCCGCAGCGCAAGGTCGTCATGCGCTACGACGTCGCGGCCGACGCCACCCTCACGAACGGTCGCGCGTTCGTCGACATGACGGGCGCACCCGGCGAGGACGCGATCGATGGGATCAAGGTCGACCAGCAGGGGAACGTCTACGTGTCGGGACCCGGCGGCCTGTGGGTGCTGGCGCCCGACGGCACCCACCTCGGGACGATCCTGACCCCGCGGCATCCCCACAACTTCGCGTGGGGCGACACCGACGGCCGCAGCCTGTACCTCTGCGCGCGGGGCGCGCTCTACCGCATGCGGCTGAACGTTCCCGGGATCCGGCCGCAGGGGGAGAAGCGATGACGACGCGCATCGTGGTGCTGGGCGGCGGCTTCGGCGGGGCGTTCACGGCGAAGCGGCTCAGCCGCCGCTTCGAGGGCGACGCGTCCGTCGAGATCAGCCTGGTGAACCGCGAGAACTACTTCGTCTTCCAGCCGATGCTGCCCGAGGTGGCCGCCGGGGCCATCGAGCCGAGCCAGATCGCGAACCCCCTGCGGCGCATGCTGCCGGGGGTGCGTTTCTACTCGAGCGAGGTCGAGTCGATCGACACCGTGGCGCGGCAGGTCCACATCGGTGCCGGTGACCGCAAGCACCTGAGGAGCCTCCCCTACGATCACCTGGTGCTGGCCCTCGGCACGATCGTCGACCTGTCGAGCCTGCCCGGGCTCGCCGAGCACTCGCTGGCCCTCAAGAACATCGGCGACGCCTTCTACCTGCGCAATCACGTGATCGGCTGCCTGGAGCAGGCCGACATCGAGACCGACGCGGACCATCGCCGCGCGGCCACGACGTTCGTCGTGATCGGCGGCGGCTTCAGCGGCGTCGAGACGATCGGCGAGCTGCAGGAGATGGTGGACCTGGTGCTGCCGCACTACCGCAACATCCGCCCCGAGGACGTGCGCTTCGTGCTGGTCCACAGCCAGGCCCGGATCCTGCCCGAGGTGGTGCCCGGGCTCGGCGAGTACGCCGCCGACGAACTGCGGCGGCGGGGCATCGAGATCCTGCTGAACGTGAAGTGCAAGGCGGCGACGGCCGAGCACGTGTTCCTCTCGGACGGCACGACGCTCGCGACGCGGACGCTGATCAGCACCGTGGGCAACGCGCCCAACCCGCTGCTGAAGACGCTGCCGTGCCCGCTGAGCCGCGGCCGCATCGCGACGGACGCGACGCTGTCGGTGACCGGGTACCCGGGCCTCTGGGCGCTCGGCGACAACGCCGCCGTCCCGATGGCGGATGGGACCACGTACGCCCCCACGGCGCAGAACGCCATCCGTCAGGCGCACACGTGCGCCGACAACATCGTGGCGGCGATCCGCGGCGGCGCTCCGAAGCCCTTCGTGTTCGGCGGCCTCGGCAAGCTCGCGTCGCTCGGCGCGCGGAGCGCGGTGGCCGAGATCCTCGGCTTCAGGATCAAGGGGTTCCTGGCCTGGTGGCTCTGGCGCACGATCTACCTCCTCAAGCTGCCGGGCCTGGAACGACAGGTGCGCGTCGCCCTCGACTGGACCCTCGACCTGCTGTTCCAGCGCAACATCGTCCAGCTCAAGGTGTTCCGCACGGAGAAGGTGGACCGCGCCCACTTCGAGCCCGGTGAGGCGATCGTCAGCGAGGGTGAGATCGGCGATCGCTTCTACGTCATCGAGACGGGCCGGGTGGAGGTGGTCCGGCAGGGCGGCGCCGAGCCCTCGCGGCTCGCGACCCTCGGAGCCGGCGAGTACTTCGGCGAGGTGGCGCTCTTGCGCGATCTGGCCCGGACGGCCACGGTGCGCGCTCTCGAGCCCACCGACGTGATCAGCATCGGCAGGGGCGATTTCGCGGCCTTCGCCAGGAACCTGGCGGCGTTGCGTGCCAGCTTCGAGGAAAGCCTGGGCCGGCGGCTGGCCGACGCCGAAGTGCGGTAACCTCGCCGGACGGCCGGCATCCAAGCCCTAGACACGCGGGGAAGACCCTGCTTTCAGGAGGACTCATACGATGTCCGCTCTCGCTCCCGTCCGGCGGGCCACCCGCCTCGGACTCGTCGTGGCCGCCACCCTCGCGTTCCTGCCGCCGCTCGTGACCCGCCTCCTGATCGGTCAGGCGTTCTTCCTGACCGGCCGCGGCAAGCTCGCGAACGTCGACCGCACCGTCGCCTTCTTCACGGACCTCGGCATTCCCATGCCGGAGCTGAACGCCGCCTTCGTCTCGCGTCTCGAGTACTACGGCGGCATGCTCCTGATCGTCGGCCTCGGGACACGCATCATCGCCGCGCTGCTGGGCTCCACGATGGTCGTCGCCCTCCTGACCGCCGACAAGGAGAGCTTCCTGGAGGCCTTCTTCATGCGCGGCGACTCCGGGCTCACGGACGTCGTGCCGGTCGTCTACGGGCTGTTCCTGCTCTGGCTCGTCGTGTACGGCCCGGGCAAGCTGAGCCTCGACACGCTGCTCGCGCGCTTCGTGCGCGAGCCCGGCGCCGCGGCCCGGGCGACGTCCTGACCCTGGGGCGGGCCCTGGTGGCGACGCTGGGCGGAGTCGCCCTCGTCGTCGCGCTGCTGCTCGCTCTCGTTCTCGGCGGCTGGCGCGCGTCGCTCCTGGGAGCCGCCGGCCGGCTCCGCGACGAGGCCGCGACGCGCGCGGGAGCGATCGTGGCCGCCTCGCTCCACGGAGCCGAGGCGAGCGTCCTCGACATCGACGCCCAGGTCCGCGGCGGCATCCTCGATCCCGCGAGCCCGCGTGCCGTGGAGGCCGCCCTGTTCGCGCGCGTGATCGCAAACCGGGAGCTGGGCGAAGCCACGTTCACGCGAGCCGAGTCGGCCGGGGGCTGGCAGGTGTCCGTGTTCCGCGAGGCGTCCCCGGGCGCGCCGATCCTGACGCGGGAGGTGCGCCGGAATGGCGCGGAGCGCGCCTCCTTCCTGCGCCGGCGGAGCGCCGGATCGACCCGGCTCGACGAGGGGGCCTTCGTCCGGGAGCCCGGAACGCCCGAGGACCCCACGGACCACCCGACGTTCGCCGCGACCGTCGCCCACCGCCGGTTCTCCATGGAGCCGCTGTGGACCGACTTGCACTACGCCGAGAGCGATGCGAGCCGGAAGGCGGCCGAGCGCCGGGTCGTCGTCACCGTGATGCAGGCCGTCACGAGCGAGGCCAGCGGCCTCGTGGGCGTGGTCCGCGTGGGATTGCTGGCCGAGCACCTCGACGCCGTGGCCAGGCTTCGCGTCGAGACCGACAACCCGTCCGACTCCCACCGCGTCTTCGTCGCCGACGCCGAAGGCCGCCTGATCACCCGGCTCGGGTCCGACCATCCGCTCCAGGAGCAGGGCGAGGACCTGCGCGCGAGCGCGGAGGCCGTGCCCGAGGAGGTGCGTCGGGCCCTGGCGGACCCTGCGATGCTCGGGACCGGTGCGGCCACGTCGCGCCGGTCCGCGCGCTTCGATGTCGGAGGGCGGTACTTCCTCCTGTCGGTGCTGACGCTGGCGGGCACCCAGGACTGGCGGGTCGGGGTGCTCGTTCCCGAGGCGCACTACCTGGCACCTCTCGACGCGACCCGGCGCCGCCTGATCCTCGTCTCGGTGTGCGCGCTGGCCGCCTTGACCGTGGCCGGGGCCTGGGGACTGCGTCGGGTTCGCAGCGGTCTCGACCGCATCGTCCATTCCGCCGCGCGCATGCGCGACTTCGACTTCGCCCCGGCGCCTGCGGCGTCCCCGTTCCGCGACGTGAGCGACGTGATGGAGGATCTCGAGCAGGCGAAGACGGCGCTGCGCGCGATGGGGAAGTACGTCCCGGTGGGTCTGGTGCGCCAGCTGTATCGCGCCCGACAGGAGCCGAGGCTCGGCGGCGAGCTGCGGGATCTCACGGTGATGTTCACGGACATCCGCGACTTCACCACGCACTCGGAGCTGCTGGCGCCCGACGTGCTGGCCGCGGCTCTCGGGCGCTACCTGGAGGCGATGACGACCGCAGTGCACGGCCACGGCGGCACCGTCGACAAGTACATCGGCGACGCGGTCATGGCGCTGTGGAACGCCCCGGAGCCGACCGACGATCACGCTCGCCGGGCCTGCGCGGCGGCTCTCGCCTGCCGGGACGCCACCGAGGCGCTCTTCGCGTCTCCCGCGTGGGTCGGCCTGCCGCCGTTCCACACGCGCTTCGGGCTCCACCGCGACGAGGTGATGGTGGGCCATTTCGGCGCGCCGGATCGGATGAGCTACACGGCCCTGGGCGACGGGGTCAACCTGGCGTCGCGCCTGGAGGGCCTCAACAAGGCGTACGGCACGCAGATCCTGGTCAGCGAGGCCGTGCGGCGGGACGCGGGGCCGGAGTTCGCGTTCCGGCTCGTGGACGTCGTGGCGGTCAAGGGCAAGACCCAGGGGGTCACCGTCTACGAGCTGCTCGGCACCGAGGCGGCTCCGCGCGTGCCGTCGGACACGGCGCGCGCGTACGAAGCGGCCTTTGCGGCGTATCGCGAGCGCCGTTTCCAAGCCGCTCTGGAGACGCTCGAGCCGCTGGCGGACGACGGCCCCTCCGCGGTTCTCGCGAGCCGGTGCCGTGAACTTGCCGCGAACCCGCCCCCCGCCGACTGGAACGGGACCTTCGCGTCCCGGGAGAAGTGAGAGCTTTCCTCCTTCGTTGACGCGTCCCCTCTGACGGGCTCCGCCGCGTGCCGGGGTCCAAGGAGATGCAATGGGCGCCAAGGTCATCCGGATCAGTGCGTGGGTTTCGTCGGTCTGCTGCGGCCTCGCGGCGCTCCTGGCCGCGCCTGCCGAGGCCCACGAACGGCCGCTCGAGCTGCGGCCCGGCACGGCCGGGTTCGTGGCGGACGCCGGCCGTTTCGTCTCCAGGGGCACCGATGCCACCTTCCTCCTGTCGCGGGACGGGGCCGAGGTCTCGATGCGCGGCCGTGCCACGCCCGTTCGCCTGCGCCTCGTCGGCTCGAACGACGACGCGCCGCTCGACGGAGTCGACCGGCTGCCGGGCCTGCTGTACCACGCCGGCCGTGGCGCGAGCGGGCGGCTCCGTGGCGTGCCGTCCTACCGCCGCGTCCATCGCCCCGGCGTCTACGACGGCGTCGACGTCGAGTACTACCGGACCGAGCGGAACCTCGAGTTCGACTTCGTGGTGGCGGCCCACGCCGACCCGCGCCAGATCCGGATCGCCTTCGAAGGGGTGAGCGGCCTGGCCCTGGAGCACGATGGCGCGCTCGCCCTCCGGGTCGAAGGCGGCACCGTTCGATTGAAGGCGCCCGTCGTGTATCAGGAGCGAGGTGCGACACGCGAGCCGGTCGCCGCCCGGTACGAGGTCCACGAGGGTCGACGCGAAGCGACGTTCGGCCTGGGGCCCTACGACGCATCCCGAGCTCTCGTGATCGACCCGGTCTTCGCGATCGGCTCGGCGAGCGACGATCGGCTCGCCGGCTTCGGCAGCAACGCGGCCGGCGAGACCTACCTTCTCGGCTCGGCGTCGTCGGGCGCCGGCTACCCGGCGACGCAGGCGTTCCCGGGCGCCCTCGGCGGCGTCTGCTTCCTGACCAAGCTCGACGCCACGGGCACGAGCCCGGTCTACTCCATCCTGTTCGAGGACACCGACCTGTGCGGGACGCTCGTCGTCGGGGCCAACGGCACGGCCTACTTCACGGGCTACGAGAATCCCTTGGTCCCGAACCTCCACGTGACAACCGTCGTGGCGGTCGACGATTCGGGCGGCGCGCCGGCGGTGCGGCGTCTCCCGGTCGCGAACTACAGCCAGTTCTTCAACCGCGTCGAGGCCCTGGCGGTCGACGCCCAGGAGAACCTCTACCTCCTCGGCTCCTGCCGCACGGTCGAGCCCGGCATGCCGGGGCTCGTCCTGAACGGGTTCAACGTCGACGCCGTCAACGGTTGGCCAGGCTCGTCGCCGGTCTGCGAGCCCGGGGGCGACAACGCGACCGTGCTCACGAAGATGGACTCCACCGGCAGCGTGCTCTACGGAACCTTCCTCACGACCGACGACTTCGGCAGCGCCGGCATCCCGGGCAACTACGCGCTGGCCGTCGACGACTCCGGCCGCGCGTTCGTGCTCGGCCGCAACTGGGGCCAGGGCAGTCTCGTGCCGACGCCCGACGCCTACCGGTCGTCGTGCACGACGCTGCTCAACTTCGGTTGTCTCGATCTCCTGACGATCGACACGACCCGGACCGGCCCCGCCTCCCTGATCTATGCCTCCTACCTCTGGGACGTCGACAGCCAGGAAGGCCTGGCACTGGCGCTCGGGCCGGCGGGCTCCCTGACCGTCGCGGCGGACGGCTTCAGCACGGTGTTCCCGAGCACGGTGCCGACCGCGCCGTACCCGTCGCTGCCGCAGTCGCCCGCCGCCAACCGCGGCTTGCGCCTGGCGCGCTTCGAGGTCGACGCCGCCGGCAGCCCGAACCTCCTGGCGTTCGGCCTCCAGTACACGGCGCGTCCGGGCGCGATGGTGGAGCGCGTCACCGACCTCCGGCTGCTGCCGTCGGGCGCCCCGGTGCTCGCGAGCCTGTCCGTCGATCCCACGGAGACCGTGCCCTGGGCCGGCTCGATCAGCGTCTTCTATCCGAGCGGCCAGCTCCGGTCCTCGAGCGCCGCGTTCCCCGTTCCCTCCAACGCGGCCGCGGCGGATCCGCAGTTCCGGATCGCGACCGACGCGAACGGCCAGCTCTTCTACGCGACGAACGGCCTGCAGGGCCCGTCTCCGGCGCCGCCGGCGTGGGACCTCGAGACGAACCGCCTCGGGAGCGTCGATCCCGGGGCGAACACGCCGCCGCTCGTCCAGGTGCCCCCGAATCTCAGCACCCTGACCGCCGATCCGACGGGCGTCGTGCTGTTCCTCACGGTGAACGGCTTCGATGCCGAGGACGGCCTGCTGACCGCCAACTGCGACGTCGATACCGGCAGCTACCGCTTCCCGATCGGCACGACCGTCGTCCACTGCACGACCCAGGACTCGGGCGGCCTCACGGCCACGGGCGACTTCGAGGTGACGGTGGGGCTCAACCAGGTCCCGGTGCCGCCCGGAGACCCAGCGCCGGTGATGCCCTCGGATCTGCTCTGGGGCACGCCCGTGACGCTGAGCTTTCACGGCGTCCAGGCTCCGGGCGGGAACGCCTCGTTGGTGGTCGGGGTCTTTCCGCGCGCCCTGCCGGCCGGCCTTCGCCCGGTCGTTCCAGGCGTCGCCTACGTCCTCAGCACGAACGCGACGTTCGCGACCGTCGACGTCTGTCTCACCCAGACGATCAAGGCCCGCGACCTCGGCCAGGTGAGTCTCCAGGGACTGTCGGGAGGCACCTGGTCGAACCTCGGCGCGAGCGTGAGCTTCCTGACGCCGGTCTTCGACTCGACGGCGCAGGTCCGGCTGTGCGCCGACGGCCTCACGACCCTGGGCCCGATCGCGGTCGCGGAGCCCGAGAATCCCGACGAGGTGCTCGTCACGGTGGCGGGCAACGCGCTCACCGCCTACAACGGCGACGGGATTCCCGCGACCAGCGCGAGCCTCGACGAGCCCGCGGCGGCCGTGGCGAACGCCGACGGCGACCTGTACATCGCCGATCGCCTGCACGACCGGGTCCGGCGCGTCTCGGGCGGCATCATCGAGACCGCCGCATCGCTGCCGCGGCCGTCCGCCCTGGCGCTGGAGCCGGGCGGCAGCATCCTCGTCGCGACCGGCCCCACCTGCCAGATCGTGCGCCTGACGGCGCTGGGGGGTGCGACCACGGTCGCCGGCACCGCCTGTCCGACGCCGACGCCGACGGCGTCGGGCGACGGCGTCCTGGCCGTCGCTGCCACCCTCGGTACCATCGTCGGACTCGCCGTCGACTCCCACGGCAACGTCTTCTATTCCGAGCAGCAGGGCCGGGTGCGGAGGATCGCTGCGGGCGCCGACGGCTTCGTGAACGGCGACGATCCGGCGGAGATCCTCAGCACCGTCGCGGGCACGGGCGTCTACGGCTCCTCGGGAGATGGAGGCAAGGCGAGCAGCGCTCAGCTGCGCTCTCCGCAGCAGCTCGCGGTCGACGCGTTCGACAACCTGTTCATCGCCGACTCCTCGGCCTTCCGTGTGAGGCGCGTCGACACGGGCGCCGACGGTGTCGTGGCCGGGCCTCCGGTTCCGGACGACGGCAGCGCCGACGACGAGATCATCTCGACGATCGCGGGCATCGGGCCCCTCGACGAGGGACCCGGGTTCGCCTCGTGCAGCTCGGGTGGCAACGGCGGCCCCGCGAGCGCGGCGTCGATGTGCCATCCGCTGTCCCTCGCCTTCGAGGACGACGGCGATCTGCTGATCGGCGAGCAGTTCATCCGCCGCGTGGAGGCCAACGCCCAGGGCCGGATCGTGGGCGGCGCGGACGAGACCATCGAGACGATCGCCGGGACGTCCTATCCGCTCTACGCGCCGAACGGCGACGGTAGCCCGCTGACCGTCAACCTGCGGCCGACGAGCCTCTCGCGCGATCCCAACGGCAACGTCTACGTCACCGATGCCCTCAACCAGCTGGTGCGCCGCTACGGACCCGACCATTCGCCGGCCGCGTCGAGCATCGTCATCTCTGACGCCACTCCCGTGACCGAAGGCGACTCGGGCACGACGGACCTCGTCTTCACCGTCACGGCCACGGGCCTGACGGCCGGCCACAGCGTCGGCTTCGACTTCGCGAGCTCCGACGACTCGGCGAGCGCAGGCAGCGACTACACGGCCGCTTCGGGACACGTGTCGCTGAGCGACACGAGCCCGTCGGCCACGATCCTGGTGCCGGTCCTGGGCGACGTCGACGACGAACCGGACGAGCAGCTCTTCGTGACCTTGAGCCATCCGACCGGCGGGGGAGTGCTGACGGACGCCGTGGCGACTGGCACGATCCTCGACGACGACGTCGCGAACCCGCAGGTCCTGGGCGTGACGGTGACGTCGCCGAACGGCGGCGAGAGGCGCTTCACCAACACGGCGCTCCACGTCCGCTGGGCGTTCACGGGTCAGCCCACGTCGTTCGACGTCGAGCTCTCCCGGAACGGCGGCGCGACCTGGACGCCGATCCCGGCGTGTACGCAGTTGCCGGCGCCCGCGACGACGTGCGCGTTCACGGCCGGAGGCCCGGCGACCCAGGCGGCGAGGCTGCGGGTGACGGCCCACGACGCCAGCCAGCAGGCCCAGGACGTCTCGGATGCCCACTTCACGCTAGCCGCCGGCACGCCGCAGGTCCACGTGCAGGCGCCCAACGGGTCCGCCCGCTGGCTTGCCGGCTCGACTCGCACGATCGCCTGGAGTCACAACCTCGGCGCGAGCGCCGTCGTGCGTCTCGAGCTCTCCCGGGACGACGGCGCGTCGTGGGCCGACATCGCCACCGGCGCATTCAACACCTCGGCCACCGCAGGTTCGTTCGCGTGGCTCGTGTCGGGCCCCGCGACCACAGGTGGGCGGGTCCGAGTCACGTGGGTCGAGACGCCGGCCGCCAGCGACACGAGCAACAACCCCTTCGAGATCCTCGCGCCCTACCTGCGCGTCACCGCGCCGAACGCCGGCGTCGTCTGGCGGGCCGGCACGACCCGCTCGATCCGCGTCAACCAGGGCGTGGGCGCCGGGGAGTCCGTCCTGTTCGAGGTCAGCCGCGACGGCGGCGCGACCTGGAGCCCGATCGGCTCCGTCGCCACGACGGCGGCCGTCAGCACTGTCTTCGCCTGGCTCGTCACGGGACCGCCCACGGCGCACGCGCGGATCCGGGCGACGTCGGCGGGGGGTGCGCTCGACGAGAACGACGGGGAGTTCACGATCGCGTCGCCGATCGAGGTGACGTACCCCAACGACGCGGTCAGCTGGGCCGCCGGATCCGTGCGGCAGGTGAAGTGGACCCACGTTCTCGGTGCCGGGCAGCTGTTCGACGTCGCGGTCAGCGGCGATGGGGGCGCGACCTGGAGCTCCCTGGGTACGTTCGCCGGCGCGGCGACGTCGGGTACGGCGCTCGTGACCCTGCCCCAGAGCACGACCAGCCAGGCTCTCGTGCGCGTCAGCCCTGCGGGTCGGCCGGATCTGGCGGACGTGGGCGACGTGGCGTTCGAGATCGCGGCTCCGTTCGTCACGGTCAGCACGCCCAACACGGCCGTCGCGTGGGCGATCGGCTCGCGCCACACCGTGCGCTGGTCCCACAACGTCGGCGCGTTCGAGGACGTGATCGTGGAGCTGAGCCGGGACGCCGGGGCGACCTGGACCTCCCTGCTTCCCGCGGGCCAGGCCGTGACGAACACGACCGACGTGGAGGGAACGTACTCCTGGCTCGTGACCGGTCCCTCGACGACCGTTGCCCGCATGCGTGTCGCGTGGGCCAAGGACAGCGCCGTGCAGGATCTCGGCGACGTCGCCTTCCGCATCCGCTAGGTCCGAGGCACCTGGCGAGCACCCGCGCCCGCAGTACGATTCCCCAACCGGCAGGCCGGGAGGGTGAATGCAGGTGACGACACTGGTCGTGTGTGCGGCGATCCTCGGTGCGACGAGCGCGTCGGCGCTCGAGCCGGTGCGGATCGGCGCGATCGAGCGCTACGACCCTCGCTTCGACGCCCTCGTTCCGAAAGACGCGGTGCTCGAGAGGGTGGCCGAGGGTCTCGAATGGGCCGAGGGGCCGCTGTGGGACAAGGCCGACCGATCGTTGCTCTTCTCCGACGTGCCCCGCAACAGGATCCAGCGCTGGAAGGACGGCATCGTCACGACCGTCCTGGAGCGCAGCGGCTATAGCGGCGCGCCCCCGTTCCAGGGGCCGGAGCCGGGCTCGAACGGTCTCGCCTGGGATCGGGACGGGCGGCTCGTGTTCTGCCAGCACGGCGACCGCCGCATCGTCCGGCGCGAGAAGGACGGGAGCCTCAGCGTCCTGGCGGATCGCTTCGAAGGGCGGCGCTTCAACAGCCCGAACGACCTCGTCTACCGCTCGAACGGCGACCTCTACTTCACCGATCCACCCTATGGCCTGCCCGGCACGTTCGAGGATCCCGCGAAGGAGACGCCGTTCCAGGGCGTCTACCGCGTCACGCCCGCAGGAGTCGTCTCGCTCGTGGCCCGGGACATCGAGGCGCCGAACGGCATCGCGTTCTCGCCCGACGAGACGACGCTCTACATCGGCAACTCCGCGGGCCAGTGGCTGGCGCTCTCGGTCCTCGCCGATGGGAGCCTCGGCCCTGCGCGCGTGTTCGCGGATCCACGGGCGTGGAGGAAGCCGGGCGAGGGCGGACCCGACGGCCTCAAGGTCGATCGGGACGGCAACGTGTGGGCGACGGGCCCCCTGGGCGTGACCGTCTTCGCTCCCGACGGCACCCGCCTCGGGCGCCTGGTCACCGGCGTGAAGACGGGCAACCTAGCCTGGGGAGAGAATGGCGACGTGTTCATCGCCGCCAACCACTGGCTCGTGCGGGTGAAGACGGCGGCGCGGGGCTTCTAGCTGTACCTTCTCGCGCTCCTCGCCTTCGTCAGCCTGGGCTTGCCCGACGCGGTGCTCGGTGTCGCCTGGGCGTCGATGCGCCGTAGCTTCGGCCTGCCCATCGACCGGCTGGGGCTGCTGCTCACGGCCGTCACGATCGGCTACCTGGTCTCGAGCTTCGGGAGCGGCCGCGTGGTCGCGCGCTTCGGTCTGGGCCGCGTGCTCGCCGGGAGCAGCGGGCTCGTGGCGACGAGCCTCGTGCTCTACGTCGTATCACCCTTCTGGTCCCTGGTCCTCGTGGGTGGAGTGCTCGCGGGCCTGGGCGCCGGGGCGATCGACGCCGGCATCAACGCCTACGCGGCCTCGCACTTCACCGCCGGCCGCGTGAGCTGGCTCCACGCCTGCTGGGGCATCGGCGCGAGCCTCGGGCCGCTCGTCATGACCACGGCGCTCGCCTGGGGCTTCGGATGGCGCTGGGGTTACGGCGTCCTGGCTCTCGCGATCGGCTCCCTGGGCGTCGCCTTCCACCGCACGCGGTCGCGTTGGGACGTCGGGGCGGTCGCGAGCCAGCATCCCGCCGCGAGCCTCTGGGAGAGCCTTGGCCGGTGGCCCGTCCAGGGGAACATGGCCTTGTTCTTCTGGTACGTGGGCCTCGAGTCGAGCGTCGGCCAATGGGCGTTCAGCCTGCTCACGGAAGGCCGCCAACTGCGGGCCACGCCGGCAGGGCTCTGGGTCTCGTGCTACTGGGCGAGCCTCACGGTCGGCCGGATGCTCTCGGGGGCGCTCGCGGACCGCCTCGGTCCGACCTGCGTCCTGAGAGCCGGCGTCGCCTTGACCCCCGTGGGCGCGGGCCTGGTCTGCGCGTCGCTCTCCCCGTGGGCGGACGGCCTCGGTCTCGTTCTGATGGGCCTCAGTCTGGCCCCGACGTTCCCGCTACTGATCGCGGGCACTCCGCGGCGTGTCGGGCCGGCCCACGCGGGCAACGCGGTCGGCTTCCAGGTCTCGGTGGGCTCGATCGGCGCGGCGCTGCTGCCGGGAGCCATCGGCTGGATCGCGCAACGTGCGAGCGTCGAGGCCATTGCCGTGTGCTGGCTGGCCTCGACGCTCGTCCTGCTGCTGCTTCACGAAACCGTGCGGCTCACCACCGCGGGGCCGGAGCGAACCCCCCGTCCCGGTCCTGCAGGCGGTCCCGCGCCCACCACTGGGGAGGCAGCAGCCCCAGGGCCCGCAGCGCCGGCGCGTACTCGTAGCGAAGGGTGACGCGCTCCGCCGCCCGGGGCTGGGGGTCGAAGGAGACGATCTCGACGGGATCGTACGTCTGGCGGCCCCAGCCGGTGCCGGGGTACGCCTGTGCCGTGCCGCCGTAGCCCAGGCTCCCCAGCTTCTCGGCCTGGTCGCGCGACATCCCCTCCGCGGGAGCCGAGGCCGGCGGCGCCGGCGCCCGTCTCGCCGTGGACTCCTCCTCGCGGCCGCGGTCGTCGGCGCCGGGCCGCTCCGCGTAGGGCTGGTACGGGAAGGGGTAGGGGCGCGACACCGCGCGGCGCTGCTCGCGGTAGACCACCACCTCGATCCAGCCCATCTTCGAGTTGGCCTTGTCCGAGCGCGCCGCGTAGGACCCACGCTCGTCGACGAACGTGAAGCGCCGGACGTCCGAGAGCGAGCTGCGCCAGCCCCGGACGACGGTGTCTTCCCAGGGCGCGAGGACGTACATCCGGCCGGGCGCGGACCCCGGCTGCCGCTGGCCGCTGATCGCGTTCAGGCCGTCGACGACCAGCGCGACCCCCAGCCGCTCGCCCGTGCGGTTGGTGAGCGTCACCTCGTACGACTGGCCCTCGCGGGCTTCGAGGTAGAAGCGGCCCGAACCGTCGCGGGCCGCGAGCAGCGGCGTCGAACGGCCGCCCACCGAGAGCGAGACTCCCACGAGGGAGCCGGCTTCGCGATAACCGTAGTCGTGGGCCACCGCAGGCACGGCCAGGCCCATCGCCAGGCCGAGGAACGTCGGGATCCGCCGCAGGCTACGCATCGTCCACCTCCTGCCTGCCTTACAGGAGGCGACGAGGGCCTATTCCGAGAGCTTCGGGGCGGGGCCCATGACCTCGTCGAGCGAGAGCTTGCGCACGGGGCCCAGGCCGAGAGCACGCACCTTCGCCTCGACGGTCTTCATGTCGCCCACCACCACGATCGCCATGTTCTGGACGTCGACCTGGGAGACGGCGGTCCGGCGCAACTGCTCCGGGCCGATCGCGAGGGCCTTCGGCACGAACGACGTGAACGTGTCGGCGGGCAGGCCGTACAGCCACTGCTCGCCGTAGCGGGCCGCGAGCTGGCGCGTCGTCTCGAACTCGCCGCCCGTGGAGAGCGCCAGGTAGTTGCGCGCGCGCACGACGTCGTCGGCGGGAGGCAGCGTCCGGATACGCGTCAGCTCCTTCATGAACTCCGTCAGGGCCTCGGAGGTGGACTGGGTCTGGACGTCGGAAGCGGCGCCGAACACGCCCGCCGTGCGGCGGTAGTCGAAGCCCGAGAAGGCGCCGTAGGCGTAGCCGTGCTGCTCGCGCAGGTTGTCGTTGAGCCGCGAGGTGAAGGAGCCGCCGAGCAGCGTGTTCATGACCTCGAGGGCCGCGTAGTCGGGGGTCGAGCGCGACGGGCCCACCCGGCCGAAGCGGATCGCTGATTGGGCCGACCCGGGGCGGTCCACGAGATAGACCGTCCGGCCCTTCACCGGCGCGGGCGTCGCCAGGAGCGTCGCCGTCACGCCGCCCTTGGCCCAGCCGCCGAAGGCCCGCTCGAGGAGCGGCAGGACCGCGGGCGTCACGTCCCCGACCACGATCAGCACGGCGTTGTTCGGCCGGTAGAACTGGTCGTGGAACGTGCGCAAGGCCGCGGCGTCGAGACCCGCGAGGGCCGTGGCGTCGCCGCCGAACGGGATCCCGTAGCGGTGCCCACGGCCGAAGATGGCCTGGGACAGCGCCCGGCTCGCGATCGCGCCGGCCTCGTCCCGATCCTGGAGGAGCTGCGTGAGCGCCTCCTTGCGCAGCCGTTCGAGCTCGGCCGCCGGGAAGTCGGGCCGCTGTACGACGTCGGCGAGGAGGGCCAGCGCCGGCTCGAGGCGAGCGGAGGGGACGTGGAGGTCGGCGGCCGAGGAATCCCAACCCGCGTAGGTGCCGAGGTCGGCGCCGAGGAAGTCCAGGGCGTCGGCGAGCGCCAGCGCATCGTGGCCGCCGGCGCCCTCGTCGAGCATGTCGGCCGTCATCGAGGCCAGGCCCGCTCGAGGGAGCGGGTCGGCCGCGGCGCCGGCCCGCACCAGCAGCCGGACGTGGACGACCGGCACCTCGTGGGACTCGACGAGCAGGACCGGCAGGCCGTTGCCGAGGCTCAGGGCCTGCGCGGCGGGGATCGTGAGGGGCCGCGCCGGCCCGGGCGCGGGAGGCCTCGTGCGATCGACCGTATCGGCCGAGGCCACGACGGGAAGGAGCGCGCCGCAGAGGAGCCACGCGAGCGGCTTCATTGGGTCACCTCCGGGAGGGCGAGGTCGCGTTTTCCCGCCGGCACGATCGACAACGCGACGCGTCCCTCTCCGAGGTAGCTCGCCGCGAGCGCGGTGAGATCCCCGGGAGCGAGGGCCTGGTAGCGTGCGAGATCCTCCGCCAGGAAGTCGGGGTCGCCCGTGCTCGTGTAGTACTCGTTCAGGAGATTGGCCTTGTTCGCGACGCGCTCGAGGCGGTTGTACATGCCGGATTCCGCCTGGTTCTTGAAGCGGGTCAGCTCACGCTCGCTGGGAGGCTCGGCTTTCAGCCGCAGGATCTCCTCGTCGACGAGCCGCCGCATCTCCTCGAGGCCGTGGCCGGCGCGCGCCGTCACCACGACGTTGAACGCCGAGGCCAGGGCCCCGCCGTCGACGTACGCGGTGACGTCCTGGGCGACCTGCAGCTCGTACACGAGACGCTTGTAGAGGCGCGAGTTCTTGCCGTCGGCGAGGACCGAGGCGAGGGCTTCGAGCCCGGCCTCGGGAGCCGAGTACGCGGCGGGCACGGGCCATTGCAGGTAGAGGCGCGCCAGCTGAACCTGGTCCTCGTGGACGAGACGCTTCTCCGCCGCGAGGCTCACGGGCTTCGGGACGAGGGGCTCGACGGGCCGGCCCTTCGGCACCTCGCCGAACCACTTCTCCGCGGCGGCGCGCATCGCCTGGGCGTCCACGTCTCCGGCGATCACAACGCTGGTGTTGGCCGGGCCGTACCAGGTCTTGAAGAAGCCCACCACGTCTTCGTAGCTCGCGGCCGAGAGGTCCTCCATGGAGCCGATCGTCGGCCAGCTGTAGGGATGGCCCTTCGGGTACAGCGCTTCGAGGAGCAGCAGCTCGGCCATGCCGTAGGGCTGGTTCTCGTAGGACTGACGCCGCTCGTTCTTTACGACGTCGCGCTGGCCGTCGACCTTGGCCGGGGACATGGCGTCGAGCAGGAAGCCCATGCGGTCGGACTCGAGGAACAGCGGCACCTCGACGGCGTTCGCCGGCACGTCCTCGTAGTAGTTCGTGCGGTCGTTGTTGGTCGAGCCGTTGTTGTTCCCGCCCACGGCCTCGAGCCAGCGGTCGAAGCCGCCCTCCGGCACGTTCTTCGAACCCTCGAACATGATGTGCTCGAACAGGTGGGCGAAGCCGGTGCGGCCGGGGGTCTCGCGTCCCGAGCCCACGTGATACCAGGTGTTGACCGTCGCGATCGGCGCCGAGTGGTCCTCGTGGACGATCACGGTCAGGCCGTTCGGCAGGCGGAAGAGCTCGTAGGGGATCGCGAGGCGGGGCGCCTGCTGCGCGGAGGCCGCGGCCCCGAACAACAGGAGGAGAGGCGCGAGGTGTCGACTCATGGCGAGAGTCTACAACCGCGCGCCTCTCGAAGAGAGCGGCCGTTACTTCGCGGCTTCGTCCTTCTTCTTCGCGGCCTCGAGGCTGATCGTCACCGTGACGTCGTCGCCCAGGACGAGCCCGCCACCGTCCATCGTCTTGTGCCAGGTGATCCCGTAGTCCTTGCGGTTCAGGACCGTCTGGGTCTCGAAGCCGTACTTGACGTTCTTCCAGGGATCCGTGATCGGCCCGAGCACCTTGATCGGGAGCGTCAGGGTCTTGGTCACGCCGTGCATCGTGAAGTTGCCGGTCACGTCGTAGGCGTCCTTGCCCTTCGCCACCACCTTGGTGCTCTTGAAGGTGATCGTCGGGAACTTGGCGGCCTCGAACAGCCCCTCGCCTTCGCGCAGGTCCTTGTCGCGGCCTTCGTTGTTGGTGTTGATGCTGGCGACCCTGATCATGAACTCCACGGACGAGGCCTCCGGCTTCGCCGCATCGACCACGATCGTGCCCTCGTAGTCCCCGAACCAGCCCTTGACCTTCGACAGGCCGAGGTGGGTGATCTGGAACCCGACCTCGCCGTGGGTCTTGTCGACGACGTACGTGTCGGCGGCGAAAACCGGCGACGTGAACGCGGCGAGCGCCGCAACGATCATCCATCTACGCATGTCTTACTCTCCCTTGTTTGTCGGTTGCGGTGCGGTCGCGATGCCGGACCGGACGTCGTCGAGAACACGAATGAGGGTTTCGATCTTGCGGATCGGCAGCCGGCCGAGGATCGCCTCGTCGGCGGCGAGCATCGGCGCGTCGAGGCGCCCGAGCAGCTCGAGGCCAGGCGGGGTGATCCAGCACAGCACCTGGCGGCGGTCCGCATCGCAGCGCTTGCGGCGCACGAGCTTCTTCGCCTCGAGCCGATCCATGAGGCGGGTGATGCCTGGAGCCTGCTCGATCATCCGCTCCACGATCTCGAGGGTCGGCAGGCCTGCCTCGCCGGCGCCGCGCAGGATCCGCAGCACGTTGTACTGCTGGAGCGTGATGCCGAGGGGCTCGACGACCTGGGCCAGCTGCCGGCGCACCAGGTCCGACGTGCGCAGCAGCCCGAGGGTCGCCTCCTGGCTGCAGGAGCCGAACGGACGGCCTTGCCGGATCTCCCGCTGCATGGCGCCGCTCCTCCGCTTCACGCTAGACACGTTAGGCATCAATGGTTGACTGGTCAAGTAAAAAGCCGTGAAACAGCCGGAAGCGCCGGAGGCGAGTCGGTTACAGTCACGGGAATGAAGCCGCCCCCGAGGCTGTAGGGGTGGCGGAGGCCTTGAACCATGCGACGCCTGCTTGCGATCCTCGTCGTCCCCGGCCTCGGGGTGCTCCTCGCGCAGGGCGCCTCGAAAGGCGCCGGCGCCGCCGTCGAGACCGGAGAGACGGCCTTCGCCCGCAAGGACTTCAAGAAGGCGCTCGTGCTGTTCCGCGCCGAGCTCAAGGCCGCCCCCGATCCCCTGAAGGAGCGCCGCGTCGTCGCGAGCCTGGCGGGGCTGGGAGAGTGGGACGAGGCGCTGCGGGAAGGCGAGGCGCTCGTCGCCCGGCGCGGCGACTCCCTCGAAGGCGTTCGTGCGCGCCGCCTGCTCGCGGACGTCTACCTGCGCGCAGACCATCAGGGCTTCAAGGTCGGGGACCAGCTCCGTCGCGGCGGAGAGAACCGCGAGGGCGAGCAGGTCTGGCTCCAGGCGGAGGACCAGGCCGCGGCGCTCGCGCACCTCGAGACGGCCCGCGAGATCCTCTACCTCGTCGAGGACGGGAAGCTGCCGGTAGGTGGCTCGGCCCGCGAGGTGCTCGTCGAGGTGCTCGCGACCGATCTCGACCTGGCGGACGTGCTGCAGTCGCGCTGGGGCTCGGGCCCGATGCCTCTCTCGAAGATCACGCGCGTGAGCGACCGCTACTTCGCGCCGCGCCGGGAGTGGGCCGCGTTCCTGCGCTCCGACGCCCTCTACCGCGAGGTCGTGGCCCGCGCCGGCAACGACACGCGCTCCGGCGCCCTCGCCACCTACGCGAGCGCCCTCCAGCGCCATCGGCTTCGGGGACAGGTCGAAGCGCTGAAGAAGGCGGATCGACCCCTGACGAAGGACGAAGCCGAGGCCCTGACGCGGCTCGGCAGTCCCGTCGAGGACATGCAGGCGCTGGGCCGCCGCTACCCGCAGGATCCGCTGGCGGACGATGCGGCGTTCGGCGCCGCTCGCATGCTCGAAGAACAGGGCGAGCCGCGCGCCGCGGAGACCGCCTACGAGGCCGTCGTGGCGCGCTACCCGAAGAGCCCCTGGTCCTCCGACGCGAAGGCGGCGCTGCAGGACCTGCGGCGCGTCGAGCTGTCGTTCGACACGCCCGGGCCCGTGCTCCCCGGCCGGGCGGTGAGCCTCGGCGTCACGACCCGGAACGTGACGACGGTGGTGTTCCGCGCCGATCGCCTGGATCCCGAAGCCGTGCTCCTCGATCCGGTTCGCCTCGCGCGCGCCGATGCCGGCTTCCGCGACGCCCCGAGCGCGCCCGGCGCGACGCCCCCCGCAGGTGCTGCGGCCACTTGGCAGCACGCGACCGGCGACGACGGCTCGCATCAGCACCGCTCGGCCCAGGTCCCGCTGCCGCAGCTCGCCCGTGGTCTCTACCGCGTGGAAGCGCGCGCCGCCGGCGTCGCGTACGCCACTTACGTGATCGTCTCGGACCTCGCCCTCGTCCAGAAGGTCGGGTCGGAGCAGGGCCTCTTCTACGTGGCCGACGCCGTGACCGGGGCCGCGGTCGAGGGCGCGTCGCTCGTGACCCGCGAGCGCGAGCCCTGGAAGAACGACGTCCGCACGAACGTGGTGAGGGGGCGCACGGGCCCCGACGGGACGTTCAGCCTGGCCCTTACGCGCGAGCGGCAGAACCGGGTGCTCGACGCCGTGGCGATCATCGGCGATCGCATCGCGGCGACGCCCGAGGCCTACGCGTACTGGTGGGGCGACGCGGTACCCGTGCGCATCCACCTGTCGACGGACCGTCCCGTCTACCGGCCCGGCCACAGCGTGCAGTTCCGTGCGCAGGCCTTGCGCGCGTCGGAGACCGGCGGCCGCCCGCTCGCCCAGGCGAGCGTCAGCATCGTGGTGCGGGACCCGAAGGGGAACGAGCTGTATCGCCACGTGCACGTCACGGACGCGTTCGGCGTCGTCTCGGGGAGCCTGGCGCTGGGCGACGAGGCGCCCCTGGGGGAGTACGCCTTCCAGATCGAGGTCGGCGGCGACGGCCGCGTGAACGTGGCCGGCGGCCAGTTCCGCGTCGAGGAGTACCGGAAGCCGGACTACGAGGTCACGGTCGAGGCGGGCGACGCCCTTCGCGCCGGCGCGCCGGGCAAGGCCAGCGTGATCGCGCAGTACTACTTCGGCTCGCCGGTGGCCGACGCCGCCGTGACGTGGCGCGTCTTCTGGCAGCCGGGTCTCAGTTTCTGGCCGTTCCGCGAAGAGAACTCCTGGTTCTTCGGCGAGATCGGCACCCGGCCGTGGCGCGGTGGATCGCGTCAGGTCGTCACCGAAGGCAGGGCACGTACCGACGCCTCCGGGCGCGCGCCGATCGAGTTCCCGACCCGGCCCGGTGAAGACGGTCGCTACGAGATCGAAGCCGAGGTCACCGACCTGTCGCGCCGCGAGGTGAAGGGCGCCGGCACGGTGCGCGCCTCCCGGGCGGCGTTCTCCCTCTTCGTGCAGCCGGACCGCGGCTTCTACCGCACCGGCGAGACCGCCACGTTCGCGATCGCCGCGGCGGATCCCAACGGCCGGCCGGTGGCCGCGACGCCGAAGGCGACGGTCTTCCGCCGGACCTGGTCGTCGCTCCACGAGACGGTGAGCGAGTCCCCCGTTCTCGAGCAGACGCTGAAGCTCGACGCCACGGGGCGCGGCACGCTGCGCTTCGCGCCCGCGACCGGCGGCGAGTATCGCGTCGCGCTGGCCGCCGCGGACGAACGGCAGGAGCCGGTCACGGCGGAGCACGTCTTCGACGTGGCCGACGACGGCACGACGAGCGATCTCTTCCGGCTGCAGGACATCGAGCTCAGCCTCGAGCATGCCCAGTACCGGGAGGGCGAGACCGCGCGCGTGCTGCTGTCGTCGTCGCGCCGCGGCAGCGTGCTGCTGACGGAGGAAGCGGGCGGGCGGATCCTCCGGCATCGGACCGTGGCCCTGGACGGGAAGCGGCGCGTCGTCTCCCTGGCGCTGACGCGGAGCCACGCGCCCAACGCCTTCCTGCGGGCGACGCTGGTCAGCGACGGCCAGGTGTACTCCGCACAACAGGAGATCCTGGTGCCGCCGACGCCGCGGTTCCTGAGCGTCGAGGCGACGCCGAGAGGCGGCACGGTGAAGCCGGGCGCCGAAGGCGTCATCGACCTCGTCGTGCGCGACGCCGCGGGGCGGCCCGTCGCGGCATCCCTGCTCCTCGCCGTCACGGATCGGTCGGTGGAAGCGATCCAGGCGCCCTATGCGCCGGACATCCGCACCTTCTTCTACGGCGACCGGCGGCAAGTGCAGGTCCAGGAGACGTCCTCGTTCGCCCTGCACGCGGCGGGCGCCCCCTGGCGCCAGGCGAAGGATGTGGCCTATCGGCGCCACGGCATGCCGCCGGGCTGGTGGGGCGACCTGCGGCGGCAGCGCTCGGACTGGGCCGGCGACGAGCTGGAGCTCGATCAGACGGTCGAGGTCGCCGCCGACGGGATGGCGGCCGGGGTGATGGCCCCGAACGCGCCGGCGCCGGCCGCCCAGGCCGCCTTCGTCGGCGCAGGCAAGAGGCTGCTGAAGGAGGAGGCGGGGCTCCGGGCGAACGAGGCCGGGGCCGATCGCGAGGAGCTGGCTGCCGCACAGACACGCTCGGTCTTCGCCGACACGGCCTACTGGAACGCGGCCGTCACCACCGACGCCGACGGGAAGGCGAGCGTCACGGTCCGCTTTCCCGACTCGCTCACGGACTGGAAGGTGGTGGCACGCGGCGGAGACGCCCAGGCTCGCGTGGGCGAGGCCATCGCGAGCGTCGTCGCGCGAAAGGACCTCACGGTGCGCCTGCAGTCGCCGCGCTTCTTCGTGGAGCGCGACCGCGTGCTGCTGTCGGCGCTGATCGTGAACGACACCGCCGAAGCCCTCGACGTCACGGCCGGACTCGAGGTCTCGGACGTGCTGCGCCTCGAGTCGCCCGGCACGTCGAAGCTGCGCGTCGAGAAGAACGGGCAGGTGCGCGTCGAGTGGCCTGCCCGCGTGACGGGCGTGGGGACCGCGAAGATCCGCGTGTCGGCGCTCACGAGGATCGAATCCGACGCTGCCGAGATGAGCTTCGAGGCGCTCGTGCACGGCGTCGACAAGCAGGTCTCGCAGGCCGGTCGGATGCGGGCGGGCGAGAGCCGCGAGCTCGTGTTCGACGTGCCGTCCGAGCGCGGGGCGGGCTCGGCGCAGCTCACGCTGACCGTGGCGCCGACGCTGCTCTCGTCGCTGGTCGAAGCAGTCCCGTATCTCGTCGACTATCCCTACGGCTGTGTCGAGCAGACCATGAGCCGCTTCCTGCCGGCGGTGTTGCTCGCGCGCACTTTCAAGGAGAGCGGCCTGCGCCTCGAGGACCTCGCGGCGCGCCGGCGGCTCATCACGAAGGACCGCTCCTACCGCCGCGACAAGGACCCGGTCTTCGACGCGGCCGAGCTCGAGGCCATGGTGCGGGCGGGTCTCGGCCGGCTGTACGCCTTCCAGGGCGACGACGGCGGCTGGGGCTGGTGGAGGGCGGATACCAGCGACATCCGCATCAGCGCCTACGTGGTCTACGGCCTGGTCACCGCGAAGGCGGCCGGCGTCGCCGTCGACGAGAACGCGCTGGGCCGCGGTGTCGCGTTCCTCGAGAGCCACGTGAAGGACTCGAATTCGCTCCACGAGCGCGCCTACGCCGCCTTCGCCCTGGCGTCGGCCGGCCGCAAGCCGGAAGGACTGGATCGGCTCTTCGCACGTCGCGAGGACCTGACGGTTCACGGCAGGTCGCTGCTCGCCCTGGCGCTGCAGCGCTCGGGGCGCACGGCCGACGCGAAGACGATCGTGTCGAACCTCGAGGACCTGGCCCAGGTCGACGCGGCCTCCGACACCGCGTCGTGGCGCGTCGCGTCCCACTGGTGGTTCTGGGAGAACGACCGGGTCGAGACCCAGGCCTTTGCCCTGTGGGCGCTGGCCGAGATCGCTCCCGAGCATCCGCTCGCGCCGAAGGTCGCGCGCTGGCTGCTCCTGAACCGCCAGGGGAGCCGCTGGGACTCGACCCGCGACACCGCCCACGCCATCTACGCCCTCGCGGCGTTCGCGAAGGGAGCGGGCGAGACGGGCGCCGACCTCACCGCGGAGGTGCGGGCCGGCGGCATCACGAAGACGTTCCGGATCACCCCGCAGAACGGCTTCGCCTTCGACGACACGCTGGTGCTGGGCGACGCCGAGCTCGGCGCCGGCCGCAAGACCGTGTCGGTGAAGGTCACGGGCAGCGGGGTCCTCTACTACACCGCGAGCCTGCGCTACTTCACGAAGGAGGAGGACATCAGGGGCGCCGGCACGGACCTGCGGCTCACCCGCGAGTACTACCGGCGCACGCCGCGCGTGGCCGAGAGCCAGGGCGAGCGGCGGCTCGAGTACGACTACGTGAGGGTGCCCAGCCTGGCGGCGGTGAAGAGCGGCGAGGAGGTCGAGGTGCGCCTCGCCATCGAGGCGCCGACGGCCTACGACCATCTCGTCTTCGAGGATCCGAAGCCCGCGGGCTTCGAGCCGGTCGACCTCGTGAGCGGCGCGCGCTACGGGGACGGCCTGTGCTCGAACATGGAGCTGCGCGACGAGCGCGTCGCGTTCTTCATCACCCATCTCGCCCAGGGCCGCCAGGTGATCCGCTACGTGCTGCGGGCCGAGACGCCCGGCGACTACCACGCGCTGCCGGCCCACGGCTACGCGATGTACGCGCCGGGCATCGCGGCCCTCGCCGACGAGTGGAGGGCCACGATCGAGCCGTAGTCGCGCCGCGTACAATGACGCGCGATGAGCGACCGCTTTCCGGAACTCGAGCTCGACACGCCGGAGATGGAACGCCTGCTGGCGGCCGTGTCCGCCCGCGTCGTGGCCCACGTGGCCTCGTTGCCCCGGCAGAAGGCCGGCGACGTCGAGGGCGGCGCCGCGCTGGCCCGGTCCCTGGTGGAGGCGATGCCGGAGGCCGCCGGCTCGCTCGACGAGGTCCTCGACCTCCTCCTCGAACGGGCCGCCCCGAAGAGCTTCAACTGCGCGGGGCCCGGCTACCTCGCCTACATCCCGGGCGGCGGGCTGTTCACGTCGGCGGTCGCGTCGCTGCTCGGCTCGGCCATCAACCGCTACGTCGGCGTGTGGGCCGCGGCCCCGGGCCTCGTGCAGATCGAGACCAACGTCGTGCGGTGGTTCTGCGATCTTGCCGGCTACGGGCCGGAATCCGGCGGGATCCTGACGAGCGGCGGGTCCCTCGCGAACTTCTCGGCGATCGTCATGGCGCGTGCCGCGCGACTGCCGGAAGACTTCCTGAAGGGCACGCTGTACGTGTCGGAGGAGGCCCACCACTCGATCAAGAAAGCCGCGCAGCTGGCCGGCTTTCCGGTCCGCAACGTGCGCGCCGTGGCGACCGACGCCTTGTTCCGCATGGACGTCGCCGCGCTGCGCGCCGCGGTCAGGGCGGATCGCGCGGCCGGCCTCCAGCCCTTCCTGGTGGTGGCCAGCGCCGGAACGACGAACACCGGCGCGGTGGACGACCTGCAGGCCATCGCGTCGCTGGCCGCCGCCGAGCGCCTCGGCTTCCACGTGGACGCGGCCTACGGCGGCTCCTTCCTGATGACCGAGCGGGGGAAAGCGGCGCTCCAGGGCATCGAGCGCGCCGACTCGATCGTCCTCGATCCCCACAAGGGACTGTTCCTTCCCTACGGGAACGGAGCGCTGGTGGTCCGGGACGCGGCGGCCCTCCGCCGCGCCCACAACGTGACGGCCGAGTACCTCCCGCAGGCCCAGGACGAGCCGGGCCGCGTCGACTTCGCGGATCTGTCCCCGGAGCTGTCGCGCGACTTCCGCGGCCTGCGCGTGTGGCTGCCGCTGCGGCTCCACGGAGCCGCCGCGTTCCGGGCCGCCCTCGACGAGAAGCTGGACCTGGCGGCGTGGGCTTGCGAGGTCGTCCGGGAACTGCCGCAGGTCCGGATCGTCGCGGAGCCGCAACTGTCCCTGTTCGCGTTCCGGCTGGAGCCCCCGGCCCTCGACGCGGCTGCGACCGACGCTCTCAACCGCCGCTGGCTCGAGGCCGTGAACGCCCGCCAGCGCGTCCACCTGAGCGGCACGGTGCTGCGCGGACGCTTCACGCTGCGGATCTGCGTCCTGTCCTTCAGGACCCATCGCGAACGCCTGCAGCAGGGTCTCGACGACCTGCGCGAGACCGCGGCCGAGCTCTGCTGAAGGAACTCACGATCGGGCTGCTCCAGCGCCTCCTGGGACTCGAGAGCTACCTGTACCTGTTCGCGCGCTACAAGGTCGCGACGCTGCGCAAGGATGGCGAGGAGCGCGGGTTCTTCAGCTTCTTGCAGGCGATCCCCGAGGACGGCCTCGTCCTCGACATCGGCGCAAACCTCGGCGTGATGACCGTCCACCTGTCGCGTCACGTGCGCCGGGGCAGGGTCGTGGCCTTCGAGCCCATGTCGGAGAACCTGGCCGTCCTGCGACGCGTCATCGGGCGCTACGGCCTCGCCAACGTGCAGGTGGAGGCCTGCGCCCTGGGGGACCGCGAAGGGGCGGCGGAGATGGTGCTGCCCGTCGAGCACGGCGCGCGGCGCCACGGCCTCAGCCACGTCGTCCACGACAGCATCGGCGAGCGCAACGAGGGGCTGCGGCGCTCGGTGCCGATGCGCCGGCTCGACGATTTCGGGTTCGCCATGGCGCCGGGCCCGGCGGCGATCAAGATCGACGTCGAGAATTTCGAGTGGTTCGTCCTCGAGGGCGGGCTCGCCACGCTGCGGGCCCATCGCCCCATGCTCTACGTCGAGCTGTGGGAGAACGAGAATCGGACGCGCTGCCTGGAACTCCTGACGGGCCTCGGCTACGAGGCCAGCGTCTGCGAAGACGGTCGGAACTTCATCTTCCGCAGCGTCGGAAGCTACGGCGCCCAGTAGTTGCCGGTGAGCACGAACAGCGCCTGCAGCGCGAGGCTGTCTTCGTAGTAATCCTCGGGGTGATCGCGCACGGCGTCGTAGACGCCGTCGAGCCAGGCCTGGCCGTCCGGGTCGGTCATCGCGGCCACGGCCAGCGGCGCCGCGAACGCCGTCGTGAAGTAGCCCGTGTCGATGGGCCGGCCGTCGAGACGGTAGCCCGCCGCGATCCGGCGCGGGTCGCCGCCGGTGGCGCCGCGCAGCCAACGGCTGATCTTGCGGGCCTGGGCCAGCGACGTGGCGTCGCCGCTGACGAGCGCGTCGGTCGCGATGCGCCATGGGTCGCGGCAGGCGTTGTAGAAATAGGCGCCGTCGTTCTCGCCCTCGAGGAAGCCGGCGGGCGCGGGGCGCGGCGTACGGTTCGCCTGGACCACGAAGTCCGGGAGAAGGCCCGTGGCCGGCGCGGACTGCGCCTGCAGCGCCGTGATGACCGCCTGGGTCCGGGCCACCACCTCGTTCCAGGCCGGGTCGCCCGTGAGGCGCGCGAAGGCGCGGAAGTGCGCCGGCATGAAGTCGGACGTGCGCGGCGTGTACTGGTTGTGGGGCGAGCCGCCGGGATCGGTCCAGTCGCCGAGCATCGGGAGGCGGCTCTGGGGACCGATCGTGGACTCGAGCACCCCGGCCAGCACGCGCCGCGCGGCCGTCGCGTAGTCGACGGCGCCCGCGCTGCCCCATTGCCGGTCGGCGAGAACGAGGCCGTAGGCGATGTCCGCGTCGCCGTCGAAGGCGCTGTCCGAGCTGCCCTGCTCCGGGACCTGCCAGCCCATGAGCCGCTCGTCGCTGCCGCTCGGGTGGGCGAGGACGAAACGCCACAGCCCGTCGAAGAGCGCGCGCGCGTCGGGATCGTGGCCCGCCATGAGGGCCACGATCACCATGCCGTAGCCCTGTCCCTCGGAGACGGTGCGGCCGGGATTGCTCGAGCCGAAGCTCACCCGATACAGCGGCGAGCCGTCGCCGGCAGCGCCGGCGCTCGCCAGGTAGCGGGTCTTCCAGCGCGCGTAGAGCGCGCGGACGTCGTCGTCCTGCTGCGCCTGGGTGCGGCGCGTGAGCCTGAGGGTGCCGGCGGCGTAGGTCACGTGCTGTGGGAACGGGAAGCGCGCGCCGGTCGTGGGCGTGGGCGAAGGCGCCGGCGTTCCGGGAGCGTCGGCGGACGCGCAGGCCGAGACCAGCAAGGCACAGACCGTCGTCAGCAGCACGCGTCTCTTCATACGACGGCGCCTCCGCGCGCGGCCGACGCCAGCATGCCGCACGCCGCGTGGATGTCCGGCCCGCCCGAGTAGCGCCGCACGAAGCCGATCCCGTTCTCGGCAAGTGCGTTCAGGAACCCGCTGCGTTCCTCGTCGCCGGCGCGCTCGAACTCTCCCGTCGGATCGTTGACGTCGATCACCGAGAGCCGCACCTTGACGCCTCGGAACAGCCGGCCGAGCTCGCGGGCCTCGTCCGCACCGGTGTTGACGCCGGACATCAACACCCACGCGAGGTTGACGGGCCCGCCCCGGCGCGCCTGGTGACGCCGCATGGCCTGCGCGAGGTCCGCCACGTCGTAGCGCCGGGCCACGGGCAAGAGCCGCGCCCGCTTCTCCGGGTCCGTCGAGGTGAGCGACAGGATCAAGCGATAGGGATGACCCTCGTCCGTGTAGCGCTCGATCATCGGCAGCAGGCCCACGGTCGAGATCGTGATGCGATCGCCGCGCAGCCGCCCGCCGCTCGGATCGCGCAGGATCTCGGCGGCGCGGATCACGGCGTCGTAGTTCTGGAACGGCTCGCCCTGGCCCTGGAAGACGACGCCGGTCACGGGACGCTCCGGAGATTCGCGGCGCACCGTCAGCACCTGCTCGACGATCTCCCAGGCCTCGAGGTTGCGCTCGAAGCCCAGCCGGCCGGTCTCGCAGAAGCCGCAGGCGAGGGCACAACCCACCTGGGACGAGACGCACACGCTGAAGCGCGGTTTCTCGAGGGGTATCCGCACCGTCTCGAAGCGCCGCCCGTCCACGGACTCGAACAGGTACTTCACGAAGGGATCCACGGCGCTGCGGCGGCGGTCCACGACGCGCAGCCGACGCAGGTCGCCGTGACCCTGGAGGGCGTCGCTCGCGCGCCGGGGCAGGCCCGGAATCCCCTCGAGGTCGTCGCGGTCCTCGCCCACGACGCGGTTCACGACGCGGCGCGCGAGTGTCGGGCTGAGGCCGAGATCGCGGAAATGCGTCGCCAGCGACAGCGGCGTGTGGCTCCGGAGGTGCGTCGGTTCCATGGTTAGAAGCGCAGCGTCACGCGCTGGCCGCCCACCTCGAGCTCGACCTCGGTGTCGCCGATGCGGAGGACCCGGGCCCCCTGCCAGACGTCGCCTTCGCGCATGAGGCGGTCGCTGATCAACGCCACCGGCCGCCCGTCGCGCTCGCTGATCGCCTGCAGGACGAAGTGGGCGGGATCCGGCGGCGTCTCGCGCGTGGGCGCCGGGCCGGGCTCGGCGGTCGGATCCGACGCCGGCATCACGGGCTGGGGCGGCCCCGGCTCGGCGCGTGGCGCCGGGAGCGGCGCGACGACCGCTGGCAGCGTCGGAACGGGCGCCGGCAGGAGCGTGCCGGGCGTCGCGTGCCCCGGCACGGCGAGGGCAGGGACGGTGGCGGGCGGCGCCGGCGGCAGCGCACGGGGCGTCCGCCAGGCCATGAAGGCCACGCCAAGGCCGAAGGCCACGAGGCCGGCGAGGAGCAGCGTCCCCAGGCTGCGGCCTGGCGCCGCGGCCCAGGGCGTGGGCGCCATCACCAGGAACCCGCGCTCCGGAACCTGCTTCTCGCGCTCGCGCTTGCGCAGCGCCTCGAGGATGAGGCTCATCGCGGCCTCGCGGACAAGCGGGGCCGCTCGTAGAGGCCCAGGCTGTACAAGGCCATCAGGGTCTGGTTGCCGATCACGCCGTCGGCGGCGAGCTCGGTGTCGCGCTGGAAGCGCGCGACCTCGGCCGTGAGGTCCGCAACGGCTCCCTCGTACCCGAGCCGCGTCAGGCTGGCGCGCACGAAGGCGGCCGTGCGCACGGGGTCGTGACCGCCGCCCGTCGCCTCGACGTCGCGCCAGAGGAACAGGGCCTGGCGCGTCCAGCGGCGGTCGAGCTCGGCGAGGGACACGCTCAGCGTGCCGCCGCGGCCGTCTCCCACCACCGCGACGTCGCCGCCGAGCGAGAGCAGAGCGACGTAGCTCGTGGCACGGCGCGAGGGGTGGAACATCTCGAGCACCACCGGCACGTCGAATCTCCGCAGCTGTTCGAGATGCGTGCGCACGAAGCTGCGCTCGAGGGGTCCCGCGCCCCAGAGTCCCTGGACCGCGGCCACAGCGGTCTCGAAGGAGCCGGCGGGAGGCAGGGAGAGCAGCAGCGCGTCGAGGGCGCCGGCGGGCGCCGTGGCGGGCACCGGGGTCGCGACGGGGCTTGCGGCCGGCGTGGGCTCGGGGCGCACCGCCGTCGCCGAGGCGGGACCCCGGCTCAGCACGCCGAACGCGACCACGCCGGCGAGCACGGCCGCGAGTCCCCAGCCCGCGGCGAGCGCCGGCGACCAGGCCGCTCCCGGCTCCTCGCCGCGCACCTCGCGGGCCGCCCGCCGCACCATCGCCGCGTCCACCTGCCGCGTGGCCTTCACGTAGCCCGCGAGCAGCGCGCGATCGCAGATGAGGTTGACCAGGCGCGGGACGCCGCCGGCGTTGCGATGGATCGCGGCCAGGGCGCCGGCCGTGAAGGCCACCTTGTCCTCGCCGCCGGCCACCCGCAGGCGGTGGCGGATGTACTCCTCGGTCTCCTCCCGGTTGAGAGGCGCCAGGTGATAGCGGGCCGTCACGCGCTGCGCGAGCTGCCGCAGCTCGCGCCGGCTGAGCTGCTCGTGGAGCTCCGACTGGCCCATGAGCACGATCTGGATCAGCTTCTCCGTGTCCGTCTCGAGGTTGGAGATGAGCCGGATCTGCTCCAGCACGTCCGACGACAGGTCCTGGGCCTCGTCGATCAGCAGCACCACGTTGCGGCCGGCCGCGTGGCTCTCGAGCAGGAACTTGTGGAGCGCGTCCACCAGGTCCTTGAGCGAGTCGCCCGCGACCGGGACGTGGAGGTCGTCGAGGATCGAGCGCAGCAGCTCGGCCGCGGTGAGCGCGGGGTAGAGCACGACCGCCGTCGCCGCCTGCTCGCCCAGGTTGCCGAGGAAGTAGCGCGCCAGGGTCGTCTTGCCGGTGCCCACCTCGCCGGTGATGACGATGAAGCCGCCGCGCTCGCGCCGGCCGAACTCCAGGTGCGCGAAGGCCTCCGTGTGCCGCGCCGAGAGGAACAAGTACTTCGGGTCCGGCGTGAGGTTGAACGGCTTCTCCCGGAAGCCGTAGTAGGCCTCGTACATCTCAGGCCTCCGGAGTCTCGCCGAGGAACGCGGCGAGGCGGGCGCGTGCGTCGCCCCGCAGGACGAGGAACTCGACGCCGGCGCGATAGCGCCCCGTGCCCGCGTCGTCCTCTCGCACGACCTGGCCGAGCGCCTTCAGGCGGTCGGCGTCGCCCGGCAGCTCGAAGGCGAGGTCCAGCTTCGAGCCCACGTCCAGGAACTCCTCTGTCTCGATCAGCGCCCCGTTCAAGCTAACGTTCAGGGCGGTGCCTGCGACGGCCGGCGCCTCCGAGTCGAAGCGCGACCACAGCTCGAAGAGCACGGGGATGCGCAGGTCGCGGCGCTTCGGGACGGTCATCAGCTCCTCGAGCCGGCCGTCCCACAGGTACGGGTCCACGTGGCCCGAGAGCACCAGGTTGGCGCCGGCGCCGCGCAGCGCCGCCTCGTCCTCGAGGCCCGTGGAGCGGCTCAAGGCCGCGATCGAGAGCGGGCGCGTGCGCACGTCGGCCCGCAGCTCCCCGATGAGGGCGCAGGCGGCCACCGTGTCGGCGCCGTCGACCACCACGAGCCGGGGGTTCGCGTTCTCGATGGTCTTGAACGCGCCGGCGGGATCGGGCCAGAAGACGCGCTCGACGCCCGGCCGCCACAGCACCGTATCTCCCAGCTCTGGAGAGAGATCGACCTGAGACACGACGACGATGCGGCGGGTGGGCATGAGTGGCGTCAGTTTACACCGTGGTCCGACGCGAGGTTATGCTCGCGGGCGTGACGCCGATCACTGTCCGCGTGGGCGAACGCGAGGTCTCCGCTACGCTCCACGGCGCCGGAAGCACCGTCGTGGCGCTCGGACCGGGGGCGGGAGGGAGCCGTCAGACGCCGTTCCTGCTGCGGATCGCGGAGGCTCTCGCGGCCTCCGGGCGTGCCGTCGTGCTCTACAACTTCCCGTATACCGAGGAGGGACGCCGCTTCCCCGATCCTGCTCCCGTCCTCGAGGCGACGGTCGCCGCAGTCACGGACGAGGTGCGGCGCCGAGGCGCCGCGCGCGTGGTGCTCGGAGGCAAGTCCATGGGCGGCCGGATCGCGTCGCAGGCGGTGGCCGCCGGAGTCGCGGCCGACGCCTTGATCTTCCTCGGCTATCCGCTGCACCCGCCGGGCAAGCCCACGCAGCTCCGCGACCGGCACCTGCCCCAGGTGACGGCGCCGATGCTGTTCCTCCAGGGAACGCGCGACGAGTTCGCGCGCTGGGACCTGATCGAGGCGGTCACGGCGCGGCTCGGTTCCCGCGCGCGGCTCGTCCGCATCGAGGGCGCCGACCATGGCTACAAGGGCGCGCGGGGCGCCGGCCTGAAGGCGGCCGCGATCGAGGCTCTCCTCGTCTCGGAGACGACGCGCTTCCTCGACGCTCTCGGACTCTGATAGCCTCCCGGCCATGCAGATCACGGGCGCGGTCGTGGCGATCACGGGCGCCTCGGCCGGCATCGGACGGGCCACGGCCCTCGAGTTCGCCCGGGAGGGCGCGCGCGTCGCGATCGGCGCGCGTCGCACCGACCGCCTCGACGCCCTGGCGGAGGCGATCCGCGCGAGCGGCTCCGAGGCCCTCGTGCTGGCCCTCGACGTGGCCGACGAGAAGCAGGTGCGGCGCTTCGTGGACGCGACGGTCGAGCGCTTCGGCCGCCTCGACGTGCTCGTGAACAACGCGGGCTACGGGGTGCGCGGCCGTGTCGAGGAGACGCCGGCCGCCGACTACGAGCGCCTGATGCGCGTCAACTACCTGGGCACGGTGTACGGCTGCCAGGCGGCGATCCCCATCATGCGGCGCCAGGGCCGGGGCCTGATCGTCAACATCTCGTCGATCGTCGGGCACCGGGCGATGCCGGCCGGCGGGGCCTACGCCGCGACGAAGGCCGCCCAGATCAGCCTCACGGAGGCGCTGCGCGTCGAGCTGCGCGGCAGCGGCGTGTACGCCTCGTCGGTCCATCCGATCGGCACCGAGAGCGAGTTCGTGGAGGTGGCCGAGCGCGAGTCGCAGGGCCGCAAGGGCGGCGCCGTCGGGCCGCAGCAGACCGCCCTCGACGTGGCCCGCGCGATCGTGGGCTGCGCGAAGCATCCGACGCCCGAGGTCTACCCCCACGCCCTGTCGCGCGGCCTCGTCTGGCTGAACGCTGTGGCGCCCGGCCTCAACGACTGGCTGTGGGCGCGCGCCGCCCGCAAGGCCGGCCGGATCTAGGGGCCGAGGGTCTTCTCGAGCTCCGGCGCCAGCACGTCCGCGATCAGCGCGTGGCCGGCGCCGGAGGGATGCGGGTCGCGTGCCGAGAGCCGGAGCTGCGAGAGCGCCGCCTCGCCGCCCCGCTCGTTCAGGAAGCGGCGGATGGCCCCGGCCGTGTTGACGCTCTGGAAGCCGACCTCGGACACGATCTCCCGCATCTCCGGCGGCGCGTTCGGATAGTAGAGCACCCGCACCTCGAAGCCGTGGAGAGTGGCGAGCTCGCGGAGCTCCTCGAAGGCGCGACGGAAGGCCGTGAGCCCCGTCATGTGGGCGTAGCGGGGAGGCACCCGGGCGGCGCGGCCCGAGCGCGCCGCGCGCCAGCCCGCGTTCAAGGGCCGGATCACGAGGCCGCTCGCATCGCCCTCCTCGTCGGTCTCGCCGGCCAGGCGCGCCCGTACGAAGTCGACCAGGAACGAGCGGTCGTAGGCGAACGGCTCCGGCGGGTCCTGCAGGAAGTAGGGAAGCCCGCCGTCGTTCCCGCACAGGCCCACGACCACCAGGTCCGGTGCGTAGGCGAGCCCGCGCTCGCGCAGGGCGGCGACCTCCATCACGGAGTTGTAGCCGGGCACCGCCAGGTTGAGGATCTCGACGGCCCGGCCGGGGCTCGCCAGGCGCGCCTCCGCCAGCGACAGGTAGTCGAGGCCGTCCGCGACGCCCCAGCCGAACATCACCGAGTCCCCGATGCCGAGAACCCGGCGCGTGCCCGCGGGCTTCGCAAGGGGATAGCCGCGGTCCCGGAAGCCGGCCGCGCTCGTCGAGAGCGGCTGGCCGAGGAAACGCACGTGGAGATCGGGCACGAGCTCGTAGACGACGTCGCGCAGCGGGCTCGGCCGCACGATGTCGCCGAGGCGCGCCTCGTCCGCCGGTCCGAGCGAGGAGCGACGCGTCTCGGCCGCGGCGAGGGTGCGGCGGCCCTGCGCCGCCGCCAGCAGGCGGAAGCCGGCCTCGAGGGCGCCGAGGGTGGCGAGCAGGGCGAGCCCCGCGAGCAGCCACTCCCGTCTCAGCCGCGTGTGGGCTCCGCTTCGGTCGCGAGCATCTCCCACTGGCCCATCAGCTCCCCGACCTCCCACATCAGGGCCTTGTGGTCCTCGGCGGCCTTGTCGGCGCGGGCGCGGTCGTCGTAGAAGCCGTCCGAGGCCATCAGCGCCTCGAGGTCCTTCACGGCCTGTTCCTTCTCCGCGATGCGCTTCTCGAGCTCGGAGAGGCGCCCGCGGCGCTTCTTGTCCTCGCGGTCCTGGGCGCCGCGCTCGGGGCGCGCGTCCTTGGGCCGCAGCCGCGGGGCCATGGGGTCGCGTGGGGGAGCCGCAGGCTCGGGAGCCTTCGCCACCGCCGGAGGGGCCGGCAGCGGCTTCGCCGCCGGCGTCGGGGCCGGAGCCGGCGTAGCGGCGGGCTTCGCCTTGCCCGTCACCGTCTTCGTCTCGTCCACCCAGACGCGCGCCTTCGGGAGCGCCACGTCGAGCCCGGCCTCGCGCTGCTTCTTCCAGTCGAGGAAGTCCTCGTAGCCGCCGGGGTAGACGAGGGCCTCGCCGCCACCGATGTCGATCACCTTGGTCGCCAGCTTGTCGACGAAGTACCGGTCGTGGGACACGAAGATCAGCGTGCCGCCGTAGTCGTCGAGGGCGTCGAGCAGCACCTCCTTGGAGTCGAGGTCGAGGTGGTTGGTGGGCTCGTCGAGCAGCAGCAGGTTGCTCGCGTTCAGCAGCATCTTCGCGAGGGCCAGGCGGTTGCGCTCGCCGCCCGAGAGCACCGTCGTCTTCTTGTAGATGTCGTCGCCCGAGAACAGGAAGCCGCCCAGGATCGTGCGGATCATCGGCACCATGGTGGTCGGGCTGGCCGTGGTCATCTCCTCGTAGACGGTGCGGGTCGGGTTCAGGACCGAGGCCTGGTCCTGGGCGAAGTAGTCCGTCACGACCTGGTGGCCGAGGGTGCGCGAGCCGCTCGTGGGCACGTCGACGCCGGCCAGGATGCGCATCAGGGTCGACTTGCCGGCGCCGTTGGGGCCGACCAGGGCGATCCGGTCGCCCCTCTCGATCATCAGGTCGACGTGGTCGAGGATGAGGCTGTCGCCGTAGGTGCGCTTCACGCCCTTCATCTCGATCACGATGCGGCCGGCCTTGGGCGCCTCGGGGAACTTGAAGCGGATCTTCTTGCGCTGGGGCGGGATCTCGATGCGCTCCACCTTGTCGAGGAGCTTGATCCGGCTCTGGACCTGGCGCGCCTTCGTGGCCGTGTAGCGGAACTTGTTGATGAAGGACTCGGTCTTCTCGATCTCCTCGCTCTGGCGGCGGTGCGCCTCGAGGAGGCGCTCCATGGCCGCCTGGTGCTCGACCACGTACTTGGAGTAGTTGCCGTGGTAGTCGGTGAGTGTCTTGAGGCCGACCTCGGTGATGCGCTTCACGGTCGAATCCAGGAAGTAGCGGTCGTGGGAGACCAGCACGATCGAGCCCGGGTAGTCGGCGAAGTACTCCTCGAGCCAGTTGCGCGCCGGCAGGTCGAGGTGGTTCGTGGGCTCGTCCATCAGGAGCAGATTGGGGCGCGCGAGCAGGAGCTTGGCGAGGGCGATCCGCATCTGCCAGCCGCCCGAGAACTCCTCGGTCTTGCGCTTCTGGTCGGCGAGGGAGAAGCCCAGGCCCTTGAGGACGTCGGCCACGCGCGCGTCGATCTCGTAGCCGCCCAGCTGCTTGAAGCGCTCCATCACCTCGGCGTAGCGCTCGAGCAGCTTGTCGTGGCCGTCGCCGTCTTCCGTGGCGTGGGCCAGCTTGTCCTCGATCCCGTCCTGCTCCGCCTTGAGGGCGAGCAGCTCCCGGAAGGCGAGGATCACCTCGTCGTAGACCGTCCGGCCGTGATGGACGATGCCGTCCTGGGGCAGGTAGCCGATGGTCGTGTCCGAGGCCATGCGGATCGTGCCCGTGTCGGGCTCTTCCAGGCCGGCCAGCATCTTGAGCAGCGTCGTCTTGCCGGCGCCGTTGGGGCCCGACAGCCCGATGCGGTCGCGCTTCTTGACGTGCCACGAGACGTTGTCGAGCAGGACGCGCTCGCCGTAGCGCTTGGTGAGGCCCTCGACGTGGATCACTCGGCCGGCTCCAGCCCCAGGAAGTCCGCGCAGGCCTTCTTCAGGACCTCGCGGTGCTGGGGATCCATGAAGTTCAGGCGGTACTCGTTGATCACCTTCACCTCCATGCCTTCCCATTCCTTCCAGCAGGAGGAACAGATGCCGGCCAGGATCCTGGCCTTCTGCGGCCCCATGAAGGCGACCTTGGCCAGGGAAGGCGGCTCCCCCGGATTCTTGCACCGCTCACACGTCAGGCTCATGCGCCCCTCAGCAAACTAGTGATTATAATCGCCTGTTATGGACATCGCGACAGCCCCCGTCAGTTTCCATTCGCTCAACCTCTCCGCCGAGACGCTCTCAGCACTCGACCAGAAGGGTTACAAGGCGCCCACCCCCTGCCAGCAGGAAGCGGTGCCGCGCGCCCTGGGCGGCAAGGACCTGGTGGTGCAGTCGCGGACCGGCACCGGCAAGACCGCGGCCTTCGGGATCCCCATCGTCGAGAGGATCGACATGGCGAAGGACGTGGTGCAGGCGGTCGTGCTCGCCCCGACCCGCGAGCTCGCCCTGCAGGTGGCCGACGAGGTCGCGAGCCTGGGACGCGGCCGCGGCGTCAAGGTGCTGTCGGTCTACGGCGGCGACCCGATCGACCGCCAGATCGAGGGCATCCGCGACGGCGCCCACGTCATCGTCGGGACGCCCGGGCGGGTCCTCGACCACCTGCGCCGCAAGACGCTGCGCTTCGAGGCCGTGAAGCTCCTGGTCCTCGACGAGGCCGACCGCATGCTCGACATGGGCTTCGCCGTCGAGATGGGCCAGATCATGGAGTACATGCCGGCGGAGCGGCAGACCCTCTTGTTCTCGGCGACGATTCCCCTCGGCATCCGCGGCCTGATCTACCACTACCTGACCGAGCCCGAGTGGGTGCTGCTCTCCGAGGACCAGATCTACGTCAAGGAGGTCGAGCACCTCTACTGCCTGACCCCGAAGCTGCACAAGGAAGCGGCGCTCTACAAGCTGCTCGAGTACGAGAACCCCGCGACCTCGATGATCTTCTGCAACACCCGCGAGGAGACCCGGCAGGTCTACACGTTCCTGGCGGGCAAGGGCCTGGCCGCCGCCATGCTGTCCTCGGACCTGCCCCAGAAGAAGCGCGAGCGCGTGCTCCACGACTTCCGCGGCGGCACGATCCGCCACCTGGCCACGACCGACGTGGCCTCGCGTGGCATCGACATCGAGGACCTGTCCCACGTCTTCATCTTCTCGACGCCCGACTCGCCCGAGCAGTACATCCACCGCGCGGGCCGCACGGGCCGCGTCGGCAAGAGCGGCCGCGCCATCAGCCTGATCTCGGCCCACGACCTGATGAACTTCAACCGCCTGGTGAAGCGCTACCACGTGGAGGTCACCGAGCTGGAGCTGCCTTCGGACGAGGAGGTGCTCGCGCGCAAGGTCGACCGCATCGTGGCGAAGCTGGCTTCCGAAGGCCAGGCGCTGCCCCTCGAGGACTTCTTCGAGTTCGGGCCGATCGCCAAGAACATCGCCGAGCACGAGCACCGCGACCGCATCCTGGCGCTGCTCTTGAAGAAGAACTTCCAGCCGCCACCGGAGATCGAGGAGAGCGAGCCCGACCCGGCACCGTTGCCGCCGCGCCGCGACGGGGGAGGCGCCGCCCGCGGCGGCTTCCGCCGGGGCCGGCGCCGCTAGTTCAGCTTCCCCTTGCTGATCGCGGCCTGGACGGTGTGGATGGTCTTCTCCATCAGCGCCCGCAGGGCCTCTTCGAACTCGATCTTCGGCAGGTTCCTGGCGACGATGTCCGCGTACGGCACGCGCTTGTGCCAGAGCACCGTGCCCTTGTCGTAGACGCGCACCTCGAAGGAAGCCTGCTCGACCCCGAGGTCCTCGCACTGGATGTGGTACTCGCGGCCCTCGTGGGCACAGGTGCGGTTGACGCCGATGATCATGCGGGCCTCGGCTCGGCGGCCGCCACGCGGCGCAGCCAGCGCTCGAAGAACCAGTTGCCGATGCGGAAGCGGCCGTTCTCGAGGGACAGGTAGCCCATCATCCGCAGGCCGAACAGCAGCGTCTCCGCCGTCTCCTTCGAGACCGCGGCGGCGCGCGCCAGCTCGTCGAGGCTCTGTTCGCCGCTGCGGGCCACGGGCTCGAGCAGCGCGCGCTCGCGGGCGTCCAGGGTCTGGAAGTCCACGGAGAAGAAGTTCGAGACCATCTCGTCGGCGGCGACCTGGTCGAGGGTCGCCGCGAGGTCCCGGCTCTCGAACAGGCGGCTCGCGATGAGCTGCAGCAGGAAGGGATGGTTCGCGGTGCGCTCCTGGATCCGCGCCTGCTCCTCCTCGCTGAACTTGCCGCGGGCGAGCAGCGCCCGGGCCTCCTCGGGCTGCAGCGGCGTCAGGTAGAGCGCGGGAATGAAGCCTTGCAGGAACGGGGACGTGGCCACGTCGGGCAGGTCGTCGATCTGGGCCAGGCGGCGGGTGGCCGTCAGCACCGTGCGCACCTCGTTGCCCTTCTGGAACACCCGGCGCAGGCGCGGCAGCACGGCGGCGTCGGTGCGCGCCACCGTGAGGAACTCCTCGGCCTCGTCGATCAGGAGCAGCAGCCGCCAGCCGCTGCGCACGGTGCGCCGCACCAGCGTCGTCAGCATGTCGGCGACGCTGTGGCCCTCGAGGTCCTCGACCGCGATGTCGGTGGCGCGCCGGAACGCCTCGCTGTCCTCGACGCTGCCGAGCAGGCCGTCGGCCAGGCCGCGGGCGTCGGCGCTGCCCTGCAGGTCCCAGTAAAGCGGCACGAAGGGCGTCTGGGGGTTCTGGAGGGCGCGATGCTCGAGCTCCTTCAGGAGGCTCGTCTTGCCCAGGCGCCGCGCCCCCACGACCCAGAGCGAATCGCGCTCGCCCTCGAGGACGTCGCGCAGGATCGCGGTGCGGCCGAAGAAGTTCTCGGCCCGCACCCAGCTCCCGGCGATGAAGGGGTTGCGCATGCGAGGCCTAGTCTGCCACAGGTGTCGCGCGCGGGCCCACGTCGCGGCCCTCGAAGCGCACGGTCTCGCGCACCGCCTCGACGTCCTCGACGCGCACCACCTCGCGATCCTCCTCGAGCATGTGGTTGAGGGCGTGGATGCAGTACTTCTGGATCACGTAGGGCTTGCGCTCGCTGGCCTCGAGGATGCGCTCCACGGCGTCGGGCTCGAAGCGGAAGATGCCCTCGACCGGCGTGCGGATCAGGGCCTCGGCGTCCTCGCGGGTGAAGGAGCTGAGCTCGATCTCGTCGAAGAAGTTGTACCAGGGGCTGCCTTCGCTCTTCCAGGCGCGCTTGATGCCGACGCCGCTCATGATGGCCACCAGGTGCTCGGAGAACGTCTTCATGAAGATGCTGCGCAGGCGCTGGTTGATGCGCTCCGAGTACTCGTTGAGGACGTCGACCTCGTCGATGAGCAGGGCCAGCTTCACGTTCTTGTCGGTGCGGGTCGCGAGCTCCTCGACGACGCGCTGCAGGTCGTGGCTGAAGTCGCGCCCGTCGTAGGCGCCGTCCTCGCGGTAGCGCAGGGCCCCCAGGGTGGCGGGGGAGAGCTCCAGGGCGTCGACCACGTCGGCCATGACGGCGTGGAAGAAGTTGTCCTCGGGCACGCCTTGCAGGTCGGTGAAGACGGGGAAGAAGCGGTACTCGGTGCCGTGGTCGGTCTCGAGGGCGCGCTTCAGGTGGTACATGAACGTGGTCTTCCCGATGCGCCGCTCGCCCGTGATCATGAGCGAGTTGTGGTGGAGCACGTTGAGGATGCGGGCCATCAGCTTGTCGCGCCCGAAGAACATCTCGTCGTCGTGGACCGGCGCCCCGGCGATGTACGGGTTGAAGCGCTTGCGCACCGCCCGCCGCCGGCGGGCGCGCTGCAGCGCGACGCCGCCGCCCACCAGGGCGAAGGCCACGCCGGCCGCCGACGGGAAGAAGGCCCGGCGCTCCCAGATGCGCAGGCGGCGCACGATCTTGAAGGTCTCCGTGCGCGACTCGCCCTGGGTGTCGTAGGACGTCACGCTGATCTCGTTCTCGCCCGCCTCCAGGGGGAACTCCCGGTCGAAGCGCACGCTGCGCTGGGCCTCGCCGGCGTCTCCCGAGGCCGGCGGCACCTGGCGGCCCACGGGGCGGCCGTCCTGCTTGAACTCGATCGCCACGATGCCGCGGTCGTCGGTGGCGACGCCCACGACGCCCACCGAGCGGCCCTCCACCTCGAGGGCCTTGGGCTCGAAGAACGTGAGGAGCGGCGGGAAGTTCGGGAAGAGGTTCGCGAACAGGTCCTGGCCCGTCATGCGCTGGGCGCTCGTGAGACGCTCGCGGGCCCGGGCGTTCTCGGGGTCGAGCTGCAGGACGCTGTCGAGCTTGACCCAGGCCTCGGGGTACTTGCGCGCCGCCAGCAGCCGTTCGGCGTCGGCCATGAGGGCCTCGATGCGCGCGCGCAGGTCCTTCTGCACGCGCATGCCCTCGACCATCCTGCGCGCCTTCTCGAGCAGCTCGCGGGCCTCGCTGTTCGTCGGGTCGGCCGCGGCGTCGGTGAGGGGCTCGAGGGCGTCCTCGTATTTGCCGGCCTGGAAGAGCGAGCGGCCCAGGTTCGCGCGCTGCAGCAGCGTCTCGCGGGTCTCGCGGGTGCGGATGTGCTCCTGGGCCTCCTTCTTCCCGGCGTCGGCCCGCGCGTTGCGCGGATCGAGGGCGAGCACCTCGTCGAACTTCAGGATCGCCTCGGTGGCCCGGCCGTCGTCGAGGAGCCGGCCGCCCTCGGCGAGGGCCTGCTCCAGGCGCTGCGAGCGCGCCGTGCCGTCGGCCAGCTCGCGCTGCTCGCCGCGCACGCGGTCGCGGACCTCGACGACCTTCTGCTGCATCGCCGGATCGAGGTTGGCGGCGCCGGCCTGGGCCTGGGCGAGGCGCGCCAGGGCCTCGTCGTAGCGGCGGCCCCGGGCCAGGTCCTGGGCTTCCCTCAGGAGCCGCTCCACCGTCTCGCGCGCGAGCCGCGCGAGGCGCTGGCTCTCGCCGCTCTCCGCTTCGGCCCGCAGCCGGATCAGGTCGCGGTAGGAGGACTCGGCCCGCTTGATCTGGCCCTTGCCTTCCTCGACGTTGAAGTAGCGGATCGCCGAGTTGAGGTCGCCGGTCCGGAGCGCGCAGATCCCGAGTTGGTAGTAGGGGAGATAGTCCACGAACTGCAGGCCGTAGGTCTGCTCGTTCACCGCGGGCGTCGGTTTGAGGCGGATCGCCTCCTGCAGGCTCGCGGCCGCCTCGGCCCACTTGCCCGCGGGCATCAGGCGGTCCCGGGCGAGCAGGTAGTGGTCGTACCACTCCTTGACCGCGAAGGCCGGCGCCGCGAGGCACAGGAACGCGAGCACGAGGCCGAGGCCCGTCTTCCGTCGCATCGGCGTCGAGTGTAGCAGGGCCACAAAAGAAGAAGGCCCCGGCATGCGCCGGGGCCTCGGGGACGTCGGCTGGTCCGTGGCCTACTTCTCGTACATCGCGGCGATCAGGGCGCCACGGGCCGTGGCCGTGAGCGGGTCCTTCGCCAGCCGGATCTCGGCGACCTCGATGGGCAGCGCGCGGCCCTTGAGCGCCTTCTCGAACAGGTCCTTGAAGCCCTTGGGCTTCGCCGTGCCTCCCGACAGCACGATCGGCAGCGGGCGGTCGGTGCGGGGCAGCGTCTCGGCCGTGGAGAGCGCCTTCGCCAGCCCGTCGACGAGGCTCTCGACGAGCTCCTCGTAGTAGATACGGATCGCGCGCTCGAACTTGTCCTTCGGCTGCCGGGACAGGTCGATGCCCTCTTCCTTCTGGATCCGCACGCGCGTCGCGTGCTCGTTCACCACGGCGCCCACGGCGGAGTCGATGTAGTCGCCGCCCTTGCCGATGCCGATCATGATCGAGGGGATCGACAGGAACGCGAGCGTCACGTTGCACATGCCGCCGCCGCACGAGATGCCGATGCCGGTGAAGTTGTTGTCCTCGAGCTCCGAGAAGATGACCGAGAGGCCTTCGTTGATCGCCACGGGCTTGTAGCCCTGGCCCTGGAAGAAGCCGCGCAGGGTCGCCTCGTGGTACGTGAGGGCGGCCTCGCGTCCCGGCAGGGCCGCGGGCACCGAGAAGGCGAGGATCTCGCCCTGCACCTTGGGCTTCGGCACGAGGTTCGTGAGGATCGCCTCGAGGACGGGCATCGCCCGCGTCTCACGGGGGTTCAGGAGGCCGTCGGCCATGGGCCGGCGCGCCTCGGCGTTGAACATGTTGGCGAAGCGCTCGGTGTCCGTTCCGTAGATGACGAGCTCGCCGCCCTCGCGGTAGTAGGCGATGTCGTTCTGGCCGAGGATCGTCTCGGTGAACTTGGAGTAGGGGACGGGGATGAACGCGTTCAGCTGGGCCGCGCACTCGATGTCCTTCGCCTTGCGGCGCGAGGCCACGATCTTGGCGGTGCCCACGTCGAGCCCCATGGGACTGGCGCCGGTCTTCATGAGGTCGTCGATGCGCTCCTCGGCCTCCTGCGCCACTTTCCAGAGGTGATCCTTCCGCTCTTCTGCCATTCGTCTATCCTCCGCTAGCCGACGTTCGCGGCCGGTTCACCGGCCTCTGGTCCGCAACGCTCGCAACGGCGCTCTTCTCCGCCGCGGCCTGCGCCCGGATCGAGCGATCGTAGAGTCCCTGTCGTTCCTGCCGCACCTCGTCCACCGCGACGCCCCGGCGCTGCGCTTCGCTCGCGAGCCGCTGCTCGCCGTCGCGAACGCCCTGCCAGGGCTCTCCGAGGACCTTCAAGAAGTCGTCATCATAGCCGAACCCGAACAGCGCCACGCTCGGCGCCTCGCGCTTGTACTGGTCCGGGAGCCCGAAAGCGGCCCACGGGAAGCCCCGCGACCAGTCCATGTGGTGCCCGATCAGGTGCTTCTTCGGGTTGACGCTGGCGAGGCCGTGGGCGACGCACATGTCGGCCTCGATGTCGTAGCGCTGGCGCAGGTACTCGGTGACGTTGCGGCCGGCCGCGAGCTGCGCCTGGGTGATCGGCAGGGCCTGGCCGCCTTCCCAGCGGCTCTCGAAGGCGACGCCCAGGAAGGCGTTGTTGAGGCTCAGGTAGACCCGGCCCGGCTTGGCCCAGACCGAGTAGCCCGCGTGGTTCGCCTTGCTCTCCTCGTTCACGACCCGGAACACGCGGCCGAAGCGGTCCACGAGGTAGTGGTACGTGCGGTTGCGCTGGAGATAGCGCAGCAGGCGCTGGCTGCTGTCGCGCAGCGTCTCGTTGAACGAGGCCTCGAGCGGCCAGATGTCGCTCTCCGAGGTGTGGAACAGGATGCCCACGGGCTGGTCGTGGACCTCCGGGTCGAGGGCGCCGGCCTCGTCGAACACCTGGAAGCGCCGGGGATCGCCGGCGACGGCGTGGCTCGTGTCGATGCGCAGGCCGTTGCTGTACTGCTCCCAGCCTTCGCCCTTCTCGACGAGCCAGACCGCGGCGGGGGTTATGCCCACGGGCAGGCTCACCGGGGTCTCGACCACCGGGGGCAGCGCCAGGGCCAGGGCCGGGGCCGCGGCCTTCACTACCGGCGTCGGCCGCGGCAGGGACCACGTCGCGAAGGCCACCGCGGCGATGCCGGCGGCGGCCGTCGAGACCATCGAGACGCGGGTCACGAAGCGCGAGCGCCGGGTGCGCGGATCCACGGGCGGCGCGCCTCCGAAGGGGTCGGCGCGCAGCAGCGGACCCAGGCTCTCGAGGCTGAGCCAGCGATACACGTGACGGCGCAGGGCCTTGCCGGGAATGAACCTCACGGCGCGATCGAGGCTGCGGTAGCGGTCGAGAGAGCCGCGGATGTACTTCAGCTTGGCGACGGGATCCCGGATGCCGCGGCTCACCGCCTCCAGGGCGACGACGAACTCGTCGCCCCGCGCACGGGGGCCGGGTGCTCCGGCAGGAGAGCGGGCAAAGGGTTCCAAGGACGGGAATTATCGCGCGGTCAGCGGACGGGGCGCAAGGGCAGCCGGACCTCGAAGCGGGTGCCGCCCTCGGGGCGGCTCGCCACGTCCAGGGAACCGCTGTGGATCAGCACGACCTCGCGGGCCAGATAGAGGCCGATGCCCGCGCCGCGGTGGCTGCGCGAGAGGCCGCCGTCGACGGTGTAGAACTTCTCGAAGATGCGGCCCTGGTGCTCGGGCGCGATGCCGATGCCCGTGTCGGTCACGCTCAGCACGACGTCGGCCCCGCGGACCTCGAGCCCGATGCCGACGCGGCCGCCCTCGGGCGTGAACTTCACGGCGTTCTCGACCAGGTTCATGGCGAGCAGCGTCAGCAGGCGCTCGTCGCCCGCTATCGCCGGCAGCTCGGGAGCGAGGTCCTCGTCGAGCCGCACGCCCTTCAGCAGCGCCTCCTGCTGGAGGGCCTTCTTCACCTTGCGCAGGACGCCGTCGAGTGCGACGGGACCCCACTCGAGGTGCTTCTGGGCGACGCCCTGCTCGAGGCGCGCCACCTCGAGCACCTCGTCGATGCGGCGTCCCAGGCGCGCGCTCTCGGCGCACGCGACCGACAGGAACTCCGCGCTGCGCTCTCCGGCGCTGCCGTCGGCCAGGGCCTCGAGGTAGCCGTGGACGATGGTGAGGGGCGTGCGCAGCTCGTGGCTCACGTTCGAGAGGTACTCGCGCCGGTGGCGGTCGAGCTCGAGGATCTTCGAGAGGCGCAAGGCGTTGCCCATGGCGATCGCGGCCTGGTCCGCGAGTGTGGCGGCGAAGCGCACGTCCGCCGGGTCGAAGGCGCCCGGCGAGGTGGCGTTCTCGAGGAGCAGCACGCCGAGCTTCTCGCGGGGCAGCGCGATCGGCACGCACAGCGCGCTCTTGGCCACGGCCCCGCCCGCCGCCTCGCGGAAGGCCGCTTCGGCGCTGCCGTGATCGCCGGGCGTCGCCATGCGTCCGATGCCGCCGACGAAGACGCTGCCCGCGAGGCCCTCGTGGAAGGCGAGGCGGGTCGTCGCGAGGGCCTCGGGACGCGCGTAGCCGTGGCTCGAGCGCACCCGCAGCGACTCGCCGTCGTAGAGCAGCACGGCGCCGCGCTGGGCCGTGCGCACCACCTCGACGCTGCGGCGGGCGATGCGGTCGAGGAGCGCCCCGAGGTCGAGGTCGCTGTTGAGGACGTTCGTGATCTCCTGGACCACCTCGAGGTTGCGCAGGGCCCGCACCTTGTCGGCGAAGACCCGGGCGTTGCGGATGGACGACGCGATCTGGGCCGCGATCGCGTCGAGGGCGACGAGGTCTCCTTCGTCGAAGGCGCCGACGCGGTCGCTCTCGACGTTGATGACCGCCACGACCTCGCCGGACAGGCGCACCGGCACGCACAGCTCCGCGCGCGTGGACTCCATCCGCGACGGCAGGAAGTGCGCCTCCCGCGAGACGTCGTTCGCGAGCACGTACTCGCCGTGCTCCGCCACGCGTCCGATGATGCCCGTGCCGAACTTCATGCGGTGGTCGCGGGGCATCACCGTGGCGGCGCCGGCCGCGCCGCTCAAGCGCGCCTCGCGCGCCTCGGCGTCCACCAGGTAGACCGACACCGCGTAGTACTGGAACGAGCGCTGGATGTAGCGGGCGAGGCTGCCGAGGAGCGCGTCGCTGTCGAGGGTCGAGGCGGCGATCTCGGACGCCGCCGACACCAGGGCGAGCTGGCCCGCCCGGCGCCGCTCCATCTCGCGGCCGCGCGCCTTGGCGAGGGCGACCGCGGCCTGGCTGCCGAAGGTCGAGAGGATCGTGAGGTCGAGATCCAGGTCGGCGCTCTCGGCCTCGGGCTTCACCACGACGAGCCCGCCGAGGACGCGCTCGCCGGCCCGCATCGGAACGAGGAACGCCCTGGCGGGGCCGGAACCGGTCGCGATCTCGGTGACGCTCGCGGCCGAGGTCGCGAGCAGCGTCGCGACCGGGGTTCCAGCGAGGGCCGGCGGGTCCCCGAGGACCGCCGCGGACCCGCTCCCGTGGAACGCTCCCACGCGCAGGGCGCCCTCCTCGAGCAGGAAGATCACGGCATCGCCATCGCCGAGCAGCGCCGCTTCGCGGGCGACGACGCCGAGCATCCCGGCGAGCTCGCCGTCCTCGACGATCGCGCGGTCGATCTCCGCGACGGCCTTCACCTGGTCGAGGTGCCGCTCGGCGCGCCGCGCGAGACGCGCGTTGTCCACGGCGCTCCCCAGCAAGCCACCGAGGGACTCGAGGAGGTCGAGCTCGCCGGCCGAGAAGTCCCGTGGCTCGAGGCTGCCCAGGGCCAGCATGCCGACCGCGCGGCCCCGGGCGAAGAGCGGGGCGAAGGCGACGCTGCGCACGCCCAGGCGTCGCGTCGCCTCGCGGGCGCCGACCGTGCTCGCCAGGTCGCGGACCACGACGGGCGCGCTCGTGAGCAGGGCCCGGCCGATCAGCGCTTCGCCGGTGCGGAAGCGCGCCACCGCCTCCGCGTACGCGATCGAGAGCCCCCGGTGGTGAGGCGTGAGGCGCAGCTCGCCGCGGCCCTCGTCGAGCAGGTAGACGGCCCCGAGCCCGACGTCCAGCGCCTCGAGCGCGGCCTCCAGGCCGATGCTGAGGACGCCCGAGAGGTCGGCGGAGCGCGCCGCGGCGATCGCCACGCGCGTGAGCGCCTCGAGGGGGCCCGCGCCCGGCTTCGGCAGGGGCGCGTTCACCGGGGCAGGAGCGGCCGGTCGAAGGCGACCGACGCCGCCGGAGAGCGGAGCCACGGGTAGAGCAGCGCGCACGACGGCACCTCGAAGAGGCTGCCGAGGACCACGGGGCGCGGGAACAGGAAGGGCGCGTGGGCGAAGGCCAGGGCGAGCACGGCCCCGTAGGTCGCGAGGGCGGCGAGGCAGTAGACCATCGCGATCGAGCGGCACAGCGCGACGCGCTGCCACAACCCGAGGGCGAGCAGGAAATGGAAGGTGCCGCGGCCGGCGGCCTCCCAGAGGCGGACGAAGGGCAGCCCCGGCTCGCTCAGGATCGGGAGCAGGATCTCGAGGGCTCCCGCCGCCGCGAAGAACGCGACGCTCGCGACGATGCCGGGATGCGGCCGTGCTTCGTTCATCGTGTGGGGGCGACCCGTGGCGGGGCGAGGACGATTATACCGCGCTACAATGCGGCGGTTCCCGTGATGGACAACGCCCGCGACGTCTCGCGCCGCCGCTCGCCGCGCCTCGCGCTGCGCGTGCCGGGCCAGCTCACCGGCCGAGCCGCCCGCGACGTGACCGTGATCGACCTGAGCCTGTCCGGCTGCCTCGCGCGCTGTCCCTCGTCCCTCGACACCGGCGCGATCCTCGACCTGCGTCTCGAGCTTCCGGACGGACCCCTGGGCGTCAAGGTGCGCGTCACCGAAGCGTCCCTCGACGGCGAGTCGCAGCCGGGCGAGGCACCTTTCTACCTGACGGGCCTGCAGTTCCTCGGGCTGCCGGCGAAGGATGCCGTGCGCCTGCGGGGCCTGCTGGACGCGGAGCGACGAAGGCGCAGTGCGGACCCGTCCGCTCACTGAGTTCAGCGCTCGCGAGCTGCGCCCGCTGCTCGACGAAGAAGCGGCCTTCTGGGGCCGCGAGCTCTCCTGGGACTACGCCGACGTGGCCGCCGCCGTGGCCGGGGGCCTCGACCGCCGCAGCCTGACCGGCCGCGTCGTGGAGGACGGCGGCGAGTGCCTCGCCTACGGCTACTACATGATCGACAACCAGCGCGCGATCGTGGGCTCGCTGTTCGCCCGCGAGGGCTGCCGCGACCGGGGTCTCGAGGAGAGCGTCCTCGACGCGCTCCTGCCCGAGGCCCAAAGCCAGGTCGGCAGCGAGCGTGTCGAGTGCCAGACCCTGTTCTCGACGGCCGCGCTCGCCGATGCCCGGTTCGAGGCCGCCGGCTTCCGGGCGCGGCGCCGCCACTACCTGATTCGCGACCTGAACGAGCCCTTGCCCGACGCCCCGGCGCGCTTCCGGCTGCGTCCGTTCCGGCGCGAGGACATCGCGGCCGCCGCCCGCCTCATCCACCGCTCCCACGAGGGCAGCCTCGACGCGGCCCTCAACCTCACCTACACGACTCCCGGCCTGTGCCGCGGCTTCGTGGAGACGCTCGTGCTGCGCTCGGGCTGCGGACGCTTCGACACCGAGGCGTCGTTCCTGGCCGACGGCGGGGACGGGGCCATGGGCGTCGTGCTCGCGAGCGACCTGTCGCGCACCAACGGTCACCTCTGCCAGGTCTCCGTGAGCCCCGCCGCCCAGGGCAAGGGGCTCGGCCGGCTGCTGGTGAGCCAGGCGCTGCGCGCGTTCCGCGACCGCGGCCTCGCGACCGCGAGCCTCTCCGTCACGGTCGACAACCACGTCGCCTATCGTCTGTACGAGCAGATGGGCTTCCGGCTGCGCCGCGAGTTCACCGCCCACGCCTGGGTGCGGCCTCCCGCGCGCATCGAGCTGCCGGCGTGACGCTGCTGGCCCTGGTCCTGGCGGCGGGCGCCGCCGCGGCCCCGACCCTGGTGCTGCCGCCGACGGGGCCGAGCGACGCGGAGCGGGCCTGGGTGTCCGACGCCGTCGCCGACGGCCTGCCCCGCGCGCTGCGCGAGCTGGGCGTGCCGGCGATCGAGGCGGCCGATCGGCTGCGCGCCCACGAGACCCTCGAGATCCCGGAGCTGCAGCTCACCCGGGCCACGTCGATCCGCATCGCCGAGGCCCTCGGCGCGGGCCGCATCGTGATCGGCAGCTGGGAAGGCGCCGGCGGCCAGGTCGCGGTCGCGTTGCGGCTGCTCGACGTCCAGCGCGGCACGCTCTCGGCGCCCCTGCGCGCCTCGGGTCCCCTCGAGACCCTGCCGCAGCTCCTGCGCACGCTGGCCTGGGACATCGCCCTCGCGGGCGAGACGCCTCCCGCCGGGACGCGCGAGGAGTTCCTGCGCCGGACCGCGAGCCCGCCCTTCGAGGCGTACCGCATGTTAGGCCGCGGCCTCGCCGCGTCGGACGCCGCGTCGCGCAAGCGCTTCTACCAGCAGGCGATCGCGCTCGACGCGGGCTACGACGAGGCCCGCGTGGCGCTGGGCCGCCTGCAGGTGGTGGCGCGCGAGAGCGCGGCCGCGAACGAGACCCTGGGGCGGGTGAGCGCCGCGTCGGCGGTCTCGCGCGAGGCGCGCTTCCTCCAGGGGATCGCGCTCCTCGACCTGGGCCGCTACCAGGAGTCCGCCGCGCTCTACGGAGCCCTGGCTCGCGCCGGCTCGAGCGCCGCGGTGCTGAACAACTACGCGCTGGCGCTGCTGCGGCTGGGCGGCGGCCCCTCGGGCGTCAAGGCCTCCGACGTGCTCAAGCAGGCGGCCACCGGCGGGCCGTCGTTTCCCGAGATCCCGTTCAACGTCGGCTTCGCCCTGTTCGTCGAGGGCGACGCCGAGGCCGCGGTGTTCTGGATGCGCGGCGTCGTCCGCGAGCTGCCCGGCGACGCCCATGCGCGCGTGGTGCTCGCGTGGTCGCTGCGCCGCGCCGGCCACGAGGCCGAGGCCGACGCCGAGTGGAAGCCGTTCGTCGCCACGGCCCCGGCCTACGAGGCGCTCACCCAGCCCGACATCAACCGGCGCTTCGAGCGCCCGCTCTTCTGGGAGGAGCCGCTCGCCCTCGACGAGGAGCAGTGGGGCGATCGCCAGTACGCGGCATCGCATCTCGGGCGCGCGGAGAAGCTCACCGAAGCGGGCGACCTCGACGGCGCGGAGCGCGAGCTCACCCAGGCGGCCTACCTCGATCCCTACGGCGACCGGGCCCACGTCCTGCTCGCGCGCATGCACCGGCGCCGCGGCGACAAGGAGAAGGCCTTGAGCGAGCTACGCATGGCCCTGTGGGTCAAGGACGACGCCGCGGTGCGTGTCGAGCTCGCGAGCCTGCTGAAGGAGTCGGGGCGCAACGCCGAGGCCAAGGCCGAGGCCGAGCGCGCCCTCAAGGCGGACCCCGGCAACGCCGAAGCGCGGGCCCTCGCCGGAAAGCCGCCGAAGAAGTGAGCGCGTCGCTATAATCGATCCATGAAGTCGCTGCCGGCCGTGCTGTTGCTGCTGCCCCTCACCGTCCACGCCGCCGACACCCGCCCGGTGCCGCGGGCGGGCCTCAGCTGGGAAGCGGCCGACGCCCTGGCCCAGCGCTTCGCGGACATGGAGGCGCGCCTCAAGCGCCGCCAGCCGCCGGCGGACGGGCCGATCATGGTGCGCGACGGCGAGCTCAACTCCTGGGTCAACCTGACCCTGGCGCCGCAGCTTCCGAAGGGCCTGACGGACCTCGCGGTGCGCTTCGAGAAGGACCGGGTCAGTGCCACCGGAAACGTGGACCTGGGCCAGATCCCCTTGAAGCAGGCGGCCGGCTCGGGCTTCAACCCGCTCTCGCTCCTGGGCGGCGTGGTGCCCGTGGAGCTCCGCGCGAAGCTCACGAGCGAGGACGGCTTCGGCACCGTCGTGCCCGAGGAGGTCCGCATCGCCTCGATCCCGCTGGCGAGCTCGGTGGTGGCGAACCTCGTGGCGCAGGCGACCAAGACCCGGGAGAACCCCCAGGGCTTCGACATCCTCTCGCCGTTCCGCCTGCCGTACTCCGCCAGGAAGATCCGCCTGGCGCCCGGCAAAGCCTTCCTCGAGTTCTAAGCCTGGACCTGGCCGCTCCGGTCCAGTACGTCAAGGGCGTCGGGCCTCAGCGCGCCGAGGCGCTCCGGAAGCTCGGCGTCGAGACCCTCGAGGATCTGCTGTACCACCTGCCGTTCCGCTACGAGGACCGCAGCGCCTTCGCACGCATCGGGGACCTGCGGCCGGGCATGAAGGTCGCGGTCTCGGGCACCGTGGCCGTGGCGGGCCTGCGGCGCGCGCGCCGCGTGTCGCTCTACGAGATCCGCCTCGAGGACGAGAGCGGGCGGCTGAAGGCGATCTGGTTCAACCAGCCGTTCCTCAAGGACACCCTCACGAAGGGCACGCGCGTCGTGCTCTACGGCCTCGTGGACGTTGACGCGCCGGGCAGCCGCCAGCTGGCGCTCACGTCGCCCGAGTACGAGGTGCTGGACGAGGAGGACCAGGCCTCGCTGCACACCGGCCGCATCGTGCCGATCTACGAGAAGCTGGGGCCGCTGGCCGGCAAGTCGCTGCGCCGCGTGCTCATGTCGCTCGCCGAGACGATTCCCGACGACCTGCCCGACCCGCTCCCGGCCGAGGTGCGCTCGCGTCTCGAGGTGCCGGGCCGCGGCGAGGCCCTGCGGCGCGCCCACTGCCCGGCCCAGGGCGACGACGTGGCGGCGCTCAACGCCGCCCGCAGCCCGGCCCACCGCCGGCTGATCCTCGAGGAGTTCTTCCTGTTCCAGCTCGGCCTCGCGCGGCGCCGCGAGGGCGTCCGCGGCGAGCAGAAGGGCATCGCCTTCGCGATCACCGACCAGGCCCGCGAGTCGGTCAAGCGCATCCTGCCGTTCCGGCTCACGGGGGCGCAGAAGCGTGTGCTGAGGGAAATCGCCGACGATATGCGCTCGCCGCATCCCATGAACCGACTGGTCCAGGGCGACGTGGGCTCGGGCAAGACCATGGTGGCGCTGCTCTCGATCGTGATCGCGGCCGAGAACGGCTACCAGTCCGCGTTCATGGCGCCGACCGAGATCCTGGCCGAGCAGCATTTCCTGAGCTTCAGGCGGCTGCTCGCGAAGGTCCCCTATCCCGTCGAGCTGCTGACCTCGGCCTTGAAGGGCAAGGAGCGGCGCGAGGCCTACCAGCGCCTCGCGTCCGGCGAGACGAAGATCGCGATCGGCACCCACGCGCTCATCCAGGAAGGCGTCGCGTTCCAGCGCCTGGGCCTCGCGGTGATCGACGAGCAGCACCGTTTCGGCGTGCTGCAGCGCGAGGACCTGCGGCGCAAGGGCTTCGACGTCGACGTGCTGGTCATGACCGCGACGCCGATCCCGCGCACGCTGTCGCTCACCGCCTACGGCGACCTCGACGTGTCGGTGGTGGACGAGCGGCCGCCGGGCCGCACGCCGATCCGCACCGAGCAGCGGCCCGCGACCCAGCGCCGCGAGGTGCTCGAGCTCGTGCGTCGGGAGCTCGGCGCAGGGCGCCAGGCCTACGTCGTGTACCCGCTGGTCGAGGAATCGGAGAAGCTCGAGGACGTGAAGGCGGCGACGGAGATGGCCACGGAATGGGCGCGGGCGCTGCCCGGCGTCGCCGTCGGCCTGCTCCACGGGCGGCTCAAGGCGCCCGAGAAGGAAGCCGTCATGGCGGCCTTCGCCCGGGGCGCGCTCCAGGTGCTCGTGGCCACGACCGTGATCGAGGTGGGCGTCGACGTGCCGAACGCCACGATCATGGTCATCGAGCACGCCGAGCGCTTCGGCCTGTCCCAGCTCCATCAGCTGCGCGGCCGCGTGGGCCGCGGCGCCTTCGCCTCGACCTGCATCCTCATGACCCATGGCCGGCTCTCCGACGTGGCCCGGGAGCGCCTCGGGGTCATGGTGCGCAGCGACGACGGCTTCGCGATCGCCGAGAAGGACCTCGAGATCCGCGGGCCGGGCGACTTCTTCGGCACCCGGCAGTGGGGCCTGCCGAACCTGCGCATCGCGCAGCTCATCCGGGACCGCGCCCTGCTCGAGACGGCCCGCATCGAGGCGTTCTCCTACGTCCACGACCTCGTGAAGGCGCCGCCCGCGCTGCGCGCGTTCATCGAGGGCGGTGGCTGGGAGAGGCGCTTCGGACTGGCGAGGGTGGGATGAGCCGCATCCTCGCCGGCCGGAACAAGGGGCGTCGCCTGAAGACGCCGGCCGGAACCGAGACCCGGCCCACGGGCGCTCGCGTGCGCCAGACGCTGTTCGACATCCTCGCCCCGGTGATGCCCGGCGCGCGCGTGCTGGACGCCTTCGCCGGCAGCGGCGCGGTCGGCCTCGAGGCGCTCTCCAGGGGCGCCTCGAGGGTGGTGCTGGTCGAGCAGAGCGGACCGGCGGTCAACGCCTTGCGCGAGAACGCGGCGCTCGTCGCGGGCGCGGGCGGCGACGTCCAGATCTTCCGCCAGGACGCCCGCACCGCGCTGCCGGCCCTGGCCGAGCGCGGCCTGCGCTTCGACGTCATCTATCTCGATCCGCCCTACGCCGCGGACCTCTACGAGCCCGTGATCGAGGCAATCTCCGCCTGCGGGCTCCTCGCGACCGACGGCGTGCTCGTGGCCGAGCACTTCCACAAGCGCGCGCTCCCGGAGACAATAGGGCGCTTTCGGGCCACCCGGGAGGTGCGCGTGGGAGACCACCGCCTCACGTTCTACCGGGCGTCCTGAAGCAGGAGGCCCGCGGCTTGAAGACGAAGTCCAGGCGTCGTTCGGTGGCGGTGTTCCCCGGCACCTTCGACCCCATCACGAACGGTCACGTGGACATCATCACGCGCTGCCTCTCGGTGTTCGACGAGGTGATCGTCGCGATCCTCGTGAACTCGGAGAAGCGGCCGCTCTTCACCGTGGACGAGCGCATCGACCTGATCCGCCAGGCCTACCGCAAGAACCCCAGGGTGCGGGTCGAGACCTTCTCGGGCCTGCTGGTGGACTACGCGATGAAGGTCGACGCCACCGTGATCGTGCGCGGGCTCAGGGCCATCTCGGACTTCGAGTACGAGCTGCAGATGGCCCTCATGAACCGCCGGCTGAACCCGAGGATCGAGACGGTCTTCATGATGGCCCCCGAGAGCTACTCGTACCTCTCGTCGCGCCTCGTGAAGGAGGTGTTCCACCTGGGAGGCGACGTCAGCGGGCTCGTGCCCGCCCTGGTCGAGCGCCGCCTCCGTGAGAAGTCGGCTCCAGAAGGCTATGTCGTGCCGCGTCGTCGGCGAAGGAGGTCGAGGTGAAGGCGGTTCCCGGAGTGGCGTTGTCGCGGCGCGCGCGCGCGATCGAGGTGTCCCCGACGGTGGCGATGTCCCAGCGGGCCGGAGCCCTCCGGGCCAGCGGCCGCAGCGTGCTGGACTTCAGCGTGGGCGAGCCCGACCAGCCGACGCCGGCCCACATCAACGCGGCGGCCAACGCGGCCATGGCGGCGGGGAAGACCAAGTACGCGCCGGCGGCCGGCACGCCCGAGCTGCGGGCGGCCGTCGTGGCGCGCTACAAGGAGGACTTCGGGGTCTCGTTCGCGCCGGGGGAGTCCGTCATCACGGTGGGCGGCAAGCAGGCGCTCTATCTCGCCTGCCAGGCGCTCTTCGACAAGGGCGACGAGATGATCCTGCCGACGCCCCACTGGCCGACCTTCGCCGAGGCCGCGCGCCTCGCGGGCGCGAAGGTCGTGTTCGTCACGTGCCGGGAGAAGGACGGCTTCGCGATCGCGCCGCGCCAGATCGCGAAGGCGATCACGGCGAAGACGCGCGCCGTGCTCGTCAACAGCCCGTCGAACCCGACCGGCGCCGTCATCGCGTCGGAGCACCTGCTGGCCATAGCCCGGCTGTGCAAGAAGCACGGCATCACGCTGCTCTACGACGACACCTACGCGCGGCTGAGCTTCCTGCCCATCGACAAGGCGCTGCTGCCGGCCGTCCACAAGATCCTGGGCGACAAGCTCGTGATCCTGGGGACGGCCTCGAAGACGTACTGCATGACGGGCTGGCGCATCGGCTGGATCCTCGGCAGCAAGCCGCTGATCGAAGCGAGTGCCGCCCTCATCTCGCACTCGACGCAGCACCCGACGACGTTCGCGATGGCGGGAGCGGTCGAGGCGCTCGCGGGGTCCCAGGCCCTCGTGGGGGAGCTCGCCGCCGAGTACCGCGCGCGCTTCAAGTTCATCTACGGCGCGATCTCCGCGCTGCCGGGCCTCACCTGCGTCAAGCCGGGCGGCGGCTTCTACCTGTTCCCGAACTTCGAGGCGTATCTCTCGAAGGCCGTGCCGACCACGCTCGCTCTGGGCACGCGCCTGCTCGACGAGGAGGGCGTCGCCCTGGTGCCCGGCGAGGGCTTCGGCGCCCCGGGCTACATGCGCCTCTCGTTCGCGCGGGCCATGGGCGAGCTCGAGGAGGGCGCGGCGCGGATCGGGCGCTTCCTGGGCCGGCTGCGGGGCGGCG
>CADEEV010000017.1:45129-89345 GCA_902826455.1 uncultured Acidobacteriota bacterium | reverse complement strand
CCGAGGAGCGCCGAGACCTCGGAGCCGGCCTGCGTGAAGCGGAAGATGTTGTCGACGAAGAGAAGAACGTCCTTGCCTTCCTCGTCGCGGAAGTACTCAGCGACCGTCAGGCCGGTGAGCGCGACACGGAGGCGGGCTCCGGGGGGCTCGGTCATCTGTCCGTAGATCAGCGAGGCCTTGGAGTTCGTGAAGTTGTCGAGGTCGAGGACCTTCGATTCCTGGAACTCGAGCCAGAGGTCGTTGCCCTCACGGGTACGCTCGCCCACGCCGGCGAACACCGACACGCCGCCGTGCTGCTTCGCGAGGTTGTAGATGAGCTCCTGGATGATGACGGTCTTGCCGACGCCGGCGCCGCCGAACAGGCCGATCTTGCCGCCGCGCAAGTAGGGCTCGATGAGATCGATGACCTTGATGCCGGTCTCGAACATCTCGAGCTTCGTCGACTGCTCTTCGAACGAGGGCGCCGGGCGGTGGATCGGGTAGCGCTTGTCGGTCTTGACGGGGCCGAGCTCGTCGACCGGCTCGCCGATGACGTTCAGCACCCGGCCCAGGGTGCCCGAGCCGACCGGCACCATGATCGGCGCACCCGTGTCGACGGCCTTCATCCCGCGAACCATGCCGTCGGTCGGCAGCATGGCGACGCAGCGCACGCGGTTCTCGCCGAGGTGCTGTTCCACCTCGGCGACGACGTCGAGGGCGACGCCGCCGCCCGAGCCGTCGTCCTGGATGCGAATGGCGTTGTAGATGGCCGGCACGCCCTTGGGGAACTCGATGTCCACAACGGGGCCGATGATCTGGACGACGCGACCGACGTTCTCAGTAGCCATAAATCCTTCCGCGCTCAGGACCCCGCACCCGACACCACCTCGATGATCTCCTTGGTGATGGCGGCCTGGCGGACCTTGTTCATGTAGAGGGTCAGGCGATCGATCGTGTCGCTCGCGTTGTTCGTGGCGGCGTCCATGGCGGCCATGCGGGCGCCGTGCTCGGCCGCGGCCGACTCGAGGAGCGCCTGCCAGACCCGGACCTCGACGTACTTGGGCAGCACGCTCGCGAAGATCCCGCTCGGGGCCGGCTCGTACAGGTAGTCGAGCCCTGGGTCCCTGGGGTCGAAGGCCGTGCGCTGGATGGGCAACAGCGGGTCCACGACGATCCGTTGCTGGATCACGCTCTTGAACTCGTTGTACACGAGGTAGACCCGGTCCACCTCGCCCGACGTGAACGCCGTGATCAGTTCCTGGCCGATCTTCTGGGCGGCGCTGTAGCGCAGCGCCTGGAACACGCCGATGGCCTCGGCCTTGACTGTGGCGGAGCGGCGCTTGAAGTAGTCGCGGCCCTTGCGGCCGACGAGGTAGAGCTTCAGCTCTCGGTCCGAGTTCTCGGCCATGAAGCGCCCCGCGGCGCGAGTGATGTTGGCGTTGAAGCCGCCGCACAGCCCCTTGTCCGAGGTGATCACGAGGAGCAGGCTGCGCGTCCCGGCGCGCTCCTCGAGGAGCGGGTGCGCCTCGGGTGTCGCGCGCGACGCCATGCTGTTGAGGACCTCGAGCATCTTGCGCGAGTAGGGACGCGCGCCGAACATCGCCTCTTGGGCGCGGCGCAGCTTTGCGGCCGAGACCATCTTCAAGGCCTTCGTGATCTGCTGCGTGTTCTTGACGCTGCGGATCCGGCGCCGGATATCGATGAGGGCGGGCAGGGCTAGGCCCCTTCGGACACGCGGAAGAGATCGGCGAACGCCTTGAGCGCCGCCTTGATCTTCTCGGTGGGCTCGCCCTTGATGTCCTTCTTGTCGGCGATCTCCTTCAGCAGCCCCGGGTGGTTCGTGTCGAGGTACTGGTAGAGCTCCCTCTCGTAGCGGCGGCACTCCGGGACCGGGTAGGCGTCGAGGTAGCCGTTGGTCGCCGCATACATGAGGATGACCTGGCGCTCGGGCGAGAGGGGCTCGTACTGGTGCTGCTTCAGGATCTCGGTCAGGCGCTCACCCTTCGCCAGCATGGCCTGCGTCGTCTTGTCGAGGTCGGAGCCGAACTGGGCGAAAGCGGCGAGCTCGCGGAACTGGGCGAGGTCGAGGCGCAGGCGGCCGGCGACACCCTTCATGGCCTTCGTCTGGGCGCTGCCGCCGACGCGCGACACCGAGTTGCCGACGTTGATCGCGGGCCGGATGCCGGAGTTGAACAGGTCCGACTCGAGGAAGATCTGGCCGTCCGTGATCGAGATGACGTTCGTCGGGATGTAGGCCGAGATGTCGCCGGCCTGGGTCTCGATGATCGGGAGCGACGTGAGGCTGCCGCCGCCCCTCTTGTCGTTCAGCTTCGCGGCGCGCTCGAGCAGGCGGCTGTGCAGGTAGAAGACGTCGCCCGGGTAGGCCTCGCGGCCCGGCGGGCGGCGCAGCAGGAGCGAGATCTCGCGGTACGCCGCGGCGTGCTTCGAGAGGTCGTCGTAGACGCAGAGGGCGTGGCGGCCGCTGTCGCGGAAGAACTCGCCGATCGCCGTTCCCGAGTAGGGTGCGATGTAGAGGAAGGGGGCGGGCTCGCTCGCCGTCGCGGCCACCACGATCGTGTGCTCCATCGCACCGAACTCTTCCAGGGTGCGCACGACCTGGGCGACGGTCGAGCGCTTCTGGCCGATCGCGACGTAGACGCAGATCACGCCCTTGCCCTTCTGGTTGATGATCGCGTCGAGGGCGACGGCGGTCTTGCCGGTCTGACGGTCGCCGATGATCAGCTCGCGCTGGCCCCGGCCGATCGGCACCATGGCGTCGATGGACTTCAGGCCCGTCTCAAGCGGCTCGCGCACCGGCTGCCGGTCCACGACGCCCGGCGCGATGACCTCGATCGGCGCGAAATCATTGGTCGCGATGGCGCCCTTGCCGTCGATGGGCTGGCCCAGGGCGTTCACGACACGGCCCACCATGGCGTCGCCGACGGGGATCGACATGATCCGACGCGTCCGCTTGACCTCGTCGCCTTCGCGGATCGCCTGGGTCTCTCCCAGCAGCACGGCTCCGACCGAATCCTCTTCGAGGTTGAGCGCGATGCCGGTCACGCCATGGGGCAGGTCGAGGAGCTCGCCGGCCATGCAACGCTCGAGGCCGTGGATGCGGGCGATGCCGTCTCCCACGGAGAGGACCGTGCCGACCTCCGCCACGTCGACGCCGGCGGCGAACCCGCCCAGCTGCTCCCGGATGATCTTCGTGATCTCGTCGGCGCGAATCTCCATCGAAACTCTCCTCTAGGCTCCCGCGAGACTCGCACGGAGCGCCTTCAGGCGGCCCCGTACCGATCCGTCGTAGTGGCGACCGCCGAGCTTCACCAGGATGCCGCCGAGCAGCTCGGCATCCACGCTGGTCTCGATCTCGACGCGTGTTCCCGTGGCTTTCTGCAGTGCGGCCTCGACGGCCGCGAGCTGCTCGGCGTCGAGGGTGACCGCCGAGACCACGTCGGCGGACGCGACGTTCTCGTGAGCCAGCACGAGCAGCCTGTAGCTCTCGGCGATCAGCGGTACGAGCTCGAGCCGATCGCGTTCGGCCAGCAGCTCGAGCAGCCGTCCTAGCAGATCGCTCGTGCCGGTCTTGCCCCACAGGGCGGAGATGAGGGCTCGTTTGCGCTCGGCGCCGAGCGCGGGGCTCTGAAGAGCCGCGCGCAGCTCGGCGCTTCCGGCCAGGTCGGCGCGCACTCCGCTCAGCTCACGCTCCAGCGCTCGCGGGTCTCCCCGATTGATCGCAACGTCCAGAAGGGCCCGGGCGTAGCGCCGCGCGGCGCCCGCAGACAGTCTCTTCACAAGTGCGCTTGGCTCCCTCGTTTGGTCCCGGTTAGGGCGGCGAAATGTAGCACGCGCGACTCCCGAGGGTCAAAGCCCGCGAGCCACCCTCAGCGCAGGACGATCGGGCGCTCCTCGGGGGCCATGGCGCGGCCGATGACGCGGGCCGTCGGCAGCTCGGCGAGGAGGCCGGCGACGGCAAGCTCTGGCACGGGAAGGAGCAGGCCGCCCGACGTCTGGGGGTCGAAGAGCAGGCTGCGCAGCGCCTCGTCGGAGGCCGCGTCGTCGCGGACGCGGCCCTCGAACGCGCGCCTGTTGTTCTTGAGGCCGCTGGGCTGGAATCCGAGTGCGAGCTCTCTCGCTCCAGGCAGCAGCGGGATGTCGGCGACGCGAAACTCCAGCGTGAGCCGGCTCTCGCGCGCGATGTTCAGGCCGTGGCCGATCAGGCTGAAGCCCGTGACGTCCGTCGCTCCCCGAAGCCCGGCTCGCAGCGCCGCTTCGGCCGCATCCCGGTTCAAGGTCGTCATCGAGCGCATCGAACCCGCCACGACGTCCGCGGGCGCCTTGCCAGCCTTGAGTGCCGTCGCGATGACGCCCGTCCCGAGGGCCTTCGTCAGGACGAGGACGTCGCCCGGCTCCGCTCCGGAGTTCGTGAGGATCCGCTCGGGGTCCACGAGCCCGGTGATCGCGTAGCCGAACTTGATCTCGGGATCGCGTACGGTATGACCGCCGAGCAGGACGCAGCCTGCCTCTCGAAGCTTGTCGTTCCCACCGCGCACGATGTCCGCGGCCCATTCGTCCGGAAAGTCCGTGTCGGGGAACGCGGCGATGGAAAGCGCCGTCAGGGGACGGCCCCCCATCGCGTACACGTCGGAGAGCGCGTTCGCCGCCGCGATCTGGCCGAAGGCATAGGGATCATCGACGACCGGAGTGAAGAAGTCGACGGTCTGGACGAGGGCCGTGCGCGCGTCCAGACGGAATACGCCGGCGTCGTCGCCGGTCTGGAGGCCGACGAGGACGCGTGGGTCCTCGGCGAGCTCAAGTCCCGAGAGCAGCCGGCGCAGGTCTGCGGGACCCATCTTGCTCGCGCAGCCCGCGCAGGCGACCCGTTCTGTCAGCCGCCGGGAGGCGGGCGCGGTTTCGGCCATTGTATATAAGAAACTATATACTTAGTGCCGTGCGGCCGCGGCGTCGCCCGCGCGCGCGGCGGCCGGCCGCGGGGCCAGGGGCGCCATTGCGCAATCACCCTGGAAGAACGCGCCGTCCTCGATCACCAGCTTGGGCGAGACCAGGGTTCCCGTGACGCGCGCGCCGGCGAGCAGTTCGATGCGCTGGCGTCCGATGACGTGACCCTGGACGCTGCCGCGGATCGAGACCACCCCGCAGTCGATGTCGGCTTCGACCCGGCCGGTCTCCCCCACCACGAGCGTGTTCTCCGAGAGGATCCGCCCGCGCACGTGGCCGTCGATGCGGTAGGTGTCGCGGAAACGGAGCTCGCCGAGGAACTCCGTGCCCTCGTCCATGAAGCCGTTCAACTCTTCGGCGGCGCCGAGGCCCTTCAGCTTGATCACGAAGAAAAGGGTAACACGGGGTCCCGGGGCTATCGGCCCCGGGTCGCGCGCAGGAGGTACTCGAAGATCCGGTTGAGTTCGGCCTCGCTGGCGAACGCGATCCGCAGCGCACCGCCCTTCCCGCGGCGCGCGATCTGCACCCGTGTCCCGAGAGCCGCTCTCAGGCGTTCCTCCGCGGCCCTCGTATTGGCGTCCTTGCGACCGGGCGCCTTGGGCGGCGCGCGCTGGAGGGCGACGCGCCGCTCCACCTCCCGGACGGAGAGTCCCTTGCGGGCGGCTTCGCGTCCGAGCGTCACCTGATCCTCGGCGTGCTCGAGGGCGAGCAGCGCCCGGGCGTGGCCGGCATCCAGACGCCCGGCCGCCAGCAGCTCCTTGATCTCGCGCGGCGAGCGCAGCAGGCGAACGGTGTTGGCGACCGTGACCCGGTCACGACCGACCTTCTTCGCGACCTGCTCCTGGGTCAGGCCCAGCTCCTCCTGGAGACGGTGATAGGCCTGTGCCTCCTCGAGAGCTGTCAGCTCCTGGCGCTGGATGTTCTCGACGAGGGCGAGCTCCAGCAGCTCGGCATCGGGAACGTCGCGGACCGTGACCGGCACGCGCTCGAGCCCGGCCTGCTGGGCCGCCCGCCAGCGGCGCTCCCCCGCGATGATCTGGTATCGGTCGCCCTTCCGCCGCACGAGGATCGGCTGGACGATCCCGCTTTCCGCGATCGAGGCCGCGAGCTCGGCGAGCCGCGTCGTGTCCATGGCCGTTCGAGGCTGTAGCGGGTTCGGCTCCAGCTGATCCACCGGAACCTCGGTCGTCGCGGCCCCCGCCGCCTCGAGCTCAGGATCGGGCAGGAGTGCGGAGAGTCCCTTGCCCAGCGCCTTTCGTTTCATGATCCATCAGCTCCTTCGCGAGCTCGAGGTAGGCCTCGGCGCCTCGCGACCGGATGTCGTAGAGAAGAATCGGTTTGCCGAAGCTCGGGGCTTCCGCGAGGCGGACGCTCCGCGGGACGCTCGCCCGGAAAACCTTGTCCTTGAAGTGGTTACGGATCTCGCCCATGACCTGGTGAGTGAGATTCATGCGCTCGTCGACCATCGTCAGCAAGACGCCGTCGACCTCCAGGCCGGGATTCAGCGCGCGACGGATGCGATCGCGCGTGCTCATCAGTTCGGCAATCCCCTCGAGGGCGAAGTACTCGCACTGGAGCGGGATCAGCAGACCCTGGGCCGCCGTGAGCGCGTTGACCGTGAGAAGGCCGAGGCTCGGAGGACAGTCGATGAGGACGTAGTCGAAACGCTCGGCGACGGGTGCCAGCGCTTCCTTGAGGCGGAACTCGCGCGCGAGCAGCGGCACGAGTTCCACCTCGGCCCCCGTGAGGTTGCGGTCGGCCGGAAGTAGCTTCAAGTGCTCGAGATCGGTGTCGAGCTGGACGGCCTCGGCCGGCTCCTGGTTGATCAGGCAGTCGTAGAGGCTGAGGCGCGCGGCGCTGGCGCGACGCCCGAGGCCTGAGGTCAGATTTCCCTGGGGGTCCGCGTCGACGGCCAGAACGCGCCGCTCGGCAGCGGCAAGGCTCGCCGCCAGGTTGATGGTGGTGGTGGTCTTGCCGACCCCACCCTTCTGGTTCGCGACGGCGATGATGCGGGTCAACTCGAGGGGCCCTTCAGAGCGGCGGAGGATAGCACGTTCCACGTGGAACGTTTCACGTGGAACAGGTCAGGCGCTCGGGCGATGCAGCACGTGGAACGAGCCGTGATCCCCGGCCGCCAGGAACGGTGGCTCGGGACGAGGCGGAGGGCCGAAGACCAAGAGGCGGCCCCCCGGGCTCACGAGCGGGGCGAGCTCCGCCAGGGGCAGCGCCAGGGCCCGGACGGTGACGGTCTCGGCGGCCGGGCCGGCGTACTCGTCGTGGCGCGCCCGCAGCACCTCGAGCCTGTCGCGGGCGGTGGCTCGGGCGGCGTCGCGCAGGAACGCCCAGCGCTTGAGGCGGGGCTCGAGGAGCGTCACGCCCAGCTCCGGCCGGAGCAGGGCGAGCACCAGCCCCGGCGACCCGTTACCCGAACCGACGTCGAGGAGACGGCCGGCGGCAAGCGAAGCGGCGTGGAGCACCGGCTCGACCAGGATCCGGGCCCGCTCCTCGGCACTTCGCGCCCCGGTCAGGTTGACCCGGGCGCTCCAGGCGGCCACCTGGTCCAGGTAGATCGCCAGGCGCTCGCGGGAGGGACCCTCGACGCCCAGGGCCGCGAGCGCCCGGGCGTGGGGGCTCACTCCGCGGCGGGTTCTGCCGGGGCGATCGTGACGCGCCGTGACGCACCTTCGCCCACGCTGAAGGTGCGGATGCCGGGCGCTTCCGCGAGAGCGACGTGCACGAGCCGGCGCTCGTAGGAATTGAGGGGCCCCGTTTCGCGCGAGGCGCCCGTGCGGCGGACCTCTTCCGCGAGGGCGAGAGCCTTGGCGGTGATGCGGCCCTCGCGGGCGGCGCGATAGCCCTCGGCGTCCACCACGAGGCGCTGGTCGAGGCCATCGGCCGCGACGCGCTGGAACAGGTGCTCCAGGGCCTGCAGGCGCTCACCGTCCTCCGCCAGGAGGAAGTCGCCCGGGCCCGCGAGTCGCACGACGAGCGTTTCGGCGTCCTTCTCCTCGAACGTGGCCGAAAGCGCAAGGCCGGTGGCCCGACCCAGCTCGGCGACCAGGGCCTCGATCGTCTCGCGGACGGCGGCGGGAGACGCGGGGGAGCCCGCGGCCGGGGCGTTCGCGCTGGCGACGGCGGGGGCCTTGGCGGCCTGGGGCTTGGGCGCCGGCGGGGCACCCATGAGCACCGCGATGCGTGCGGAACTCGGGCTGCGACCCGGCCCGCCGGCCTGCCCGGGATCCAGCACGACGTAGCGCAAGGCGTCCACCGGGACGCCCAGGGCGTCCGCGGCGGCTTCCACGGCGGAGGGCACGTCGGGTCCTGCGAAGACGGGGTCCTTCATGCGCGCTTGCGCTCCTTTTCTCGAGCTTCGCCGGACCGCACCAGGCGCAGCGTCACGCCTTGCTGGACGATCGAGCACAGGTTCGACACGAGCCAGTACAGGTTGAGCCCCGCCGGGGCTGCGAAGAACATCACGACCAGTACCACGGGCATGATCATCATCACGCGCTGTTGCGCAGGATCCATCGCGGTCGGCGTGATCTTCTGCATCACGAACATCGACACGCCGAGGAGCAGCGGTGTCGCGAACAAGGGGTCCCGGTGGGACAGGTCGGGGATCCAGAGGAACGAGGCCCCACGCAGCTCGACCGCCACCGTGAGCACCCTGTAGAACGCGATCAGGAACGGCATCGTCAGGAGGATGGGGAGGCAGCCCACGAGCATCTGGGTGCCCATGCTCATGCCGTGGCGCGCGTACAGGGCGGCGATCTCGTTCTGCATCTCCTGGCGCTTGGGATCGAGGGCCGGCACCTTTCGGTAGCGCTCCTGGATCGTGCGCATCTCCGGGGACAGCTTGGCCATCTTGAAGCCGTTGGCGATGCTGTAGTGCCGGAGCGGGCTCATCGCGAGGTTGATGAGGATCGTGAGCGCGATGATCGACCAGCCGTAGTTGCCGATGTGACGGTGCACGACGCGCAGGAGGTCGATCAGGGGGACCACGATCGGCCCGATCCAGTCCCCGACCGGCACGACCCGCTCCATCCCGTGGCCGAGCTTGGCGAGCGTGCGGTAGTCCTTCGGCCCGACGTAGACCAGGGCTTCCTCGCCCGGCGCGAGGCTCAGCGCGGCCTCGGGCACGCTACGGGCCTTTCCGTCGTCGCTCGCCGGAACGGGGAAGGTGCGAAGCTCGGCCACGCCTGGGCCCTTCGTCGGGACGAGGAGCGCCGTGAAGTAGTGGGTCTCGATTCCGACCCAGGTCACGCCCTCGACCGTGCGTGGTCCGGTGAGCTTCTCAGGGGCGACCCGTTCGACGCCATTGGCTCCGAGCGTGACGAGATGCGGTGGCTGGTAGCCCTGCACCTCGGACTCCTTCACGGTCGGGTTCGAAACGCCCGGACCCCAGAACAATCGGACGGGAAGCGCGACGCCGCCTCGCCTGACGGCCGCGCTGACCGTCACGGTCGTCCCCCCGGCCGGGAAACGGAACACCTTCTCCGCGGAGAGGTCGCCCTCGGCGAACTCGAGGCGGAGAATGCCCTCCTGGCCCCTGACGAGGTCGAGGGTCTCGCTCGACGGCCGGAAGAGGGCCTGCTCGAGGCGGGCATCCACGGCCGCGTCGCCGGTCTTGAGATCGAAGGGTCGGCCCGCGCCGTTCACGGCGTGGACCATCTCTTCTGGACGCCCTCGTTCGTCCGAGAACGCCGCGAGACGCCACGAGAGAAGGCGTCCACCCCGGTTGGTAAAGGCGACCGACAGATCGGGCCCGTTCACCTCGACCCGGCGCTCCCGCTCGTCGGCGACGGCGGGCACGGCGACCGCCGGCGCGAGCGTGGGCTTGGCGGCCTCGGCGGACGGTCCGGGAGGCGTGGTCGCGGTGGGCCTGGGCACCGACGAGACGGCGGCCGGGGCCTGTTCCCGAGGCGCGGGCTTCGTCGGGAACAGGAACTGATAGGCGGTCAGGACGAGCAACGAAAGAGCGATCGCGAGGAGCAGCCGGCGTTCTTCCATCCAGATCTTTCTTGGGCTTCTACGGAACCGGGTCGAAACCGCCCGGCCGGAAGGGGTGACATCGCAGGATCCGGGCGCCCGCGAGGCGACTACCTCGCCAGGCGCCGTGCCGGAGCAGGGCTTCCTGCGCATAGAGGCTGCAGCTGGGCACGTAGCGACAATGGCCGCCGAGGATGGGGGACAGCATCAGGCGGTACGCCTCAACCAGAAACAGGAGGGCGCGGGTGGCGCGGGAGGCGTCGCGCGCCGAGACGTCGGAGTCGTTCACGGTACTCACGCTCCACATCGTCTCCTGTTCGGGCCAGGATCTCCTTCTTCGGAATCAACACGAGATCGACGGGTGCTGAGCCGTCGCGCCGGTTCTTGCGAAAGCATTCGCGCAGCAGGCGCTTCGACCGGTTCCGCATCACGGCAGCTCCCAGCTTGCGGCTCGCGACCAGGCCCAGGCGATCCTCCGCGAGCCCGTTGGGCGTTGCGATCAGGAGGAACAGCGGGCCGTCGAGACGCAGACCGTTCCGGAAGGCGCGGCGGAAAGCCGACGGCGCGCAGATCCGGGCTTGCGGCCGCAGGCGCGCCGCCCGAGGCGCCGGCGCCAGCGCTTAGGCTCCGACCCGCTTGCGCCCCTTCTGGCGCCGCCTCTTGAGTACCAACCGGCCGCCCTTGGTCCGCATCCGGACCAGGAAGCCGTGAGTCCTCTTCCGCTTTCGATTGTTCGGCTGGAACGTCCGCTTCATGGCTCTTGGTGCCCCTGGTTCTTGGGTCGGCGACGGCCGACCACGGCAAAGCTCCACAGTCTAAGGAGAGCGTCTGGCCTTGTCAATCGAAGCGCGCTTCGACCCGCTCGATTGCCTTGTCTCGCAGGTCTTGCGTGTGATAGCTTTGGAGCTCTTGGAACGTCGGTAGACTCCTTCAAGAATCACCGCTTTGCGACACGGCTTTTCCACAGTTGTTGAAATCTCTGTGCAAAAAGAAGCCCTGGGACAGCAAGGCTTGGACGCGGTCCGGGCACAGAGGCGTAAATCCATTACAATCTACGCCTTAGGCCGCGATTTTGGTTCCAGCCTGCTCCCCCCGCGATGGTTCGGGCCGCCCTCGTGAATCTCTGGGACGACGTTCTCGCCCGACTCGAGCAAAAGCTCAACCGGCACACCTTCGCGACGTGGTTTCGACCGACCAGCTTTGAATCGCTGCAGGGGTCCGCTCTGGTCGTGCGCGTGCCGAGTTCCCAGTTCAAGGACTGGCTGACCCGCAACTACCAGAGCATCGTCTCCGAGGCCCTCTCCGACCTCGGCCGTGGCGAGGTACAGGTCGCCTTCGAGACGGAGGCGCCTGGCGAGACGGTGCTGGACAAGGAGGGGTTCGGGCCATCTCCGCTCAACCCGAAATACACCTTCGAAACGTTCGTCGTCGGGGCTTCCAACCAGTTCGCCCATGCGGCGGCGCGCGCCGTCGCCGAGATTCCATCGAAGTCCTACAACCCCCTCTTCCTCTACGGCGGCGTCGGTCTCGGCAAGACGCACCTCATGCATGGCATCGGCCACTACATCCAGGCCCGCAATCGTCACCTGAAGCTGTCGTACATTTCCACGGATCGCTTCATCAACGAGATGATCAACGCGATCCGTTTCGACCGCCTGCCGGCCTTTCGACAGAAGTATCGCCAGGTGGACGTCCTGCTCGTCGACGATATCCAATTCATCGCCGGCAAGGACCGCACGCAGGAAGAGTTCTTCCACATCTTCAATGCCCTTCACGACTCCCAGAAGCAGATCGTGATCTCGAGCGACTGTCCGCCGCGCCAGATCCCGACGCTCGAAGAGCGCCTGCACAGCCGCTTCGAATGGGGCCTGATCGCCGACATCCAGCCGCCGGACATCGAGACCAAGGTCGCCATCCTCAAGCGCAAGGCCGAATCGGAGCGCGTCGAGATCCCGGAGAACGTCGCGCTCTTCATCGCGAGCAAGGTGAAGACGAACATCCGGGAGCTCGAGGGCAGCCTGATCCGTCTGATCGCCTACGCGAGCCTCACCGGCCACGACATCGACTTGCCGCTGGCGCAAGAGGTCCTGAAGGATCTACTCACGACGGAAGACAAGCCGATCACGATGGAAATGATCCAGAAGTTCGTGGCCGACCACTACAACGTCAAGCTGACCGAGCTCAAGGCGAAGAACAACTCGAAGGCCGTTGCCGTTCCCCGTCAGATCGCGATGTACCTGACGAAGACGCTGACGCGCGCCTCCTTGCCCGAGATCGGCAAGGGCTTCGGAGGCAAGCACCACTCGACGGTCATCCACTCGGTTCGCAAGATCGATGGGCTGCGCAAGCGGGATCCCGAATTCGACAGGCTCATCAACAGCTTTGTGCAGTCATTTCGATGAGGTTAGCGGCTTTTTCCACGATGCCTCCCGTGCTCGTTTCGTGGAGCCGCTCGCGGAATCGAAAGCATGCGACGGCCAGACGCAACGATCCACCGTCCGTGCGCAGAGATGGCCACAGGCTAAGCGGCCTTGTAGCTCCGTCTTACGAGGCTTTTCAGCATTTCCGCAGAGTCTCTCTTCACACTCTTAGAAGAGTGTCTTACGTAGAGAACGGAAGGTAGGAACTATGGAGATCGTCGTCCGCAAGAACGACCTGCTACGGGAACTTCACTTGGTCCAGGGAATCGTCGAGCGGAAGAACTCGATCCCGATCCTCTCCAACGTTCTCGCGGAAGCCAAGGACGGAGAGCTGCGGATCTCCGCCACGGATCTCGACGTGTCGCTGCGTTGCGGCTGCCCCGCCCAGGTGGTGACGCCCGGAGCGATCACGCTCGGGGCGAAGAAGCTCTTCGAGATCGTGAGGGCGCTGCCCGAGAGCGACGTCCAGATCAAGGTGCTGCCGGACGCCTGGGCGCAGATCGTGTGTGAGCGCACGAGCTTCAAGATGGCGGGCCTGCCGCGTGAGGACTTCCCGGCCCTGCCCGAGGGCAAGGCGAGCAAGGGCGTCGAGATCCCGGCCGCGGCGCTGCGCGAGGTGATCGCGCGGACGGCCTTCGCAATCACCGCCGAGGACGCGCGCTACTACCTGGCTGGCGCCCTGCTGGTCCTCGAAAAGGACGGCGTCGCGATGATCGCGACGGACGGGCATCGCCTGGCCTACGTCCATCGCAAGGCGGAGATCAAGGGAGGCGACGGCCAGAAGGTCCTCGTTCCCCGCAAGGCGATCCACGAGCTCTCGCGCCTCGTGGATCAGCAGGAGTCGGCCGTGTTCCAGCAGGTCGAAGGCCACCTGGTCTTCCAGGCGGGCGGCCGTACCCTGGCGAGCAAGACGATCGAGGGGCAGTTCCCTGCCTACGAGAAGGTGGTCGCCATCACGGGGGACAAGGTCCTTACGCTCCATCGCGAGAGCCTTGCGACCGCGATCCGCCGCGTGAGCCTGCTCTCCTCGGAGCGTAGTCGGGCCGTGCGCATCGGCTTGTCCAGCGGCAAGCTCGACCTCCAGGCGTCGTCCCCCGACCTGGGCGAGGCCAAGGAATCGATCAGCGTGCCGTACAAGGGCGCGAGCCTCGACATCGCATTCAACGCCCAGTACCTCGTCGAGTTCCTCGCCGCGGCGGGCACGGACGAGGTTACCCTCGAGCTCAAGGACGCCGAGAGCCAGGGCTTGTTGAAGCCCGTGGCCGGCGGCGATACCGACTACCGCTACGTCGTCATGCCGATGAGGCTGTGAAGTCGACCGAGTGCAACTCTTGCGGGTGGAGATCCGGGATCTGCGCAACATCGTGCGAGCCGACCTCGAACTCGGGCCGGGGCTGAACGTGTTCATGGGCCGCAACGCCCAGGGCAAGACATCCCTGCTCGAGGCCGTCGGTCTCCTCGCGCGCGGGCGCTCGTTCCGGACCGAGACGACGGCGAGCCTGATCCGGCGCGGCCAGCCGTCTCTCGCGGCGCGCGGCACGGGGCGCGATCGGGACAGCGAGACGCGCATCGAAGTCGAGGTCACGGCCGACGGTCGCCGCTTGCGCATCGACGGAGAAGACGTGTCCCCACAACGCTTCAACGGTCGGCTCGACGTCGTCGTGTATGCGACGGACCGGCTGCGCGTCATCCGCGGGCCCATGCGCGAGCGGCGCCAGTTCCTCGATCGAGGCGCCGGCGCCCTGTGGCCGGCCTATCGGCAGCTCCACCGCGAGTACGAACGCGTCGTGCGTCAGCGCAACGCAGCCCTCGAGTCAGGGGCGCGGGGCCTCGAGGCGTGGGACGAGCGACTCGTCGAGACCGGCGCGGCCCTGCGGCAGCGGCGCGGACACTACGTCGCGCGTCTGCAGCAGGCCCTCGCTCGCGCCCAGGCCGGTCGCGGCGAAGCCTACACCGTGGCGTTGACTCCCGCCGCGCCCTGGGACTCCGACGATGCAGCCCGCGCCGCGCTCGCCGCCGAGGTCGAAGCGCGGCGAAGCGCCGAGCGGCGCGCTCGCATGAGCCTGGTCGGCCCCCACAGGGACGCGGTCGCGATCACCGTCGAGGGACAGGAGGCGATGAGCGTCGCATCTTCGGGCCAGGCGCGCAGCGTCCTGCTCGCCCTCACGATCGCGACCCTCGACATCTATCGGGAGGAGACAGGTCGCCCGGCGATCGCGCTGCTGGACGATCTCGACTCCGAGCTCGACGAGGAACGCACGACCGGAGTCTGCCGGGAAGTCGCCGCCCGCAGCCAGGCCCTCGTGACGACCGCCCATCCGGCCTGGGCGGAGCGTCTCGACGGCCTGGCGCGCCGCTTTCACGTAGACGCGGGAACCGTCGCGCCCGCCTGAGAACGTCGGACTAGAGGAGACATGACCGAGGACAACAAGAACGGCGGAGACGAGACCGAAGATACCAAGAACGCCAGGGACGAGAGCGCTTCGTACGGAGCCGATTCCATCCGCGTGCTGGAGGGCCTCGAGGCCGTCCGCGTGCGGCCGGCGATGTACATCGGCTCCACCGGCGAGGCCGGCCTCCACCATCTGGTCTACGAGGTCGTGGACAACTCCGTCGACGAGGCTCTCGCCGGGTTCTGCTCGGAGATCAACGTCTTCATCCACATCGACAACTCCGTGACCGTCATCGACAACGGCCGCGGCATCCCCGTGGAGCCGCACCCGTCGGGAACCTCGTCGGCCGAAGTGGTCCTCACCAAGCTCCACGCCGGTGGGAAGTTCGACAAGAAATCCTACAAGGTGTCGGGCGGTCTCCATGGAGTCGGCATCTCCGTCGTGAACGCGCTCTCCGAGACCCTCGAGGTCGAGATCTGGCGCGAAGGCGGCGTCTACCGGCAGAGCTATCGGCGCGGCGATCCCCAGGCGCCCCTCGAGAAGACTGGCGTCACCGACAAGCGCGGGACGAAGGTCACGTTCAAGCCCGATGGCCAGATCTTCGAGGCGACGGTCTTCACCTTCGACACGCTGTCGCAGCGCCTCCGCGAGCTGTCCTTCCTGAATCGCGGCATCCTCATCACCCTCGAGGACGAGCGCGACGGCAAGAAGCACCGCTTCCAGTACGAGGGCGGCATCGCCTCCTACGTCGAGCACATGAACCGCAACAAGGAGACGCTCCACCCGGCGCCGATCATGATCGAGGGCGAGCGCGACGGCGTCGCGGCCGAAGTCGCGCTGCAGTGGAACGACGGGTACGCCGAGAACATCTACTCCTTCGCGAACAACATCAACACCCACGACGGCGGAACCCACCTGTCGGGCTTCAAGGGGGCCCTGACCCGGACCTTGAACGCCTACGCGGCGAGCTCCGGCCTCGCCAAGGACATGGCGGACCAGGTGCAGGGCGAGGACACCCGCGAAGGCCTGACGGCGGTGATCTCGGTCAAGGTGCCGAACCCGCAGTTCGAGGGTCAGACGAAGGGCAAGCTCGGCAACTCCGAGGTGAAGGGCATCGTCGAGAGCCTCGTGAACGAGAAGCTCGCGGCGTACTTCGAGGAGAACCCGGCCGTCTCCAAGCGGATCGTCCTCAAGGTCCTCGATGCCGTGCGCGCCCGGGAGGCGGCCCGCAAGGCCCGGGACCTGACGCGGCGAAAGGGCGCCCTCGACGGCGCGGGGCTCCCCGGCAAGCTGGCGGAGTGCCAGGAGCGCAACCCGGAGCTGTGCGAGCTGTTCCTGGTCGAGGGCGACTCGGCCGGCGGCTCCGCGAAGCAGGGTCGTGATCGGAAGTTCCAGGCGATCCTCCCGCTGCGCGGCAAGATCCTGAACGTCGAGAAGGCACGTCTCGACAAGACCCTCGCCTCCGAAGAGATTCGCAACATCATCACGGCCCTGGGCACCGGCGTCGGGGCCGACGACTTCGACGTCACGAAGCTCCGCTATCACCGCATCATCGTGATGTGCGACGCCGACGTCGACGGCAGCCACATCCGCACCCTGCTCCTCACGTTCTTCTATCGGCAGATGAAGGAGCTGATCGAGCGCGGCCATCTCTACATCGCCCAGCCGCCGCTCTACAAGGCGAAGCACGGCAAGGCCGAGCGCTACCTGAAGGACGAGTCGGCACTGGATGCGTTCCTCATGGAGCGCTCCGTCGAGAACCGCAAGGTGCGCGTGTCCCCGAGCCTCGAGGTGGAAGGCGGCAAGCTCGTGCGGCTCCTGGAGCGCATGGTCGCGTACCGCAAACTGCTCGCGGTGGTCGAGCGCAAGGGCGTGCCCCGGAGCCTCGTCGAGCTGCTGCTGCGCGGCCAGGTGAAGGACGCCGAGGCCTTCACGGACAAGGCGCGGCTCCTGGAGGTGCTGAAGCCCATGCGCGACGCCGGCGCCGACATCGTGCTCGAGAAGGACGAGGAGCACGGCGTCTTCGAGGTCGTCTACCAGAACCCGAACCCCGCCAGCGGCAAGAGCCGCGAGATCCGGCTGGGGGACGACTTCGTGACGGCGCCCGAGTACAAGGCGCTCTATTCGACCTACGAAGAGTTCCGCGGCCTCGACCATCCCGATCTCGTGGTGCTCGATGGCGGCGAGACGAAGCTCGGCGGGCGCGACGCGCTGCTCGAGCACTTCCTCGCCGAGGGCAAGCGCGGTCTCACGATCTCGCGCTACAAGGGCCTCGGCGAGATGAACGCCGACCAGCTCTGGGAATCGACCATGGATCCCGCGACCCGCACCCTCGTCCAGATCCGCCTCGAGGACGACGAGGTCGCCGAGAACATGTTCACGACGCTCATGGGCGACGCGGTCGAGCCGCGCCGCCAGTTCATCGAAGAGAACGCGCTCAACGTCAAGAACCTCGATATCTAAGGCATGACAGACACTCCCGACCCGAACCCGATCGCCCTCAACAAGGTCCTGACCAACATCGCCGACGAGATGCGCCAGTCCTACATGGACTACGCCATGTCGGTGATCATCGGCCGCGCCCTGCCCGACATCCGCGACGGCCTGAAGCCCGCGAACCGCCGCGTGCTGTACGGCATGCAGCAGATGGGCCTCGCCCCCGGTCGCCCCTACCGCAAGTGCGCGAAGATCGTCGGCGAGGTGATGGGCAACTATCACCCCCACGGCGACCTCGCGATCTACGACACGCTGGTGCGCATGGCGCAGCCGTGGAACATGCGCGCGCGACTCGTCGACGGCCAGGGCAACTTCGGGTCGGTCGACGGCGACCCGCCCGCCGCACAGCGCTACACCGAGGCGCGCCTCACCCGTCTCGGGGCCGCGATGATGGACGACATCGAGAAGGAGACGGTCGACTTCCAGCCGACCTACGACGACTCCTCGATCGAGCCCACCGTGCTGCCCACGGTCTTCCCCAACCTGCTCGTGAACGGCGCCGCCGGCATCGCGGTCGGCATGGCCACGAACATTCCGCCCCACAACCTGGGCGAGATCGTCGACGCGCTGACGTTCCTTCTGGAGAGCCCCGACCTCACGCCGGACGAGCGCCTCGAGGGCGTCATGGAGCGGGTCAAGGGGCCCGACTTCCCCACGGCCGGCATGATCTGCGGCCGCGGCGGGATCCGCCAGGCGCAACGCACGGGCCGCGGCCAGATCGTGATGCGGGCCAAGGCGGAGATCGAGACCCGCAAGGGCGACCGCGAATCCATCGTGGTCACAGAGATCCCCTACCAGGTCAACAAGTCACGGCTCATCGAGCGCATCGCGGAGCTCGTGCGCGACAAGAAGCTCGAGGGCATCTCCGACGTCCGCGACGAGAGCGACCGCGACGGGATGCGCATCGTGATCGACCTGAAGAAGGGCGAGGTGGCGCAGGTCGTCCTCAACAACCTCTACAAGCACACCCAGCTCCAGGACAGCTTCGGGATCATCATGCTGGCGATCGTCGACCAGCGCCCGCGCGTCCTCGACCTGCGCGAGGCCTGCGAGCTGTTCCTGGACTTCCGACGCGAGGTGGTGCGGCGGCGCGCCGAGTTCGACCTGCGCAAGGCCGAGGCCCGGGCCCACATCCTCGAGGGCTACGAGAAGGCCCTGGATCACCTCGACGAGGTGATCACCCTCATCCGCAGCTCGAAGACGCCGCCCGAGGCGAAGGCCGGGCTGATCGGCCGCTTCGCGTTCAGCGAGATCCAGGCCGACGAGATCCTGAAGCTCCAGCTGTCGCGGCTCACGGGTCTCGAGCGCCAGAAGATCGTCGACGAGCTGCGCGAGATCAAGATCCTCATCACGGACCTTCGGGACATCCTGGCTCGACCGGTTCGCATCGACAAGATCGTGGGCGACGAGCTGCGCAAGATCCGTGACGACCACGGCGACCCGCGCCGCACCGAGATCGTCGACGCTGTCGACGACATGAGCGTCGAGGACCTGATCGTCGACGAAGAGGTGGCGATCTCGATCACCCACGGCGGCTACATCAAGCGCACGACCATCGCGACCTACCGCTCGCAGCGCCGCGGGGGACGCGGACGCGTCGGCATGAAGACGAAGGAAGAGGACTTCGTCTCGCAGCTCTTCATCGCCTCGACCCACTCCTACATCCTGATCTTCACCGACCGCGGACGCGTGTACTGGCTCAAGGTCCACGAGATCCCGGACGTGGGTCCCCAGGGCAAGGGCAAGGCCGTGGTCAACCTGGTCCAGCTCCAGAGCGGCGAGAAGATCGCGGCCTTCGCGGCCGTGCGGGCCTTCGACGGGGGCGGGTACGTCCTGCTCACGACGCTCAAGGGCATCGTGAAGAAGACCGAGCTCGCCGCCTTCTCCAACCCGCGGGCCGGCGGCATCATCGCCCTGTCCGTGGAGGACGACGACGCCCTGATCGGCGCCGTGCTCACGACGGGCAAGGATCAGATGCTGCTCGGCACGAAGGGCGGCATGGCGATCCACTTCAGCGAGGAAGACGTGCGCCCGATGGGCCGCACGGCCTACGGGGTCAAGGGCATCGAGCTCGACACGGGCGACATCGTCGTCGCCCTCGAAGTCGTGACGCCCACGGGGACGCTGCTCACGGTGACCGAGAACGGCTACGGAAAGCGGACGCCGGTGGAGGAGTACCGCCTCCAGAGCCGCGGCGGCAAGGGCCTGATCAACATCAAGACGTCCGGTCGCAACGGCGACGTCGTCGGTGTCCGGTTCCTGGCCGGCGACGAGGGCGTGATGCTGATCACCGGACGGGGTATGATCATCAGACTCAACACCGCGGATATCTCGACGATTGGCCGGAACACACAGGGCGTGCGCCTGATCCAGCTCGAGGAAGGCGACCAGCTCAAGTCGGTCGCGCGCCTTGCCGAGCGCGAAGGGGAGGAAGAGGAATGATGCAAAGCAAAGCGGCCCTTCGGGGCGTTCTCGCTACGGTCGCGATCGCGGCCGGTGTCGCCTGCGGCCACCCCGAGCAGAAGGTGGTGGACCAGTACTTCGCCGCCGTCAACCAGGGCGACGACCAGACCCTCGCGAGCTTCGCCGCCGTGAAGTTCGACAAGAAGGTCCAGTCCTGGGCGATCACGGACCCCGGCGAGGAGAAGCGCGTTCCCGCGGAGCTCCCGAACCTCGTGAAGAAGTTCGCGGACACGGAGGCGGCCATCGCCGACAACAAGAAGGCCTACAACACCTACTTCCTCGACCATCCCAAGGAGGTCGATCAGGTCCGCGACCTGATCAAGAAGGACGCTGCGATCCCGGCGAGCCTCAAGAAGTACGGCGACGACTGGAAGGCGTTCACCGAGAAGGAGCGCGAGCTCAAGAAACAGCTCGTCGACGCGAAAGCCGCCGTCGACAAGGAGAAGCGCGCCGTGATCCTCTCCGTGGGTCAGGTCGACGACGTCGAGGGCATGACCGGCGAGATGATCACGAAGTCCGTCGGCATGAACCTGACGATCGACGGCACTGCGAAGCCGTACACCATGGGATTGCGCAAGTACGAGATGATGACGCCCGGCGCCACGGGCAAGCCCCAGGGCCGCTGGGTGGTCGCGACGCTCGACCCGAAGTAGAGCCGGCGACGACCTAGAGCACCTCGAGGCCCGCGTAGCGGGCCACGAGACGTTTCGCGCCGATCCCGGCGAACGACACCGTGAGCTTCAAGTCGTCGCCCGAGCCCTCGCTTCGCAAGACCGTGCCGACGCCGAACAACGGGTGCCGGACGCGGGCGCCCGGCCGCAAGCCAGCGTCCGAGCCCGCGGGAGCGGCTGAAGGAACGTAGGCAGCGCGTGACGCGGGTCGATCGCGCCAGGCGTCACCGCGCGGTCGCGTGAGGCTCTCCTGGGGCCTCGGGGCTCCGGTCACCTCGAGGCCGGCTCGGGGGATCTCCGCGAGGAATCGCGACGCTTCGGAAACGCGCCGTTGGCCGAAGACCTGGCGACTACGAGCCCACGTCAGATGCAGGCGTTCCCTGGCCCGCGTCATGCCCACGTAGCACAGGCGCCGCTCTTCCTCGACGCCGTCCTCGTTCGTCAGGCTGCGGGCGTGGGGCACAAGCCCTTCCTCGAGGCCGATGAGGAACACGTTGTCGAACTCAAGGCCCTTCGCCGAGTGGAGCGTCATCAGGATCACCGGCGCGCCGTCCTTCGCCTTGTCCACGTCGGAGAGCAGGCTCACGCGGTCCAGGAAACCGGACAGCGTCGGGGACTCTTCCCGGCCGTCGTAGTCGGCGGCGGCGGAGAGCAGCTCGGCCAGGTTGTCGAGGCGGTCCTGGCTCTCGCGAGAGTCGTCGCTCGCGAGGGCCGCGGCATAGCCCGAGACGGCGAGGGTGCGCTCGAGCAGGGCCTTCACCGGAAGCGAAGGGGCTTCGGCGCGCAGCGTCTCGAGGGCCTCGCGGAAGCGCGCGAGGGGTTGCGTTGCCCGCGCGGGTAGCAGCGCGTCGTCGATGCACTCTCCGAGGGCGCCGTAGAGCGAGAGGCCACGCTCGCGGCCCACGCGCTCGAGCTCGGCCACCGTCTTGTCCCCGATGCCGCGCGGTGGGACGTTCAGCACGCGACGCAGCGCGACGCCGTCGCCCGGGTTCTGCACCAGGCGGAGGTAGGCGAGCAGGTCACGCACCTCCTTGCGCTCGTAGAAGCCGACGCCGCCCACGACGACGTACGGGATGCGCAGGCGCAGCAGGGCTTCCTCGAGCAGTCGGCTCTGGGCGTTCATCCGGAACAGCACGGCGCTCCGGGTCGAGCGGGCTCCGGCGATGCGCTCGACGACCCAGACCGCCTCCTCGAACTCATCGCTCGCGGCATGCAGACGCACCAGCTCTCCGGAGGCCCGTACCGCGCGCAAGGTCTTCCCCTTGCGCTTCGCGTTGTGGGCCACGAGGCCCGCGGCGGCGTCGAGAATGCGCTGGCTGGAGCGATAGTTGTCCTCGAGGTGCAGGATGCGCGCCCCGGGGAAATCACGCTCGAAGTCCAGGATGTTGCGGATGTCGGCGCCGCGCCAGGAATAGATGGCCTGGTCCTCGTCCCCCACGACCGTGACGTTGCCGGCCTCGCCGGCCAGCAGCCGCACCAGCTCGTACTGGGTCCGGTTCGTATCCTGGTACTCGTCCACGAGCAGGTAGCGAAAGCGTCGCCTGTAGCTCTCGCGGACCATCTCGTCCTGGGACAGCAGTGCCACGGTCCTCAGCAGCAGGTCGTCGAAGTCGAGGGCATGGGCGAGCTCGAGCGCCTCGCGATAACGCGCGGCGATCCGCGCGAACGTGGCGCCGGCGAAGGAGTCCTCGTCGCCCGAGTCCGCCTCCCGGCCGGCGTTCTTGCGCGCCGAGATGCGCGAGAGGATGCGACGCGGCGGGTGCAGCTTCTCCGAGAGGTCGAGAGCCTTCAAGGCGTCGCGAACGGCGACCAGCTGGTCGTCGTCGTCGTAGATCACGAAATCGCCGGGCAGGCCGGCACGGGCCGCGTCGCGTCGCAGGATCCGCACGCACAGGCTGTGGAACGTCGACACGATCGCTCGCGTCGAGCCCCCGAGCAGCGACTCGACGCGCTCCTTCATCTCGCCCGCGGCCTTGTTGGTGAAGGTGACCGCCAGGATCGCTTCGGGCGGAACGCCCTTCTCCAGGACCAGGTGCGCGATGCGGTGGACGATGACGCGTGTCTTCCCGCTGCCGGCGCCGGCCAGGATCAGGACCGGCCCCTCCGTCGCGAGCACCGCTTCGCGCTGCTGCTCGTTGAGGCCGGCGAGGAGGGGCGACGTCACGGCTTCGCTCACTCGACGGTCACCGACTTGGCCAGGTTGCGCGGCTGGTCGACGTCGCGCCCGGCGCGCACGGCCGTGTAGTAGGCCAGGAGCTGGAGCGGGAGCACGAACAGCAGCGGCGACCACAGTTCGTCGAGGGCCGGCACCTCGAGCAGCGTGTCTGCGGCGTCGAGGATGCGCCGGATCTCGGAGTCTCCCGCGGTCGCGACGGCGATGACGCGGCCGCCACGCGCCTTCACCTCCTGGACGTTCGACAGCATCTTCTCGTACACGCGACCGCGCGGGCAGAGAGCGACGATGCCCATCCGCTCGTCGATCAGGGCGATGGGCCCGTGCTTCATCTCGCCTGCGGGATAGCCCTCGGCGTGGATGTAGGAGATCTCCTTCAGTTTCAGGGCGCCCTCGAGGGCGATGGGATAGTGGATGCCGCGGCCCAGGTACAGGAAGTCGCTCGCCTTCACCGCCGCCTTGGCGAGCTCCTCGATCGGTCCGGGCGCCGCCAGGGCCTGCTCCATCAGATGCGGGAGCCGCGCCAGGGACTCGAGATGGCGACGGCAGGCGTCCCGCGACAACGTGCCGCGCAGGCGGCCGAGATGCAAGGCCAGCAGGGCCAGCGCAACGAGTTGCGATGTGAAGGCTTTCGTGGACGCGACGCCGATCTCCGGACCGGCGTGGGTCAGGAGCGTGCCGGCCGCTTCGCGGGTCAGCATCGAACCCTGCACGTTGCAGATCGCGACGCCCGACGCTCCGAGGCGCTTCGCTTCGCGAAACGCCGCCAGGGTGTCGGCGGTCTCTCCGCTCTGGCTGATGGCGACGGCCAACGTGGAGGCATCGACGATCGGCGTGCGGTACCGGAACTCGCTTCCGTAGTCGACCTCCGCCGGAAGGCCGGCGATCTGCTCGATCAGGAACTTGCCGACCAGGGCCGCGTGCCAGCTCGTCCCGCAGGCGATGAGCACCACCCGCTTCGCCTCGGCGAGGCTCGCCGCGGCGCCCGCGAGCTCCTCGATGTGGACCTCGCCCTCCTCGAGCCCCATGCGCCCGAAGAGGGTGTCCCGAACGGCCTGGGGCTGTTCGTGGATCTCCTTCAGCATGAAGTGGCGGTAGCCACCCTTCTCGGCCTGGATCGGATCCCAGAGGATGCGCTGCGCCTGCCGCACGACCGGCTCGCCGGCGGCGTTCACGAGCCGCATCGCGCCGGGCGTCACCGTGACGATGTCGCCGTCGTCGAGGAAGACGAAGTCGCGGGTGTAGGGCAGGAGCGCCGCCACGTCGGAGGCGAGGAAGTGCTCGCCCTCCGCGAGGCCCACGACCAGGGGCGGGCCCACGCGCGCCGCGACGAGGGTCTGCGGCTCGCTCTCGTGCATGAGCACCAGCGCGTAGATTCCCTCGAGCTCGCCGACGGCGCGCCGAACGGCCTCCTCCAGAGAGCCCGCGTAGAGCGACTCGACGAGATGTGCCACGACCTCGGTGTCGGTCTGCGTCACGAACCGATGGCCGGCACCTTCGAGGCGGGCCTTGAGCGCCAGGTAGTTCTCGATGATTCCGTTGTGCACCACGACCAGCCGCCCGGTGCAATCCTGGTGGGGATGGGCGTTCTCCTCGCTGGGACGGCCATGGGTAGCCCAGCGCGTGTGGCCGAGCCCGAACGCGCCGGAGAGCGGCTCGGCCGCCAGGCTGCGCACCAGGTTCTGCAGCTTGCCCTCCGAGCGGCGCCGCTGAAGGCCGCCACTGGACACGACCGCGATCCCGGCCGAATCGTAGCCGCGATACTCGAGGCGCTTGAGGCCGTCGAGGATCACCCCGACGGCATCACGGGAGCCGACGTAGCCGACGATGCCGCACATCGCGTCAGCCTACCAAGGGAGGGCGCCCGAGCGTGAGCGCCAGCTAGGAACCCTTGGCCTTCGTGTCCCGCCGCTTCCTGGCCCAGCCCGCCTTGGTCGTCTGACGGGACCGACCGAGCGCCAGGGCGTCCGCGGGGACGTCCTCGGTGATGGCGCTGGCGGCCGCGACGTAGGCGCCGTCGCCGATGGAGACGGGCGCCACCAGCGTCGAGTTGCTGCCCACGAACGCGCCGGCGCCGATCCGCGTGGGGTGCTTGCGGGTGCCGTCGTAGTTGCACGTGATCGTGCCGGCGCCGATGTTGGCGGCGTCCCCGATCGTGGCGTCGCCGAGGTAGCTCAGGTGCGGCGCCTTGGCCCCCCGGCCGAGGCGGGTCTTCTTGAGCTCGACGAAGTTCCCGACCTTCGCCGTGTCCTCGATCCGGGTCTCCGGCCGGACGTGGGCGAAGGGCCCGATGCTCACGCCGGATCCGACCACGCACTCGCGCAGCAGGCAGTGGTCGAGGACCACCGTGTCGGCCCCGATCACCGCGTCCTGGAGCCGCGCGAACGGCCCGATCGTCGCGCCGCCCGCGATCGAGGTGCGGCCTTCGAGGTGCGTGCCCGGGCGCAGGACCGCGCCCGGCTCGACGCGGACGTCGACGCCCACGAACGTGCTGGCTGGATCCTCGACGACGACCCCAGCGTTCATCAGCTCCCCGAGGCGCCGCTCGACGAGTAGCCGGCTCGCGATCGCGAGCTCCTGGAGCGTGTTGACGCCAAGAGCCTCCCGGGCATCGTCGACGCGGCAGGCTCCCACGCCCTCGCCATCCGCGACCAGGTGAGCGATCACGTCGGTGAGGTAGTACTCGCCCTGGGCGTTCTGCGGCGTCAGCTGGTCGAGCGCCCGGAGCAGGGGGGCGACGCGGAACGCATACACGCCGACGTTCCACTCCCGGATCGCGCGCTCCTCGGGCGACGCGTCCCGGGCCTCGACGATCGCCCGGACCGAATCGCCCTCGCCGCGCAGCACGCGACCATAGGAGCCGGCGTCGGGCAGCTCCGCCGTGAGCAGCGTGGCGGCGGCACCCGAGGCCTCGTGAGCCGCGATCAGGGCCTCGACGGTGCGGTCACGCAGCAGCGGCAGGTCGCCGTTGACCACGAGGAGGGCGCGGTCGGCATTCGCGGCGAAGGCCTCGCGGGCGACCATGACGGCGTGCCCGGTGCCACGCGGCGGGTCCTGGCGCACGAAGCGGCCACGCCCGGCGAAGGCCGCCTCGACCGCCTCCGCCCCGTGGCCGATCACGATCGTGATCGGCTGGGCACCCGCGACGGCCCGAAGCGTGTGCTCCAGGAGCGGCACGCCTTGGGCCCGGTGCAGGACCTTGGCGAGCGGGCTCTTGAGCCGCGTGCCGCGTCCGGCGGCGAGCAGCACCGCCTGCACGGGGCGGCCGTCGAGGCTCACGAGGCCTGGGGCGTCACGAGCGCCGCGAACTCCTCGTCTTCGCGGATCGGATCGAAGTCCGAGTCGCTGCGGGCCTGGGCCCGGTTGGCCGGGTTCACGCCGATCGCGGACCGCAGGGCCTTCACGGCTGCCGGCGTCTCGCCGGCCCGCGCCGAGGCCGCCGCGAGGCAGTACAGGACGTTCTCGTTGCGGGGGTGGATCTCCGCCGCCTGCGTCAGGAAGCGGAGGGCCTCCTCGAACTCGCCCTTGTTGTGGAGGAAGACCCCGTAGTTCAGGAGCTCCTCGAACGACTTCGGGCGGAACGCGGCCTTCTTGCCGGCGTGACGCTCGACGACCGCCCGGTAGGCACGAGCCCGCTCCAGGATGTCGCGCTCGTCGGGATATCCCTCGAGCAGCTCGTCGAGCAGCGTCCCGGCGCGCTCGAGGTCCTTCTTCCCCAGCGCCCTCAGGGCCTTCTCGAAGAGCTCGAGGGCCTGTGCGGAGCGCCGGTCGACGGCGGGGGCGGGCTTCTTGGCCATGGGTCTTCCTGAGCCTCCTCGACGAAGAGGGATGCCAACCACTAGCAACAGAGCCGAAAAGTGTAGCACGAACGTTTCTGCGCGGGTGTCACGACCCGCATCGCGCGGGGAGCGCGAGGCTTGCTAAGATGGGGTTTTGGTCACGGCCAGATGAGTGCTGCAGGGGACGAACCGATTGCGATCCGGGGGGCCCGGGTCCACAACCTGAAGGGCGTCGACTGCGACCTGCCGCGCAACCGGCTGGTCGTGATCACGGGCCCGTCCGGCTCCGGGAAGTCGAGTCTCGCCTTCGACACCCTCTACGCGGAGGGCCAGCGGCGCTACGTGGAGAGCCTCTCGCCCTACGCCCGGCAGTTCCTCGACCAGATGGAGAAGCCGGACGTCGAGTCGGTCACGGGCCTGTCCCCGGCCATCGCCATCGAGCAGCGTACGACCGCGAGTCACCCGCGATCGACCGTGGGCACGGTCACCGAGATCTACGACCACCTGCGCGTCCTGTTTGCCGCCCTGGGCCAGCCGCATTGCCCGCGCTGTCAGACGCCGATCGCTGCGCTGCCCGCGGAGAAGATCGCCGAGCGACTGTTCGCCACGAGGGAAGGCAGCCTGGTCGGGATCCTGGCCCCGGTGGTGAGAGGCCGGCAGGGAGCCTTCCGGAAGGAGCTGCGTGGGCTGGCCGAGCAGGGCTTCACGCGCGCCCGGGTCGACGGGCGGCTGGTGCGCCTCGACGCCCCCCTGACGCTCGACCCCCGGCGCAACCACAGGGTCGAGATCCTGCTCGATCGCTTCGCCCTCAAGCCGGGCTCGGAGAAGCGTCTGCTCGTGGCGCTCGAGCGCTCGTTCATCCTCGCCGCGGACACCGTTCTGCTCTCGTTCGAAGGGGACGAGGAGATGCTGCTGTCGCGGCGCTTCGCGTGCCCGCGCTGCGACGTGTCGCTGCCCGAGCTGTCGCCCAGGGCCTTTTCGTTCAACAGCCCGGTCGGGGCCTGCTCGGAATGCGAGGGCCTCGGCGTGCGCTGGGCCGTCGATCCGAAGAAGGTGATCCCCGACGAGACCAAGAGCCTCGCCGATGGCGCCGTGCAACCGTGGCATCGCCACGGTGCCCGGCTCGTCCGGGAGGCGCTCGAGGACCTGGCGCGGAAGCACTCCTTCTCGCTCGAGACCCCCGTCCAGGATCTGTCCCGCAAGGCACGGCGCATCCTTCTCGAGGGAGAAGGCTCGTTCCCGGGAGTCCTGGAATACGTGCGCCGGAAGGTCGAGGCCCTCGTGCGCCTCGAGCGTGACGATCTCGAGGGCGGGGAGGCGCGCGAAGGCGGCGAGGCCTTCGAGGACCTGCGGCCCTACCTCTCGGTCGAGCGCTGCCCCGAGTGCGAAGGCGCCCGCCTGCGACGGGAGAGCCGGGCCGTGCTCCTCGCCGGCCGGGGCATCGCCGACTACGCCCGCATGGCCGTGAGCGAGCTCCGCGAGGCGCTCGCGGCTCTCCAGTGGAGCGAACGCGAAACGCCGGTGGCCGAGCGCCTGCTCCACGAGATCCTGGGACGACTCCAGTTCCTCGAGGCGGTCGGCTTGTGCTATCTGAGCCTGCACCGGCCGACGACGACGCTCTCGGCCGGCGAGGCGCACCGCGTCCGTCTCGCGACGCAGATCGGCGCACGCATGCAGGGCATCCTGTACGTGCTCGACGAGCCCTCCGCGGGTCTCCACCCGCGGGACAACGAACGCCTCCTCGACACGCTCCGGGAGATCCGCGATCGCGGCAACACCGTGGTCGTCGTCGAACACGAACCGGAGACGATCCGCGCCGCCGACTGGATCGTGGATCTCGGGGAGGGCGCGGGGCTCGAGGGCGGACGCCTCATGTACGAGGGACCCCCGGCGTCCCTCAATGGCAGTCTCACGGGCCGCTACCTTCGCCACGAGCTGGAGATCCCCGTGCCTCGGGCCCGGCGCACGGCGACGGGCGAGCTGCGCGTCGAAGGCGCCCGGGAGAACAACCTGCGCGACCTCGACGTCGCGTTCCCCCTCGGCGTGCTGACCGCCGTCACCGGGGTTTCGGGCTCCGGCAAGTCGACACTGGTCGTGGAGATCCTGTACCGCGTCCTGGCCCGGCGCCTGTCCGGAGCGGGCGCGGAGCCCGGGCGGCATCGGGACGTGCTCGGGACAGAGGCGATCGACAAGGTGATCGCGATCGACCAGAGCCCGATCGGCAGGACGCCGCGCAGCAACCCGGCCACCTACACGGGCGCCTTCGCCTTCATCCGCGAGCTGATGAGCCTCACGCCCGAGGCCCGGGCTCGCGGCTACAAGCCCGGCCGCTTCTCCTTCAACGTGAAGGGCGGCCGCTGCGAGACCTGCCAGGGCGACGGCGTGCGGCGGATCGAGATGCATTTCCTCCCCGACGTGTACGTTACGTGCGAGACCTGCCAGGGCCGGCGCTACAACCGCGAAACCCTCGAGATCCTGTACAACGGCCGGAACGTGGCCGACCTGCTCGACATGACCGTGGCCGAGGCCCAGGGCCTGCTGCGCTCCCATCCGCGTCTCAACCGGCTCCTGCTGACACTCATGGACGTGGGACTCGGGTACCTGCGCCTCGGACAGAGCGCCGCCACGCTGTCCGGGGGCGAGGCCCAACGCGTCAAGCTCGCACGGGAGCTGGCGCGCCGGGAGACCGGCCGCACGCTCTACATCCTCGACGAACCGACGACCGGCCTGCACTTCGACGACGTGGGCAAGCTGCTCAAGGTTCTCGGACGGCTCGTGGACGCCGGCAACACGGTCGTCGTGATCGAGCACAATCTCGACGTGGTGAAGAGCGCCGACCACGTCATCGACCTGGGACCCGAGGCCGGCGCGAGCGGCGGGCGCATCGTCGCTCAGGGCACGCCCGAGGCCGTGGCCCGGTCCCGGAAGAGCCACACGGCCCGCTATCTGCGGGCCGCCCTCAAGGGCGTGCCCGCGTGAGCGAAGACGCCCTCCTCGCCCGCCGCCGGGACTTTCCGATCCTCGAGAAGACGACGTATCTCGTGAGCCACTCCCTGGGCGCCATGCCGCGGGCGGCGGCCGACCATCTGACGGCCTACACCGATCTCTGGGCGGCGCGGGGCGTGCGTGCCTGGGCCGAAGGCTGGTGGCAGATGCCCGTCACCACCGGCGACAAGGTCGGCCGCGTGATCGGCGCCGCGGCGGGCTCCGTCGTCATGCACCAGAACGTCTCGGTGTGCCAGGGCCTGGTGCTCTCCTGTTTCGACCTCTCGGGCCGCCGCAACAAGATCGTCTACGACGACCTCAACTTCCCCTCCGTCATGTACGTCTACGAGGCGCACCGCTCCCAGGGCGCGCGCGTCGTGACGGTCGCGAGCGACGACGGGATCACGGTCCCGCTCGAGAAGATGCTGGCCGCGATCGACGAGGAGACGCTGCTCGTGCCGATCTCCCACGTCGTGTTCAAGAGCGGGTTCGTCCAGGACATCGCCGCGATCACGCGTCGTGCCCACGAGGTGGGCGCGATGGTCGTCGCCGACCTCTACCAGTCGGCGGGGACGGTGCCGGTCGACGTCACCGCTTGGGACGTGGACTTCGCGACGGGAGGCTCCGTGAAATGGCTCTGCGGCGGGCCGGGCGCGGGCTACCTGTACGTCGCGCCGCGGCTCGTGCCGCGCCTCGAGCCACGTCTCACGGGGTGGATGGCACACCAGAGACCGTTCGCGTTCGAGACGGGCGAGATCGACTACGCCAACGACGGTACTCGCTTCCTGCACGGCACGCCGGGGGTGCCGGCGCTGTACGCGGCCCAGGCCGGCTACGACATCGTCAACGACCTCGGCGTCGAGGCGATCCGCCGCAAGTCACGCCGTCAGGTCGCGCTCCTGATCGAGCTCGCACGCGAACGCGGATTCCCCGCTCGCTCGCCGCTGAACCCCGACGAGCGCGGCGGCATGGTCATCCTCGACGTGCCCCATGCCGCGGCGGTGACGCGGGAACTAGTGCGGCGCGAGATCCTCGTCGACTATCGTCCGGGTGCCGGGATCCGGTTCTCGCCGCATTTCTACTCCACCGACGACGAGATCCGGTACGCCCTCGACGAGACCCGCGCGATCCTGGACGAGGGTGCCTATCGGGCTCACGAGGCCGAAGGCGGGGCCCGGTTCTAGGTGTGGCTCCAGGGCCACGCATGTGGTTCTGGGACTGTGGCTATGGAGCCCCGCAGCGCGGTGCCGTGCGCATGAGAGTCATTGAAGTCAACGGGTTACACTGACTCGAGCGGTGGCCCAAAGGTTGCACTGGTCCCGCTGCACATTCACCTCATGACCTACCGGAGAACACTCAAGAGAGCGGTCGGCTGCACGGGGATCGGTCTCCACACGGGGCGTCCCGTGCGTCTCGAGTTGAAGCCCGCCCCCTCCGGTGCCGGTATCGTGTTCCGGCGCGTCGACCTGGGAGTTTCGATCCCGGCGTCGCTCTCGTGCCTCGATCGCCTCGACCACGCCACGACCTTGACGCGCGACGGCGCCTCCATCGATACCGTGGAGCATCTCCTCTCGGCGCTGTTCGCCCTCGGAGTGGACGACGCCCTCGTGGAAGTGAATGGACCCGAAGTGCCGGTGCTCGACGGCAGCGCCGCGCCCTTCGTGATCCTCATCCACGAAGCCGGCCTCAAGCCACTGCCGGAGAGCCGTGAGTATCTCCGGATCCTGGCGCCCGTCGAGGTGGTTCACGGCGGCAAATGGGCTCGCTTCAGTCCGGCCGATCACTTCCGGGTGACGTACACGATCGGCTTCGACCACCCCCTGCTGCGCCATCAGAACGCCTCGTTCCGCGTCAACGCCGAGGCCTTCACGGAACAGATCGCTCCCGCGCGGACCTTCGGGTTCCTGCGCGAGGTGGAGACGCTGCGGCGCAACGGCCTGGCCCTGGGGGGCAGCCTCGAGAACGCCGTGGTCATCGGCGAGACCGGCGTGCTCAACAACAAGCTCCGCTTCGAGGACGAGTTCGTCCGCCACAAGATCCTCGACGCGATCGGCGATGTGGCCCTTCTCGGTCGCCCCATCCTGGGCCACCTCGAAGCGACCAAGGCGGGGCACGCCCTGCACGCCGCGCTGTGCCAGAAGCTCCTGGCGACGCCCGACGCCTGGGATGTCGTGGCGAGCGCCGAGCAGGCGCCCCTCGTGCCGCGACCGGCCTCGGCGCCGGCGCTCGTTCCCGACGCGTCCTAGCCGGGAAGCTCCGCTACTGGGCGACGACCGTGACCTGGACCTTGAGCTCCAGGGGGTCCCGGGTCGCGTCGTTCGAGCGCACGAGCACCTTCCGTTCCATGCTGCCCTTGAACGTCCCGGTGTTGAGGCGGACCTCCATGTTGGTGGACTCCCCCGGCTTGACGACCTTCGCGTAGCCGTCCGCGACCGTGCAGCCGCAGGTCGTGGTCACGCGCTCGATCACGAGCTCGTCCGTGCCGATGTTCCGGATCACGAACTGCTTCTTGAGCTCCTTGTTCTGGAGCGCCTTGCCGAAGTCGAAGGCGGCCGGTTCGACGCTGATCTTCGGACCCGAGGCGCCGGCCGCCAGGGGCGCGGCCGCATGGGCGTCGCCGACGAGAACCAGAGCGGCCAGGGCGAGAATCGCAAGCTTCACGGAACCACCTCCCGCTAGTCCGCGCTTCGGCCCCGACCCTTCTTCTTCGGGGTCGTGAGGCCGCGCATGTACGCGTCCAGCATCTCATTCTCGTACGTGACCGAGTTCAAGAACAAGCTCTCGACGAGGTAGGACCGGCGCTCGTCCTCGCTCATCTGGTCGGCGATGCCCCGGATCTCCTTCATCATGTCCTCGAAGGAGACCTGCAGCTGGTGCTTCAGGGTGACTTCCCGGTAGAGCGCCTCGAGCAGGGCGAGAAGGTCTCCGTCGAGGGCCACCGTCGCGCCCGTCGTCAGGCGTACCTTACGCATCGGCTTTGCCCTTGCGGGCGTCGAGTGCCCGGATGGCGTCGTCCTCGTCGCGATGCAGGCCCACGATCTTGTGGACGCCGGTCATGGAGATCATGGTCTCGACGCGGGGCTGCAGGCCCGAGAGCTTGAGAGCGCCCGCGCGGTCCTGGACCAGCCGGTGGATGTCCATGAGGCAGCCGATCGAGGCGCTGTCGATGTAGCTCACCTCGCGCAGGTCGATCACCAGGCGATTGGAGCCGTCCTCGACGAGCTGGCGCACCTCGGCGAAGAAGGACGCAAGCACCGGGTAGGTGAGCTTCGCTTCCTTCACGCGCACGACCCGCACACCGTCCTTCTCTTCGACGAGCAACTGCATCTTCAACCCACCTCTCGCTCTTGGCTCACGGACGCCGCCCATGGCCTCTCTGGCCCCGCGCCGGCTGTTGGGCACGCAACAGAAGGCGCGCGAGCTCCTCGCGACCGCGGTTGATCCGGCTCTTCACGGTGCCCTCCGGAAGTCCCAGGCGGTCGGCCATCTCCTGATACGACAACCCCTGGAGGTCACGCAACACCACCGCCTCCCGCAGCTTGTCCGGCAGCAGCTCGAGGCCCTTGCGCAGGAAGCTCCGGCGATCGCGGTCCTCGAGCGCGCGATGGGGATTTCCCGAAGACGCCGGAGCGAGGTCGAAGGCCACGAGGTCCTCGACCAGCACCTCGCGCTCGCGCTTGCTCGCCCGGTAGTGGTCGATGCAGTAGTTGCGCGCGACGCTCGAGAGCCAGGTGGAGAAATCCGCGTCCTGGTTGAACTTCTCGAGGCTCTTGAAGATCTTCATGAAGATCTCCTGGGTGAGGTCCTCGGCCTCGTCGTGCTTGCCGGTGAACTTGTACGCGATGTGGAAGACCTTTCGGCGGTAGCGAACGACGATCGCTTCCCAGGCCGCGGCCTCCTTGCGCAGGCAACGCGCGATCAACTCCGCGTCGGGAGGGACCTTCGCGTCCACGCGTCGTGTCTGTTCCGCGCTCGGCCTCGCTCTTAGGAAGACGGGATGTTACTTCAACTCCGGGCGCTGGGCGTCGGTCCAGGCCGTGTACCAGTAGCTCGCCGAGTCGTTCGCGGCCTGGGTCAGGCGCCGCGAGAGCAGGTCGGTCGCCCGGCCCGCCATGTCCTCGAAATAGATGTCGCCGTAGGCCGACTTGCCACGCTTCGCGATCTCGTCGAGGAGCATCACGTTGTCGACCCACACGTACGTGGAGGTCAGCATCGAGAAGACGTAGCCCTTCGGATCGTCGAGGAATACCGCCGCGTCCGGATCCACCTTGAGCTTGTTGGCGACAGCCTCCGGGAACTTCGTGGAGAAGCGCAGGTAGAGCCCGTGCTGCTCGCTCTTCTGGCCGTCGGCGTTGTCCGTGAGCGCCAGGGGATTGTCCATCTGCGCCACGAGGCTCGCGAGGTTGTCGGACTCTTCCAGGATGCGGGTCTTGTCCTTGGCCTTGAAGGCGTCCACGAGTCGGGCGTAGGACTCGTGAATCAGCCACGGCAGCCGTCCGACCGAGACGGCGTCGCCGTACTTCTGCTTGAGCGAGGCCTCGGAGTGGGGCAGGTCGGCGAACGGGAACGGCATCAGCCGGTCGGCGGCAAAGCGGCGATCGGGTCCGTCCTCTGGGAACGTGGGCTCGAGTGCGAGAGTCGGCATCTCGAGGCGGTGTGCCTTGTAGAACTCCTTCAAGCCCTTCGGCAGCGCGTCAATGGCCTTGGCCGTCACCACGGCCTGCGCCACGGGCCCCCACGCCCAGGCCACGCCGCTGGGGCCCAACGCCACGACAACCGCCACGGCCAACACCGGAATCCTCAAGAGCAGCCTCCTCCCCGGAAAAGCCCCCGCTACTCGACCCGCGCGGCGCTCAGCAGCCGCACGTCGCTGGCGCCGGCCTGGCGCAGCGCCTCCGCGCAGGCACGCGCCGTGGCGCCCGTCGTCACGACGTCGTCCACGAGCACGACCACCCGTGCCGCCACCTGCGCCCTGCGCCGCACCGCGAACGCCCCGGCGACGTTCCTGCGCCGTGCCGCGGCCGACAGGCCGGTCTGCGCCGCGGTGAACGCGCGTCGCACCAGGGCCGACGGCGCCACGGGAAGGCCCAGGCGCCGACCCAGCTCGCTGGCCAGGAGCTCTGCCTGGTTGAAGCCCCGCTCGCGCTTGCGGCGCGGATGGAGCGGAACCGGCACGAGGACCGCCTCCGGGCTCAGCAGGCCGCGGGCGACGGCGTCCTGCGCGATCGCCTCCGCCAGCCGGGCCGCGACCCGCCTCCGACCCCGATACTTGAGCTCGTGGACGGCGACGCGCAGCGCCCCTTCGTAGAGCCCAAGGCTGAAGCCCGCGGAGAGCGGCGACAGCCCGCGTCGGCAGCGACCACAGCTCCGGCCGCCGGCGGTCAGGAACTGGCCGCAGCGGCAGCGGGCGCGCGGACTCGACGCGACGCCCGCCCAGCAAGCCTCGCACAGGGGCCCGCGCATGGGGCGCTCGAGGTCCTGGCTGCAGACGGGGCAGTGGGCCGGGAAGACCACGGCGAGCACGGGGTCGACGAGCGTGCGCATCGTCGCCCCGAGGGACATCACAGCAGCCCCTGCTCCTGCTTTTCCTGGCAGCTCAGGCAGCGCTTCGCCCACGGCACGGCCTCGAGCCGCTTCTTGTCCATCTCGTCCTCGCACACCACGCAGAAGCCGAACTTGCGCGACTCCAGGCGAACGATGGCCTCGTCGACGTCCTGCAGCATCTCTCGCTCGGAATTCGAGAGGCTGAACAGGAACTCCTTCGTGTAGGAGTTGGCCGCCTTGTCGGCGATATCCTGGGCGCCGTCCTCGTCGGCTTCCTTCCCGTACGTCTTGTTCTTGTTGTAGGCCTCGAGGATCTCCTGCTTCCGCTTCAGGAGCCGCTCCTTGATGAGCTTCGTCTTCTTCTGGTCCATGGGGTCTTGACGTCTCTCCTCTCTCAGGGAATTCCGAAGCGCCGCCGCTTTTCCCACAGGGCCTTGCGGCTGACCCCGAGGACGGCGGCGGCGCGCGTCTGGCTGCCGCCCGTCTCGCGAAGGACGTGGCGGATGTAGGCCTCTTCGACGGTCTTGAGCGAGGGCCGGCGCTCGCGTCCGGTCCAGAGGCTGCCGGCCTGTTCGGAAAGGTGCACGGGGAGCGCTGCGGCCGAGATCGGCTCGGGACCGGGGGCGAGGAGCGCCGCGCGTTCCACGACCGAGCGCAGCTCGCGCACGTTGCCCGGCCAGTGATAGCCCCGCAGACGCTCGCACGCCTCCGCGTCGAAGCCCGCCGCGCGCGTCGTGCCGCGGTCGCGCTCCCGCGCCAGGAAGAGCTCGGCCAGGGGCAGGATGTCGTCGAGGCGCTCGCGCAAGCCGGGAATGGCCAGCGGCACAACGCTCAGGCGATGGTAGAGATCCTCGCGGAACGTGCCGCCCGCGACGGCATGACGCAGGCTGACGTTCGAGGAGGCGACGAAGCGCACGTCCACCTCGATCGTGCGCGTTCCGCCCAGGCGTTCGAAGCGCTTCTCCTCGACCACGCGCAGCAGCTTCGCCTGTAGTGCTGGGGCCAGATCCTGCACCTGATCAAGGTACACCGTTCCGCCTTGCGCCAGCTCGAGCTTTCCGAGCTTGGTGCGCCGGGCGTCCGTGAAGGCGCCCTTCTCGTGGCCAAAGAGCTCGGACTCGAGGAGCTCTTCCGGTATCGAGGGGCAGTGGATCTTGACGAGGGGAAAATCCCGGCGCCCGCCGCTCTCGTGGAGCAGGTGCACGAGCAGGTCCTTGCCGGAGCCGCTCTCGCCTTCGAGGAGCACGGGGCTCCTGGCTTCCGCGAGGCGCCCCGCCACGGCGAGGAGCGCGCGCATCGCTTCGGATCGGGCCACAATGCGTCCGAGGCCGTCCGCGGCCAGGTTCAACCCTTGATCTCCGAGCGAATCGCTCCGCCCCAGAGCCGCTCGAGGTCGTAGAAGGCGCGGGTCTTCGGGGTGAAGATGTGGACCACGAAGGAGCCGTAGTCGAGAAGGATCCACTCCTGGCGTGGATAGCCCTCGATGTGGTTCGGCCGGTATCCCTCGGGGCGCAGCACATCCCCGATCGCGTCGGCGATGGCGACGAGCTGGCGCTGGTTGTTGCCCGACAGCAGCAGGAAGTGGTCGGTGAAGTCGCTCTGCTGGCGCAGGTCCAGCACCACGACGCTCTCGGCCTTCTTGTCGAGCGCGGCTTGCGCCGCGAGCTGGACCGGCTTCGACACGCTCATCGATAGAGACCCCGCTTCGCGATGAAATCGGCGACCGCGTCGGTCACCAGGTAGCGCACGCTGCGACCCTCGCTCGCGCGCTTGCGGATGTCGGTCGCGGAAATGGGCAGGCCGACACCGTGCACCGGCACGGCCCGGGCGTCCGCGGCCAAGGGCGGCGCGCCGGGGCGAACCACGACCGCGACGGCGGCCAGGGCTTGGACGGCCTCGTGCTCTCGCCAGGTGTCCATCTCGGCGAACGTGTCGCTCCCGACGATCAGGACGAACTGGGCCTCGGGCATCCGCCGGTGGAGCTCGCGCAGGGTGTCGATCGTGTAGCTCGGCCCCTGGCGCTCGAGCTCGACGTCGGAGGCGACGAAGTGGGGATTGCCGGCCGTGGCCAGGGCGACCATCGCGAAACGATCGCGACCCGCCGTGGACGACTGGGGGCGATGGGGCGGGACGCCGGCCGGCATGAACCAGACCCGATCGAGCCCGAGCGACTCACGAGCGCTCTCCGCTGCACCGAGATGGCCCAGGTGGATGGGGTCGAAGGTGCCGCCGAAGATCCCGATCTTCACGCCGGCCCCTCGGCCACGACGGTGGCCCGCGTTTCCTGCACCATCCGGAACAGGCGACGCTTCAGGTCCAGCAGCCCGGCGCCCGTGACCGCCGAGATCGGCACGACATCCAGGCTGAGGCGACGCGCTTCCGCCTGGAGAGAGGCCAGCGGATCGTCCTCGCCCACGGCGTCGCGCTTGCTCGCGACCACCAGTTGCGGACGCTCGACGAGCGTCTCGTCCCATTGCCGCACTTCGTCCCGTACCGCCCGCAGATCGGCCGCCGGGTCGCGCCCGGAGGTTCCGGAGGCGTCCACGACGTGGAGCAGGACGCGGGTGCGCTGGACGTGACGCAGGAAGTGCAGTCCGAGCCCGGCGCCCTCATGAGCGCCCTCGATGATCCCCGGAATGTCGGCGGCGACGAAAGTCTCGTCCTCGCCCGCCTGCACGACGCCCAGGACCGGGGAAAGCGTCGTGAAAGGATAGTCCGCGATCTTGGGCTTGGCGGCCGAGAGCCTCGAGAGCAGAGTGGACTTGCCGGCGTTGGGAAAGCCCAGGAGGCCGACATCCGCCAGGAGCTTGAGGTCGAGACGCAGCCAGTGCTCCTCGCCCTCGGCCCCGGGCTCCGCTTCTCGCGGCGCCCTGTTGAAGTTCGAGAGGAACGAACGATTGCCGCGTCCGCCGCGTCCGCCCCGGGCGACGAGCAGGCGGTCACCCTCGGCGAGGACCTCCCCGATCGAGTCCTCGGAGCCGTCGAGCGCCGCGAGGGTTCCGGGTGGAACGGAGATCAGCAGGTCGGCTCCTTCGGCGCCGGTGCAGTTCGACGGGCCTCCGTGCTCGCCGCGCTCGGCACGCCACTCCGTGTGGTATCTCAGCGGGAGCAGGGTGTTCTGGTGGGACACGGCCACGAGATACACGTCGCCGCCACGGCCTCCGTTGCCGCCGTCAGGGCCGCCGCGCGGAACCTTGGACTCGCGGCGGAAGCTCGCGCAACCGCGGCCTCCATCACCCGCCTTGACGAAAATCTTGACCCGATCGACGAACATGGCTCGCCGTCCTCAGGAGGACGGCGCCGTCGATCAGCTCGCGGCGGGGAGGACGCTCACGCGCAGGCCGCGCGTGCCCTTGTCCTCGAACTGGACGAAACCGTCGACCAGGGCGAAGAGGGTGTGGTCCTTGGCGAGTCCGACGTTCTTGCCCGGCTTCCACTTCGTGCCGTGCTGACGGAGGAGGATGGTGCCGCCCCGGACGGCCTGGCCGCCGAAGCGCTTGACGCCCAGGCGCTGGGAGTTGCTGTCGCGCCCGTTGCGGCTGGAGCCCTGACCTTTTTTGTGAGCCATGCTGTATTCCTAAGCCTGGATCGCGTCGATGCGCAACGCCGTGTAGGACTGGCGATGGCCCCGAGTGCGCCGGTAGTGCTTGCGCTTCTTGTACTTGAAGACGCGGATCTTGTGGTCGCGACCCTGCTCGACGACCGTGCCGACGACGGAGGCCTTCTCGATACGGGGGGCGCCGACGCGCGTCTCGCCCTCGCCGGAAAGGAGAAGAACGTCCTCCAGGGTGACCTTTTCGCCCACGGGTGTCGCGAGAAGCTCGACATAGATCGTGTCGCCCTTCTCCACCCGGTATTGCTTGCCTCCGGCCTTGACGATCGCGTACACGGTGCCTGCCTCCTTACGACAGATCCGGTGAAACGCAAGACTTTAGCACGCCCGGCGTTTCGCCGTCAACGGACTCGCCCCTTGGACCCGCCACCGTTCGCTCTAGAAGTCGAACCCGATCCAGAAGCTGAACTCCGTCTTCTTCGACACGACCTGGAGGTCGGTCAGCTTCGACCAGTCGAAGTGCAGCGGATAGCCGAGGAAGAAGAACTGGAGGCCGACGCCGTACGAGGCGCGCCCGTCCACCAGGTGGAAACCCGACACGGGCTCGCCGAAGACCGGGTCGTTCACGTAGGACAAGCCGTCGTCCTTGCTCGCGAAGTCGTAGTTCGGCTGGCCCTTGTACTTGGCGCCACCGACGCCGAAGAAGACCGTACCGCGCAGGGGCCCGACGAGGCCGATCGGCGTCGCGGCGACGTCGATCAGGGGGATCCGGAGCTCGGCGTTCCCGAAGAAGCCCTCGTTTCCGGCGAAGGACAGGTAGGGGTAGCCCCGCAGCTCCTGGTTGCCGCCGAAATAGAAGATCTCCGGGTTGTCGCCGAAGGACTTGAACCCGCGAGCGCGCAGGGCGAGCAGCGTGGTGGTCGAGCCCAGGCGCAGGTACTTGCGCATGTCGCCGTCGAGCGTGTAGCGCCGCAGCGAGCCGCCGATGCTGGTCTCGGCGGCCACCCGGAACGTGGACCCCGTCAGGGGTCCAAACTGGGCGAAGCGCGTCGTCTCCTGGGTCAGGGCCAAGGAAACGGGCAGCAGGGTCCCGTTGTTGAGATAGAACTGGACGCCCGCATCCCGCGCCTGCTGCTCGGCCAGAGCCTGGGCTTCGGGGTTCTCGTAGCGCTCCCGCAGCTTGTAGAACCCCGCCGCGACCTCGATGCGCCGCATCTTGTCGATCGGGTACTGGCCCACGAGGGAGGCTCCGTAGGCCCGACTCGTGGCGAACGCGCCCTGGCGCGAGAATCCCGACGTGAACTGGAAGGGCGAGCTGTAGAAGTAGCGCGTCTGGTCGAAGGCGGAGATGCCGTATTGGAAGCGCGACCCGAGGTTCAGGTAGTTGCCCTGGTAGGTTCGGAACTCGCGGATCGACAGCGCCGTGAAGGTGAAGTTCTGGTCGCCGAGGATGTCCGTGAGCTCGACCTGGCTGCCGCCGAAGAAGTCGCCGCTCGACGTGACGCCCACGTTGAGGGGCGGCCTGCCCACGAGATAGAGCTTCTCGAACAGGCCCTTCTTGCGCTTGTTCTCGGGAACCACGCGGTGGGTGACGTCGGGCTCGAAGTCGAGGATCGCCTCGGCCGTGACGCGCACGTCCTGGTCGACGGTCCGGACCGGCTCGACGAGGTCCCTCGCGTAGAGGTTGAAGGCGCCCTTGAAGTAGCTGATGAAGGCGAGCCGCTCGCCGGCGCTGGCCTTCAGCGGGAACGGGGCCATGTTGCCGCCGAGGGCGTCCGTGTACTGGTCGATGGCGCCGGTCTTGAGATCGAGCACCCGGATGTTGTAGACCTCGCCGTCCTCGTTCGACGCGTAGTAGATCTTGTTGCCGTCCGCGGAGAAGGCCGGGGTCTCGTCGTCGTAGATGCCGAAGGTGAGCGGCATCTTCTTCGCGGGGTTCGCGAGCGGGAAGAGATACAGCTTGTCGTGGCCGCTGACGCGGCGCGAGTACACGACGAGGCTGCCGTCGGGCGAGAGCTGCGGATCGCTGTCGGCGAAGGCGTCCTGGGTCAGGTTCCGCACCTCGCCCGTCTCGAGGTCCACGAAGTAGATGTCGGACACGCCCTCGCGCATCCCCGAGAAGAGCGCGCCGCGGCCGTCGGGCGTCAGGCAGGGCGACGAGGCCTGGTCGAGATCGATGGGAATCCGCTTCAGCACGTCCCCGGACAGCACCGAGACCTGGAAGAGGCTGCGGCCCTTGCCGTGCCGCGCGAGGAACGCCACGGTGTCGCCCTTGGCGTCGAAGCTGATCGAGCGGCCGATCGTCTGGGAATTGATGTTGATGTGGATGTCCTCGTAGCTGTTCGTGTAGCCCGAGGTGAGGTTCTTGAGGACCGTACCGTCCTTCGCCGAGAGCAGGACGATGTCGGCCTCGGCGTCCGCGCGGTTCCCCGTGATGGCCGCGACCATCTCGCCCGAGGGCGACGGTGCGAAGCCGAACACCTGGATGTAGCGCGTGCGGTCCGGGTTGGGCGACAGGTTCTTGCCGTAGTCGCTCGGCCGCTGCTTGTCGCGATAGGGCTTGAAGCGCTCCTTGAGCCACTTCTCGTACGCCTCGTCGAACTCCTCGGGCTTGATCCGGAACGCCTGCAGGTAGATGTCGTCGAGGCTGCCGCCGATCACGTTCTTGCGGAGCGTGTAGAGGAACTGCCGGATGCCTTCCTTCCCGTAGCGGGCTTCGATGAACTCGAAGGCGGCGTGTCCGTAGTTGTAGGCCTCGCGTCCCGACAGCGCCTCGTACTGGCTGCGCGAGATCTTCGGGACCTGGTCCGAGATGGCGCCTTCCCGGATCATCATCACGTCGAGGGGATCCCACATTCCGCGCAGGTAGTCCGCGAGACCCTCGTCGACCCACAGGGGCACCGTCCGCTGGAACAGGCTGCGCGGGATCAGGTCGAACTCGAAGACGTGGGTGAGCTCGTGGGTGATGAGGCCCTGGAGGCGATCCGGAGGCTCGTCGATCGGGACCACCATCCGGTTCCGGATCGGCTCGGTGAAGGCGAGGGCGGCCTCGGGGATGAAGCCCGGGATCAGGTTCGTCTGCTCGAACTCCGAGTGCGTCTTGTACAGCACGAGCGGGATCGAGAAGGGGATCTCGTGCTTGAGCTCCGACGAGATCTTCTGGTAGCCGCTCTCGGCGTACGAGGCGATGCGCCCGAGGTGCTGCTCGAACTCGGGATAGTAGTAGATCTCGAAGTGCGGGCTCTTGTAGACGCGCCACGCGAACGTGTCGTACTTGACCTTGTTCTTGCCGAAGTAGGGGAAGAACTGGGCTTCAGCCCTGCCACCGGGAAGGAAGGCCAGCAGGAGGGCGAGGCCGAACAGCCGTGTCTTCATTGTCGGAGTAACCCTAGGGCAGGAGGATCCGGGTGCCCCGGATCCTCTGGGGGGCGATCACGCCCAGGAAGTTGGGCAGCAACCGGTCCATCAGCTCGAAATAGGACGAGAGCGGCGACACCTTCTGATCCTCGCTGTAGAGGATCTCCTCGGAGAACTTCTCCTTGTGCAGCGTCTCGCCCGTCTTGCCGTCCACGAACACGAAATCGGCGGAAAGCGTAAACGCCTTACGCTCGAGGAAACGGTTGCCTCGCACGAGGCGGGCCCGGCTCGTGGCGGGATCGCGCACGACGCGCTCGTCGGCCTGGAAGCCGGAGCGGCTCTGCTCCTCGAAGGAGACCCGGCCCGTGACGATCAACGGGTTCTGGTATTCCTCACCGAGCCGTCGCCAGTACTCGGCGTCGGTCAGGATCTTGTCGGCCTCGAGGCGGAAGTTCTCCCGCGAGGCCTTCGTCCAGCGATCGTCCTCGGCGAGGTTGCTCTTGACGCGGTCGAGGGCGTCATGGAGCGGCGGGCGGTCGGGCTCGAGCACCTGCAGGCGGGAAACGCTCCGCAGCTGGTTCTGGAGGAGCCGGGAGGTCTCCGAGGAGAGCTCGATGTCCGAGGCCCCGGGTTCGGTGATGAACCCGGCCACGAGCACGCGCCTGAAGCGCGACACGTCTATCTTGGACTGCAACGGCGTTTCGATCGGGATCTCGACGAAGCTGGCGCAGCCGTGGGTCACCAGGGTGGCCGCGGCAGCGAGCAGCAGGACGCTAAGGCGTCTTGAGCTTCCTCGCCTTCCGGTTGCGCTTGTCATCAGCCTCTCGGAATAGGTCGTAGTTCTGCTGGATCAGAAGGTCGCCGGGTTTCAACGCGAGCGCCTTCTCGTACGCCGCGCGGGCCTGCTCGAACTCGCCCTGTTGTTCCAAGGCGACGCCCAGGTTGTTGAGGGCATTCGCGTTGTCGGGCTCGAGCTGCACCGCCTTCTCGAACCGGAAGCGGGCTTCCTGCCAGAGACCCTTCTTCGCGACCTCGAGGCCGAAGCGCACTTCCTTCTCGGCGACCGATGCGAACGCGGGCATGGCCATGCCGACGAGAAGGAGCGACAGCGCGGACCTATTCAGTCTCATTGGAGCTCCTGACTGCAGGACGTTTCGATCTTATCGGCCGTCCCCGGGCAAAGCAAGGCTGGTGCCACGAAGCGGACTACGACAGTCGCAGGACCTCCGGCTGTTCGCCTCCACGCGAGTGTCCCGACCACGGGACGCTCCTGTGCTGAGCCAGTGACAGGCGCCGGACCCATTGGGGCGGCCGCGCCCGTTAGCATCGCAGCCGTTTTTGGATGGGCGCTCCCCCGCCCTCAGGAGCTTCTCTTGAGCACGGTGGACAGCCCTCTCGATCTGCTGACGTTCGCCCTCTTGCCCGACGTCGGCCCGCGCACCCTCCTCGAGTTGCGCGCCCGCGCTCCCTTGGCGGCGTTGGCCCTGCGGCCCGCGGCGGTGAGCGATCTGCTGCGGCCCCAGGCCTTGCAACAGCTGCGCGACGGCCACGCCCGCACGCGTGCCGCAGCCGAAGTCGCCCGCGCCCAGGGCCTGGGCCTGCGCCTCGTCGGCCTGGACGACCCCGACTACCCGCCGCTCCTGAGGCAGGCGTTCGATCCCCCCGGCGTCCTCTACGTCCGGGGCGACCTCGCGGGATGCCGCCCGGAACGGCCCTGCGTGGCCATCGTCGGGGCCCGAGGAGCGTCGGCGGCCGGTGTGGCGATGGCCCGAGGCCTCGCCCGCGACCTGGCGCGGGCCGGGGCGACGATCGTTTCCGGGCTGGCCCGCGGGATCGACACGGCCGCCCACAAGGGAGCCCTGGAGGCGGGGGGAACGACCATCGCGGTCCAGGGCCGCGGAATGGACGGGATCTACCCTCCAGAGAACGCGGGGCTGGCCCAGGCGATCGCCGGCCAGGCAGGGGCGGTCCTTGCCGAATGCCCGCTCGGGGCCGGACCTGTCGCCGAGAACTTCCCACGGCGCAATCGCATCATCGCGGGCCTCTGCCAGGCCACGGTCGTCGTCGAGGCCGCCAGGCGCAGCGGCGCGTTGATCACAGCCCGCTTCGCCATGGAGGAGGGACGCGATGTGATGGCGGTGCCTGGCCATCCCATGGACGAACGGTCGCACGGTCCCAACGCCTTGCTGCGCGACGGCGCCGTGCTGGTCCGGGATGCGGCCGACGTGGCGGCGGAGCTGGGTTTCGCCGTGGCCGAGGCGCCCGAGACGACGCCGGCCGACCCGGTCCTGGCCGCCTTCCAGGGTGGCGCCCCGGCCAGCCTCGAGGATCTCGCACGGCGCGCCGGACAGGCGATCCCCGAGGTTCTGAGCCGTCTGGGCGAGCTCGAAATGGAGTCCAGGATCCGGCGCCTCCCGGGGCCGCTCTTTCGGCAGTGGGTCAGTTCGGATGA
>CADEEV010000017.1:0-45029 GCA_902826455.1 uncultured Acidobacteriota bacterium | reverse complement strand
ACGCGGAGCGTCTGATGGACGCGCGCAAAGTTGTAGTACATGAAGTGAAGCGCGACCGCCGCGGAGTGATTCGACACCTTCTTTGAGAAGGCGTTGGTCAGCCGCGTGAAGCGGCGCATAGACATGCGCATCGTCAAGTTCTGGCGCTCGACGTAGGACGTAGAGATGTGCTTGTCGTCGGGATCGCCCATCACCGCCGTGCGCCGGCTGCCAGTGTAGGGCGCGGGGCTGTAGCGGCGCGCAGCCTCTACCGTCGGGTTACCGTAGATTTTAACCAACTGCGCATAGTCGATGTTCTGACCAAAGGCGTCTTCGACGGCCATCAGGTAGGGCTTGTGCGCGTCCGTGGTCAGCTGTACGCGGTTCGCGAGGCGGGACGCAATGTCCAACATGAACTCCTGCGCGTAACCCGCGTCACGGCCACCCACGAGCCAGGACACGGCAAGCTTGGAATCGGCGTCAATGGCCGTCCACGTCCAAACATCGCCAGCGGTGCCGGCGTCCTTCTTCTCCTGGGGTGTGTTCTTCGCCTTCGACCCAACAAACGACCAAATCTCGTCGCACTGGACGCGCTTGCAGTTGAGATTGACCAGCGTGCGGTGCTGGAAACTGTTGCAGGCGTGTCCGAGGTCAACCAGCAGTTTGGTGATCGTGTTCTTGGCCACGCCCGTCATCCGAACCGTCGCACGGATGCTGTTGCCTTCCACTAGAGCCGCCACCACCTTGACCCGATCCGCGCTGCTCAACTTGTTCATACGCTCAATATATGCTTGAGCGGTCAAGCTGTCAAGAGGATTGGACTACGCTGCCGGAAATGCCAGAACTACGCGGAAACTATGCGATATACGCGGTTTCGCAGAGCCTTCGCCTTTTAGCTCTGCGGAGCGCGTACGGGCTCGCAGAAAAAAAGACCGCTTGCATTTCGGTTCAATGATAGGATGCGGTTGAAGTTTGGGTAGCGACCCCGGAATCAACCCTGGGCAGGTGACCGAGGCCGCCACCCCGAAAGGATGGGTAAGGACCGTGAAAGCTTGATCGCCCCTAAAAAGGGCGTCGGGGTCGGGAAACCGGCCCCTTTTTACGCTCTTCCACGTCGGACTGTATGTTAGCACGGGTGAGGGACTTATGGCCAATGAAATCGACTATTCGGCAGTGCTGGCGGATCTGGAGGCCAGAAGGGCGATGCTGGACTCGGCCATCGCCGGCCTGCGGCTCATCGTAGGCCAAGGACAGGGCGCCCTGGTAGAGCCGGGGGCTTTGGCCGTCACCGGCCCGAGGTCCGACGCCTCACAGGGCGTCACTGAAGCGAGAGAGATCGTTCCTGGAACCTGGCACGGCCTGAGCGTTGCGGAGGCCGCCCGCAAGTTCTTGGAGATGACCAAGAAGAAGCAGCGGACCAAGGATATCGCCGAGGCCCTTCAGCGGGGCGGGATCGAGAGTCTGTCCGGCAACTTCTACGGCGGCGTGTTCACAACCATGCAGCGCCGCAAGGACTTCATCAAGTTGGGCAAGTTTTGGGCGCTGGCGGAGTGGTACCCAAACCGGGCCGTGCCCGAGAAGCCAAGCAAGAAGACCCGCGCCAAGAGGGCGAGGGCGAAGACCAGCAAGGCCGCTGCGGTCGTCCCGGAAAGTGGAGAGGCGAAGGCCCCGTCGGCCTAGACCTTACAGACCGTATGAAGATTGCCAGAGCTGCCGCGTCGAGAAGGTCGATCAAGGATCGTCGCGGTGCGCTTGAGGCGAAGTTCGACAACTTCGCGATGGCGGACGACGAGGACGGACTACGCTATTGGCTCACTTGCGACTGCGAGCTAGACGAGGATAGCTCTGAATTCCAGGCTGCGCTCGATGCCTGGAAGGAGCGTCGTCAAGAGATTCTTCTTCGACGACGGCGCAAGCGCTAAGCATCTCTCGTTGTCGCTTGATCGGAAATTTGTCGAGATGCTTCTCCATGAGATTGAGAAAGCGCGACATTGCTGGTCCGGTACTCTTCTTCATTTGGCGCCTCCTCCCCTCGTGCCGCTAGTGAGACGACACTGACGGCATTGTTAGGCAGTTTCAAACAGGCTTCAACATCTGTTCGGTGGGGCAGCTGCGGGCATTCCCCACCGCCCTAAAACATCAATCCCGTACGTTACTTAGAATCAATAGTTTAAGTGACGCTTTTTGATCGAGAGGGCCGTGGGGTTTCCCCGCTGCCGCCCCGCAGAACAGATGTTGCTCATGCTTGACCGGTCAAGACACCTTGTTCCAGCGCGCCTTCGCGGCGCGTTTTGCGATGGCTTTTCGTTTCGCCGGAGTCAGTGACGCGGCGCGGGCCGGACCTCCCTTGGCGCCCCCCAGGCGGCCAAGAGCTACAGCTGCCGGGTTTTTTTCCGGCTGCGCTTCAGCCTCTTCCGTGACTTGAGTGACGATCGAAAAGGCTATCTGGTTCGTGTCAGGCGTGCTTGACCGCTTTGGCATAGCAAGAAGATAGACGCCCTAGAACTTCTCCGCAAGTCATCCTTTTTTGAAACTGACCCACTACCGCTCTTTCTCAGGACTTGACCTTTCGGTCTACAGTAGGTGCCGATGGCGAAGAACCTCGTAATCGTCGAATCCCCGGCGAAGGCCAAGACGATCAACAAATATCTGGGCAGCGACTTCATCGTGAAGGCCTCGATGGGTCACGTCCGCGACCTCCCCAAGAAGAAGCTCGGCGTCGACGTCAAGAAGGGCTTCGATGCCGAATACGAAGTCCTCCCGACGCGGAAGAAAGTGCTCGACGAGCTGAAGGCGGCCGCGAAGGACGCCGAGAACGTCTTCCTGGCGGCCGACCCCGATCGCGAGGGGGAGGCGATCTGCTGGCACCTGTCCGAAGCCCTGGGCAGCCGCGGCAAGAAGAAGTACCGCCGGGTCGTGTTCAACGAGATCACTAAGAAGGCGGTCCAGGCGGCCTTCGACAACCCGACCGCCGTCGACCAGAAGAAGGTGGACGCGCAGCAGACGCGCCGCATCCTCGACCGGCTCGTGGGCTACAAGGTGAGCCCCATCCTCTGGGACAAGGTCCGTCGCGGTCTCTCGGCCGGCCGCGTGCAGTCCGTCGCGCTGCGGCTGCTGTGCGAGCGGGAGCGCGAGATCAAGGCGTTCGTGGCCGAGGAGTACTGGACGGTCCTGGCGCATCTCTCGGCGGCCCAGCCCCCGGTCTTCCCCGCACACCTGGCCAAGAAGAACGGCAAGAACGTCGAGATCGGGAATGGCGAGGAAGCCGCCGCGATCCGCAAGGACCTTGAGGCCGCCACGTTCCGTGTCCAGAAGATCCAGGCGAAGGAGCGCCGCCGCAACCCGGTGCCCCCGTTCATCACCTCCAAGCTCCAGCAGGAGGCGTTCAAGAAGCTGCGCTTCTCCGTCAAGAAGACGATGCAGGTGGCCCAGCGCCTGTACGAGGGGATCGAGCTCGGCGCCGACGGGAGCGTGGGCCTGATCACCTACATGCGCACGGACTCGACGCGCATCTCGGACGACGCGCTGTCGGCCGTCCGCTCGCGAATCGAATCCTTGTACGGCGCCGACCACGTTCCCGAGAAGCCCGTCTTCTACAAGAGCAAGAAGGACGCCCAGGACGCCCACGAGGCGATCCGCCCCACGTACTTCGAGCGCGACCCGGCATCGGTCAAGCGCTTCCTCGGCAAGGACGAGCTCGCGCTCTACCGCCTGATCTGGAACCGCTTCGTGGCCTCGCAGATGAAGCCGGCCGTCTACGACGAGACGGTGGTCGACATCGAGGCGGCCGACTACCTGCTCCGCGCCAAGGGCTCGACCCTCAAGTTCAAGGGCTTCCTCGCGGTCTACGAGGAGTCTCCCGACGAGAAGCGCGAGGAGAAGCCGACTGCCGAGACCGCCAACGCGGTGGCAGACGACGCGGCTCCCGACGACGCGAACACGCAGCTCCCGCCCCTGGCCGAGGGCGACGTCCTCAAGCTCGGCAAGCTCGACACCGACCAGCACTTCACCCAGCCCCCGCCCCGCTTTTCCGAGGCGAGCCTCGTGAAGGAGCTCGAGGAGAACGGCATTGGGCGGCCCTCCACCTACGCCTCGATCATCGCCACGATCGAGGCGCGTGAGTACATGGAGAAGCGCGACGCCAAGCTCTACCCCACCGAGCTCGGCTTCCTCGTCACCGACCTGCTGATCGAGCACTTCCAGGACATCATGAGCGTCGGCTACACGGCCGAGATCGAGAAGGAGCTCGACGAGATCGAGGACGGCAAGGACAACCTCCTCAACACGCTCTCGCAGTTCTGGAAGAAGTTCGAGAAGGACCTGAAGCTCGCCGCCAAGCAGATGAAAGACGTCAAGGCGATGGAGGAGAAGACCGACGAGAAGTGCGACAAGTGCGCCTCCCCCATGGTCATCAAATGGGGTCGTTACGGGAAGTTCCTGGCCTGCTCCAACTATCCCGAGTGCAAGAACACGCGGCAGATCGCCGGCGGCGAGGGAACGGACACCCCTGAGCTCCACGAAGACGTCGCCAAGGAGACGTGCTCGAAGGACGGCCAGCCCATGGTGCTGCGCAAGGGTCGTTTCGGGCCCTTCCTGGCCTGCAGCCTCTACCCCGAGTGCAAGACGACCAAGCGCCTGGTTCGTGGCGAGGGCGGCAAGCTGCAGGTCGAGAAGCTGGCTCCGATCGAGGAAAAGTGCCCCGACTGCGGCTCCGACCTCATGTGGCGCCGGGGTCGCTTCGGCGCCTTCATCGCCTGCAGCAACTACCCCACCTGCAAGTACATTAAGAAGAAGGAAGCGAAGGAGATCGGCCTGCTCTGCCCGGAGTGCAGCCAGGGCCAGGTGGTCGAGCGCAAGGGCCGCTGGGGCCGCAGCTTCTACGGTTGCCGCCGCTACCCCGAGTGCAAGTTCACCGCGTACCACCGCCCCATCTCCGAGCCCTGCCCGGACTGCGGCCGCCCCTACCTGCTCGAGAAGGAGACGAAGAAGGAGGGCAAGGTCGTGTTCTGCGGCAACGAGGCCTGCCACTACAAGCGCGAGGCGGCTTGACGGCGCGCGTCACGATCGTCGGCGGCGGACTCGCCGGCAGCGAGGCCGCGTGGCAGCTGGCGAAGCGCGGCATCGGCGTCGATCTCCACGAGATGCGGCCGGTCGTCGCCACCCCCGTCCATCAGACCGGCGACTTTGCCGAGCTCGTCTGCTCCAACAGCCTGCGCGGCAATGCGCTCGACCAGGCAGCGGGACTGCTGAAGGAAGAGATGCGGCGCATGGATTCCCTAATCTTGCGCGTCGCGGACTCCGTGAAGGTGCCCGCCGGCAGCGCCCTCGCCGTCGACCGCGGACTGTTCGCACAGCGCGTGACCGAGGAGGTCTCGAAGCTCCCGGGGCTGGTGGTGCATCGCGGCGAGGTCGCGAAGATCCCGGCAGATCCCCTCACCATCGTCGCCACCGGTCCGCTCACCGCGGAGGCCCTGGCCGCGGACATCGCCGCGTTCGTGGGCGACACGCATCTGCACTTCTACGACGCCGTGTCCCCCGTCATCGAGGCGGACAGCATCGACTTCGACCTGGTCTTCCGCGCCTCGCGCTACGGCAAGGGCGGCGACGACTACGTGAACTGCCCCTTCTCCGAAGAGGAGTACCGCGAGTTCTACGCGGCCCTAACGTCGGCCGAGTGCGCGACCCTCCACGAGTTCGAGAAGGAGTTCTTCTTCGAGGGCTGCCTGCCCGTCGAGGTGATCGCGAGCCGCGGGCCGGAGACGCTGCTGTTCGGGCCGATGAAGCCCGTGGGGCTGATGGATCCCCACACGGGCCGGCGCCCGTTCGCGGTCGTGCAGCTGCGCCAGGACAACCTGGCCGCGAGCCACTTCTCGATCGTGGGCTTCCAGACCCAGCTCAAGTGGGGCGAGCAGGCACGCATCCTGCGGATGATTCCCGGCCTCGCGAAGGCCGAGTTCGTTCGCTTCGGGATGATCCACCGCAACACCTACGTCAACTCGCCCAAGACCCTGGAGCCGACGTTCGAGACGCGCGCCCGCCCCGGCCTGTTCTTCGCGGGGCAGATGTCGGGCGTCGAGGGCTACGTCGAGTCCGCGGCCTCGGGACTCTTGGCCGGTCTCGGTGCCGCGCGCCGCGCCCTGGGCGGGTCCCCGCTGGCTTTCCCCGAGGACACTGCGCTGGGCGCCCTGGGCCGCTATATCGCGCGCAGCGATCCAAAGCACTATCAGCCCACGAACATCGCGTTCGGCCTGCTGCCTGAGCTGCCTCATCGCGTCAAGGACAAGGCCAAGAAACGCCTGGCGATGGCGCAGCGGGCGCTCGAGAGCCTGGAGCGCTTCCAGGCCGAGCTCGACGCGCGCTCCCTGGGTGGCGCCGCGACCGCCTGACATGAAGAAGGCGACGCTCGCCTTCCTGAGGCATCTCGAGGTCGAGCGCAACGCTTCCGCCCACACGATCAAGGCCTACGGCGACGACCTCGCGCAGTTCGCGGAGCATCTGCGCGAGGAGCTCGGCCGCGAGCCCCAGCCGAAGGACGCCGATCACCTGCTCATCCGGGGCTTCCTCGCGCGCCTGCATCGACGAGGCCTGAAGAAGACGTCGTCGGCGCGCAAGCTGGCCAGCCTGCGGACGTTCTTTCGCTATCTCTGCCGGGAAGGCGTGCTCGAATCGAACCCAGCGCGCGTGCTGCTGTCGCCTCGCGTCGAGAAACGTATTCCGGTACACCTCGAAGAGGCGGAGGTCGCCCGTTTCCTCGATGTTCCGGGAGACACCGACCCGGCCTTGCGCGCCCGCGCCATCCTCGAGCTGCTGTACGCCACGGGGATCCGCTGCGGCGAGCTCGTCGGCCTCGACCTGGGCGAAGTCGATCTGGAAGGGCGGATGGTCCGGGTTCTGGGTAAAGGGAGAAAAGAGCGGATCGTCCCCTTCGGCGGTCAAGCTCGAGAGGCTCTTAGGGCGTACCTTCCCGCCCGCCTTCGCGCCAGACCACGATCCGACGCCCTCTTTGTGAACCTGAAGGGCGGGAGATTAACCGACAGAAGCGTGCGGTCACTCGTCTCGCTGCGCGTGCGCCAGGTGGCCCTGGAGCAAAGGGTCAGTCCCCATGCTCTCCGGCACAGCTTTGCGACCCATTTGCTTCAGCGTGGGGCCGATCTGCGCTCGATCCAGGAGTTGCTCGGCCATGCAAGCCTGTCGACCACACAGCGCTACACCCACGTCAACACCAAGCAGATACTCCAAATGTACAGTAGGACACATCCCAGGGCTTGATCGGCCCTAGATCGACAGATTATGGGCCGTGCGGAGCCCCCGCGCGTCCCACCAGGATGAAGAGGCATGGCGGCCACCGACGAAGAACTGGTTGATGCCTTCCAGGCGGGCGATCTGTCCGCCTTCGACGACCTCCTGCGTCGGTGGGAGCGCCGGATCCAGGCGGCCATCTACCGGGTCATGGGCACCGAGGACGAGGCCCGCGACCTCTGTCAGGAGACGTTCCTGAAAGCCTACCGGGCCCTGGGCGGGTTCAAGCGGGAGGCGCGCTTCTCCTCCTGGCTGTACCAGATCGCGCTCAACCTGTGCCGGGACCGCATGCGACGTCGCAAGGGCCGTACGCTCGTGAGCCTCGATGCCCTGGACGAGGAGGGCCTGACGCCACCCCGCAGGCAGGATCCGAGTCCGCTGGACCTGGTCGAGGCCGATACCCTGTCGCGGGCCGTCGCCGCCGCGATCGAGGGACTGCCGGACGAGCAACGCGAGGTCATCGTGCTGAAGGAATACCAGGACCTGACCTTCCTGGAGATCGCCGAGATCCTGGACGTGCCCTTGTCCACGGTCAAGACCCGGCTGTACCGGGGGCTCGGGCAGCTGCGTCTGCGGCTCGAGCGACAAGGTATCCGTAGCGCCGCGCCGGTGCCGGCGCCGCTACCCTGAATGCGAGGAATGGAGCACGCAATGGATTGCGCAATCGTTCGCGACGAGATGATGGAGGTGCTCTACGCCGAGGCGACGCCCGAGACGGCGCGCCGCGTCGAGGAGCACCTCGCGATCTGCGTCACCTGCCGTGACGAGATGGCGGGCCTGCGTCACCTGCGGCGCGACCTCGGCGCCTGGAAGGTCCCGCCGCTTGCGCGGAGCGCCCATCCGGGACGCCCGCGGCGCCCGAGCCTCGTGCCGCTCGCAGCCGCGGCCGGCTTCGTGCTCGCGCTGGGCGCCGGCTTCGCGTTGTCCGGCTCCGAGTTGCGCTTCGAGAGGGGCGTGTTCACGCTCCGGCTGGGCCGCGGCGCCGACGCGACACGGGAGCTGGCGAGCGCCGAGGAACGGCACCGGCGCGAGATCGACGAGCTGCGAGCGCAGCTCGCGAGCGCCGTGCGGCCGGCCACGGAGAGTGCGGCCGCCGACCCGGGCACCGTCGAGCAGTTCCAGGCGCTGCTGCGCGAGAGCGAAGAGCGCCAGGCCCGCCGCCTCGAGAGCTCCCTCCGAGATCTCTCCGCCCGTACCGAGACCCAGCGCCGCTACGATCTCGCCCGCGTGAGCGCGGGCCTTTCGTACCTGGACGGCAAGACGGGCCAGCACGTGGCCCGGACCACCGAGCTCATGGGGTACGTGCTGCAGGCTGCCGAGAAGAAGTGATGCGCCGGGTTCCCAGCGTCGCCGGATTCGCCCTCGTCGCCCTCGTGTCGCTGCCGATGCAGGGACAGGCTCCGCCCGCGCCCGACTCCCGGCAGGACCTCGACGTCCTGGGCAATCTCCTCGGCCAGGCCATCGACCGCGTGAGCCATCCGGGCGCGATCCCGGTCATGGGCGGCCCGGAGTGCCGCGGCTATCGCATCCAGGGTGTCGGCGTCGTGTACGTGCTGCCGCCGCGAGCACTGCACTCGGGTGGTAGCGTCGTGTTCCTGCAGGAGCATTCCGTCGGGCGCTCCTCGCGCATGCCGCCGCCGCGCGCGATCGACGTCGAGACGGACCGCCAGATCGCGCTCATCGAGGCCCAGGCCGACGAGCTGACGCGCGAGGCGGCTCGGGCGCGCCAGGACGCGGAGCGCGCCCTAGAGCAGGTCTCCTGGCAGATCCGCGCCCGGCTCGCCCCTCAGGCGCGTTCCGCGGCGCCATCCTCGCCAGCGAGCGTGCCTCAAGCTCCCACCGAAGCCCTCCCGCCAGGCCCTCCGCCCGCGCCCGAGGCCCCGTCCGCCCCCGCCGCGCCCCGCGCGCCGGCCGCGCCCCGCGCGCCCACGCCGCCCCTGCCCCCGGCCCCGCCGTGGAGCTACTGGTTCGAGAGCCCCGGCGACGAGGAGGACGAGCGCTCGCCCGACGCGATCGTGGCGGAGGTCAAGGAGGTCGTGACGCGGGTGATCGTCGGCCACGGTTCCAGGCTCCGGCTCCTGCGGCCCGAGGAGCAGCTCATCACCGCCGTGGACTTCGTGGACGGGCTTCTGTTCGGCGGGGGCACCCGGCCGGAACGCACCCTCGTGGTGCGGGTCAAGAAGCGCGATCTCGACGAGCGCCAGGCCGGCACCCTCTCCGTGGAGGACCTGCGCAAGCGCATCGAGTACGTCGAGTACTGAGCTAGCGCTTTAGCAAGAGCACGAGCGTCATCAGGCCGAGGGAGCCGTCCGTCACCGCGAAGAGCAGGAATGCGGTGGGCGAGCCGTGGGTGAAGTGATCCAGGACGAACAGCGCCGCCCCGAGGAGCTTCGTGAACGGGCCCGCGACCCAGAGATAGCCGCGTCGCGCGGGGATGTCCTGGGCGGCCCACACGTAGCCCACGGCGAGCGCCAACGTGAAGAGCCCGTTGAGCTGGGCGTTGAGGATCGGCGACGGCGTCGGGGCTCCGAAGAGGTGAGCCAGCGCGACCGGGAACAGCAGCGTCGGGATCGCGATCATCAGGTCGTAGACGGCCGACACGAGCGCTACGGTCTTCAGAGTCACGACGCTATACTACGCGTTTGAACCGTAGCGCCGGTAAGCCCATGGGTCACGATCCTCAGCCCGCGAGCCGCTCCCTGCCAGGCCGCTCCTGGCTCGTGATCGGCGTCGCGCTTCTCGCCCTGGGCTGCGGCAAGCGCGGCGACCCGCTCCCGCCCCTGCGCCCGACGCCTCAGCCCGTCATGGGCCTCACCCTCTCCCAGCGAGGCAGCGAGCTCACGATCGAATTCGTCGCCCCGCGCCAGTCGACCGACGGAGCCCGGCTTCCCGTGCTCGACATCGAGCTGCTCCGCCTCGACGGCGAAGGCGACTTCGGCAAGACCGCCAAGGTCGAAGTGCGGAAGGCCGCACCCGGCGAGCACCTCCGGTTCAGCGAGCCGCTCCCGCCCGTGGGCACCTGGATTCGCGTCGCGGCGCGCGCCGTCCAGAAGGAGCGGAAATCGGTCCAGACCCCGGTCGCGTCCTTGACCGTCCAGGAGCCGCCGCCTGTGCCCAGCGGTCTCGTGGCACGGCCCGGCGCCGTCGGCGTTCGCCTCGCCTGGTCCGCGCCCGATCCGATGCCCTGCTGGGTGGTCCCGACGCTGGCGCCGAGCCCGACGCCCGGTCGCCCCGGTCCGCTCGGCGCGCCACCCTCGGCTCCGTTGCAGGCGCCACCCCCGCCTCCCGCGCCCTTGCTGCCGCCGACGCCTGGCACTCCGCCGTCCCAGCCGGTTCCTGCGACCCCGCCCGCAGCGGGGATCCCGGGCGTTGCCGCGACGCCCGCGCCCGCTCCTACCCCGACTCCCGTGCCGATGCCGCCGCGCGTCGGCGGATTCCGCGTCTACCGGCGCGCCGATCCCGGGACCTTCGGCCTTGCGCTCGCACCGTTGCCCACCGAGAGCTCGAGCTACGACGACACCACGGCCGTTCTCGGGAGCCGCGTCTGCTACGTGGTCCGGACCGTGGTGTCGACCGACCCGGTCGTCGAGAGTGACGCGTCCAACGAGGTGTGCCTTGCGGTCGAGGACGTGACGGCTCCGGCGCCGCCCACCGGCCTCACGACGCTTCCGGGTGACGGGGGACTCGAGGTGAGCTGGAGCCCTTCGACCGAGCCCGACCTCGCGGTCTATCGCGTCTACCGCGCCGCGCGCGGCGAGAGCCCGGCGCGGGTGGGCGAGGTCGCGAAGCCGGCCACGTCCTTCCGCGACAGCGCCGCCGTCGCCGGGCAGCGCTATCGCTACACGGTCACGGCCGTGGACGCTGCCGGCAACGAGAGCCCGCCGTCCGCGGCGTCGGAGGCCTCGCCATGAAGCTCTATCGGATCGCCACGGGCGGGGGCCCGCGCTGGTGCCGCGAGGACGGCCCCGGCCGCCTGCGCCTGCTCCAGGGAGACCCGTTCACCGGAAGCCGCGACGGAGCCGAGACCCTCGCCCTGAGCGAGGCGAAGCTGCTGGCGCCCGCCGTGCCCTCCAAGATCGTGGCCATCGGCCTCAACTACAAGGACCACGCGGCCGAGCGCGGCAAGCCGGTTCCCGCCGAGCCACTGGTCTTCCTGAAGCCCGAGACGGCCGTTATCGGCCCAGGCGAGGCGATCCGAATCCCCGAGTGGGCGGGCCGGATCGACCACGAGGCCGAGCTGGGCATCGTGATCGGCTGTGAGACGAAGGACCTGCCGTCGCCCGAGGCCGCCGCGGCGTCCATCCTCGGCGCCGTCTGCGTCAACGACGTGACCGCCCGCGAACTGCAGGACAAGGACGTGCAGTTCACCCGCGCCAAGGGCTTCGACACGTTCTGTCCGATCGGGCCGTGTCTCGTGACCGACCTCGCCACCGACGACCTCGCGGTCACGTGCCGGGTGAACGGCGGGCTGCGACAGGCGAGCCGCACCTCGCAGCTCATCTTCCCGGTCGACTACCTCGTGTGGTACGTGTCGCGCGTGATGACGCTGCGGCCCGGAGATATCATTTCCACCGGCACGCCGGCCGGGATCGGCCGGCTCGTGGCCGGCGACGTGGTGGAGATCGAGGTCGAGGGCATCGGCGTCCTGAGCAACCCGGTCTCGGTGAGGTAGGAAGAAGGGCATGCCGCTCTACGAATACGTGTGCGAGGACTGCCGCGGCCCGTTCGAGAAGCTCGTGGCGCGCTGGGGCGACGCCGTCCAGTGCCCCGGATGCGGGAGCGCGAGCGTCGAGAAGCAGCTGTCGACGTTCGCCGTGTCGGCCTCGTCGTCGGGACCGGCGATGTCCATGGACGGCGCCGGATGCGGCGCGAGCGCCTGCGGCCAGGGAGCCTGCGGCAGCGGCGCCTGCGGCCTTCCCGACTAGAGCGAAGAGCACCAAAGGAGCGCGCCCGTGACCGACAGCGGCATCGACGTGCTTCGCGAGAAGATCCGACGCGCCGAGCAGGGCGGCGGGCGCGAGCGCCAGGACCGCCAGCACGCCGAGGGCAAGCTGACCGCCCGGGAGCGCGTCGAGATCCTGCTCGACGAAGGCAGCTTCGAGGAACTGGACGCCCTCGTCGAGCATCGCTGTCTCGACTTCGGCATGGCCGACCAGAAGATCCCCGGCGACGGCGTCATCGCGGGCTACGGCCGGATCGCGGGCCGTCTCGTCTACCTCTTCGCCCAGGACTTCACTGTGTTCGGGGGCAGCCTCTCGGAGACGAACGCCAAGAAGATCTGCAAGGTCATGGAGCTGTCCATGAAGATGGGCGCCCCGATGATCGGCCTCAACGACTCGGGTGGTGCGCGCATCCAGGAAGGCGTCGCCTCCCTGGGCGGCTACGCCGACATCTTCCTGCGCAACACGCTGGCCTCAGGCGTCGTCCCCCAGATCTCGGCGATCCTCGGGCCCTGCGCGGGAGGCGCCGTCTATTCGCCGGCCATCACGGACTTCAACGTGATGGTGAAGGACACGTCGTACATGTTCGTGACGGGGCCCGACGTCATCCGCACCGTGACCCACGAAGAGGTCACGAAGGAAGACCTGGGCGGCGCGATGACCCACAACGCGAAGTCGGGGGTCGCCCACTTCGCCGTCGACGACGACCGCGCGTGCCTGTCGCTGATCCGCGAGCTGCTCACGTACCTGCCGTCCAACAACCTGGAAGAGCCGCCGGTCGTGGCCACGGAGGACCCCTCGGACCGCGAGGACGCGAGCCTCGACCAGCTGATCCCGACCGAGGCCAACAAGCCCTACGACATGAAGCGCCTGATCGAGGTCGTGGTCGACGACCGGCGCTTCCTCGAGGTCCACGAGCACTTCGCGCCCAACATCATCGTGGGCTTCGCCCGCTTCGGCGGCCGCTCCGTGGGCATCGTGGCGAACCAGCCGGCGGTGCTTGCGGGCTGCCTCGACATCGACGCGTCGGTGAAGGCCGCGCGCTTCATCCGCTTCTGCGACGCGTTCAACCTGCCCGTCGTCACCTTCCAGGACGTGCCGGGGTTCCTGCCCGGCACCGCCCAGGAGTTCGACGGCATCATCCGCCACGGCGCCAAGCTGCTCTACGCCTATGCCGAGGCCACAGTGCCGAAGATCACGGTGATCACGCGCAAGTCCTACGGCGGCGCCTACTGCGTGATGGGCAGCAAGCACCTGCGCACGGACCTGAACCTCGCCTTCCCGGGCGCCGAGATCGCGGTGATGGGCCCCGAGGGAGCCGTGAACGTCCTGTACCGGCGCGAGCTCCAGAAGGCGGCGGATCCCGTGGCGCTGCGCGAGCAGAAGGTCGAGGAGTTCCGCCGCAAGTTCGCGAACCCCTACGTCGCCTCGGACCGGGGCTTCATCGACGAGGTGATCGAGCCGCGCAAGACGCGCCGCAAGATCATCGCGGGGCTCGACATGACCCGCACCAAGCGCGACAAGAACCCTCCCAAGAAGCACGGCAACATCCCGCTATGAAGAAGATCCTCGTCGCGAACCGCGGCGAGATCGCCGTGAGGATCATCCGCGCCTGCCGGGAGATGGGGATCGGGACGGTCGCCGTGTACTCCGAGGTCGATCGCCCGGCGCTCCACGTGCGGATGGCCGACGAAGCGCACCTCGTGGGCCCGCCGCCCTCTCGCGAGAGCTACCTGCGCGTCGACCGGATCCTGGAGGTGGCGAAGGCGTCGGGTGCCGACGCCATCCATCCCGGCTACGGGTTCCTCTCGGAGAACGCGGCATTCGCGCGGGCCTGCGAGGACGCCGGCGTCGTGTTCATCGGTCCGCGCAGCGAGACGATCGCGCTCATGGGAGAGAAGACGTCCGCCCGGCGCGTCGCGGTGGAGGCCGGCGTGCCGGTCGTGCCCGGCACGCTCCAGCCCGTGGCCGATCTCGACGAGGTGCGCCGCGAGGCCGGCCGGATCGGGTTCCCGCTGATGCTGAAGGCGGCGGCCGGCGGCGGCGGCAAGGGCTTGCGTTTCGTGGCGACGGCGGCGGACCTGGAAGCGGCGCTGACCCGGGCCCGCAGCGAGGCCCTCGCGGCCTTCGGGGACGACCGGGTCTACCTCGAGCGCGCCATCGTGCGCCCGCGTCACGTCGAGATCCAGGTGCTCGCCGACAGCCACGGCAACGCGGTGCACCTGTTCGAGCGCGAGTGCTCGATCCAGCGCCGGCACCAGAAGGTGATCGAGGAGAGCCCGTCGCCCTTCGTGACCCCGGAGCTGCGCGCCCGCATGGGAGCCCTCGCCCTGGCCCTCGTGAGGAAGGCCGGCTACGTGAACGCCGGCACCCTCGAGTTCCTCGTGGACGCCGACCGCGAGCCCTACTTCCTCGAGATGAACACGCGCCTGCAGGTGGAGCATCCCGTGACCGAGGTCGTCACCGGGGAAGACCTCGTGAAGCTGCAGATCCGCGTCGCGCGTGGCGAGCGCCTGCCCTTCCGGCAGGAAGACCTCCGCCAGCGCGGCCACGCCATCGAGTGCCGCGTCTACGCCGAGGATCCCGACCAGGGCTTCCTGCCGAGCCCCGGACGGATCCGCACGCTGCGCGTGCCGGGCGGGCCCGGCGTGCGCGACGACTCGGGGGTGTACGAGGGCTATGAGGTCCCCGTCCACTACGACCCCCTGATCTCGAAGCTCGTGGCCTGGGGCTACAACCGGAAGGATGCCATCGCGCGCATGCGGCGCGCCGTGTCCGAGTACAAGATCCTCGGCATCCGCACCACGCTGCCGTTCTTCGAGCGTGTCCTGCGCCATCCCGCCTTCGTCGCCGGCGACTTCGACACCTCGTTCCTCGACAAGGCGTTCGCCGCCGACGACCGCGAGCGCGCCCGTCCGACGGAGGTGGCGGCGATCGCCGCGGCCCTCGCGACGCTGCGGGAGCGCGAGCGCTCGCGTCTCAAGCCCGCGACCGAGGCCGCGCCGGGAGCCTGGCGCGCTGCGGCGCTGCGCGAGGGCCTCCGGTGATCTTCTCGGCCACCGTCGCGGGCCGGACCCTGCGCATCGAAGCGACGGGCAAGGACGGCCGCTACCGGGTCCGAGTCGACGGCCGGGAGGTCGCGGCCGACCTCCTCGAGACCGGAGGCGGGTTCGCGAGCCTGCTCATCGACGGCACCAGCCACGAGATCGGCCTCGAGGCGACGCCCCAGGGTTACCGGGTCCTGTTCGACGACGACAGCCTCTCGGTCGAGCTCCAGGACGCGACGCGCGACGCGAACGCCGCGCCCCGCCGCGCGGCGGCGGGCCTGCTGCGCATCCTGGCGCCCATGCCCGGCCGGATCGTGCGTCTCCTCGTCGAGCCCGGCCACGACGCGACCGCCGGCCAGAGCCTCGTGGTGATGGAGGCGATGAAGATGGAGAACGAGATCCGCGCTCCGCGCCCGGGCCGCGTCCGCGAAGTCGCGGTTCGCGAGGGCCAGGCCGTGGAGTCGGGCGCGCCCCTCGTCGTCCTGGAGTGACGCGCCGCCGGATCGTCGTCCTCGGCGTCCTCCTCCTGGCGGTCGCGGGCCTCGTCATCCGCGCGCCCGAGGTGACGCGCCGCCTCGTGATCGCGGGCCTCGAGTCGTTCTTCCACCGCACGGTCACGGTGGAGGAGGTGCGCCTGCACCTCTTCCCGTTCCACGCCGAGGTCCTCGGGCTCCGGGTGGCCGGCGCGCGCCCCGGACCTGCGTTCCTGGAAGTCGAGCGCATCGCCGCCGTGCCGAGCCTCGCGCCGCTGTGGGGCCGGCGCCTCGTGCTCTCGCGCCTGACGATCGTGAAGCCGGTCGTCCGGGTCAACGCCTGGGCCGAGGGCGGAGACGACATCCCGAGGCTCGACGCCGGGGACGGCGACGGGCTCGAGTTCCGGATCCGCCGTCTCGAGATCGCGGAGGGAGCGCTGGTCCTGCGCCACGAGCGCATCCCGCTCTCGGCGGACCTCCCCGACTTCGGCGCGCGCCTCGCGGCCCGGCGCGGCGGCGCGCTCTTCGGCCACGTCGCCTTCGCCCCCGGCCGCCTGCGCTTCGGCGCGCTGCCCGAGATGCCTCTCGGCACCGAGTTCGACGTCGACGCGTCGGGCCTGCTGCTCACGATCGGAGCCGGGCATCTCCGCGGCGACGGCACCGACCTCGCCTACAGTGGCCAGCTCAACCTCGCGTCGCCACCCGAGGCTCGCTTCCTGCTGAACGGCCGTCTCGACGTCGGCCTGCTGGATCGCCACGTCGTGGCGAGCGGTCTCGGTCTCGAAGGCGCGGCGAGCTATCGCGGGACCCTCGCGTTCGTGAAGGGAGAGCTGCGCGTGGACGGCCGCGTCGAAGGCACGGGCGGGCGCATCCTCGGCACCGACGTGACCCGCTTCGCCGGAGCCGTGCAGCGCACCGACCGGGGCCTGAAGATCGAAGGGCTCGAGGCGGACACCCTTCGCGGCCGCGTGAAGCTCGACGTCGCCCTGGCCGCTGGCGGCGGCCCGGTGCGCGTGTCCGGCCGGATCGAAGGGGCCGACGCGGAGGGTCTCGTGCGCACCGTCTTCGGCTACGGCGCCTTCGACCTCGGCGCGACGACGGTGGGCGACATCGATCTCACGTGGCCGCGCGGACACTCGCGCCAGGTCTCGGGCCGCATGGAGCTCGCGTTCACGGCGGCGGGCGACACCCGGCCGCCCCTGACCGGGCGCCTGAGCTGGACGGCGGAGCGCGGCGTCCAGGACGTGGCGCTCGCCGAGCTGCGCCTGCCGTCGAGCACCGTGCGTCTGCAGGGCCGCGTCGGACTCGACAACAGCGCCGCCCTCGACGTCGACGCCGAGAGCGGCGACCTCGAAGACGCCGACGCGACGCTGCAGAGAGTCCTCCACGCCATGGGGGGCGCAGCGCCGGCGCCCCTGGGTGTGCGGGGCTCCGGTGCCTTCCGGGGTCGTTGGAAGGGAAGCCTGGGCGATCCGCTCTTCGAGGGCCGCTTCTCGGGCCGCGACCTCGAGTACCGGGGCGTCGCCTGGGGCGAGGCGGAATGGGCGGGATCCGCGACTCCCGACGAGATCAGCTCGCATTCCCTGGTCCTGCGCCGGAACGGGGGCGAGGTCTGGGTCGATGGCCGCACCGAGACCGGGGCGCTCGGCGTCCGCGACGGTCTCGACGTGCGGGTCCGCTTCAGCGGCTGGCCCGCCGCCGACTTCCTGCGCGCCCTCGAGTGGGACGCGGACTTCTCGGGCGCCGTCTCGGGCGAGGGCACCATCGCGGGCAGCCGCTCCTCGCCTCGCGGCCGGCTCCACGTGGCGGCGGGCTCGGGCCGCTTCCTCTCCGTGCCCTTCGAGGCGCTCGACGTCGAAGCCGAGCTTCGCGGCGAGACGACCGAGGCCCGGAGCGGGCGAGCGCGCGTCGGGGGCGGCGACGTCTCCTTCCACGGCACCGTCACGGGGGAGGTCTACGACGGCGCCGTCGAGTTCGCCGGCGTCGCCCTGGACGACGCCGTGCCCGAGCTGGCGCCGGGCGTGCGCTTCGGCGGCGCGCTGTCGGGCGATCTGCGGCTGGCAGGACCCCTCGTGCGCCCGCGCCTCGAGGGCCAGGTGTACTCGCCCCGGCTCTTCCTCGGCGACGAGGGCCTGGGGGCACTCGCGGCGACGCTGTCGGCCGAAGGCGACGGGAACCTGGCCGTGGACGCCCGCCTCCGCTCGGCGCGCGTCGACGTCACCGCGTCGGGCCGTGTCGGGTTGTCCGAGCCCTACGACGTGGTGAGCCACCTCGCGGTGAGCGACTCGAGCGCCGACCCCTTCCTGCGCGTCGTGGCCCCAGCGCTGCCGGCGGCCGCCGGCATCGTCACTTCGGGCGAAATCCGCATCGCGGGACCCCTCGGCGAGCCGCAGCGCCTCGACGCCGAGGCCGTGGTCTCCCAGATCCTGCTGCTGCTACCCGACTACCCCGTCAAGAACGTCGAGCCGCTCGTCGTGCATCTCGCCGAGGGCCGCGCCACGTTCTCGGAGCTGCAGCTCGCGGGGGAGGGCACGAGCCTCGTCGTGAACGGCAGCCTGGGCCTGCGACGCGACACGCTGGTCTCCGTCGAGGCGCGGGGCGACGCGGACCTGCGGGCCCTCGCCGCCGTGACGCGCCGGCTGCGCGGGCGCGGGGCCGCCCGCCTCACCCTCTCGGTCTCGGGGACGCGGGCGGAGCCGCGTCTCGACGGGCGCCTCGACATCGAAGGCGCCGGCGCCCGGGTGCGCGGCTTTCCCCAGGGTCTCGACGGGATTCGCGGCGCCGTGGCGTTCGGCGAGACCGGGGCCCACTTCGAGGCCGTCACCGCAAGCCTCGGGGGTGGAGACATCGAGCTGTCCGGCCGCGTCGCCTACGACGCGGGACGCCTCGGCTCGTTCGAGGTGCTCGGCCAGGGGCGCGGTCTCACGCTGCGCTATCCCGAGGGCCTGCGTGCCAAGCTCGACGCCGACCTGCGGCTCTTCGGCGACGCGGTCTCGCAGTGGCTCACCGGTTCGGTGGACGTGACCCAGGCCGCATGGACGCGCCGCTACGACTTCGCCTCCGAGCTCCTCGCCACGCGCCGCGCCGCCCTGCCGAGCGCGTCGCTCGGCGGGGGGCTGCGCTACGACGTGAAGATCCGCGCTCCCGGCACCCTGGCCCTCGACAACAACCTCGCGGACCTCGTGGCGCGCGCCGAGCTCCAGCTCCAGGGCACGTCCGACACGCCGGTGCTCCTGGGCCGCGCGGAGATCGACCGCGGCCGCGTCTACTTCCTGGGCAACACCTACGTGATCCGACGCGGCACCATCGACTTCACGAACCCGCAGCAGATCGACCCGCTGTTCGACATCGAGGCCGAGGCGCGCGTGCGATCGTACCGCGTCAGCCTGAAGATGAACGGCACCCTCGAGCGTATCTTCCCGACCCTCACCTCCGACCCGCCGCTCTCGGCCGTGCAGATCCTCAACCTGCTGGCGGGTGCCGACGAGAGCGCCGTCGCGAGCCTGTCGCAGTCCCAGGTCGATCAGGCACGGCTGGCCGCCGCCGGTGCCGCCACCCTCGCCGCCGGCCGGCTCTCCGAGGAAGTCGGCCTCGAGCGCGGCGCCGAGCGCTTCCTCGGGCTCAACCGCTTCTCGATCGACCCTTCGGTCGTGCGCGGCGGCGTTACGAACCCGAGCGCGCGCCTCACGGTGGGCAAGCGCCTCACCGGGGATCTCAACGTGCTGTACTCCGTCGACCTGCGTGGCACGGACGAGAGGCTCCTCTCGATCGAGTACACGATCTCCGACAAGCTCTCGATCCTGTTGACGGGCGCCGAGCCTGGCGGGCTCGGGTTCGACCTGCGACTGCGGCACTCGCGCTGATGGGACCCCTCCTGGCGCTGCTGTGGCTCGGCGCGGCCGCGGGCGAGCGTCCCCTGAGCGCCGTCGTGCTCGAGGTCCCCGACGCCGACCGCGCGCGCCTCAGCCGCTACGTGGCGATCGAGCCCGGCGCGCCCTTCGATCCGGAGGTGGTGCGCGGCGCGGTCGAGAGGCTCTACGCGACCGGCGAGTTCGCGGACGTCGTCGTCGAGCGTCGCGAGGGCGCCGACGGACCGGAGCTGCACTTCCGGCCCGTGGCGGCCCCGCGCCTCGCCAGGGTCCGCGTCGTCGGCGATCGCGTGATCTCCGAGGGGACCATCCGGCGCACGGGGCGGCTCCTCGCCGGGGAACCCCTCTGGCGCGACCGCCTCGACGACGTCGCCCAATCCGTCGCGGTCGCCCTCGTGGCCCGCGGCTATCTCGAGGCCCGCGTCACGGCCGAGACCAGGCCGGCGGGCGCCTTGTCGGACGCCGTGTACACGATCGCCTCGGGCCCGCGCGTGCGCGTGAACCGGCTCACCGTCGAGGGCGTCTCGGCGGCCGACACCGTCGCCCTGCGGCTTCTCGCGCGCCCCGGCCTCGGCGCCGCCTTCGAGCGGCAGGCCGCGCAGCGCGCAGCCGAGAAGATGCGGCGCACGCTCGTGGACCGCGGGCTCTGGCGCGCTCGCGTCGAAGTCCACGAGTCCTACGACCCGCTCCGGGCCGGCATGGCTCTCGCCTTCGTCGTGTCCCCGGGCCCCTCGATGCGCCTCGAGTTCGAGGGAGACCGGCCCTCGGCCGGCTTGCGCGGCAAGATCGAGGCGCTGCTGAGGACGGGCGGCGTCGGAGCCGACGCCCTGGACGAAGGGGTCGAGCGCCTCGAGGACGAGTTCCACCGTCGCGGCTTCCGCAACGTCAGCGTCGTCTTCCGGACGGAGCCGACGACGGGCGGCGAGCGCGTCGTCTACGAGGTGACGGCGGGAGCCCTCGCGACGATCGCTTCGGCCGGCCCGGCCGGCCTGCCGGACGGCGTCGTGTTCGTGCCCGCGGTGCTGCCGGGCACGCCGCTCGAAGAGCGCCGCATCGAGCAGGAGACCGCGCGTCTCAAGACCCTGCTGGAGGAGGCTGGGTATCCCGAGGCCCAGGCAGAGGCCGAGCTCCGTGAGGGTGGCGGCGCCGTGCCCGTCGTGTGGCGAGCCCTTCCCGGTCCGCGCGTCGTGGTCGCCGCCTTCAAGCTGTCGACCCCCTCGCCGGCCGTGCGCAGCGACCAGAGCCGGGAGCTGCGCACGCGCGTCGGGCAGCCGTACCGTGTCCGGGATCTCGCCCTCGACCGGAACGCGCTGCTCGCGACCTGGCGCAATGCGGGACACCCCCAGGTCACGGTCGAGCCGGAAGTGACCTTCTCCGAAGACAAGTCCGAGGCCTCCATCACCTTCCACGTCGAGCCCGGCCCCCGCGTCGACGTGGACCGCATCATCGTCGCGGGCCTCACGCGGACCCGCGAGACCGTGGTGCGCCGCGAGCTCCTGGTGAAGGAGGGCGAGCCGCTGGGACTCGCCAACCTCCTCGACAGCCAGCGGCGCCTGGGAGCCCTCGGCCTGTTCCAGCGACTCTCGGTGACCGAGCTTCCCGGCGCGGCGGCGGGGACGCGAAGCCTCGTCGTGGCGGCCGAAGAGGGCCCGCCGACGACCTTCGCCTATGGCCTCGGCTACGCCGAGGAGGACCTGCTCCGCGGCAGCTTCGAGGTCACCCGTCGCAACCTCGGCGGGATGGACCGCACGCTCTCGGCGTTCTTCCGCGCCAGCTTCCGGACCACGCGCGTGTTCCTGTCCTACCGGGAGCCGTACCTGTTCGGCCGTCGCCACGAGCTGTTCTTCACGGCGTTCCGCGAGGAGGAAGCGAGGCCCGGCTTCGACTTCACCCGGGGCGGCGGCCTGCTGCAGACCGGCTTCGTGCTGTCGCCGCGGACCAGCCTGATCGTGCGGTACTCGTACGAGAAGACCAACACGTTCGACGTCACGGTTCCCGAGGCCGAGGTCGACCGCGAGTTCCAGGACGCCACGTTCTCGGGACCCTCCGCGTCGATCCTCGACGACACCCGGGACGACGCCCTCGATCCCCGTCGGGGTCACTTCGTCGGCGCCGACCTGCGTGTCTCCTCCGCGGCGCTGGGCGGCGACAGCTTCGTGAAGGCGTCGGTGCAGGCGAGCACCTACAAGCGCGCCACGTCCCGGGCCCTGCTGGCGCTCTCGGCCCGGGTCGGCCTGTCCCGCGCCTTCGGCTTCGGCCAGCCCACGCGTCTGCCGCTGCCCGAGCGTTTCTTCGCGGGCGGCGACTTCAGCCTGCGCGGCTTTCCCGTGGACGGCGTCGACGAGGCCGGTGGCAACGGTCTCGTGCTGGGCAGCGCCGAGATGCGCTTCGACCTCAACCGCACCTTCGCCCTCGCGGCCTTCACGGACGCCGGCAACGTGTACCCGCTCGTCGGGGACATCGACCTGGGCGATCTGCGGGCCAGCGCCGGTCTCGGCGTGCGCTACAAGACGGCCTTCGGCCCGCTGCGCGTCGACTGGGCCTTCAAGCTCGACCGGCGGCCGGGCGAATCCGCCTCACGCCTTCACGTCGCGGTGGGCCATGCGTTCTAGCCTGCGGCGTCTCGCCATGGCAGCGCTGCTGCTCGGCTCCGCGCGCGCCGATGCCGAGGTCGTCGAGCGCATCCAGGCCGCCGTGGACGGCCAACCGCTGCTCGCGAGCGAAGCGAAGGTCATGGCGGAGCTGCGCGGCTTCGACCCACGGGCCGCCCTCGAAGCCCTGATCGACGAGGAGCTCATGTTCCGCGAGGCGTCGCGGCTGCCCCAGGCGGCGCCCAGCGCCGAGGAAGCGACGCGCGCCCTCGCGAGCCTCCAGGAGCGCGCCGGCAGCCTCGCCCAGAGCCTGCCGGCGGCGAGCCTCGAGCGCATCGCCCGGCGCGAGGCCACGATCGTGAAGTACGCCGGCTTCCGGTTCGCCCCGCAGGTCCGGGTCGAGGACGACGAGGTGCAGAAGGCCTACGAGAGGGAGAGCGCGGGACGCGCCGACGCGGCGCCCTTCGAGGAGCGCGCGGCGGCCCTGCGCGCGGCGCTGACGGACCAGAAGCTGGGCGAGCGCATCGAGGCCTGGGTGAAGGAGCTGCGTTCCGCCGCCAGGATCCGCTACAACGAGCCCGAGTAGAGCCCCCGCAGGTCGTTGGCGCGGATGCGCAGGAGATCCGCGAAGGCGGCGGCGCCACCCGTGGCCGAGACGCGCGTCGCGACGTCGTTGCGCCAGATCACCGGCACCTCCGCGATGCGCAGGCCGCGCTTGCGCGCGATGAACAGCGCCTCCACGTCGAAGGAGAAGCCGTCGAGCCGCGCGGGCGTGAAGCAGGCCTCGGCGGCCGGAGCCGTGAACAGCTTGAAGCCGCACTGGGTGTCCTCGATCCCCGGCACGGCCACGAGCCGGACGATGCCGTTGAACAGGCGGCCGGCGGCCTCGCGGAAGAACGGCTGGCGCACCTCGATCCGGGCGCCGGCCACCGCCCGTGACGCGATCACGATGTCGAAGCCTTGCGCGAGGCGCGCCTCGAGGGTCTCGAGCTCCTCGATGGGCGTCGAGAGATCGGCGTCGGTCATCAGCCGCAGCGCGCCCCGGGCCGCCAGCATGCCGCGCCGCACGGCGTGGCCCTTGCCGCGATTCGGGCCGCCCGTGAGCACCACGGTTCCGGGGCCGCCCGACTCCCGGGCCGCCTCGGCCGTCGCGTCCCGCGACCCGTCGTCCGCCACCACGATCTCGACCGCGCGTCCCCGCGCGCCGAAGTACTCGCGCAGGCGCGCCAGGGTGCGCGGCAGCCGCAGCCCTTCGTTGTAGGCGGGGATCACCACCGACAGCGTGGCCTGGCTCACGAGCGCTCTCCCGTGAGCGGCGCGAGGAGCGCGTCCAGTCCCAGGGCGCTCTCGGGGATCCCGAGATCGTGGGCGGACCAGCGCACCTCGTCGAGAAGGTAGCGTCGCAGGCTGCCGTCGGCGGGCTGCTCCCGCGCCACGCTCCGGGCCAGGGCCTCCCGCCGGGCCGCGACGTCCTCGAGGAACGCCGCGAGCGTCGCGACCGTGCCGGGCAGGCCGTGGCGGGCCACCACGTGCTCGCGCGCCAGACGCCCGAGGCTCTCGCGGAGCGGCGCGTCCTGGAGCAGTCGGGCGAGCGCCGCCTCGAGCCCGGCGGCCGCATCCCGGCCCGGGTCGATCGGCACCACGATGCCTTCCGGAAACTCCTCGGCGGCCGGGGTTCCGGCGCTGACGACGACGGGCCGGCCTACCCCGAGAGCGCGCACGAGCGCCCCCGACATCTCGCCGTGGCTGGGGAAGCGCAGGGCCAGCACCACGTCGGCGGCCGCCAGGTGGCGCTCGAAGTCCTCGAGGCTCAGCCGGCCCGCGACCAGCAGCCCGTCGCCGAGGCCGGCCGAGCGAGCCCAGGCGTCGAGAGGCAGCTGCGGATCGACGCCGCCGGCCACCACCAGCCGCAGGCCCGGATGGAGCGCCCGCAGCCGCGTGACCACCGCGACCGCGACGTCGAGCTGCTTGGCGGCGGTCGCGAGGCCCGGCGCCGTGACGAGGAGCGCATCCTCGGGCAGGCCCAGGGCGCGTCGTGCGTCAGCGCGCGAGGGCGGAGGATCGAGGGGCAGCGACAGATGATGAGGCAGCGCCAGGACCGGCCGGCCCGGCAGAGCCAGAGCCACGCGCCGGGCCACGGCCCCCGTCAGCGTCACGACGCCGAGGCTCGCGTGGAGCAGGCGGTCGTTCAAGGGATAGAGCGCCGGTAGGAGATCGCCGCCGAGGGCGCGCGCCACCTGCCGGCCGACGAACGTCCCGGCCTCTCCGTACGCACGCCGCATCTCGCGCAGGTACGCCGCGGTGTCCCCGCGTTCCACGGTCTCCGACAGCACGAGGTGGTGGAGGCTCCAGTCGTGGAGCAGCACGACCCCGCTGCGCTCGAGGGCCGCGCGATAGACGAAGCCATGGGCGGGGGAGTTGCCCACGTGGTAGAGATCGAGATCGCTCGCGCGGGGGACACCGGCCTCCGCCGTCACGCGCGCGACCTGGACGTGGGCTTCGAGGGCGGCCGACTGCTCGGCCGCGTAGTCCGCGACGCCCGACGGCGACGGAGGCCAGGGCGACCACACGTCGAGCCGGAGCGTCACAAGCCCTCCGTGAGGGCGTCGATGACGTGGTCCCACGTGATGTCCTGGACGCGCGCGCGCCCGGCCTCGCCCAGCTCGCGCAGCCGGCTCTCGGGCAACGCGAACAGCCGATCGATGCCTGCCGCGATGGCATCGGCGTGGGGCGCCGTCACGATGCCGCTCTCGCCGTCGCTCACGAACTCGAGGGGGCCGCCGGCGTCGGTGGTCGTGAGGACCGGCTTCGTGGAGAGGAACGCTTCGACCGTGACGTAGCCGTAGTCCTCGTTGAGGGGCGCGTAGTACGCCGCGCGGCAGCCCGCGTACAGGTCGACGAGGGCCTGGTCCGAGACGAAGCCCAGGAGCTCGACGCGATCCTGCAGCCCGAGCCGCTCGATCTGCCGGCGCAGCTCGCCCTCGACGGGGCCGCTGCCGGCGATCTTCAGGCGAGCCCGCGAGCCCGACCGGGCGAGAGCCTCGATCGGGAGCTCGAGGCGCTTCAGCCGGTCGAGGCGGCCCGCATAGAAGAGGTAGTCCCCGAAGCCGTCGCTGCGGTAGCGGCCGAGGTGCTGGGGCGGGGGATAGAGCGGGCTGCCGGCGAGACCGTTCCACTGCCCGAGGCGATCGGCGACGTTGCGCGAGATGGTGTGGATGCGACGGCACTCGGAGAGGGCCGTGGTATCCATGCGCTGGATCGCCTCGCGCGTCTGCTGGTCGTCGGGGGACTCCGTGAACGAGCAGTAGGCGGTGCCGTAGAGGTCGTACACCTCGCGGTGCTGGTGGAAGAGCCACGCGACCTTGCGCGGGTGCCGCACCAGGTAGCTCGGGAACTTGGTGGGGATCACGAGATCGACGGGCGTCCCGTTGGACTCGGTCACGTCGAGCAGGCGCCAGGCGAGTCCTTGACGCACCAGCTCCGAGACCGGGTACCACTTGAAGGGCACGTTGACGACGTCGGTCTTGAAGCCGCGTCGCGTCAGGTTCTTGCAGAGCTCGCCCACCAGGATCTCGGCCCCGCCCACGATGAACGGGGCCTGGACCGCGCAGACGAGGACGGTCTTCATCCCTGCTGCAGGCGTTCTTCGAGTCGGGCCAGGCGGGTGCGCACGTCGCGCAGCGCGAACTCCAGGGACAGGCGCCCCTTCTCGGACTCGCCCAGCACGAGGTCGATGCGCTTCACGAGGTCGTGGACGTGGGCGACGAGCTCCTCCTGGAGGATCAGGTGCCGCTCGTCGATCTCCGCCATGTGGCGGCCATGGATGCCGAGCACGCCGTCGTAGTGGCGGTGCGTCGCCGCGAGGCGCGCGTCGAGGTACTCGAACAGCGTGTTGTCGAGCTGCACCTGGCGGGAGTTGAACGAGGTCTGGGCGTCGAACAGCGGCGCCAGGAACCGCCGCAGCAGGCGGCCGACGAGACCCCCGCCGGGCGCCACGACCGCCACGTTCCAAGTCTGGTTCACGGGCCCGAGGTCCGGCACGGCGGGGGCGTTCTGGGGGGCGTCGGGCGTCTCGCTCGGGACGCGCTCGGGCGGTCTCACCGCGCGCGACGCCGGGACGGCGGGCGGGTCGGCGAGCCAGGACCGCTCGCGCACCTCGTCGCGGATGCGTCGCAGCTCCTCCGCGACGCGTTCCCGTTCGTCGGACACCCGCGCATTGTAACCGTGCCCTTCGCGGCTGGCATAATACCGGCCCCGATGCGGCGCCTCGTCCTCCTGCTCGTCTCCGGTGTCGCCGTCGCAGCGGGAGCGGCGTGTGCGCCGCGGGCTCCGGAGCGGTTGAACGTGGTGCTCCTGTCCCTCGACACGGTGCGCGCCGACCACCTCGGCTGCTACGGGTATGGCCGCGCGACCTCCCCGAACCTCGACGCCTTCGCGCGCACGGCGACGCTGTACCGGCGCTCGTTCTCGAGCGCGCCGTGGACCCTGCCCACCCACGCGTCGCTCTTCACCGGCCGCTACTCCTTCGAGCACGGCGCCCACGGCCTGCGCTCCAAGGACCCGGCCCGCAGCCTCGCGGCGCTCCCGCCCGAGCGCGTGACCCTCGCCGAGGTCCTCGACGAGCGCGGCTACGCCACCGCGGCCTTCGTCGCCAACACGGGCTTCCTCTCGCGCCGCTGCGGCGTCAACCAGGGCTTCGAGATCTATCAGACGCGGCGCCTGCCGGCGCGCGAGCTGAACGCCGCGGCGATGGCGTTCGTCCGCAAGCCCCGCAAGCAACCTTTCTTCCTCTTCCTCAACTACATGGAAGCCCACCGGCCCTACGACACGCGCCCGCGTCCGGGCCTGCTCGAGCGGCCGCCGAGCCAGGACCCGAACCTGATTCCACGCCTCTACGACGCCGTCCTGCCGGGCAAGGCCGACGCGCCGGCCGCGCTCGTCCGCGATCTCGTGGACCAGTACGACACCGCTATCGCGAACCTCGACGAAGAGGTCGGCAACCTGCTCGCCGCTCTCACAGCCGCGGGTCACGAGGACGACACGATCGTCGTGATCACCTCCGATCACGGCGAGTTCTTCGGCGAGCATCGCCTCGCGGAGCACTCGAAGGACGTCTACCAGGAAGTGCTCGCGGTGCCGCTGATCGTGCGCAGCCCCGGCCAGCGGGTGGGTCGCGTTGTGGACACCGTCGCCTCGTCGGTCGACGTGCCGCGGCTCGTCCTCGATCACCTGCCGAAGCTCGGGAACTGGCCGGAGCAGTTCCCGCTCGCAATCGGCAACCACCCGGTGCTCGCGGAGGAGTACTACGCCCGGCCCAAGGACCTCTGGCACCCGATCTGGGGGCCACGCTTCGACCGCGTGCGCACGGCGTTCTTCGAATGGCCCGCCAAGCTGATCGAGTCGAGCGACGGCCAGCACGAGCTCTACGACCTCTCGCGCGACGCGCGGGAGGTCGACAACCGGTTCGCTGCCGAGCCGGCCGCCGCCGCGCGCCTGACGCAGGCGCTGGCGCGCTTTCGGGCCGAGCGCGGGGCCCCTGCCGCGGCGCCCGAGGCTCCCGCGGCGGCCCCCGAGGATCTCGAGGAGCTGAAGGCCCTCGGGTACGTCGGCGGATGAGCGGCTCGCTCCGGATCCTCGTCCTCGGCGCACAGGTACCCTTCCAGAGAGGCGGGGCCGAGTGGCATCTCGCCGCCCTCGTGCGCCAGCTGCGGGCTCGCGGCCACGAGGCGGAGGCGGTGCAGCTGCCGTTTCGCTGGGACCCGCGCGAGGAAGCCGTGCGCTCGGCTCTCGCCTGGCGCCTCGTCGACGTGACGCGCGCCGGCAGCGTCGACGTGGACCTCGTGATCGCGACGCGCTTCCCGACGTACGTGGCCCGCCACCCGCGCAAGGTGGCGTGGTTGTTCCATCCCTTCCGGCAGGCCTACGATCTCCACGACTCGGGCAAGGACGGGTTCCCGGACACGCCGGAGGGGCGTGCCCTCCACCAGCACGTGGTCGGCCTCGACCGTCAGGCCTTGAAGGAGTGCCGGCGCGTGTTCACGACCTCGCGCAACAATGCCGGGCGCTTGAAGCACTTCCTCGGTCTGCCCTCCGAGGTGCTGGCGCTGCCCCTCGAGGACCCGTCCTCCTGGCGCTCGCAGGCCCCCGAACCCTACGTGCTGTCCGTGGGACGCCTCGAGTCGCTGAAGAGGGTCGACCTGCTGGTGCGTGCGACGGCGCGCCTGCCCGAGCCCTTCCGCGTCGTCGTCGTGGGAGAGGGCCCCGAGGGGGAGCCGCTGCGGGCTCTCGCGACCGAGCTCGGCGTCGCGGCACGCATCGAGTTCGCCGGCTACGTGGACGACGCTCGGGTCCGCGACCTGTATGCGCGCGCCGGCGCCGTCTTCTACGCGCCCTGGGACGAGGACTACGGCCTCGTGACCCTCGAGGCCTTCCAGTCGGGTCGGCCGGTGGTCACGACCCACGACGCCGGCGGACCCCTCGAGTTCGTCACGGACGGCGAGACGGGCCGGGTCGTCGCACCGGAGCCGGACGCGATCGCGACGGCTCTCTCCGACCTGCTGAGGCGGCCCGAGGTCGCTCTCGCCTGGGGGGCGCGCGGAAGGACCTCGATCGCGGGGCTCCACTGGGATCGCGTCGTGGAGGCGTTGACCGGAGACGGGGCGTGAAGGGGATCGTGGCCGTCGTCGCGACGCTGCTCGCGGTGCTGACCGCGCTGCGGCCCTCGCCGCCCGTGACACGCCGCCCCAATGTCGTCGTGATCCTCATCGACACCTTGCGGCGCGATCACCTCCCGTTCTACGGGTACTCGCGGCCCACGGCGCCGTTCCTGACGCGGCTGGCCGCTGGCGGCGTCGTCTTCGAGCGCGCGTACTCCACGTCCTCGTGGACGCCCCCGGCGGCGGCATCGCTCTTCACGTCGCTCTATCCCTTCCAGCACGGCGTGCTCCGCGGCTTCCAGCTGGCCCAACGCATCGAGCGCCTGACCGGCGCCCGGATCCGCCTGAGCCCCGTGCCGGCGGCGGCCCAGACCCAGGCCGAGGCCCTCGCGAGCCGCGGCTACCGCACGTTCGCGATCACCGAGAACCCCAACCTCGTCGCCGAGATGGGCTTCGCCCAGGGTTTCACGAGCTTCACCTCGTTTCCGAAGAGCCTCGACGCCCACACGATCCTGGGGCGGCTGTCCGAGCTGGCGCCGCAGCTGCGTGCTCGAGGCCCCTACTTCCTGTACCTGCACTTCATGGACGTCCATGGTCCGTACCGCGAGCGGCCGCCGCTCTTCGACGACTCCCTCACCGACGCCAGCGCGCGGAGGATCTCGGCCTACGACAGCGGCATCCGCGCCCTCGACGACGGCCTGCAGCAGGCCTTCACCGCGCTGGGCTGGGGCGAGGACACGCTCGTCATCGTGACGGCCGACCACGGCGAGGAGCTCGGAGACCGCGGCAGCTGGGGCCATGGCGCGACGCTCTTCGGCGAGGTGATGAACGTGCCTCTGCTCGTCTACCCGCCGGGCGGCGGGGCGCCGCGCCGCGTGTCCGATCCCGTGAGCCTGATCGACGTGCTGCCCACGCTGCGCGAGGCCGCGGGTCAGCGGCCGGGCCCGGCCGACGAGGGCCGCAGCCTGATGCCCTACCTCGACGCGCGCCGGGCGCCGCCGGCGCCCCGCGCGCTCTTCGCACACCTCTGGCGCGGCGATCGCAAGGACGGCAGCGAGCGCGCCTTGAAGGCGACCGTCGAGGGCGACTGGAAATGGATCGGGGGCGAGGTGACGGGAGCGCAGCTCTTCAATCTCGTCGAGGATCCGGGGGAACGCGTGAACCGGGCGCGGGCCGAGCCCGAGCGCGTCGAACGGCTGCGCGACCTGTACCGCTCCTTCGAGGCCCGCGGCCGGAAGTACGCCGGCGAGGGCCGCGACGTCGACCTCGACGCCGATGCCCTCGAGAACCTGAAGGCTCTCGGGTACGTGAACTAGGGCTTGCGCGCGAGAGCGAAGACGCTGGCGCCCACGGGCAGGGACACCCCGCGCTCCACGAGCCAGGCCTCGGCCAGGAGCAGGGAGCGGAACAGCCACTCGAGGGGCCCCGGCAGGAAGCCCACGTCGGATCCGTGGCGGCCGGCCCATCGATCGAGGGTGCGCCGCGCGAGCAGCAGCGGGAACAGGAAGAAGTTCGCGTAGGTCGCGCGCACCGGCTCGAGCCCGGCGTGGCGCAGCAGGGTCACGAGCTCGGCCCGCGTGTAGCGATGACGGGAGTGGACCGCCTCGTCGTGGGCGCCCCACAGCATCTTGAGCGCGGGAACCCGCACCAGCAGCACGCCACCCGGACGCAGCACGCGCGCCAGCTCGACCACGGCTCGAGCGTCGTCCTCCACCCAGCGGTGGTACAGCACGTCGAACGACGTCACCACGTCGACGCTCGCGTCGGCGAACGGCAGGGCGAGGATGCTGCCGCGCACCACGACGACGCCGCGCGCCCGGCAGAACGCGATCGCCTCGGCCGAGAGATCGATGCCCGTGGCGTGGCCCAGCGTCGCGAGGCGCTCCAGGTTGGCGCCCGTGCCGCAGCCCGCGTCGAGGCTCGCGACGGCCCGCGCCGGGAGCGCCGGCCGCAGCAACGCGAGGCTCAGCGCCCGCATGCCGACGTACCACCACTGCCGCTCCTCGGCGTCCCGCATGCGGCCGTACTCGGCGCTGTTCATCTCGCGTCCCTCTCGCAGGCGATCCAGTCGAGCCACACGGTACTTCCCGCCGGCGCTCGCAGTACGAGCTCGTTGAGGCCGCGGCGGAAGCGCTCGGCGCCGATGCGCAGCCGGCGCTCGGCGAGACGCTCCGGGAGCGCGAGCCCTCCGACCCCGACGCCGTTCACGGACAGGAGCGCCTGACCCTCGCCGCGCAGCCGCAAGCGCAGGGTGAGCGGCTCGCTCCGCTCGAGCGGAAGGAACAGGCGGCCCGTGCCCATCACCCCCAGGCACAGAGCATCCTCGCACGGGCGCGCCGAGGTCCAACCCGTCGAGAAGTAGACGGGATCGCTGCGAGAGTCCCCGGCTTCGACGAGGGCCACGCGCTGACCGGGCCCGGCGAAGAGGACGGCCCCGGCGCGCCGATCGAACTCGGCGGGGGAGACGCCGTGGCGCGCGGCAAAGATCCAGTTGGCGGGCCAGGCGAGTGGCGTGCCGACGCTCTCGCTCAGGACCGAAGCGCCGTTCTCGGCGATGCGCGCGAAGCTCACCGTGTCGTCGATCGGCAAGCGCCCCATGCGGTACTGGGCCATCAGGAGCGCGTTCCAGGTCGTGGCAGCGAGGCCGACGGCCAGCAGCACGGCCTCGGGCCGGCGCGCCGCGAGGCGCTCGACCCCGGCGAGCGTGGCTGCGAGCCCGAGGATCAGGAGGGGGAGGGCCGCGGCCTCGAGATGCGGGCCGCCCACCAGCACGAGCGCCGCCAGGGCGGCGGCCGGCGCCAGGCCGCGCAGACCGACCAGGCCCAGCCACAGGACGGGGTTCCAGAACAGCAGGCCGCCACGCGAGGCGAAGAGCGTCTCTAGGACCCGGCCTTGCGGCGCCACCAGGGGCAGACCGAGCGAGAGAGCGACGAGGACCGGCACGAGCACCACGGCGCGCTTCCGCCAGAGCGCGACGACGACGGCGGCCGCGACGAAGCGCAGCGCGGCCTCGGAGCTCGCCGCCGTGGCCACGTTCCGCCACAGGAACGTCGCGTAGAAGGCGAGCAGCAGCGTGCCGTCCACGATCGTGGGAGGGAGCTCCGGAAGCAGCGCGCGCCGCAGGGCGAACAGGCCCGCAAGGGTCAGCGCGAGGGACACGAGAGCCACCGGCGCAACGGCCTGGGCGGCCACCAGCAGGAGGGCGGGGACCGCGAGTGCGACGCCGGCGAGGTGGGTCCGGGTCACCGCGCCGGAGCGCCGGCCGCGGCCGCGGCGAGACGGGCCGCCTCCTTGCCGAGGCCGAACGAGCCGCTGATGCTGCGATCGTGGGGATGCAGCTGGCAGGAGTCCGTGAGGAACAGGTTCGGGACCGGCGTCGCGATCGTGGGAGTCGCCGTGCGGTAATCGGTGAGACAGATGGGCTGAGCGTACCGATCGCGGAAGACCGCGAAGAAACGGACCCACGAGCGATCGAACGCGGGGTTCACGAGGGCCAGGGCGTCGCAGTAGCGCCGCAGCACCGTCTCGTCGTCCTGGGCGTAGCGCGGATCCTCGGCCGAGAGGTACTGCGGCACGTACAGGATGCGATCGCCGCCGAGCTCGGGGAGGGGGTTGAGGTTCGTGTACTCGATCATCCCGGCGAACGGCACCCGTGGATCGTTCGCGTTCACCCAGAAGTAGGGCGTGACGCTCTCCTTGAGCCGCAGGAACAGGCAGAAGATGCCGATGGTGGGGATGCGCCGCAGGCCGTCGAGGTAGGGACCCTCCGGGAACCGGGGCGTGAGCTGCCGGAAGCGCGAGGTCGTGACCGTCGAGACCACGACGTCCGCCGGCAGGGTTTCGCCGGCCACCCGGACGCCGCTCGCGCGCCCTCCGTCGAGCACGATCTGCTCGACGTCCGCCTTCAGGAGGATGCGACCGCCCTTCGCCTCGAAGTCGCGTCCCAGGCCGTTCAGCACCGTCTGCGAGCCGCCCTCGATGTAGCCCAGCTCCTCACGCCAGGGCGAGCGCCTCGAACGCGAGAGGCGTACCATGCGCGCCCAGATCCAGGCGGCGGAGATCGTCTCCGCATGCTCGGAGAACTTGAACCGCATCAGCGGCTCCCAGATCACCCGGTACGCCTTCTCGCCGAACTGCGCCTTCAGCCAGTCGATCGCGAGGAGCGGCGCGAGGCGCTCCTCGCTCTGGCGCTGCGCGAGCTTCACCGCGAGGCCTGCGCGGATCCGGTCGTGGAAGGCGAGGGGGCTGAAGCTCAAGAGCTCGGTCGGGGTCAGGAAGGGGTAGAGCGCGCCGTCGACGAAGTACGCCATGCGCGAGTCCTTCCAGTGGAGACGATCCTGGAGGCCGATCTCCGCCAAGGTCTCGACGAGGTCGTCGTCGCCGCGGCAGATGAAGTGGTAGTAGCGCTCGATCGAGACGCCCTGCACGTCGAAGGAGCTCGCGAGGCCGCCCAGGACCGGAGCGGACTCGAGGAGCGTCACGGCCAGGCCGGCCTTGGCCAGGCCATGGGCCGCCTTGATGCCCGCCGGCCCCCCGCCGATGACCACGGCTTTCTTCGTCATCGCCATCGCTCGGGGTCGGGACGCGTGCGCACGAACACCACGGACGCGACACGCACGGGAGCCGGGCCGTCGGCCTCGAACTCGACGTCGTTCACCTCGCGATGCCAGGCGGCGGCCGCGGTCGCGAAGGCGACGTCGCTCCAGCCGGCGGCGAGCGGCTGCTCACCCGCGGGTGCGCCGTTGACACGCAGCCGCAAGCGCTGCGGACCCATGGCGTTGACCCGCAGGCGCAGCTCGAGGTCCTCGGCCACGTCGAGTGTCGCGAGGAGCCGCGCGCGTCGCCCCGAGAAGCTGCGGGCCTGGTGACCCTCGTGGCTCTCGAGGCCGCCCCAACCGTCGGCGAGCATCGCCTCGGCCGCGGGGTTGCCCATGTCGATGCGCCCGCCCAGGTTGTTCTGCATGTAGAACAGGTAACGGCCCACGACGAGGTCGAACTGGCCCGGCGAAACCCGGTGGCGCACGGCGAAGAGCCAGCTCGCCGGCCACGTCGTGGGAAAGCCGAGGCGGTCGCCGACGAGATCCGCCGCGCCCCGCACGAGCGTCGTGAAGGCGACGCTGTCGGCGGCCGGCAGGAGGCCACGGCGCTGTTGCTCCGCCAGCGCGAGGTTCCAGGGCACGACGAGCGCCGCGAGCCCCGCGACCGCGAGCTGCGGGCGCGCGGCGAGCGCGCGCCGGGCGACGTCGATGGCGGCCGCGAAGCCCAGGGCGAAGACGGGCAGCAGGCTGTCGAAGCGGCGGTTCGAGAACGACGCGCCGCCCCAGTAGTCGGCGACGCCCATGTTGACCCAGCTCATGATCACGAGAGGGAGCAGCAGCACGGCGAGGGCCGGGCGGCGACGCACGAGCGGCACGAGCCCGAGCAGGCCGAGCCAGAAGACCGGCGTCCACGAGAGCAGGCCGTGGCGCGACGTGAAGAGCGTCTCCAGCACGAACGGGTGATGCAGCCGCACGAAGCCCGGGCCCTGCGGGGGATGCGGCAGGATCCAGTCGCCGTAGATCGCCTTCCAGGCGAGCATCTGCGGGAACACGCCGATGAGGGTGCCGGCCGCCAGGAGCAGCGCCCGGGTCGCCAGGCGCTGCGGACGGCGCGGGGCGTCGAGGAAGCGGCGGGCGAGATCGAGGCCGGGCAGCACGAGCAGCACGCCGTTCTGCCACCGCACGCTCATCGCGACCCCGATGACCAGGCCCAGGGCGAGGAACGCGGCCGGGCCGCTCCGCCCGCGGCCGCGGTCCCAGAGGACGATCGCGAGGGTCGCGAAGAAGGCCGAGGCCGAGTGCGAATACGTGGGCTGGAACACCATGTACCAGTAGTGGAACGTGGCGCCCAGCACGAGGAGCACCGCACCCAAGGCCGAGCTGCGGGCGAAGTACTGGCACAACAGGAAATACATCAGCACGAGCGCCGCGTAGCCGTACAGCAGGCTGCCCAGCGCCACGGAGTTGCGGTGGAGCGGTCCGTAGCCCGAGAGGTCCGGGTCGCTGCCGAGCGCACGGTCGAGCCGGCCCACGAGCTCGCCCGCGCCGAAGAACGGTCCCCACACGATCGCGGGGCCGACCGAGTAGATCGTGCGGCGCAGCCCCGTCTTCGTGGGCACCTGGAGGTCGCCCCGCGTGAGCATGCCGTAGTGGTCGTACTCGTTGGCGAGGTCGAAGTCGCCGTCCTTCCACAGGGAGTGGACGAAGACGTAGTAGCTGAGACCGTCGCCATTGATCCGGCCGCCCCCGAGCTGGAAGTGCACGAGGGTCGGCAGGAACAGGAGCGCCAGGACCAGTGTCGGCACGCTCACGCGCTCCCAGCGCGACGGCAGGATGCGGAAGCGCAGCACGCCCAGGAGGCCCACGAACACGGCGCGCCAGACGAAACCCGCCGCAGCCACGGGCCCGAGAAGGGACCGGTCGCCCGTGACCACGACCAGCAGGAGGTCGGCGAGCGCCGCGACGAGCAGCGCCTCCACGAGACGGCGCCGCGTCATCGCGCGAGCAGCTCCTCGTAGAGCGCGATCGTGCGGCGCGCGATCGCGGGCCACGTGAAGCGGGCGAGGGCGCGCTCCTGGCCGGCGCGCCCGAGCTTGCGGCGCAGGGCGCCGCTCGCGATCAGCTCCGCGAGGGCGCGGCCCAGGCCTTCGGTGTCGCCGGGCTCGACGAGGCGGCCCGTCTGGTCGTCCACCTTGTCGGGGATGCCGCCGGCGCGGGTCGCGACCACGGGCAGCGCGTGGGCCATGGCCTCCAGGGTCACGAGGCTCGAGCCCTCGTAGCGCGTCGCGTGGATGAAGATGTCGGCGCGGGCGTAGAGGGCGTGGAGCAGCGTCTCGCTGGTGCGGCCCGCGAGGAGCAGGTGGCGCGCCACGCCGTGGCGCCGCCGCTTCAGGAGCGAGGCCGCGTACCGGCCGTCTCCGACCACGACCCAGGCCCAGCTCGGCGGCAGCGTGCCCTCGGCCGCCATTCCCTCGAGAGCGTCGAGGGTGTCCCCGAAACCCTTGTAGGCCTCGATGCGCCCCACCGACAGGAACACGGGATCGGCGGTCTTGAGGGAGGGGAGGGCCTGGCGCGCGATGCGCTCCCAATCGGGGGGCGTGGCTTCGCGGATCTCGCCGGCGTCGATGCCGTTGGGCAGCATGGCGACCTTGCCCGGATCGACCCCGAGGTAGTGCGGCACCTCGTCGCGGGTCGCGTCGTCGGTGGCGATGACGCGGTCCGAGAGGCGCGCCGCCTCGCGGGAGAGCGCGCGCAGCCTCGTGAGCGCCATGCGCTTGAGGCCGCTCGCCTTGTGCTCCTCCATGCCCTGCGGATTCGTCATGAGGGGCGCGCGCAGCGTCCCGTCCTTCCCGCGGAGGCGCCTGTAGCCGAGCGCCGCGAGGCCCTTGCCGTGCACGACGTCGATCGTCCCTTCACGCACGCGCTCGGCCACGAGGCGGCCCATGCGCATCGCGAAGCGCGGGTAGTTGAGGGTCCGGTCGAGCACGCGCCCATGGGCCCCGGCGCGAATGCCCTCGTACGGCACGAAGACCGTCTCGCCCGGGAACACGCCCTGACGCGTCGCGGGCCGCGTGAACAGCGTGACGTCGACGCCCGCCTCCCTGAGATGCTTCGCGAGATGGTAGACCGCCCGCTCGAGCCCGCCGGGCTCGTGGAACGGGTGGGCGGCGCGTGTCAGGAGGGCGACCTTCAAGGCTGCAGCCTCTTGTACACGGCCTCGTAGCGCGGCACCAGCGCCTCGGGGGAGAACGCCTCGGCGCGCGCCCGGGCGCCCTCGACAATCCGGCGGCGCAGGGGCTCGTCGCGGACGAGCCGTCCCACGGCGTCGGCGAGGCCGGCGACGTCGGAAACCAGGAGGCCGCTGTCGTGGTCGCTCAGGATCTCGCGCGTGCCGCCCGTGGCCATGGCCGCGACGGGCACGCCCAGGGCGAGCGCCTCGAGGAGCACGCGCGAGAGCGGCTCGGGCCAGAGCGACGGGAACACGAGGACGGTCGCGCGTCCGAGGGCCCGCAGGACGTCGTCGCGGTGCGCCCAGCCCCGCATCACGAGGGGCACCTGGCGCGAGGCCGCCTCGAACTTGACCTCGTGGGCGAGGGAGCCCTCGCCGAGGATCACGAGGGGCAGCCCCGTGCCAGCCGCGGCCACGGCCGGCACCAGGAGCCGCGCGCCCTTGTTCTCCTCGAGCTTCCCGACGAACAGCAAGAAGCGCTCGGGCAGCTCGACCGACGGCTCGGGCTCGGCGAGCATGCGGGTCTCGACCGCGTCGACGATGTTGGGCACGACCTCGACGCGCGGGATCCCGGCCGCGCGCAGCTCGCCGGCGATCGCCTCGCTCACCGCCAGCGTCGCGCCGGCGCGCCCCAGCGCCGCGCGCTTCGCGCCGAGATCCCAGCGCATGTAGGGAATGGCGCCCCAGGCGATCGGGGCCGGCGCCCCGACGTGGCCGGGCGCGCAGCGCAGCATCGGGCCGATCCCGCAGCCCGGGCACAGCGTGCCTCGCGAGAGCCGCGTCGACCAGAAGCAGACGGGCCAATGGTCGCGCACCGTGACCGCGACGTGGCGCGCGGCGCTCGAGTCGAGGGCGCCCAGGGCCGACAGGGAATGCTGCGCATGGACGACCGCTCCCGCCTCGAGAGCCAGCGCCTCGGCGAAGGCCCGCGGGGCCGCGAAGCGCTTGCGGCCGGCCACGACGAGACGCTGCACCGGAACGCCGTCCATGTCCGCGGGCCCCGGAGAGGTCGTGAGGACGCGCACGTCGTGGCCGAACGCGCGCAGGCCGAGCGCCAGGGCTCGCGACGACCAGCCCGCGCCCCCCGCGCGCGGCGGGAAGACCTCGCTCACGAGGACGACCTTCATGCGGCGATCCTCTTCAGGACGCCCTCGAGGGTCTCGCAGTGGCGCGCCCACGAGTAGTGCTCGACGACACGGGACCGGGCCGCGGCCCCGAGGGCCGCCCGCAGCGCGCGGTCGTCCGCGAGCCGGCCGATCTGACGCGCCAGGTCCGCCGCATCGGCCTCGCGGAAGTGCAAGCCCTCGCAGCCGTCGCGAACGATCCCCGTCAACGGCGGGCGGGGGATCGTGAGGGTCGGCAGCCCGCTCGCCATGTACTCGAAGATCTTCAGGGGGGACCAGTAGAAGCCGAGAGACAGCTGGCCCAGGCGCGCGGTGTCGTAGGGCGCGACGCCGACGTCGGCGGCAGCCGTGATCGCCGGCATGCGCTCGTAGGCCTGCGTGCCGAGCCGCACGCCGCGATAGCCGTCTCCCGGCCCGCACCTGTCGCCACCGGCCAGGACGAAGTACACGTCGTCGCGCGCGGCCAGCAGGCGCGCGGCCGCTTCGAACACGCGGACGCCGTGCCAGGGCCGGAAGCTGCCGCTGAACAGGACGGCGACCGCACCGGCCGGGATGCCCAGCTCCTGGCGCACCGCATGGCTGCGGCGCGCGGGATCGAAGGCCGCCACGTTGGCGCCCCAGGTCACGGTGACCGTCTTGGAGCGTGCGAAGGCCGGTACGATCTCCGGGATCGGCGCCACGAGGGCGCTCGATTCCCGGCAGAGCCGCTCGCGATAGCGCCGCAAGGGCCGCACGACGAGCGCCGCGTCCAGCCACGCCTTGGCGGAGCCGGGATGATCCACGACCGGAGAGTTCACCTCGAGCAACGACGGCAGGCCTAGACGCGTTGCCGTGCAGATCCCCTCGCCGCCGAAGTTGTAGTAGCGCTCCATGACGACGTCCGCGCGTGTCTCGCGGGCGAGGCGTTCGACCTCGGGCCCCGCACGGAAACGGAAGAAGCGCGGCGACGGGCTCCACGCGATGCGGTGCCAGTGCACGCCGCCCGCCGCCTCGCTGTCGGGGACGCCCGCGGCGCGATGGATCACCACGTGCACCTCGTGGCCGCGCTCGGCCAGGCCGCGCGCCACCTCGAGGACGTGGACGCTGCCCCCCGTCCGGCCGGGCACGACCTGATCCGACGCCACGTACAGGATCCTCACGCGGGCGTGTCGGAGCGGGCCTCCGTGCGGGGCACGGGGACCATGAGGCCGAAGAACGGCCCGGTGCGGACGCGGCTGAAGAGCAGCACGTCGACCTTGAGGAGCAGCGTGAGCGCCTGCGCCACGAAGAACGCGAAGCGGCCGGGAGGAGGCCCCCCGATCGTCCGGGGGCCCGCCGGAGCCGGAGGCTCATGGCCGTGATCGTGGGCGTGGGGCGCCGCCTTGCCGTTGCGTGCCTGCTCGACGATGCGCAGCAGCAGGTCCTCGATGACCGCCTTGAAGACCACGTTGTAGTAGCGGCGCCGCGTCACCACGAAGCCGGCCGTCGCGGCGAGGGCGTCGAAATGCTCGTGGCTGCGGATCGGGTTGCGGTGGTCGCTCTTGCGCATCGCCTCGCGCTCGTGGTCGAGGAAGCCGGCCTGCCCGATGCGCTTCGCGAGACGGTTCACGAAGCGCTGGAAGCCGGCGATCCACGACGACTCCATGGCGTGGGTGTAGACGAACAGGCGCCCCTGGGGCGACAACGTGCGCCGCGCCTCGAGGAGGATCTCGGCGACACCGGGCTCGTCCAGGTGCTCGAGGACGTCCATGCTGTAGGCGCACGGATAGGCGGCCTTGCGGAACGGAAGCCGGCGCAGGTCGCCCAGCACGAGGTCGATCTCGCGCGTCGCCCGCGGCAGGAAGAACGGCGCCACGTCGACGCCCGCGGCCCGCACGTCGCCTCGGCCGGTGAAGAGCGCGAACTTGCCGGCGCCGCAGCCCAGGTCGAGCACGGTCTCGCCGGGCCGGGGCCGGAGCATCCCGAGCATCATGTCGACCTTGATCCGGGCCGACAGCACCGGGGGCGCATCGGTCACGTGCAGCCGCTCGTGGAACTCGTGATCGGCGTACTGCGTCACCTCGCCGACGCTCGTGCGGGGCACGAGGTCCACGTAGCCGCCTTCCGCGTCGACGGGGTAGACGGTGGCGCAGGCGGGGCAGCGCAGCGTCTTCCCGGTCACCTCGAGGCGCACCTTGTCGGGTCCGCCACAGGCGCAGGCGGCGCGCGCGGCATAGTCCGCCGGCCCCGGCGCGTCGCGCCGGCAGGAGCCGCAGCCCTGGGCCTCGAGGCACAGCGGGCACGCGAGGCGCTCGCGCAGGGCGTCCGAGATCACAGGCCCTCCTTCGCGAGGCGCTCGCGATCGGTGAGGAAGAGGAAGCCCGCGCGGCCGAGGTGGCGCGGCACCTCCGTGAACTGGTTGAGCGCGACCTTCGGCCATTCCAGCCGTTGACGATCCATGAGGCGCAGGCCGAACTGTGCCATGAGCGAGAGGTTCCACCACGCGAAGACGGCCACGACGCCCACGGCGAGGCCGCGCCCGGCGCGCGCCACGAGCCCCGCGAGGACGAACGCGAGACCCCACGCGAACAGGGGCGTCGCGCCGACGAAGCGCCGCGAGCCGAAGGCGCCCGCCATGTGCCAGCTGTCGATCGAGCCGTTGATCCACATCTGGAGCAGGATCGCGACGCCGAGCAGGGTCACGACCGCCTCGCGGCGCGACAGCGCGAGGACCAGCACCCCCAGGGTCGCGACCAGCAGCACGGGGCTCCACAGGAACAGGCCGTGGCCGGGATCGACGAGCACGTCCAGGAAATGCGGGCTCGAGAAGCTCATCTTGCGCATCACGAGCTGCGTCGGACCCCAGGCGCCCGTGAGGCTGCGGTATGCCACGAGCTGCGGGAGGAGCGCCAGGAAGGCGCCGGCGCCCAGGGCCAGGCCTCGCGCGAGACTGGCCTTCCAGTTCCCGCGCCGGGCGGCGTCCCAGGCCAGGAAGCCCGCGGGCATGGCGAGGAACAGCACGTCCTGCTCGCGCACGCAGCCGGCGAGGCCGCCCGCGAGGCCCACGACCAGCCACGTCGCGGGTCCGGCCTGGGCGCCGTGCGCGGCCGCGCGCAGGAACAGGTACGTCAGGAGCCCCACGGCGAAGAGCGACGGCGCGTGCCCGAAACCCGGCGCGATGGTCATGTAGTAGAGCACCGGGGTCGCGAGCCACAGCGCCGCCACCGTGAGGGCCGCGACCACGTCGTCGAAGCGGCCGAAGCGGACGAGGGCCGCGTGGGTGAGCAGGAGGCCGAAGAAGGCGTAGAGCGCCGACGCGAACGAGACGGCCGCGAGATACGGCCAGGAGTAGCCGTCTTGCGCGACCTGGCCCCCCAGGACGTTCACGACCCCGACGCCGACGTGGGCCAGCACGAAGAACGGCGCCCACAGGAACGCGGCGCCCATCGGCGCGAAGTTGATGTGCCGGCCGCTGTTGGGCTCGCGGCGGTCGAGGAAGGTCTCCTTGAAGCCGGCGAGCCCCTGGGGATCCCGGTCGTAGAAGTGCTGGTACTCGTTGCCGAACTCGAGGTCGCCGTCGAGGACGAGGGAGCGCAGCGACGCGTAGTACTCGATCTCGTCCGCGGCGCGGATGCGCGGCGTGACGAGCGGCAGCGTGACGAGGAACAAGCCGATGAGGGCGCGCCGACCCGGGCTCAGAGGACCTCCTCGATGGCGCCCAGTATGGCCTTCGCACGGGCATCCCAGGAATAGCGCGGCGCCGTCTCCCAGGCGGCGCGCGCCAGGCGTTCCGCGTCGTCGCGGTCGCCGAGCAGGCGCCGGATCGCGGCGGCAAGGGCCGCGGGATCGCCGGGCGGCACGAGAAGCGAATCGACGCCGTCCGTCAGGACCTCGCGGCTCGAGGGCAGGTCGGTCGCGACGATCGGGCGGCCGGCGGCGAGGGCCTCGAACAGCTTGATCGGCGAGGTGTGGCGCTCCGTCATGGCGCTCTGGAGGAACGGCACGCACACGACCGACGCCCGCGCCAGCTCCTCGGCCACGCGGTGCTGGGGCACGGTGCCGGGCATCTCGGTGCGATCGCCGAGGCCCCGGGACAGCACGAGGTGCCGGATGCGCGGCAGATCCGCCTCGGTCTCGAGGCCGCCCAGGATCACGAGGCGCGCGTCGGGCACGTGCACCATGGCCTCGACGAGGACGTCCACCCCCTTCCAGGGATAGAGCTGGCCGGCGTAGACCACGCGGGCCGTCGTCCGGGAAGGCGGCACGAACTCGCGCTCCGGAGCCACGTCGGCCCCGTTCGGCACGACGTGGACGCGCTCGCGCGGGCCGCAGCTCTCGACGAAGCTGTCGCGGATCCCCGCGGTCGTGGTCACGAACGCGGCGGCACTGCGCCAGACGCGGCGCTCCCGCTTGGCGAGCCGGCGCGCCTTGCGCGGGTTGGGCTTCTCGTCGGTGCCGTAGATCGCGCCCCGCTCGCCGTAGAGCAGGGACTCGACGGCGTGGGCCTCGTAGATCACCGGGCCGTGGGCGAACGACGCGAGGCCCAGCAGGATGTCGGCGAGCTGCAGGTCGCGCGTGAAGATCGCGGCGCGCCGTCCCGCGACCGCGGCGGCCGTGGTGCGCGCCAGGAACGTCAGGCGCGGCAGGGCGTACGAGCCGGTCTTGTGGTTCACCGGCAGCCGGCGGATCTCGAGCAGGGGCTCGGGCGCCACGCCGTAGAGGGCAAGGATCTCGTCCGTGGGCCGCGGGTCGCTCTGGCGCACGAGCAGCGTCGTGCGGGCGCCGGCGCGGGCCAGGGCCGCGGCGGTCTTCACGATCTGGACGCCGTTCGCCCGGGCGAGGGGAAAGCGCACGTCGGCCGGCATCAGCACGCTGACGCTCATCGGGCAGCAGACGCGGATGCGCGCGCCTCTTCGTAGAGGGCGAGGTAGCGGTCGACGACGCCGGGAAGCCGGAAGCGGTCGGCGATCGTGCGGGCCGTAGCGCTTCCCGTGCGGCGAGGTGTCTCGAGGGCGGCGAGGATCGCGCGGGCGAGCGCCTCGGGATCGCTCTTCGGAACGACGCTCACGTCGTCGCGGAACAGGGCTCCGAGCTCGACGCCGCCCGGATTGTCGGCGGAGACGACCGGCGTGCCCGAGGCGAGGGCCTCGAGGGCCACGGTGGGTGTCGCCTCGAGCACGGAAGACAGCACGAACACGTCCGCCGCCGCCTGCAGGCCGGCGACGCGTTCGTTGGGCACGAGGCCCAGGAACACCACGCTGTCGCCCAGGGCCAGGCCCTGGGCGAGGGCTTTCAAGGGCCCTTCCTGATCGCCGCTGCCGGCGATCACGAGGCGGGCCTGGGGCCGTGCGACGCGAACCCGCGCCATCGCCTCGAGGAGCGTCGCCTGATCCGCGAGGGGGTGCAGGCGCTTCACGTTGAGCAGGAGCGGAGCGCCGTCGGGCACGTACTCGCGCCGCAGCGCCTCGCGCTCGGCCGGGGGCCGCGGCGTGAACACGTCCGCCACGGGCGGATACACGACCGACGCGTCGCGCATCGGCACCCCCAGCTCGCGAGCCCGCGCGAGCAGCGCCGCGCTGTAGAGCGTCACGTGGCGGGCCCCGGCGTTCAGGCGGCGGAAGGCGGCGTCCTTGCCGTCGTGATGCCAGATCTCGGTGCCGTAGTGGGTGACGATGTACGGGCGCCCCTGACGCTGGGCGAGGCGCGCCGCCACCTGGTTCATCCAGGTGTTCGAGTGGATGTGGACGACGTCGGCCCGCTTCGTGGCGGGCGTGCCCTTGAGCCACGTCTCCGCGGCTTCCAGCGCCTGGGGCAGGCGGGTGCGCCGCAGCCGGGCCGAGCGCCGCCTCACGAACGCGACGTCGGGACGGTCCGCCTCGCGTCCGAAGGTCAGGAAGGCGACCTCGTGGCCACGCGCCCGCATCCCCTCGCCCAGAAGATGAGGGAGCAGCGCGTTGGCCGCCTGGTAGGGCGGCAGGTGCGGGGTGACCATGAGGATTCTCATGCGGGGTGCCTTCCCTGGAAGGCTCTTGCGAGTTCGACCAAAGGGGAAATAATACATTGGAAAGCGCTGCTCCCCAAAGAGTTCCGAGGCGAGAGGAGTCGACACGAACGCCGTGTTCCTGAGGGTCATCCGCAACAAGTTCCTGGCCGGCCTCGTGATCGTCATCCCCATCGTGGTGACGGTGAAGGCCTTGTCCTGGCTGTTCCTGACCGTCGACTCGCTCTTCGGCCCGAGCCTCGAGTCGTTCTTCGGCCGCCGCCTGCCGGGCGTGGGGGTCGCGATGACCCTCGCGATCGTGTTCCTGTCGGGCGTGCTCTTCTCGAAGGGTCCGCTGAATCGCCTGCTGGGGACCCTCGAGGAGCTCGTCGACGCCGTGCCTCTCGTCGGAACGGTCTACGGCGCGATCAAGAAGGTGCTCCAGGGCTTCGGCAACCCCGAGGCCCCCGGGGCCTTCCAGCGCTTCGTGCTGGCGCGCCTGCCGGGCCGCACGACGCCGGGCTTCCTCACGGGAACGTTCACCCTCGCGCGGCCGGACGGCTCCTCGCAGGCGCTGTGCACCGTGTACATCCCGACCAACCACCTCTACGTGGGCGACGTGGTCGTGTTGCCACGGGCCGACGTGATCGAGACCGACCTGACGGTCGAGGACGGGGTCAGCCTGATCCTCTCGGCCGGAGCCTCGGTGCCCCCGACGCTGCGTCAGAAGTAGGGATGGGCGCGGCACCCGCCCGGCACCGGGCCCGAGTGGCGGCCGGTGTCGCGTGGCTCGTGGCATGGGGCCTCGCCGTGCTGGCGCTCGAGCAGCCGCGGCCGCTGCTCCTGAACCTGGGCGTCGGAGACGCGCCCTTCGCCCGGGGCTTCCGCTCCGGCTGGGAGCGCGACGGCCTCACGGGCAGCGGGGAGACGACGTTCCATTGGACGCAGGACGGCGCCCGGCTCGAGCTCCCGCTGGAGGTGCGGCGCGGGACGCTCCGCGCGCGTCTCCGGCTGGCGCGCTTCTCCGACAGCCCCGCCACGATCTCGCTCTACGCCAACGAGACGCTCGTCGACCACTGGGTGCAGAAGCCGCAGGGTTGGACGATCCGCAGCGTCGAGCTCGGCGCGCCCCGCGGGTCGCTGGCGCTCCAGTTCCGCTCCGAGTCGGCCGATGGCCTGGGCGTCGCCCTCGACTGGGTGGAGATCGCGGAGGCGCGCCACGTGGTGCCGCTCCCGCGTCTCACCGGCCCGATCCTCCTCCTCGGCCTCGGGCTGCCGCTCCTCGCCGGCCTCGGACTGGGCCTTCGGGGCGGCGTGTCCGTCGCGATCGGCCTGCCGCTCCTGCT